>CAVPCP010000010.1:0-36035 GCA_963702415.1 uncultured Bacteroidales bacterium | reverse complement strand
GTAACCTTACCAGCTTTTTTGCACGGTCCTTGCGAGGAGCGAGGCGACGAAGCAATCTTTTATTCCCATATTGTGTATATCATTAAGGTACATTTCGTATCTTTAATACCTCGCTGTTTTTCTAATACTTGCTCCCATGAAAGAAGAATTCCTTCACTATTTGTGGAAATATAATCTTTATGATCAGGATTCATTAACTGATAATGAGAACAATAAAATTGTTGTTATAAATCCGGGGGAATACAACCGCGATTCAGGACCGGATTTTTTCAATGCAAGAATCCTCATAGCAGGCACTGAATGGGCCGGCAATGTTGAAATACACACCCGGTCATCCCATTTTAATAATCATGGTCATAACAGCGACCATGCATTTGATAATGTTATCCTGCATGTTGTCAGCGAAAACGACAAGGAGGTCTGCAATTCAAGGGGTGAGGAATTATTAACAGTTGAAATAAGGTACGATCAGGTTTTGTTTGAAAAATATACAGATCTCATAAATAATCCCTGCTCAATTGCCTGTCAGAATGAAGTTGAAAAACTCGACAGGTTTTTAATAAAGCACTGGCTTAATGCACTCATGATTGAAAGATTGCAGGCGAAATCGGATGCAATAATGAAGATTTTTTCAGAGACCGGAAATGACTGGGATGAAACATTTTACAGGATAATTACCCGGTATTTTGGCTTCAGGGTAAATACAGAACCCTTTGAAATGCTTGCTTCTGCATTACCTTTCAGGATAATCCGGAAGCATGCGGATAACAGGTTTCAGATAGAAGCACTGCTTTTCGGAACTTCCGGAATGCTTGAAGAGGGATTGTTTAAGGAAGCTTTATCAGATAAATACTACAAGGATCTGATAAGGGAGTACAGGATACTCTCTGCAAAATACTCTCTTAAACCTGTTCATGGCTGGATCTGGAAATTCTCAAGGCTCAGGCCGGTCAATTTCCCGACAATACGGATTTCCCAGCTCTCTTCAATACTTTCCGTTACAGGAGGAATGTTCTCGAGAATACTGGATGCTATTGATATCAAACAGCTTAGGGCGTTGTTTGAATGTGAGGCCTCATCTTATTGGGACGATCATTATATCTTTGGCAAAAAGAGCAGCAGATTGCCAAAAAAAGCTGGATTGCAGGCAGCTGATATTTTCCTTATTAATGCTGTAATCCCGATAATATTCATTTATGGACGATTTCATGAACGGAATGAGTTGTGTGAAAGAGCCCTTTCATTTCTGGAAGAAACAGATCCCGAGAAAAATTCTGTTGTAAGTGACTGGAAAACGGCAGGTATTGAAATGGAATCAGCATTTTATACCCAGGCTCTTCTTCAGCTTAATGATGAATACTGCAGGAAGAGGAGGTGCCTTGAATGCAGAATAGGGTGCAGGCTTATCAGCCTCGGTAAAACCCTTATCAACAGGAACGAACTTATGCTTGAACCTTAATAACTCCTGTTCAATGTTAATAAATTGTTGAAGTATGTCCAAATCCGACGCAACGTTCAGGGGTATATTTACGTCTTTATTTAAAAGGGTGATAATAAATTTAATACTGTTTCCGTTGCACTTAAAAGAAATATTTAGCTAATAATTAAAAAAAAGTAGTCAATTGTTTGATTTTTTACATAAAAAAGCTTTATTTTTGCGTTCCAAAATTGGGGATTCGATTTATTTATGGATAAATAATATATTAATTAAAGACATGTATTTGACTACTGAGAAGAAACAAGAATTTTTTAAAACGTTTGGAACATCCGAGATTGATACTGGAACAGCAGAAGGACAGATTGCATTGTTTTCTTACAGGATATCTCATCTAACCGAACATCTAAAAAAGAACAAAAAAGACTTCAGTACCCAGAGAGCCCTTATAAAGCTTGTCGGTAGAAGAAGAAGACTTTTAGATTACCTGAAGGTAAAAGATATAGGACGATATCGCGAGATAGTCAAAGCATTGAAATTACGTAAATAATGAAAAGAGGCAATTCGGAATTGCCTTTTTTCTTATATTCTTTGATTATATGTAATTTCATCATTCAAAAAATCATTATAAAATGTTTAATATTAAAGAGAAGAACATAGATCTCGGCGACGGGAGAATTATAACCCTTGAAACCGGCAGAATGGCCAGGCAGGCTGATGGAGCAGTACTTCTGAAAATGGGTAAAACAATGTTGCTTGCCACTGTTGTGGCGGCAAAAGAAGCAAAAGAAGATACTGATTTTATGCCTCTCTCTGTTGAATACAAGGAGAAGTATGCCTCATCAGGACGATTCCCCGGCGGCTTTCTCAAAAGAGAATCGAGGGCTTCCGATTATGAAGTCCTTATTTCAAGGCTTGTCGACAGGGCTTTAAGACCTCTGTTCCCGGATGATTTTCATGCTGAGACTTTCGTTACGATCAATCTCATATCAGCCGACATTGATATAATACCTGATGCCCTGGCAGGGCTTGCCGCTTCAGCGGCCTTAGCTGTTTCCAATATCCCTTTCAACGGCCCGATGTCAGAGGTAAGGGTCGCAAGGATCAACAATAACTTCATTGTAAATCCGACAGCCACACAGCTGAAGGAAGCTGATATCGACCTTATGGTTGGTGCCACTTTCGAAAATATACTTATGGTCGAAGGGGAGATGAAAGAGGTATCGGAAGCTGAAATGATTGAAGCACTAAGGGTTGCTCACACGGCAATTAAGATTCAGTGCAAGGCACAGACGGAATTTGCCTCAGAGGTCGGATCCACGGTTAAGCGCGAATACTGCCATGAGGAGAATGATGAAGATCTGAAGAAGAAAGTATGGGATGAAACATATGAAAAGTGCTATAAAGCAGCAAAGTCCGGTACAGATAAACATAAAAGAGAAGAAGCGTTCGAAACTGTTATAAGTGAATTTCTTTCTCAGTTTACTGATGAAAATCCGGTTAACGAAACGCTTGTAAAAAAATATTATCACGATGTAGTCAAAGAGGCAGCCAGGCGCCTTGTACTTGATGAAAATATCCGTCTCGACGGCAGAAAACCTGACCAGATCAGGCCGATTACATGCGAAATTGATCCTCTTCCTGCAACACATGGGTCTGCACTGTTTACCCGGGGAGAAACCCAGTCGCTTACTACGGTTACATTGGGAACCAAGCTTAATGAGAAGATAATAGATGATGTCCTGAACCAGGGATCAGAGAAATTTACCCTGCATTATAATTTCCCTCCATTTTCAACTGGTGACGCAAAAGCTTCCAGAGGAATAAGCCGCAGGGAGATTGGTCATGGCAACCTTGCCCACAGGGCTCTTAAAAATATGATGCCGCCTGATGAGGAGAACCCTTATGCCATAAGAGTAGTCTCTGATATACTGGAGTCGAACGGATCATCATCAATGGCAACAGTTTGTGCCGGTACACTGGCCCTTATGGATTCAGGTATTAAACTGCGCAAGCCTGTTTCGGGTATTGCAATGGGTTTGATAACTGATAAAAATTCAGATAAATATGCTATCCTTTCTGATATCCTCGGCGATGAAGATCATCTTGGCGATATGGATTTCAAGGTAACAGGTACTCGTGATGGCATTACTGCCACTCAGATGGATATCAAGGTTGAAGGATTGACTTTTGAAGTTCTTACAAAAGCACTTGAGCAGGCAAAAGCAGGACGGCTTCATATCCTCGGCATAATGGAGGAAACTATTTCCGAACCGCGGCCTGAACTTAAACCGCATGCCCCGAGAATCGAAATGCTTACGATCCCAAAAGATATGATAGGTGCACTTATCGGTCCGGGCGGGAAAGTTATTCAGGAGATCCAGAGGGAAACAGGAACCACAATTATTGTTGAGGAGATTGACGGCCATGGAGATGTTAATATTTTCGGTGAGAATAAAGAAGCAATAACGGCTGCTCTTGATTGGGTGAAGAAAATTGTGACAGTCCCGGAAGTAGGCCAGATCTATAAGGGGAAAGTGAAAACGATAGTTCAGTTTGGGGCTTTTATTGAGATCCTTCCGAACAAGGACGGATTGCTTCATATTTCTGAGATTGACTGGAAGAAGATCAAAACAGTTGAAGAAGTTTTGAAAGAGGGTGATGAAGTTGAAGTCAAGTTAATTGACATTGATCCTAAAACAGGGAAACTGAAACTCTCAAGAAAAGTTCTGCTTCCCAGGCCACCAAGGGAAGAAGGTGGTGAAAACAGAGCATCATGATGATCACAGGAATTAGTGCTTTTAAGGATCTGATTTGAAATATTGTAAGGGCGTTGCATGCAACGCCCTTACATATTTTATATATTTGATATATTATCAGTACCAGATGCAGGTCAAGTACAATTATGTGGTTATTGAAGGTAATATCGGTGCAGGAAAAACAACGCTTGCAACACGTATAGCTGAACAATTCGAAGGCCGTCTGATACTTGAGCGCTTTGCCGATAATCCGTTTCTTCCAAAATTCTATCAGGATCCTGACAAATATTCGTTCCCTCTCGAACTCTCTTTTCTTGCGAGCCGCTACAAGCAGCTGAATGAAGAATTGGGACCACAGGATCTTTTCAAAGCTTTTACCGTGGCAGATTATTATTTCATGAAATCACTGGTCTTTGCGGCATCAACTCTGAAGGGTGACGAATATAATCTGTACAGGCAGATATTCTATATAATTTACAGCTCCCTTCCCAAACCGGATATTTATGTCTACCTCCATTTAAACACAGACCGGCTGCTGGAAAATATCAGAAAAAGAGGCCGTGATTATGAGAAATCTATCACCGGTGATTATCTGCAGAAAATCCAGGACAGCTATTTTACTTTTTTCAGGCAGAATACTGAAAACAAATATCTGGTTATCGATATAAATGAGATAGATTTTGTAACCAACACGAGTCATTATTCCAGGTTGATCGATACCATCTTTTTTAACGATTATCCTTATGGATTAAATAAGGTGATTTTGTAATTGATTCAAAAACTTTGTGATTATATCAGTTGTTAAATGTGTGAATAGTATAACTTATTTCAAAAATTATGTAACACTTGTTACTTTAGAAATGCTCAACTTTGTTCAGGAAGTAGTAAATATGAATACAGGGAACGATAATAATACAAATAATTTTTTGACTGAGATGTATGGATTATTTCCACAAAATGCACTTGATCTGGCAGGTTGAATGGTGCTCTTTAAATGAATAGACGGAATGATGCGGATCATTTATTTAATTGATTGTTAGTGTTCTGTTACATGAAATAATAAAAAAAATCATCAATCATCACTGACAGTCATTTTTATTTTATTTAAATTTATCTTAAATTTGCACTCATCTTGAAACTTTGGACTTCTTTAAATGTTCAATATAGAGAGTCAAACCAATATCTTAAACAAATAACAAATTTAAACTATGAAAAAAATCAGAAGCTATTTTATCCTTATCCTCGCAGCTGCTTTTCTTGCCAGTTGCAGCGGTCTGAATAAAATGAAAAAAGAGGCCACCGATGTCAAGTACGAAGTTACTCCTAAAGTACTTGAAGCACACGGAGGTCTTGTAAATGTTACTGTCAAAGGCACTTTCCCGGAGAAGTATTTCAACAAGAAAGCTACACTTACTGTTACTCCAGTTCTGACATATGCAGGTGGTGAAACAGCTTTTGATAAAGTACAGGTTCTCCAGGGAGAAAAAGTAACGGCCAATAATAAGGTTATCACCTACACTGGAGGTGAATTCACTTATACAAGTGCCATTCCTTACAAGGAGGCAATGAAAATGTCGGAACTTATTCTGAGAACTAATGCCACCGCTAATAAAAAAAGTCTGGATTTTGATCCTATAAAGCTGGCTGATGGAGTAATTGCAACTTCCACTCTTGTGCAGAAGCATGCCAAAGCAATCACCATGAAAGACAACTATGTCAGAATTATTCCTGAAGCAAAAACAGCTGACGTTAATTATGCTATTAACCAGGCAGATATCCGTAGTAATGAGTTGAAGGCCGAAGATATTACACTTCTCATGGATTATCTGATAGCTTCAAGCAGCGATTCAAGCCGTGTTGCAAAGGGTGTTGTTGTCAGTTCTTATGCTTCTCCTGACGGTGAATTTGATTTTAATGAAAAACTAGCCGGTAAAAGAGGTGTTACAGCTGATAAATTAATAAGAAAACCATTCAATTTCTATGAACCATCAAAAGCTGAGGGATTCTTTAGTTCATTAACTACAGCTGAAGACTGGGAAGGATTCAAAACTGAAGTTGAAAATTCCAGCATTCAGGATAAAGATCTGATCCTTAGGGTTCTTTCAATGTATTCCGATCCTGTGGTTCGTGAAAAGGAAATTAAGAACATGTCAGCTGCCTATGAAGCCCTCAAAACAGATATTCTCCCCAAACTGAGAAGATCAAAAATGACGGTTAATGTTGATGTTTATGGCCGTACAGACGAACAGATACTTGCACAGATGAGGTCTGATCCTAAGGTTCTTAACCTTGAGGAAATGCTTCATGCAGGAGCCCTTGCAACTGATGCCAACGAAAAACTTGCCTTCTACAAGGCAACAGCCGAGGCTAATCCGAAATGTATCCGCGCTCACAATAACGTAGGAGTTACCCTTCTGACAATGGGTAAACCGGATGAAGCTCTTGCTGCATTTGATAAAGCCAAGGCTATTGCAAATAATGATGTTGTTAAGAACAACACAGGTTTTGTTTACCTTGTTAAAGGTGACATGGTGAAAGCTGAAGAGCTCTTCAACTCGATGACTGCCGCCACCACTGAATCAAAATGGGGACTTGGTGTTATTGCGATAACAAAAGGTGAATATGATAAAGCTGTTAATTTCTTTGGAACAGAACCTTGTTTCAACCTTGCTCTTGCACAGGTTCTTAAGGGTGATGTCAGTAAAGCCAAAGCAACTCTCGACAGTATGAAAGAACCATGCGTGGATGGTAAGTCAGACTATCTGAAAGCTGTTGTCGGTGCACGTCTTGATGACAAAAATTATATGCTCGCCGGTCTGAAAGCATCTGTCGCTGCCAAACCAGAATGGAAAGCATATGCAAAATCAGACCTTGAATTCGCAAAATTCTTCGCTGACAGTGCATTTATGGGATTGGTTCAATAATTTCTGAATCTAATAAATAATATCGGTAGGGGCGTTGCATGCAACGCCCCTATTCATTTCCCACAGCACTATCCCGGCGCTTACAGCTATATTAAATGAATGCTTTGTGCCGAACTGGGGTATTTCAGCACATATATCGCACAGGTCAATTACCTCCTGGGCGACTCCGTTTACCTCATGTCCGAAGATCAGGGCATATTTTTCTCCCTTTCCGGTTTTAAGTTCCTGCAGCCCAACCGATCCTTCAGTCTGCTCAATGCCAATTATTTTGTACCCTTCAGCCTTCAATTGCCTTACAACATCAAGGGTAGATTCATGATAGCTCCAATCGACCGATTCTGTAGCGCCAAGTGCTGTTTTTTGTATGTCGCGGTGAGGCGGTTTTGCTGTTATTCCACACAGGTATATTTTCTTTGTCAGAAAAGCATCAGCTGTCCTGAAGACAGATCCTACATTATTATGGCTTCTGACATTATCGAGGACTATGACAAATGAAGATTTTTCTGAATTTCTGTACTCTTCGATACTCTTTCTTCCAAGTTCCCTGTTAAGAAGTTTCCGCATCCTTTTTTATGCTAAAATAGATAAAATATCCTTTTATTTTTCTAAATTTCCCTCAATGCCAGAGATGGTAATTTGTTTGAATGTTAAATAAATTCTTTTCAGGATGAATACTCATGAATTTCAGGGGAAATCACTCCTCAGGGCATACGATGTTGATATACAGGAGGGATTTGTGGCAGAAACAGCTGAACAGGCCGTTATGGTCGCACGTCAGTTGAAGGAGAAATACGGTACAGAGTATTTTGTGGTAAAAGCCCAGATCCATGCCGGAGGAAGGGGTAAAGGGGGTGGAGTAAAGCTGGCTAAATCGGTTGAGGAGGCCGGAATACTGACAGGCCGGATGCTTGGAATGAATCTTGTTACTCACCAGACAGGACCTGCCGGAAGGAAGGTAAACAAGGTTCTGATAGCCCAGGATGTATATTACAAGGGAGCCTGTGAACCGGAAGAGTTTTATGTCAGTATTCTTCTAAACAGAAAAACAAGCAGATATCTTTTAATGTATTCACCGGCTGGAGGGATGGATATTGAGCAGGTTGCTGAAAAAACACCCGAACTGATTTTTACAGAGGATATTTCTCCCCTGACAGGGCTTCAGTCCTTTCAGATGCGAAATATAGCTTTCAAACTCGGACTCCAAGGAAATGCCGCCAGGAATATGCATAAATTCCTGAAGGGTATTTACGAAGCTTTTATAAGCAGTGACGCACAGCTTCTTGAAATCAATCCGGTTCTTAAAACCAGCGATGAAAGGATCCTTGCTGTAGACTGCAAGCTTAGCCTTGATGATAATGCTCTTTTCAGACACCCTGATCTGGCGGAAATGAGAGATCTGAATGAGGAAGATCCTGTTGAAGTTGAGGCCGGAAAACACAGCCTTAATTATGTCAGGCTCGATGGGAATGTCGGATGCATGGTTAATGGGGCCGGACTTGCAATGGCAACGATGGATATTATAAAACTTTCCGGAGGATCCCCTGCCAATTTTCTTGATGTCGGAGGAGGTGCCAATGTAGCAACAGTTGAAGCAGGCTTCAGAATTATTCTGAAGGATCCCGCCGTAAAAGCAATACTGATTAACATCTTCGGCGGTATTGTCAGATGCGACAGGGTGGCAAATGGTGTGGTTGAAGCTTATAAATCGATCGGTGAAATAAAAGTCCCGGTAATTGTCAGATTACAGGGGACAAACGCATTGGAGGCAAAGGAGATAATTGACAATTCCGGATTATCAGTTATTTCCGCCCTGACTTTTGGCGAAGCAGCCGAAAAAGTTGGCAAAGCACTGTTGGTCAACTAAATATTATTGATAAAGACCTGGGTGAATCAACACTTGTGTGAACTGTCGCAATAAGGTTTATTCCCTGAACGACCGCACCTGCACAGAAATATTTCTGTGGGATTATCTATAATATCCCTTTTAAGATCTTTTAAAACTATATTACCGCTGATTTTCAGCGGACCATCATCAATAACCTCAACAATTGTCAAGGATTTCTTATTGTCATTTGCTTCCATAATGTCATTTATCTTCAAAACCAACTTTTCTATGAGCTCCGTCGCAAAAAGGTAAATGATAACTGGCTCCGCAACGGCATAGTGAAATTATCCCTGCTTTTAGTTCTTTATTATTTCCTGAATACTTAAACGTAAAGTCCCCTTTAATAACAACAGGACCATCGATCATAATCTTGACAGAAACAGGATTTTCCTGAACCGGCTGTTCTTCTGTGATTATAAGTTCAGGCCTTCTGAAGTTTATATGATTGGTCTGATCAATGCTTATATTCTTATTTTTGTTCTCATCATTCCACTTCCATGCAAGCGCTTCGGTGGGACACATATTAACAACTTCAATAATCCTGTCGGTATCTGCACCGCTCATATCAACCCATGGCCTTCTGCCGGGGTCAAACACTTCTATAAGTTCTCTGTAACAATATGATGCATGAACACAGGCATCTGGCTTCCAGTACACCGTAATTTCACCATTACTATATTTCCTTCCACCTGAGAAGGTCTTATTTTGGCTTTCCATGGTTTAATTTCGTTTGTTTGCAATTTAGTATAATTTGTGCAATAAATTGTTCATTTCACTAAGCCGGATAACATGCGAATCTTTATATTTGCGTGATATTCGATGTTCGAAAGTTTACTGGGTCTTGAGTCAAAAGAGAATTTTCATGGCAGAGCAATTTGGGTGTATTGGTATCAGGAAACCTTGCTCGTTATTACTGTTTTTAGGTGTAACAGTGTTAATGACCTGCCTTCCGGAGGTAACGTATGCTGCCTGCTCAAATATCCATCATTCAGCTAATCCGGTGAATATACCTGCTTCCACAGCATCTCTGTTACATTTTATTGTAACACTGCTGGGCGCTCTGCTGATAATTGCCATTCTGATAATTATCTTTTCAGCAAAGCTAAGAAAAGCCAACAGGGAACTAAGAGAAAGAAATGCTCAGATTGAGAAAATTAATTACGATCTGCAAAAGACCAATAAGGACCTCTCAAACCAGAAAGAAGCCATAACCCGCGAATATTCCAACACGGAAATGTTTTACAAGATGCTTGTCCAGTCGGCTGATGACGGGATATCTTTTTTTGACAGGAACTTAAACCTGAAATATGCAAATGCAGCCTACTATTCGATTATTGGTTATAATAAGGAACACTATAATAAGATCAATCCGCCGGAGCTTATGCATCCTGAAGATATAGCCTATGACAAGAACAGGACAGAAGCATTGCAGGCAAAAGGTTTTTTTGAAACAGAGCTCCGTCTGAAGCACAAAGATGGCCATTACGTAAATCTGTCAACAAGGTCAGTGATAGTAAAAAATGAAAACGGCGAGATTATAGGATCTCTCACTATTTCAAGAGATATAACATCGCTAAAAAAAATTCATGAAGACCTTATTAAGGCAAATGTTGAAGCCGAAGCAAGCAACAGGCTTAAATCAAGCTTCCTTGCAAATATTTCACATGAGATAAGGACACCTCTCAACAGCGTTGTCGGCTTCGCAAACCTCCTCCTGGCAAATGATATCACAAACGAGGTAAAGGAAGAGTATATTGAGCATATTAACCATAACAGCGAAAAACTCCTTCAGATAATAGGCGATATCATCGACTTGTCGCGGCTCGAAAGTTCACAGATAGAAATTACATATGAAGAAGCATCGGTTAACAGCATTGTTAACGAAATCGTTGATGACGCAAGGAAAATTGTAAAACGCAATGAAAAATCGATTATCATCAATGTAATGAATATGCTGGAGGAGAATGGAGATCTTATTTTTACCGACAGGATCTGGCTTAAAAGAGTACTTAATCATCTGATGGATAATGCGGTTAAATTTACTCTCGAAGGTTCAATAAGGCTCTCCTATACAAGGGAAAATGACAATCTGTTGTTCAGGGTAAAAGATACCGGAATTGGGATAAACAAGGAAAACCTTGATCACATTTTTGAAGAGTTCCGACAGGAAATTAACGGGCATCACCGGCCGTTCGAAGGTCTGGGGGTCGGACTGACTCTGGCCAAGGAGGTAATTGAAAGGATGGGAGGCAGGATCTTTGTTCAGTCTGAAAAAGGAGTTGGTTCAGAATTCAGTTTTTCAATCCCGTATAGGCCTGCAGGAGGTAGTACCAGGATAAAATCAAAGCTCGTAAGTAATGAACCTCTGAATTTCCAGGCAGACTGGAGCAGCAAAACTTGCCTTCTTGTTGATGACAATAAGGACATACTGCTCTATCTGAACAGGGTTTTGATCGATACACATATTAAGACCATAAGTGCCAGATCAGGTATTGAGGCATTGGAAATAATTAAATCCAATCCCGGAATTGATCTGGTTCTGCTTGATATGCAGATGCCTGAAATGAATGGGATAGAGGCAACAAAAGAACTAAGAAAGATCCGTAAAGACATTCCTATCATCGCCCAGACAGCTTTTATTTTTGAAGACGATAAAGACATTATCCTGGAGGCCGGATGCGACGCATGCCTTATCAAACCGATCAGGAAAGACCATCTTCTGACGGTAATGTCGAGTTTCTTAAAGTCAGTTTAGTTTGCTATTTTGCAGAGAGACGTACAGATGATGCATAATCATTTTGCTGATATTATTTTGCCTCTTGCAGTAAAGGGGACATTTACTTACGGAATTCCTGAGGAGATGAACGATAAAGTATTCCCCGGATCAAGAGTGCTGGTTCAGTTTGGCAAAAAAAAGCTCTATTCCGGGATCACATTCAGGACCCATAATGAATCCCCCTCTACAATAAATATCAGACCAGTAATAAGTGTTCTTGATCCTTTTCCTGTGGTAAACGAAATTCAGCTGAAATTCTGGCTCTGGATTTCAGAATATTATATGTGCAGCATAGGAGAGGTCATGAAAGCTGCACTGCCGTCGGATCTTTGCCTCGAAGGAGTTGCCGAAGTGCCGGTAATGGAAAAATATAAGCCAAGGGAGGAAACTTTTGTAAAACTTGCTTCAGAATTCTCTGAAACCGAATTAAACAAAATACTTGATAATTTAGCAAAAGCCCCTAAACAATATAAAGCTCTCGCTTCCTATCTTAGCTTTAGCGGATGTGAAGATGGCAGGAATTCAAAGCCATTAAGGAAATCAGTGCTGATAAAGGAAAGCGGTTCATCACAGGGAATTATTGATGGACTGGTCAGAAAGAAAATTTTATCATATATTACCGTTGAGACAGGAAGATTGTCAGCCGCTGAGCTGCCGGCTGAGCCTTTAAAGAAATTAAGCAATGCACAGAATACCGCTCTTGATGCTGTTTCAGAAATTTTCACGGATAAGGAAATTGCTTTATTACATGGAGTTACATCGAGTGGTAAAACAGAAATATACATTCACCTGATTGAGGAACAGCTTAAGAAGGGGAGGCAGGTACTTTATCTACTTCCTGAAATAGGCCTCACAACTCAGATAATTCAACGTCTGAACAGGCATTTCAGCTCAATTACAGGAATTTACCATTCACGCTTCAGCAATGCTGAGAAAGTTGAGATATGGAACCGGGTGGCTGGAAAAGAATCAGGGAAAGAGTACGGGCTTATTGTTGGTGCCAGGTCCTCTCTGCTCCTGCCATTCAGAAATCTTGGACTGGTAGTCGTTGATGAAGAGCAGGATGGGTCATATAAGCAACACGACCCTGCTCCAAGGTATCATGCCCGCGATTGTGCAGTCATTCTTGCCGGTTTGCATAAGGCAAAGACAATTCTTGGTTCTGCCTCGCCGTCAATCGAGAGTTACAATAATGCATTGTCAGGGAAATATGGCTTGGTTGAACTGAAGGAAAGATATGGTCAGATAAAATTACCTGAGATAATTGTTGCAAATTCCCGTGAAGCATACAGGAAAAAACTGATGGTTTCTCATTTCACACCTCAGCTGCTCGAATCAATCGATGAAGCTCTGGGGAAGAATGAGCAGGTAATTCTCTTTCAGAACAGACGGGGATTTTCGCCATATATCGAATGTCCCGAATGCGGCTGGATACCTAAATGTATTCAGTGTGCCGTAAGCCTTACATACCATAAGGGCATCAATCGGATGGTTTGTCATTATTGCGGATATTCAGCCGGAATTCCAGCACAATGCGGAAATTGCCACTCACCGGGAATGGAGACAAGAGGCTTCGGAACAGAAAAAATTGAGGACGAAATTAAAATTGTATTCCCCTCTGCCAGAGTGGCCAGGATGGATCAGGATACGACAAAAGGGAAAAACTCATTTGAGAGAATGATCAGGGCACTTGAAGAGAGGCAGATCGACATTCTTATCGGAACTCAAATGATATCAAAAGGACTTGACATTGAAAATCTTACAGTTGTGGGCATTTTAAATGCCGATAATCTTCTCAATTTTCCTGATTTCAGGGCTCACGAGCGAAGTTACCATATGATGGAACAGGTTAGCGGAAGGGCAGGACGAAGAGAGAAGGTCGGTAAAGTAATAATTCAGACTTCTGATCCTGATAACAGGATAATCAGGCTTGTCCTGAATCATGATTACAAAAACATGTTCAGGATCCAGCTTGATGAACGCAGAGCCTTCAATTATCCTCCTTTCTGTCGTCTGTTAAAAATCAACATCCGACATAAGGAGAGATCCCTTCTCAACAGCTTTTCCGATTTTTTAGGCCGCGATTTAAAATCTCACTTCGGCAGGAATCTTCTCGGACCGGAATTCCCGCTTATTTCCCAAATACAACTCTGGTATATTAAAACCATACTGATTAAGCTTGAAAAGGAAAAGCCTGTTGCGATTGCCAAACAGTATATCATGGAATCGATCGAAAGACTTGAGAAGGAGAAAGGAGCATCAGGGCTAAAGATAGCGATAGATGTAGATCCTTATTGACCTCTCCCCAAGGGGCTGTTGAAAAAGTCCTTTGCGGACCTTAGTGAGACCTAGGATTAAGCTCCCCTTCTCCCCTGGGAGAAGGGGTGGGGGGATGAGGTATATTTCCATACAGCCTCAATAACTCCCTCACATTTTTTTCCACACTCCAGTTTTCCAGAATGGTCTGCCTTATCTTTACAGGATCAAGGACAATCTTTCCCGAAATAATATCAGAGATAATGCGGCTCAGCGATTCATGGTCGTTTACAGGGAAGAGGAAACCGTTTTCTCCATGTTTAATAACCTCGGAATGAATACCAACAGATTCAGTTGCTATTGTCGTCAATCCGCACGACATGGCTTCGAGGCAGACTAAAGAAAAACCTTCCGAGACTGATGCAATAACGACAATAGTACTAACCCCGTAATAATCAGCAATTTGACTGGTTTCAGGGATTAAATGCACCTGCTGTGCAATACCATTTTTAAGGGCAAGGGATGATATTTTGTCTTCATATTCTTTGTCATCGGTTTTGCCAATCAGCATCAATCCCCAGCCGGGATTATTTTTAAGAGTCGAAATCAATGCTTCAAGCACAACGAGTTGTCCTTTTGCAGGGCGCAATCGTCCGATTGCGGTAATCAGGTTCTTCTGAGGGATATTATCGATCTTTATTTTATCCCGGATCTTAAAGGTTTCAGTATTAACGCCATGCCTGATCATCGTATTCTTAAAAGGCAGTTTTTTTGCCATTGAGGTGCTCAGGCTCACCAGATGATCTGCTTTTTTCATCAGAAAGCATGTAAATCCCGAAGGTTTGCTTTCAGCATGCCTGGTAAATACAAGGTTGAATTTTCCCCTCAGCAACCTGAGAATAAGCGCAAAAATAATTTCGTTATTCCTGTGCGCATGAATTGTAGTCTTTTTATTGGAATAAACCTCCCTGAGTAACGATACCAAACTGATTTTAGGCGCATCAATACCATAACCGAAAACCAGAGCTTCAGAATACCTGATCAGTATCGGGAAAATATTCTCAATGCTTCTTGTAACGCCTGTTGCTCTCAGATGGAAATGAATATGAATGATCATGCTTCAATAATCAGCCGATGGTTGTTTTTATACTAACTAAATGGACAATTCTTCCTTAGTTTATCTGCATCAAATTCAATTCTGTAAGGGTAAAAACTATTCAGAATAGTGTCGGTCGATGTGGTTTCTTTAATGTCTAAAGGCGATTTATCATTTCTGCCAACAGATGCGAAATAATCTTTGAATTTAAAACCGTCACCCAGCACTTTATCTGAGAATTTCACCCAGATTGCAGGTATTCCGTATGCGTCTGCAACAATCAGTCCATGCAAAGAACTGGAGATTATTTTTTCACATGAATTGATTTCGTCAACTACCTTAAGTGGATTCTTATTCTGAACATCAATAATGTTAAATTCAGATTGGTGATTGTTTTTCAGCCAGTTGCAA
Organism: uncultured Bacteroidales bacterium; assembly: GCA_963702415.1. Classification (GTDB taxonomy): domain Bacteria; phylum Bacteroidota; class Bacteroidia; order Bacteroidales; family VadinHA17; genus LD21. Next base: position 20,493 of record CAVPCP010000010.1, on the reverse strand, counting down.
GATTTATCCTTATAATGAGGTACTATTCCAAGCTTGAATTTTTTATCGGTTACTTCAGTTCTGTAAATTCCGGGCAAAAGCAAAGCAGGGTCACCATAAACCTCAGGGCATTCAATTCCCTGTGCCAGAAGTCTGGCTCTTGTCAGGGGACCCCTTACAGCATGGATCTTTTTTGGAGCCTCCCTGCAGCTGACATCATCAGAAATAAATCCGCTTCCCCAGACGATGGTATTTTCTGTACATCTTTGAAGGATTGACCCAATAACAAAATAGTGTTCATACTTTCCAAATTGCCGGGAGGAGATCCGCTTTACGGGTTTTGAGCTGAATGCTCCTGCAATTAAAGGATTTAAGATGTCTCCAAAATTATATCTCCATGTGTCCCATGATAATCTTATAAAGCTTTCCGGCTCCGGCGATTTTGCACTGCCGGGGGGATCAGTAATTTTCTTAAAAAACCCCATAATTCTTAATTAAATGAAGTGATCTGTGATGCATTTAACCTGAATAGTACACAAATATATGGATTTAGAGACAGATATTCCGGAATTCAACATCTTAAAGGGATGACCTGTTGATGGTATTCCTTCTTTTTATAATTTAGCCGGTAACAAAAGCAGAAGAAATAAGGAAGGGGGCAGAAACCGCATGGAATCAGACTTTTGAAACAGCCTCTGGATAGATGGTGAAAAGAACACCTCAGACCGTTCAAATTGACACAGAAACAAGCCATTGAAAGAATGAATAATAAAAATTATTTTCAGGTACTTTTTGTATTATGCGGATTGGTGGTTACATCATGTGGTCCGAATACAAGTACCAGACCGGTAAATGAGAAAACCGGAACAGGTTATTACAACGAAAAGTATCGTCCGCAGTTTCACTTTTCACCCGAAGCCAGCTGGATGAATGATCCGAACGGAATGGTATTTTTCAGAGATGAGTATCATCTTTTTTATCAGTATTATCCCGACAGTACAGTATGGGGTCCGATGCACTGGGGCCATGCGGTAAGCTCTGATATGGTCCGCTGGACTCATCTGCCCGTTGCTCTTTATCCCGATTCCCTGGGATATATTTTCTCGGGAAGCGCTGTTGTGGATTCAGGCAACACAACAGGTTTTGGGGATGATGAAAATCCGGCGGTTGTTGCAGTTTTTACATACCACGATCAGAAGCTTGAAAGCTCCGGAAGTGATCTGTTTCAAAGTCAGGGGATTGCCTATAGTACCGACAAAGGAAGAACCTGGACGAAATTTTCAGGTAATCCCGTTCTTCCCAATCCGGGCATAAGAGATTTCAGGGATCCGAAAGTATTCAGGCATGAGGAAACACGAAAATGGATAATGATCCTTGCGGTTCATGACAGGGTACATATCTATTCTTCCCCTGATCTTAAGAGCTGGTCGTTTGAAAGTGAGTTCGGAGAAAAATCAGGAGCACACGGAGGAGTATGGGAATGTCCCGATCTGTTCCCTCTTAATGTGGAAGGAAGCGAGGAAACGAAATGGGTTATGCTTGTCAGCATAAATCCGGGAGGTCCTAACGGAGGGTCCGCAACCCAGTATTTTACAGGTAATTTTGACGGACATTCATTTACTCCTGATGGTTCAGTAGAAAAATGGCTCGACCGGGGAACAGACAACTATGCAGGCGTAACCTGGTCAGGAATCCCTGAAACTGATGGCAGGAGGCTGTTTTTAGGATGGATGAGCAACTGGAACTATGCAACTGTTGTCCCTACTGAAGTCTGGCGCAGCGCCATGACTATTCCGCGCGAATTATCTTTGTTGCGCGAAGATGAAAATTACACCCTGATATCCAGACCGGTAAGAGAGCTTAAAACCCTAAGGAACAATTCAAAATCTGTAATTGGGAGTAATAAAAAGTACAATTCAGGTGAACAGGAGCTTGCTACGGACAGCTTAAAGCTTGCCTGCAGCGAAGTTAATGATTGAATTTGATCTTGCAGGAAGCACAGCTGATTCTCTGGGAATAATCCTGGAAAATAATGAGGGAGAGAGATTTATTGCCGGTTATTCCTTCCCTGGAAAGAAGGTCTACATTGACAGGAGCAAGATCAGGCAATTCCTCATTTTCAGAAAGATTTTCAGGATTTGCCGAAGCCCCCTATGAAGTTGGTGAAAAACTAAAAATGCATCTGTTCATTGATGCTTCATCTGCAGAACTCTTTATAGATGACGGAAGGGTTGTAATGACAAGCATCTTTTTCCCGGCAGGCAGCTTTTCAAAGCTCAAACTGTTTTCAAAAGGAGGAGCTGTAACACTGGAAAAGGCTGAATTATATGAAATTGCTTCAATCTGGAGGTAGGTGAAGAATTATCAGCTAATTCCAATTTTTATTTTACCACGGAGTCGCACGGAGTCAACACAGAGTTGCACTGTTTTAAACTCCGTGAAACCCCGGGAAACTCTGTGTAACGCCGTGGTTAATTGATTTGAATATTTTTCTATAATTTTAAGCTTATCCCCAGTCGCTTCAGAAGAGCTGTAAGCCATACCATCAGCACGGCCCATACAACTGATCCGGCAACCACTACCAGAGGCTCGGTCGATTGTTTATAGAACATTAAGGGTATGCCTGTCATCCATATCAGATGGTATAAAATATCGGGAGCAAGATAAGTGGTTAACGAGTTTTCGCCGGCAGGCCTGAAGAAGGAGGCCCATGATCTTATATTTTTTACATCAGCAATCCAGTAGATGAGAATAAATATAAGATAGCTGATGCCGCTGCATATCAATCCCCAGCTGGGTGTGGCTTTAATCTTTGAAATTATGAACCAGTTCCTTAAAAAGGCGCCTGATAAATACAAAAAATCCCAAGCCCGGTAAAAATCAGTATCAGGACTCTGTATTCAGTTTTTTTGAATTTCTTAATGATCAGGCCCGCTATCAGGCCTGTCAGAACGATAAATGGTACACTCCCCTCAATAATTACTCCCAGAAGGGGTTTGACCGGATTAAGATGACTGAGCAGATTCAATCCGGAAAGTATGTTCAATCCAAGAAAAACCACTGCAATGACTGCAGTTTTGGATATTGAATCACGGCAAAGTACATAAGTAAACGCTGATACCAGGTAACCCCAGCCAATAAGTCCAAGTATGCCCCACCATCCCGTTACAAGTGAACCGCTGTTTTCCGGTTCACCTGATTTGAATTTGAAAACGAGGAGGATGAAAATACCAAGTGCTGCCAGCTTGAGTCCGGTTACGGTAAAAAACCTGTCCTCCATTTTGGAATAATCATTCCAGAACAGAAAGACAGCCAGGTACATCAGCAGTGCCCAGACGTTTTTACCAATGCCGGTAAGTTCAGGGTTTACCCTTCCCGTATTCAGCATCAGTACCCCTATTATAAGAAGACCTATTGTTCTTGTAAATATATGGCGGGAAATATCAGTATTTTGGTCGCCTCTGGAAAATCTGTTTGAAAATGCAAAAGGGATCGACATCCCGACGATAAACAGGAACCCGGGAAATACCCAGTCGGCCAGTCCCATCCCATCAAAATCAGCTTTCATATGACCGAGCCATGCCGGCGCCACATCCATGTTGAGATCATTGACAAACAGCATGAGAAGGAGGGTAAGTCCCTCCATGATATCAATTGAAATGATACGTTCAGATGACATAACAAGTTTCCCCGGTTAAAATGAATTGCGGAAAGTTAGAAAAATAATCACTACTTTAGGTCTAAATAATCGATTGAGCTGTTTAAACGACATTAACTCATAAATGATAACATTAGTTTATCATCATTTTAAATGAAAAACAAAATTACAGGCGATCTCCCGGCTTATAGCTTTTCTACTGATACTGGTCTTCACCTGTTACACTTCACAGGCAAGAATAGTCAGAGTCATTGTTACAAAACCAAACCTCTTATTTGGAAGGGAAGGTTTTCGGGACACAGCCAGGACCATATGAAAAGCTGACAGGGCAGGCATATGGCGAAGTCGATCCGGGAAATCCTCTGAACAGCATAATCCAGGATATAAGTCTGGCGCCCGGGAACGAAAGGGGGATGGTTGAATATATCTCTGATTTCATAATACTTCGTCCTGCTGATATGGCGAAAAGCAATGGTTTGCTTTTCCTCAGCCTTCCAAACCGGGGAGATGCATTTCCGGCCGATACGGCTTTGCTTGGAAGAGGATATGTTTATTTCTGGTGCGCCTGGCAGGGGGATGTTCTAAGAGGGAATAGTCGCCTGATAATGAGAGTGCCATATGCAAACGACAATGGTTCTGAGATTGCCGGCATCCTTCGAACCGAATACCAGGTTTCTTTAGCTGCAAACACTCTTAATCTCAGCAGTGGCTTTTTCACCGGACAGACACATCACAGCTATGAGACCATCACCCTTGACAATAAGGATTGCTGTACATTGACAAAAAAGGATCCTCGAATCAGATCCCCGGATCATTGTTCCAAACAGCGAATGGGCATTTTCTGACTGCTCACGAACAAGGTTCCCTGGTATTCCCTCCCCAACAAAAATATCATTGAAAGATGGTTTTGAGCCGAATTACATTTATGAGCTTATTTACATGGCAAAAAATCCGCTTGTACTGGGTCTTGGATTTGCGGCCATCAGTGATTTTTCATCTTTCCTGAAATATAGCTTAAAAGATCGACTCGGGTTTCTCCAATCCATTACTGATGAACGAATCAGATTCAAACCCTTTAAAGGCTGCCATTATGCAGGGTGTTTCACAATGCAGTAATTTTGCACGAACATTTTTATTTCTCGGCTTTAATCAGGATGAAAATGGATTAAAGGTGTTTGACGGAGTGAACGCTCATATCGGGACGAGGCGCATTTCACTAAATATCCGGTTCGGACGTCCGGGCGGAGGAGGCCTGCAGCACGAAGACCACCTGTTCCCGGGCAACGATCCTCCATTCTCCTCGAAGACAGAACCGGATCCCATTTCAGGTATAACAGGGGGAATACTGGAAAAATGTATTGAAACCGGAACATGCCCTTAAAATAATTCAGACTCTGAGCTCCTCGGAATACTGGCAGCTGCGTGCTTCGCTGACTACTACAGATTCGTATGGTGCTAAAGATTTAATGATCCCTGAAAATGTCAGAATATATCTATTTGCAGGAACCCAGCACACACCCGGGATCATTGCAGATCAGATCAGCGGATTCAGTCAGAATTACAATTCATATACTCCATATCTACGGGCTCTGCTAATTGCTCTGGAGAAGTGGGTAGTTGAGGGTAAAGATCCTCCGCAAAGCAAGTTTCCGACCATCGCATCAGGTACGCTGGTTTCACCTGACAAATCAGGAACCGGATGGCCAGATATTCCAGCCGTTCCATATAACGGAAAGGCTAATCAGCTGCCTCTTCTCGATTACGGACCGCAGTATGATTTCAGAAATGTTTCGGGTGTACTTCAGAAGGAACCTCCTGAAGTTAAGTCTGAACAAAACTATAAAACCATGGTTCCCGGTGTCGATAAGGATGGCAATGAGATTGCCGGGATCGGAGCATAAATATCAGGGTTCCGGTAGGAACTTTTACGGGATGGGCCTTGCGGAGGAGAGAGGGTTTCGGAAAGGGAGACCTCTTCTTCTCTGAACGGAATGTTCATACCATTTAAAAAAACAAAGAAAGACAGAAAGGCAGTTATGGATCCAAGGGTTTCGCTTGAGGAACGGTATGGTTCGCATGAAAAATATGTGGAGGCTGTCAGAAGAGCAGCTGAAGAGCTTGTAAATGAAGGGTTCCTGCTTCCTGAGGATGCCAGGTCCAGAGATTGAAATTGCTGAAAAAAGTAACATCTTAAGGTAAATTGAAAACGAAACAGATATAGAATTTCCTGGAATTTTTTACATTTTAAATAAGCAAATTAAAACATCAAACCCGCATGATTGACCATAGACTCAATCACTAATAAATATAATTTACAATCGTGTGTGGTTCTGTTATTCCATTAAAATTAAAATTATATTATGATGAAAAAGAACAACACTTTTCAAAATTGTAACAATTCTTGCAAATTTTGTATTGCTGATAATGACTATCAGCGTCATGGCTCAGGAGCCGGCAAGGCCTGCAGCCGCCTCCTGCCGCCCCTGCCTGCTTTCAGGACGCCAACGAGGATCATTTCCCCGGAAATAACTTCCAGACAATAAGGTTACTTTCAGAATTTATGCAAAGGATGCTCAGAAAATAACTATATCCGGAGAATGGCAGGCCGGACCCAGGGGCAGCAGAAAACCTTGTAAGGAATGATACCAACTTATACGTACTCACTGTCGGACCGCTCAAACCGGAGCTTTACGGTTATACATTTTCAATTGACGGCGTGACCTTCAATCGATCCCAATAATGTCCAGGTCCGGCGCAATCCGTATCGTTATCAGAGTTACTTCATTGTCGCGGGGACTGAGTTCGGATCTTTATTTTCACAAGAATGATGTAGCTCACGGTACTGTGACGAAAGTGTGGTACAAGTCAGAAGTGCTTGGATTCCAGAGAAGAGTGTATGTTTATACGCCAGCAGGATATGAGGGAGGTACCCAGAAATACCCTGTTTTTTATCTTCTCCACGGAGCCGGCGGTGATGAGGATGCCTCAACAACTATGGGAAGAGCAGCACAGATAATGGATAACCTTATAGCCCAGGGTAAAGCCAAACCGATGATAGTTGTAATGACCAACGGTAATGCCAACCAGGCAGGCGCTCAGAACAAGAATTACCCAGATTTCCTTCAACAGGCGAACAGGGGATGGCTACTCTACCAGCGCTATGCAGGCAAATTTGAGGAACACCTTGTAAAGGATGTGGTTCCATTTATTGAGAAAAACTCTCACAAACAGCTCAAAGGAAAAGAAAAAAGCGGCAATTGCCGGATTGTCGATGGGCGGCATGCATACCCAAACAATAACCAATAACAATCCAGGGATGTTCAGTTACATTGGAGTTTACAGTATGGGGATCATGAGCATGGGACCTCAGAATCAGGATGCTGCAAAGCTTGAACAGGAGAGGAATTACAAAGCTTGAGGCTCTTAAAAACAGCGGGTATAAGCTTTACTAGATAGCCTGCGGGAAGGATGATTTTGTTAAAGATTGTGTGGTCACACTCCGTGAAACTCTCGACAAAATTGGCTTCAAATATGTGTATCGTGAAAGCACAGGAGGGCATACATGGGCCAACTGGAGGATTTTATCTCTCGGAGTTTTCACCGATGCTGTTTAGGTGAAACGTTTTGCGGTTTACGGTATGAGGTAATGGATAAATCAGAAAGCAAATAGAATATCTATGAAAAAGTTAAATCACATTTTGCTGACCTCATTTTTTCTTTATGGCTGCAGCAATTTTTGGCAACTGCCCAGCAGGCACACGTTAATCTCGACTGGGCACCGCAAAAAAATACCCAGAATCTGATCCCTTTTATGGCAGGTCTAAACTCGCCTGAAGTAACTGACGATCATATGGTTATTTTCAAGGTTAAGGCACCTGATGCCCGAGAGATTCTTCTTTCCGGAAATATCCTGCTTCAACTGAAGCATCAAAACCTGTTCCATTCACAAAAGGAGACGATGGAATCTGGACACTTAAAGTAGGTACCATTCAGCCGGAAATTTATTACTACAAGCTTATTATAGACGGTGTGAGCGTCGATGATCCGTCGAACACACTTACCGGATTTGCCGGACAGCCTGGCTTCAGTATCCTTGTTGTGCATGGTGACGGCCCTGCTTTTTATGATGCAAAAAATGTCCCACACGGGATGGTTGTCAGACATACTTACTACTCCGATGTTACAAAGGGAGCGCGTGAGATGTATGTGTACCTTCCACCCGATTACAGAACTGACCTCAAGTATCCTGTTTTATACCTTGTCGGCGGTTCGGGTGAGGTTGCATCAACCTGGAGCCTTTTCGGACGTGTGAACTTCATCGAGGATAATCTTATCGCCGAAGGCAAGGCATTACCTATGGTTATTGTTATGCCTAATAACCAGGTTGTGCACCGGAACGATCCGCAGCATAGTGAGCTTACTTTCAAAATATTCAATGATGAGATGGTAGGTGTGATCATCCCGTTTGTCGAAAAGACCTATAGCGTCCGCACCGACCGTCATGGAAGGGCAATAGCCGGATTATCGATGGGAGGGAGACATGCTCAGGTAGTAGGATTCAACAATCTGGATAAGTTCGCTTCTTTTGGTCTTCTCAGTTCAGCGGAGTCGTTAGATAAAACCCCGTCAGTTGACAGGTCTGATTTCAATTCACTGGTTGATTACCTTTTTGTTGGTGCCGGTACCAATGAGACCAGGTCCGGGCAAGCAAGAGTATTGCATAATGAATTTGTGAAGCGCAATATCAATCACGAATATTACATAGGAAGTAATGGGGCACACGATTTTATAACATGGCGCCACCTGTTGTATTATAAGTTCCTTCCGGGCTTATGGAGAAAATAACAATAACATGTTCGGAATAATCAGGAAAAATAATTCAAAGAAATTACTACTTTTATGTCCGTGAATTTAAATCCGCTTTAGCCTTGGCAGAGGCGGGAAATGACCTCCTTCGCACGGGCTTCGGAGGTTAAATCGGGGTAGGCCACGCATAGCGTGGTAGACTCCGTTGGTAGCAATGAATATATATCGGGGTGTGGCGCAGTTGGTAGCGTACTACGTTCGGGACGTAGGGGCCGGAAGTTCGAGTCTTCTCACCCCGACAAAAAAAGGTTCATATACAGTTAGTTACAAGGATTTATGAACTGGATATGAACCGAAGAAATGAGAAAAGTTCAAAATATGATGATTTAATTTTCTCATTTTTCACCACCATAAACACCTTCATCATTTATTTGATGGGGGTGTTTTTTTGTTAAATTGTTGGATTAAGTTCCGAAATTAACAAGATGGAGGTTGGAATGGAAAAGATTGTAATTGACTATATTCTGCATTAATCAGTTGTTCCCATTAATCAAAGTAATATCAACTTTCCTTTCGGGAATACTGTGCAGGGAAACAGAAGGATAACCTATCGTCATGGCTGCATAACACTTGTTTTCACCAGGAATACGAAGAAATTCAGCAAGCTTTGTAAATCCTTTTAAATGATCACCTGCAGCAGCCCCCTGGATCAGTCCATTCCAACAAGTTGCCAGACCAAATGATTCGGCATAAAGCTGCACCAATTGTAATGCAGTATCACAATCTGTCTGTGGAGTTGAAGAGAATTTAGGGGCATGGAAGAATATCGCGGCAGGAGCATTGTATATTATTAAGTCTTTTCCATTCCTGTATTCGTCCAATCTCATTGTCAAATCAGGAACTACCCCTACTCCGGCTTTTGCCAGTTCTGAAAAATTAGCCATTGCTTTGAGATACCAGCTATTCAGGAGTCTAACTGTTTTCTGTATATAATCCGCGGTCATATCCCTGATGATTTTCATATTATCCTCTCCCGTCACGATTGTCATTTCCCTTACCCATCCTACTCGGTGATGCGGGCTTCCGGGAGCAAATCCTGCTATTTCAACTATTTTTTTCAGCAATTCTGTTGGTGGAGTTATTCCATTATAGTTCCTCACAGATCTTCGCTGTGATAAGAATTCAAAAGCGCTTTCAGGTGTCACCGGTCTTCTTGTTTTTGATACGTTTAAAATTTCCGGAATTAAATCCACTATGGATAATTGAATTTGTCGGACATCCGCAAATACATTGACCACACAGAACACATTCTTCTGTATGTGTGATTACCTTATCATCTCCATTGGTGGCTCTAAATACCTTTGTCGGGCAGATTTTAGTGCATAATCCGCATTTGGAACAGGTACCCGGATTAACCTTAATTGTTGGAGGTTCTAAAATCTTGTTTTCCATGTTATTTACTTTTAATTATGAAATACCGATCTGTTATTATCGACCCTATATTGGAGGATCCATTGAGCTTTACGTAACACCTTAATTGATAGAGAGCAGTTTGAACCAGCCTAACTTCTTCTCACGATCGTTATCAAAATATGCTGGTACTCCAAATGAATAAGCTGCAGGTAAATACGTGTATCTAATCCACATCCAAGATTTATTATAGTAGCTTCACTCTAAATCTTCTTTCCGATATAAAATACATAACCGTAATATGCTTTGTATTTGTAATATAACTCTGCTTCATACCGCTGATAGCCAACAAATTCTTCTGCGGTTTTGTTGCCTTTATATTTCTTCAGAAAAGATGCGTGAGTCTTTTGCATAATGGAATAATAGTTTGTCCAACAACTTTCGTGTACGACAAAAGTGGCAATCGGAAGATAACCTGCTTTTTGCATTTGAGCAACCTTGTTCGGTATTGTATCTATTTCGGAATAGGCCTTTTGCCAAAATTCCTGAATTTCGGCAGGTCGTTCTTCGGTAAACCAAGTGTTTTCTGTAACTGCGATATACCCGCCCTGTTTCAGAAATTTTCGCCACTCGTTTAGTCCACGCTTGAATCCAATGTTATAAATCGCACCTTCCGACCAAATTAGGTCTAATTCTTCCTCCTGAAACGGAAGATTCTCCATATTGCCGACAATGCCTTTCATTCTGTCGTGAAGATTTTTATTTTGGGCGTTTTGGTTGAATTGATTGATAAAATCTGACCATAATTCAACACCTATAATTTCGCACGGAATGTTTTGTGCCAACACCATTGTTTGACCGCCTGTACCGCAACCAATATCAGCGACTTTGGACTTTTCAGTGAGACCGTCAATAAAACTCAATGCTTTGAGCGTTATTTCCTGACTTCCTGGTCCTTGTCGTTCCACACTTGAAAAATAATCATAAATTACATTCAAGTCAAATTCGTGAATTGTTTGTTTTTCGTTACTCATAATTTATCCTCTAAAAATTTATTTCATTTTCAATTTTTCGTGCTGTATGTTTTGCTTGCCACTAACGTTCTGGCGGTTTGGTTAGTTGCCGATTTCGAGGCACTTTCCTATCAAGTTACAACTACTTTTGATACGAGCTGTGCAGCTCGAATACGCACTGCACCGGCAATTAACTATACCGCGTTTTACAGGCAGGCTTTTTCTTGTCTTTTTAAAATTAATCAAATTCATTCTTTGCAAGAAATTCTATGATTTTACTGTTTACCTCTTCCGGTTTCTCCATATTCAGTCCATGTCCGGTTTCGGGAACAATAACCACTTCGGCATGTGGAATAGCTGTAATAACTTTGTTTCTGAATTCATCGGGGCTATCGTACAAAATCGGTTTGCCGCCTACCATTACCAAAACCGGCATTTTTATCATTTCTAACTCTTCGGGTTTATAAATACGGTGTTGTGGTACATCAAACATTTTAACCGAACCAAATTCAATTACATCAAGCATGTGTTCGTTCCATACAGCACATTTTTCATCGGTATATCCGCCACCCAGCCAGTCCAGGAATTTGCCATATTTCTTACGATTTGGAAAAAACATGAAGTATCGGAATCCCTTCCATGCAATACCGCCATTCATGGGCATAAAGGTTTCAGAAGGGTCAAGAAGGATTATTGATGAAATATTTTGCGGCATTTCGCGGGCTAATGCCAATGAAAGCCAACTACTGTATGAAAGGCCCAATAACGGAGCAGTATCAATTTTGAAGTGTTTCATAATTTGGGTAAACCATACTACATAGTCGCTAAGTTCGGTAACGGATTTTCCGGCAGGTATGCTTTTACCTCCGTAATTTGGCATATCTAAGGTATAAACTCTGTAATGTTTCGATAATTCGCCCACATTCGGATACCACATGGTTGCATCGCTAAATAAGCCGGGTAACACCACCAACGGCTTTGCGTTTGTGTCACCGCTTAGAATAATATGTGTTTTGCCGTAACTGGTTTCCACAAAATCTTCGGTGTATTCAATGTCCCACAGGTCCATGGCTTTGTCATAGCTTGCATAAGCAATTTTCTTTGCTTGTTCCGATTTGTACAACGATACAGGTACATTGAGTTGTTTGTTTGAAGAGCATCCTGATATAACTATTAATGCAAATAAGCTAAATAGTAATGATTTATGTTTTTTCATTCTGTTAAATTATTTTATAGTTGATTTATAATTTTATCGACGATTGTATCTGCTTCGATTTCCGATTCAGGTATATGAGTAATGTAATATTAAAGATTTCATATTGCTAAAATTTTTATAGGGTTGTTGTTATTCAGCTTTTATTAAAGCATTTTCTACAGCTTTCAAGCAGGCTTTCGAGTCAAGAGTTGCTCCGCTAACAGCATCAACTTGAAGCGATTGCTTTGTAATAACTCTGTTGTATAGTGTATCTAAAAATTGTTTTGTATAATCAGACTTACTGCTAATCAATTCGATGGTAACAACCCTATTTGTATCATTATTTAACTCTTCTATTAAAATCCTACATTCGTTTTCGCGCCAGCCGTACATACCACCGGCATAATATCCGGTATATTCACCAACATTTAATTTCGTGAAATCAATATTTTCAATAATTATGTTCCGCGCTTCTTCGTGTTCTAAATTAAGCTTTTCACAACTGCTCAAACTTATATTCATAATAATAAGAGCAAATACAAATACGATATATTTCTTTTTTTTCATGACCTATATTTTTATATTTTACATTGCTAAATATTCGTAAGCTTTTTCATCTCTGATTTCTTGGGCATATTCCATTATGCTGATAGATGGTTCTCCTAAAATTTTATAAGTATCGCACTCATCGGCAATATATTCTTCTTTTGTATCGGAAAAATACCTACTCATCTGTTTAACAAATTTCATTTCATCCGTAGACAGCTTGTGACATCAGCTTCTTATAATCTGAAGCGCAAGTTTATCGAATATTTTACCGGTCAGTTTCTTAAAAGGATTCAGTTTCACAGGATAGAAATAATCTGATTCAAACCATCCTTTATCCCTGTAGTATGTATAGTCCCTCCAGTTTTCATCAAGCATTTTTTTTATGCTGGTTCGTCCCATTCTGAATACCATAAGCCACCATAATGAAGGAGAGGGATATTCACTTTTCACAAGTTGAGCATAAAATATTTTGCTTTGCAGGTCAATGATCCTGTCAAATTCCTTCTGTGATTTTTCTGTCATTGGTTCCAGAGTTTTAATACAGCAACCTTTAACAATATTAAAACCCATACCCTTTCCAATGAAATCAAGGTATTTTACAATTTCTTCTCCTTTTCCAATTCCCTGGACAACTATGCTTGTAAATGTTTTACCGAAAAAAGACGGGCGGTGAAAAGTAAAAGCAAGCCGGTCAATGAATATTTTCATTAATGAAGATACCTGGAATGAGTAATTCGGAGATGCGAATATCACTCCGTCAGAATTTCTCATTTTCTCCACAAGTTTATCCCTGTCGTCTTTAAACGGACAGAATTCTTCACCTTTATCAAAGCATACCCTGCAACCTTTGCAGGTTCCGAGATTGTAATCACTTAACCGTACTAATTCACACTCTATATTACCCAGAGAGTGCAGATTTTTAAGGAATTTATCACAGGCATTGTAAGAATGCCGCTTCCTTCCACTTCCAATAAATGCTGTAACTTTCATATTATTATATTTTTAAGTTTATCTTTTATTAAGCATAATACATTTGATTTTTTCCTGTTTAACTTTGGCCAGGAGTTGTTGATTTAATTGAATCTTCCCTCTTTTCTGTCTTCAAGAGGGTAATGGCCAGTACCACAATCCATATCAAGTAACCGAAGATGTTGACACGCTCCCAGACTCCCAACCATGGTGTAGGCAGATTTGCCGCAAGCTGTGGAGCGTCAAGAAAGGAAACAATGCCAAAAACAATGAAGATCAGCATTGTGCCGATAGAATAGAGGCGGAAATGCTTCCCGAATGCCGTTGCTCCTAATCCTATTGCAGGAAACATGCAGAGAAAAACACCCACACCCGTCAGGAGTGCGTGCATTGTATCAGAAAGCGTTGTCTCTTGTCCACGCATGTGCATGGGGGCAAATAGTGTTGCCGCTAAGCCTAGTACTTCCTTTCCGATAATAAAGCATGCTACGATGCGCAGGACGCGTTTTTGACCAGATGATCTCCAGACACCCAATCCGAATGCGAACATCAATACACTATAAGCGAAGAAAAGCGGAACGACGAGTGGTGCCGATGGAGCATTTATAGCGATCAGCTCGCTGACAGTCTGAGATTAGAGCTATATCCCTTCCATCGCATCGCTCCAAGGATGGTAGCGGCCACATAAAGCAGCGAGGAGATAATACCGCATATGAGTAATATTGTTTTCAAAGAGACTTTTCCTGAAAATCCGGCTGAATCTGAAATTATAGTATTCATTTCTGTTTCCTTTTATTTATAAATGTTTAATATTAGAATGCATGTCCTGCATGAAAAAAAACCATCATTCCCTCGTTAGAAAATCCAAAGTCCATACCCAGAATTGAATTTTCATTTGAGCCAAAACTAAACCTTGGTCCGAAACCAAAGTTATGATGAAAACTATTAATATTGAAATCCTTAGCATTTTTTTGAACCTGGCCAATATCATAAAATGCTGTTCCACTAATTATTTTCCAGATTGGGAAACGATATTCTGCCTGCCCATAGATGCCTGTTCTATCTATAAATCGGGATGTATAATAGCCCCTCCCTAAAATACTGCCTCCAAAATCAGGTAAATAGTAATACGGAACATCACCAAATGCCTGACGATAAAGAAGCCTTGCACAAAAAATATTCCTGGGGAAAATAGATATATAACCTCTGACATCAAAAGTCAATCTTCCGAACTGGTTTGTACTTCCCAGATATTTTGGTGAAAATTCTGGTGTTAAAGATATCATTGTACCTTTCCAGGGATTATTCTGATGGTCACGTGAATCATAGATAAAAGATAAACCAAGGATTGTTTGATTGCCTCCATTTACACCGTTTATTGTTGATGGAATATCATCCTCCTTTGTATTGGTTTTAAACTGATCTAACGTAAAAGAGTAAGCTAATTTCCAATACTTGTTCCATGTTGTGGTAGCTGAAATATTTTCTTTAAAATTAACAGACCCATATTCTATCTTACTTTCAGGTAAAGTATTGTTCCCTGTACCATAGTATAACCTGTTTAGATTATCAAAATGAAAGGCCGCCTTTAAAGAAGTCTTTTTAATAGGACTTGGTAAGAAAAACTGGAGATTTATCGACCACATGTTCCTTGTACTCCACGCTGCATCACTGTAGAGACTTATTCCGGAATGGAGCAGATCAAAATTTGTATAGCTGATGCCAATATTAACTTCAGAAACAGCGTCATAGAAACCATAAGGAAATACCATTGAAGTCTTTGTCTTGAAATAAGAAGAATATTCCTTGACCAACATTCCTTTTTCGATGATCATATCACCATTCAACATGGTACCTGATATCCGTGAAGATGTTAATCTGCCAGTATCAATTTGTCCTTCATAAAAAACCAGATTGGCCCGATATCCTTTTCTGATGAAACCGATTTCATTTTCTTTGCCTATCTTTTCTGCTGCATAATGTGTTGCACCTCTTAATACCTCGATCCTGCTGACACCATTATCTTCCAACAGATTCATTTCCTTAAAAATATCATCGCCGCACTTTTCACCATATGATGACGGGTAATCGGTTCCAACTACAATTGGAACATTAAGCTCAGCTGCCCGCCGAATTGTTTTTTGCATAAATGGCACTGCTGAAGCAGCATAATGGTCATAAGCACTTAAAGTAGGTGTAAAGGAAATATTTTTGTCCTTAAGCTCATTGAATACACTATCTGAGGTTGTCGCAAATCCATGTTCTATTCCATCCACATTTATCCTGATCATTTCCCTCGCTTCATTTTCGGAACCTACGTGTGCAATTACTTTAAGACCAAGTTTATGAGACTCCTCTACAATCGCTTTTGCAACCTCAAGACTCAAACGCGGGACACCATCTTTAAGATACCACATTCGGTCGTAAACAATTTTGATAAAATCAACCTTTTTACTTGCAAGTAATCCTATTTCTTTTTTTGCTTTAGCTACATCATTGACCTGAAAAGTTCCATTAGTTATCAGGTCATGCTGTCCTGTATAGAACGTACCTGCCGGATGTCCCTTGGGTGCAGTTATCAATGGCCCGGGATAATAAAGTTCAGGTCCAGTGATTTTTCCATTGACCATAGCCTTATCAATTTGCTGGTAGCTTTTTAAAGGTGCACCCATATCAATTATAGATGTAATTCCATTCATAAGCAAGTGTAAACGATGTTCCGGGAAGAGTGATATACCTTCACTGGCCAGCTTACCCCAGCTGTGCTTTTCGATTTCTGTAATATAAGGCATTGGCGCTCCCATAAAGTGAATATGGCTATCAATTAATCCGGGGAGTACTGTACAATCAGAGGCATCAATTATTCTGGAACTATCAGGAATCGCATTGGTGCTTTCAGATATTCCTTCAATCAATCCATTACTGACAGTAATTACTCTGTCATTAAGTATCTGATTGCCATCAAATACTTTGCCTGCCCTGATATAGTATGTCTGGCTAAATGATTGCTGAAAACTGTGGATAAGTAATAATATATAGAATACTCTGATCTTCATGTTACATTTTATTTATTCTTTTATTAATTTCAATTAATCAACAATAAATAACAGTGCCCCATTTTTGGTAAAAATTCGATGAGGATTTTGATTATTATCGCACGAACTCCAGGACATGCCTTTTTTCAAAATAAGGCTGGCCCCTTCTTTTAGTTCTGATACTATTTCTCCTTCAAGAACGTAAATAACATGACCCCTGCAGCACCAGTGATCAGATTTGTAACCCGGAGAATACTCTACTAATCTTATCCTGACATTTCCTGTCTCATAGGTTCTCGAATAAGCAATATCCGGTTTCTCCAGAATGTTTTGTGATCGGAATATCATCCCAGTCAATTACTGTATTAGGGGCACTGATAATTTGCATTTTTATCACCTATTAATGCTGATTAAAATCTTAGTTCAATTGGAATTCCATCTTATAAGAATATTGGATCAAAGCATCGATTGGCCAATCATTAAAACCTATCTGAATCATAAATCAGTAAGACAGGATTATAAAAACGTCAGATGGAATTATAATTCAGGGATATGAACAATTCAAGAAATGGGAATCTCCATTAAATACAAGGCAATGGAGATTATTTATCTTTTAAACGAAACTGAGATGGAGTAACTCCTGTGAATTTCTTAAACGCAACATTAAATGCCGAAAGAGTGTTAAATCCGCTGTCATAAGCTATACTTGCAATTGTAAAGTTTTTCCTTTCAGGATCCATCAGCATTTTTTTTGCCTCTTCCACCCGGTATGAATTTATAAAATCATTGAAATTATTGGAAAGTTGTTCATTAATCACCTGTGAAACGACGTGAGGTGCCAGGGAAAGACTTTTAGAGAATTTTCCAAGAGTGATTATATGATCTTTATATGATTCATTTTTACTAATATATTCCAGAATTATTGCTTTATACTTTAATGAATCCTCCGCCGAAAGTGCTGAAGATTTGTATCTGATCGCATAATTATTAGCAGAGGTTATCCTCTGTCCTCTTAATTCATAATAAAGGATCAAATAGCTGAGGAAAGAGTAGTAAACTGCTTCAATTACTCTTGTTGGGAAATAGAATCGAAAATAGGTCTGGATACAATATAACGTATAGATTATCCAGAAAAATGATATTATTAAAACAATATTCCTTATGTAGAAAGGATCAATATTATCTTTTGAGGATTTCTCTGGAATATTCTGCTTTATCAGCTTCCGGACAAAACTAAATGAAACTATCAAATATATTAGAAACTGTACAAGGATGACGGTTATTTCCACACAATAAGTCATATAGTGAGTTCGATTATCGTATGAAAGCGGGAAGTTCCCGCGATTTAAAAGGTCAGTTATCAGGAAAGATATAAATGGCAACAGGTGAAGCAGGTGTTTTATAGTGAATTTAAAATCCTTCGAGGATATAGATTTTATATATAGAAACAGAAACGGACCAATTAATGGAAATGTGGGAATAAAAAAGAAAAAAGTTCTGACATTTATACCAAGATTAAAATCATCCTGCAGATCGTGTAGCAGCATTTGCACAATACGATATGCAGTAATAAGTAAAAACAGTGACAATAAAATACTCGGATAGATATTTCTGTCGCGCCTAAACCATATATAACCTGCAAAAAATAAAGCATTTATTGCAGCCAGACTGCAGAAACCAATGAAGAACAATTCACCAATTTCCATGATAAATGTTTAAATCTTATTATGTTAATATCAAAATTAAGCCAAAAAAGTCATACTTTAAAAATTTTGTACTGAATGGAATCATTCACTCGAATAGTCTCAGATTCTTTTTATTTAGAACAACATGAAATGGTGTAGAAAAGCCAGACTATCTGACCACATTTGGCCGGTCTAAATTGACCAAATCGAAGTCAAGTACTCATTAACCAGCTAAACTGTTTTTGACTTTACCCAGTTTTCAAATGTGATAATTGGTTTACCGAGCAACGCGTTTGTTTCGTCAGGATTACCCAACTCATTAACTTTTTCAAAATAGGCAAATAATGAAGCAACTCCTTTTAATTGCTTGTTACCTGTAAGCAGTCCTATCATTTTCATCATCCATATTGGGACAGATGATACCTTTTTAATTTCGGGATAACGGAGTTTGCAATACTTCTCCAATAGATCCTTCATTAAATGTTGTTCTGGTCCAAAGATGAAGAAAATTTTGTTTTTTGCTTCGGGCTTCCTGTAAGCTGTCGCCACCATCCTGGCCAAATCGTCAGCAGCGACCCAATGAGAAGGATTTGGCTGTTTACCCAGTAGCATAGCTTTCCCGTCTCTTATCATCAAGTCAAGCGATTCGAAAAACCAGGTCGGACGAAAAATCATGTAAGGGATACCGCTATTGATAATGGTCTGTTCTGCCTGATATTTGTTTTCTATCATTGGAAACCAGCGATTCTCTACTGACACAGTGCAACCTGAAATAGTACTTATCAGCTTTATTCCTTTTTGCAGGGCAGAATCTGTAACTATTTTTGCTGCCAATGCTTCATTTGCAGTAGAAAGGGAAATATGAACCGCATCGCATCCGGTCATTGCCTTGTTCAAATCATCCAGGTTAAAAACATCGCCCTGAACCAACTCGAATTCTTTATCAAACATCGATTGGTTTACACTTCTTGAAAATAAGCGGAGTTGAAACCCTGCTTTATCCATGTGTCTGATTACCGGCTTTGCCAGCAAACCACTTGCACCTATTACTAAGACTTTCATTTTATTGATTTTATTTCTTTATGTTAGATATTAAGTTATAAATCCTTGGTTATTACCTAAGTCTACTTTTCATTTAAAGGTTTCTATTCTGTATGAATGTCCTGCAAAGATTAAAACCATGCAATGTAAAATCACCATTTATTAATACATTATCAAAATTAAGTTAAAAACAAATAATTTAAAAAATTAATCTTCAGTTCAAATCCATAGATAATCAGCCTTCTGGATGCAGAAAGAATAGCTCTAAGCCAATGCAGGATAGATAATTTTGTGTGTGATTTTGATAAGGATTAACTTTATAGGAGATAATAACCTTCATTTAAATAAGAATAAAATCGATATATAAATGAAGATAAAAACTTGTTCTAAGCCATCTTTTTTTATTGATTCGTTGCCAAATATTTCAAATACAGACTGCAGGGAACTGCTTCGGTGTGTTGAAATAAAAGCAGGTGCATCAGACATTTTTGTATGGCTAAAACAGCTGCGTATTGCACCTTACAGTTATGATTTTATTGACAACAGATGTAGAAAATCACCTGATTATATCATTGAAAACCTGCCACCCCTAAAAGTCAACACACACTACCTGTTATCGTTTCATATATTCGAATTCATGGAAAATTCTTTTATAGCGTGTCGTATTTGTGAACCAATTAATCAACCGCTTAACTTTTATATGAAGGATATGTTTATTGAATACAGGATTGAAGAACAAGAAACTAAAGCTAAATTATGGTGTAAGTTAAAGGGTTATTATAATGGCGATATATCTTCAAAAGGATTCTTTTTTATTTTTTCTATTCTTAATAAAATAATGATGACAAGGCAACTAAAGAACATTAAAAAGTTATCAGAGCTATTAAATGCCAGAAATGTTGTAACAAGAATCCATGATTTAACAAGTTACCATCCTGAATTAGGAATACACTGGTGGTTCTTTTGCCGTCATCATAATTGTAAAGGATTAATATCATAAAATTGCCTGCTTATGAAATGCTGTAGCATAGTGGAATATCAGTTAACCCGGACACATTTTTGTATTTCTGCAATGAATTATCAGGAATAGTTTTCGCCCCGATTATTCTCACCCCGACTAGAAACTGACTCGTCCTGAAAAAAGTTTACAGAT
>CAVPCP010000009.1:0-32871 GCA_963702415.1 uncultured Bacteroidales bacterium | reverse complement strand
AATTCAGTCCCTCCACCCGCCTGTTTCTTACCAGGATTTCTCCTTTGTGCAATAAAACAGAGTTTTTTACAATTGCCAGACCCAGGCCTGTTCCTCCACTCTTTCTTGAACTACCGAATCAATTCGATAAAAACGCTCAAAAATACGGCTCAGATGTTCCTGCGGGATTCCAACACCGTTGTCTGAAAATGAGAAATGGTAAAATCTTTTATCCTCATTATAGACAAGTATCCTGATAGTGGTTTTTTCACCTGCATAATTTATTGCATTTTCAACAAGGTTCTGGAATATGGAAAGGATAAGTGATTTGTTGCCTTTAACCGAAACATCATCCCCCATATTTATTTCAACTTTAATTTCCCTTTCTTCAATTGCAGACTTGAAATTGTCACGGACTTCTTTAATGACCTTTTTAATTCTGACCTTTTCGGGTTTAAATGATGAACCGGCCTCTTCTATTTTATTAAGTACAGATAAATCATTTATTAGTCCGGTCAGCCTGTCAGTTTGCGCCAGGGCTTTTCCCAGGAAATATGTTTGCTTTTTGGGATCAATTCCGATACTGCTCAGGAGCGTTTCAATATAACCTTTGATAGAAGCTACAGGTGTCTTAAGCTCATGAGCTATATTTGAGGTCATTTGTTGTTTTATAAGCTTGTTTTTACCTGCTTTGGTAATATCGTTCAAAATCACTTCAAAGCTTCTGTCATAAAAGATTACACATTGTACTCTGAAAAACCTCCCATCCTTGGCAACCTGGTACTCCATTTTAGGCAAATCAGATAAATCTATATCAGAGTTGGAATTCTTGCTGATGAAGTCATTAATTGGCAGAAACTCAGAAATCTCAAAGAAATTCGATGAGAATATTTTCAGATCTCCCGAAATCATGTTCATCTGCTGAATAAAATGATCATTGCTGAAAATAATTTCTCTCTCAGGTGAGAAGAAACCAATTCCTTCATTGAGGGCATTAAGATGATTGAACAGTTTCTCTTTCTCATTGGCAAGGTCATTTTTTGCCGATAAAAGATTATTGTAAATTTCAAGTATTTCAGAACCGATCACACCAAGCTCATTTTTAGGGAAATCTGAAATAAACGGTTTGTCATTCCTCAGGCTGATAGCGAAATCTCTCAATCGTGTAACTGATTCTCCAAACCTGTTGGTTACAATAAGCAGCACAATACCTATAACTATAAAACAGAAAAGAATGACAAAAAGAAAATTGAGATTTGCTTTCAGAAAATTGGATATGTTGACGTCGTAGATTAAGGCGGCCCTTAGATAATAATTATTGTAAAATTTTGAATAGTAATAATATTCCTGGCCTGTGGTCTCCGATAACCTTACTGCTGTACCGAATTCTGATTTAGAAGATTCAAGAATTTCCGGTCTTGTCCTATGATTCTCCATGTTTTCAAAATCATCTACAAAACTGTCATAAAGCACCTTTCCGGAAGTGTCAATAATCGATATCCGGAGATTGGATTGCGGCAGCAGCCGGCTGAGCGAATCAATCTTATGGTATTGTCCGGATTCATATATCGAGTTAATATTAAGATAATTATCTACTATCCTGGTGATATTGTATAATTCGTCATTAAGGGTTAATATTCTGTATTGCTTTTCCCTGTTATAGAGATATGTGATAATAAGAAGTGCAACTACGAAGAAGATTGCAGAATAGAAAGAGAGGAGGTTGTTTCTGAATTTATTTTTCGAAGAAAACATTTTATCAACTTTTTCAGAATTCAAAAAAGTATCCGTAGCCGGTTTTGTTCTTGAGATTCTTACCGTGGATCCCAAGTTTGGTCCTTAACCGTGTAATATTAACATCGACGGTTCTTTCTGTGACGACCACGTCATTCCCCCAGACCGTTGTAAGAATCTCATCCCTTGAGTATACTTTACCCTGGTTCTCGAGAAGAAGTTTCATAATTTCAAATTCCTTTTTTGTCAGTTCAACTTTTTCATCATTGATAATAAGACGTTTTCGGATTGTATCCATTTCGATCTCACCATACTTTATAATGGCCGGTGGCTTAATCTTTTCGGTACGTGTACGTTTAAGCACTGCTTTAATCCTGGCTGTTAATTCGTTAACAGAGAAAGGTTTAGATATATAATCGTCAGCTCCAAGGCTGAATCCGGTCAGTATGTCATTTTCGGTATCTTTTGCAGTAAGGAAGATAATCGGGACATTAATATTCATTTCCTTCCTCAGCTTGTCTGCAAGTTTAAAGCCCGACATCGGTCCCATCATCACGTCAAGCAATATCAGATCGAAACTATTAAGCGACCTTTTAATGGCCTCTTCAGCTGAATGGGCGATTTCTGTCTGATACCCTATATTGCCAAGATTGTACTGAAGTATTTCACAAAGATCCTCTTCGTCGTCTACAATGAGTATTTTCTTATTTTTCAGATCCATAGAACAGTTATTAATATTTTATGCTTCTCCGTGATATCGTTATAAAGTTAAGCGCATTTTTTATAAGAATGTCTTACAAATTAATACAATTACCCAAAAAAATGCCCGTCTATGCTGGTAGCCACAGTTCGACGGGCATTCACAATCAATTACGAATCAAGATACCGACTTAAAACAATGCATAGCTCAATTTTAAGTGGTAAGTAATTCCCGGTTCAAGTTTTGTAAAGAACTGATCTGTCGGGTTAAATGATCTGAATACTGACTCTTTTTTATCATTCAGGAGATTATCTATTTTAAATCCGATCAGCATTCTTTTTTCTTTGCCAAGGTGTTTGCTTGTAGTGAAGTTCAGGCTGTGGAAAGGCAAAGTATATATATCGGGTCTGTCAGCAATACCAACATACTGAAGAGTGGTGCCCTGAACATTATAATAGAGACCTGCCTCAAACCCTGACCAGAATCCGGTTTCCCCCAGATATGAGATACCGGTGTTTATCAGATAGGGAGCCTGTCCTGCCATCACCCGGTATTCGCTGATAGTTTGTCCGGTGCGTGCATTTTCAACTTTGGAGGTATATTCTGTAAGGCTTAATTGGATAGTTGAATTTGTAACAGAGATATTTGCAGTCAGGCTTAAGTTTTTAAAATTTCTACCAATGATATCCAGGTTCTGACGCAATTCAATTTCAGCTCCAATAACCTGTCCGTCACCGACATTTCGTGGCTGGAAAGCACCCGCCTGGGTTGCATACTGTACTATTTCGATAGGTTTGTCGAAATACTTGTAAAAACCACTTAATGAAATCATCTGACCGTTATTCCGGAAAAGTTCCCATCGAAGATCAAAATTTTGAATATCAGTACTTACCAGGTTTCCATCCCAGTATACTATTCCAGCTACTGCATCCTCATCGCGAAACATACCGCCTACAAAGGTCCTGCCGCTGATGGGATCAGAAATCTCGGCATAGGAGAGTTCCTTAAAAGATGGCCTTGCAATTGTTTTGGAATAAGATGCCCTTATATTTTGATTTTGGGTCAGGCTGTATATTAGATTGAGAGAGGGGAAAATGCCTAAATCTTCAAGCACAATATCGTTATTAAGAATGTTGATGCCCAGCTGATCCTGTCCGGTATATCGCTGTACAAAATTCTCCAGCCGCAATCCTGCAATGGCTTTTAGCCCTTTGAAAAGACTAAATTCTGTTGAGACGTACCCGGCTGCATTATTAGAGGTTGCATTGAACTGGTTGGGATTTGAAGGAACAAAATCTGCTTCATAGGTAGTTCCGCTTGTAGTCATAGTACCATAGAGAGGCCACAGATTTTCAGGCCTGAATAATTCATCAGGATCTCCCGTAAGAGGAACATTTCTTATGTTAAACATATATTTGCGGATAATAAAATCACGCTCTTTATATGCATATGATCCGCCAAAATTAAGTCGTGCATTCTGTCCGTTAAACTTAAATTCTTTTGTAACGTGCGTTACCCCAACGAGGTTAATTTCAGACAAATCTCTCCATATCCTTTCCGGAAATCCCGATTCTGTATTGATCTCATAGTTGTTTTCAAATCCATCTATATACCTTACAAAACGTGCATCGGGGTCTTTAATGGCAGAAAGAGTTGGTGATAATTTCCAGACTAATTCCCATTTTGATTTATTGAAATTATGTTTCCCGTCAAGCATAATATTTGTCAGTGAACGCTGACTATATTCAAGGTTATGCTGATATCCTGAAAAGTTGCTTCCCTGGTCTGATCCTGTATAATCGAAAATTCCTGCTTTCGACTCTCCGTTTTGCAGGTGAATCATGTTGAGCCTGAATTTTGATGTTTTAGTTTTAACTGCAACTCCTGCTAAACCGCTAAGCAGAACACTTTGTACACCGTAATCCCCTATCTGAAATTCCCTAACCTCCAGATCGGTTACGTCGGGATCACCTGAAAGGCCATATCTTCCATACTCTGCATTTTCATAAAATTCAGTATTGCTTTTATAGGAAAAGCCAAGGTTATATCCGATAGTCAGCTTCTTTACAGGAAGCTGGTCTCCGAATGATACTCCTAAATTATAGTCCATAAAGCTGTTCTGTTTCATGGCAGCCATTGTGGGATTAAAATCCTCAAGGATCTCCCTGTAACGCATCCCTTCTTCTCCGGAAGGATCAGCAATGACTTCCGTGAAGAAAGGAATATTTGTCGTTGCCGGGATATCGCGTGTTCCATCGTCAAAACCCAGAAAATCGGTTTTACCTCCAGGGTATGTTAGATAATCATTTTTAAAATGGAAGTCAGGGTTGTAAGCTGTACTTAATGTTATGTTACCTTTTTTCTGGTCAGGAAAATCTTTAATGCCTATATCTATTACTCCACCGGTGAAATCGGCAGGCAGTTCTGCAGTAAATGATTTATAAACCACTATATTATCAATGATAGAGGTTGGGAAGATATCAAGCTGCATTGTATTCCTGTCAGGGTCAAGTCCGGGAATATCAACTCCGTTAATAATTGTCTTTGTATATCTGTCTCCCAGTCCCCTGACATAGACGTATCTCCCTCCCTCAACCGATACTCCCGGAACACGTTTCATAGATGATGCCGCATCGGAATCACCCATTTTTTTGAAGTTGACTGCAGAAATCCCATCAATTAGGTTGGGCGATTGCATTTTAATTGACATTATGGCCCCTTCAGTGTTCCTTGTCATACTGGCACTGACGGTTACTTCGGAAAGACCAACTGTTGAAGATTTTAGCGTAAGGTTATCAAGAAGGGTAACTTCCCCCCCGGTTACTTTCACATCCCTGATATTTTTAGTTTCGTATGAAACAAATGATAATTTCAGATTATAAATTCCTGGTTCAATCGTAAGATTGAACTTACCATCAAGATCAGTAACAATCCCTTTGGTAGTACCTTCAATCATAACTGTAACGCTGATCATAGGTTCTCCGGTTGTCTCATCAAAAACGGACCCCCTTATTATGCCATTCTGGGCATTAAGCTCCGGAAAAAATAGCAATAGAAATGCTATAGAAAAGAAAAAGTTAAATAGACGCATAATTGATTGTTTGAAATATTGTAAATAAATATAAAACCCGCAGGACCTTAATCCTGCGGATTTTTGCTTCAAAATAATTTGTTAAAAATCATCTAAGGCACCTGAAACTTCGGCCCATGACCATCCGTCAAATGGTGCGATATTGACGCCTACTGTATTTGCACCTGTGGCTACAACAGTTGCAAAAGCAGAAGTACCTTCTTTAAAGAAATCTGTCAGAGCCGAACCATCAGGAAGTGTTACCTGAAGATCTGAGGCTGTCAGTCCGCCGCCTGATGGCAAATCATCAAAGTCCTGTCCGGTTTTTAGTCCGAAGAAATAGATGCCGGTCATTGTAACAATTGAATTATCATCCAGATCAACCAGGCCCTCTGCATTACCGGCTTTAGCTGAACCGTTTTTAATAGTATGTCTTCCCGAAGCTGTTCCCTCCGGACCGTCAAGCTCGAAGCACTCATCGCCAGGAGTAATAACTGCGAAGTTATCGAGTGTACCTGCCCATGCCATATCTGTATCTACTGCATCATCACCAACATTCCAGAGAATAGCATTTTTAACATTTACAGTTCCGCCAAACCATTCAATTCCGTCATCCTGGTTAGCTATAATTTCTACATTCTCAATAACGGTACCTGATCCTACACCTCCCAGAGTCAGTCCGTTTATTTCATTTCCTTCCCCGATATTTGCTCCGCCATGACGGATTGAAACATACTTAATTGTTCCAGAATTGTCATTTGGCAGCGTGCCGCCATAAAGACCATTAAGGTCTGAGGGCGGTATTCCTTCGATCTGCATCGATTCAGCATCAGCGGAGATAGGGGCTTTGCCCAGGATCAATAAACCACCCCAGAGTCCGTTTAATGTCGGATCAAGGTTCGGGCTGGCAATCTGACCCGGCATAATTTCGTCAGCTACAGAGGTGAATATTATTGGTGAGGTTTCATTTCCAACTGCGTCCAGTTTGCCTCCCCTGGCAATCATAAGTGCTGTTGCATTCGCACCTGTACCTGCCTGTCCTTTGATAACAACTCCATGCTGAATTGTGAGGGTAACTCCTGATAAAACAGTAATACGGCTGGCAAGTATGTATACTTTGCCTGTTTCCCAGGTAGTATTGGCAGTAATATTTCCCGTAACAGTTATTACCATTTGCTCTTCAACAATAGTAAGGACAGCAGTTGCTGAGCTTGCCTGGTCTTCTTTATCGGTTAAATTCAGGGTAACTGAGCCTGCTCCTGGTTGGTTACCTGCTGTGAAGGTTACAACAAGATTGCCTGAGACAGCTCCGGCAGTTGCATTGGTTTTAATTGTTGCAGTACCTCCGGTGGCATTAAGTGACGCTGATTTATAACCGCCTTCTGCCGTAAAACTGAATGTCAGATCAACAGAATTGCTCTCTTGCACACTTTCAGCGTCAGGAGCTGATACTTCAGGTATTGAATAATCTTTCTGGCAACCAGTCAGAATAGTAACTGTCAGAATAAAAACAAATAGTAAATACTTCTTCATAATTTTTAATATTTAGTTTAACAAATTTTTGAATTAACACCGGGGCAAAGGTATGTTCGGGACAGTTCATACCGGTTAAGGGACCATTAAGGTTTTGTTACAAAAGGATTACAAAAAAGATTGAGATCCGTATCAGTCTAATCTGCTGTTCAAAAGTAAGTTACAAAGTACAGCATAGCAGTCTGTTCATTATTTGTTAATGAAATAATTTAATAACTTGCGGGTTTAATCAAATCAATGATGAATAGGACACTTATAACCGGAATAGTGATTTTGTTGGCGACCGGATTTCTGCATTCGCAAACATTCATTAATCCGAACTATTCGCTGAAAAGCCATGAAACACTCAATATTATTAAGGTAGAGGCAAGGCCTGAGGCTACTTTCTTTTACATGAGCCTCGAAAACCGGATACCCAATGGCACATTCTGCGCGGATAAAAATATTTATCTGGCCTACCCTGACGGGAAAAAAATCCGGATGGAATCATCTTCCGGCATACCTGTCTGTCCTGATACTTATAAATTCAAAGCTCCTGGAGAGAAACTTGAATTCATGCTTACATTTCCTCCTCTGAAGCCCGGCACAAAATGGATCGACCTTATCGAAGATTGTAATGATAATTGTTTTTCGTTTTACGGTATCACCCTCGACAACGATCTTAATAAGAGGATTGATGAGGCATTTTCGTTTGGTGAAAATGATGAAGCGGCAAGGGCGCTTATCGGTTTTGTCAGTATCGCTGAGGAAATTGATACCAAAAACCTTGGCATAGAAGGCCTGATCTATATAAACATTATTAAGCTGTCAATTGAAACCGGCGATGAAAAGAAAGCCGAAGAATGGTACAGGAAGTTTAAGTTGTCCGATGCGCCAAGGCTTTCAGAGTATATTAAATATCTTAATGATCAGGGGATTAAGTACTGATCTGTCAGAAGAGTTTTGATTATTTCGGATTGCGGATTGTCGATTGTGGATTTATTTTCATTTCGGATTGCGGATTTGGGATTGCGGATTTAAAAATCCGAAATCGACAATCTGCAATCCGCAATCATTTAATAATTTCCTGTAAGAATTTTAAGCTCTGTAAGGCCGGTCCTATAATTAAGTTGTGCAGCAAAATAGTCTGATTCGGCTTTAGCCATGGCTGCCCGGGCAGCAAGGAGATCCGATTCAAGATTTAACCCTGATTTGCGCCTGTCATTCTGAATCTTAAGGTCTTCCTTCCGGTAATCCATTACCTTTTTGGCGACCCCGATAAGTTCTTCCGACAGCTTAAGCTTACGGTAAGCTTTTGCAATTTCTTTATTAACCTCCTCTTTTGTATTTGCCAGGTTTTCCTCTGCCTGCATTTTAATGTACATCCTCTGCTCCTGAATAGTCCTGTTTGAAAGTATATCCTGGAGATTCCACTTCAATGAGGCTCCGACAAAGGTATTGTTCTTAGGGTAGATAAAATTGCCATCCTGGTATGTATAGCTGCCCACTATCCCCAGGTCAGGCAGATAGCTGAATTTGCTGGCCTGAATTGAATATTCTGCCCGGGCCTGGTTCAGCGATGCTAACCGCAAGTCATTATTTTTTACGAGGGCTTCATATAAAGATGTATCAATTACCGCAGGTTTTTCCAAAAGCTCCTCTGTCATTACAGGTTCAAGAATTAAATCACCGAGGCTCGTCAGACCTGTCAGCTGCCTGAGGTCAGAAGCATAATCATCATATTGAATTTTCAGCTTCAGGAGGTTCTGCTCCTCATCAGCAGCCAATGCCGCAAGTCCGTATTTGTTTGATTCAGTTGTTTTTCCCGCGAGTACTGCATTTTCCACATCAAGGAGTTTTGATTCAGCCAGTTTAATTTTTATTTCTGCTTCTTCAATCTGTTTCTGAATTATCAGCAGTCCGAAATATAGTTTCTCTACCGACTGTTTAATCTGGAAAACTGCCTTGTTTTCTTCTGCCTGCGCTATCTGAAGCTCAGTTTTTGAAACATTTACTCCTGCTTTGATTTTTCCAAGCTGTGTTATCGGCTGATAAAGTGTTACTCCTGCATTGTATAAATTATTGTTTCCAAGCACAACAACCTCATCAACAAAAGGCAACGGAATAGTAACTCCTCCGAAGGGGATGGAACCAAACTGACCCTGTTTCATTACTAATTCCGGCAGATTTGTATTATACTGGTATGATCCCCCAATAATGACGGTGGGAAGGTATTTTACTTTGTCTTCATTAACAATCTGTTGTCTTTCATCGAGCTGCAACCTCCTGATATTTAGCAGATGATTGTTCTGTAGGGCCAGATCGATGGCCCCATTCAGGCTGATTGAAAGAGTCTCCTGGGCGGGAAGCTGCATCTGAAAGGCCAGGGCCAGAAAAAGAATTGCCGGCTCTCTCTTAAATAATATCCTGGTTTTCACTTTTTATTGGTTTAAGGTTTCTGAAAACGTCTGTTTTATCTCCCGGTTTTATTGTGGCAGTATAAAGCACAGGAATCGACAGAGTTGAAATAATCATCGACCACACTACCCCAAATGCAATTACACTTGCCAGCGGACTCCAGAGAGGAGATCCCGACAAAATCATTGGGAAAACCCCAATTGCAGCAGCCATTGCAGTAAGAAAAATCGGTCTGAGTCTTCTTTTCCCGGCTTCACGTGCAGCAGTCGGAATGTCTATCCCCTTTCTCAGCAGCTCATTGGTATGATCAATCAGAATTATTGCGTTTCGCACCTCAATTCCTGAAAGACTTATTATGCCGCAAAAAGCCATAAAGCCAAAATCATTCCCGGTGATCAATAATCCTAAAACAGCACCGAACAGGCTCAATGGAATTGTAAGCATTACAAGTCCTGCCTCCTTCAGGTTCCTGAACTGAAAGAGCAGGACAAGGAAAATTATAATCAGGCTGATCGCCAGTGCTATTAACATATAGCCATAAGTCTCCTTCTGGTTGGCATATTCCCCACCGTAATATATCCTGTATCCGTCGGGGAGTTTTAGTTTAGCAATTTCGGGTTTAATAGCTTTCAGTAATTCGGAAGGCAGGAGATCGTCGTTTGTTTCACTCTGAACAGTCAGTGTACGAATCCCGTTTCTGTGGATTATTCTTCCGGGGTTCCACTGTGATTTCAGATCGGCAACCTGTCTGAACGGAATAGAGGCCCCTGTTACGGGCGACTGAAGGTAGATGTTTTCAAGATCCTCTGTATCCTGACGATACTGCTCATCAAGTCTCAAAACAATATTAACGGGATTATTGCCTTCATACATAGTGGAAACAGGAAAACCTTCAAAACCTGCATACACCATTTGGGAAATTCCTGATGCGGTAAATCCAAGGCGGGCAGCTTCATCTTTCAGGTGAATTTTAATGCCATAGATATCTTCTTTAAAATCCGTCCTGATCATCCTGCTTCCCGGAGTCTTTTTCAAAATATCCTGCACATTGCTTCCTATCTGCTTCAGTCTGTCTATTTCATAACCCGATATTCTTACCTCAACATGAGCACTCAGAGGCTGGCCCTGTTGCATCAGTTTTACCTGTGGCAGACCTTCCGGAACAAGAAAATTAACTTTGTCTGTCATTTCTCTGTACAGCGACCCGGTGGCCCTGTTATTTTTTGTATTAATCAGGATCTGGGCAAAACTGGCATCAGGCATTTCCGGAGAGTAATTATAATAAAACCTCGGAGCACTTCTGCCAATGAAAGTTGCATATGATTTAACCCTGTTATCGTCCTTTATGACATTTTCTATTTTCAGAATTGCTTTTTCAGTTTTCTCAAGCTTAGTTCCGGAAGGCATCCAGAGCTCAATGATAAACTGATCGCGTTCGGCTTCTGGGAAGAATTTCTGTTTAATACCTGTCTTGAAAAAAATTGCAGCCAGCAAAATGGTGCAAAGGCTTCCGGCAATGGTAATTTTTGAATGTTTCAGACACCATTCAAGTGATTTATTATAAGTATTCTGCAGAAGGTCAAGGAATGAGGGTCTCTTTTTTTCAACCTTCACATTTTTCTCATGCAGACCTTTTTTGATGAATAAAAAGCATAATAATGGTGTAAGGATCATAGCCACAACGAAAGATGACGAGAGTGCAATAGTGACAGTGACCGGCAGGGCCCTGATAAATTCGCCCACTGATCCTGTCAGTATTACAAGAGGCAGGAAAGATGCAATTATTGTTATTGTGGCGGCAAGGACAGGAACAACAAGATCTGTTGCGCTTCGCCACGCAGCTGTCCATCTGTCGTTACCCCTGTCGAGGAGCTCGACATAGTTGTCGGCTATTATTATTGCATCATCCACTACTATCCCAAGTACTGAGATCAATGTCGCCAGAGATACCTGGTGAAGCTCAAGTCCGAATGTATGGAGCAATGCAATAGTAATTGAGACTGTCATCGGGATTGCGGTGGCAGCTACTGCTGCAATACGGAATGGCAATAAGAGAAAAACAACCAGAATTACTGCAGTTATTGCCATGAGGAATTCACGGAGGAACTGTGAAATAAGCTTACTGACTACCTGCGGCTGGTTCACGAATATTGTAAGCTTCATGCTTTTTGGAAGCTGTCCGGCAAATTCATTCAGGTTCTTTTCAACCTCCCTGCCTGCCCTGACTATATTTTTGCCTTCATGCATCTGTATAGCCAGGAGGATCGCCTTGTGTCCGTTAACTGTAATCTTGTTTTCCGGTTCTGAGTATTCCCTTTTAAGACTTGCAATATCACCAAGTCTTATTACTGCTCCTGTTGCGGAAAATCCAACAATCTGATTGCTGATATCATTTATTGAAGTATAATATCCGTCTGTATGAATTTGTGCAGAGATTCCCTCTGTCACTATTTCGCCGGTCGGTTTTATTACATTCTGTGACTGCAGTATTAAGGCCACCTGCATGAGGTTCACATTATACTGGGCCATCTTCTCCGAACTGAATGCTACGCTGATCTGTTCTTTCTGTTCTCCGATCTTTTTCAGTTTTGAAACAGACGGAATTGTTCTCAGCCTGTCCTCGAGTTTCGACAGATAATCTCTCATTTGGACATAACCTGCCTCGTCGCTCTCAATTCCAATTATCATTGATTCGGTGTCTCCGAAATCTGAATTGACGACCGGTCCAATAACTTCCTGTGGCAGCTCGACCGATTTTACCACCAGCAACTGGTGGCGCAGCTTGCTCCAGAAAATATCGGGTTTTCTTACATTATCCTGAAGCCAGACATGTATTTCTACCACCCCATCGGAAGTAACAGAATAAGTTTTTTCCTTATGGACCTCTTCAAACTGAAACAGATATTCTTCCAGCTTACGGGTAACCTGGTCCTCAACACGGGCAGCATCTGCTCCGGGTAAATATGCTATCACCAGACCTCCGGGGATTGTAATTTTGGGATCTTCGCGGCGGGGCATGGTAATTAATGAATAAACACCGAAAGCGAACATCATCAGAAATACGGTAAAGGTAACCTGCCTGTGTTTAAGGGAAGCTTTTACAAGGTTCATATTCAGGTTATTTAGTTATGATAACCGGAGAACCATCCTCCAGTTTTTGCTGTCCGCCCGAAACAACTATTTCGTTCTCATCCAGTCCGGAGATAACCTCAATTTTATCGTTAATGGCCTTCCCCAGACTGACTGTCCGCTTAAACGCTTTGTTCGCCGATTCATCAACAACGTAAACATAGCTTTGATTGTTAAAGTCATGAAGAACTGCTTCCACAGGTATTACAGTCAGCTCCTTTTTCTGTTCCGAGATTATTTTAATCGCGGCAATCATTCCCGGACGTATCAGCATATCAGGATTTTCCACTTCAATCCTGACAGAAAATGCTCTTGAGGCAGGATCTGCTGCGGATCCGACTTCAATAATACGGCCGCTGAAAGTTTTATCGAGCGAAGAGATAATGACGTCGGCATTTTGTCCTATTTTTATGTTATGTAGTTCACTTTCAGGTATAAAGGCGGTAGCCTTTATTTTCCGGATATCCGAAACAACAAAAAGAGGGATCCCGACTCCCGTGATTTCGCCAACTTCAGACAATTTCTTTAACAGAACACCATCGATCGGAGAATATAGACGTGTTTCCTCAAGGTTTTTTGTATGTAATTTTTGTTGTGCTTTTGCCTGCTGAAGGCCGTAACCTATTTTAGCAAAATCGCTCTCGCTAAGACTGTTATTGTCGTGCATCAGCTTCAGCCGGTCAAATTCGTCCTGAACCTGGCTAACCTGTATATCGGCAAGCTCTTTTGCTATACCATAGCTTGTGGGATCAAGGCTGGAAAGAAGGGTTCCTTTAGAAACCATTTGACCCTCTTTTGCAGCAATAAAATCAATTTTGCCTGCAACCATGAAGCCAAGCCGTACAGTTTTATTTCCTTCTATATTTCCGCTGAGGGAAATTTCATTTGAGACCAGGATTCTGGTCACTCCGGAGGTAACTACAGGTATAGCAGATTCGATGGTCGCCTGTTTCACTTTTTTCTCCTGACATCCGTATAAAAGAATTAAAGTAAGTAGAATAATACTAGTCGGTTTATGTGCCATTTCAATGAACTTTACTTGTTTATCTTTTCAAAGTTCTTAAAAAGAAACCGGAAATGAATGATAAAAGTTATGGTTTTAAAAAAAAAGAGGCTGGCATTATAAGTGCCAGCCTCTCCTGATTTTATCTTTTACACATCAGAAGCTGAAATCAACTCCCACTCCGATTATCATGGCATCTTTGTAATAGGTTTCCCTGGCAGGAATGTAGGTTTGAGTCGGTGAGAAAAGATGTTGAATGGTCTTCTCGCCATCATCATAGAAAGTAAGGGCAAATCCGAGGTTAAGCCTGAGATTTTCCAGGATATTAATTGCACCACCGGCACCAACAGTGCTTGAAGTCAGACTGTATG
Source organism: uncultured Bacteroidales bacterium (assembly GCA_963702415.1). Lineage (GTDB taxonomy): Bacteria > Bacteroidota > Bacteroidia > Bacteroidales > VadinHA17 > LD21. The sequence goes on along the minus strand of CAVPCP010000009.1, from coordinate 18,955 downwards.
TCAGATCGCTCTGATAATCGTCGTTTACACCTGTTTTGGCATAAAGGTATCCTCCGCTAAGCAGGATGAAATCATTAAGTTTATACTGCAGACCTCCTGCAAGTTCATAGAAGTTATTGTCGATTATCTGATCATTTTCAACATATTCTCCGTTGACCTTATGACCATAGTTTGCGGACTTATCAAAATAATAGTGTGCTCCTGCCGAAACGTTTAATTTGGAAGTGACGCCGTAATCTACCCCAACCGATAACATTGCAGGCATATCATTTCTGACCTTTTCTCCATCTGGGAACATTGTAACCGGATCTCCTTCAGGGGTATAGCCTACAGTAAAATCTTTAGTTGTATGATTCTCCACCTCAAGCTTGGTAGCCATTTCATATTTAACAGCGATATTCAGGTTATCGGCAGGTGAAATATTAATACTGAAAAACGGGGTATATCCTGCTCCTGTCTGTTCAACATCGACTTCCTGATCGGCGAGCAGGTCAGCTGTTGCAGAATATTGCGAAGCAGCACCTTTAAATACAGCATCAGCCTGAGCAATAGTTACTGTTGTGGGAGAGCCAAAAGCTGTCAGTCCGGCTTCAAGAGCCATTCTCTGCTGAGTTGTGATTATGGTTGCCTGTTCAGCCTGTGCAAGGGTAAGAGAACCTGCGCCGGCAGTTACAAGGGCTGTTGTTGAAGTTGCGGCAGTTGAAGCCACGTTTGAAATTCCATTCAGAACATCGTCAGCTCTCAACCATCCGCCGGGTGTTAGTACTTCAATATCCTGTAAATGTCCCAGATATGTGTTTTTAGCATTCACATAACGGACACCTCCTCCAACAGATATAAAGTCATTGATCTTATAGGATACACCTCCCTGAAAACCGAAATATACGGAGGTTCCTTCCAGGAATGCATCGAGCCTGTATTCTGTTACACCCTGCGAAGCTAAGGCAGGAACAAGATCTGAAGGTGTCATCTCAAATGAAGGTAATCCCTTTTTGTATACAGCACCGCCACCACCTCCAACAGGATTAAATCCTAGCGAGAAGGCAAATTTATCCATTTTATAAGCAGCATAGACACTTGGAAAAATGGGAGCTGAAACTTCTCCTTTATACAGACTTTCATTCAGACCATATGCGTCACCGGGTCCCTTATAGAAGTTTTCAACCTCTTTATTCTGGAAGATTGTCTGATTCGAAATTGAAAAATGGAATCCGTTTTCCAGCTTCATTAACCCTGCTGGATTATAGTAGACTGCATCAATTTCAGTTGATGCATCCCTGGCAGGAAGGCGAACCCATGAAGCGCTCTGGTTGGTATTGGTAACCAGTCCGCCGGCTAACAGGCTGCCTGTGATAAAAGTTGCAGAAACAAATGTCAGAAATTTTCTCATTGGGTAAATTTTAAGGTTAAAACTGGGGAAAAGAAGGTGCTTTCTCACTAAAATACCTCGATTCCCTTGATTTTTAATTGGGTTAAATGAATGATTCAAAGAACCAAAGAAGCGCAAATGTAGAAAAATATTTGATTCATGCAAATAAGTCCAAAATAGTAAATTGATTTTAAGTCGTTTGGAAGGGGTTTTTCCAGGTGGTTCGAAAATAATGGTGTCAGGTAAAAGACAACAGGCTACAGGCTCGTAACCTAATGCCCGTCGCCTGTCGCCTTATGCCCGTTGCCCTTTGCTATATTCTATCCCTGGCTGTGTAGGATTGATCTAATAAAATTGTAATATCGCGATTATAATCGTAAAAATAACGTTATATTTGCGATTATAATCATGAAAATACCATTATTATGATAAAAAGAGTGCTGGAAAAGAGCATAAATGAAAAAACAGGATCAGGAAAAGCAATAATAATTACAGGAGCCCGTCAGACCGGTAAAACAACTCTTTTATCGTCGATATTCAGGGATCGTTCTGATACTCTTTGGCTCGATGCCGATGAAGCTGATGTCAAGGCATTATTCGAAAATCCTACTTCCTCAAGACTCAAAATGCTTTTCTCCGGTAAAAAAAATATAGTAATTGATGAGGCGCAACGAATAAAGAATACAGGCACAAAGCTTAAGCTTATAACTGATCACCTAAAGGAAATCCAGCTGATTGCAACAGGGTCCTCTTCTTTTGAGCTTGCAAATGAAATTAATGAGCCATTAACAGGCCGCAAATGGGAATATCAGTTATTTCCGCTCTCTTTTGGCGAAATGGCAGATCATAAAGGTGTACTTGAAGAAATCCGCCTTTTACCACACCGGCTGGTATTTGGGTATTATCCTGAAGTTGTTACTAACCCGGGTTTTGAAAAGGAAATCCTCAAACAGTTAACTGACAGCTATTTGTACAAGGATATACTTATGTGGGAACGAATCAAAAAACCTGAAAAACTTGTGCGGCTTTTGCAATCCCTTGCCTTCCAGGTAGGGAATGAAGTATCTTATAATGAACTAGGGAATAACCTGGAGCTTGATAATCAGACTGTTGAAAAATATATTCAATTGCTTGAGCAGACTTTTGTAATCTTCAGGCTTGGAGCATTCAACAGGAATCTTCGCAAGGAATTGAAACGCTCCCGAAAAATTTACTTCTATGACAATGGCATTCGTAACTCACTCATAGCAAATTTCAATCCACCTGAAATAAGAAATGATAACGGAGCTTTGTGGGAGAATTTTATTATTGCGGAACGTATTAAATATATCAGAAACAATAATATATGGGCAAATACATATTTCTGGCGCACTCAGGATCAGCAGGAAATAGATTATATCGAAGAACGCGAAGGTAAGCTGTATGCATTTGAATTCAAATGGAATCCCAAATCAAAGGCAAGGTTGTCTAAGACATTCTCATCAGCATATCCTGGGACTCAATTTGAAGTAATCAACCCCAATAATTTTGAATCTTTTCTTGGTTATTCCGAAGGATAATAGATTAATTTTGATAATTAACCCATTTTTCTATGAATACAGTTAAACTGGAAAAGGGAATAGTTAACCTCATGCTTCCTTTCAGGCTCAATTCAGAACCAGATTTAAACAGGGTAATTGAAAATGAAATCTGGACCAAAGCCGATGACAACCCCAGACTTGAATTTCTCCTGGACCATGTAAGGGAGTTTTTCACGAAGAATATTCAAAATGGCAAGACGGACGAATCAGCATGTTTTATTCTGAAACTGAAAAGGGATGCTCTTCCCGTTAAAATGTTCAATAATAAAACTTACTGGATTTCCAATAAGCCTTTTAATACTGAAAAGAAACCTGAAAAACTCCTGAGGCTATCTGTTTATTTCGATCCCGGCTCATTCAGGATAATTTACCATCCATTTACAGGTAATGCCATTTTGCTGTATAGCGTAGAACTGGTAAATCAGGGAAAGAACGGAGATAAGTACAGCCTTGAAGACTTTATCAGGATGAATTATCTGCTGCGCACTTTTAACCGGCAGGATGAAGCATTTCTTATATCAAAAAATGAAAGACCCGAAGAAAGAAGTAAAGCTGCTCTTCTTCTGAAAACAGGAAGCCAGCCGCTGTTTTCAAGAATTGATGACGGGAACATTGAATCAGCAGGATGGAGGCCCTGTCATCTGATAAATTTATTGCTGAGTGAGATCAATAGCGGCAGTACAATTCAGTTTTTCAATCCGTCTCACTTTGTTCCGTTCAGTTATTTCCAGCCTGATGCAGAAATCCTGGATGAAAGCATTATACAAAGCGCCCTGTTCTATCTGAGAAATGTTTATGATTTTGATTACACGCCTTCGCCGTCAAATGTGAGGTCTGAAGAAGAATTTCTTCATCCGTACAAACAGATCTGCTATGCCGCAAGTATTGAAGGTGCAGTTATTTTTAACAATTCAGGCGAATCGGATCCTGAATTCATCAGGACGTTTTATTCTGGTTCATTTAAAAACAGTCTGTGGGTGGCAATCCTGGGCCTGATGCAGCGGTCGATCTTCCTTCAGCTTATGAAGGAAGTGTCGGATGTGGATATGGATGACCATATTAAGATAAAGGAGTATCTGAAGACGATATACAAGCACATCGGTGAAAGCTATTTTTTCAAAAATATCAGTTACCATCAGCATAATGATTTTTATGATCTCATAATAAAAAAGCTGCAGATAAATGAACTCCAGACAGAGCTGAAAGATGAGCTTCATGGATTAAATAACCTTCAGCGCCAGTTCCATGAAGATGAAATGGAACGCCTGGAAAATGTTGAGAAGCAATATGAAAAAAGATTGAATATTATCCTGTTTGTGCTATCAGTATTGAGCCTTGCACAAATTACTTATGTTATCCTTGAAAACAATCGATGCCGTTTATTCGTCATTGCCTGGCGATCGGAATACCAATTATGGTCGGAATTGTATTCTGGCAGGTACTCAAAATCCGGAAGAAAGTAATTATGAAACCTTTTCGCCTGTTGCCCGTTGCCTTCGCCCATCGCCTGTAATTCACTTCAGTTCCAAATCCTCAAACAATCCGTAATCAATCATCTGGTAATCCTTCCCGGCCGGATAAGTTTTAACATTCCGGAAATGCCATGGACCTACAAGTCCCGGCGCCGGATTATTGAAATGGGGACCAAGAAGATTCTTGAGACTGCCGATAACTTTTACTTCTACCTTATTCACTCCAGGTTTTATATTATCGGTTACATCAATCTGATAAGGAGGAAAAGCAATTAAACCTGCAGGCTGACCATTGACTTTAACTTCGGCAACTGTTCCGTTCCAGTTTCCCAGCCTGATAAGATATTGTCCTTCGGACTTTTCTATACTGTAATCCTTACTGTAAGTTACTCCCCATGAATAAAATGGCATCCCCTGGTCTTTCCAGCTTCCTGTTGTTAATGATTTAACAGGAGGTTCAATTGTCCATCCTTTTTCAGCAGGCTTAACTGAAAAGTCTCCGGTTATATATACCGGTTCAATTTCAGCATGAACCTTCATCGGTGAAGCTTTTAGAGTAACTGTATTATCACCTGGCTTAACCAGGTTGCCGATATTGAAAACACCGAATTCCCTGTCGAGCCACCATTTGCCTGCTTCAGGCTTCACCACGGTTCCGTTTACCATAACACTCCAGAGATCAGGTCTTTCAACAACAGCCTTAAAGGAGGAGAAATCAAAACTGTTTTTAACACTGAAATGATAAGTGGCCGTAAACCCTGTATTTGTTCCGAAAGTATCCCGGTCAACAGTATGGGTTTTGAACTGAACTGAAGTATTCCATGGATTGCCGTTATTGAATCCGTATTTTTTGTAAACCTTATCGGCTGCATAATATGTATGCAGATCTTTTGTGAGCTCATCGCCGAGGAGCAGGTCACAAAACTCAATGGCCATTGCATTATCATTATCTCTTGTAATTTTTACAGGAGACTCTGAAGCCAGTGACTCAGTATTCTTTGGTGATGGGGGTAGGGGTAAGCTTCCTGCTTTGTATCATGAATAAAGAGAAGAAGGCTTCCGGCAGGAGGTAAGTCGATAGTCAGATTTATATTTTCACCGTCCCGGACAGATGGATAACCGTTTATTTCTCCTGTAAGGGTATTCATTTCAGCCGCATCGGCTCCTTTTATTTTCACTGTTCCCTTAAGTGATTCTTTAAGGCTCGAATTTGTTATGAACAGTATCTGTCCATCGGACATTACCCTGCGGTGATGATAAAAATCTCCTCCTGAAAAATTACTGAAGCTGATGTTTTTACCAGCGAAATACTTGCTGATAGACTCCGGACCAAGATCCTGTTCTTTGATAATTCGGTTTCTTCCCCACGACAGGAAATCATTCAGTCCTTCACTGGGTGCCCCATTTACCAGCGATGGGAGGGAAAAGGCAATAAGTTTGCCTCCGTTGGAGACAAATCTCATCAGAAGCTTATATGTTTCAAAATCAATGTTTTCCGTCATTGGCGGAATGACAACAGTTGAATAGCTGCACTTCCCGATTACAAATTTTCCGTTTTTAACGGAACCCCGGTCCTTTATTATATTCTCTGATCCGAGATCATATTCAACCTGGTTCTTTTCAAGCTTTGTAATGAATGTCTGAAATGATTGTCCGATCTCGCCAACCTTATCGTCTCTTTTGACATAAGAATCATATAACCAGGCTGAGGTTGTGGGCTCAATTACCAGTATGTCGTTGATTTGTCTGCCGGCTGAGAGAGCCAGCGAGAGTCTCGCATAATGGTCGTTGATATATTTATAATTATTCCACCAGGGTTCATGATAATCGAAAGAAGGAGGGTAGTCATATTTTCTTGCCCCGGCCAGGGAGAAATATGTAAGATGCTGGTTCATAAGGTTTACTCCAAGAGCATATTCCCAGTCACCGTTCCGCTTCATTTCGGCAAAAGTAAGCTCCCATCCTGAACCACCGTATGTCTCGCTCATCGTCCTCTGTCTGCCAGTTTGATTGGCTGCACTTGCAAGTTCTTTGACCGATCTGATATTTCCGAACTGGGCTCCGGGGGTTGAATCGTTCCACTGATTGAACAACATGTCGATTGCCGGCATCTGGTGCCATGCATACATGGCCATATTATCGCCGCCATTACGCATGCTGGGCCATGAGTGCTCCCAGTAATGCCCGGTGAATTTCAAGTCCTTTACGCTCGCAATACTCATAGTATGGTTTGGCCCACCTGTCGATGAAAAGCTGAAGCAGTGTCTGAGTGTAGTTATGTCTTACCTTTTTCCAGTCGCCGGTCTCTTCAAAAAGTGATGGCAGATTTGTCCTCAGGTCATAGTGCCACTTTTTTTTAAAGACATCGAACAGGTCAGGAGTCCATCTGATTCCACCAGGCGAGACTATCTCAGGTTCATCAGTAAACACACCCGGAACAACATTACCAAAATCTTCGCCGATTGATTTTTCATAGCCGGTCATTGTGGTTTCGATGAATTTCTGCGTTACTCCCGGCAGGATAAGATCGACGTATGAAAATCCTCCGTACCAGTCGGACTTTCCATAAAAGGTTTTTGAGAAAAGAAAATAATTTCCTGTTTTGCCCTTTTCTTTATCGAGTGATGACGTGATATCTGAAAATGATCCGGATTCTTCTTTCAGGCACAGGTAATATTTATCGGCAGTATCAGGAAGCATTTCAACTTTAGTCATTTTCAAACCCTGTCCCTGGTTGTATGATTCAGGCATCTGATCAGGAACATGCCCTCCTGCAAAGCCGCTGGGATAGGAGTTTTCATCGTATATCCATACCTTCATTCCAAGTTCTTTCCCTTTTTCAACTGTATATTTAAAGAGATCGAACCATTCATCCGAAAGATACTCTGTTATGAGGCCCGGACGGGGGTGAACAAATACCTGGCTGCTTCCCTGGTTTTTAAAATCCAGAAGGAAATTATCAATCTCCTCTTTTGTGATTTTATAATTCCATACAAAGAACGGAGCTGTTGTATATTCTGCGGAAGGAGTTTTAAATTCTGCAGATAATGAAGCAAAGTTGTTGATCTTCACTTCATTTACATGTAGTTTCCTTGCAGGAGCTGACTAAGATCAGTAATACAAATGCCAAAATCTTAGGTGCAGGAGTATTTCTGTGAGGTTTCATAGGAGATGGGTTTTATTAGGATTTTGTAAATCAAATATAATAAAAAGTATAAGGGCTAAAGCCCGGGATCAGGTTTTATCTTGGTAACCACGGCTTAAAAGCCGTGGTTAGTGCATTATCCGTAACAGGTTTCTGATATCTGATAACCACGGCTTTAAAGCCGTGGTTAGCTCCATCAACCCCGGACTTTAGTCCTTATATTAATGTGGATCTTCTGACATGGCTGGACCAGCCACAGTGCTGTATTCTTATACCTGCAGCTTAAACTTGAATGACTTGAATTAAAATGTTTTAAGCTTGATAATCGTATGAAATTTCCTAAATAATTGAATTAATAGTATAAGATCCACTTTTTTAGCCTCTAACTTCTCTTTAAATCTAACAGCAGGAGTATTGAAAGATATGCTTATACTGTAGAAAGTATCCCGTCCCATCTCCTTTAGCATTTCATAACTTTTATACCTTAAAAAGGGTGCTAAATTCTTTCCCCGAAAACCTTCAACAGTAAACATATCAGTCAAGTATGCTTCATTGCTTTTTAAAGGCACGACTATTGACTTGTATTTGAATTCTATGAGATTTATCCACATGAACGCTGCAATTTCATCCTTGCATTTTATTGCAATACATTTTTCCTTTCCCTCCAATAAAGCTGGTATTCTTTCCAGGGGCCTTGACCAGCCTTTGGCAAGTGTTTCCAGAATCTTCATATCCTCCGGGCCGAGTAATTCGAATGAATAATCAGAGGCTAATCCTTGAATTTCAGGTATTTTTGTGATGTTAATACCTTCCTGAAACCAATAATATGGCGAAATATCAATTCCGATCCTGATTAACATATTTCTGATCGATTGCAAAGTCAAACCATATCGAATCTTGGATACTATCTTTTTTAGACCTGAAGCATCAGATCTTTTTCTTTCATTACCGCTCATTTTTATTTTAATTTTTGTTATAGATGCGACCATATTTGCCTTTGCCGGACTCCATACTCATTTTTTGCCTGAATTCTTCAGATCTCATTATTTTCCTGTCCGTTTGCTTCTGCCAGCACATGAATTCTTTTAATAAGATCGGATATTGCTGGCTAAAGTTTTGATCTTGAGGAGTCATACCAGATATTGTCCTCAAGACCTACTCTCACTCCTCCACCTATTGCAATTGCAACTGAATTCATCATCAAGTTGCTTGTCTCCTATCCCTGCAAGACTCCAGATGTGAGTTTTCCGGTAAATCCCGAATCATCATTCCGGCATGCAAAATATCTGCCTGCGCGCAGGCAATATTTCCTAAGTAAAAGATTAAAATAAAACGGAGGACTCAGTCAATCCTTTCTTTATAAGATATTTTGCATAATTGATCATTCCTGCATCAAATGCTTCCAACTCCGGGACTATTCCAAGATTTTTCATTTTACTTGCTAAGCTCTGAATCATTTCAGGTGAATTGATGCTTGCAATTTTATTGAAATTCAAAGAACTAAGAGTCAGACTTCCCATATCCGGCTTTAAAGCCCTTCTAATTCCAAAGCTTCTGAACGTTCCTCAAATTTATTGAATGTTCTTCCGCTAAGAGAAACGCAAATAACTAAAGAAGGAGCAAATTTCCTTACTCCTTCAATTATGGATGGCATAAACATCTTTTCTTATATGTCGGATTCCCGGTTTGGGTATCTCTTGCATGAAGATGTACTTTTGTGATTCCAAGTTCCCAGGCAGAATGAATATCTTCAATTATTTCAGAAGGAGTTATGGGTACATGGGGAGTTAAACTTTTAGTGGGAATCAGTCCTGTTGGCGTAAAATCGATAATTAAATTTTCTTCCATAAAAAAGTATTATTTTGTACTTCTGCCTGTCACCTGATTTACCAGATGCTATAGCAAATGAACTCAAAAATGTAATTAATATTTTCAACCAAGGCAACAATCTTGATCATAAATAATGAATCCTGTTTTTATAGGGAAAATAAATGCAGCAAACGAATCATTTGTACAAAATTCTAAACACTGCCGGTAAACTATATTTTCCCTGAAAACCTCAAACTAAAATTCCTCTGAGGCTGAATATCACCGGGTCGTCCCATATATTCAGTGTTTGTTATATTTTTGACAGCCAGTGACAATGAGAATTTTTCAGTTATCCTGTATCCGATGTTAACATCCATAGCCCCATAACCGGTATTATGTCCGGCCCAGTATTCATCAAATCCCGGAAGGATGGGCGTAGCAAGGAAAATCTCATCTATATTGAGGATTTTGGATTTGATATATAAGCTAAGCCCTATACTGAACTTTTTCCATTGAGTATCGAGAGACACTATTCCAGAATGTTTTCTCCTGTATTTAAGGTACACGTCTGAGGTTTCATTTGTAGTTTCATTATATTCAACAGGATACATAAAGGTGTAGCCGCCACTTGCGGTTGTCTGAACTGGGCCGAAGGAACGTGCCAGCAAAAGTTCAAATTCAAGTCCGTACACTCTCGACTGTTCCACATTTGCAGCCCTGAATCCCAACCCTTCCGGATATAAACCGAACATATATTCTATCATATTGGAGTTCTGAAGAAAGAAGAGTGCAAAATCAGCCTGACCGGTCATTTTTCCTAAAGAGACTCCCTGTTTTATTCCCAGTTCCGTACTCCATCCCGATTCTGATAAGAGGTCAGGATTGGCGATTATCTGAACGGAACCGAGTGTTGTGGCGCCAAATTTTTCAGCTATCGACGGGTACCTATAGCCTTGTCCGAACGAGGCTCTGAGGAAAGTAAATCCGGCAGCCTGCCAGTTAAGCCCTGCCCTCAGGATGGGAACAATCCCGTCGCTGCTGCCATCGAGCGAATAATTTTCGAGTCTGATGCCTGCCACAGCTTTAATGCGGTTGACGGGTCTAATCTCAAATTGGGTAAAACCGGCAATATTCAAGACGGAATGATTGTCGAAAAAATTGGAATTCACCACGCTGTAATTCTCCGAAACACCTGCTGTAAGGTCAAGAAAATCAAACAGGCTGTACCATAGCTGGTACTCTGAATATAAAGAAATTGCATCACTATTATTCTGTTCACTTTCGGGTAATATGCTGGTGGTAGACTGAAGCCTCATCCTGAGGTCATGCTGGTATCGCTCCGGTTTTTTTAAAGAGATAAAAGGATCGACAGTCAAAAATGTACCATGATATTCACGCGCGGTAGTGGGAGACTGCTTAAGAGCCCCTGTTTCTGCATCTTCCCAGAGAATGAAATCCTGCTTATTGTTATAACCTGCATTCATACTCACACCATAATTCAGTCCTTCAACTTTATTGCTGAAATGCTTCAATTTAAAATTGATCCGTCCTATTAATTCGTCATTAAGCTTTCTGTAACCGGGATCTAGAAGAAGGTTGGCGCCGATCCCGAAGTCAGTTTTTCCGAATTTCTGCAAATGCGAAAATGAAGCAGTTGAGAATACTCTTGGAGCATCCCACCATATCCAGTCTTTGTTTTTAGGTTTATCAAAAATACCTGCTTCTATAAAGAATTGAGTAACAGGAATATTGGTTGCATCAGCTGTGCGGAAGTTTATAATGCCGTTCAACGCTGAGGAACCATAGAGAACCGATGAAGCTCCTTTTATTATTTCGATCTGCGAAAGGTTTTCCATCGGAAGATATTGCCATTTGATATTTCCGGCATCCGCCGACAACATCGGAAGACCATCGATAAGTGCCAGAACCCTGCTTCCGGCCCCGTAGCTGTATCCACTGCCTCCCCTTACTGAAGCCTGCCCGTCCATTACCTCAATTCCCGAAGTCTTGTTAATAATCTCCTGTGCATCAGTAATATGATTATCTGAAAGCAAGTAGGGCTTGATGATATTTGTCGATACGGTAAGCTCCGCCACTCTTTTTTCAATTTTATCAGCGCTTATAACTACCTGGTCGATCTCAAGGATCTTCATTGCCAGTTCAATATTTAATATTAGAGTATCATTTGCACTTATAGTCACTTCTTTGGTAACTGACTCGTAACCAATAGACTGAAAAGTAACTGATAGTTTTCCCGCGTTGATATTAGTATTGTAATAACCTTTCTCGTCACTGGCCGTGCCAAGATGTTTCCCATAAATAATATATGCTCCGGCGATTGGATCGCCGGTACTTTTATCCGTTACTCTACCTCTTAAGACACCCTGGCTTTCAGCGATATTTGAAATTGAGGTAACAAGAATAATTATGGCTGTGATGGTGTACCGCATCATGAGGTCAATACTCCCTGATCTTTATATTTTTAAACGAGACCACATTCCCATGATCCTGCAGAAGTATCCTTCCTTCGGCAGCTTCGCCAAAACCTTTGAAATCCCTGAATTTACTTTTTGCCACAAGCTCTCTCCATTCAGTAGTAGCCCTTTCATATTCAACAGTCAGAAATCCATTCAGCCAGTGCTGAACCGTGCTGCCATTAACTATTATTGTCGCACGGTTCCACTGCCCGGCCCCATTATCCCTGATGTTTTTGGGAGCGATCAGATCATACAGTCCTGCAAGTTTACGGTTGCCTTCCATTCCGGCTTTCGCATCGGGATTCTCACTGTCGTCGAGTATCTGGTACTCGCATCCTATTGAAGAGAGTGCTCCGTTATTCGATTCAGTATCAACAAAATATTTAATTCCGCTGTTGCCTCCGGTGAGATATCTGAAATCGACCATCAGTTCAAAGTTTCTGAACTTCTCAAAGGTTACTATGTCACCGCCTCCATCCGGTCCCTTTGTTTCCGGATTTATGCTAAGCACCCCTTCCCTTATTTCCCATCCGCTTGCAGGAAAAGTTTTTGTTTTGGCATTCATCCAGCCTGCAGGTGTCGATCCGTCAAAGAGGAGCTTCCATCCGTCAGCTTTTTCCCTTTCTGTCAGCTGGTTGTCAAGATAACTTGTCTGGGATATCACCTGCTCATTAGGTGTGGCATATTGCTGAACATCCCTGGTTATTATTCTTATGTTTTTCCATTTGACCTGAAGACCCGTTTTGGTTGAATCGTTTCCTATACCATGTACCTGAAGTGCAATAAATCCCGAGGGGGTCATTTCATCAATCAGATCGGCACACGGTACCCCGTTGACCCAGGTCCTGATTGAATTACCGATAGCCTCAACCCTGTAATGGTTCCATTCACCGACTTTCAGGGCTTTCTGCCCTGCAGGATTCTTGTCAAGTGTATATAGCCATCCCCTCCTGGCTTCGTCATAAATACCTCCAGACCAGGCGCGGGACGAAGGATCCATTTCAACCTGGTATCCGTGAACCCTGCCATTCTGGTAGTCAGCCCTGCTTTCGCTGCGGATCTGTACTCCGGAATTCATCTGCGGATCAAACCAGGTGTCGAATTCAAGTATAAAGTCACCGTATTTTTCCCTGGTGCAAAGAAAGGAGTTCGGGGACCCGGGTACTGTTGTCCCGGTGATCTCACCATTGTTGAGTTCAAAAGGGGCGGTACCGTTCAGCTGCTCCCAGTTGTTCATGTCACTTCCGATAAGATTTTGCCATTGACGGTCATCTTTACATCCTGATATCAGGATTAACAGTACTGCTGTAAAAGTAAAAATCTTCTTCTCCATATATTCTTAAGTTTAAAAACCAGTATGGGAAGTTTAAAGATATTAATTTTATTTGGATTTATTTATTTACCACTGAGTTACACAGAGTAACACCGGGTAATGCACGGAGTGATAAACAGTGTAACTCCGTTTATACTCAGTGAGACTCCGCGGTTTAAAGTAACAAAGTAAATATTTAAAATCCTTGTCTAATTTTAAGTCCATGATGGATTTTCAATCATTTCTGGCAATAAATAATTATGTTTCTTATTTTTGAGTAAAAAAGCAATAAGATCATGAAAAATCATAAAAGATTACGGTATCAGTTCTTAACAATATTATTCGCTATTGCAGGTTTGGCATCGGAGAATGCATTTGCCCAACCAGTCGTGGGACTTGATAACTGGTTCAACCGTGAGATGAATGCGAAAACCGGCCAGCCTTTTCATTATTTATGGACAGATACTGAATGGAGCGGGTACTCCAGATGGGGTGAGATATTTACATCAAAAGGAGCTAAAATCACAACAATAGAAAAGCCTACAGCCCCAGTTCTTAAAGCTATTGATGTTTATATCATTGTTGATCCTGATACCACAACCGAATCAAAATCACCTAATTACATAATGAGTGATGATGTCAGGGCTATTAAGAAATGGGTTAAGAAGGGCGGCGTCCTGGCTGTGCTGGCAAATGATGCCCCGAATTCTGAGTTTACAAATCTTAACAGGCTGATGAAAAACTTCGGGATGTTCTTTAACCACGTGACCTTGCATCCTGTTACTGGCACCAATTTTGAGATGGGAGCCAGTACAAATTTGCCTGATCATCCGGTCTTCAAAGGTGTTTCGAAGATTTATATAAAGGAGGTTTCTGATATAAGACTTTCGCGGAAACGCAAAGTGCAATTCTTACGAAAACGGGAAAGTCCTTATTGCAGAAAGCAATTATGGGAAAGGATATGTGTTTGCTATCGGCGATCCATGGATCTATAATGAATATATTGATCATGACAGGCTTCCTGAAAGCTTTCAGAACCGAAAGGCAGCAGAAAATCTGACGGAGTTTTTATTGGGGAAAGTACCCCCCAACCCCCCCAAGGGGGATCAAAAATAAATGAACCTGATTTATGCCACCCCTTCTGACGAATTATAAATAGATGGATAAATTTATTTTTGTTACACAGAGTTCCACGGAGCCCACCTTCGCTTAAGCTTCGGCGGGTTAAAAGACACAGAGGGGTCATAGAGAATATTAAAACTAAAACTTAATATAGTATGAAAAAAACTCTCTTCCTTCAGTTGATTCTGGCTATGTTGTTAGCCTGGTCATGTTCAGAAAAAAATGACAATCAGGAATTAAAAGTCTCCACACCCGCATCGGTTCAGGTATCCGCCGAACGGCTTAACCGGATCGACTCGATGCTTATTCAAAGCATTAAGGACAAATGGATTGCAGGGGCAGTCGGATTCATAGCCCGCGATGGCAAGATCATTTACAACAGGGCATTTGGTGAAAGCGATATTGAAAACAGGACACCAATGCAGACTGATGCAATATTCCGCATCGCATCCCAGACAAAAGCAATAGCCAGCATCGGCCTGATGATGTTGTTTGAGGAGGGGAAATTTCTTCTTGACGACCGGGTATCAAAATATATTCCTGAATTTGCCAATCCTCAGGTTCTTGATAAGTTCAATCCGAAGGATACGACTTTTACTGCCATTACCTGCAAAACGGGAAATTACTGTAAGAGATCTTCTGACCCACACTTCAGGGATTGATTATGCCGGGATCGGTTCACCGATGATGAATGCCATTTATACCAAAGCAGGTATTATGGGTGGTTTCGGCAATGACAGGATTACGATAGGAGATGATATAAAGCTATTGGGGAAACAGCCGCTTGTCCATCAGCCCGGTGAAAGATTTACCTACGGACTGAATGTGGATGTGATCGGCTATCTTATTGAAATCCTTTCCGGTGAAAAGCTGGATCAGTACCTTAAAACCAGGATCTTTGATCCTCTTGGCATGAATGACACCTGGTTCTATCTGCCGGAAGAAAAACACAGCAGACTGGTAAAAGTGAATACCGAGAATGCTGATCATAATGTAGCTCGCAATGCCCCAGGAATTCGTTAATTATCCATTGCTGAAGGGAACTTATTTTTCAGGAGGCGCAGGACTGAGCTCAACAACAAAGGATTATGCAACCTTTCTGCAGATGCTTCTGAACAAAGGCGAGTATAACGGAAAGAGACTCCTGTCAAGACGTACTGTCGAATTAATTACGTCGAACCAGATAGGCGATCTTGAACTTGGCAGGAACAAGTTTGGTCTGGGATTCGAAATAACCACAAAAGAAGGGCAGGCTGTGCTTGGAATTTCGGAAGGATCGTTTGCATGGGGAGGGTATTTCGGAACCACTTACTGGGCCGATCCGAAAGAACGGCTGGTTTGCCTGTTGTTCATGCAGCAATCGCCCCTCAGCCATGGAGAGATCCAGAACAAATTCAAGGCGATGGTGTATCAGGCCCTGGATGACTAATGTATATTAAGGATTCGGTCATTGCGATCACGCAAGGCGTGAGAAGCAATCTTTATCTTTAACCACGGATTTTCACGGAGTTACATGGGAGTCTCACCGAGTTTTTACATCCCGCTGAGCCATTGAGCCTTAATGCCCTAGTATTTCTTCAGTAGTTCCAGCAGCTTACTGTCGAGCTTATGCCCGTACCAGTCGGTGTATTCTATATCTTTCCGTCCTGAATCGAGAATGCCAAAATCACCCCTGAAATTCCAGAGAGCATATCCGATATTGTGGGGAGTAAGGATATCAAGTATATCTCCGAACCATGCAAGGAAAACAGGGTGAGGGGTTTTGTTATAACAACCGCCCTCACCGCAATGTACTCCGACGCCCTTCTCAACCAGTTCGATCCATGGTTTATAGAATTCCTCAAGCTGTGTCACGGCCGAACTGTTTGCCATCAATAGTACCGGGCCATACCGGCATCGGAGCCTGAGAAATGTCTTTCCAAACCCATGAAGCCTGGTAATGTGATACATAATGAGGATAATAGGCTCTGCAGCTTTGAGCGATATTCATATCGGCCAGTTCAGGAATAACATTGCTTCCTCCACTGTTACCGTCGGCCACAATCAGGCGCTCTTTATTTGCTTTCCAGATCACTGTCTGATGCTCCTTCAGCAACCTTTCGGTATATCTCTCCGGGAACAGGTCCCTTCTTTGCATACTGGTCATTCATATCCTCTATGTAGGCTGGTTCGTTGAGGAGATCGAAGCTGAGCTTTTCAGGTGAAATACTTTTATACCGCTCTGCCCACATTGCCCAGTGTGCATTGAATGCATCCTGTGCTTCCTTGTCTTTCCACAGGTTGAAAGGTTCATGAAACCCGGCATTGATGCAATATCCCGGACCTCTGTGAAGGTTAAGGCTTACATGAAGATTATACTTATGTGCCATAAAAAATCAGCTGGTCAACTTCTTCCAGCACTTTCGGATCAAAGTTGAGCATTTCATCCTTTGATATGTCCCTGGTGCGGTCAAATGAAAGGTACCGCGGATATGCCATAGGGATCCTTACAAAATCGAAACCCCAGCCGGCCATCCATTTCAGATCATCCTCAGTTGTTTTATTCGATCCCGGATTTCTGGGAGGATTGGGAGAGAAGAGATCCAGAAGGTTAAACCCCTTCCAGCGTGGCAATTTATTCTTAACCGGCGGAACAGTTGATGATAATGCTGCATTGCATCCAATTGTAAGTCCGGCAGCTGCAATTGCGGTATTCTTAACGAATACACGACGATTAATCCTGTTTACTTGCATTTTCTTTGATATTTAAGTTGTCAATAATTTGTACTGTCATTGCGATCACGCAAAGCGTGAGAAGCAATCCTCATCTTTTTAACCACTGAGTCACAAGGAGTTTTCACGGAGTTACACTGTTTTTTTGACCTTTGCCAACTGCCAACTGCCACACTGCCATCTGTCCACTGCCCATTGCCAACTGCCTTAACTGTCAATTGCCCATTGCCAATTGCCCATTGCCAACTGCCCATTGCCAACTGCCCATTGCCAACTGCCCCCTGCTATTTAGCTTTCTTCACCGGAGTAAGCGTTACCGGCCCTATAAGCCCCGACTCCCTTGGCTCCCATGCTGATGCGTCGAATATTCCGTCTTTGGTATTCTGCTTTAACCTGGCAGCCATATTAACATTATAGAATTTCTTCCATGGAATATTGTTTTTGTCCATATATGCAATCCTGTTAGCCATCAGATTCGAGACTTTAATCTCGAGGGTATTTTTTGATTCAAGTTGTTTTTTATCGATAGTTATCTGATAATCAGGGCCAATTAAAATACCAAGTTCTTTGCCGTTCAATGTGATATTTGCACTCTCACACACTTTCCCGAGATTTAGAATCCAGGCATCAGCTTTGTCTGAAGGTTTACTAAAACTGATCGTATACCTTGCTGTTCCGGAGAAGCTTTTAAATTCCTCATCTCCCATTTCAGTCCATGAAGTCAGATCTCGAGACCTCTTTGAAGGGGGTAATTCGGTCCTCCTTCAGTAAAATCGATCTTCCAGGTACCTTTTATATCGACAGGTGATGAAACAGGATCGTAAAACATGTAAGGTTTGCCTTTTGGGTCTGACATCATAAGTATTAATGATCACTGATTCAAAAGGCTTCAGCCTTGAATATAACATCCAGTCCGTCCTCCTGATGCCGGTCTGGTTTTTGCCATGCCGTATTTGTTATCCATCGGATTGAAAATAGCTGCTGATACTGCTTCTGCCTGTAAGGAGATCCATCCGTCAAACTCTTTTTCTCCCTGGTTGGTAATGAAATAAACAGTGCCCGTCGGGGTTTGCCGCCGTGCATAAGCAAGGTTGTCATCGGTCATGGTTTCCCTCGGAATCCCGGCAAAAGCCAGGAGCTGTTCAAGATCATTTCCGTTGAGGATCGTGCCTTTTCCATAGACTGCTTTCAATACTTCAGGATTATTTGTTGCATTAAAGCTGATGCCTGTTTTCAGTCTTTCAAAAAACAGGGTTTTTTCATCCTTGTCAGCCCATCCGGAAATATTTTCGGGAAGATCACCATAGAATATTATTTTGGCTCCGTTATTTGCCAGCCTGAGTATCTGAGTAAAAGTTTCGACAGGGATGAATTTGCATCCGGGCACGATAAGTGTTCCGTAAACATTCCCTTCTGTCTGCAGTAAGCCTTCATAGGGGATCGTGTTTTTAAGTTGAAGATCAGAAACATAATCAAAGCCATACCCTCTGGCAATCATAGTTTCGGCAGCCGTTCTGAAAGGAGTTCCGTTGAATGCCGGACTTATTGCGTCGAAATGTTCAAGCA
Source organism: uncultured Bacteroidales bacterium (assembly GCA_963702415.1). Taxonomy (GTDB): domain Bacteria; phylum Bacteroidota; class Bacteroidia; order Bacteroidales; family VadinHA17; genus LD21. Next base: position 391 of record CAVPCP010000009.1, on the reverse strand, counting down.
TTCCCTTTCCGTAATCGGCATAACGGTCAAAAACAGGGAAGTACAGCAGAACGTTATTGTCAGCCATACCCTGCTGAAGGAATGACTGGACCCTTGTCACATAGTTGTTCAGGCCTCTGAAATCGTTCCAGAAGGGATTTGCCGGAGTGAACTCTACAGCGGCATAGAACAGAAATCCAGGCCATGGTTCATCCTGCGGTGAGAAGCAGGTTCCGTGGTAGAAGAGATGGTTTATACCTGCAAGGAAGAACTGGTCTACAGCTTTTTTAACATCCGACAGTGATGAAATAAAATGTTCATTCAGCCATGTCGCCGCTTCGCATGATGCGTATTTTTTCCCTGTGACATTTGCTGCTGACGATGCAAATTTGAACCTGATCAGTTGCCCCGT
>CAVPCP010000008.1:0-357284 GCA_963702415.1 uncultured Bacteroidales bacterium | reverse complement strand
AATAAGGTTATCAGTTACAACAATAACTTTATCAGCATACAGCATATCCGCCTTTGTATATCCAAGGACGCCGCAGGCCGAATTACCACCTGTGCCTCTGGCATTCCCGTATGAGTCGGCTGTGGGTGCTGCCAGGACTGCAATATCAATTTTCACTTCCCCATCCTGAATAGCCTGAACGCGCCCTCCGTGAGAACGGAGTACTGCTGTCCCTGTCATCCTGCCCTCCGATACAAACCGTCCGAGAGGCCCGTTCATGCTTCCCTCAATCCTGTTGATAGTACCATCTTCAAGGTATTTGATCAATAGGTCGTTGCAAGGGAAGGATGCTGATGGAAACCAGACCAGGTCCTTTACTCCCATTTCAGAAGCAATCTCAAATATTCTGTTGCTTATAAGATCCCCGTCTCTGAGATGATGGTGAGTTGAAATTGTCATTCCGTCTCTTATTCCGCATCTCATAAGGGCTTCCTCCAGAGTCGTGACCACTTTATTGCCATCCTCAGGATAATCAGAACATGATGGTATACGGGGGCCAAATTTATTTCCGAAAGGCTTGTGTTTACCAACGCCCTTAAAAGGGATTACCGGACTTCCGTTGATTTCAGCCGGAACAGCTCTGCCAGCTGCATTGACTACAGTAGGGATTGACATAATACCTGTTATTTGTAAAATTTTCTCAATTATGCAGGAATCTCATTCATCCAGTTTTCTGATAAGGAACCAAGTCTGACTGCAAGATCAATTGTTTTCTGAGCCCTGGCTACCACAGGGGGATCTATCATCTTTGTACCAAGCGCGACCACGGCAATGCCTTTTTTTCGGGCATCTTCGAAAGCCAGAACTATCTTTTTTGATTTATCAATCTCCTCCGGTCCGGGGGCAAAGCCATTCTTTATTACCCGGATCTGCCTGGGATGAATACATCCCATCCCTTCAAATCCCAATGCCTTGGATGACAATACATTCTGACGAAGAGCCTCCATGTCGCCGACATCTGAGAATACAGAGTCGATTGGCTGAATGCCGGCTGCCTTCGCCGCATTAATTAACCGTGTCCTTGCGTAAAAAGACTCATTGCCTTCCTGTGTCCGTGGAACTCCAATGTCGGCTGTGAAATCTTCCAGTCCAATTGCTATCGCAACAACTGCCGGCGACGATCTGGCAATTTCGAACGCCATTTCAACTCCAAGTGCAGTTTCAATTATGGGCATCATGTGAACCGGATTTACAAGTCCGTATCTGTTCTTTATCTCAAGGATCCTGCTTTCAATATTCGTTACAGTTAATGCACTTTCGCATTTTGGGATAAGGATAAGATTGACATTATGAGGAACCACATAATCAAGGTCCTTCAATCCTCTCTCACCCTGGTTAATTCTGACCATTCGTTCTGCCCCTTTAAAATCTAACTGACGGAGGGCGTTTCTGACCAGGATCCTGGCTTCATCTTTTCTGTCAGGGGCAACGGAGTCTTCCAGGTCAAGAATTATACCATCGGCTGAATGAAGTCCCGCATTTATCATCATACCTGGAATATTCCCGGGTAGATAAAGTCTTGAGAACCTGAATATATCAGGTGAGGTTGAGTATTTATTTTCTTCCAGCATAGCGGGAAGATACTCACCCTCTGAAGCCGTAAGCTTTTTTATTGCCGATTCAAGGCGGGCAGACAATACGAACGGTAATGCGCCTGAATCATCGATCGTTAGCAGGGCATTTTTTATTCTGAAATAATCAAGGATCCCGATGCACTGCTGACGGATCGATTCCCCATAGAGGGTCTGAACCTTCGATTTCAGCTCAATTTCGATTCCGCCCACGCTCCTGAGCTCAATGGTTATTTCGCAGTCGGATCTTATCTTAGGACCGGAATTTCCTGATGTTGCACCGCTATGGTTCATAGTACTAACAGGTTTGTTTCATATACAAACCTACTATTTTTTTTCAAGTCCGGAGGAATCTGAACAGAGCGAAATCCTTTTATCTTCACAAATCTCAATCAGGACACCTGATGCAGATTTCGGATGAAGGAATGCTATATCAAGTCCTTCAGCCCCTTTTCGGGGATTATTGTCGATAAGCCTGACCCCTTCTTTTTCTGCATGCTTCAATTGTTCAGCAATATTATCGACCGCAAATGCAATGTGGTGAATCCCCTCTCCTCTTTTCTCTATAAATTTCCCTATAGGTCCCTCAGGATCTGTTGATTCAAGCAATTCAATCTTGGTCTGCCCGACCAGGAAAAAAGCTGTCCTGACTTTCTGGTCAGGCACTTCCTCAATGTTGTAGCATTTTAAGCCGAAAACCTTTTCATAAAAGCCTATTGATTTTTCGAGATCTGCAACTGCAATCCCAATATGTTCGATATGTGAAGGGTTCATTTGATAGAGATTAAATAAGAACAATCAAACAACAAAATTAGCCGCTTAAAAATACCTAATGCAGATAAAAATCATATTTGGATGATTTTTAAGAATAGTCTGCCTTTCAGAAAGGGAACTCGACAGGTGAAGTAATTTCAGATTCTTTGATTTCGGGCTTTTTAGCTGCCTGGTGTACAGGATTCCCGTCGACATAAATTGCCTTGTATGGAATAGTCGGACATGCGAACTCACAATGCCCACATCCTATGCAGATATCCTGGTTGGTTTCAGGAATTACAAGGTTTCCCTCGTAGGGTATCATATAGACTGCCTTTGTGGGGCATGCTTCAGAACAGGCTCCGCATGCTGTCTTTTCAGTCTTGACAATGCAGTTATCCTTAATGAAATTGACCTTGCCTATCTGGGTTAGTTTTTTTGCCTCCAGTAACAGTGGATTCAATGCACTGGTGGGGCAAACTTCGGTACAAACCGTACAGTTGAATGTGCAGAAGCTTTTATGATAATCCATTACAGGCTGCAACAGTCCGGTGATGCCATACTGCCTCACAGAAGGGACTAGCACATTATTCGGACAGGCAGTGATGCACAATGAACAGGCTGTACAGTTCCTGGTAAAATGCTCGATCGAACCTGCTCCGGGAGGACAGACAGGCGAAGTGATCGCTTCCTTCACTGTTGATTCTCTTTTCGGGACCGGGACGCCCTTTTCCTGACCTTTAGAATATTGTGAAATGCCGAAAAACATCAGCAGGGAACCTGCAACAAACCTTCGTTTGCTTTCATCAGTTTTATGCTCAGTGTTTTTTGAGCTCACCAGGCCATATGACAGAGCTTTCTCGGGACAGCTGGTAATACAATTAAAACAATCGACGCATCGGCTGACATCAATATTATAATTCAGGGAATCAATACATGTAGATTTACAGGCTAACGAACATCTTCCGCAGCGTGTGCATTTGCTATCATTGAATTTGATCCTGAACAGGGAAATCTTTGAAAGAAGTCCGAGCAAGGTTCCAACCGGGCAAATCATGTTGCAATAGAGACGACCTTTTATCAGCGACATGATGCTTATAAGAAGTAAAAATGCCACCGGTATGGAATATGTTATAAGGCTAAACCCCTTAATATCTGTATGACTGAAAGTATAAATGTCGAATTTGCCGAAAATATTGGCAAGGAAATTATTAACAACTAAAATAACCGGCTTGACGAAAAAAGTCGCAAAGCGTCCGAATATACTGAAGGGATCGAGCAGGGTAAGAAGATATATACCCCAGACTATGGTTACTCCGATGGTTATTGCAAGCAGTGCATATCTTACAATTGTATGAGGTCGCTTAAACCCGAACCTCCTGAATTTTTTCCTGATCTTTCCTCCTATCCTGCTGTTTACGTCCTGTCCGATACCCAGAGGACACAGGAATGAACAATAAGTACGGCCTGAAAGTAATGTCAGCAGAACAACAACCAAAAATCCGGCTGCAGCAACTGTTTTAAGATTAAAATATTTAACAGCCGACGGAATAAATTGAAGATAAAGTAGATAGTTGATATATTTAACAGGGATAAGCGACCTGAAATCGATAAAGACTAAAAAAAAACAAACCAGAACAACTGCCGAAAAGACGATCCGGAATTTTCTGAGAAAAGAGGAGGTCATTATGATTTACATTTTTATACGCTTAATATTGAGGGATTCAAGATTCATATTGCCCAGGCCCATTTTATGTGCAATAGGGATATAATCAATCTTCTGGGGGTCAACTCCAAGCATCCTGGCTGCAGCAACATCGCCTGCAACCCAGTCGGCCGTAAGAATCTGCGATTTCATCAGTGACCACATCTTCTTTCGAAACACCCTGAGGTCCGTGCTTTACCATTACATTGTAGCAATCAACAACATTAAGTGCGGGTTTCTTCTCATAAAGTGCATAATCAGCAATGCACTGATGCAGATTATTTGAGTGCCAGTATCCTCTGTCCCATACTAATCCCATGTTGTTTTTGAGGCAGGCAGTCATCCTTGTTGAATTATGATCTTTAAGTACCGGAACGTTAATAAAAACATCTGTTTCCAGCAATATTTCATGGACTTTTGCTGTTTTCAGTTTTATACCTCCCGGAATTTCGATAGCCTGATAATAATTCTCCGAATTACCCGGAACTACCTTGGCACCTGCTGATTTTGCAGCCTTCTCTATTCCTGAATTTTTGTATGTGTTTACCCAGTTATCACAGGTGTGATCAAATACATAAACCTCTTTTGCACCAGCCTTAAAACAATGTTCAATAATCCTTTTTACAAGTACAGGATTGGTATTGGCTGCCAGTTCAGGAATTACATCCCATCCAATATTTGGTTTTACCAGTACCTTCTGGCCTTTCTGAACAAACATACCCATCCCACCCAGCTCCTGGATTCCGATGTCAAACATTGCATCAGGGTTTCCTCCCATCACTGCTACCATATCATATTTTGCACCTGCAGCCGATGAAGCCCAAAGCTTTTCATATCCGCCCAGGCTTAAAGCAGCTCCTGCAGCAACCCCTGCCCCTACTGAAGTTCTAAAAAACTCTCTTCTTTTCATTGGTAATCCTTTAATTTATTTTATTACGTTAGTGGAAAAGTGTCGAAAAATACAACTTTTTTTTTATTATTCCGCATTGAATGTAAATTGTATATTAGCAACGGATTTATGTTAAACAGAATGTTCAGTCATAAATTCTAACATTATGCATTTTAATTTGTTGTACCATATCAACTATGATTATATTATGAGAGTACTTTATTATGATTGTTTTTCAGGAATCAGCGGTGATATGAATCTTGGTGCTATGATAGACCTGGGTGTGGAATTATCATATTTAAAGAGCGAGCTCGGTAAATTAAATCTTAAAGGATGGGATCTGATCGCTGAGAAAGACCAGCGACATGGCATTAAGGGAACCAAAGTAACTGTTAAACAACTGGTCCATGAACATGCACACAGGCATCTTTCGGATATTGAAACGATAATCGGCAATTCATCGCTCTCTGATGACGTTAAAAAGCTGAGCATGGAAATTTTCATGAAAATAGCTGTGGCAGAATCAGCAGTGCATGGCATACCTGTTGAAGAGGTTCATTTTCATGAAGTTGGGGCAATCGATTCTATTATAGATATTACCGGTGCAGCTATCTGTTTTGATGCCCTGCATGTCGAAGCTGTTTACGTTTCAGAAGTCGAGCTCGGAGGGGGATTTGTCAATTGCGATCATGGGAAACTTCCTGTTCCGGCTCCTGCTACAATTGAGATAATAAAAGGCATCCCCGTCAGGAGTGGTGGAGTCGATTTTGAAGCGACAACACCGACCGGAGCCGCTATAATATCGGTACTGGGCACAGAATTCCGCCCCACCCGGCCTCTTAAAATTGAAAAGACAGCCTATGGCATCGGCCACAAGGATCATCCTGAGGTGCCAAATCTTCTGAGGGTTTCTATTGGCGAAACATTGACGGCATCCGGATCAGGACATGAAGCCATTCTGATCGAATCGAACATCGATGATATGAACCCTGAGTTTTATGAATATATCTCCGAAAGGCTTTTCACGGCTGGAGCATCTGATGTTTATTATTCGCAGATCATTATGAAAAAAGGAAGACCCGGGATTGTGCTGAGTGTTATTTGTGAACCAGGATTGGAGGACCAAATCAAAGAAATTATTTTTACCGAATCCACAACACTCGGTTTAAGGACTTTTGATTTTAAGAAGGATACACTTGTCCGTGAATTCAGCAAGCTGAAAACCTCTTACGGAGAGGTAACGGTTAAAAGATCATTTTATAACGGCAAAGAGGTTTCGGCAAAACCGGAATATGATGAATGTAAAAGAATTGCGCAGGAAAGTGATATCCCTATCAAAGAGGTCTATAATAATATTGTTATCATTACTGACACAGAATAAACAATAAATAATGGACAAGAAAAAGGAAAAGCTTGATAATATCTTAAAGGAGCTGAAATCTTTTGTAGTTGCTTTTTCCGGTGGTGTCGACAGTTCATTTCTTCTTTACAGGGCTCATACCATTAAAAATATCAATATGATTGGAGTCACCATCAGGACACCCTATATCCCGGATGTTGAAATAAATGAATCTGTTGAGTTTGCAAAAACTCATGGTATTAATCACAGGATTATTGACCTCTCTTTTCCTGAATCTATAAGAAATAATCCTGTCGACAGATGTTATAAATGTAAGAAAACACTCTTTACAGAATTGCTTTCATTTGCATCAGATAATGGCTACAGGTATATCATTGATGGAACCAATGCTGACGACATGGGTGTTTACAGGCCCGGACTTAAAGCATTACATGAGCTCAATGTCAGAAGTCCTCTTCTTGAAGCCGGACTAACTAAAAAAGAGATCAGGGAAATGCTCCGGGAGGAAGGCCTTTCTGTTTGGGACAAGCCTGCCATGGCCTGTATGATGACAAGAATCCCTTATAATACCAAGGTTGATGAGGGAATGCTTCAAATGATTGAACAGGCTGAAAAATATCTTACAGAGAAAGGTTATCCCGGAGTCAGAGTCAGGATTCATGGTGATCTTGCCAGGATAGAATGCCTGCCGGGGTATCTGGAAAAAATGATACAAAATCCTGATAAAGAACTTATAATTAAGAACCTGAAGAAAATCGGATTCAGATATGTATCTTTGGACCTCGAAGGATACAGATCGGGTAGTTCAGATCCGGAAATTTGACAGTTATGACCAGAAATGAAATCAAGAATCTGCTCACAGAAATAAAAAACGGCAGCAAAAGCGTTGAAGATGCACTGGAAGTGCTTCAGAATTTCCCATATACAGATCTGGGTTTTGCCAAGATCGATCATCACCGTGAAATGCGTACCGGTTATCCTGAGATTGTATATTGCGCCGGGAAGACGGCTGAGCAGGTTGCCGCGATATTCAGCGTGATGTCGGCAAAAGAGAATAATGTTATTAGGTACAAGGGCCGATGAAAAGATTTTTGAATCTGTAAAAGCTATCATTCCTGATGCTGTTTATTACCAGGTTGCACGGATTGTGAGCGTTCAAAGAAAAAAGACAAAATCGCACTTCAACAAAAATAGCTGTAATAACAGCAGGCACATCTGATATGCCGGTAGCTGAAGAGGCAGCAGTTACTGCAGAGCTTCTGGGAAATAAAGTGGTTAGAATTTATGATGCAGGTGTTGCAGGAATTCACCGCCTTGTTGATAAACTCCCTGAGATAAAAAACTGCCGGGTCATAATAGTAATAGCCGGAATGGAGGGCGCTCTTGCAAGTGTTGTGGGCGGACTGGTGGATAAGCCGGTGATAGCTGTCCCTACAAGCGTTGGTTATGGCGCAAACTTCGGAGGTATTTCCGCTTTGCTCGCGATGCTTACAAGCTGTTCATCGGGAGTTACTGTGGTAAATATTGACAATGGTTTCGGAGCAGGATTTTCTGCAAGTATGATAAACCAGATGAAGTGATTCCTTATCATGCAGGGAGATCTGATTCTTTCTACAGCCTATTTTCCTCCTGCTGAATACTTCAGCCTGATAAACAGCGCAGGTTCTGTTCTTATTGAGCAGGAAGAAAACTACATCAAGCAGACATACAGGAACAGATGCAGGATTCTTTCATCGAACGGGATTCTGATACTTTCAGTGCCGGTTATTAAAGGCAGCAGCATAAAAGCAAGGGTAAAAGACGTTACGATCGATTATTCAAAAAGATGGCAGCAGGTCCATCTAAGGGCGCTGGTCTCTGCATACAACAGATCGCCATATTTCCAGTTTTATTTTGAATCGCTCGAAAGGATATTGCTCGGGAATAAAAAATACCTTCTCGATCTTAATGATGAATTGCTTTTTAAGTGCCTTGAGATACTTAATATTAATAAGTGTATAAAGCACACTTCTTTTTATGAAGCTGGTTCAGCGAGGGATATGGATTTCCGTTACAGCATAACCCCAAATAGTGCTTCAGTATTTATATCCAGGCCTTACATCCAGGTATTCAACAGCAATGAATTCGTACCAGGGCTGAGCATTCTTGATCTGATTTTCAATACAGGACCAGAAGCTCCGCAGTATTTATAAAAAAAGGGGCTGTCGTTGCAGCCCCCGATCGGAAAATGTTCAAACCATTAATAACCAAATTTAAACCCCATAGTAACTGTGTAGATATTTCTTGAAAAGTCAAGATTTGCTATCGCTGATTCTGAATATGTATTATAAAGGATATAATTCTGATTGTTGCTGAGATTTACATAGCCAAAGTCGATACTGAAGGTTTTTTCTCTGAAACCCAAACCTGCAGATAGCGATCTGTAATCCATATTAGCATTTGCTTCTCCGGTTTTAAATGCAGCGCCGTAATAGCCGTATCCACCCCTGAAATAAAGATTATTAAACCTGAGTTCACCACCAACACGAAAGTTACTGGCACCTTTCAGTGTACTTCTGATCTCTGAATTCTTAAGGCTGTAATCGTAATAGTCGCCGGATTCCGAGAACTTCGCAGAGCTGTAATCAACAAACTCATAGTCGAAACTCAGCAGGGCAACTTTTTTAAGCTGGTACGAAGCTCCTGCAAGCACCCTGAAGGGAGTAGAAAGGTGATAACTATAGACCACCGGATCGTTTTCGTATTCATAATGAGCATTGTCGGTAAAATTCGAACTTATATTATCGTAATAATACTCATCGATCCAGTAAAATGTAGGTGCGTGAAAAGCAAGTCCGATCCTCAACTCTTCGGTTGGCTTGTAGATGGTTCCAATCTTAAATGATATTCCCGTGCCGTAATTTGTAAAATGTTCGGTATATGTGAAATTATCGAATCCTGAATCGAGGTAATAATCGGCTTCTTCCTGATGATCATAATGGCCGATATAATTCACAGTATTGATGCCAAAGGTTGCTCCGAAGAATAATTTATTTGAATAGTTTCCTCCTATGGAAATGGCATGTTCGCCTGTCCATCCTTCGTTTGGAATAATGCGTCTTATTTCCTGACCGTAATCGGATGAAGGATTATCCCCGTAGTTATTGAAAACTGTTCCGTAGGTACTACCCCCTGTCAGAGTTACAGTATCAATGAGCCAGGCATCATAAGCTATTCCTGCTGCTCCTGTAAGATCGCTGTAATAAGTTCCAAAGCTGCCATCGGCCCATGAATCAGTCATTGAATTGGTTCCGGTACCCTGAATTCTTGTTATTGAGTTCAGGTTATTGGTCTTGTTAAATGAGTATCCGAAATTAAGCGATACTAAACCGGTTGGTTTTTTACTTGAGATCAGACTGGTAACAATACCTGCCTGTCCCAGGTTCCAATCATACAGGTAGTCTTCAGATACTCCATTAAAGCTGGATCTTGAATTTATATGAAATAGCTGAGGTGATACACTTATTTCAGATGATCTGAAGACACCCAGTCCTGCCGGGTTCTGACTAAAGGTCGACATGTCTCCGCCCAGGGCTGTAAATGCACCGCCCATTGCATTGAACCTTGCAGTTCCCTGATAAAAAATCTGAGAATATCTAAGAGCATCATCGACATTCTGAGCGAATATCCCCTGAAATGTGATGATTGCTGCTGCTATTGTGAATATTACTTTTTTCATTGAATCGTGTTTTTGTCGATGAGACTACCTGCACTCTGTTTTAGAATGGACTTAGAATCAACATTATGATCTTATTATATTATTATCTCCTGCCGCCGGATGATGATGAACCTCCGCTCCTTGAAGAAGAGCCACCGCCAGATGAACCTGATGAGATTGAGCCTCCGCCGCTGCTGCTGCTTCTTGAAACAGATCCACCACTGTATGATGAACCGCCGCTGTATGAAGATCTGCTTCCTGAACTTACTGAACCCGAAGAATAGGAACTACTGGAGCTTCTTCTTGACGGGGTTGAATAACTTCCTGAGCTGTTGTAGGAAGAGCTTGACCTGCTTGCAGGTGAATACGAGGAACTGCTTCTGGTACTGCTTGAAGGAGCCTGTGTATTCCTCTGTATGGTACTGGTTCTGTTTGTAGAAGAACCGCTGCTTACTCTGCTATTATTAAAACTCTGGTTACTATTCTGATTTGTATTGGTGTTGGTATTTGTTGTTTTTTTTACCCTGGTATTGTTATAAGATGGCCTGGTGGTTGTTCTCGGAGTAGTATAACTGGGAGTATAGGTCCGGTTTACTGAATTGTATTCAGGCCGGGTTGTTGTAGTTGTGCTCCTCCTTGCCGGTGTTCCGGCTGCACTTTCACCACCAGATTTTACCGACTGCTGGGTAGATGATTTCTGAGTACCGGCAGCAGACTGGGAAGTTGTTGTTCTCCTTGTAGTAGCAGTGGTACCTGACTGTGTTAATGAAGTTCCTGGTCTGCCTGTAATTGCTGTAGCTCCTCCCGTAGGAATATCAGTACCTCTTCTTGAAGAAGCTGATACTGGCGAAGTACCGCCATCACCCCTTACGTTTGTTGAAAGAGTACTTGGTTTTTCTCTTCTGCCGTATGTTGGATAGTTATCATAGTCGTTACCGTAACCGGGGTAACCAGGATAGCCACCATAATATGGAGGATAATAGCCTGGATAGCCACAGCAATAGCCCCCGTAAGGATAGCCCCAGCCAAAACCTAAATAAATTCCTCCGTAGCCGAAACCTCCGTAAAAACCTCCATAACCGCCGTAATAGTAGGGGTTATAATAGTACGGGCTGTAATAATCATAATAAGGGTAGCCGCCGTAATAGCCGTAAGAGTTGTAGTAAAAAGGATCAGTCCAGTAGGGATAGAAGTAATTACCGTAAAATCTGTTTATCCTTCCGGCATATGAATAATTGCCACCATAATAATAGTTTTCTTCAATAAGATTGGGATTATTGTAATCTACTGCATCAGAGTATTCTTTTGATACAAGTGTATCAGCAGCATATATGTTATCATAGTATGCTTCCGATTTCAGGTCACCTTCGGTAACAGACCCTGTAGTAACAGTCTGTACTTTTGTTACAGGCAGATCTGAGCTCTGATAATAAAGATCATCATATTCTGTTCCCACATAAAGACCTGAAGAACAGGAAGCTAAAGTGAGAAGTGCTATTCCGAATATATAAGATGATGCTTTCATTTTTTTAGTTTCTAATTGGTTTATTTATTAATAATCAAATTTTGTACCAAATATGCTTTTTTAAGAATCTTTCTGCTTTTGAGCAAATTTAATATTTTTTCTCTTAGTTGCAATTTAATTTACAAACGTACTTCATAAGAGCAGTTTTGACAAGATCACCATGTAGTATTTTGCTTTCATGGGGAACCTCAGTTTTTTTTAATCTCCAAGTTTTAACTACTTTTACGAACCAAATTATTGGGTCAATCGAATAATTCAAATACTGTACCAAACAATGGCTAAGTTTTTAACGAACAAGGATGACAATTACGCACAATGGTATAACGATCTGGTTATCAAGGCCGATCTGGCTGAGAACTCGGTAGTCAGGGGGTGCATGGTCATCAAGCCATATGGCTATGCTATCTGGGAAAATATCCAGGCCCAGCTTGATAAAATGTTTAAGGCAACCGGTCATGTAAATGCATATTTCCCGCTCTTTATCCCGAAATCGTTTTTCAGCAAAGAAGCTTCGCACGTTAAGGGTTTTGCCAAGGAGTGTGCCGTTGTCACCCATTACAGGCTGAAGATGGATGAGGATGGCAAGGGAATAGTTGTCGATCCGTCAGCAAAACTGGAAGAGGAGCTTATTATCCGTCCGACTTCAGAAACAATAATCTGGAATTCCTATAAAAACTGGATACAATCGTACCGTGATCTTCCTATTCTGATAAACCAATGGGCAAATGTTGTAAGGTGGGAAATGCGTACCAGACTTTTTCTGAGAACAGCCGAATTTCTCTGGCAGGAAGGACATACTGCACATGCCACCCGCGAAGAGGCAGTTGAGGAAACAGAAAGGATGATCAACGTCTATGCTGAGTTTGCAGAAAAATATATGGCCTTACCTGTAATTAAAGGGTATAAAACTGAAAATGAACGTTTTGCCGGGGCGCTTGACACATATACCATTGAAGCTCTGATGCAGGACGGGAAAGCGCTTCAGGCCGGAACGAGTCACTTTCTGGGACAGAATTTTGCAAAAGCATTCGATGTTCAGTTTGCCGATAAAACAGGTAAGCTGGATTATGTATGGGCAACATCGTGGGGATTATCCACAAGAATGGTGGGCGCTCTGATCATGGCTCATTCAGACAATCACGGACTTGTTCTTCCTCCCAGGCTTGCTCCCCTGCAGGTGGTTATCATTCCTATTTATAAGACCGCAGAACAGCTGGCCAATATCTCGGAAAGAGCCGGAATAATTAAAGCTGACCTTGAAAAATCCGGAATATCCGTAAAGTATGATGACAGGGATAATAATAAACCAGGATGGAAATTTGCAGATTATGAGCTGAAAGGGGTTCCGGTCAGAATTGCAATAGGCCCGCGCGACTTTGAAAACAGCACCATTGAAATCGCCCGGAGGGATACCCTTGAAAAAGAGACGATTCCGATGGCCGGGGTCACAGATCATATAAAGGGTCTGCTGGAGGAAATACAGGCAAATATCTACAGGAAAGCGCTGAAATTCAGATCAGAAAATACATTCTATGTTAATAATTGGAGCGAATTCCTGGAAATAATTGATAATCAGGGAGGATTTCTAATGGCCCATTGGGATGGAACCCCTGAAACTGAGGAAAAAATCAAAGAGGAAACCAAAGCGACAATAAGGTGTATTTCTTTTGACACCCCTGATGAGGAGGGAAGATGTGTATATTCAGGAAAACCATCAAAAAGACGTGTTCTGTTTGCAAGATCATATTGACCCGGATGAGGAAATTTTCATTTTTATTTACTAATTTAGGGGAGAATAACAACAAATTTATTGAATCATGCCGGAACTTGACGAAAAGAAAAAAGCAATTGTAGGGACTCTTAAGGAAAAATCGCTTTTAAAGCAAAAAGTTTATGACAGTACTCTCGAATGGTTCAGTGAAGTAAAGGAAATTCTTAAAGACCTTGCAAAAGAAGTAAATACAAACCTTGGCTCCATAGATTCAAGGATAAAAATGGAGTATACCGACAGAAGCAATTTTGACGCCCAGTTAAAGGTTGCCGGTGATATTCTGCTTTTCAGCATGCATTCAAATATTTTTCAATTCGACAGGGAGCATCCTGCCTGGAAAACACCTTATATCCAGAAAAACAAATTCAATGCGTATTCAGGGATTATAAACATTTATAATTTCCTTTTTGATTCGTTTAAATACTCAAGAATGGATGACCTGGGATACCTGATCGCAAGGATTTTCATAAACCACGAAAATCAATACCTTGTTGAAGGCAAGAGGCAAATGGGAATGTTGTTCTCAAATTATGGAAACGAAGCCCTCACAAAGTCTTCTTTACAGGTGATAATCACAACTGCAATTCAATATTCCCTTGAATTTGATCTGCTTGTGCCACCTTATGATACCGTAAAAATAGCCACCGTAGGGCAGGCTGAGGCAAAAATTCAACACTCAAGGGTAATAACAGGAAAGCGTCTTGGATTTCAGTTTAACTCAGATGACGTGCTGATCAAACCCCATGAAACCTGAATCTGAAAATATAAGACAATACAGGCTACCCGTAAGACTCTTATTCATTCCGGCATTTTTCTTTATTTTCATCTCATCGTACCCACAGGATGCAACACCAACCGACTCACTTCTTAAAATCCGCGGCACCGTAAGGGCTTTGGATGCCATAAGCATTAGATTATCATTTAACAGTCCCGTTAATCCATCATCATCAAAACTTATTCCTCCTTATGATTCAGAGAATGGAAAAAACCTGATTTTCCTTGACACATTGAAGAACAAGGCCTCCAAAACGCTAATTACCAGAAAATTGTACGATTTTGTTATCATTTCCAACGGACCTGCCTCAGGTAAAGTGATAACAGGCTCGAGCGATGGAAGCTACAGGAGCTATTCAGGAATGAAAATAAGGAAAATTGAAATCAGGCGGCTTGGTGTTTTCGGAACGAATATCAATACCCCTGATTATTATGACCCGAATAAAATTGAAGACCTTCTGAATATGACACATGCCAACACTAATGAGAGGATAATAAGGAAAAACCTCCTGTTCAGTGAAGGTGATACAATTTCTCCCCTTACTTTAAGCGACAATGAAAGATATATACGGGAGCTTCCTTACATTGATGATGCCAGGATACTCGTGGTTCCTGTTTCTGATGCCGATGCCGACATTATTGTAGTGACCAAGGATGTCTATTCACTTGGTGCGAAAATCAACTTCAGCGGCTTTGATAAAGCTTCAGTTTCAGTTTTTGAAAAAAACATTTTCGGAATGGGACACCAGTTCGGGATTGACGTACCATACAATGCAGATCTGTCAAGTTCTCCGGGTTTTGGTGTGAATTACATTATAAATAATTTCAGCAGGACATTTATTAATACCAGAACATATTATTATAATGCTCTTGGCAAAGAAACATATGGAATTGACCTGAACCGGAAACTGGTTAGTTCCACCACAAAATATGCAGGTGGAATAGCAGCATATGCAATGTTTACTTCCGATGACCTTGATTCACTTCCAGAACCAGCTCCAGTAAAATACACTATGCAGGATTACTGGCTTCTAAGGTCTTTTCTGTTGAATAAAGAATCTGTAGTGAGATTGATCGTTGGGATAAGGTACACAAATAACAATGTCTTCAGTCGCCCGTATATTGAACCTGATTCATATCATCAGCTCCAGAAATATCAGATGTTCCTTGGTTCAGTTTCGCTTTCCGCCCAGAAGTACTATAAAGCCAACCTTATTTATGGTTACGGACGAACTGAAGATATCCCTCACGGAGGACTTATCAATCTCACTTTTGGAAGAGAGCTGAATGAGTTCAAAAATAGATACTACCTGGGGGCCACCGTGTCGGTGGGAGAACCGGTAAGACGGATTGGGTACATCTATACCTCTGCAGGATTTGCTGCTTTCAATAATGAGGGGAAAACCGAACAGGGAATGGTCATGTTCAGGACAAACTTCTTTTCTAACATGTCATATTTAGGAAGCTACAAAATGAGACACTTTCTGAACATCGACTACACAAGGGGAATAGGCAGATATGCCGATGAATATCTTGATTTTATTTCTGAAAATGGTTTTTCGGGATTCAGAAATGATTCAACAGGAAATTCCCAGAGACTGACGGTCGGTTATGAATCCGTATTGTTCGCTCCTGTCAATTTCTATGGTTTCCGTTTCGCAATCTATGGATTTGCCGACTGCGGATTTCTGTTCGGAACACATGATTATATTGGAAGTGGAGATATTTTGTCGACAATAGGTGTTGGTGTAAGGATCAGAAATGACAATCTTGTGCTTAACACTTTACAGATCAGGCTTTGTTTCTATCCGAATCTGCCTGACTATTCAAATATTAACCATCTTCTGATCAGCGGAGAACAGCTTCTGAAACCTGATAATTTTGAACCTTCGCGACCATCAATATTACCTTTTAAATAGTGCTGCATGTTTATGACATTATATGAGGAGTTCCTGAATTATGTCAGGGATAACACTCTTTTCGGAAATGACAGCAGAGTTCTGCTGGCTGTAAGCGGGGGAATAGACTCAATGGTAATGTCACACCTTTTCCTTAATCTTGGGACAAATATCGGTATTGCTCATTGCAACTTCAGCCTGAGGGATGGGGAATCTGACAAGGATGAAGAACTTGTTAAGGATTTTTCCGATAATAACCGAATGCCTTTTTATAGAATCAGATTCAGGACAAAAGAATATTCAGGGAGTAAGGGAATATCAGTCCAGATGGCGGCAAGAGAATTAAGGTACGCCTGGTTTGAAAAGATAAGGGAAGAAAATAATTATGATTTTATTGCGGTTGCTCATAACCGGAACGACAATATTGAGACCATGCTGATAAATCTGATCAGGGGAACCGGAATAACCGGGCTTTCGGGGATGAAGCCGGCCAGCAACAGGATAATCCGTCCGATACTTTTTGCCTCGCGCCCAAGAATTGAGGAGTACTGCAGCGAAAACCGGATTATGTTCAGGGAAGACAAATCCAATGCGGAAACCAGGTACACAAGAAATAAGATCCGACATCTCGTTTTGCCTCTTTTAAAGGAGATAAATCCATCAATCGAGGATACATTATCTGAAACAGCAGGCAGGCTGGCAGGTATAGATGAAATTGCAACAGACCATATAAACGGATTAAGATCGAAGCTATCGATAGAAGCAGGTGGAACAATTATTTTTGATATTGAAAAGCTGGCAGAATTGAAAGCAGGCAAAGCACTGATATTCGAACTTTTCAGTCCATATGGTATAACAGGAACCACATCCGGAGATCTGATAAATATACTTGCAGGCAGATCGGGTAAACAGATTTTCACCAAAACCCACAGAATGGTCATAAGCAGGAATGAATTGCTTGTATCTCCCATTGAAACCCAAAAGCAGGATAGTTATATAATTAACACTCCTGAAGATCTTCTGATGGTTCCGGGAATAGACTCTGCAATGATAATTGACATTGAATCAGGCTTCAAAATACCTGACAGTAAAAACATTGCTTCAGTTGATCTTGATAAGGTCAGATTCCCGATGCTAATTCGTCCATGGGAAAGTGGTGATGCTTTTGTCCCTCTTGGAATGAAAAAGAAGAAGAAGCTGAGCAATTATTTTATCGACCGGAAATATTCCCTTTTCGATAAGGAGAAGGCTCTTATTCTTGAATCAGAAGGAGATATTGTCTGGCTAATCGGGGAAAGGATTGCTGACAGATTTAAGGTGTCAGGAATGACAACAAGAATATTACAGATTAAAGCACATAAGTAATCAGGGATTCCTTAATCCATGAATCCCCCTGTCGATCATAAGAAGATCAGCCATTGCTATTGCTGCAGCAGCTTCAACTATTGCTGGCATTCTGAGTGCTATGCACGTATCGTGGCGGCCTTTTACACTGAGTTCTGTCATGTCTCCCTTGCTGAAATCATATGTTTTCTGCGAAACACCGGTCGATGAGGTCGGTTTAACTGCAACCCTGAAAATTATCTCATTTCCATTTGTTATGCCGCCATTTATACCGCCTGCGTTGTTTGTCAGTGTCCTTCCGGTTTTATCTGCAAAGGAATCATTGTGCACCGATCCCTTCATTGAAGCAGCTGAAAAACCAGACCCAAACTCGATTCCCTTGATTGCCGGAATTGAGAAAATAATATGACTAAAGGCAGATTCAACGGAATAAAAGAAGGGTTCCCCCAGAGCTTTCGGAGGATTAGTAACCATGCACTCGATAACTCCGCCAATTGTATCACCTTCAGCCATAGCTTTTTCAAGAGCCTGATCAATGTCGTTGGTGCCTCCTGCAGAAATAAGCCTGGCTTTGATACCTGCAGGACGGATAATGAGTTTTGCAATTACGCCTGCAACAACCAGTCCCCAGGTAATCCTGCCTGAAAAATGGCCGCTTCCCCTAAGATCGGCAAAACCTGAGTACTTAACCCCGGCAACATAATCAGCATGACCGGGGCGGGGAACGCTTTTAAAATCATCATAATCAGTGGAGATCTTATCGCTGTTCCTTGTCATTATCGTGATTGGTGCCCCTGTGGATAAACCATTGTAAATACCGCTTAAAATCTCAGGCACATCAGCTTCGTGCCTGCCTGTTGTTCCTTTGCTCCCACTCTTTCTCCTTGAGAGATCGCCTATAAAATCATCCGTTTTGACAGAAATGCCGGGGGGACAACCATCAACAACGACCCCGATCGCGCTTCCATGAGATTCGCCATAAAGGGAAACTTTAAAAACTACACCAAAGGAATTCATAATGATAAGTATTAGTTGCCAGGTTTACTTTGCCTGTAGAAATCTATAACTTCGTCTATAGGGATCTTAGTGACAACTGCTTTCCCTATTTTTTCAATAAAAACAAAATAAACATCGCTGCCGGTTTTTTTCTTATCCCTCCTAACCAGATGACTTATCTGATCATCAGGAATATCATGCCTTCGAAGGAGCCTGAATACCTTTAAAAGAGCTACTATTCTTTCATATTCCGGAGAAGTTATCAACCTTCTGGATAAGGAAAAACAGGCTGCCAGTTCAATTCCCGAAGCAACAGCATAGCCGTGCCTGAAAGATTTATATGCCTCGATCGCATGTCCGTAAGTATGTCCGAAATTGAGTATCCTTCTCAATCCAGATTCCTCTTCATCTTTTGAAACAACAGCGGCTTTAAATTCCACTGCCCTGGTTACAAGAGCCGAAAGAAGTTCCGAATCTCTTTTTATTATCCTCTCATGGTTGCTCTCTATGATCTCAAACAGCTTCTCATCTCCAATTATTGCCGTCTTAATCAGTTCGGCCAATCCTGAAAAATACTCATCCTCCGGAAGTGTCTGAAGCATTGCCGGATCGCAGATTACAAACTCGGGTTGTCTGAAGCAACCCAGAATATTTTTGATCCCTCCAAGGTTAACACCGTTTTTACCTCCAGTACTTGCATCCACCTGTGAAAGAAGAGATGATGAGACATATGCACACCTTATTCCGCGCATATAAATTGAAGCCAGGAATCCGGCAATATCACTGACAACTCCTCCTCCGATGCCCAGGATAAAGCCTGTCCTGTCAATACCGGATTCAATAAGCCTCTCGGCAAGAGATTCTATTACTTCCATCTTTTTGCTCGGCTCTCCTGCCTTAACTGCGAAGACCGGAAAATCAGGAAATCTGTTTCCAAAGATCCGGTGTACATTATTGTCAGTTATTATTACCACACCCGTTTTGGGGAGCAATTCGCCAACAGATTCCCATTCCTTACCGATAAGAATTTCAGAAACGGCACCTTTTGTCTTAATAACTATTTTTTCCAACTGACTTAACTTTTATCCCATAAAGTTAAAAAAACATCCGTAAATCCATATTGTTAACTCAAGTTGCTGGTTGCTTGTTCCTGGTTGCTGGTTAAATTATTGATTAATAGTAAAATATGTAATATTTATAATTATTTTTCAAATAATACCTGAAAAATCATAATGCTCATTCTCAAATAACCGGTAACTAGCACCCGGTAACCAGCAACTTAGATCAGCTACCAATACAATGCCGGAATTTATCACTCATCTCAAAGCCCTGGTTTTATGAAAGAATAAAAAGTGTTACCTTTCAATTCCTTATCCTGTACCCGGCCATGACTATTAAAGAAAGATACAAAAAAACAATTGAATATTTTCTGATTAACCGGCCTGTTGCGGAAACTGAGCTTTCATACAGCGATCCTTTTGAGCTTATCGTGGCGGTTATATTATCAGCCCAGTGTACCGATAAAAGGGTCAATATGATAACACCTCCCCTCCTCGAAAAATATCCCGATGCAATTTCGATGGCAAAAGCTGAACCTTATGAGATTTTTGAATTCATAAAATCATGTTCATATCCCAATAACAAGGCAAAGCATCTTTCAGGTATGGCCAGGATGCTGGTCAAAGAATTCGGAGGAATTGTTCCTTCGGAACTTACTGACCTACAGCGATTACCAGGTGTAGGACGGAAAACTGCCAATGTAGTAGCTTCTGTTGTCTTCCGCAAGCCGGTAATGGCTGTCGATACTCATGTATTCAGGGTCTCTGTAAGGCTCGGACTGGTGAGAAATGCAAAAACGCCATTAAGCGCCGAAATCCAGCTGACTGAAAACATACCTGAGGAAATGATCCATAAAGCTCATCACTGGCTTATATTGCACGGCCGTTATGTATGCAGGGCCAGGAATCCTCTCTGCAGCGAATGCGGATTAAAGGAATTCTGCAGGTACTACAGTGAAAAAATTAAAGATAAATAGAGTTTTAATATATAGTAATGAACCAAATCCGCGTTTTTATTAAACATTTTCAGAATATGCCCAATTTTATGCATTTATTTTTCACCTTTTAACATCTGTATGGCTGAAAACAATATTAAATATGAAGAACTCCTTGAGGCGAACAGGAAACTGAAGGAAGAAGTTAATTCCCTCAGATTGAAATCCGTAAATAATAAAGATCAGTATCTTTCAGGGAATGGTGCCGACCCGGGTCAATCAGGAATTATTATCAATGAGATACTGGATACCATAAGCAGTTACCTTGCAATATTCGGAATTTCTAAAGATGGCAGGATCATACTCCTGGATCTTAATGATAAGGCTGCAGAGGTGGAGTCGGTAATAAAAAGTGAAACGAAAGGAAAAGACATTATCGATACCCCGCTTGGAAAAAGAACTAATCTGGTTGAATTGATAAACAAGGTCAACAAAACCGGGATCGCCGACAAAATTCCTGTTTCCGCATACAATGACGATTCAGAAGGACATTATATAGGATTAAAACTAACATCGGGACATATTCTGGTTACATGGGAGCCGGGTATACAGCAGAAAAATGATGATGACCTGATCAGGCAAAACCTGATTTTTGAAAAGTTTGCAGAAATGCTTCCGGAAATGATCTATGAGGTGGATCTGAAAGGAATAGTGAAATACGGAAATACTCATGGCCTTAAATTTTTCGGATACACAAAAGCGGATATTTTAAAAGGAATACATTTATCTGAAATCTTTCCAAATCATTTCGATAAAATGATAGAAAACCTGAAAGGACTGGATTCTCCTGAACAGGTTGCAAGCAACGAATACTCTGCCAGAAAGAAAGATGGAACTGAGGTTCCCATTCTTACCCATTCCTTTGCAATATTCCATCATAACAGGATCATTGGTTACCGTGGGGTTGTGACTGATATAAGCAAACACAAAAATTATGAGGACCAGATAAACAGGGAAAAAGCTTTCCTTGAGCATCTTATTGATTCAATTCCCGAGGCTGTTGTAATTATTGACACCAGCGGGAAAATCACGAAAATAAACAAGGAGTTTGCAGATCTTTTTGGTTATACGCCTGATGAGGCATTTCAGAAAAACATAGATGATCTCATTGTTCCTGAAGAGTTTAAAAATGAAGCTGTCAGTATAAAAACCCTTGCTGAAGAAAAACATAAACTGGTAAAGCAGACTGTGCGGCGGGATAAAAAGGGGAATAATATCCATGTTTCACTTATTGCTACAAAGATTGAGATTAACAACGAAATAGTCTCTTTTGTGGGTATTTACAGGGATGTCTCAATTGAAAGAAAGAACCAGACTATCCAGGAGATACTCTATAATATTTCAACGGCAGCTCTTAACCAGATGGATATAAAGGATATCTATCCGACAATTGTCAGCGAATTAAGCAAGATATGGGACACAAATAACTTCTTCATTGCTCTTTATGATAAAAAGAGTGATACTTTGTCAATGCCGTTTTTCTCAGATGAATTAGATGAATTCGAAAATGTTCCTGCGCGTCAGACAATTACAAAATGGGTAATCACCATGAAAAAACCTGTTTTGCTTAAATTGAACGATCTGAAGGACCTTGAGAACTCGGGCAATATCGCCCTGGTTGGAACTCCGTGCAAAATATGGATGGGGGTACCGCTTAAAGCCGACAAGGAGATTATAGGCGTAATGGCCCTTCAGGATTATCACGATGAGGAAAAATTTTCACAGGATGATGTCAATGTTCTTGAGTTTATCGCTAATCAGGTAGCCATTGCAATCCAGCGGAGGACAATGATCGATAATGTGATACAGGCGGGACATAAAGCCGAGGAGGCAGCTCAGTCCAAACAGCAGTTCATGTCGACAATGAGCCACGAGATACGCACTCCGCTTAATGAGGTGATCGGGATAACCAACCTGCTGATGCAGGGTAATCCGAGAGAAGATCAGATGGATTTTATCAAGACTCTGCGATTTTCAGGAAATCACCTGCTCACTCTTGTAAATGATGTCCTCGATTATAATAAGATGGAATCAGGGAAAATAGTTTTTGAACAGGCAAGGTTCAATCTCGATGACTTTCTGAATGACATTATGAGGACCTATTCATTCCGGTCGAAGTCAAAAAACATCGAATTTGACATTGTCAAAGAGAACCAGTTGCCTTCCGAAGTGACCGGAGATTCAATCAGGCTTAACCAGATTCTCTCAAATCTCCTGTCCAATGCACTGAAATTCACTCAAAAGGGCAGTATTCATGTAATTCTTAAAGAACTTAAACGGGAAGAAAATAATTCAAAGATCGAATTCCTTGTGAGAGATACGGGAATCGGTATTCCAAAAGACAAGCATGAAATTATTTTTGAGAGTTTTACCCAGGCTTCACCTGATACCACAAGGCATTTTGGAGGAACAGGCCTTGGACTTGCAATTTGCAAGAAGCTGGTTGAACTACAGGGCGGTACTCTTGAACTGGAAAGCGAACCCGGTAAAGGATCAGCATTCAGATTTGTCCTATCCTTCGGTGTACCTGAAAAAAGTGATAAAGTTCCTGCAAATGAAGCTGCAGAGTCATATTCCGGACTTCAAGGCAAAAGAATTCTCGTTGCTGAGGATAACAAGATCAACTTCTTTGTAGCAAATAAATTTCTCTCAGGATGGGGGGTTCAGGTAACTCATGCCGAAAACGGCAAGATTGTTCTCGATATCCTGGAAAAGGAAGATTTTGATCTTATAATAATGGATTTGCATATGCCCGTCCTCGATGGAATTGAAGCCACCAAAATAATCCGGAAATCAGATAATCCAAGAATAAGGACTATTCCCGTCGTCGCTCTGACAGCAGCAATAATGTCGGAAAGTCATGATAAGATTGAAGATCTGAGTATCAACGACTATGTTTTGAAACCCTTCAAGCCGCGTGACCTTTTTGACAAGATCCTGAGAAATATTAAATAGCTGCCGCGATCTTTGATTATTTAATACAGTAGCGGCTTAAGTATTCCGTGGCTTTTCTGTTGCCCAGATTGAATGATCTCCTGAAATCAAAACATGCATCATCTCTTTTTCCGGAATTCACAAGGGAAATTCCTTTATTCAGCCATGCATCTGAATTCCCCGGTTGAAGATCGAGCGACATGCTATAGTCTTTTGCCGCCCAATCCCACGATTTTGCTACAAAATATGCGTTGGCCCTGTCAATATAACATTCCGCATCGTTCGGATGAAGCTTCAGGTTTTCAGAAAAATATGTGAGTGCTTTTATATTATCGCCTGAAGCCGATTCGACTTTTCCGGCAAAGCTGAGGGCTTTTTTGTTCCCCGGATAAAGATCAATGTACCTGGCTATGTCCTCCTTTGCTTTACCGGTTAAACCTGTTTTTCTGTAGCATTCTGCCCTTAGCAACAGCAGTTCAGGATCAGGAATTCCCATGTCAAGAAGTCTTGTATATGCTGATGATGCACCAACCTGATTACCTGAGGCTTCCTGTGTCTTTGCTAGAATTCTAAGCGCTTTTTCATTTTCAGGCTCCTCTGCCAGCAGGCTGGTCAGGATTTTGATCGTCTCGGGATATTTTTTTTCAGTAAAGCTTATCAAAGCTCCGGCATATGCTATGCTGTTATTTCCCGGATAATTCCCCGAAAGGCCTGACAATACACTTTTGGCCTCAATTATGTTTCCAGTCGATACATTATATTCAATTTCCGCAATACCCTTCTCAATAGCGTCATACCATTCCTTCTTCCAGAACTGACGCCATTCCGGCCTGTTTTCTATCAGGCTGAATGCAGGATCGAGCAGGATATCCTTTTCGCTTTTTCTGCAGGAAGATCTGAGGCAGTATTCAAGATGATACACCGAGGTTGCTGCATCACCTTTCAATCCGTATATCCTTGCCAGACCATATTCACCCGATGAAGGTGCAATATTATTTGCCGAATTGAAGTCATTGATAGCCCCGGAATAATCTCCTTTTGCCATAAATGCTTCAGCCCGTCCGAGATAGATCCGGCTTTCCCTAAAGCTTTCCAGTGCCTCTGTCATGATGATGATAGCATCGTCAGGCTTCCCCTGTTCAACAAGAGCCTGGCTTTTCATAAGATAATCTACAGGTTGTTGTCCGGTCATTGCCAATGTGCAGGCAAAGAGCGGAATGATCAATAGTATTTTTTTCATTTCTGAAATCCTCACTTTGTTTTACAACTCAGGTTTTGTGACAGTAGCTCCCTTCTCAGTTATAACATGTACAAATCCTGAAAGATGGAACTGTTCAACACCTGAGATTCTTCTTTCGTACACTTCGCACTGGTAAAAATAGACTCCCGGAGAAACGATATTCCCCTTGTATGTGCCGTCCCAGTTAAGTTTTGGCTCTTCAGTCTGAAATATCAGAACCCCATAACGGTTAAAAAGTTTAAATTCTACCTTTTCAACCAGTCCGGATGATTTTGCCACAAGCCAGTCATTTATATCATCCCCGTTGGGAGTAAAAACATTAGGGATCTCGTAAAAATTACACGAGTCGACGCAGATCATAACAGACTTGAGCCCTTCATTCCCTACCTGATCAAATGCAGAGACTGCATAGCATCCTGCAATAACCTCCCCGGGATAATGTTTGTACGAGGAGATGTTTTTGTCATTTATGGTGGTCAGAAGGCTAAGATTTTCATCGTTTATCAATTTGTAATAAATATTGTAACCCACCACATCTGTTATGCAATTATTATCACTGAAACTCCACCGAACAGTATTGTAAAGGCTGTCGCACTCGCTTGTGACAGAAATTTCAGGCTGGCAGGGAGGTTCATTGTCAACAGGTGTCACACAGGTTTCCTGTGAATAATTGATCAGGTTCCTGGGCAGATCCGTCGCTGAGTACCCTCCGGTAGACCTGACTTTGTAGCAATACTGATTCCCGTTAATAAGCCCTTCGTCGACGAATTCAAGCAAATTAGTGGTTCCTATTGAATCATATTTCATGGTTGATTCATTCAACCTGAAGAAATCATATCTGGTATTGATCCATGGGACATTCCTGCTTATTTCAAACCTTACTTTTCTGTCGCCCGGATTTGCCACAAGTAATACTGATGAAGCATATCCTGGTTCTCCTACAAGGAACCTGTTTCCCGTTGCATTATTATACAGCTCAATTTTATAAATAAACCCTCCAGTCTGGGTATTTATAAGAGTATCAATAAAAGAAGTTTCATTAAGAGTAGCGGTCGGAATAGATCTTATCTGCTGGTAATCGGTCCCGGTAATTCCTGTCGCCCTGTAAATAATATATTCATATGGTCCAAGTGCAGGAATGGTGTCAAGCCTGTCGGGCTTTTTCCAACTGACAATTATGGAACCATTGGTTGCAGAAGTAGTTCTTACACTTACCTGGGTAATTATCGGGACTCCCGAAACGAGCGACGAAGGGATTTCATTGGAAGATTTGCTTTCAGCTCCATTCAGATATACTGCAACTATCCGATAGGCATATTCTTTTCCGAAGACAAGACCCTGACCGTTGTCAGTGTCGAGAAATGAAACAGCCGAACTTCCTGCAATGTATCCCACTTTAACAAATCCGGTTGAAGAAGGAATCCCGGAAGTGCACGAATCAGGTTTGAAAGATGAAGCATCCTCCTTCCTGTAAATGTTAAAGCCTGAAATGGCTGTAGTACCGTAATTATCCCAGGTCAGCCGTACAAATTTTCCTTCAGGAACAGCACTTCTAAGAACAGGGGAAGGACCCAGGACCTTTATATTCATTATATCTATATCCGAAAGCTTCAATTCTGTATTGTAGTCATCTGCTTTTATAATGATATTGTAAGGCTGGTTTCTCACAGCCTCATGACATGGGATCCATTGAAGCCTTGATGTTGCAGAGCCGGGAACCGAATCAACCCTGGTAAATGTTGCAGGGCAGGCTTCAATGGTGAAAATGCCGGAGGTGGCCTTAAGCCCTATGGGATCATTGTTAGGATCTGTTGCAGTCACGTTAAAATCCACTATATCCCCCACCTCTGCGCAGATATCCTGAAGAGGGCCGTTTACCGGAGGTTTATTGTCAGTATCAAACACTTCGATCTGCATATCTCGTACAACAATGCCGATTTTTTTACCATATCTCCATTCCTGGATTTCCATTGCAACATTATATTTCCCTGTATCTCGCGGGGTATCCCATATCAGGTCGCCGGTGATCGAGTCAACCTTTATATAGTTGGTGGCCGGAGGCAATTTGTAGTTTTCAATAGGTTTCCCGTCTTCGCGTGTACAAACTGTAAGCGCATAAGAAAGACTGTCGCCGTCAGAATCAAAAGCACCGGGATTATGGATAAAAACATATCCGCGTGCAGCTTTGTCATAAGGTGGATTAAGAAGAACCGGTGTATTATTACGTCCTATTGAAGGGTTGACGATAAGGATTGTTGAAATTGAAAATACCACATTGACAGAATTTGGAATGTTAAGGATTCCTTCATTCCTGTTGGGATCCTGAACCACTATTTTGTAAACTCCCGGGCCGGGGTAAGTATGTGTTATCCTGTAAATATTCCTCTTATAGTAATTCGGAAGAAAAAGGATGCTCTCCCTGTTGGCAACCGAGGTTGAGTTATCTCCCCATTCAATATCAAGCTGAGGCCGGTCGGCATAGCTAAGGGTGTATGTAAACGTCGTTATTGTGATTTCAAAAGAAAGATCAGACAATTGGACATATGTGATCTCTCCTGCCCGGTTATGAGTAGCTCCGGCATTTAAAAAACAGGAAAAGATAAGCAAAGCAATTATCAGAATTCTTATTTTAAGGCTCTTCACTTTGTATAATCTCCTTTCAACCTTTAGTTAATTAATTTTAAATGTCTTTTCAGTTTCAACGGCTGTAAGCCTGACTCCCTCCTCAAAACTGTTCACCCTCACAATGGTCATATTTGACTGATCGGAATATAGTGAGGTCATTATAAGATTCCTTACAGTAATAGTATTTACTTTTTTTACGGAACTTAAAACCAGATTCAATCTCAGTTCATTATCCGACAGATCCATGTTCTGAATCTCTGCTGGAAATTGCCTGCTGTTAACAGTGATCTTGAGCCTGTCATTTATATATTTACCCAGAGTCTCCCGGGTAAACTGATCATTTTCCGAAAAGTTCAGTTTTTTCTGATCTTCACTGCTCATTCCTGAATCAAGAAGGAAATCATCAAAGTATATTCTCAGAAACACATTAAACAATTCCTTATCGGGTGTATAATCGATGCTTAACAGAGAAACATGAACCGGATGAGCTGCCAGCAATAATGTGATAAACAGAAATCTTACCATTAAAAATGTTGTTATGGCTTATAAGTATCATCAAAAATCAGACCAACAATCATAAATCAGTCTATAATATCAACCCGGTCCCTCAGGTACTCAACCGTTCCTACCTCAATGAATGAGAAGCCCGATCTGCCCGAGAAATTCCCTGCAAGTACAACGATTATGTCATCATTTTTAACCAGATTCTCCCTTGTCAGGTTCTGAAGAGCAACCTTCAGGAAATCATCTATTGACTTCTTCTTTTCCTGATAGCTTGCATAAATGCCGTATGAGAGTGCCAGCTCCCTCATAGTGCTTTTCAGATAGCACTGAGCGAGAATAATATTATACCCCCTGTAAGCTGCCATATCCCTTATTGTTCTGCCTCCCATTGTATCCGCAATTATTCCCTGGGCATCTATCCTTACCGCTGTTTTTACTGCGACTTTTGCCAGGTAGGCCGATATTTCACCGCTTATTCTGACTGAAGGCATATCGATGAATTTTTCCTTATTGTTCTCCACTTCAAGAGCTACCTTTGTCATTGTTTTCACAGCCTCAACAGGATATTTGCCATTTGCAGTTTCGCCGCTTAGCATTATAGCATCAGTCTGTGAATATATAGCATTAGCAATATCGCTTACTTCTGCTCTTGTTGGTCTGGGATTGGTTATCATTGACTGAAGCATCTGGGTAGCGACTATTACCGGTTTTCTTTTGTCAATGCATTTAGAGATCATCATTTTTTGAATCCCGGGGATCTTTTCATACGGGATTTCAATACCCAGATCTCCCCTGGCGACCATTATTCCATAAACAACTTCAAGAATTTCATCAATGTTATCAACCCCCTCCTCGTTCTCTATTTTGGCAATGATTTTGATCTTGCTGTTGTATTTGTCAAGAACAGCCTGCACATCAAGAACATCCTGTTTTGACCGCACAAAAGAATGTGCTATAAAGTCGACCTCATTATCTGCTGCCATTTTTATGAAAGTCCTGTCCTTTTCAGTAAGAGAAGGGAGACATATTTTAACACCGGGAAGATTTACACTTTTTCTTGATCCCAGGACACCATCATTTTCAATCATGCACTCCAGAAAGTCGCCATCTTTTCTAACTGCCCTGAGCTCAAGGTCACCATCATCAATAAGGACAGCCGTTCCCGGAGGTACTTCAGAAACGAATGCCGGATAAGACACATTAATTATTTTGTCTGTTGTTTTTCCACCCGGATTCCCTGCCATTAATATGGTATTACCCTTTTTTAATTCTATCGGAGCATCACAGATTGTGGTTCTGATCTCGGGACCTTTAGTATCAATAAGGATTGCAATTTTATCGGAGACCTCCCTTGTATTCCTGATCAGTTTCAGTGCACCATCAATATCAGCGTGGGCTGAGTTTATCCTTATAACATCCATTCCCTCCCGGTAGAGTTTCTCAATAAAAGCGGGTTCACATCTTTTGTCATTAAGTGTAGCAACAATTTTTGTCCGTTTCTTTGGCATCAGCTTATTTTTTTCTTATTAATTTCAATCAAAGCTTCCACCGCGAGCCTGTAGCCATCGAGGCCGAGTCCGATTATACTTCCGGCAGAGACTCTTCCTGTCAGGCTTGTATGCCGGAACTCCTCACGTGCTGCAATATTGGTAATATGAACCTCAATCACAGGCGTTTTGATTGAAGATATTGCATCAGCAATTGAAACTGAAGTATGTGTGTATCCGCCGGGATTCAGTACAATTCCGTCGTATGAAAATCCCGATTCGTGAAGTTTATTAATTATTTCACCTTCAATATTCGTCTGAAAATAGTCAAACCGGATGGCCGGGTAGATAGATTTGAGAGTTTCAAACCACTCTTCAAATGACAGTGCGCCGTATTTTCCCGGTTCTCTTTTTCCCAGCAGATTAAGGTTCGGCCCATTTATTATTTGAATTTTCATCGTGATTATTTTTCGATGGTATTTAGATTGCAAAAATAACTAAAATTGACGGATTCACATGGCTGCACTGTAATACTTTGTGTTACTTTGCAATATAAACATATCCTGAATATATCGATGAGCTTATCCTGGAAGGAATCCGGTAAACACTTTGAAACCTGGCTCAGGCTTGAGAAATCCCTGTCGGAGAACAGTATTGAAGCATATATGAATGACATCAGGAAGCTGGAAGATTTTACTGTTGAAAACGGCATTGATAAAGACCCTGTCGAGTTAACTTATGCTGACCTCAGGGAGTTTATCAGATGGTTCGGCAAGGGGAATCAGAATGCCAGGACTCAGTCAAGAGTTCTTTCGGGAATAAGGGCCTTTTATAAATTCCTTTTAATCGACGGCGAGATTGATGAGAATCCGTCTTCACTTCTGGAATCACCGAAAATCGGGCTCAGGCTTCCCGAAGTACTTTCAGTTGAGGAGATAGACCGGATAGTTGAAGTGATCGATCTTAGCAAACCTGAGGGACACAGAAACAAAGCCATAATCGAAACATTATACGGATGCGGGTTAAGAGTCTCCGAACTTGTCAATCTGAGGCTTACTGATATCCACTATGGCGAAGGATTTGTCAGCATTACGGGTAAAGGCAACAAGCAAAGGCTTGTGCCAGTAAGCAATAAAGCACTTAAGGAGATTGACCTTTACAGGATTGACAGAAACAGGTTAAAAGTAATTTATAACGAAAATGTTGTTTTTCTTAACAGAAGAGGCAGGAGACTTACAAGAGCTATGATCTTCACAATGATCAGAAATCTGGCTGGGAAGGCAGGTATCACAAAAAAGATAAGTCCCCATACATTCCGTCACTCTTTTGCCACACACATGATAGAAGCAGGAGCTGACCTCAGGGCGGTACAGGAAATGCTTGGTCATGAGTCGATCCTTACCACTGAGATCTATACTCATATCGACCGGAGTTATCTTCGTGATTCACTGATAATGTTTCATCCGAGATCATGAATTTTCAACAGGCTTTTCAAATTCAATTTTATATATTAAATTTGCACCTTGTTTTTAAAAATCAACAATTTAAGTTTATATCAAATTAATAAAAGTATGTCAAAAGTTAAAAGAGTTTATTCCTTTGGCAGGAAGACTGCAGAAGGAAAAGCAGACATGAAGAACCTTCTTGGAGGTAAAGGCGCAAACCTTGCAGAAATGTGTCTACTGGGGCTTCCAGTGCCTGCCGGTTTTACGATTACAACCGATGCGTGTAACGAGTATTATGACAACAACTGCACTCTTCCCAAGGAATTAATGCCTGAGGTCTGGGCTGCAATGAAGCTGACCGAAGAGACAATGGGAATGAAATACGGCGATCCGAAAAATGCATTGCTGGTATCGTGCCGTTCAGGTGCACGCAAATCGATGCCCGGTATGATGGACACTGTTCTTAATATCGGACTTTGCACTGCAACCATCCCGGGGTTTCTGAAAAAGACGAATAATCCCAGGTTTGTATGGGACTCATACCGCCGTCTGATCATGATGTATGCCGACGTTGTTATGGAAAAAGCTGAAGGTATTGAGCTTGGTGAAGGAAAAAGCATCCGTAAACAGCTTGATACTATGCTTGATGAGTTTAAGAAAAAGAAAGGTTATAAAACAGATACCGAGATTTCCGCAGATGAGTTACAGGATCTTTCGGAAAAATTCAAGAAAAAAGTAAAACAGGTGCTTGGCAAACCTTTCCCTGATAATGCAAAAGAACAGCTCGAAGGAAGTATCAAGGCAGTATTCAAAAGCTGGAACGGCAAAAAAGCAGTATCGTACCGTCGTATCGAAGGGATTCCTGATAACTGGGGTACTGCAGTAAACGTTCAGGCAATGGTATTCGGGAACATGGGCGATTCATCAGCTACTGGCGTTGCCTTTACCCGCAACCCAGCAACTGGCGATAACATTTTCTACGGAGAGTGGCTTGTAAACGCTCAGGGTGAAGATGTTGTTGCAGGAATCCGCACACCAAGCCCTCTGAATAACGAAACCAAGAATGAACAGAATAAGCATTTGAAAAGCATGGAGGAAGCCATGCCAAAAACATACAAAGAACTTTATCATATCCGCCAGATCCTTGAAAAATCGTTCCATGATATGCTGGATATTGAGTTTACAATCCAGGAAAACATACTATATATGTTGCAGTGCCGTGCTGGCAAGAGGACAGGAACAGCAGCTCTCAACATGGCAATGGATATGCTGAAGGAAAAACTCATCGACGAAAAAACAGTTGTCACCCGTGTTGAACCGGCGCAGCTTGATGAGCTGCTTCATCCTATATGTAATCCTGATGCCGAGAAAAAGGTCAAGCCTATAGCGAAAGGTTTGCCTGCAGGTCCAGGTGCTGCTGTAGGCAAGATAGTATTTACCGCCGAAGATGCAGTTGCCTGGAACAGGAAAGGACATAAAGTCATCATGGTCCGTGAAGAGACAAATCCGGAGGATGTCGAAGGCATGCGTGCCGCTGTTGGTATTCTTACCGCAAGGGGAGGCATGACATCTCACGCCGCACTTGTTGCACGCGGCTGGGGTAAATGTTGTATTGTCGGCGCTGGTGGTCTGCATGTTGATGCATCAGCTAAAAAAATAAAAGTTGCCGGAACCGATCTTGTACTCAAAGAGGGTGATATAATTACAATTAATGGTACAAAAGGAAACGTTTATTCAGGGGCAATAGAACTGATGGATGCTACAGAAAACCCGCGTTTCCAGTCATTTATGAAGATTGTTGACAAATACCGTACGATGGGTGTCCGTACCAATGCTGATACTGCCGAAGATGCAAAAATTGCACGCGATTATGGAGCTGAAGGGATTGGTCTCTTCCGGATCGAGCATATGTTTTACGGCAAAGGATCGGAACAGCCTTTGTTCATCCTGCGTAAAATGATCCTCAGTGCAAATGAAGCAGAACGCCGCAAAGCGCTTGCTGAATTGCACAAATTTGTCAAGAAAGATATGAAAGCCACATTGGCAGCCATGGATGGATTGCCTGTTACATTCCGCCTGATGGATCCTCCTCTTCATGAGTTTGTACCACAGGGAGCTGAAAAACAGGCCGAACTTGCAAAAGCTCTGGGCATTAAAAAAACAGATGTTGCAAAACGCGGCGAAGCACTTCATGAAAGCAATCCTATGATGGGTCACCGTGGTGTCCGCCTTGGCATTACTTTTCCTGAGATAACCGAAATGCAGGTGCGTGCCATGTTCGAAGCAACGGCTGAACTGCTTAAGGAGAAAAAGAATCCGAAACCTGAATTGATGGTTCCGGTAACCTGCGATGTTTCCGAGCTTGATGTTACCAAAAAGGTAGTTGACGAAATTTACGCAGAGGTCTGTAAAAAAGCCGGCCTTAAGAAGATCGATTACAAATATGGTACTATGATCGAAATACCGCGGGCAACTCTCCTCTCCGACCAGATGGCGAAATCTGCTGAATTCTTCTCGTTCGGTACAAATGACCTTACCCAGATGACTTTTGGATTCAGCCGTGATGATATCGGCGGATTCCTGAATGACTATCTTGACAAGAAGATGCTGGCAGCTGATCCGTTCCAGACAATTGACCAGGAAGGTGTTGGTCAGTTAATTACTATGTCCGTGCAAAAAGGACGTGCTACCAGACCGGATCTGAAAGTCGGGATTTGCGGAGAACAGGGAGGTGATCCCGCTTCAGTGGAATTTTGTTTCAAAACAGGACTGACATATGTAAGCTGCTCACCCTTCAGGGTACCGATCGCAAGGCTTGCAGCAGCTCAGGCATCGATTAAACACGGGAAATAGATAATAATTATTCCTTAAATAGAAAAGGGCATCCTCCACGATGCCCTTTTTCTTTTCATGCCTGTCCCCAAAACAATTTCTATTTTGTCTAACCATATTAAAGACCGCTGATAATTTATTTACCCTATCAATTTACCAGAATTCCTGATTTCACATACCATTCTCTTCAGCCAGCGGTACCTTAATATATTAAATAATATTTGATACATTTGAAATCATTTTTTCTTCAAAATCACCAGCTATGATTACCCCCGACGATCTGAAGGGTTACGGAATAGAGAACATAACCGAGATTATCTATAATCCATCGTATAACGTTCTTTTCGCTGAAGAAACCAGGCCCGGACTTGAACGATACGAAAAAGGGATTATTACTCGTTCCGGAGCCGTTTCGGTGGATACCGGAATTTTCACCGGAAGGTCCCCTAATGATAAGTATGTAGTACTTGATGACACAACAAGAGATACTGTATGGTGGAAGACGGAAAAAACAAAAGTCTCTGATAATAAGCCCATAGCAAATGAAATATGGGAACACTGCAGGAACCTTGCGGCAAAGCAGCTTTCAGGTAAAAGGCTTTTTGTCATCGACTGTTTCTGCGGGGCAAACACGAATACCCGCCTGTCAGTAAGATTCATCCTTGAAGTAGCATGGCAGGCGCATTTTATTAAAAACATGTTTATCAGGCCTGAAAAAGAAGAGCTTGAAAATTTCGTACCGGGATTCGTAGTTCTAAATGCATCCAAAACAACAAATCCTGACTGGAAAAAACAGGGTCTTAATTCCGAAAACTTCGTCTTTTTTAACCTCACTTCAGGCATGTCCGTTATCGGCGGAACATGGTACGGCGGCGAAATGAAAAAAGGGATATTCTCTGTTATGAACTATTACCTTCCTCTTAAAGGGATAGCTTCAATGCACTGTTCAGCCAATGTTGGGAAGAAAGGGGATGTTGCAATATTCTTCGGGCTTTCCGGAACCGGAAAAACAACCCTTTCGACTGATCCCGACAGGGCTTTGGTTGGTGATGACGAGCATGGTTGGGATGATGACGGGATATTCAATCTTGAAGGAGGCTGTTATGCAAAATGCTTCAGGCTCAGTAAGAAAAATGAACCTGACATTTATGATGCCATCAGGCGGGATGCTCTGCTTGAGAATCTGGTGGTACTGTCAGACGGAACAATTGATTTCAATGATAATTCAAAAACTGAAAACACAAGAGTCTCTTACCCCATTTATCATATTAATAATATTGTAAAACCTGTCTCCAAAGCAAGTCATGCCAGGAAGGTAATATTCCTTTCGGCCGACACCTTCGGAGTATTGCCCCCTGTAAGCCGTTTGACCGAAGAGCAGACCAGATATTATTTTCTCAGTGGATATACTGCCAAGGTTGCCGGAACCGAAAGAGGAATTATTGAACCGGTTCCTTCATTCTCAGCATGTTTCGGAGCTGCCTTCCTTATGCTTGATCCTATAATTTATGCAAATGAGCTGACGAGTAAAATGAAGATGAATGGGGCCGAAGCATGGCTGGTTAATACCGGATGGACGGGAGGACCCTACAACACAGGCACCAGGATCGATCTTCCGACAACCAGGAGGATAATTAATTCGATACTCGATGGTTCTATAAATAAATACAAATTTACTACTCTGCCGGTGTTTAATTTAAGTATCCCTGAAAAGATTGATGGTGTGAACAGTAATCTGCTCGATCCGTCCATGGCATGGAACTCTCCTGTTAAATGGCGTATTGCAGCGACGGATCTGGCCTTCAAATTCATAAATAATTTCAGCAAGTTTGCTCTGAATGAAGAGACTGCAAAGCTAATTGAATACGGACCAATAATCTGATAATATGATTACCTGATGAACATCATTTTAATTGTCCTCGCTTTTTTGTCTGCATATTTATTAGGCTCAATTCCCACTGCTGTATGGGTCGGTAAAAAGTTTCATGGAATCGATGTCAGGGAACATGGTAGCGGCAATGCGGGAGCTACAAATGTAATAAGAGTGCTCGGTTGGAAAACCGGTGTTCCTGTCCTGCTGGTTGATGTTTTTAAGGGATGGCTGGCAGCAATGCTGCCGGTGTTTTTAAGTCTGGCCGGTCAGGGTACAGCTCTTTTAACCAACCTTCAGATACTCGCCGGAGTGGCTGCTGTACTCGGCCATATTTTCCCTGTTTTTGCAGGTTTCAGGGGTGGAAAAGGCGTTGCTACCATTTTCGGTGTACTTCTTGCAATACATCCCCTTCTGACCTTATCCTGCATGGGAGTGTTCCTTTCAGGTCTTCTTTTAACCGGATATGTTTCGGTCTCATCGATGAGTGCAGGAATTGCATTCCCAGTCTTCCTTTTCCTCCTCTTTGACACACCATCAATATATTTTAAAATATTCTCACTCGTGGTTGCAGTCGCAATATTAATAACCCACCGGAAAAATATCTCGAGGCTTCTGAAAGGAGAGGAATCAAAACTTATCCTAAAGGGTAAGAAAAAATAATTCTTAATATTGTTCCAGCAGCTGTATCCTCTTTTCAATCGGGGGATGAGTCGCAAACAGATTAGCAAATGAGAATGTGCTCTTTTGTTCAGTGTCCTGTGGATTTTCAATAAACATCTGTGCCACATCCTTGCGTTTTACCGCTTCAATGGTAGGATCGGCAGAGACTTTTCTCAAAGCTAAAGCAAGCGACTGAGGCCGCTTTGTCAGTTCGGCCGACCCTGCATCGGCAAGGTATTCACGCTTTCTCGAAAGAGCGAACCTAAAAAGGGAAGCCAGCAGATAGCCTACCAATGCGAGGAGCAGAGCTATAATAATGGCCCCGCCCTCTTTTTTCCCTCTGCCAATTCTCCCGAATCTCATTGATCTGAATAACATCTCTGTAATAAATCCGAAGATACCTACAAAAACTATTGATATTATCAGAAGCCTTACATCCCGGTTTCTGATGTGTGTCAGTTCATGGGCAATCACGGCTTCGAGCTCATCATCGGCAAGCTTATCGATAATCCCCCTGGAGAGAGTTACAGAGTAAGTTTTGGAATTAATTCCGCTGGCGAATGCATTCAACGAATCATCTTCTATAATATTGACTTTCGGCATCTGCATCCCTGCCGAAATGCAGAGGTTTTCAACAAGATTATATACCCTTTTGTTCTCCTGTCTTTCGAGAGGTTTTGAATTTGTAGCAGTATTTATAATCGAAGTATGTGAAAACCATGCAATAGTAAACCATACAATTACTCCGATCGTAATCCATGGTATTGTTGAAATAAAAGATCTGTTAACATCATGAAGAGCCAGCTGCTTATTTTCCAGTCCGACTGACATAAAGAAAAAGAAAAGCCAGGCAAGGCCATAAAAAACAACAGGAAACAAAATCAATATCAACACTGAGTTAGTATTGTTCTTCCTTATCTGGCTCTGCAGTCCGAAGTATTTCATTATATTACTGGAACTTGATCTGAGGCGGTTCCTCTATGACAGCTCTCCTGTCGCCAAGTTCGAACATCGGCTCACGCTTGAAATTGAACAAAGTAGCAACTATGTTGGAAGGGAAGATTTCGGTTGCTACATTCAACTCTTTTGTGGCCGAATTAAAGAACCTGCGTGCGGCAGCGATCTTGTTCTCAACATCTGAAATTTCATTCTGCAGATCCATAAAATTCTGGCTGGCTTTAAGATCGGGATATGCTTCGACAGATACCTTTAATCCTTCGAGGGCAGAGGAAAGCCTTGCCTCAGCCGTAATCTTTTCATTAATTGAAGTGGCTTTCATGGCATTTGAACGTGCCTCAGTAATTTCGGTCAGAACTCCCCTTTCATGAACCATATATCCTTTTACGGCTTCAACAAGCTGAGGGATAAGATCATGCCTTTGTTTAAGCTGAACATCAACATCTGCAAAAGCCTGTTCCCTGTTGTTTCTCAGCCTTACAAGCCTGTTATAAAGCGAAATTGCAATTACAACAAGGAGAACTATAATTCCCAGAATAAATAATAATATTGCCATTTTTCTTTGTATTAATGGTTAATAAAATTTCTGAAATCATATAAAATTAAAAATAAAGATAGATATTTTTGCTAAGTTTTAAATTCGACGTCAGATTAAATAAAATTCATAAGGTATTATTCATTAAAAATAAATTAAATGGAAAAGAGTCTCAAAGGAACCAAAACAGAACAGAATCTTCTGAAAGCTTTTGCAGGAGAATCGCAGGCAAAGAACAGGTATGAATTTGCAGCTAAAGTGGCAAAGGAAGAAGGATATGAACAGATTTCGGGTATCTTTCTTGCAACTGCGCTCCAGGAGCAGCAGCATGCGAAAAGGTTTTTTAATTTTCTGGAGGGGGGAATGGTGGAGATAACCGCAAGCTACCCTGCAGGCAAGACAGGTACAACAAAAGAAAATCTCAATGCTGCTGCTGAGGGGGAACATGAAGAGTGGAGTGACCTCTATCCTGCTTTTGCAGAGGTAGCTGAAAAAGAAGGTTTTAAAAATATATCCACTGCCTTTAAAGCTATTGCAGCTGCTGAAAAAGGACATGAAGACAGGTACAGGAAACTTTTGGAGAACGTAATGAAGAACAAGGTCTTCGAACGTGAGGGAAAAGTCTTCTGGTACTGCAGGAAATGCGGTTATATTCATTTCGGGACAAAACCCCTTAAAAACTGCCCTGCATGCCTGCATCCTGAAAGCTACTTCGAATTACTGGCTGAAAACTATTAATTGATGATAGAAGGAAAGAAGATGCTTGAGCTTATAATCAGGCGTCAGAGCGACAGAAAATACAGCGATAAACCGGTTGAAACGGAAAAGCTTGAGAGAATTATTGAGGCTGGAAGGATGGCCCCTTCTGCATGTAATGCCCAACCATGGAAATTTGTCGTGGTAACAGATCCCCGGATGATAAGTGAACTTGCTGAAGCAGCGTCGGCCAGGATTCTGGGTATGAATTCATTTGTAGGACAGGCTAAGGTCCTTATTGTAATTGTCAGGGAACGGCCTAATTTTTCTTCAAAGGTCGGCGGTACAATTAAAAGCAAGGACTACTCTCATATTGATATCGGAATCGCAACTGAAAATATTTGTCTGCAGGCAATTGCTGAAGGGATCGGATCGTGCATACTGGGATGGTTTGATGAAAAACAGGTAAGGTCAATACTGAAAATTCCTGCATCCAAAAAAGTTGAACTGATAGTTACATTGGGATACTCCCTTAGCGAATACAGGGAAAAGAAACGGAAACCAAAGGAGGTTACAGTTTCGTATAATAAATACTGATTTTAATTTTCTTAATTCTTACTGAAAAGCCCCCTTAAGGGGGTTTGGGGGCTAGTTTAGTAATTCCAGTGCCGTTTTAATCCTTTTTACTGCCTCAACAAGCAGTTCATCGGAATTAGCGTATGAGATCCTTATGCACTTCGGCGCTCCGAAAGCATCTCCTCCTACCACAGCAACCTGTGCTTTGTCAAGAAGATAAAGTGCAAGATCGTCAGAATTATTAATCATGGCATTTCCATCCGATTTTCCGAGATAATATGAAATATCGGGCATTACATAAAAAGCGCCCTGCGGAACTCTGAGCCTTATCCCCTTGACCTCCTTAAGAAGTCCGCAAATAAGGTCACGGCGGCGGAGAAATGCCTCCTTCATAATCTGAAGCGAGTTGTCCTTTCCCTCAATAGCAGCCAGGGCGGCTCTCTGGGCTATCGAACATACGCCTGAAGTGAACTGACCCTGAAGCTTATTGCAGGCTTTTGCTATCCATAGAGGAGCTCCGATATAACCAATCCTCCAGCCTGTCATGGCATATGCCTTGGAGACTCCGTTAACTGTAATCACCCTGTCATAGATAAAACTGAAAGATGCCATGCTTACATGCTGCCTTCAAAAATGATATGTTCATAGATCTCATCGGAGATGATAAAAAGCCCTTCATGCTTTTCAATAATCCTGGCTATCTTTTCCATCTCATCTCCGGTATAAACCATACCTGTTGGATTCGAAGGAGAATTGAAAATTATCAGCCTTGTCTTGCCTGTAATTGCCGATTCAAGCTGATCGGCCTTATCTTGAAATCATTTTCAATTGATGCCTCAATAATCACAGGCTTTCCTCCTGCAAGGATTATCTGATCATAATAACTTACCCAGTATGGTGCAAGTATTATTACTTCATCTCCCGGATTAATAATCGATAGAATGACATTGATAAGTGAGTGTTTCCCTCCTGCCGATACTATTATCTGATCGCTGGTGTAATTCAGGCCGTTCTCCTCCCTGAATTTCTTCGAAATGGCCTCTCTGAGATCATTGTACCCCGGCACCGGCGGATATTTTGTATAATTCTCATCTATAGCCTTTTTGGCTGCCTCTTTTATGTAATCAGGAGTATTGAAATCAGGTTCTCCAAGGCTCAGACTTATTATATCGAGGCCTTTGGCTTTCAGTTCACGGCTTTTCTGAGCCATTGCAAGAGTCTGAGATACTGATAAAGATTTGATTCTGTCAGATAAGTATTCCATAATTAATTATATGAAGTAATAAATGTTAATGGCCGGAATCAAATGTATAAAGTAAAAATGAAAAACAAAAAGAATAATTTCGCCGACTATCAGGCATTAAGGATATCCCTGATAATGCATCTGAGAAACCTGCCTGACGTAAGGCATATCTGCGTGTCTCGGAAAATCAATATTCATGAGAAATATATTCGGAGAAAATATCTTACGTTTGCATTAAATAATCGGAAGAACTATGGAGTATATTATGGACATAATCTAAAATAACGATCCCTGCTCTGCTTGTTTTTCTTACTGCATGGATACTTTTAAGGAATATGATCAGGAATGATCAGGATAAGAGACGCCAGGAGGTCACTCTGCAAAGTACCCGGATTGTTACACCGATAAAACTGCAGGCATACGAAAGGATAATTCTCTTTCTTGAGAGGATCTCAATGGAATCACTTCTTGTCCGTGTCAGTTCACCCGAAATAACGGCTTCGCAGCTTCAGACTTCCCTTCTTGCTACTGTAAGAAGCGAATTTGAACATAATCTTTCGCAACAGATATATATGAGCCCGCAGGGCATGGGAAGTAGTCAGGAATGCCCGTTCAAACACCATAAAAATCATTAACAGTGAAGCAGAAAAAATAAAAGGTAATGCTCCCGGCATTGAGTACAGTAAGCTGCTACTTTCCAGGGTAATGGAAATGGAAAAAGAGCCTACCCAGGTAGCTATTGATTATCTTAAAAATGAACTTTCACTTCTGATATAAACCACTTTTTTGAAGTCCACCTCCAGTGCAGGAATAAATTCAATGGTACTTCTGGGTATTTTATCTTCCCTGAGGGAAGATGTCCCGACACTCTAGCGGGACAGCGGGTTATCAATGGACAACCTGTTCACTACAGCAACTCCACGCTTCTCTTAACAAAGGTACTAAGGTCCTCACCTCTAAGCATATTATTTGCAAGCAACGCAAGATCGATCAGTTGTTTTACCACCTTGTTGTTTGATCCGTAAGCTTCAAGCATATCTTTCCTTGCTGATTCGATTGCCTCCAGCTCTTTTCTGAGCTTTTCCAGATCATCTTTTTCAAACTGGCTTATTTCATCCGCTTTCTTCTTATTATGTTCTTTCTCCATGAAGGTAATCTCTTCCTTAAGCCTCTCTCTTTCGGTATTGTTTTCCTTAAGTTTTGTTCCTTCCTGGGTCTGAAGTTCATCGGCGATTTTCATGACCAGCGGATGATTAAGATTTACCACCAGGTTAAAACTATCCGGAAGTTCGCCATAAAAGTTCATCCCTCCGCCAAACTGCGACATCTCTTTCATCCTGCGCATGAATTCCGACTGGGTAATAATTACCGGAACATCATTCTCATCGAGGGTTTCAGGAACAACATTGTAAATCTCCTTCGATTTAACCCTGATATTAAATACACTTTTCAGATCCTCCTGCTGGACTTTCGATAAGCTTCGATTCCTTTGGATCTTCCTTAAGAATAAGCTTATCAATCACATCTGAATCAACCCTTACGAATCTCGAATCCTTCAGTTTCGTCTCGAGCTGGTTTATAAGGTGAACGTCAAGCTGTCCATCCAGAAGAAGTACATCATAACCTTTGTTCTTAGCATTTTCTATGTAGGTGTACTGATCGGTCTTACTGGTGGAGTACAGGTAAACAAGTGATTTATTTTTATCAGTCTGATTTTCCTTGATCAGTTTTTCATATTCCTCAAAAGTGAAATACTTCTCGTCAGTATTCTTCAGAAGTGCAAATTTCGAAGCTTTTTCGTAGAATTTTTCTTCAGTTATCATTCCATATTCAATGAACAGCTTCAGGTTATCCCACTTCTTCTCAAATTCCTCACGGGTATTTTTAAATATATCATTCAGCCTGTCGGCAACTTTTTTCGTGATATGTGCCGAAATCTTTTTCACATTTGAATCGCTCTGGAGATAACTTCTTGAAACATTAAGAGGAATATCAGGAGAATCGATGACTCCATGCAGAAGAGTAAGAAATTCCGGAACAATCCCTTCAACAGAGTCCGTTACAAATACCTGGTTGCTGTAGAGCTGTATCTTGTTCTTCTGTATCTCAATATTGCTTTTTATCTTCGGGAAATAGAGAATCCCTGTCAGCTTGAAAGGGTAATCGACATTCAGGTGAATATTAAATAAAGGCTCATCACCCATCGGATAGAGCTCCCTGTAAAACTTAAGATAATCTTCATCTTTAAGGTCGGCAGGCTTCAGGGTCCAGGCCGGTTTTGTGTTATTTATTATCTTATCCTTGCCGGTTTCGACATATTTGCCGTCTTTCCATTCTTTTTCCTGTCCGAAAGCTATCTCAACCGGAAGGAATTTGCAATATTTCTTTAGAAGCTCCTCAATTTTATTCTCTTCAAGAAAATCCTTTGATTCCTTGTCGATATACAAAATCACATCAGTTCCCCTGCCCTCTCTGGAAGTCTCTTCAATCTGGTATTCAGGACTTCCGTCACAGCTCCATTTTATTGCTGGTTTTGTTTCATCCCACGATTTGGAGATCACTTCAACTTTATCCGATACCATAAAGGAGGAATAGAAGCCAAGACCAAAATGTCCGATCATGGTATTTACCTGATCCTTATATTTTTCAAGAAAATCATTAGCACTTGAAAACGCAATCTGGTTAAGATATTTGTCAATCTCCTCACTTGTCATTCCTACTCCCGAATCGGT
Source organism: uncultured Bacteroidales bacterium (assembly GCA_963702415.1). Taxonomy (GTDB): domain Bacteria; phylum Bacteroidota; class Bacteroidia; order Bacteroidales; family VadinHA17; genus LD21. The sequence goes on along the minus strand of CAVPCP010000008.1, from coordinate 314,570 downwards.
AACCCTTATCGTTTTCTTCTTCTTATCAACAAAAACCCGTATCGTCAGATCACCCAGAACGCCTTTATAATCGCCTGCTGAAGCCATGGTCTTAATTTTCTGGGTGGCATCGACTGCGTTCGAAATAAGCTCCCGGAGAAATATCTCATGATCCGAATAGAGGAATTTTTTTATTATCGGAAATATGTTCTCAGTCGTTACTCCTATTTTTCCTGTTTGCATATCGGTATGTTTAATGGTTATACATAATTCACGCCGTTGCTATTTCAAAAGATATGCCGTTAATTTCAGACTGACAAATAGTCACTTTGATGGGGTATGGGGTATGGGGTATGGGGTATAGGAGTATGGAGTACTGGTACCCGGACGCCCCGGCACCTAAAGAATTTATTTCTTATTCCGTATATCAACGTTAGCCTTGAACCGCCACATCCCTTTCTCGAGGTTATAGGCATCATAAGAATAGTCGGGAGCATAGAATTCCTTTTTCCCTTTCAGGGCAGGGGAGACCGGAACAAGGTGGTCAAAAACTATCGACTTGTCATTACGGAATTTTAAAGAGATTACTGCCTCCGAGCTGTATTCAAGCACTTCCCTGTATTTCAATACGTTACCTGAAACGAATAGCTTCTTCCCTAAGATGATCTTCCCGTCAGGTGTAAAACTCAGTATATCAATAATCTTGCGTGAAATTGATGGGTTGCCATAATCAATGCCCAGGAGAACCCAGTAAGTCTGCTTGTCTTTTTTTATATCCCTGAGATCATAATAAAGTGCACCGTACCAATCGCTTTCAGAATAGATGGTATCATCTCTGACCGGTTCTTCACGATAGGGCCCTTCAAGCTTATTGACAAAGTTCTCTTTTCCTGATCTGTGAATAAAATAACAGTAATACCTGCTTTTTGAACTATCGAGCAGCAGATTCCACGTAAGGATTTTAAGCTGGGAATTATGAGAGAGTATTTGTCCAAGATTTCTCAGGTTGGTAAACTTGTGGGTAAAAACCGTATCAGATCCGGCATAGCTTTCAATAATAAGCTTTATGGAATCATTTATCCTTATCCTTTCCGCATCTTCCCGGCTGACTGGCAATCTGCCGAAAAGATTCCCGAGTGTGGATGAAATGTCGGACTTAAGATCCTGACTGTAAACAACTGAGCAGTTAACCACAATGGCAAGCATGAATACCAGAATAATCCTTCTCATTTCTTAATTGCATTTTTTTTTGAATCATCAAGAAGGCGCGTCAATTGACCGCATGCCCACAAAATCTCTTCGTTGCTGATGGTTAGAGGCGGTGCAATCCTGAATGAACTGTTGCAAAACAGGAAATAATCAAGGACCAGTCCGTATTCCGGAGCCTTTGCAATGGCATAACTGACATATTCCGGTCCTGCAAGTTCAACTGCCAGAAGAAGCCCCTCCCCTCTTATTTCCAGTATCAGATCATGTTTAAGATGCTGCCTGAAAAGTATTGATTTTGCCGGGCAGTTATCTGCGAGATTTTCTTCGGTCAGGACCTTCATCGAAGCCAGACCGGCAGCACAGCAAACAGGATGGCCTCCGAATGTTGTTATATGTCCGAGGGGCGGATCTGACATCAGTGATGACATGATTTCAGCTGATGAGATAAACGCACCCAGGGGCATTCCCCCTCCGAGAGCTTTTGCAAGCAGCAGAATATCGGGGATAACCCTGAACCTGTCAATGGCGAACATATGACCAAGCCTTCCGAAGCCAGTCTGTATCTCATCAAAAATAAGAAGGGATTTTGTTTCCGTGCATTTTTCCCTGACAAGTTCCAGAAATCCGTTTTCAGGAAATATAATACCTGCCTCACCCTGAACAGGTTCTATAATGACACATGCGGTTTTCTCATCTATCAAATTAAGGGAATCAGCATCATTGAATAGTGCCTGGAATGAGTCGGGAAGCAGTGGCCGGAATGCACCCCGGAATTGCTCGCTTCCCTGGACGCTCAATGCTCCGAAAGTGCTGCCATGGTATGAGTTTCTGAATGATATTATTTTGCTGCGGCCGGTAAATCTCCTGGCCAGCTTTAATGCACCTTCGACTGCCTCGCTTCCGGAATTGACGAAATAGCAGCAACCCAGATTCTCCGGGAGGAATTTCGAAAGGTATTCAGCATATTTTACCTGAGGAGCCTGGATAATCTCACCATAGACCATCAGATGCATATAGGTTTCAGCCTGTTTCCTGACAGCGCTGACCACTTTTGGATGGCAGTGCCCTGTATTGCTTACTGAGACACCTGAAATAAGATCGAGGTATTTTTCTCCTGAAGGGCCATACATATAAACACCTTCGGCTCTTTCAATCTCGAGCATTAAAGGAGATGGGGATGTTTGTCCGAGGTATTGAAGAAAAAGCTGCCGGTTTGTGAGCATGTGACAGGTTGGAAATTATCTGGCCATCACGTTTATGTCGTTCAGGAGTGAATCCCTGAATGATTTTCCGACCGGAATATTTTTCACTAGTATGTCCAACGGTTATATCAAGGGAGTTTTCCTTAATAGCCTGTATCATACTCTTATTAATAATAAATGATCTGTGGACCCTTATAAAAACTCCGGAGGGAAGCTGGTTTTCAATGGCCTTCATTGTAAAATGGATTGTGAACTTGTCGGTATTTGTATTCAGTGTGACATAGTTCTCGAGGGCTTCAACAAAAACAATTTCCCTGAGTTTAAGCTTTACCAGCGATGAGCCTTTTTTAATAAATATTTCTTCATCGCCTGATGTGCTTAACTCTTTAGGAGAAAAATATCTGATTACCTTATCAATAGCTTTGCAGAACCGTCGCGTATGAGATTGGTTTAAGGAGAAAGTCAACAACATTGAAATCAAAAGCTTTAAGGGCAAATTCCCCTCCACCCGATACAATAATTATATTTGGCGGATGGTCAAGACTCCCTATAAAGTCGAAGCCATCCATTTCAGGCATTTTGATATCAAGTAGTATAAGGTCGATTTCCTTATGTTTTCCAATTTCATTTCGGGCAGAAACAGCGTCGTTAAATACGCCGATAAGATTAAGGGAGGCATATTTACTGACATAACCTTCCAGAATCTTGCAACTCAAACTATCATCATCGACAATTATACAGTTCATTGCTTTCTTTTTTGAACAGCAGAAATCAAATCAAAAATAGTAAAAAAATTGAATACAAATTTAGGAATCAAAAATAATTACATTTTATAAAATAATAAAACTTGGTTTAAATTGTTGTTTTTAAGCGTAATTATCTTATCAATAACGACATGTCAAATTTTTAGTAAAAAAAATGGGGTGTAATAATTACACCCCTCAGCATTCTCAATCGATTAAGATTAAAGACCTTTGTTAAGTGCCGGAGCTGCTTTGAATTTTACAACTTTTTTAGCAGGAACATTCAGTTTTGCACCTGTACGGGGGTTACGAACTACTCTTGCACTTCTTTTGTCAACTTTAAAGGTACCCATGCCCGGGAGCTGGATTCTCTGACCTTTTTTCATTGCTTTACTGAAAGCACCAACGAATGCGTTCAAAGCTTTGCCTGAATCTTTGATAGAAAGACCTGCATCACCAGCAATTGCATTTACTAATTCTTTTTTTGTCATAATGAACTTTTTAAGGTTAGACCAATGGTTCTAATTGGGTACAAATATATTTCATTTTATATCATATGCAAATAATTTTTGTCTATTTTGCACAATTAGTGCCACTTTTAGTACAAAAAGCCATGTTTTTACATGGAATAAGGCTGATCTGAAAAAATAACGCAAACCATCATCTGGTCGTGTTTTCCGGATTTTCTAAAATCCTGTTTGTTAAAATCCTGTTAATAAATAGTTTATTTATTTGGTTATCATGATATTTAGTGTATTTTCGGGAATAATTCCCCAAAATCAAAAAAATATTATCTTTGCGGCGGAGAAATGGAGAAATGGCAGAGCGGTCGAATGCGGCGGTCTTGAAAACCGTTGTCCGCCTATCGGTGGACCGGGGGTTCGAATCCCTCTTTCTCCGCCAAAGGCATCAGATCAAACCCGCAGCATTTGCTGCGGGTTTTTTATTTTATGAAAAGTCCGAACAATGCTTGCAATTGTGAGGGCTTTGAATAAAATAAAAAACGCCTGCAAGGCGTTTGATCTGATGCCTTTGAAGCCTCCCCTCGAGGGATCACCGACGATCCGCCCTCAGGCGGAGAGGAGGTAATCCCTGATCGGCAGAGACCGGGGGTCCCTCCCCTGCAACCTGGCTCCTTCGCTAAAACAGCCCACCGGGGTGTTTCTTAACGCTCGGCCCTCTCTTTCTCCGCCAAAGGCATCATGGAAGGTGGATAGTTTTGTTTAAGAAGTATCTCAGATTCGTCCTGCGCAACACGGCACCACAACCTTCTGATGAATGTTGGGAACTGGAGTAAGGATCGGTTTTCAATATTAGTTATATCTTTACATTCTCCCAATTTACCAATTACTAACAATTTCGGGATTGTGAATATGAAGGATCTCTTCATAATTATCAGCAACAGGTAGCATTTTTATGAAATATCTGAAACTGCTTTTATTAAAACTTCGTTTAAGTTCATGCTTTTATGCAGTGGCATTAGTTTTTCTGGTTCTCGCTTCATGCCAAAACCCGGCTGAAATTTCCACTGGTGTCAGAACAATATCATTCGATGAAGGCTGGCGCTTTTTAAAAGATACACTTTCAGGCGCTGAATCGGCGGATTTTAATGATTCAGGCTGGAGGATCATCGACGTTCCTCATGACTGGAGTATTGAAGATCTGCCCGGACAAAACGGTGTGGATATAATCGGACCATTTGATAAATCCGCCATTGATAAAGGTACTACCGGCTACATGGTGGGCGGCACAGGCTGGTACAGGAAAAACTTCACTATCAGGGAGGAGCATAAGGATAAAATTGCCTGCCTGCAATTTGACGGTGTTACAATGAGATCCGATGTTTGGCTGAACGGAAAACACCTCGGATTTCATCCTTATGGATATACTCCTTTTTACTATGATATTACTTCTTTTCTGAATTCCCCGGGAGAACCTAACATTATTGCTGTCCGCGTTCAAAATGAAGGGATGAATTCACGCTGGTATACAGGATCAGGTATTACAAGGCATGTATGGCTCACTCTGGTAAATCCTGTTCACATAGATATGTCAGGTGGATTATACATTACAACACCCGTTATAACTGAAAATTCTGCAGATGTGAAAGTTGAAACGACTATTGTAAACTCCGGGAATAGTGATGTAAGTATCGTCGTGCGTACTGATTTATTGGACCCTTCAGGCAAGCTGGCTGTAACTATAACCAGCAATACAATGGTGGCGTCAGGTCAAAAAGGACAGGTAATACAGGAAATTCCGGTAAAGATGCCATCTCTCTGGTCGATCGATGAACCGAATCTCTACCATGCGAAAGTATCTGTGCTGATGAATAATAAGATTGTTGATGGTCTGACAACTCATTTTGGGATCCGCAGTATTAATGGAGATGCGCAGAAAGGGTTTACTATAAATGGTAAGCCGATCGAAATGATCGGTGGTTGTATTCACCACGATAACGGGCCTCTGGGAGCTGCTTCCATCGACCGTGCCGAGGAACGTAAAATTGAGGTGCTGAAAAACAGCGGCTTCAATGCCATCCGGACCGCTCACAATCCTCCTTCATCAGCACTCCTGGATGCCTGCGACCGGCTGGGAATGCTAGTTATTAATGAAATCTTCGATGTGTGGGAAATGGCTAAAAGGAGTCAGGACTACCATCTCTATTTCAGGGAATGGTGGCAGAAAGATACGGAGTCGTGGGTAAAGCGTGACAGGAATCACCCGTCAGTCATAATATGGAGTATTGGGAATGAAATCCGTGAGACTTTTGATACCTCAGGATTAAGAATTGCCAGAAATCTGACTGAGGAAATTCGCCGGTGTGATAAGACACGATGGGTGACAGAGTGTTTTGTTGATTTCGCATGGATGAGGGGCCAGAAAAGCAAATGGGACGAGATCCCGGAACACATGGACCTCTTTGATTTAATAGGCTATAACTATGCTTACAAGAGATATGAGGAGGATCATATTAAATATCCTGACCGTGTTATGGTTGGAACTGAAACAAATCCTCCGCTCGCGTTGGAAAACTATGAGATGGTAAGAAAGCATCCTTATGTTATAGGTTATTTTGTCTGGACAGCTACGGATAACCTCGGTGAGGCAGGTGTAGGCCTGTCACAATTAAGGGACATGGCCCCGGATAAGAGTCAGACACAGGTAGCCGGACAAGGATTTTTCAGTCGTGAATCATGGCCGGCATTTACCAATTACCAGGGTGATATTGACCTGATCGGAAACAGAAAGGTGCCTTCATATTATCAGCATGTTGTCTGGGGTAAAAGCAAAGTTGAAATGTTCGTGCATCGTCCCATTCCGGAAGGCAAAAGAGAGGTAACAAGTAACTGGGGATTTCCTGATGAGCTGAAGAGCTGGAACTGGTCGGGTCATGAGGGTGAGAAACTGCAGGTACATGTCTACACGCGCAGTCAGCAGGTCAGACTTAAGTTAAATGGTAAAATTGTTGGTGAAAAAAATGTGGATCCGGGAAAATCAATCACAGCTGCATTCGAGGTTCCCTATGAGGCTGGAACGCTGATTGCCTGCTGTTATGACAATGGCAAGGAAACAGCATCACAGACTCTTAAAACTACAGGTAAACCAACAGCAATAAGACTCAGGGCTGATCGAACCGAAATCAAGGCAAACCGTAACGATCTGTCATATGTAATGGCAGAAATAATAGACTCTGAAGGCAATATTGTTCCTGATGCAGATGATATAATAGTTTGCTTTGAGGTAACCGGCAAGGGCGGTTTGGCAGGTGTTGGGAATGGTAACCCGCTGGATATGTCGAGCTTTCAGCAACAAAAGAAAAAAACCTGGCAGGGAATATGCCTGGTTATAGCACGGCCGGGAACAAAGACCGGGAAAATAAAAGTCAGGGCCACCGCTGAAGGATTGAAGAGAGCTTCAATAACAATATCAGCTAAATGATGTGGCCAATAAGCCCTGAAACGTATGATTAATAGGTTAATAACGTAAGAAACGTTAAAATTGTTTAAACATTTTGAGGTGAATAAAACATTCCCTAAGTTTGAGTTACTTAAAATATTGATTATGTGAAATTCAGGAGCCGGATAAATTAACATTATTGGGACCTGATGCAGGCACTCCATTTTACTCACAAACATAAAATATAATGAAAAGACGAACATTTGTTAAATCCGCCGCCGCAACCGGTGCCGGACTGATTATCCTTCCGGGGGGTATCCTTTCAGGACAAAACCCCAGTGATAAACTAAACATTGCCCTGATCGGGGCACATGGACGAGGGAGCCAGCATTATGGAGCATTGGAGAGCGAAAATGTGGTTGCCATTTGCGACGTACATGCAGGTAATATGGCTCTGGCTGCAAAGCAATATCCCAATGCAAAGCAATACACCGACTGGAGGAAATGCCTCGATCAAAAGGATATTGATGCCGTATTGATTTGTACTCCCGATCACCACCATGCCTTTATCAGCATCTGGGCCATGAACCGCGGCAAGCATGTTTTTTGCGAAAAACCGGTTGGCGAATGCGTTACCGAGGCACGCGAGGTGCGGAAGGTGTACCTGGCAAACAAGAATAAGCTGGCTACCCAGCATGGGACACAGCGCCATGCCAATGAAAATTTTGACCGCGTCGCGGAGCTGGTTCGTGGCGGCGCTATTGGCGATCTGAAAGAGGTAATTGCATGGGGCAACCGTACTCATGATAAAACCGGTTATCTTCCTGCAGCAGGACCTGCCCCAAAGGACATTGACTGGGAACAGTGGATTGGTCCGGTTCAGATGCATCCATTTAATCCGGGCTATTTCGGCGCAAGACCGGGAGCAGGTTGCCTGCTGTGGAACATGTACCATGATTTCGGCAGCTGGCAGAACGGAGACATGGGCGCTCATACTATGGACCTTGCCTGGAATGCAATAGATGCCAGTCAACCTACAAGTGCCTGGGCAGAGGGAGACCCTTACAATCAAGAGGTTGTAGCCTCGAACCTTCATACAAAATTCAATTTTCCTGCCAACGACTGGCGTGGACCAATTACTGTTGAATGGTACCAGGGTAAGTTAAGTCCGGCCTCTCCGAATCCAGCCATTGATATTCTGAAAATTGGCCATGGTGCAATGTTCAAAGGCACCAAAGGGACTCTTGTTGCTGACTTTACCAACCGGATGCTTCTTCCGGAGCGCAGCGGAGCCGATATGACTTATTACAAACCACCAACCAAAGACCAGGTTGCACCTCCAATGGGCGGTTTCCAGCAGCAATGGTTCAAAGCATGCAAGGGTAACCTGAAGACTGATTGTGATTTTGACTACGCTGGCCGTATGATAGAGACATTAATGCTTGGGCTTGCTGCACATCAGGCTGGCAAGGAACTGCAATATGATCCTGTTGCCGGACAAGTGACAAATGATGCCGCTGCCAATGCATACCTGACTAAGGAATATCGCAAGGGTTGGGTGCTTAACGGATAAATATTTGTCCGCTTTCCGGATGCCCGGGCAATTACGTAGTATTGAATATTTATAATTAACATTGGAATGAGGAAGAAATCAGGATTTAAAATTTCTATAATATTTTTTATTGTTACCGGTATTTGTTCATTGTCATATGGCCAGGAAGCAGGCTCATTTACCGATGCCAGGGATGGTAAAGTTTACAAAACTGTTAAAATAGATGATCAGGTGTGGATGGGCGAGAATCTTGCCTTTAAGACTGAAAGCGGATGCTGGGTTTATGATGATATCAAAGATTATGTAAAGACCCATGGTTACTTGTATTCCTGGCAGGCTGCAACCAAAGCCTGCCCTACTGGCTGGCGACTGCCATCGATGCAAGACTGGTGGTATTTATCTACCTATCTTGGAGGTGATGATCAGGCAGGCGGAAAACTGAAAGAGACTGGAACAACTTCCTGGAAAAGCCCAAATAACGGCGCAACAAATTCAAGCGGTTTTACTGCTCTCTCAAGTGGCCGTAGCGGTGACAAGAATATGGAGCATATAGGAAATGTAACCTTTTTCTGGACAAATGTAGATGATGATGATGTCACCAGCTGGTGTGCGGCATTATACTCATCAAAGAAGGAATTATCTCTTTTCCCGACAGATAAGAAAGATGGTTATTCCGTTCGTTGTATTAAAATCTCTGACAAGGTCCAGGAAGTTTTTGATTTCTGGTGATTTAATAAAGATGAAGTTGTAAAGATCTTAATGACAACAGATCCTGAAACTCATTAATTAAAGATCCGTCGGAGGCTCTTTTTTCTTGGACCCTAAAATTGAGTCTTCACACTTGAGAATCAGGCTCTGCTTGTCTTCAATTATCCATTCAACTACCTCTCCGCGTTAAAACTCCATGGCCTGAACAATGGCGGAAGGAAATTTTCAGGAACTGTCCCATTTCCTTTTCCAGCCCGGAGACAAGTAGGAGTCCAGGGCCGTTGGGTGAAGCCTTCAGCTGACGGATCAGTGAAAGACACCATATAGAATCGTTCACGGTAAGTTAATCCAACTAACTGATAACTAATTTACTTAGTTGTAATCTGGCTTTTCTCCTCCAATAATCGCCTGATCTCATTCAGCTCTTTCATTACATCAATGTAATTAAGACTATTCCTATATGCCATCATTATCAGTTTGATCGAAACCAGAAGCACTCCAGCTTCCAGTAAAAGGTTATGCGTAAAACCTTTTACAAACAAAGCGACTGTAAAAAGCAAAAATGTAATTATAATTACAATCAATGTCCCCGTATCAAAATATTTCAACATTTTGTTATCTGTTAATTATCATTCAAGACAAAAATAATTAAGAATTCATATGGTTGCACAAGAACTCTTTGCATTATTGAGATGGCCTAATAATTCTGGAATAATTATAAATCAAATATAAGCGTTTATGTTTATATGAAAAAGTTGAGGATCGTAGCGGCGAACCGGCGCAAAAAGGAGATCGGCAAAGCCATATCCTGCCATGTCAAAGGCTAAACCTTAAGGCCTCTGGGAACTGTCTCGGGATAGAAACAAAATATAAATTAAAGGGATGTTAAAATTCAAAGTCAGAATTCAGACCCTTAGCGAGCCACGGAACCCTCTTACGCCATAGTAAGAGGAGGCTCCATTGTGATACACGAAGACATGGTCGTAGCGACGATCAGCAAAGATGGCCCCGCCTAGTTTTCTGATTTCATAAGGTGTTTTCAACCAGCTCGACGTTTTGGTATCGAAATTTCCAAGTTTCTGCAGCTCCCGATATTGTTCTTCCGTTAAAATCTCGATGCCCATAGCTGCTGCCAAATCCATAGCTGTATCTTTTGGCTTAAATTCTTTCCTTGACTCCAGCGCTTTAAAGTCATAACAAATATTTCTGCGGTTTTTAGGACTTTCCTCTGAACAATCATAAAAAATGTATTCATCTGTCTTTTTATCGTAACCAACAACATCCGGTTCACCACTGGTTCTCTCCATTTCATTGAGTGACCAAAGTATTTCGGTATTAGCGTTCAGCTTTTCTTGTACTTTAGCCCATTCAAGACCTTTATGGCGGTTCATGTTTTTCTCAAAACGGGCTTTTAATGCTCTGAGTAGTTCATCACGTTGTTCTGGTGACAACCTTTTTTTTGTTTCAATATCTGACATAGTTTTTTAAGTTAAAGAACAATGGATCTTATGTAATTCTTTTAACAATTAATGCTAACCCATTTTTAGTGTTTTCGTTGAGTTAAAATAATCTTTTATTTTTTTCACTTGCAATTATTAGTCTATTTAATCTGGAGAATTTGGTTGTATCTTGTTTGGCACTCATAATCCAGTGGGCTCTCGTCTTTTGATATGAAGGTGCTTGCTTTACAATAAAGTCCCATGCATTTTTACTGGTTTTAAATATTCTCTCAAAACTATCATCTAGTTTAATAATTTCATTCTCAAAACTATAAACTCCAGATTTTGAGTCTTTGCGAGCAAAATAAACTTCAAGACCTGACTTTTTCATGAGTCCCTTCTTTTTGAGTTCTTCGACCTTCTTGATATTGACATTACTCCAGATACTTGTTTGCTTGCGGGGAGTAAAACGAATAGAATAACTTTCTTTATCGATAGATCTACGGATTCCATCTATCCATCCAAAACAGATAGCCTGATCAACAGATTGAGACCAGGTCATACCAGGTTTGCCTGTCCCTCTTTTTAGATAAAATAGCGGGAAACAACTTACCTTTATTGTCCGTGTTATGTGAAGTTGTTATTCGTTTTCAATGATTACTTTTTTCATTGAGCACTTTGAGTGAGACAGAGTCAAGCCAGATTTTACCCTCACCAACCAGTGCGAACCCGAAACCTATCACCTCAGCATCCGGGGACACCTTACCAACGATCTCGTAAATATGCCAGTTGTTGTTCGTGATCGGTCGGTCAGCCATGTTGTCATAGAACAATAATGCTGAGGGACCAAAAAACTTTTTTGTCATGCGTAACCACAGATATGCCTGATTGCCTGGTCCCGAAACATCTGTGCGTATTGCTGCACTTAATTTGATTATCTTTCCGCGATAAGGAGTTGCGTCAATCTGCTGACTAAGGCTGCCATACATCTCTCCATAGTACCTGGCAGTTTGACGATTGATGACTGCGCATTTTTTTCCTGAATATGGATTGCTTCCACTCGTAGTAACAAAAAAACCAAAAATAGCAGATTGCTTGGGAACTAACCATTCAGCAGGTGGTTCTCCCTGCACCCCGTTTTCGAAGTCAAGATTAGCCGGAGTAGCAAGTATTGGTGCAGGTGGACGCTGACCACTCTCTTTTAAATGTGATGCCGTGGAGTTCTCGACAAAAAATAATGCATCGTAGATTTTATTTAATGCCAGCTTTGAAAAGCCAGTGCCATATAAATCCGAATAAACAGATCCAATATTACGCGTTAACTGTCCCTCCCCGAACCACTTGGCAACCAGACCATCTTTTGGCATAGCATGCAGGTTTATCGCTGCATATTTCAACCCTGCATCTGCCAACACCACATCCAAACTCACAGAAGTTTCAGATTGGTATGGAGTGACAGTAAATGGATGTACTCCATTTTCCGAAGGGAAAAGCAAATACTGAATGTAACCTACTGGGTACTCTGCAGCCTGAAACGAACCCTGATTAAAAGCAAAACCGAATACGCACATATCATCACCTAACATTTTACGAAGATTATTACCCATAGTAGTATGTGTCGCAACATGAAGATTATGCGCCCAAATAACCATTTTGGTTTCTGCTCCTTCATGATCAAGGATCCAGCGGATATTATCAGCCATTGATCGGTCGCGCACAACCGGATCCAGGTTAATGAAGTCTGTTGCATTCATTTTACTCTCGATGTGCTGTGCAACAATGATTGCTTGCTGGCGCATTTTATCCCATTCAGAAGTGTTTCCACGATTTATGAAATCAGGTTTATGTTCATCGAAGAATTTGATTATAGTTTTAATCGCAGCTGCGGCTTCTACTTTCTTTTCCTTTGGAAGAAGGACAAAATCAGGTGCAGTGAAAGGATTGGCTAACAAAGCAAGAGGCTTCTCTAATGTTTCTGCTTGTATCTGGTCTAGCTTCCGCAGATTCTGCAATGTCACTTTAAGAGCCAGGGAAGGAGATTGCATATCAAATCCATAAAACTTCACTTTTTTCGTATGAAGAGGATCAGCATTGTAACTCCTCATCCATTTTATCATATCCAAAACTTCTTCGGTATTCCAAACCCAATTATAGAAGCTGGCCAGAGCTTTATCAGGTTCACCTTTGCCGGTTAATACGTACTCATTGATATCAAAAGCTTCAGTCATAGATGCTTCGATGCCGAATACTGTGAATCCCATTTCGTTTACGAGAAACTCAAGCATCCGATGCTTAAACTGGAAGAACTCCCTTGTACCATGAGTTGCTTCACCCAGGGCAACAAGATGTGCAGACCCAATTATTTTTTTGAGAGGCTGCAAATCCTTAAATCCATTGCCAGGAATGACAGTTCGAATTGGAATAGCATTATGCTTGATCCAACGTTTGACAGCATTAATTGTGTCTCTTTTTGCTACAAAGCGTGCAGTATTTTTATTGTTACCTTGCTCAAGTGTGAGTGTTTCCTTGTCTAAACGCTTTAATTGCTGTGGTCTGAAAATCTCAAAGACAGCCACAATGGAAATGCAAAAAATCAAAAAAACAAATAGTTTTCGCTTCATATTTCCTCCAATCAAATATTTATTAAAGATCGCAATAACTAATTCTATTTCAATCAAAGAATCTTATCTGCCTGGGAACTAAACAATTTCACATAGCGGCCCGGCGGCTGAGGGAGTACCCGTTGGTGGCGAAGTCCGAAGCTTTAGCGAAGTAGGGCCGGGTACAATGTATTAAGAGCATTACGCTCATCGCGGTACAAATTTGATGCGAACGATTAATGATTCACCGTTTGCAAATCATCGGGGGGGGGCACCTGGCAGGGTCCCGGTACTTTAGCCAGCTTTGCACGCCATAGCGACTTTGGTCGGCAGGCAAGAAAGCAAAAACCATGAAGACCTGTCCAGCTTTTTCTATAAAAAGAGGGAACCAGCTTAACTTTATTGAAGGTGTTGTAAGCCGTTATATTTTATAGCTTCTTCCCAATATAGAAAACATATCCGTAAAACTCTTTATACCTGGTATATAATAGAGCCTCATGCCGTTCGGTTGATATGAACTCTTCAGCAGTTTTATTCCCCGCATATTTCTTTAGGAAAGCCTCCTGTGCCATAACTTGCGGAACATAGAAATGTTCAGTCCAGCAGTTTTCAGGCAGGATAAAAGTTGCAACGGGAATATATCCGGCTTTTTGCATCTGGGCGACCTTATTTGGAATGGTGTCAATCTCAGGATATGCATCAAGCCAAAACTTATCGATTTCGTCAGGTCGTTTTTCGGTAAACCACGACACTTCTGAAACTGCAACATAGCCTCCCGTTTTCAGGAATTTCCGCCACTCGTTTAACCCTCGTTCAAAACCGATATTATAAATAGCTCCTTCCGACCAGATCAGGTCTAATTCTTCATTTTTAAAATGGAGGTTATCCATTGAACCAACGATACCTTTAATTCTATCCTGAAGATTCAGTTTAACGGCATTAGAGTTGAATAGGTCTATAAAAATGGGAGATAAGTCGATTCCTGTAATATGACCCGGCGCATGCTGAGCCAGCACCATTGTTTGACCACCGGTTCCACAACCAATGTCGGCAATGTATGATTCACTGGTAAGATCATATATAAAACTCAATGCTTTGATGGTTACTTCGGGGCTACCTGGCCCTTGTCGTTCTATGCTTGAAAAATATTCGCAGATTAAATTGAAGTCGAATTCGTGAATTGATTTATTTTCATTACTCATGATGTATTAATTTATTATATTGAAACACATGACAAAAGACTAATACCCAAAAGCTCCTGCCTAAGATAAATAGACTTAGATAGAACCATGAATTGCCATATTCAATATGTGTCAGGGGAAATTATTTAAGATCTTTTAATTGTCTGTCTGGTATAAAGAAATCATTTCTGGTAAGGTTACATTTCTTTGTAATCTGTTTACAATAGTCAAGCCTTCCAGCTTTATTAACACGTGTATCTGAGCCAAAGGTAAATTTAAGTCCCTGTTCCCTGGCCATAATTATAAATCTCTCGTGTGGTGTATGGGCAATGTCATTTATCTCGATGTTAATGTTCATGCGTTTTGCCGCTGAGATTATTTGTTGCATACGTTCCTCAGTCCATAAGTTATAGTAATAACCTCCGGAGAAAAGAAACTGGACCAACCAGGACTCATCGGTTGCAAACCAACATAAACGCTGCTGGCAATTCCGGCATTTTTAATAAAAGATCTTCGTTCCATACAGGTGGTTTTAAATGATATCCCTGAAATTTGGTAAAAAGCATTTATGATTATGATTCATTAGGTTGTTTTCTGGTCTCCCTTGTGACGCTATAATATTTTTTTAATTTATTCTTTAATTGGTAATATTTTAAAATACCAAAAACTAAAAAGATAATACTTAAAACAAGCGACAAGTAGCCTAACCACTTGATTTTTTCAAAACCCTGTAACTGCAAAAACGCTATTCCTCCCAAAACCAGGTATAGAGAAGTTCTTATGTATGCAAACAGGGTTCTTTCGTTAGCTAATCTGGTACGTTCCAATGCCAAATAATCACGAAGTATTATTTTCTCTTTGTTATCAAATTCATAACCTGAGTTAATATTTTTTTTCATAGCATGTGTTTTGCTTTGGTCAGTTTTATCATTTTAGTTTGCCCGCATTTTAATCAACGATTAAACCTCATTATGTAGTTCGTCTAATATGGCGAAAAAACGCCCAGGAATCAATAATAAACCGCCAAATTCAGGGATGGGGTGTGTATCAAATAAATAATTCCAAAAATTGCTCTCTAAAAGAATCACTATTAAGAACCTATTTAGTCCTCTTTATTTTTAAGGAAAAGAAAATACTAACTGTAATTATAGTGGATATAAAAATCAACGACCATTCGATTGGAATTTTGTATAAGTCAATCAGCAGCATCTTGATACCAACAAAAACCAATACTACTGCAAGACCATAACTCAACAACCAAAAGCGATGCACTATACCTGCCAATGCAAAATAGAGAGAACGTAACCCGAGTATTGCAAACACATTGGACGTATAAACAATAAACTGATCCTGTGTTATTGCTAAAATAGCCGGGATACTATCCACTGCAAAAATAAGGTCAGTAGTTTCTATGAGTAACAAAACCAAAAATAAAGGCGTTGCAAATCGTTTACCGTTGAGTCTTACAAAGAAATTATCTTCCTGCAAATGAGGTGTTACAGGTATGAACTTTTTAAAAAACCTTATTAATGGATTTTTATCAGGTTCTATCTTCGCATTATTATGATAAAACATTTTATAGCCTGTGTAAATCAATAATGCACCAAAAATATAGATGGTAAAATGAAATTTTTCAATGAGTGCAACTCCGGCAAATATGAAAACCGCCCGCATTATTAATGCACCTAAAATACCCCAGAACAAAACTTTATGTTGATATTTTGAAGGAATCTGGAAGTAGGTGAAAATCATTATAAATACAAAGATATTGTCCACACTTAAAGCCTTTTCAATTAAATATCCGGTAAAAAACTCCAGAGCCTGCTGCCGACCTTTCCAATAAAAAATTATTGCGTTAAAAACCAATGAAAGGAGAACCCAGATAAAAGTCCATGTTAATGCTTCCTTTACAGATACTTCGTGGGTTTTTCGATGAAAGATGCCCAAATCAAGGGCTAACATCAATAATACAAAGGCATTAAAAAGAATCCAGAATATAATGGGTGTGTCCATAAATTCTATTTTTGCAAATTAAACACTTTTTATTTAAAGGTCTGTTTAATTTCTTTACGGAAAATCTTGAATCTCAAAATAAACCAATAATACATTATATAATAAGATGCTAAACGTTTTTCCTGGCTTACGCTTTTAGTGCAATCATTGTAGCAGAGAATTAAGCTTCATTTAGTGCATTTTTGACGAAGCGACTAAGCTTGTTCTTATCGAGTGCGCCATTTGTTCTGACACCACTGCAAACATCAATAGCAAAAGGCTGAACTTCCTCAATTGCATATCTGACATTTTCAGGTCTCAGCCCTCCTGCCAGAATAATCGGACATTTTGCATTATCACGAATCTGTCTGCTGAGATTCCAGTTGTGCACTCTGCCTGTTCCTCCCAATTCTTTAATTTTCAGGTTTGGGTTTCCACTATCAAGCAGTAATGCATCAACATTATCTGAAATTCTGACGGCCATTTCCACCGAATTTGAATCAATAACATGAATTACCTGAACTATTTTGACAGAGGGTAAGGCTTCTCTGATTTGAGAGTAAGTCCCTACAGACAGCAAATCAACAATTTGAATTGTGTTAGTATGAGCTCTTTGGTGATGTTTAATTATCTCCTCAGCAGAAGTCTCACTTGTCAGGAGAAAAGTCCCGATTAATGGCGGAACAGATTGCGCAATTTGCCTGATTAATTCGTCAGGAATAGGTCCCGGACCGCTGGGCATTTTTGCAACCAGTCCAATAGCATCAGCACCAGACTCGATGGCTAGTTTTGCTTCGTCAATGGTACTGATGCAACAGATTTTAATACGTATTTTCATAAGAAAGTTTTCTCAGAATCACATGTGTTGTTATTTTATTAACAATAATTAGGCGATCCGGATATGGATCCACCCAACATTGATTTGGTATATATCTCATCACTCCACAAATCACTGAACCCAATTTTGAACAAGTAGAAAACTGTAGCAAAACCAAAAATCAGTAAGAATATTAGCAATTTATTTTTTGTTAGCTTCTTCAAAATATTTTCCATATTTTAAAATTGAAAAAATGAATATACAAATATTTTACTTCCCTTTACATTGTTTTAATTTAATAAATTGGAGTACTGTAAAATTGGGGATAACGATTTTGAAAACGTCACAATTGTGTCATTTTCGTTGTTTTGAAAGGGTAGCTCGGCGAAGCCAACCGATCGAGGGCGGTGTGGGGAGTTGCCTTCGGAGCCCTCCCTGAGCGCAGCACTAAGTTGTTGAATGTATATATTATCGGATGCTGAAGAGCTTATTGCAAAATGTTCATCTCTTTCCTTTACTTTTCCAATATGCCCCTGCTGTTTTCTCTAATTTTTCTAATCTTGTATAATAATCCGGAAACTCCTTTAAATGAGCCCAGGCAATTTTCCCTGTTAAATTTTTATCATTATTTATTAACGGCCATCCATGTATCAATACAATTGGCCGGCCTTCGCCTGCATCTGTAATATGAAGACGAACATTAGGTTCTACTTCAATATATTTCTGCCCGAGTCAATTTGGGTCCTGGTTGTTCTTTAACGTGTACCATAACCTTTAGTAATAAATCAGGTGTGCTTTAATAATGAAAGAAATCCGGTCAGCTGATTGTTGAATTCCCCTGAATTTTCCATATTGCTTAAATGTCCGGCATGATCAATAATTTGGATAATGGAACCTTTAATTTTTTCATGCATCAACAAGGCAACCTCAGGTGGCGTAATTTCATCTTCTTTCCCCACCATGATAAGCACCGGCACCTTTATTTCATTCAGCCTGGTGCAGGTTTCTTTACGCTCAGCTAAAGCATGCAAGGTTTTAAAGAGTGATTGTCTGGATGTTTTCATGATCATTTCCCTCACAATAGCTATTTCTTCTATATGTTTTGAAAAAGATATTGGAGCAAAAAGTTTTTTCAGACTTTCTTCGGCATATTGTTCCAATCCTTTTTCCTTGATACTTTCAATGGCCTTCATCCGTTTTTCTTTTGCTTCGGGCTTATCGTCTGTGCAATTTGTATCACATAAAAGAAGTGCATTAAAACGTTCGGGATAGTTTTCAATCGCATTTAAAGCAATGTATCCGCCCATGGAAAAACCACATAGTATCGTTTTGTCAATCTTCAGGGAATCCATCAAACCAAGCAGATCATTTACAAAAAGCTCAATCGAAAAATTATCACTTCCGGCATCGGTATTCCCATGCCCGCGAATGTCATAGGCAATTACACGGTAATTTTCCTTTAATATTTCGATCTGCTTTTCCCACATCGCTTTATTCAACGGAAATCCGTGAATTAAAATTATTGTCGGAGAATTGATCGGTCCTTCATCGATATAACTAACTGTTAGATTATTAACAGTTATTGTGAGACTATTTTCCGAGTAGAGCATAAAGTCTGGTATTTTTAAAATGCTTCTGTTATGTTTACAATCTGTTGAATCATTGCATAAATAATTTTCACCCCAGATAGTATGTTAAAATTTTTCTTTTATTTACTTTTTGTTCAATTATTTTAAAGCATTTTCATATCTCCTTGCTACTTCTTCCCAGTTCACGACATTCCAGAATGCTTCAATATAATCCGGTCTTTTGTTCTGATATTTTAAATAATAAGCATGTTCCCAAACATCCATTACAAGCAAAGGGTATTCCCTTTTTTTCAGCCAGATCCATCAATGGATTATCCTGATTTGGTGTTGAACTAATAAAGAGTTTGCCTTTATCATCCAAACTTAGCCATGCCCATCCACTACCAAACCTGGTTTTTCCGGCATCAGAAAATTGCTTTTTAAACTCATCAAAGGAGGTAAACGATTTTGTAATTGCATCTGATAATTTTCCGGTTGGCAAGCCACCTCCAGCAGCTTTCATGCCTTCCCAATAAAAGGTATGGTTGAAATAACCACCCCCGTTATTTCTGACTGCCACAGGATATTTGCTAATATTTCTGAAAATATCCTTTATATCCATTGATTCCATTTCGGTACCTTTAATGGCATTAATGAAATTGTCATAATATGCTTTATGATGTTTGCTGTAATGGATTTCCACTGTTTGCTTATCAATGGAAGGTTCAAGTGCATCGTAAGAATAAGGCAATGGTTCAAATTCGAATTTGATTTGTGTTTTCATAACAGTTTGGTTTTCTGAGTAATTGTTTGTTTGATTCTTTTCTATTTGAAATTTTGGAAGCTCTTGTGTATGTGCAATAGGTGTGTATAGCAAACCAATAAACCCTAAGGTGAATACTGCTGCAACAAATTTTAATTTATTCATTGTTTGTCCTCCTGATGTTTGTCCCGAGATTGTATCTGTACCAATATCTTATTGCAACTGGCCTGGAAAGTTGTGATATGAATTTTCTAACTATAAAAGTAAGTCTGTTAATTTCGCTGAATGTTACACATTTTTTGAAAAAAGTTATATGATTTACACATCTTCTTTAACGCCATTGCTTGGTTGATCCTAAATATAGCGACGTTAACCTCAATCCACTTTTTCATCTTCGAAATTCTCTATCAATTTATTACCTATTCACGATTATTCAATGAATAAAAAATCTGGTTTTAATTTTTAAATCTTTGTTGCGATTATTGCTCGTGTATAGGTTCAACTGCGGTCATTACAAAGCGGCAATAAGATTACATAATAAATGAGTTGATGCTATGTAAACTGTGAATAATGTAACTTTTTATAATAGTTGTGTAAAACCTTTCGGTTAGGTGTGAAGACCTTTGTAGTCTAAAAATTTGTTCACCTATTTAATAAAAAAAAATGAATAAGACAGAAGTAAAAGGAAACTGGAATGAGAAAAAAGGCAAGCTAAAACAGAAGTTTGCAGAATTAACTGACAATGACCTGATGTACGATGAAGGCCAGAAAGATGAATGGCTCGGAAAACTTCAAATCAAACTCGGCAAATCAAAAGAAGAATTAACCAAGATTATTTCATCGCTTTAGTATTTTATTTTGTAAAGAAAAAAAAAGAAAGAATTATGAAAAAAGCAATTTCAATTTTTGCATCAGCAATTTTAGCTGTTTCGATCTTTACTCTATCTTCTTGTGAAGATGATGAGAAAATTACCTATGCCAATGTTCTGGTTACACATGCATCTCCTGATGCTCCTGGAGTTGATCTATTGATTGATGATGTTAAGGTAAACACGCAACCACTTACATACCCCAATAATACTGGCTATCTGGATGCAGAGACAGGCACCCGAAACATCAAAGTAAATGTTGCCGGAACCTCCACCACTGTAATCAATGGAGACCTTGATCTGGAAGTAGATAAATACTACTCAGTATTTGCAGTAGATCAGGTATCGGAAATTACAGCTTTAGTACTTGTCGATGATCTGACAATGCCGGCAGCAGGGAAAGCCCATGTTCGTTTTATACATCTTTCACCCGATGCCCCGGCGGTTGATGTGGCAGTTGCAAGCAGTGGAGCTGTAGTATTTTCTGATATTGCATTTAAAGAATCTACCGTTTTTACTCCGCTTGACGCTGGAACTTATAATCTTGACGTTCGTGTAGCAGGAACTTCTACTGTAGCTCTGGTCTTGCCTCCAGTCACACTGCAGGCAGGTAAAATCTATACTGTGTTTGCAAAAGGTTTCCTTGCGGGAACTGGCGCACAGGCTCTGGGTGTCGGAAATTATTGTTAACAAATAATTTTCCTGGGATACAAAAAAAGTCCTGGCCTGAAGCCGGAGATTTTTTTGACTTAAAAAAAATTCATATCTGCTTGTTTTTAGATTTATAAACATTAATAAATGAAAAAATGAAAAAATTATTTGTACTATTTTTTGCTTTTGTTTCCTCTATGAGCGCTTTCAGCCAGGGAAAAGATGTTGTTGATATTGCAATAGGATCTGCGGATCATACAACATTAGTAACTGCGGTAAAAGCTGCCGATTTAGTTACCACTTTGAAAAGTGCGGGTCCATTTACACTGTTTGCTCCAACTAATGCTGCTTTTAATAAACTACCTGAAGGCACTGTTGCAAATTTGCTTAAGCCTGAGAATAAAGCCCAGCTGGCAAAAATATTAACATATCATGTAGTTAGCGGCAATCTTGATGCAGCTGCAGTTATGGCTGCTATCAAAGGTGGTAATGGCAAAGCAGTTTTAACAACTGTCAGCGGTGGTAAGTTAACTGCTTCACTGGATATGGGGAAAGTTAAATTAACAGATGAATCCGGTAAATCAGCTTTTGTAACTGTAGCAGATTTAAAAGGAACCAATGGAGTTGTTCATGTCATTGATGGGGTTGTTCTTCCTAAGTAATTGAGAAACTAATAGAATTAATTAAAGCTCTCTGATAAATTCAGGGAGCTTTTTTTAGCCATTAGACTCCGGAAACAGTTTCTAAAGTTGATTTTCACAGTATTTTAAAATGGTACACTTGTGATCACTGATGAAGACGCTGTTGCCTCTTTGGCGGGGCAAAAACCATCCCGCTTTTTCAATAAAAAAGCGGGAAACAACTTACCCGTATTGTTCGTGTTAGCGTTTCGTTTAGGTTTATTAAATTTACCTGGATATGTTATTCTTGTTCAAGTTGTTCTATCTCGTCAATATCTTTATTGAGCTTTATAAAACGTTCATAAATTGAATATTTAAAAGTAAAATACATCGACGAGAAGAAAACCAGGACAATTAACAGCAATGGTAAAATTGATAAAAAATCGAAACTGAATGTAATTTTGTGAATAATCATTAAAAGGAATCCTGCCATAGCTAATGGCATTAAAAGGTATCTGATTTTTGTTGTTTTTATCTTATACTTTTCCAGTTCTGTAATTACCTTTCTTATGGATAATACAGGCATTGCGAAATCAATTCCACGTATTAATCTGAAATATCTGATATCCCAGATATAAGTGATAATATAAACGGGCAGAAATAAGCCTAATCCGATAAAAAACCTCGTAGATATATTAAACTGAACGTTCAGAATCAGTATTAAGAATACAAACAGAACTGGAGAAAATATCCATAATCCAGCTTTGATTTTTATCCAGTTTATTCTTCTTCGTGGTTTTTCAAGCATGATAAGTCTCAATATTTCTTTATTAAGGCGGGTATTTTCCGATATTTTTCTATCGTATTCCTGCCATATATTTTGTAATTCTGTTAATTCCATTTTACTAAATTTTTGAAGTGGCTAAGTTTTTGATTTGTTCTTTAATTCTGCTAATCCTTGTCCCGACATTTGTCTTTGAAATTCCGGTTATCTCAGAAATCTCATCATGTGAATTGCCATCGAGATAGAGCAGGATTATAGCTTTATTTAACTGATTTAACTCATTAATACACTGGTATAAGATTTCAGAATGTGTTGAGTCCGGAGGCTCCGTTACCCAGATTGGACGTTCAAATTGTTTCAGATCAGCTGGAAAAAACAATTTATCACTTTTCTTTTTTCGATTAAAATTCATTGAAGTGTTAATTGCTACACGGTAGATCCAGGTAGATATCTTGGAATCCCCCTTGAATCGCCCAAATGATTTCCAAAGTTCAAGGGTAATGTCGTTCATTAAGTCCTCTTTATCATGAACCGAATTTGTATAAGCTCTCGAAATCTTTAAAATGATCCCAATATTTTTCTCTAAGATATTAAGAAATAGGTCCTTTTGTCTATTTTCTATCATTTGTCATGCTGTTACTTTTTTGGTAGTTAAATTATTCTGTGATCATATTTTACACAATTAGTAACAGAGCCTGGTTAAAAATCACACAAGATTGTGTATTTATGTTTGAAGAATTTAATTATTGAGCTGTTAGCGTTAGTTTGGTCATAGGTGGACGTAAGTCAGTTGCAATGAATTTAAAAAATTCTATTTTGCTTTTCGCTTGCTTGTATTGTCTTATTTAATCTTGAGAGTTGAGTCTTTTCTTGCTTAGCACTCATTATCCAAAGATTGATTGTCTTTTTATAAGATGGTGCTTGTTTCGTAAAAAAGTCCCAGGCATGGGGATTTGCTATAAAAATGTTTTCAAAAGTATCAGGTAGTTTTGTATGAATATTTTCAAAGCTGTAAATTCCTGACTTTGAAACTTTTCTATTATTGAAAGCTTCAAGTCCCGATTTAGTAATGAGTCCTTTTCTTTTAAGTTCTTCTACCTTTTTGATATTAATATTACTCCATATACTGGTTGGTTTTCGGGGTGTAAAACGGATACAGTAGGATACCTCATCAATTGATCTTCGGATCCCATCAATCCAACCAAAACAAATAGCTTCGTCAACTGATTGGGACCAGGACATATTTGATCTTCCACTTTTGACTTTATAGAATCCCACTAATAACTCAATTTGAGTTTTGTGATTTTTTTCTAACCACTTTCTGAATTCTTTTTGATTTGCAAAGAAAATAGGTGTCATTCAGTTCTTTTTGAGCATTTAGAGTTAGAGTTCGTTGGATTTTGGTTAATTGTCTGGATATGTCCTATGATAACAGATTGAGCGAAGTTAGGAAAAAGCTGTCTCTGTAGAGTCTCGGATTTTCCATCGATGAACGCTAACGGCCCGGCAATATTGGGAGGTTGTGTGCAGGATTTTAATTGCGTGCAGATGCGTTCTTTGCTCACCGAAGGTAAATTCCGCCTCGGCGGAGCAAAAACCATCCCGCTTTTTCCATAAAAAAGCCGGAAACAAATGCCGTTTATTGTCCGTGTTAGGTGTTGTATTGATTTCTATTGTTAGTGTGCTATTTTCTTTTAATTGTTTGGCTTTTGTTATTAGTCATTTCAAGCGCGAAATCATCATAGCCAATTTCTTTAATTCGAGAAATGCAAGCTGTTCTGTCTGAATTTAAGATATATCCAATAATTTTCGAAATTAAGGTGTTATATTTCTTGCAATCAGCCAGTTCAATCTTGTTGCAGTTTGCACAGCTCTGAAAACTATTTTCTATACAGCATTCTCTAATTTTACACCAGGATGCTTTTATGTTATCATGGCATCCTGGACATTTTTTTGTCAGATATGAACGACATGCACCACAATAAAGACCACAGTATGCTATGAGATTTTTATCTGCAATTATTCCCCTTATTTCATTTGTTTTCATACAAGTGATTTTAAATTATAAAAAGCTAATTTATTTAAATTTTTCGTATGGACTACTAACAGTCTTCATGGATAAATATTACACCTAACGGCCTGGCAATAAGGGAGGTTGTGTTACCCGATGTAAGCACCGGGCAGAGTCCTGGTACTTTAGCCGACTTTGCCCTCCGAAGCGTTTTCTTTTCGCGAAGGAGGGGAAAGCTGTCACGCCTCGCCCCGCGCTAGCGTAGTGAGCAGCGGGGGTGCAAGGAGTGGGAGCCTGTCCCGCTTATTCAATAAAAAAGCGGGAAACAACTTACCCATATTGTTCGTGTTATGCGTAGTATTATTTTACTTTAAAAGTTTTAAACTTAAATCTTCCTAATTCAAAGCTTCCCCGTAAGAATGTCAACAGTTGATATTGTTGAAAATGGGGAATTGAAAAAATCAAATAAGACCATATTAAACAAATCCGGTTTTTGATATGATCCAAAATGTGTTGCTCCAGGCATTACAAATAAATTTGAATTTGGAATGTTTTGGAAAATTTTAATTGAATGCTCAAGTCGTACAGCATCCCTGTCTCCTGTCATAATAAGAACTGAGCATTTAATACGAGATAATTGTCTTTCTGTTATATGTGGCTGAAAAGCCATTAGGGAGTACAATTTTTTAGTATAATTATCTTTTGTGTTCTTGAGTGTATCAAGAACCATTTTGTTTATTTCATCAAATACAGCTTTTTCCCCGGGAAATATATTTGCACCAAAAGTTGCAAGTTTTGTTACTTTATCAGGATAATTGATGGCAATTAATAATCCCAAAATGCCCCCATCACTTTGGCCCCATAAATAAGTACTATCAATTTGCAGGCTATCCAACAGAACTTTAATATCATAAGCCATTTGCTCATATGTCAATGGATTATAGATGTTTCAACTGATTTCCCATGAGCCCTGCTGTCAATTGCTATCACCCGAAAATATTTTTTAAAATATTCAATTCTACCTGATTGTCCTCGTATAGAACCCCCATTACCATGAAGCAGGACAAGAGGTTTTCCATTACCGTATATTTCATAATATAGGTTTATCCCATTTATTTTTTTGTAACCTCCATTTATCGGATTATTTCCATAGTTGATTTTTTCAGCTTGACTGTAAACCATTGAGGTGACTGATCACAAAAAAGAAACAGAAAAATACTACGTGTCATACGTTTATATTTAAGTTGTTTATGGGTATCCTTCAGGTTCTGGTGTCCGGGTGCAAGAACCATTACATATTTGTCATGAGTGCAGGAGCAAAAGTTGAAGAGCCCCACTTTGCGGGATAAACTCCGCGACGAACCGTAGCGAAGCGGAGCTCGGCGAAACCAACCGACCGAAGGGAGGTCACCAAAGATAAATCCCGCTTCGGCGGGACAAAAAGCGTGACGGCCTGTCCCGCTTATTCAATAAAAAAGCAGGAAACAACTTACCCATATTGTCCGTGTTATGGTTAGTTCTGTTCATTTAATTTTGGGGAGGGATTATTCTTTCTTTGTTTTTGTGATTTGTTTTTGAATTTTATGTTATTCCAATACTTTTAAACTATCGATATGTAAAACATTAACGCCCCTATTTTTGAAAATTACTATCATACTATCCTTCATTTCGGTTGATTTAGATAAAATTGCTTCTTCAAAAAGATTAACCATGTAGTTTCTATTCTGTGAAGCTTCAACAGTTGCATTTATACATTCAGCAGCATCCAAACCCACTATATACAGTTCACTTACTTTATTGCTGGTCAGGATACTATCGAGATTTGTATTCTTAAACGAATCTTTTGCTCTTTTAATAACCTCTAAACCAGAAGTTGTTTTTATCCTTTTATCAAATTGTGCTCCCGGGCTACCTTTTGCGTAAGAACTATTTAATAAATTAATTAATGGATTTGATATTTCACTTCGAATATGAATTACCAGAATGTTTTGATTATTGAAACTATCCGTGATCCGGTTTATGTTTTTTATCAATTCATCAGAATTCTTTTGGAAGAATGGATACATGGAAAGATGTCCTGTTGTAGCCTCCTGAATATCAATAACTAAAAGGGCAGATTTATGGCTGCTATAATTTTCAATTGGTTGTCCCTTAGTTACATTAGATTCATATTGCCCTGCAATTATTAAGTTAATAAAAACAATTACGACGAAAAGAATTATGGCCCCCAGAATTCCAAAAATAATTTTCTTCATTAGTCCTTTTTTCTTAGTCATTGTCTTACTATTTACATACAAATCTCGATAGCTAAGTAGTAATTGTCGAAGTTAAGAAATTTGCTTATTCTGTTATGGTTTATTCTTAAGGAATTATCTAATGTACACAGCTGTAATGAATTAACCATAATGGCCCGGCAATAAAGGACGTTTGTATTACCCGACGACAGCACCGGGTTGAGTCCTGGTACTTTAGCCAGAAGCCCTGAGCCCCGCTTTGCGGGATAGACTCCGCAACGAACCGTAGCGAAGCGGAGCTCGGCGAAGCCAACCGACCAAAGGGAGCTCACCGAAAGTAAATCCTGCCTCGGCGGGGCAAAAACTATCCCGCTTTTTCAATAAAAAGCGGGAAACAAATGCCGTTTATTGTCCGTATTAGCTAGTAGACCACTATTCTACCTTACACCTATACAATGTTTTTATATTAGTAATATCATTGTCTTTTACTTGATTTATAGATTCATAGGATTTTACAATATCACCTGTGCAATCACGTAATACAATAGGGTATATGCCATTACAAATAGGATCTGTCATGGCGGTATAAAACACTGTTTGTTTATTATAAGTAGCCTGAATAATTGATATTTCACAAGAACAATTAGTAAGTGAAGTTTTTACCTCCTTTAGCCATTCAATATCTTTAAGAGGATCATCAAAGTCGCAAGTTTTAACACTCTTTTCACAGCCTAATAAAAGAACCAGGAAACATAAAATGATGATAAGCTTTTTCATCTGATTAGGGTTTGGTTAGATTAAATACCTCAAAAATCATACCGTCAGGTAGGAATCTGTTAAAAATGTCCTTTTGAAAAATCGAATATAAGATTGACAGAATGTTTTTGAGTTAGCGGTAGGCTTCTGTTTGTCATTGATCAATCAAATTGGAAAGTCAATTGGCTTACCGCTAGCGGCCCGGCAATAAAGGGCGTTTGTGTTACCCGACGAAAACACCGGGTTGAGTCCTGGTACTTTAGCCAGAAGCCCTGAGCCCCGCTTTGCGGGATAGACTCCGCAACGAACCGTAGCGAAGCGGAGCTCGGCGAAGCCAACCGACCGAAGGGACCTCACCGAAGGCAAACCCCGCCCTGCGGGGCAAAAACAGTGACTACCTGTCCGTGTTAGCTTGCGTTATTATTTTTTGTCATAGTGATATTTACAAGCAAATATCTGAAGATCATTTTCTTCAATCTTGTAAACAAGTCTATGAGCTTGATCAATCCGTCTGGACCAAAATCCAGCAAGGTCAATTATAAGTGGTTCTGGTTTTCCAATCCCCTCATAAGGAGTTCCCTCGATGTCCTTTAATAAAGAATTAATTTTCTTTAGAGTTTTCTTGTCCTCTGTTTGCCATGAGGTATAATCCTCCCATGCATTTTTAGAAAATATTATCCTCATTACTCTTCGATCAGTTTGTGTCGTGCCCGCTTACCGGTTTTCATTTGTTCAATTGATTCAAAGAGTCTTTTAGCGTTTTTCTTTGAGCTCAGAAGATGTAGAGTCTCCATTATCGAATTGTACTCGTCAAGGGATATTAGAACAGTACCCTTTCCAGATCCTCTTTTAATGATGAGTGTTTCGTTGTTAAACTCAACATTATCAAGGTAATTCTTTAATTCATTCCTGAATTCTGAATAATTTGCAGCAATCATTGTTGTAATAATTTTAAGTATATAATTAAGTACAAATATAAGTACTTAAAATATAACTTTCAAAGAAAATCGAAAAATTATCACTTGAGTAGGAATTTTAGTTGAATTTTGCCTAACGGCCCGGCGGTATAATTAGTAATCGTTGCTGAGTGAATGTAGGCTGGAGAAGGGTCTCGAATCGTGGTAGCATCCTTGTACCCAGCCGGAATAAACGAAGCATGGCATGCGTTTTTGCAGTCATGGTACAGAGTTCTGTGGACTTTACGAGTGTCGCGGTACAAGGCTTCTAAGTGGTCGGGATACTATCGCGGTATTGTTATTTTATTAACAGTAATGGCGCGATCCGGATTTGTCTCCTACCCTACTCCTCTCTTTAAACTTGATACCAAAAGCAAAAACCATGACAAGCTTATTAATTATACCGTCCGTGTTATCAGCTGTTCATCTTCATTTTGTTCTCTAAATGAAAATGTTTCTTATTGTTTTTTATTCTTTTTAAATTTTTCATAAGCATTTAAATCAAATAAAAAAATACCTCTTCCGTCTCCCGCTCCTTTTTGAAATCCAAATTGATGGGCAATCATATTTCCCTTCTTATTTACCACAGGATTATCTGACTTGATTTTATTAAAATATCTAGTTGAGAAGTCAGCAAGCCTCTCCACCTCTCCACTACCGTCCAATTTCAGTTTATAAATATCAAGTTTATATTTGTTTCTTTCTTCTATGGATTGATGACGATCACTTTCAATCAGAATGTACTTTCCATCTGGGGAAATTCCCTCTGCCTCATTATAGCTGTCTGGTAAATCCGTGTATTTGGTTATTTTTTTCGTTTTTAAGTTAAAACCATAAACTTGTGAATGATGATACTGATCATTAGCGTCTCCCCAATAATGGGTATAAATTAATTCCTCATCTAGGACAGGTCTGAAATCCTGTGTTTCCAATCGTACATACTCCGTTGAGTCTTTGTAGGATATAACGGTATGCACATCTTTTAATTGAGGAATACCGTTTTCGTAAAAAATTTCGCCAGCCTGTATTTCTCGTTGTCCTTTCAAAGTCCAGGCTATTCTCATGCTGTTCTTCGAAACAGCAGGGCCTTCATCACAGAAAGCATTCAAGGGATATGGTTTATTGAGGTTTTCCTTTGTGAGTATGTATAATCTCAGTCCTGCATGCCTGTCTTTTTCGGGATTGGTGGCGTCAAAAATGTTTGAGCCCATTGCAAGAAGCAAATCCCCGTTTGATAAACACAACACACGATGAATGCCACCATGAAAAAAACCAGAGGTCACTTGTGAAACTTCTCTTGTTGCGATATTTATCTTGAATACATCACCTACTAATTTATTTAAAAAGTAAATATTTTCAGATTTTTCATCCCATTCTGGCCTTACACCCCATGTTGTGAGGATAGAAAAGTAAGGAGGTAGCTCTTTTATTAAGGATTCGATTGTCTGGGCATTTGTGCGGTTAAAAAATTGAAAAATAAAGATGACAACAATAAAAACGGCTCTTTTCATATTTAATTTTTTTTAAAATAGTACAATTTATTTTTGATCAATTGCTGATAACGGCCCGGCAATAAAATTAGTGGGTGTTACCTAACGCAGCACCGGGCAGTCCCGATAGATAGGCAGGATTTCTGTGTCACGATAAAGTTGTCCAGATGGCTGAGTCCTGATAAATGAGCAGGATTAGTCATGGTACCGAAATTTTAATAAGTGATGCTGAAGTTTCTCTCATAGACTTTGGGGCTGATTACCAAGCTGTCCGGGCTGCTGAAGGCAACCGAGGATCGTCCTTAAACTACCACGCGAAGCAACCTGAAATCTCATTCGATCCGAGCTCGGCGAAGCCAATTACCTATACCATCCGTGTTATGCTTAGTTAATATTTATTTCTTACAAACTTGTAAATGTTATTAGTCTGGTGTTATATATGAATCAAGGAGCTAGTTAATCGTCTAAACTGATTGATAAATCTAACCTTTTAACGTAAAAGCGGGTATACTGAGCACCCTTTTTTGGTTAAAAGTGAGAAGTCTATTCAGGACTAAAGGCGACTGTGTTTTTTTAAAAACTAAGAACGTTATTAATCTAATTAGGTCAATTCAGTTTTAAATATTTTCTTATTTTCTGACTAAATTTAAAATCATTTCCTAAAAATTGATTGTTGCCCTTTCTAATGTAACTCAAATCACTTTGTTATTTCATAAATTCCTCCTGATGCAGGTCCGAGAGTGACAATCCAAAAGTCATCTTTTTTATGAAATGCCTTGTTCTGTCCCCAAATTGTCGCCGGTGTTGAGTTCAAATCATCAATTTTCAAAGTGGCTTCAACATTTGCCAAGCTTGGATTTATTGCAATAATAATAGTCTGGTTGTCTTTTGACCGTTCATAAATCAATGGCATCTTACCTCGTTCGGCATAAAGTAATTTCCATGAAGCATCTGCTTCAAGTGCCTTATAGGTTTTTTTAATCGAAATCAGGTTTCGTGTCTGGTTAAGAAGAGATAATGGATCTTTTTCTTCCTGAGAAACTGCAGGCCGATTTTCATCAGGATCGATTGGGAGATAAAGTTTCTCTTTAGAAGATGTTGAAAATCCTGCATTAACTTCTATATTATCCCATTGCATGGGGGTCCTGACATTGGATCTGTCATAACTGCCTTCCTTACCCGGCAGACCATTAACAGACTTTAGTCCGATCTCATCACCATAGTAAAGAAATGGAACTCCGGGCATGGTCATAGTGAAAAGAAATACCTGTAGAATTTCGTTGTTCGTACGACCATAACTGATCCTCGGGTGAAGATCATGATTACCCTCAACAATGCTTATAAAACCGTATTCTTTAACTTCTTCATAATGTTTTGTGTATTCGTCAAGGAATTCGAGAATATTGCCATGACCCGACCCATCAAAAACGCTGAATCCGTAAGGATCCACGCCTTCCGTGGTTCCTCCTTCATTTGGAAAACTTTTTCGGAACAGACTATTATAAGCTGGCATATTCCATGGTAAAGTAAAATCGATATGGAAACCCGCTTTCTTAATACTGATGGATGGTTTCCCGCCTTCTCCAATAAGAACATGATCAGGGTAATTGTTCTCCATCCAGGTTCGTATTTCCTGCCATATCTGAGCGGTAAAGTCTCCTTTTAAATCTCCTTTAACCAGCGACAAGGCCATATCGGCACGAAAACCATCAGCTCCGAGGTCGAACCAGAATTTAATTATCTTACGCATCTCGGCACGAACTGCCATTGGTCCTGGATCATTTGGTGATAATTGCCATGGCTCATTTGGGTCAGGGATTGCAAATCCATAATTGAGTGCAGGTTGTGAAACAAAGAAATTAGGCAGATATCCTCCGAAACGGGGGTATATTCCACGTATAACATCGTATCTCTCAGACCACACATTATCAGTCCATATGTACCAGTCGCTGTATATATTTCTCTCCGCTTTTGCTGATTCAATGAACCATTGATTATCCCAGGAAGTATGCCCGGCCACCAGATCAAAAATTACCCTGATACCACGTTTCTTGGCTTCAGAACATAATAATTTGAAATCCTCATTGGTTCCATATCGAGGGGCAACTTTATAATAATCAGCCACATCATATCCTCCATCATTGAATGGTGAAACAAAAAAAGGATTTAACCAGAGAGCAGTTACTCCAAGTGAATGTATATAGTCCATTTTGGCCGTAATACCTGGAAGATCTCCAATGCCATCCCCATTGGTGTCATAAAAGCTTTGAGGATAAACCTGGTAAAACACAGCATTTAAAAGCCATTGAGGTGCCTGACGTTTCAGATTCTGTGAATATATCGAACTAGAAATGAATAACAAGCAGAAAAAAATGATTGATTTCATGGCATTATTATATATAAAGAATCATTAATAAAAAAATTTCTTTTACAATTGGATTCAATACAAAAAACATAACTTATGAGTGATACAAATAATCCAATTCATGCATTGAAATATTCATATGACAAATATTTTAAGCATAATTATCTTCTTTTGTTTTAAACCAAAAAGGAAGTTTGTCCAATTTGTAAAGTAACCTGGTTTAATCTGTTATGGCTAGTGTTTTATGTCTACCTAATAAGCAGATAAGGTATACATTAACCATAACAGCCCGGCAATATGGAGAGCCTGCCCCTCAGTAGCGAGGCGAAAGCGGGGGCGCACTTTTTACCGTCATGGTACAAGTTTTGTGGCCACTACTAGCGTCGTGGTACAATGCTTGCAAGTAGCCGCGCCCTGCGGGGTAAAAACCGTGACGACCTGTCCCGCTTTTTCAATAAAAAAGCGGGAAACAACTTACCCATATTGTCCGTGTTAGCTCGCTGTGTTTATTTTAAAATCAATGAGTTAAACAGTCTTTTAGTCAGAATCTAAATGGATCTGATAAGGGTATTTAATGCTTGAGAAATTTCAACAATTTTGTTACAATCGACAATCTCAATATTGTCTTTTGGAGTGTGAGTTATATCCTGATCACCGATATTATCTATGAACCATTTTGAAGAAACTGCAATAGCCGGGACACCAAATTGCAAAAAGATACTATGGTCGCCCTGAGGCCATTGGACACCTTCCGTTATTCCACTATATTGATTGATTACTTTTTTAGTAGGCTGAAGTATTTCATCTGGTAAATTAAAAAGGGAAAATGCAGATAGTCCTTCCTTGTATCCAGCGCCATCTATATTTATGTTCAGTAATATTTTGTTGAAATTATTTTTGTTTGTGGAAATGTAATTCATCTGTCCAGGGACTGCGTAATAATCCTCACCGTTAAATGCAACAATTTCAATGAGTTTATTACCATTATAATCTTTGAGTAGATCTGATAATAGTAATAGGACAATAACTCCTGTTGCATTATCAATTGCACCAGGAGTACCTTTCTTTGCATCAATATGGGCTGTAACCACAATCTTTGGGGAGTTGTTATTACCCTTTTTACCAATGACATTGTAGCCTTTTCCAGGTATTCTCTTTGATAAAGACTCCAAAAAAACGATCTTCCCAATTTTAGGAATGAGTTTTAAGCCTTCTTCTTCTGTCATGTAGACAGAGGGAATATCAAAATCTCCATCTTCTATTAATGGGAAAGGGTATACTCCTCCTGCTAATGCTGCGTTTCTGCCGGTTGCACTTATTATGGCCTTTGCTCCGCTATTCTCAAGAATCGAGATAATCTTTTGATGCTCCTCTGGATTATAGAATACAAAGTTTTTAGGCATCAATTGCTCTCTGGCAATTTCTCCGAAAAGGAAGATTATCTTATTCTTTGCGTTAATCTTTGATAATTCTTCGATAGTTGATGCAGATATTAATTCTCCCTCACCTCTGAATCCAAGTGAATATGGACTTACAAGAACATTAAAATTTTCTTCATCAGATTTGAGATTAGCTCCATTCTCCTCCCAATCAATTGCTTCGAATTCAACCATTTCGGTTTCCCAATCACGTAATGAAAGCTCTTTTTCTAAGAAGTAGGTGGCTTGCCTATTACCATTACTGCCTACACATCGTTCAGTAATATCTATACAAAGAGTCTTAAGGTAATCTTTACACTTTGTTAAGAGAAGATCATCTGTCATAGGATTGGAATTGAATTTGTTTAAATGGTTACAAATTTAAGAATTCTCCAATTAGATTTAAAAGCAGAAATGCGGCTCACATGGCAGCTAACGGCCCTGCAATATGGAGAGCCTGCCCCGCCTCAGCGGGGGCCGAGCTTTAAGTTCCGATCCCGAGTACTCGGGATCGGAATAGCGAGGAGCCAGAATGCGGTTGTTATGGACCAGTTGTTATTTTAAAATCTTTTATGTATAACCAATTATTAATCAGTCTTTAGGATTAACATTTTCGAGAATAAGTTGAATTATATCGTAACCAACAGCATCAAACATAATTTCAATGTTTGTTGTGTGTTCTCTATTTGGGCTCATAAGTGCATCCTTAACAAGAAAAGCTTTGTAGTCATGGTTGAAGGCTCCAAGCCAGGTAGCCAATGCACATCCTGTAGCGCTTAATCCACAAATGAACAAAGTATTACAGCCTTTTTCTTTTAATACTTTGTCAAGATCAGTCTTGTTAAAGCTGTCAGGATAAGTTTTAACGACCATCGGGTCTTCTTCAGGTTTTATTGACACTGATTTTGAAAATTCAAAATCATCCGTCCCTTGCACTAGTCCGTGTTTTTCATTGAAATGATAAATTCTGATGATTGGAAAGTCATGTTTTCGGAACAAATCAATAAACATGTTGATTCTGAACAGAGCAGCATCTTTGTCCTTATCAGGAATAAATTTTAAAGAGAAGTTTTGGATGTCAATGACCAGAAGGGCTGGTTTGATTTTATTAATCTGTCCCATTTTGCTTTTGTTTATGTCTTATTTTGATTAGTCTAAGGTAAAATATTTAAAACTTAATGATGATACCGTTATAGGCTATTTTCGCTTTAAATTTATAAACTGAGATCGCGTCTATATCAGATTTTATATAATCATTGTAATTATCACGTAGTCAGCGCAATTGCCCATAACGGCCCGGCGGTATAATTAGTAAGCGTTGCTGAGTGAATGTAGGCTGGAGCAGGGTCTCGAATCGGGGTAGCATCCTGGTACCCAGCCGGAATGAACGAAGTATGGCATGCGTTTTTGCAGTCAAGGTACAGAGTTATAATTGCGTACAGATGCGCGCTTTGCCCAACTTAGCGCAGCGAAGTTGGGTGTCCGGATGCAACAACCATTACAAATTTGTCTTAGGTGCAGGAGCAAAAGTTGAGGAGCCCAGCTTTGCGGGATAAACTCCGCGACGACCTGTCCCGCTTTTTCAATAAAAAAGCGGGAAACAACTTACCCATATTGTCCGTGTTAGGTGGTCGCTTTTTTAATCTTTTTTTCTGAAGGTCATAATATAGGGATCATAAAATTTACCATCGGTTATTTTTCTGGAGATGTTAATTAATTCAAAACCGCAATTGATTATATCAGATATCTCCGTCTCTAGAGGGGATGCATTCCACCCATACTCTTTCCTTTGGCGATCTAGGTCATCATAATCACCATATTGTGGATTAATCACATAAAAAAATCCGTCATTCTTAAGTTTCTTTTTAACATCTAGTATAAAAGCTTTAGGCTTTTTAATATACTGATATGTATTTATCATTAATATCTTATCACAAATACTATCAGGCAGATTGGAGGTGGAATCTGTCCCATTAATAGCTATGAATTTATTATTGAATGGCTCTTTCTTTAATCTTTTATAAAAGTCTGCTACTTTGTTGACAGTTAATTGATTGCAGATTGATGAATCAATATCCTGTATATAGAATGTAAGGCTGTCAAAGAACAGAGATAACATACCCTCCAGATATCCATTCCCTGCGCCAATATCAGCAATTATTTGTCCATTCTTGAAATTAATTGTGTCCAGACAATGGCTTGCAAGCTCTTGTTTTATTGAATCTAGGTTGGCAAGCAACGGGTAACCTGCAAAAGGCTGCATTGAGTCTTCTCCGGGAGGATTTTTACAATATAATAAGCAAAATAAGGTAAATGCATATACGACAATGTTTTTGGTATTAGATTTTTTCATTGACAGGTAAATTTAAATGAAGATTAAAAATAAATATTCGGTAACAAAGCCTAATAGTTGTCGTGGTATGTTCAATATTGATTTATAGTCAAAATATTGGATAATATCTTGCGGATTTATCAGGAAGTCAAATTGTTGCTGGAAATGCCACCTAACGGCCCGGCGGTTGAGGGAGTAACCGTTGGTGGGGCCGTCCGCCGATTTGAGTCCGGCTTCGCCCTCCGAAGCGTTTTTCACGCGAAGGAGGGTGCCGAAAAACTGTCCCGGCGGGCAAGCCAACATGGCGCAATTTTTGCCAATCTAGGTATAAGTTATTAGTCCCGATTTATCACTGTCCTTTCCATCAGCAGCTAAAAGATTTTATAGAGTAATCGACGTTTACTTTGTCGTGATAACTGTCCGGTTGTGGGTTGCAAAAATTGTGACAAGTTTATTACCCCAACCGTCCGTGTTAGGCGGTCGTAGCATTTATTATCTCGTCAAGCTCTAAAATCATCTCTTTTTAGTTAATCTTTTGTCAGTAATGAACATTTATCCTTATATTATGTCTACTAAATGAAGTAGTTGATCGACTATTGCTTAAACGGATGCAGTAATAGCATACATCTATAAAAAAGACATCCATAATCTCATTGGAGGAATAAGTATGAAAATAGTAAAAGAGGACATAGAAGTCAAACTAGAAATACCAGGTGCCATTCTCCGTCAGAGAACTGATTTCGGTGATGCAACTGGATTTGGGAAGATAAGCGGCGAATACTTCAGTCTCTCTGCAGGAGTTGATACAACTCCTCTGTTTATGGGACTTGAAGGAAATTTGTGTCAGTGCCCTCACTGGGGATACCTTTTGAGTGGTCAAATTACTACCACAGATGCTGATGGTATCCAGGAGAGTGTCAACGCGAATGAACTGTTTTACTGGCCAGCAGGGCATAATGTTAAGGTCAATGCAGATGCTGAAATAGTCATGTTTAGCCCTCAGCAAGAGCACACTCATGTAATCAATCACATGATCGAGAAGGTTAAGGGTTAAGCTCAATGCAAAAGCAGGTAACTGCATTCTTCATAATCGGGAAACACTGCTTAAGGTAACAAATATTGTTGAGAGTACTGTTGAGGTATCTTCTTTGGTTAATTAGTCGTCGTTTTTGAACAATCAAAAGTCAAGGTACAAATTTATTCTGTTAAGCGCCGTAGTTTTAAGGTCCAGATAGATGGTTATGATGTGTCATATCATGATATAATTATCCAGATGGCTTAGTCCAGATAAATGGCTGAAAGTTGTCATGTTAAGATTAAATTTAATAAGACGCTAATCAAGGCACACTAGAACAAACAAAAGTATTTTGTCAAGATAAATCCTCTAACAAAGACGGGCTGGGGATTTTGCCCACTATGACGCCTAACGGCCCGGCAATATGGAGAGCCTGCCCCGCCTCAGCGGGGGCCGAGCGTTAAGTTCCGATCCCGAGTACTCGGGATCGGAATAGCGAGGAGCCAGAATGCGGCGGTGGCTGTTACCCGACGTGAGCACCGGGCAGTCCCGATAGCTATCGGGACCTGGTTCTTTAGCCAGAAGTCCTGAGCCCCGCTTTGCGGGATAGACTCCGCGAAGGATCACGGTGCAGGAGCAAAAGTTGAGGAGTGTAGCGACGAACCGGAGCGAAGCGGAGCTCGGCGAAGCCAAATCCCGCTTCGGCGTGGCAAAAAGCATGACGAGCCTATTAATTACACCGTCCGTGTTATGCGTTCGTACTAATTTTAATTTTCTTTCTACGTTTATTTTTTATTTTATCAGCCTTAATAAAGTCGCTGATCATTTTCTGTTCTTTAACTGTCAATGGTCGAGGGTCAACGTAGAAATCAATGTCTTTTGGTTCTCTGATCAGTCCCATTTTATTTATCAAAATATTTGTTTATTAATTTTAAAGCTGCGACAGTATTAATAATCATTAGATTACCACCAACATGGGTCGCTCCAAGTGTTTTTTCATAATGATTAATCCCTGAATAACAGTTTGATTGTTTACAATGGTAAGTTTATACACATCCCTGTCTGGCATCTTGAATTCAGATTTCCAATCGAATAGCCAGCCCTCTTTTCTTGTTATTGATTTATAGTCACTTAGATCGGTAATAATAATATCGGTGGGGAAGTTATCGCCTGTGATTAAATTCTCCAGAGAGTTTGTCAATTTATCGATCTCGATATCAATATATTGTGATTTTTTTGCCATGTTCAAATTTACATATTTTTGTTGAGTTTTCCTATCCCAGGTTTCTTAATGGCAGATAGCCCGAGTATGACGCATAACGGCCCGGCAATATGGAGAGCCTGCCCCGCCTCAGCGGGGGCCGAGCGTTAAGTTCCGATCCCGAGTACTCGGGATCGGAATAGCGAGGAGCCAGAATGCGGCGGTGGCTGTTACCCGACGCAGCATCCGGGCAGGGTCCCGGTACTTTAGCCAGAAGTCCTGAGCGGAGCCTTTAGCGGGTGTAAGAACCATTACAAATTTGTTTTGAGTGCAGTAGCAAAAGTTGAGGAGTGTAGCGACGAAACCCCGCTTCGGCGGGGCAAAAACCGTGACGACCTGTCCCGCTTTTTCAATAAAAAAGCGGGAAACAACTTACCCATATTGTCCGTGTTAGCTGGTGTACTTTTGTTTTATTCTAAATCGAGAATGATCTTAATGTTTTCTTTTACTTTTAGTTGGAGGTCCCGCGGTAGTTCTCCAACTTTAGAGGTAAGTCGTCTATTGTCAATAGCTCGAATTTGATCAATCATTATATCGGAGTCACTCTTTAAGTTGGCAACCCCCCTTTTTATATGGACTCTTAGAATGTCACTATCGGGAGCAATATTTGTCGTAATCGGACAGATAACAGAAGAAGGATGATCCTTCAGGAGGTTTGTTTGAACGATTAGAACAGGTCTAATCTTGCCGGATTCTGTCCCACGTTGTGGTTCGAGATCAGCAATCCAGATGCCGAATTGCTTAATTTTCATCCTGAAGTGTTTCAAATTCAGCTAAGACTGCAAGAGATTCTCTTTTAACCAGTTTTGATTCTCTTGAGAGTTTTTTAGAAATGAGGTTTCTACGATTGATACGATTATAGTAATCAACTGCCTCATTAATATATCTATTCCTAGATTTCTTAAGTTTTATAAGAACATCTTCGGTTTCGTCGAAGATGTCGTCATCTAATTTTAAGGATAATGTTTTCATAGTGTATAATAATAGTATATTACAAAGGTATATACTATTCCTGAATTCTCCAAATTATTTTTCCCAATGTTTTTGCTCATGTCAAATCGTTGAACGTATGCCAGCTAACGGCCCGGCAATATGGAGAGCCTGCCCCACAGTAGCGCAGCGAAAGCGGGGGTACAAACTGTCTCGGAGCCAGAAATTTGTCAAGATACAGGATTTTAATTGCAGGCAGATGCGCGCTTCGACAGCCGTAACTTTAGCGAAGGCTGGTGTCAGGGTACAAGAACCATTACAAATTTGTCTTGAGAGCAGGAACAAAAGTTGAGGAGTGTAGCGACGAACCGGAGCGAAGCGGAGCTCGGCGAAGCCAAATCCCGCTTCGGCGGGGCAAAAACCGTGACGACCTGTCCTGCTTTTTCAATAAAAAAGCGGGAAACAACTTACCCATATTGTCAGTGTTAGGCGTTCGTGTTATTTATTTCTTTTCCAGTCTCAATGTAGTTTGTCAAGTCGTCCAGAAACCTTACCATCGGAGCTCCGTCAATTACGTCATGGTCAACCAGGATTGTCATGTTAAGGATTTCTCTGATTTTTACTTCATTTTCAAAAACGACAGGTTTTTTAAGGATAGAACCTACTCCAAAAGAAATCGGATGAACTGATTTGTGAATAAACCATCCGTTTATCTTACCCATCATGCCGACTGATGTGACAGCAACATTACCCATAGTTCTGAATGCAGCTTTCGGTCTTATTAGCAGTACTTTCCAAAAAAGCCTTCTCAAGAATCCCGGAAGGTTATAGTAATACCTTTCATAGGATGTCGATTGTTTTTTGAGCACGATGTCATCAGAGGTCAATTCCTGATTTTTTGCTTTTTCAATCTCTTTAGTTATTTCTAGGGCAGATTTTTCATTTGTCTTATTAATAACCAGTGGTATGGGAACTTTGGCATCACCGATTCTCTTTTCTACAATTAATGAGACATTGATGTCATTGAAGATAATGAGTTTCTTTTTGTTATAAAGATACGCTGACGCTTCAGAATGTTTATGCAAGACATTTCCGATAACCTTAATGAGCCATGCATTGAATGAAACAGTAATACCATTTTTTCTCAAGTTTCTAAGTCTAGCTCTACTTTCAGTTACATCGAATTCAAGCATTGCAACAATGTGATGTTTTCGAAGGCCAACTGCGAAGATGTCAAAGGTCGCAATTCTAGAACGTGGGATATTTTTAAATCGATAGGAATCTGTCATTTGCAAACTTATTAATTTTTTCGGGATTGCTCCGCATGACGCCTAACGGCCCGGCAATATGGGGAGGTTGTGTTACCCGACTCAGTATCCGGCAACTATCCTGGTACCCGCCAGCTGGCGGGCAACGAAACTGTCCCGGTGCAAGGAGGGGGAGCCTGCCCCGCAGTAGCGCAGCGAAAGCGAGGGCGCAGTTTTTGCCATCCTGGAACAAGGCTTGTTGGGTTCTGGCGCGGTCGCGGTACAAAGCAGGTTGAGAGCAGAAAACATGTCAGGGTACTGTTAATTTGTTAACAACCACTGGTGCAGTGTCGCGGTACAATGTTAAATCGAAGCCAGAAATCTTACCCATATTGTCCGTGTTATAAGGCGATTTATTTTAGAGTCCAGTTGCATTTGATACAATGGTCCCGATGCACACTTAAAACAGATCCACAGTGTTCGCAAATCCTTCGTTTTGATTCAAAAACCAGGAAGCTGTCTAATCCTTTTTCTTTTATCATTGCCAGGTTCTCAATAAAACTTGTCCGATATTTTGTACTGTACCTTTTATCCAGGTTTTTGATCCTTTTACATGGATATTTTTCACAGTCATAACAGAATTTTGAAGTTGTCTTTTGCAGATAGCTGCATTCTGTGACTGTGCATTTTTTAACTGAAATAGCTTTATCTGAGGAATTGATCCTGCAACCGGGACATTTGTTTTTATCCCGGAGATAGGCAATGCAAGTCCCGCAGTTCATGCCACAGGGTGCGATAAGATATTTTTCAAAGGAAACGGTCTGGATCATTTGGTTAATCTTGAGATTTAATCAGGTTATTGATCTCATCGAGATGCAATTTAAGATGTTTGGGGAAATCGACAATCATAGTACGTAGAGATATATTTTTTTCTGGTCCTGATATCCACTCGTTTTCCAGATTTTGATCATTTACATTATTTATCACGTGACAATAATGAAGGAGTGAATATTTCCATAACTGGATCATGTTATTCCAGTCTGCACTCTCATAATTTTGTATAGCAATCCATCGATCATTGTTGCCAAATGTTGCATAGTTTGGAAATGAGAAGGGGTTATCCTGATATTGCAGATGAACTACTCTGTGCGTGTTGTTTGAAGTAGAATCAATCAAGTGCCCGAGAATTTGTTTGATATTTCTATGCTGACTGTTTCGTGGTTCGGAAATAATCTCTTCAGGCAGAGATGTCAGCTTTGGCACCCATTTGTCAACCTGGGCACAAATTTCTAATGTGATTTGAGATGTTTCTTTCATGGTATGTGTCTAATGTGCAGATAATTGCCTTATAACGGCCCGGTGGTATAGGGAGTTGCCGTCTGTGTCGGGGTTGGCATGAGTTTTTGCAAAGTCCCGGTAAGTGGGCAGGATTTTCGTGTCACGATAAAGTTGTCCAGATGACTGAGTCCCGATAAACGGCCGCAAGTTGTCACGTCATGATAAAATTGTCCAGATGGCGATGCAAAAACCATGACAACGGCGCGTCGGCCAGCAGCCCTATTGACTTTGTCACGGCAGCAGGATTAGTCACGGTACCGAAAGTATAATAAGTGGGTTTAAATTTACTCGCATAGACTTATGGAGCTGATTACTAAGCTGTCCGGGCTGCTGAAGGCAATTACCTATACCATCCGTGTTATATATAGGGTTAATTTTAAAACTGTCAAGATGTTCGAGAATTAGGTGTAACAGATTTTAATAAAGCAATGAGAGTCTATTTTAAAAACGCACCAATATGCCAGAGAATTCCTGACGGATCGTGCAAATAACATTCTTTACCCCAATCATATTCACGAATTGGGGTTAGTTTTACTCCCGCATACTTAGAAGTCAGGTTTAGAGCTAAAAGATCCTTCCAATAGCGGTCAACATCTTCAACTTCTAAAAAAATCATTGAATTATCCACCCAATCTTGTACATAAGCATCCTGTAAATAAAACCCTAATCCATCTGTTTTGAAATAGGACATATTATGAAATAAAATACTTTCTTTAAAACCTAGGTCACGATAAAAATTCCGCGAGATTTCAAAGTTTTTTGCACCAATGAAGGGCCTAATCGATATAGCCTTATGTTCCATAGCTTTTATTATAACAACGATACTGTGATTTTGTTAAGTCCATGGACTTTTCTAGTTGACTGGGATTAACCACCTTACGTATAACGGCCCGGCAATATGGGGAGGTTGTGTTACCCGACGTAGCATCCGGGCATCCCGCGTACGCGGGACTGGTACTTTAGTCAGAAAACTGACATGGTGCAAGGAGGGGGAGCCTGCCCCGCAGTAGCGCAGCGAAAGCGGGGGCGCACTTTTTGCCGTCTTTTAGCCTCCGTAGCCTTGGCGAAGGAGGGCATGGTACAAGTTTTATTGAGCATTACGCGTGTCGCGGTACAAGTATTATCGGAGCCGCGAATTTATCCCCGGTTACAAATCTGATGGAGGGTACTGGCACAGTGTCACGGTACAAGTTTGATCGGAGCCAGAAAACTGTCATGATGCAGGATTTTAATTGCGTGCAGATGCGTGCTTCGACAGCCGTAGCTTCAGCGAAGGCTGGTGTCCGGATGCAAGAACCATTACAAATTTGTCTTGGGAGCAGGAGTAAAAGCAAAAAGTGTGACGACCAGTCCCGCTTTTTAATAGAAAAGCGGGAAACAACTTACCCATATTGTCCGTGTTATAGTGCGTTTTTTATCCAATCCACTAATAATGTATATTTATCAAGAGATGTAAAGAGGTGATCCACATTTAAGCAAACTTTTCACCAGAGATTTCCTTTTTATGCAGCATTGTACAATAAGAAGAATGATGGATTGGGAGAATTTGATTATTCTTTATCCTTTAAAATGTATCCATCTGAAAGGGTTTTAAGAAATGCAACGATTGCAGATTCATCTTCAGCACCTAGTCCGAGGCTTCCTGTTTCAATCTTATTAATATTCTCAGAAACTTCTGGTTTTGGCCAGCTATTAACTCCGAGCTGAGGATCAGATACTGTTTCAGCAAATGGCAAAATATCACGGGTATTATAAAAATGGACTATATCTTCAAGGCTTTTGAAATATCCATTATGTCCAAATGCTTTTACAAATTCCTCAGAGGGTCGCTTATCAACATTTCGAAGTGTCGGTACTTGATGTTTACCATAG
Organism: uncultured Bacteroidales bacterium; assembly: GCA_963702415.1. GTDB lineage: Bacteria > Bacteroidota > Bacteroidia > Bacteroidales > VadinHA17 > LD21. The sequence goes on along the minus strand of CAVPCP010000008.1, from coordinate 270,768 downwards.
TTTTCATCTGCAAACATTGCATATTGGGGTAAATTTTTTATAAAATCCTTCAATCCCGGATCAATCCAATTAGCCCCATCAGGATTTAAGGATGTGTCCATAGAATACCAGGGATTCTGAGGATTTGCCGGTATGCCTAAATTTTCAAATCTAAAATCGGTAAATAGAGGAAATGATCCGTCAGTCTCAATCGTGCTCAGATGACACAATGCACATTTGGCTTTTCCATTGAAAAGTTCAAAGCCCCTCTTTTCATTATCAGTCAGGTTTGTTTTCCCCTTCAAATAGTAATCGAACTTTGAAGAGAATTGGTTTACTTTGTCAGAGTTTTCAAAGGCTGCAATTGCTATACCGATAATACCAAATTGAAGATTTACATCATTACTTTTACAGATATCTTTTATGTCCCATATATCTTCTCCAATCTTGTTAAACAGTGAAACGTATTCCGTTTTACAAACTTTTTCAACCAGAATCTTAGCATTGGCAATATTTTGTTCCACCGGATTCAGAAAAGGGCCTTGTGCCTGGTCGGCAGCAGGATTTCCAAGATTATGACCAGTTGCCCGTCCATCCCAGAAATTACCTCCCACAAATTGAATTTTATCCTCCTCGATGACTGCATGAAACAGAGGACTTAAAGAAGCATAGGCTGAGCTGTTTGGTTTTCGGTTTCCAAAACGTTGATGCAATGCTCCTGGGTAAACACCTCCTGTTTTGTTTACACTCTCATCGGGGCCTGTCCATCCAACCTCCGGACCATGACAGGAGGCGCATGATTGTCCTTCCGGATCTGAAAGGGTTTCATCAAAAAAGAGTTTTTCACCTAATAGTTGTAACTCTTTATTACTGAAAAGATGGTTTAAGTCTGATTCTTTAGATTCTTCAGCTGTCGGATTATCTTTACACTTAGGACAAAGTAAAAGTAAAAGTAGAAATGCTGATATTAAACCTGTCCGGTAAAGCTTCGAAATATTTTGCATCTTAACCTCAGTTTTTATATTTATTTCTCAATATTAAAAAAAGATACCATTTATTAATTTAATAAAGTTAAAGAAATAATTGGAACCGACATCCATCAAAAAACTATCATTTTCTTATTTACTCAGAATTGTAAAATATGGCGTGGACAATATTGTTAACCAATGATAAAGAATCTATCTGATCAAAGAACTCGATAAGTAATCTGTCATAATGCACTATAACGGCCCGGCAATATGGGGAGGTTGTGTTACCCGAAGACAGCACCGGGCATCCCGCGTACGCGGGACTGGTACTTTAGCCAGAAAACTGTAACGGTGTAAGGAGGGGGAGCCTGCCCCGCAGTAGCGCAGCGAAAGCGGGGGCGCACTTTTTGCCGTCTTTTAGCCTCCGTAGCCTTTGCGAAGGAGGGCATGGTACAAGTTTTATTGAGCATTACGCGTGTCGAGGTACAAGGTTGATCGGGAGCAGGTAACAAGTCAAGGTACACAAGGATTAATAGTGGGCACTGGCGCGGTCGCGGTATAAGTCATTACAAATCTGTCTTGGTTACAGGAGCAAAAGCAAAAAGTGTGACGACCTGTCCCGCTTTTTCAATAAAAAAGCGGGAAACAACTTACCCATATTGTCCGTGTTAGGTGGTCGTAGCATTGTTTAAATGGTTAAGATTCTATTGTCCAAAAAAGAATTAGGTTAAGAAAGAATTTTCGTTATCAAATCTGCTTAAATGAGTTTTTTGGGAGGGATAATAGTTGGGACTCTTCTGATAAACATAGCTTCTTTCACTCAGATAACCTACTAGAGCATATCATTTTAGCTTGATATATTTTTCAATACTGTATTTCTCAGCAAGTTTCCAGTTTTCATCTGCGGGCCATTTCTGAATTAAAGTATCATTTCTAATTTCCTGTATCATCCTTATTTTTCGATTAAATATGGATTTGCCAGCATAAAGAATATTTTCTTCATATCTGTCTCCTTTAAGAGTATAAGTCCCCCCGCCATAATTATCATGAATTAAAGTATCCAAACTAAAATGACCGACAAAAGTGAAATTGCCCTTTGAAAATATTTTGATATGATAAATGGCCATATTACCAGGAAACTGGTAAATCAGTGTGTCGCCAGGATTCCATTCATGCCACTTACCATAGATGAGCTTCCATATACCTTCAATCGGTGATTTCTTTTCCTGAGCACAACCTCCGATTATCAATGCAATAACCAGACTAAAAAAAATAACCTTTTTCATAAATACGGGCTTTAATTAAATTAGATATTTGTTATTGAATTGTTTATCAAAATTATGGAATTAATGAACCAAAGTCAAGTTTTTATTTTGATCATTAGTAGGAAACCACACTATGCCACCTAACGGCCCGGCAATAAAGGGCGTTTGTGTTACCCGACGTAAGCACCGGGCATCCCGCGTACGCGGGACTGGTTCTTTAGCCAGAAAGCTGTCACGGTGCAAGGAGGGGGAGCCTGCCCCGCAGTAGCGCAGCGAAAGCGGGGGTACAAGCTGTCTCGGAGCCAGAAACTGGTCAAGGTGCAGAGGTTTAATTGTGATCACTGGCGCGAAGTCCGGGTGCCGCGGTCAGCAGGATCTGTCCTGGTACCAGGAGCAAAAGCAAAAACCATGACAAACAAATGCCCTTTATTGTCCGTGTTATGCGGAGTACTTTATTTTTATCTCTTTGTTAATATCTGTCAAGGTATTGATAAAGGTGTCTTGATTTTTAGGAGAAATTGCTAAATTCTTAAAGTCTCCACATTCAATCACGATACAATTCCAGGATAAAGTTGGTTTAATAATCCAGCCAATTGTCTTTTGGTCAGTAGTTATTTTTTTGATGTCTTGAATTTCAACGCGAAACTTAAATGGTCCAAATATGGCAAATAGTCTCGTTTTGTCGATTACATAATAGGTATTAGTCCAGCACCAGATGAAAAATCCGATTATTAAGATGGATAATAGAGTCTTAATGATAAGTTCAGTTGAGCCTAATGATTGTCTTAAAATTATTGGCAGTCCAAAACATAAGAAAAGAATCATAAAACTTACAAAAATCAGCAAAGTTCCCAGACTATTGCTTTTTTTCGATTTAAATGTATTATTATTCATAGCTTTCTAGGTTATTTTATTATGCAGTTGTCTTGTAGCCAGAATATTACGCATAACGGCCCGGCAATATGGGGAGGTTGTGTTACCCGACGACAGCACCGGGCATCCCGCGTACGCGGGACTGGTACTTTAGCCAGAAAGCTGTCACGGTGCAAGGAGGGGGAGCCTGCCCCGCAGTAGCGCAGCGAAAGCGGGGGCATGTGTTTTTGCAGTCAGCGTACTATGTTGGCTGAGCATTACGAGTGTCGCGGTACAAGTTATCGTACGAATGGGGAACTATCCAGGTATTGTTATTTTGTTAACAGTGGTGGCGCGGTCTGGATTTGTCACGCATTACGATCCTGTCTAGGTGGCAGGAGCAAAAGCAAAAACCGTGACGATCTGTCCCGCTTTTTCAATAAAAAAGCGGGAAACAACTTACCCATATTGTCCGTGTTATTGGCTGGTTTTATTTTATTTTTCTATGAGAATTTGTACTTCCGATATGAATTCTTTTACCTGATTAACTAAAGGGAGTACAATTTTGTCATCGTAATCGTAGAGATCACCATAATCGCCTTTTTGTCTATAGTCGGCCAGATGCGAAAGAAGTCTTCCAAATTTTACATCAATTTCCCCAGTCCTAATGAAGGTGTCACTAAAATTTGGTCCTGACACCACTATGAGATCGTGTTTCTATATCATGTTTTAATAGCAGAGCAGTAGCAGCATAGTAACAAGAATAATACAGTCGGCTAACGGCAGTATTCCACTTACTGTTTTGAATCATTATCAAGGCTTCCTCAAAGGATTCTTGCGATCTTTTAAATCTATAATGAATGTATTCTGATTTGTTACTAATGGTCATAGTTTAATTCCCTCTTTTTTTACTGCTTTATAAAGTGGAGAATACTTTAAGGTATTGTCCCAGAATGATCTAGGGTAAATAAAAGTAGATATTATTTGACCAGATTCAAGCTCAATATTATAAAGAACATCTCTGAATCTGTCCTCAATTTCACTCGTGACTATTTGATTATTAATTAGAATAAGAATATCCCAATCAGAGTCTGGTTTGTTGTCGCCTCTGGCTCGTGATCCAAATAAAAATGCTTGTGCTTTTGGATCCTGTCTATGGATGGCTTTTGTTATATTTTCTAAAATTACATCACTGCTCATATGGATGAATTTTTTCCAAAGTTACAGAAATTTGTCAAAATTACGCATGTGTCCGGTATGTAACAACTTGCCAATAACGGCCCGGCAATATGGGGAGGTTGTGTTACCCGACGCCGCACGGGCATCCCGCGTACGCGGGACTGATACTTTAGCCAGAAAGCTGTCACGGTGTAGGAGTTAGATTGCGAGCAGATGCGCGCTTCGACAGCCGTAGCTTCAGCGAAGGCTGGTGTCCGGGTGCAAGAACCATTACAAAGCTGTCTTGAGTTCAGGAGCTAAAGCAAAAAGTGTGACGACCTGTCCCGCTTTTTCAATAAAAAAGCGGGAAACAACTTACCCATATTGTCCGTGTTATGGTTAGTTCTTTTAAAACTGAATAGATGAGTTTGTCAAGTTATATTCTTATTATTCAACAGATATCGAATATAAGCCATACCTATTAGCGAAGAAGATTGTATTGTTATCTTTCCATTTTATTTGTGACCAGACTTCTTCAAAGGAATAAATGTCAGTGTCGAACGGTTGTTGTAATTTATTATTTGCATAATCGTATACCCATATTTGAAGCTTACCATTAAAATCTGTCAAAAAAGCTAATTCTGAATTGTCGGGTGATATGACTGGTGTACATTCTATCCAAGGGGAATTTAGTACAGGTTCAGGAATTCCACCTTTAGTACTAATACGAAAAATATCATAAAGTCCCGGATTTATATTGGAATCTGTCGAAAACCAGAGAGTAAAATATATGTATTTCCCATCTGCAGACCAGGTTGGTCGGATCTGACTATAACTTAGAATATTCTGATTAAGTCCTGATCCAGTTTGAAGTATTTTTTGTGTATGAGTATCAGAATTCAATAATGAGATTCTTAAACTCTCATCACTTTTTTCAGAAAATGAGAATCCAATCTGAGAATTATCCGGCGACCAGACAGGATATCTATTGACAGAATATCCGGAAGTAATTCTATTTGTTGTTTTAGTATTAACGTCATATATAGCGATATGCTCAGGCATTAATTTACCATCGAATATTTCACCTTTATCTGATGAATAAGAAATCTTTGTTCCATCCATATTAAAATGAGGAAACCAAGCATTGATATCCACTAATTGTTGTCCATAATTTGAGTTTGAAATAAATACAGATGCGGCTGCATAACCTGGTTTATATTCATAATAAGTTGTTGCATAAGCTATGCTATTAGTGCTGCTGTTCCAGTCAAATGAGTATAAATCATTGTCATAATAATTTTTCAGAATAAGGCTATAAGTAGGTTTGAATGAAGAAGGTACAAACAATGCGACATTTGTATTTTTTGTTGACTTTGGATTACTATAAGTTTCCTTTAGATATATATAATAGAGATTACCGTTTATTAATCCTGGTATAATAAAACTTCTGTTAATATATGTTGTATCAAGGGTTCTGATCATTTCCCAGTTTACGCCCTCGTCTTTTGAAAGATATACTTCATAATAATCTGGATAAACAGTATAATTCCGTTCCTTATTAAATAAAAGCGGATCAAAATACATCAAAGAGATTTCGACCGAAGCATCTTTTCTGGTAGCAATAATTGAAGTATATGAATTAGCACTGACGGAAGGAGTTTTAATAGAAACAAGTGCATCCCTATTAAAATCTACAATAGGTTTTTCACATCCGGTCCAGAAGAGGTAGAAACATAGTAAGATCAAGATAGTTAGTTTATTAAGTCTCATTAAAATGAGATTAGTAGATAAATATAAATAACAAAAACCATGCCAGCAAAATGATCTTATTAATTGCTAAAAGGAAGATATATAAAACTTTAGAAGGTAAAATTTAATTATTATTATACAATTGAACGTCATAAATCAAATTATCACTGGCTTTCAGTCCCGATATATAGGTAGGATTGTCTATTTAACATAGTCTATGTAGATAAAGAGAAATTGTCAAGTGATGAGAAATTTGTTAAGATAAAAAGTCATGGTAGTTAGAAGACGTTATTATCAAACTTTTAATCTGTTTTTTCTGTTATGATTAGTTCTTTTAAGAGTTGTCTAATGTGCAGGTAATGTTAGAATTCTGAATAACGGCAAATCTTCAAACAGTTACTCAGCTGATGAACAGTGTATTATGGTTAACCAGAGAATTGTCTTGATGCTCATTTGCCGTTATCTTTAGAAATCTACGGAACTATCTCAGCTAGTGGGAATTAACCATAACGACCCGGCAATATGGGGAGGTTGTTGTGTTACCCGACGATAGCACCGTCAGGATCCCGATACTTTAGCCAGAAAACTGTCACGGTGCAAGGAGGGGGAGCCTGCCCCGCAGTAGCGCAGCGAAATCGGGGGCGCACTTTTTGCCGTCTTTTAGCCTCCGTAGCCTTGGCGAAGGAGGGCATGGTACAAAGTTTTTTGAACATTACGCGTGTCGCGGTACAAATTGTCTCGGAGCCAGAAATTTATCATGGTGCAGGAATTAAATTGCGTGCAGATGCGCGCTTCGACAGCCGTAGCTTCAGCGAAGGCTGGTGTCAGGGTGCAAGAACCAATACAAATCTGTCTGGGGAGCAGGAGCAAAAGCAAAAAGTGTGACGACCTGTCCCGCTTTTTCAATAAAAAAGCGGGAAACAACTTACCCATATTGTCCGTGTTAGCGGAGCGTTGTTATTTTCTCTCTGTTATCATATTCTAAAAGATCACCTGGTTGGCAGTCCAAGGCTTTGCAAATTGATTCTAAAGTGCTGAATCTAATCGCTTTCGCTTTCCCTGTTTTCAAGATGGAAAGGTTAGAAAGAGTTAAATCAACTTTTTGGGATAGCTCATTAAGCGAAATCTTTCGCTTTGCCATCATTACATCTAAGTTTACAATGATTGGCATGGCTTAAACTGTTAAATCGTTTTCGTTTTGTAACTCTATGCCTTTGTTGAATATCTGTGATATTACAAATATGATAGCTCCCATCATAAGAAATGCTGCCATGTCATTCCAGTATTTTTCTACATGTCCTACCTCGTATCCGGATTGAATGAGTCTTTTTGTGTACTGATGTGCTATAATACTAACAACGGCAATAGCAAATGCCTCATAGCTTATCTTTTCTATCAGTTTAGCAATCTTTAAATTGAAAGGTTTAACTAGATTTAATTTCATGAAGATCTCTACAACAAGAAAAAATAAATAGGCCTTGAGGATAGATAAAACAACGACAAAACTCATTATCCCAATGAAATGAGAAAAATTGTTTTCATACATTTCTGAAAGGTTTAATCCTTTGTAAATGTCATGGGAAGCAATTGGTTTGAAAAGGGTCAAAATAAAATTAAAAATTAAGGCTCCTGCCTCAATACATAATCCTATGAAAATAACCCAAGAAACTACATTTAATACTTTAAGAATTACATCATTTTTCTTTGACATGACAATTGAATTTTAAGTTATGATGCAAAGATAATAAAAAAATATTGATAAACAATAAATAATAGTTAATAAATAATAATTTTTTTATGTTAATATGATTTTAAGGATGTTTATTTATTAAATTTAAATGGGAAAGGAAATCAAGAAGACTGTCATTATATCGGAGTACTATAGTGGCAAAAATGCCCGCTAACGGCCCGGCAATATGGGGAGGTTGTGTTACCCGACGCAAGCACCGGTCACGATCCTGATACTTTAGCCAGAAAGCTGTCACGGTGCAAGGAGGGGAGCCTGCCCCGCAGTAGCGCAGCGAAAGCGGGGGCACGTGTTTTTGCAGTCCGGGTACTAATTTGGCTGAGCATTACGAGTGTCGCGGTACAAGTTATCTTACGAATGGGGAACTATCCAGGTATTGTTATTTTGTTAACAGTTGTGGCGCGGTCTGGATTTGTCAAGCATTACGGTTCTGTCTAGGTGGCAGGAGCAAAAGCAAAAACCGTGACAAGCAACTTACCCATATTGTCCGTGTTATGTGCAGATTTTTGTTTTTTATCTTGTTTCAACTATCTCTTTATTAAACAATATTAATAATAATGCTAAGGCAAAACAAGCCAAAACAACCAAAAAAGTCAAAAGCATACTGTATTGAATGATTGAGTTTTGAGAACCTTGCGGATACACTAACTGAAGAATTATTCGAGTTGTCCATAAGATGTTTGATATTGAGAGTATCACCATCGTAGAAAATCTGTCTTGTAGCTTTCTAAATACAAATAGTATATTGGCAATCCCAAGCAAAACAAGTAATAAGGAAAAAAATATATTTATTGCCCGAACTGCTAAAATAAGTTCAGTTGCAGCCTTGTCAAAATATAAATACCAATTCCAAATGCTCGGAACAAAAAAGTGCCAGAGTCCAAAACCTATTGAAATAATACTACCAATAGTTACAAGTATTTTTACTAAAGAGTTTTTCAAGGTTTAGGTGTTTAATTTTTGTTGTTCATTACTCTATTGTTTAAGGTCTTGGTGTCGGTTCGTTGCTTTTATCTTTTTAGTATTCACCTCGATTTTTTTGTAAATATGTAAGCTTATATTTAATCTCAATTTGAATTTGCTTTTCCAAGAATCCAAGCTGAAACTGCTCCAGAAATCGTCATTGAAAATGCGCTACATACCAAATCAGCTAAAACACTTGGTAGTGAGAAAATATTTTGTGCAGAATAAAGTCCAAAGTTCATAGCAGTCCAAAATAGCACTCCGAGTATAAATCCATACTTCAAACCCGAGCTAAAGCTTTTAGCACCAGACCATTTTATTGTGGTAGTAATAAAAAAACCAAATGCTAGGGCTGAGATAAGCAATGCCCAGATTACAAGTTCTTCTGGTGGTCGGTTAAGTTGTTTCATGTATTCATCAGAACCCGCAGGATGAGTAGTAAAGTACTTTTTTAAAAAAATGAAGTAGATACTTGCCTGAAGTATAAGGTTGACTACTGAAGTAATTATTCCGGAAATAAAAAAATTCCTATTCATGATTTTATATTGATTTGTTAATTGATATTAATTTGTTTTAATACTTTTTCGTTTCTGAAATCTGTTGGTGATAAACCAACTTTCTTTTTAAATAGTTTACTGAAATTTTGCGGATATTCAAATCCTAAGACATAAGCTATTTCGTTGATTCTTTTTTCTGAGCTTACCAACAAGTTTTTAGCCTGCTCCAATAAGAAATAGTGAATATGTTCCTGTGCATTTTTGCCAGTTTCGCTTTTAAGTAAATCGCCAAAATAATTGGCTGACAAATTCATGGCTTCAGCACAATGCTTTACAGAAGGAATTCCTAAAGTTCTCAGTTTGTCAGAATTAACATATTCAGATAAAAAGTTCTCAAAATTTACAATCAAATCTTTGTTCTGATTGGTTCGTGTGATAAACTGTCTTCCATAATAACGCTTACAATAATTTAGAAATAACTCAATATTTGATATTATTAACTCATGGGAGTATTGGTCAATGTTTGTATTATATTCATTTTCCATTTGCTTTATTATGGAAAGCAAGGTTTGTTTTTCTTCGTCTGATAGATGCAATGCTTCATTTTCTTCATAAGAAAAAAAAGAATATTCATGTATTTTCTTTCCAAGATTTGAGTTTCTTATTAATTCGGGATGAAAATATAATCCCCAGCCTTCTGAACTTCCTGTATCTCTTTTCCGGTCGAATGTAATAATTTGTTCCGGAGCTGTACAAATTAAAGTTCCTTCTTGGTGGTCAAAAGGCTGTCTTCCATACATGAAATGACAATTTTTTTTGAAGTTGACAGTGTAAAAACTACAAACAAAACTTCCCGATTCTGGAGCATCAACAACATTTACTTTTGAATAGTCAATAACAGAAATCAAGGGATGTTTAGGCTTTTCAAATCCTGCAATTGCGTGTAATTCGTTAATTGTCGTTACCCTATAAACAATATCTTTCATAATTACTCAAAATATTTGTACAAAGGAAATCAATCTTGAAGTAACAGTAAATAGTCAAATTACTGTTTGTTGTATTCATATTACTGGTTCATTGATTAGTGTGGTCAAATTTGCACATAACGGCCCGGCAATATGGGGAGGTTGTGTTACCCGACGCAAGCACCGGGCATCCCGCGTACGCGGGACTGGTACTTTAGCCAGAAAAATGTCACGGTGCAGGATTTATATTGCGGGCAGGTGCGCGCTTCGACAGCCGTAGCTTCAGCGAAGGCTGGTGTCCGGGTGCAAGAACCATTACAAAGCTGTCTTGAGTTCAGGAGCAAAAGCAAAAAGCATGACGACCTGTCCCGCTTTTTCAATAAAAAAGCGGGAAACAACTTACCCATATTGTCCGTGTTAGCCGAAGGCGTGTTTTTATTTAGAATCTATCAAGTCATTCAATTTAATTATTTTACTGCCATTTTTTTCGTAATAATTCAGCATTTCGTCAATTTTTCTTTTATCATAACTCGTAATACAATCTGATAAGACTGTAACTTTGTAGTTTTCCTTGCACATATTAAATACGGTTGATTTCACGCAGGCAATGGCGTCTGCTCCTGTAATGTAAAATTCGCTTATTTCATTTTTTTTGATAAAGTCAGCAAAATCTTCGCTGGTCAATGCGTTGCCTTTGGATTTTTCAAAAATGTTTTTGGAAACCAATTTCATGTCCGAAACTAATTCAGACCCACGAGTATTAGGTTTGAAAGTCCTTGTACCGTCAGATAAGTTATAATGCCTTATGTAAACGACATGAATTTCATTTTCCACTGCCCAATCTATTGACCGATTAACATTGTCAATGATTTCTTTGTAGTTTTTGGTAATGTCATTTTGAATGTCAATTACCACTAAAGACTTTTTCTGCATGAGATTTCCTTCTTTTATTTTTATGTTTTAATTCAATATTCTATTTCATTGACCATCGCACTGTCGCTGGTTCGCTTGCGGCTAACTTGTTTTTAGCCGAAGGCGTTTTATTTGTTTTTTTCAAATTCGATAAGTTCTATTGGAGCTCCATTGTATTCAATCATCGCGACTTTTATACCTTCAAAGTTTGATTCTGGTTTAGAGATCACGTTAAAGTCATGTGTCGATAGCTCAGAGTCTATGCTGCTTACCTCAAATGCTATGTGAGGCACTGATTGAATTAGTTTGTAAACTGGGCTATCCTTTTCGAATCTCATCCATTCAATGCCGAAGGGACAAGAAGAAAAGCCGGAGACATAGAATTTGAACTTTTTAAGATATGTCTCACCTGGCATTTTCTTTTTAGTCGGGATGCCCAAGTGATGGTATTTCCATCCCCATGCAGAGGTTGAAATAGGGAGTTCATGATCCAGTCTCATTTTTTTCATTACTGAAATTGTTTTAGAAGCTTGATACTTTAGAAGGAATTGTCATGTTAAACTTTCTCTAGTGTACTGGAAGCTAACCGCTTACGGCTAACGGCCCGGCAATATGGGGAGGTTGTGTTACCCGACGACAGCACCGGTTAGGGTCTCGATACTTTAGCCAAAAATCTGTCACGGTGCAGGATTATAATTGTGAGCAGGTGAGGGTGTCCGGGTGCAAAGGCTATTACGAATTTGTCTTGGGAGCAGGAGCAAAGCAAAAACCGTGACGACCTGTCCCGCTTTTTCAATAAAAAAGCGGGAAACAACTTACCCATATTGTCCGTGTTATGGTTAGTTCTTTTTTTATTATTATCATCAGAAAACGAGATTAGACTTAATCTTGTATCATTTTTTATTTGAAGTCGATTTTTTCCCGAACTATGCGAAATCCTATTGAGAATCCCCATGATTGAGGCGAATGTGTCCCACGAGAATATGATCGAGCATTATCTGCACCAAAATACCAACTACCACCTCGGATAACTTTGAGAGTTCCATTTTGAGGTCCTTGGGGATCTACTGTTTGTTGCGAAGAATAAGGTGCATACCAATCTGAGACCCACTCCCAAACATTACCATGCATATCGAATAATCCCCAAGGATTAGGGGAATAGCTACCCACTGATGTTGGATGTCCCACATTTATTCCAATGATCGAATATTTCGAAGTAATTTCAGCATTGTAATTACTCAAAGAATCAGAAATTTTTTGTCCAATGGAAAAATTAGTATAAGTATTTGCACGACATGCATATTCCCATTCTGCTTCTGTAGGAAGGCGGAAGTGATTTCCTGGAGATAGCGTTTCTAATTTTTGTAGAAAATTCTGTACATCATAATAAGATTTGCTTACAACTGGATACTTTGAATTGTCATAACGAAATGGATTAGGTTTATCCGGATGAAGTTCTCTAACTCCCATAACTTTTTGCCATTGTTCCTGTGTTATTTCTGTTTTAGACAACCAGAAATCTTGAGTGAGAGTCACAAAATGTATAGATTCTAAATTGTTGGTGTCTCGTTCTGCTGATGGATTTCCCATAAGAAAACTTCCTTCTGGTATTAAAACAAACTCTATTCTTGTAATAGGTTCTTGCCAATTTGAGAAGGGTTTTGGCTTGTTACTATTACATGAATGGAAAAGAAAAACCAAAGGAGTAAAACAAAATATTTTAAATAAAAGATTAACTGTCATAATACTTGTAAGTCCTGATAACTGCGAAATATTTGTTTCAGAAAAGCACATCGCTTTTTCAGTTATGGTTAGTTCTTTGAGTGATTTTTCTAATGGTCACTTTTATAACGAATTAACCATAACGGCCCGGCAATATGGGGAGGTTGTGTTACCCGACGAAGAATCCGAGCATCCCGCGTACGCGGGACTGGTACTTTAGCCAGAAAGCTGTCACGGTGCAGGATTTAAATTGCGGGCAGATGCGCGTTTTGCCAGCCGTAGCTTCAGCGAAGGCTGGTGTCCGGGTACAAAAACTATTACCAATCTGTCTTGGGAGTAGGAACAAAAGCAAAAACCATGACGACCTGTCCCGCTTTTTCAATAAAAAAGCGGGAAACAACTTACCCATATTGTCCGTGTTAGTGGTTCGTGCAAATTTTGTTATTATAATATTAAGTGAAAGTTTACTCCCAATTATTTGGGTGTGCTATTTATTAATTCATTGAGATCGATTTCTAGGAAACTCTTTTCTTGCATATCATAAAGCGTTGACCCAATTAATATCGAATTATTTGATGCTTTAAAATCAGCGACTTTCTTATTCTCATTGTCTATTACAGTTGTTTCATTATCCTTTGCCAAGAATTTGTAATTCTTTGTTTTAAGATAATACAGGTATATTTGGTTATATTCAATCTGATTCAAAACATCTAGATTGTCATTGATAACAAGTATTTTCCCAGTTTTTGTAAAAAGATAATGGCTAGTCGAATCTATAAATATTAAGTTATTATAAATAGAGTCGGTCTTAAGATAGACCTGTCCGCCAATGAAATATCTTAATTCACCTAACGTTTGAATATCAAATGTTTTTTCTGATATAAACGAACCGTCTGACATAGAATACTTTGATACTCTGTCTTTAAATACTAATAATACCGTATCATAATATATCTTAAATCCGGTAATTTGGTCTTTTTTCTCGCCTATGGTACTTAAAAATAATTGTTTCCCAGTATTACGATTAAATCCCGCAAAAAAAGGCTTGCCAAAATCTAATTGTCTGTAACCCATAAAAGCAAAGCCTTTATTTATCATATAAAGAAGACTATCTTTTGTAAAGATTGAAGAACTACTTGTCATATCTTCTGGTAGAGGAGAAGACCATTTTATTTGTCCACTAAAATCTAACCTCGTTATTTTTTCTTTTGATGCAAAATAAATAGTTGAACTATCTCTTAGAATATTTGATACAACATCTCTTACTAAATTATGACCCGTTGACATCATAAATGCCCCTGTCAGTACCCCTAAGGCTACTCCGGCAGCATTAGCTAAAGCTGTTTCAGTATAGTCTTTTTCCCCAGTAATTGTATTATAATCCCAACCTGTTCCATTTTTAAGATTAATAGAATGTAAACCAGCTGCTGCAACAATAATGACCGAATCGTTCAAATGAAAAATGTTATTCCAACTGTATTCACGATTTAACTCCCTTTTCCAAATTGTATTTCCATTATTCAAATCTATTCCTTCCAAAGTATTTGTATAGCCTGTTGATGTTTTGAATTTATATCCAATCCCAATTTTCTGAAACGGCTCAACATAGTAAATTGTATTTTTCACTTCCCATTGATTCTCTCCATTTTCAATGTTCAGACAGTAGCTTTTATTTGCAATTGTTTGAATAATAATATTATCAAACTGCTCAATACTACCTTGTTGATAAAAGATTTTCTTGGTCCATTTAATTTTGTTATTTGTCAAGTCATACAATACGACATCTCCGGAATTATTTAACCATTTACCATTTTTACTTGTCCCTCGAAGCTGAACTGTCAATAAATTAGTTGTTGTATCAATAAATGAATTATCTATCCTATCGGGGAAAATATACTCCTTAGCTTGTATATCGTTATTGGTTTTGTAGTTTTTCCCACTTACTTTTTCATTCTTTATTATCAATAAGTTAGACTGAGGATAAATTGTCAATACAGTAAAGCTTATAAGTCCAATTAGAAGTAGTTTTTTCATATAGTGCTGCAATAATTGAATTAAATTTTAAGATAACAAACGGTAATTCTTGATAATTTGATCTAGATAGTTAGATCCCGTGTTAGTTTATAATATTACGTATGGGTCTACCATTATATTGTCTTCCAAAATCGGCACAGCATGAATGCTAACGGCCCGGCAGTATAATTAGAAAGCGTTGCTGAACGAATGGAGGCCGAGAGTGGTGTCCCGGCATCGGGAGATAATACTTCTGAGGCCGTAATGAGTGAAGCATGGCGCGTGTTTTTGCAGTCATGGTACAGATTTTATTGAGCATTACGCGTGTCGCGGTACAAGTTTGATCGGAGCCGCGAGGTTATCCCCGGTTACAAATTTGGTGACGGGCACTGGCGCAGTGTCGAGGTACAATCTGTCTCGGAGCCAGATATCTGTCACGGTGTAGGATTTTAATTGAGGGCAGGTGTGCGCTTCGACAGCCTTAGCCTCAGCGAAGGCTGGTGTCCGGGTTCATATACCATTACAAAGCTGTCTTGTGAGCAGAAGCAAAAGCAAAAACCGTGACGACCTGTCCCGCTTTTTCAATAAAAAAGCGGGAAACAACTTACCCATATTGTCCGTGTTATAAGCAGGCCTTATTTTAAATCACAGAGTTTATATCACCTGCACCATATTCATGAGAAATAAAATAATTGTTATCGGGCAGGTTCAATTTTTTTAACAGATCCTTATAGCGGGGCTCATTATGAATAATTGAAAATTCAGGATATACTCCTAAATAAATGGCATTAGAATCATGCATTTCGTAAGATTTTTCCAGACATTCCAGAGCCCGCTCCTTATTACCTGCATGGATATATAAAAGAGCAATATCTAATGGTACGATATATTTAGATTCTGACTGCGCCAGGAGGACATCGGCTTCAAGATTCAATGTACCTGCATAACCTAAATGTTCATACTGATCAAAAACATGGTCAAAATCTGTGTAGAAATTGCATATATACAACTTCGTCGCTTCAAATGCCTCATCATATCTTTCTTTCATGTGAAGAGCCGGAAATAGATTAGCTAAGGCCAGGAACATAGTTGGATTCTTTTCCAATAATTCACGACTTATGGAAATACAATCGTCATAACGGTGCACAAATAAAAGATCTGCACTATACCACACCTTTACCATTGGATTATGTGGATCAAGCTTAAATGCCAGATTAGCATGTTCCATTCCTTCTTCCGGCCGGCCAAGTATTATCAGCAATTGTGAATATATTGCATGTGCATCTGTATGGTTGGGATTGATCTCAATGGCTTTTTTATATGCTGCCTCGCCAGCTTCCCAGTCCCACATCCCCAAAACATTCATCGCAGCTGATATAAAATGTACTTCCGCCAATGTGTTGTCCAGTTCATGGGCTCTTCCGACAGCTTCCATTATTTTTGGGCCTGCCTCCTCAGGTGATGCCATCCCTAATTGCTGACGGACCATCCATACCATGGCAATTCCTGCAAAAGGAAGGGCAAATTCAGGATCTCGTTCTTTTGCCAGCTCAAAATGGTGCATTGCAATTTCCAGATCATCCAACGTAGATTTATATGCATAAAATTTGCCCTTTAGATAAGCATCATATGCTGCCATATCTGAGGTAGGAATTGTCTCAATGCGTTTTTTCTCCTCTGGTGTGATAATAACTTTTAATTCTGTAGCTATTGATTCAGCAATCTGGTTCTGGATTCCAAAAATATCCTCAGTTTCATTTATTTGTTTTTGAAATGATTCTCCCCAGAGATGAGTCTCTTTATCAGCCAGTATTAATTGAGTTCTTAAACGAAAATTATTTCCGTATCGCTGCGCGCTGCCTTCCAAAATGTAATTCACACCAAGTTCTCTTGCAATCTCAGGTATTGGTTTCGTCTGATTCCGATACTGTTCAACAGAAGTCCGGGAAATTACCCTTAAAACCCTGATCTTTTGAAGATTATTGAGGATTTCTTCCATCACCCCATTAATGAAATATGCGTTCTCCTCATCGGGACTATCATTGCGGAAGGGAAGGATGGCAACGGATTTTTCAATCTGTGAAGTGTCAGGCTTTTCAGATTCTGCTTTAGCTTTTGTAATCAATGCATTTTCGGTAGTGGAAAGGAGCGATACTTCAATTCCTTTGAATTTAAGATACCACCTGGTAACAATTAAAAGGTTATTTAATACGGGCTTAACCTGTTCAGGTTCGAAATCTTTTGGGTGTGTGCCAAAAGTAGCAAGACTATTAAGGCCATGCATGGAAGCAATAATATTTGAAGGTACTTTATCCTCACTGTTCAGTTTGTCTATTATTCCTTTTAGTGGTTCAGTTTTTCTTGGTCTTTTCAACTCAGTTTCACAAAGCTCTGTTAACATCACTTCAAGACATCGCCGGGCATAAAGCAACACAACATTTGCATCATTCGTTTTTATAAGTGGTTCTAACTCCTTACCGATCATTGGTAAATTGTCATTTAAAGTTTTAGATAGCTTCTCAAGCTCTTTAACTTCAGCAGACCAGATTGCCATTTTAATTATTATTAAATTTAAAACACTGATTATTAACGATTAGTCTTTTTAGGAACTTAATATCCGGGTCTATCAATAGAGTAAATTTACATATAAAAGGCTTTCAAGTCAATGGTGTGCAACAAAATGCAAGTAAATGTAACCATGATTTCATGCGGAATATTGTACTTAAAAAATGTCGATAAGTAGTCTCCTGATGTTCCATCGGCTTGCTTATAACGGCCCGGCGGTATGTTTTAGTAGGCGTAACCCGACGACAGCACCGGGCATCCCGCGTACGCGGGACTGGTACTTTAGCCAGAAAGCTGTCACGGTGCAAGGAGGGGGAGCCTGCCCCGCAGTAGCGCAGCGAAAGCGGGGGCGCACTTTTTGCAGTCATGGTACAAATTTTATTGAACATTTCGCGTGTCGCGGTACAAGCTTTCAAAGTAACTGGGAAATTATCAAGGTATTGTTATTTTATTAACAGCACTGGCGTAGAGTCGCGCCGTGCCCCGCAGAAGCGAAGCGAAAGCGGGGGTACAAACTATCTCGGAGCCAGAAATCTGTCACGGTGCACGATTTTAATTGCATGCAGATGAGCGCTTCGACAGCCGTAGCTTCAGCGAAGGCTGGTGTCAGGGTGCAACAACCATTACAAATTTGTCTGGGGAGCAGGAGCAAAAGCAAAAACCGTGACGACCTGTCCCGCTTTTTCAATAAAAAAGCGGGAAACAACTTACCCATATTGTCCGTGTTAGGTTTTCGGGCCCGTTTAAAAAGTCAGAGTATTTGGGTCCTGTCTTGTGTCGTAAATTCTTAAAATTTCCACCATGGATCTTCGGTCACGGTAGAAAAGAGTATTATGTTTGGTCAAGACACATTTACGAATGCCTTTTCTTTTTTGGATGAATGGAAATTGTTTTGGATTAATGGAGATTTGAATAATAAAACTGTCTGTCAAGTCAATAAAATTTGCGGCAACTTTTTTCCCCCAGTTTTGATCAAGATAGTTCAGAATAATTGAAAGGTCATGCTCAGCTAGAGGTGACCAAGTAATATGTTTAGGCATTATATTTCTTTCGAAGATTATCTATTACATCCTTGTGGGAAACACCTTTTCCTGAATCCAATTGGTCGATAGCCTCCATGAGACCTTGCTTTTGAGCAGGACTAAGTCCTTCCCAGTCAGAAATATCTTTTTTACCATTAATGTAGTTAAGCAAAAATCCATAAAACTCCTCAAGCCGGCTCTTTTCAAGGGAATCGATTTGTCTGAATATTTTGAGCTTTAAATCTGAAACTGTCATGGTGCGAATTTTTTACAAAGATAACAGATTTTTATGTTTAATTGTTTCTTATGACCACAGCCTGAAACCTAACGGCCCGGCAATATGGGGAGGTTGTGTTACCCGACGCAAGCACCGGGTAGTCCCGAGTACTCGGGATGATACTTTAGCCAGAAAGCTGTCACGGTGCAAGGAGGGGGAGCCTGTCCCGCAGTAGCGCAGCGAAAGCGGGGGCGCATTTTTTGCCATCCGGGTACAGCGTTTTATGGCCTTTACGAGCTTCGCGGTACAGAGATGTCAAGGTGTTTGTCATTTATCCAGGTACAGTTAAGTTTATTGAGGGCAGTGGCGCGGTCCGGGTTTGTCAGATGGTACAATTCCGACTTGGAAGCAGGAACAAAAGCAAAAAATGTGACAAACAGCTTACCCATATTGTCCGTGTTAGCTTGCGTTTTTTTAATTATTACTTGTAATTTACTGGTTATCAATTTATTTTAAAAAATTTGCAACTGTCTCATTAAATAAATCCGGTTGTTCCATTGGGATTATGTGTCCTGATTTCGGAATAATAATTCTTCTGGAATTCGAGATACCTGCATTAATAGCCCCAGCATGGGCATGAACGTCAGGAATGTCGAATTCACCACATAGGATTAATACAGGGATATTTATTTCATTTAGTCTTTTGTATGCAGGAGTTTTTTGAGAGGCATTAATTTGAGAGCCATAAATCCTGATAGGATTATTCTTAACTAATTCTATTATTTTATTTCTAACGGCTGTATTTTCAAAGTAGATCTCATAAGGATCATCGGATGCATAGTACAATGATTCTTCCTGGTCGTCTTTCAAATCAGATGGCAAATGTCCTCCACGTGTGTTAAAGTGTTTGGTATAAGAAAATCCCCCTACAACAGCTCCAACAAGAATCATTGAACAAGTCTTTTGAGGATAACTTAATGCAAAATCAATAGCAAGCCTTCCTCCTGATGAAGCACCAATTAAACATGCTCTATCAATTTTTAACTGTGTAAACAAAGTATTTAAATCCTCAAGGTTAGAGTACTTGCCAGTTGCCGGAGATGATTTTCCATAGCCTCTTCTGTCATATCTAACTACTCTATAATTTTTTGAGAAGTAAGAAAATTGAGCATCCCAAACTTCACGGTGAATTAATCCATCATGAATAAGGACAATTGTTGGTCCAGAGCCTGAAATTTCATAAAAGATACTATCGTTACCTGTCTTAATATAACCTGAAGTGGTAACTTGTGAAATTAGTAAACTGCATCTTATTATGATGAAGGATACAGATACAAGAATTGTTTTAGCCATAGGGTTGATTGATTTAGTTTGTGTTTCCAAATTGCTTAAGAAATGAATAATCTCGGTGCTCGTGTTGAATGCAAGCTAACGGCCCGCCGGTATAATTAGTAAGCGTTACCCGACGCGAGCACCGAACAGGGTCCTGGTACTTTAGCTGCGATACTGTCACGTTGCAAGGAGGGGGAGCCTGCCCCGCAGTAGCGCAGCGAAAGCGGGGGCATGTGTTTTTGCAGTCAAGGTACTAAGTTATATGAGTTATACGAGTGTCGCGGTACAAGGTTACTAAATGAACGAGGATCTATCCCGGTATTGTTATTTTGTTAACAGCAGTGGCGCGGTCCGGTTTTGTCAAGCATTACGATCCTGTCTTGGTAGCAGGAGTAAAAGCAAAAACCGTGACGACCTGTCCCGCTTTTTCAATAAAAAAGCGGGAAACAACTTACCCATATTGTCCGTGTTAGCACATGTATAGATTATTTTTCTATCTCACTGATAAGTTTCTCAAGTGTAGGAATATCTTGATGGATAGTCTTCCAAACAACAGTAACATCAACCCCTAAATAGTCATGGATGAGTTTGTCCCTCATACCTGCAATCTCTTTCCAAGGGATTTTATAATAAGTTTGCTTTGTGTCTTTAGAGATTTTTTTTGAAGCCTCCCCAATTATCTCAATATTTCTAATGATGGCATCCTGAACCATCTCATTTGTCTTAAATTCTTTCAAGGACAGTCCGTTACTAAACTCATTGATTTTTCTGATACAATCAATAATATGCTCTATGTAAGCGAGATCGTCCTTAATCATTACAATATGCTAATGAGGTCTTTCTTAATGCTCTTTTTGATTCTCTTATTTTTCAAGGCACCAGTTGTCACAAGGTCAACCTTAACACCAATAATTTCGGAAAGGTCATTCTCTAATTTAATAAGTGTCAATAAAGAAGGAGCCTCTTTGAACTCTACTAAGATATCGATATCACTGCCCTTTTTATTATCTCCTCTGGCAAAAGAGCCGAAGATACCAACCTTAATCGGATTAAATCCTTTTAAGTGACTCAAGATTATATTTTTAATCTCTGATTGGTCCATTTAGAATGTTTTTACAAATCTATCAAAAAATGATCATTCAACAATGCTGGTGTCTTGTTTTAAATGGATATCAAATTTGTCCGGATATCTTAAATTGGCCTTTGCTGTTAGCACATGTTTTTTCGTCGCGCGATGGGCGAGTCCCTGCAGAAAGCAGAATTGTTAATTAAATAACAGATGTTTCTGGTGACGGCGGGAGGGCCAGCTATTTGTCGTGCGAGGGCAGGTCCCGGTAAAAGTGCTGAATTTATGTTGTCATGATGAAACTTTATTAACACGGCGCGAGGGTTAAGTCTCACAGCCACAAATATATGTGCTAACGGCCCGGCAATATGGGGAGGTTGTGTTACCCGACGACAGCACCGGCCACGTCCTGTGTTCTTTAGCCAGAAAACTGTCACGGTGCAAGGAGGGGGAGCCTGCCCCGCAGTAGCGCAGCGAAAGCGGGGGCGCGTGTTTTTGCAGTCATGGTACAAATTTTATTGAACATTTCGCGTGTCGCGGTACAAGCTTTCAAAGTAACTGGGAAATTATCAAGGTATTGTTATTTTATTAACAGCACTGGCGTAGAGTCGCGGTAAAAACTATCTCGGAGCCAGAAATCTGTCACGGTGCACGATTTTAATTGCATGCAGATGAGCGTGTCAGGGTGCAACAACCATTACAAATTTGTCTGGGGAGCAGGAGCAAAAGCAAAAACCGTGACGACCTGTCCCGCTTTTTCAATAAAAAAGCGGGAAACAACTTACCCATATTGTCCGTGTTATGCTTAGGCATTTTATTTGGTAATTTAGTTGTCATGGTTCCTGCTCTTACTTTTTTCCAAATGTGTATCTTATTCCTGCAGAACTTTGAAGAGCAAGATTTTCATTTCCAATATCGATTGTTGGCTCAAACTCTATCTGCAGAGAAAATCTTTTAAAGTTCTCAATAGGTCTGAATTGCAATCCAATAGGGATAATTATTCCTGAAAAGTAATTAGCTACAGCTCCAATCCCGATATAGAATTCATGCTGGTCTTTTACAGAAACATTATAAAAAACGGCTAATTCTGCGGTGATATCTTCAATAAAAGTGTTGCTGTAAATTCTTAACTCAGTCCAGACCTTTGGAGAAAAGTTGTAGGCGATTCCAATTTTGCTAAGTGAAGAATATTGAAAAGACATACTTACTTGTCCGAACCCTGAATTAGAAACATTGATTAATAAAATCAAAAACGCTAAGATCGAAATTGTCCTTTTCATAGTAATTCTGTTTTAGGGTTAGAAGTATCCGAGAGTTGTTATTCTTTATTACAAATGTCCTGCAAATAGGCTCCCCGCCCGCTTAAGCATAACGGCCCGGCAATATGGGGAGGTTGTGTTACCCGACGCGAGCACCGGGCATCCCGAGTACTCGGGATGGTACTTTAGCCAGAAAACTGTCACGGTGCAAGGAGGGTATGGCATGTGTTTTTGCAGTCCGGATACAGAGCTTTGTAGACATCACGAGTGTCGCGGTACACACTTTATAAGTTGAGGGGAATCTATCCAGGTATTGTTATTTTATTAACAGCACTGGCGCAGTGTCGTGGTACAATTTGCCTCGGAGCCAGAAACTGGTCAAGGTGCAGAAGTTAAATTGTGAGTACTGGTGCGAAGTCCAAGTGCCCCGGTCAGCAGGAGCTGTCTTGGTAGCAGGAGTAAAAGCAAAAACCATGACAAACAAATGCCGTTTATTGTCCGTGTTAGCCTTAGTGATTTTTTATTTTTAAACCTCTAGAGTCAGCTTAAGATGGCCTCCAAGTCCCTCGTTTATTATTCTCATAAGGGTAGAAAGTCTTATGTCACTTGCATCGTTTTCAATCCTGGAAATGTAATTTTTTGTAGTCCCGACTTTTAATGCAAGTTCCTCTTGAGTCATATGTTTTTTCTTACGGGCTTCCTGAAGGAGAACTCCAAGCTTAAATGCTTCAAATTCCTGTTCGTATTTGTCTCTTGAAGGAGTACCTGTTTTTCCATACTTCTTGTCAAGGTGATCATCCCAGGAGGTCAGATTTTTATTTACTTTGTTTTTCATGATAGTACTCATCTTTAATTCTTTCTGCATTAATAATCTCTCTGCGTGGAGTTTTTTCACTCTTTTTTTGAAACCCACCTAGCAGAATCACTAAATTGCCTTCATCAAAGAAGCAAAATATCCTGAAAATATTATTCCCAACTTTGATACGCAACTCATATAATCCGTTCGTCCCCTCCAGATGTTTGAGAAATCTTTCAGGGACTATTCTTAGAGTTCTTACTAATCCAATTACAAAATCAATTTTGTCTTGAACATTTTGTTTCTGGGAGTCATAAAAGTCCCAGAAGTAGTTTTTGTAGACAAATGTGTCACGTATATGTCGTTCTGCCACAATATTGACTTTTATACTGATTGCAAAGTTACCTAATTAGACAACAATTTCCAAATTATTACAAGGTTTTCTTGAAGATGTCTATAGTCGACAGCACGTTTCTCATTAAGGCTAACGGCCCGGCAATATGGGGAGGTTGTGTTACCCGACGATAGCACCGGTTGTGTCCTGGTACCCCGCCTCAGGCGGGGCCAGAAAGTTGTCACGGTGCAAGGAGGGGGAGCCTGCCCCGCAGTAGCGCAGCGAAAGCGGGGGCGCACTTTTTGCCGTCATGGTACAAATTTTATTGGGTGAAGGCGCGGTCGCGGTACAAGTTTAATAGGAGCCGCGAATTTATCCCCGGTTACAGAGTTGGTTGCGGGCACTGGTCCCGAGTACTCGGGAGTACAAGCTGTCTCGGAGCCAGAAATTTGTCAAGGTACAGGATTTTGATTGCGGGCAGATGCGCGTACCTGTCCTGAGCGGAGCGAAGGGTCCGGGTGCAACAGTCATTACGGATTTATCTTGGGAGCAGAAGCAAAAGCAAAAAGTGTGACAAACAACTTACCCATATTGTCCGTGTTAGCGGAGCGTTGTTATAGTTCTTGCCCATTAACTGAATGCTAGTTTTAAAGCTTTTTCTTTACTAGTTTTTGCAGTCAAGACAATCTCCCTTATTTCTGATGGCAGCTGTTCATTTTGCCATTTTCTTTCTGCATCTATCGATTTACCAGTGTTTCTAATGGCTTTTAAAGCATATATCGCTGCTCCTAATGAATGGTCAGCCATATGAGCAGTGGCAACAGCCTGTCCAACAGAACGAGCCACCGCAATCGATGTCGGATTATTTGATTTTCTTGCGACAGCATGCGCATCTACAGATGCTTTCATTGCCTCTCCAACATTTGTATTTCCATTTGCCCACTCTTTTGCGATCAATAAGGCATTTGTCAAGCGCTCATCTAATGTTTCGCTAAAGAGTGGCAGAACATGTTCAGCGCATAAGCAAGCCCATATCATTAATAGTCGGTGATGGTCTTTATTAAGAAGTCCCCCTCTATGTTCAGCTATAAATCTTTTATCTCGCATTTGAGTTTGTTTGAGAAGAGCTTGTGTTCGTGCTGCTATATGACTCTTTAGGAGTTAGCGGGCGTTTTTTCTGTTTGTCTATTAAAGTGTCTGGTTAGTAGGATGTTGATAATGCCCGCTAACGGCCCGGCAATATGGGGAGGTTGTGTTACCCGACGCAGCATCCGGTCACGATCCCGATACTTTAGCCAGAAAGCTGTCACGGTGCAAGGAGGGGGAGCCTGCCCCGCAGTAGCGCAGCGAAAGCGGGGGCACGTGTTTTTGCAGTCCGGGTACTAATTTGGCTGAGCATTACGAGTGTCGCGGTACAAGTTATCTTACGAATGGGGAACTATCCAGGTATTGTTATTTTGTTAACAGTTGTGGCGCGGTCTGGATTTGTCAAGCATTACGGTTCTGTCTAGGTGGCAGGAGCAAAAGCAAAAACCGTGACAAGCAACTTACCCATATTGTCCGTGTTATAAGCTGAGCTGTTGATATTTATCGAGACAAGGTAAAACAGCCAGTTTTTAGATCTATTTTTGCTTCTTTATATCCAGTGGTAGCGTACCACCATTCTGCGACCATGTTCCTGTGATCGTTGAATCGCTTATCACAGTTCCCTCATATTGCCCGTTTATCCCGGGAGCTTTGATTATAACTTTCTTATTTTCCACTATAACGGGTCCGGCAGGAATGTCCTTTGCGTTCTGATCAGGACTGTCGAGTGTAACTGTGAGGCTGTCTTTCTGAACTAGCTTAAGATTAAAGACTACCCTTAATTCCATACCGTCCGCTGAGAGTTTACCCATCCATGAACCTGGAAGAATGATGTTCTTAACTTTGTCCTGGGCATTCAATGCATTGGTAACCATTACTAGAACGGTAATGATTAAAAAATACTTTGATCTTTTCATTTTATTAGATATTGGTTATCATTAGTAAAGTTATGAGATTCATTTGAGAGCGGCTACCTGTAAAATTAAAATCCCTTCACAAATCATATCCATTTTGAGCTGCTTTGCTTATAACGGCCCGGCAATATGGGGAGGTTGTGTTACCCGACGCAAGCACCGGGCAGGGTCCCGGTACTTTAGCCACCAAGCTGTCCCGGTGCAAGGAGGGGGAGCCTGCCCCGCAGTAGCGCAGCGAAAGCGGGGGCGCACTTTTTGCCATCCGGGTACAAATTTTATTGAGCATTACGTGTGTCGCGGTACAAAGTTGATGCGAACGATATAATAGCCACGGTGCAGAATTTTTATGCGGTGCAGTGGCGCGGTCCGGGTTTATCACCGGTTACAGAGCTGTCATGGGTGCAGGAGCAAAAGCAAAACTTGTGACAAACCTATTAATTTTATTGTCCGTGTTAGGTGGTCGTAGCAATTATTTTGTCTTGGTAATGTCTTGTTTATAAGGTCAATGTCCAGAAGGTTGAATCTACCTTTTGGCCATTATATTTTCAAATCTTGTGTTACTGATTGGGTGATGGCTTATTACCTCATTGTTATGAATTATACAAAAAGTCCCGAAGGCAGAGGGAGTTTGTTGAGCTGATTCGGAATCCTCTATTTCTATCAGATTAGCTTTTATTTTAAGTTTTTTTGCAGTCTTGAGTATTGCGTCCACGTTTTTTACCGAATAGGGACATTGTGCAGAGCGTATAATAGTCAGACCGTTATCGTATTTATCAAGCGAGAAGGTTTTAAACTTTGGATCAGTTGCAGCTTTATCGAATTTTAAAACTAATAACTCAAAATCTGGTTTTGCTGTATCAATAGACTTGAATCCCTTTTTAATGAAGATATCCTTGTTTGCCATAAATGATCCTTTTCTGGTAACTACTGCCACACCATACATATTAAGGCTCTTTGCCTCTTGAATACAGGAATCAATAAGAGATGAAGCATAACCTTTTCCTTTGAATTGTGTTTTGAAGCCAACAAATATGCAATGGATAAACATATAGCCCACAGCGTCAACAGGTCGATGAGCATATTTACCAGGAATATACTCGAGCATACCCTGATATCCGCCTGTCTTTGATAGAATTGCTTTTATTCTTAATCCTTTTGGATAATACTCCTTAAACCAATCAATCTTTCTTCTTAACTCCAAATGCTTTTCAACGTCTTTGTATCCACAAACACCATAATCTGCAATATTCTCTGGTGTGAGGTCAATGATTTCTATATCAGTCATATTATAGCAAAGTTTGTTTTGTAAAGATAACTTGAAATTGGTAGAATCTTAAGTCCAGGTTAGAAAGAAGTCTTTAGTCCTTGATAAAATTAATGCCGTTAGGTGGCGTAGAGTTACTTGTCTAGGTAAATGCAAAGTCAAGATATAATAGAAAGCAGAATTTATCTGTCAAGCTGAACTGTCATGGGATAACTTTTTGTTGTCCACCGGGGCGCGCTATGCCACCTAACGGCCCGGCGGTATAATTAGTAAGCGTTACTCGACGAAGCATCCGGCCAGAGTCCTGGTTCTTTAGCCGAGAATTTGTCCCGGTGCGAGGAGAGTATGGCATGCGTTTTTGCAGTCACCTTACCGAGCTTTATGGACTTTACGAGTGTCGCGGTACAAGGCTTCTAAGTGGTCGGGATGCTATCGCGGTATTGTTATTTTATTAACAGTAATGGCGCGATCCGGATTTGTCTCCTACCCTACTCCTCTCTTTAAACCTGATACCAAAAGCAAAAACCATGACAAGCTTATTAATTATACCGTCCGTGTTATACGTAGTTTTTTTGTTTCTTCCTACAGGGTAGATATCTATGGAATGGGTTCTGTTTTCACACCAAAACAAAGTTATCCCCTGAATTTAATGCTTCTGGATTAATTAGGGGAATAACAATTTATATGAAGCAGTAGTCCGTGTTTAACGAGCTGGTCTCGCTCTGATATTTAATACAGCTAATATTATCAATTGGAATATTTAGTCACATTAGTCTTTTCTCTTTTTTGCCTTCGATCCCCTCTCTGCTTTTCAGATCGGGATTTTCGGAAATCGTCCAGATGAATTTGAGAGCAAATGCACATAAAGACCATCTCCTTTTCATGTTCAATTCGCATTAGACGATGAGATCTGGCTAAGGCTGCAGAACTATTTGAGACAAAGGTTCTCTCAAAATTTAAAGGAATCTTTCTAAGTATAGTTTTCGAACTCATCTGAAACTATAATTGAGAACGCAACTATCAGTTTTGTTGTTAATTACGTATAACGGCCCGGCAATATGGGGAGGTTGTGTTTCCCGACGAAAGCACCGAACAGGGTCCAGGTACTTTAGCCGATAAACTATCACGGTGCAAGGAGGGTATGGCACGCGTTTTTGCAGTCCGGGTACAAACTTTATTGAGCATTACGAGTGTCGCGGTACAAAGTTGATAAGTGACCGGTAAATTGTCTCGGTAGCAGAAGGTTGATAAATGGGCACTGGCGTAGTGTCGTGGTACAAGTTGTCTCGGAGCCAGAAATTTGTCATGTTGCAGGATTTTGATTGCGTGCAGACACGCGTGTCCGGGTTTAGCACCCATAACGAATTTGTCTCGGTAGCAGGAGCAATAGCAAAAACCGTGACAAACAACTTACCTTTATTGTCCGTGTTAGCAGTATACCTTTTTTAATTTAATGAGAGTGTACTGTGTCTGGTGAATGAGCATTTGATTTAAATTAAGTATCAGATCAATTCTTTTTCCATAAAAACAGACCCTTTAATTGGATTAAAACGATAGGGAGGTATTTCATGAAAACCAAATGAACGATAAAGTTTTTGTGCCTGAGTCATAGTTGATAAAGTATCAAGTCTGATTTTTTTATAATCGAGTTTTTTAATAATATCAATGGCTAGTTCTAACAATTTAACTCCTATTTTATATCCTCTATATTCTATCTTAACAAACATTCGTTTTAGTTCAGCAGTGTCTTTGTCAAATTCTCTAATTCCAACACAACCTACAGCAATTTTATCACTGTAAGCAATCAATAAAGAACCATTGGGCTTGTTGTATTGTTTGTCTATTGTCTTTAGTTCATTAGGGAAATCTTGAAAAGATAAGTCTATGTTTAGAGAATTTGCATATTGTTGAAACAAATTTCTTCCATCTTCAAATTCTTGGAAAGTGTTAGCAACCTTGAATACAATATTGCTTTGGTCAGTCATCTTCGTCATGTTAGTTTTGATATCGGTGGATGGTTACTGCTAACGGCCCGGCAATATGGGGAGGTTGTGTTACCCGACGTAGCACCGGGCAGGGTCCAGGTACCCCGCCTTAGCGGGGCCACGAAACTGTCCCGGTGCAAGGAGGGGGAGCCTGCCCCGCAGTAGCGCAGCGAAAGCGGGGGCGCACTTTTTGCCGTCCAGGTACAAATTTTATTGAGCATTACGCGTGTCGCGGTACAAAGTTGATCGGAGCCGCGAAATTATCCCCGGTTACAAATTTGATGGAGGGCACTGGCGCAGTGTCGCGGT
Source organism: uncultured Bacteroidales bacterium (assembly GCA_963702415.1). Classification (GTDB taxonomy): domain Bacteria; phylum Bacteroidota; class Bacteroidia; order Bacteroidales; family VadinHA17; genus LD21. The sequence goes on along the minus strand of CAVPCP010000008.1, from coordinate 241,829 downwards.
ACAATTTGTCTCGGAGCAAGAAATTTGTCAAGGTGCAGGGTTTAAATAGCAGGTAGATGAGCGTGTCCGGGTGCATATACCATTACAAAGCTGTCTTGCGTGCAGGAGTAAAAGCAAAAACCGTGACAAACAACTTACCCATATTGTCCGTGTTATGGGGCGTTATTTTTCAAAAATCAATAGTCTTGTATTAAAGATTCTTTTTGTGATGATGTCTTTTTCGTTTATGAAATCAATTTCAACTTTATCATTATCAATATATCTCTCCCCTGATCTCCACCCAATAGAAGATATTGATCTGGAGTAGTCATTTAAGGGGTAAGGAGTAATTTCTTCAAGTTTGTAGGTTCGTTTTGCATCACCTTTTTCATTATATACCACCATTACATTAACGCCATATCCCATTGAATACCAATTATCAAAAGTTATAACTGATGAACCCTCATTAGATACAATTGCATGCACTGGACAATTGTCATTTAAGAGTTTTCTGTCCCACATTAATACCGTGTCAGCTCCAGAAATGCTATAGAATTTACCGTGGCATGGGATTAAGATTGTATCACTCTCCGTGATGGATTCAAGAAGGCGTTTTTTTCTTCTTTGACCGGCTTTATTAAAAGGCACCTGGCTATTCTTAAAATAGTCCCATTGGTAATACTTTTCAGGTATAAAAGTTGGGATAACAATCAATTTAAAACTCTTGTTTTCAGAATAATATACTTTCTCTTTAGGAGTATCCCATACATCTGCTCTTACAATGGGTGGAATAAGAAACAAGACTGATATTAATATGATGAGCTTTTTGTTCATAACGTTTTCATTTTATATGGATTAACGGTTAAATAGTAAAACAAATGTTACAATTAATAATCTATTCTTGAATTGTCAATTAATAGTTGTCTTGAGGATAAAACTGAATTTTCGATGGGGTGAATGACCCATAACGGCTCGGCGGTATAATTAGTGGGCGTTACCCGACGCAAGCACCGATTAGAGTCCTGGTACTTTAGCCAGAAAACTGTCACGGTGCCAGGAGGGTATGGCGCACTTTTTGCCGTCATGGTACAATTTTTATTGAGTGCTGGCGCGATCGCGGTACAAGTTTTATTGGAGCCGCAAATTTATCAGCGGTTATACAGTTGGTTACGGGCACTGGCGCAGTGTCGCGGTACAAACTATCTCGGAGCCAGAAATTTATCACGGTGTAGGATTTAAATTGCGAGCAGATGTGCGAGTCCGGGTGCAAGAACCATTACGAATCTGTCTTGGGAGCAGGGACAAAAGCAAAAAGTGTGACAAGCCCATTAATTATACCGTCCGTGTTATGCGTTCGTGATTTTATTTTTCCTGTTATAGATTATGTTCTAATTGGATTTGGTTCCAAGCCGCATTTTGATACAATCCTGAATCCATTTGAGTACACTTGGATTATCAACTCGAACTGCAAGACTTGAAGATAGACATGGTTTAAGTGCTTTCTCAGTTTCTACCCAGATACCTACTACCAATGTATCATTTAGTAAAAGTGGTGCGCCAGAATCAAACAATCCTATGAAAGGTAAGTTGGTAATTGAATCGCAACCTGTTTTTAACCATAGGTCATTTATTAAAGAAATTTGAGAAAGTTGCCATTTCCGTCTCTGACCGTCAACTAATCCTGGGATTCTGTGATATATTGTATCTACTTTGTGATATCCGTATCCAACACCGATAAGAAGATCATCCTTTCTTATTTTGGAAAGCACATTTGAATCTGGAAGTCGTACTAGAGGATTGTGCAACGCTGGGCGATCTAAAAAAATCAAGCCAAGGTCAACAATAATCCGGTTCGTCTTCCCTGCTACAGCATATATCATAAGTTTAAACTGATCCGGATGTGTTTCAACACTATTCAACCAATCAAAAGGAATTCGATCATTAGGCTCATTTGCATTATTAGAAAAAGAAACATATCCAGTCGTTGAGCATTTAGAATCCCAACTATTGAGTGTTAAAAAGTTAACATGCCCAGCTGTTAAAACAATATTAGGGTGGATAAGCACACCAGATCCTGTAACATAGGTTTTCCCAGTTGAGTCCGCGCGTAATATTGCTACTACCGAGTGATAGGTGGTATCAAGAGACTTAGCCAATGGGAGATCTTGGTTTACTGCTTTTTGAGTATTCATCAAAAATGCAATGCTTAGGATAAAAAATTCTCTCAGTTTCATTGTTTTTGAGTTGAATTTATTTATTCAGATAATTATATGTCTGGTTGGTCATGACGCATAACGGCCCGGCAATATGGGGAGGTTGTGTTACCCGACGACAGCACCGGGTAGAGTCCTGGTACTTTAGCCAGAAAATGGTCCCGGTGCAAGGAGGGTATGGCATGTGTTTTTGCAGTCCAGGTAAAGAGTTGGCTTAACATTACGCGCGTCGTGGTACTAACTTTCAAAGTAACTGTGAAATTATCACGGTATTGTTATTTTATTAACAGTACTGGCGCAGTGTCGCGGTACAAATTATCTCGGAGCCAGAAATTGGTCAAGGTGCAGAAGTATGATTGGAAACACTGGCGCGAAGTCCGGGTGCCGCGGTCAGCAGGAGCTGTCTTGGTAGCAGGCGTAAAAGCAAAAACCATGACAAACAACTTACCCATATTGTCCGTGTTATAGCCAGTTTGTTCAATTCATCCAAAATTGAGATTCGTCCTTTGTTAAAACAGTCCTATTTGAGATCCCATTTTTAATTTTCCATTGTGCTACATATGTTCCTGCTCCATCTGAAAAGTATGCATCTAAGACGAATCCGTCCCTTGTCTTGGTAATCTTAAGCTGATCCCTTTGTAAAATACCATTATAAGCAGGTTCAAACATTTGGGAAACATCCAACTTTATAGATTTATTCTTGAATTCTAAAATTAAGCTTGATAATTGGTACTTAGGTAAATCAAGACCAGCATCACCACCGAACCATGGCTTACCATCGATTCTGCAGATATTCAACCATCCTAAGCCTGTATCGCAGGTATCAAGCTTATGCTCCGATGCAGTAAAAACTTTAGCGATACTTATGAGCTTTACATCTCCAATAAGTTGAATCTCTGATTTTACTCCTTGGCAAAGAGTGATTTGACTAAGGGTAACAAAGAAAAAGGCTATTGTAATTTTCATTTCCATTCTGAATATTGGGTTAACTAGAAAATTGTCATGGTAAAATTTATTGGAAATTACCAAACTGTCACATTTAGTGAGAATTGGCTATAACGGCCCGGCAATATGGGGAGGTTGTGTTACCCGACGACAGCACCGGGCAGGGTCCTGGTACTTTAGCCAGAAAGCTGTCACGGTGCAAGGAGGGTATGGCGCACTTTTTGCCGTCCGGGTACAAACTTGATGACCTATACGAGTGTCGCGGTACAAGTTTGATCGGAGCCGCGAATTTATCCCCGGTTACAAAGTAGGTAGCGGGCACTGGCGCAGTGTCGCGGTACAAACTATCTCGAAGGCAGTAATTTATCACGGTGCAGGATTTCAATTGCGGGTAGATGCGCGCTTTGCCCACCGAAGCGGAGCGAAGGTGGGTGTCCGGGTGCATATATCATTACAAAGCTGTCTAGAAAGCAGAAGCAAAAGCAAAAAGTGTGACAAACAACTTACCCATATTGTCCGTGTTAGCAACTGCATTGTTAATTGTTTGTCATCTGGATATACCAATTATTTTTAAGATGTTTTAGATTATTATCATTTGGTGATCGTGTAGGCTTATACGTTATGCCAATTCTGAAATCAAGAAATCCATATATTTCATAATAGACTTGATTATCATATTTCGAAATGTAGTAGGAATCAACTTTCAAAATCAAGTCCTTGAGCAGCTTTTTATCATTTGCAGACAATTGATTTTTATCATAAATAGAATCTTTTAAAATCTGAATTTCGAATTCCTTTGGCAGTAATATTCTGTTTATTTGATCCATTACTTTTTCATTTTGTGAAAGAAAGAGTCTAAAGGATATTCTATTGAAGATCGGTTCTATCAATATTTGTATTGCAATTGCTGACAAGAGAATTAAGAACCATAGAATTTTGCTTTTTTTCGAACTTTTTGTTAAAAGGATGATTAAAAAGCAAATACCTGCGATTAATAATCCAGATAGAAGTAAAATCAGATAAACTGATTGTTGTCTTGCATTGAACATCGGACTTATAATTACCAAAATTAGTCCAATAAGAAATCCGATGTGTTTCAGGGTAACTCTCATGTTGTCATGTTGTTGCTAACGGCCCGGCAATATGGGGAGGTTGTGTTGGCGCCTTCAAGCGCCATGGCGCACTTTTTGCCGTCCGGGTACAAATTTTTATGAGCATTACGGGTGTCGCGGTACAAGTTTGATCGAAGCCGGTAAACTGTCAAGATACAGGATTTTTGTTGGGGGCACTGGCGCAGTGTCGCGGTACAAGCTGTCTCGGAGCCAGAAAACTGTCACGATGCAGGATTTTAATTGCGAGTAGATGCGCGCGTCCGGGTGCAATCCCGTTACAAATTTGTCTTGGGAGCAGGAGCAAAAGCAAAAAGTGTGACAAACAACTTACCCATATTGTCCGTGTTAGTGGTTCGGTTTATTTTTTAAGTCATCCCATTTTTTCCTGACATTTGTTTCTCCCTCAAAGTAAGTTGTTTGGTCCTCCTTATTAAAAATCTCGAATGAGGGAGCGATTAGAATCTTTCCGGAGTCTGGGTAATCACAAATATCGAATCCTACAAAGGATCTAATATCCAGATATGTGCAAGGTTCTAAAGTGTGATTGTAAAACTGATGTGCACCAGAATCTCCCATTTCGAAAAACACCATATCACCTGAGGAAACAATATCAAGTCCATTAGGAGTTCTTAACGTCAAAGATCCTGAGATAATCAAGAATAATTCTTCCGCAAACCTGTGAGAATGATATGGAGCAGAATACAGTCCAGGATTAAGTAGCCTTAAATCGAAGTTTAAATTTTTGGGATTCAGACCTTTTTTCTTCCTTGAAACATCTGAGTATAACTTGAAATTTTCAATCTTATTTGGGTCTTCTTGAAAATTTCTGTCTTCACATTTTAAGATTGTTGCCATTTCTATCGTAATTGAAAAACTTGAATATAGGACTTTTTAATTGGTTGCGAGGATATAATTCTAGGTACAAACTGACCACTAACGGCCCGGCAATATGGGGAGGTTGTGTTACCCGACGACAGCACCGGTTGTGTCCTGGTACTTTAGCCAGAAAACTGTCACGGTGCAAGGAGGGTATGGCGCATTTTTTGCCATCCGGGTACCGAGTTTTATGAACTTTACGAGCTTCGCGGTACAGAGTTGTCAAGTTATTGGTCAACTATCTAGGTGCAGTTAAGTTAATTGGGGGCAGTGGAGCGGTCTGGGTTTGTCAAGTGGTACTATCCTGTCTTGGTAGCAGGAACAAAAGCAAAAAATGTGACAAGCAACTTACCCATATTGTCCGTGTTAGGTTTTCGTGCATTTATTTTTTTTATCCTAAGAATTGCGTTATATTCATCATGGCTCAGTCCATTATAAACACCAATAATTAATTTCTATCGTCAATACTAATAGCGTTTATAGTACGCATTTCGGTGGAATCGGATCTGATACTTGTTACATCACCATTACAGTTAGTGAAATAGACATAATTTCCATAATCACGGAAACGATAAACTTTACAACCATCGTGTTCAAAAAGAAAATCAACTCTATACGTTTTGTTGTTCTCAGGACTAACTCTTGATACTGGAATCTGGTGGTTGCACGCAAGAAACTCGGTACTTACAATAAGTATTAATAAAGACTTGAAAAGTGTTTTCATGATTTAGTTTATTAAATTTAATATTCTTAGAGGCAACAAATCTCGTTCCTATTTTTACCGGGAATTATCATTTGCAAGGTGTTTTGGCCAAGCCGGTCTTATCATGCAAAATCTGGTAGGTGGAGAAGTCCTGATAGATGGACGAAAATTATCAGTCATGACGAATTTGATAAGTGACGTTAGCGTCGGTCGCCCCGAGCATGAAACCTAACGGCCCGGCAATATGGGGAGGTTGTGTTACCCGACGCAAGCACCGGGTTGGGTCCTGGTACTTTAGCCGAGAAACTGTCACGGTGCAAGGAGGGTATGGCACGTGTTTTTGCCGTCCGAGTACAAATTTTATTGCGTGCTGGTGCGATCGCGGTACAAGTTTTATCGGAGCCGCGAATTTATCCCCGGTTACAAAGTTGGTGGCGGGCACTGGTGCAGTGCCGCGGTACAAACTGTCTCGAAGCCATAAATTTATCACGGTGCAGAATTTAAATTGCGAGCAGATGCGCGTGTCCTGGTACAACAACCATTACAAATTTGTCTTGGGTGCAGGAGCAAAAGCAAAAACCGTGACAAACAACTTACCCATATTGACCGAGTTAGTGGTTAGTGCTTTTTCAATCATAGTTTAAGAACATAACCAACTCTTAAAAATGTTTATTAATTAATTCGTAGTATGCTTATTATTTTTGCTATTGATATTATAAAGAAAATCATTGATGGAAGTATAAGTACGAATGTTATCCGCTTTATTCTTTTATTTTGCCTTGAATCCCATTTTAATAATAACCAAATTAAAGAAATTAATGCAGTTATAAAATGTAGAAAAATTAATGGGAAGAAGTATAAAAAATTAAAACCAGCATTATGGGGTGCATATCCCTTAATGACTCCAAACCACTCAGCTCGGAAAAGATTAAGTAATAAGGCGACGGCTAATGAACCGACAGAAACAATGGAGAGTATTAGGTTATTTCTTTCTGATTTTGTAATCATTTGATTTTTCAGTTTTCTTATGTAGTTGATAGGCAGGCATTACCACTAACGGCCCGGCAATAAAATTAGTAGGTATTACCTGACGCAGCACCGGATTGGGTCCCGGTACTTTAGCCAGAAATTTGTCGCGGTGCAAGGAAGGTATGGCGCAAGTTTTGCCGTCCGGGTACAAAGCTAGCTGGGCATTACGCGTGTCGAGGTACAAAGTTGATGCGAACGATTTATTAGTCACGGTGCAGAATTTTTATGCGTTGCAGTGGCGCGGTCCGGGTTTATCCCCGTTCACAAGGCTGTCTTTTGTGCAGGAGCAAAAGCAAAACTTGTGACAAACCTATTAATTTTATTGTCCGTGTTATGCTTAGGCTTTTATTTTGATCTTGTGATCCATTCTACAGTTACAGTTTTCTCAACTGCCAATTCTTCTTGATTGATAGTCATTTCATCTGTTGGAGCCATTACCATTAACATGGGTTCATTATACCGTATCCTTTGATTTACTAGGCTAATCACATCATTGTTAGTTTCATAACTGAAATAATCCTTTGAATACTTTATGGAGTTAATTCTTACTAATTCAAGATCTGATGCTTTTGCAATAATTTCGGCTTTCAATTTAGCATCAGCAATGGATTTCTCTATAGCGTGATTTATTATGTCTTGTTTCTGAGATTCTGAAAGAACAAAATTTACCGTATATGTGAATTGGTATGGATTCTTTTTAATAATCTCCATTACAGTGGAAACGACTTTGTTGGAGAATGGACTTTCAATTGAAAGGTTCATGGTTCCCTTAAATCCTATTCTCTTTCGTGTGTTGTTCTGATATTCTATGTCTTCTTCAATGTTAAAGCCGCTTGTCTTAATTATTTTGGGATCAATCCCTTGAGAAGTTAGTTCTTTTTGAAAATTATTTGAATTTTTTGTCAGATTATCTGAGCAAACTGAATAGTCAGGAGCTTTGGAAGCTAGATTTATAGAGATCAGAATATTTTCTGGAATTTCTTTGACAATTGCTTTGCCTTCAACAATCAGTGTGGAGAAATCTTGGCAATAAATTTTATAAGAAAGCAAGAGACAAGCCGTTATTAAAGTTATCCTTTTCATATAAAGAGTTTTAATTGAGATTATTGTTTTTTTTAATTAAGATCAAATTCTATTCCAAATGAGCTGATATGCAAATGTTAGTTTAGGTGAAAGGCATTATTGCTTCTTTTAAAACTATCTTTAGATACCAGACAGCTTAAGCATAACGGCCCGGCAATATGGGGAGGTTGTGTTACCCGACGATAGCACCGGTTGTGTCCTGGTACTTTAGGTAGTCTACTGTCACGGTGCAAGGAGGGTATGGCACGTGTTTTTGCCGTCATGGTACGAATTTTATTGCGTGCTGGTGCGATCGCGGTACAAGTTTATTCGGAGCCTCGAATTTATCCCCGGTTGCAAATTTGGTTGCGGGTTCTGGCGCAGTGTCGCGGTACAAACTATCTCGAAGGCAGCAATTTATCACGGTCCAGGATTTAAATTGCGCGCAGATGCGGGTGTCCGGGTGCAAGAACCATTACGAATTTGTCTTGGGTGCAGGAACAAAAGCAAAAACCGTGACAAACGACTTACCCATATTGTCCGTGTTATAGTGCGTTGTTATTAATTTTTTATATTATCCTTAGATAAATCTTGGTAAATTTTTTCTTGTTAGAATGTCATGGTGTGCTGACTGATATCTAATTAGCAATTTGGCAATCCCAAGAAATTTGACCATTTTTCTCACTGCAAATCGGGATACTATCTTTATCGTAATCTAAGATAAGATAGTAATATATTTCCTTGTTTTTCATAAAATCCTTGAATTCTGGTAATGCTTCTACATACTCATTAAATTCTGCTTTAGTGTTTTCCAATTCTTTAATAGCAATTCTCTTGTTGAGATTTTCTACAAAACTATAATTTGTAGATCCAGCAACATGAATAACATTATCCGTGCGACTTACAAATAATCCACCAACATTGAATCCTTGGTTGTCTTTCAAGAATTCAAGAGCAGCTTTTATACGGCTTAGATCAGTCATGTTGCATTATTTTAAAGAAGATTTTCAATTGCAATTTGAAAAGAACTTTTTGTCCGTTATAGTGGGTTTGTTATGTCCATCTTGATGTCAGGCAGTTGCTCCAAATGCACTATAACGGCCCGGCAATATGGGGAGGTTGTGTTACCCGACGACAGCACCGGGCAGGGTCCTGGTACTTTAGCCAGAAAGCTGTCACGGTGCAAGGAGGGTATGGCGCACTTTTTGCCGTCCGGGTACAAACTTGATGACCTATACGAGTGTCGCGGTACAAGTTTGATCGGAGCCGCGAATTTATCCCCGGTTACAAAGTAGGTAGCGGGCACTGGCGCAGTGTCGCGGTACAAACTATCTCGAAGGCAGTAATTTATCACGGTGCAGGATTTCAATTGCGGGTAGATGCGCGCTTTGCCCACCGAAGCGGAGCGAAGGTGGGTGTCCGGGTGCATATATCATTACAAAGCTGTCTAGAAAGCAGAAGCAAAAGCAAAAAGTGTGACAAACAACTTACCCATATTGTCCGTGTTAGCAACTGCATTGTTAATTGTTTGTCATCTGGATATACCAATTATTTTTAAGATGTTTTAGATTATTATCATTTGGTGATCGTGTAGGCTTATACGTTATGCCAATTCTGAAATCAAGAAATCCATATATTTCATAATAGACTTGATTATCATATTTCGAAATGTAGTAGGAATCAACTTTCAAAATCAAGTCCTTGAGCAGCTTTTTATCATTTGCAGACAATTGATTTTTATCATAAATAGAATCTTTTAAAATCTGAATTTCGAATTCCTTTGGCAGTAATATTCTGTTTATTTGATCCATTACTTTTTCATTTTGTGAAAGAAAGAGTCTAAAGGATATTCTATTGAAGATCGGTTCTATCAATATTTGTATTGCAATTGCTGACAAGAGAATTAAGAACCATAGAATTTTGCTTTTTTTCGAACTTTTTGTTAAAAGGATGATTAAAAAGCAAATACCTGCGATTAATAATCCAGATAGAAGTAAAATCAGATAAACTGATTGTTGTCTTGCATTGAACATCGGACTTATAATTACCAAAATTAGTCCAATAAGAAATCCGATGTGTTTCAGGGTAACTCTCATGTTGTCATGTTGTTGCTAACGGCCCGGCAATATGGGGAGGTTGTGTTACCCGACGCAAGCACCGGGTAGGGTCCTGATACTTTAGCCACAAATCTGTCACGGTGCAAGGAGGGTATGGCACGAGTTTTTGCCGTCATGGTACAAATTTTATTGAACATTACGCGTGTCGCGGTACAAGTTTGATAAGTGAAACGGATCTGTCAATATGTAACAAATGTTACAAAATGAGTACTGGCGCAGTGTCGCGGTACAATTTGTCTCGGAGCCAGAAAACTGTCACGGTGCAGGATTTTAATTGCTGGTAGATGCGCGTGTCCGGGTGTAAGAACCATTACGAATCTGTCTTGAGTGCAGGAGCAAAAGCAAAAAGTGTGACAAGCAACTTACCCATATTGTCCATGTTAGGTTTTCGTAGCTTTTAATACCTTTTTCGCGAATATAATCAGTCTTTAATGCATCTTACAGCAAAACCTGAATTTTTTGGGTAATAATCACGTCTTATTGATTTACCCGAATAGCCAAGAGACCTGAAAATCGAATTATTATTATCATATTCGGTTGAGGTCCACCAAACTGGTCCATCTCCCATACTATTGAAACTGCCTATAGGATATCTAAGGCCACTTGGAAGAGCAGTAAAACCACTTTCGTTTGTGGCGCCTAAATTTGGTGTAAAATAATATGAAGTACCGGTTTGTTTAAGTTTGCCTCCTGCAATTGAATCACCTCCAAGAAAATCAGTAAGTATCTTCCATTCATTGTCAGATGGAACATGCCAACCTGTAGGGCATAGTTTCCGATTGTCATTTACAACATACCATGTATATAATAAACCGTATACATCCATATTGGTAGCATTTCCATTATATGCCCATTCATATACTGGTGATGTTTCACTTCTGATATCTGCATCTGGAGGAATGGTTGTCCCAATCAAATCACCATTATTGAATTTCTTAGTTTTTAAGTTTTCCGCCATCCATATCTGATTGTTTATTTTGATTGTATTATAGACGTTTCCATCAATATCTGTGACTGGCTCATCCACTGTAAATAATGGTTTATTTTCTTTCTCGCAGCTGATCATATTAATCACTAAAAGCATAATCATAAAGGTTATGGGAACTTGTAGTTTCATTTTTGTTATCATTGCTTTAAGTATTTAATTATGAAAGAGAACAAACTTAAGAAATAATCAATTTATTTATGTCTAGGAATCGTTCGAAGGGACCCTGCTATGAAACCTAACGGCCCGGCAATATGGGGAGGTTGTGTTACCCGACGCAGCATCCGGGCAGGGTCCCGGTACTTTAGCCGAGAAGCTGTCACGGTGCAAGGAGGGTATGGCACGTGTTTTTGCGATCATGGTACAAATTTTATTGAACATTACGCGTGTCGCGGTACAAATTTAGTCGGAGCCGCGAACTTATCCCCGTTTACAAAGTTGGTGGCGTGCACTGGCGCAGTGTCGCGGTACAAATTGTCTCGGAGCCAGAAATTTGGCAAGGTGCAGGGTTTAAATTGCGGGTAGATGAGCCTGTCCGGGTGCATATACCATTACAAAGCTGTCTTGCGTGCAGGAGTAAAAGCAAAAACCGTGACAAACAACTTACCCATATTGTCCGTGTTAGCACGCGTGGTATTTTATAATTGTCAAGTTTGCAGAATTGTCCGATAGAAGGTTACTTGATTAAATCAAAGTTAACAATGTAAAATCGATCAGAAATTGGTTTTTCTGTTTCTGTTCGGACTTCAATTTTGGAATCATTGGTAAAAACATTATAGGATTCTCCATATGATTTAAATTGTTCACTATTGCGAAAATATCTTTTGCTGCTATTCGGATATTTATTTTTAATTTCTTCAAGGAATTTGTTTGTTCTATCAGCATAAGTTGAATCTCGTCTTATCAGGACTCTTATTGTTTTAATGACCTCTGAATGTGGAGCATAATTTGGCTCCCATTCATACATGTCTATCTCCACAATAGGTTGCTCCCCCTGTTTTTTAGGTTCCCATTTTACCGACTTGAAAGCCCTAAGATCAGGGACTAAAGGATTTGGCATAGTCCCAGGTGTGATTACCTTGGTTTCACCGACAATAGAATATTCAAATTTATGCTTTTCTAGGATATTAATTAGCTGAGAGGTATTTGTTAAAGCTATTTCAAAGTCTTCAACTGTCAAAGAAGGATTACTAAGTAGTTGGCAATTAATAATAGTGCTATTTAAGCAGCTAAGAATTAAAAGAGCCAGTGTTTTTTTCATTGTATTAATCACTTTAAGATTATTAAGTTTTTAAATCTGTTCGGAATTGTCTGGTTATAGTAAAATGATTGAATCCATTGATATCTAGAAGTTTGTCGTCGTTTAACTAATATAACATTTAACCGTTAGCACACGTGAGGTCTTAATATCAGGAATTGTCAAGTATTGGCCGGCGCATGAATTAGTCACGGTAAACAAAATTTCGTTAAAAGAAGAATTTGTCATGGTGCAGCTGAGCGATGGCTTTTCAGTCTAGATGTTAGAATATATTACTGTCATGATAAATAATCTAAGTTACGGCGCGAGGCCAATTAGTTCTTACATCCATGTGTGCTAACGGCCCGGCAATATGGGGAGGTTGTGTTACCCGACGCAAGCACCGGGCAGAATCCTGGTACTTTAGCCAGAAAACTGTCACGGTGCAAGGAGGGTATGGCGCACTTTTTGCCGTCCAGGTACAAGTTTTATTTAGCATTACGCGTGTCGCGGTACAAGTTTGATCGGAGCCGGTAAACTATCATGGTACAGGATGTTTGTTAGTGGCAGTGGCGTGGTCTGGGTTTGTCAAGCGGGACTATCCTGTCTAGGAAGTAGGAACAGAAAGCAAAAAGTGTGACAAACAACTTACCCATATTGTCCGTGTTAGCATTTCGTGCTTTTTTAAATCATGTGATAGAATCTCTATTTACTACAGTCAATAGAAAAATAAACGTTGGGACTTCCTGATGCATCTATTGTAAGTCCAGTTGGAGGGAAAGGTATGACCCATACACACACCTTGTAAAGAGATGGCATATCATTAATAAATAATCTTACGTTGTAAGGAGAAAGATTTGTTAAATCTACCAGACCAGTATTGTTAGTAAGATCAAGGCTGGTGAACAGGTTGTTTCCACAATTAAGAACTCCAAGAGCAGTATTGTGAGAAAGATCGAGATTGGTCAATTGACAATTATTGCATGCCAACGATTCTAAGGCGAGATTTTTTGAGAGATCAAGGCTGGTCAGATCACTAAAGTTGCACAGAATTCCAATCAGTTTTGTATTATGAGAGAGATCAAGGCTTGTCATTTTAAGACCCTCGCAATGAAGATAGAGTAATTCATGACAGCTCGTAACATCCAGATTGGAAATTTTCTGTCCTGAACAATCCAGATACATCAGTGAGTTATCACCGGCAAGAGATAATGTCTCTAATGATCCGCTGTCAGAACAATTCAGTTCTTTTAAAAAATGTTGGTTTGAAACATCCAAAGTGGTCAGCAGTTGTTCTCCGCAAAGTAATATTTCAAGCTGCAGATTGGACGACAGATCAAGTGAAGTAAGTGACCAGTTCCCCGCTGAACTCAAGTACTTTAATGCTTTGCAACCAGATATATTAAGCTCAGTAAGTTGATTGCTACCACACGACAAGTACTCCAATACTTTATGGTTTGATATATTAATTGTTGTTATTTGATTGTTACCGCAAAATAGAGAGGTTATATTTGGATTTTTTGAGACATCTATGCTTGTCAATAGATTATCACTGCAATATAATATAGAAAGTGCCGGATTTTTTGAAACATCCAGTGATGTAAGCTGATTCTGCCAACAGATCAATTCCTTAAGCCTGGTATTTCTGGTCAGATCCAAACTTTTAAATTTATTAGTTCCGCATTTTAAGGTGGTCAAAGTGAGGTTTTTTGAAACATTTAAAGTGGATAATTTGTTCCGTCCGCAGTCAAGAAACACTAATCTTTTATTATTTGATATATCCAAAGAAGATAGATTGTTAAAAGAACAATTGAGTGTATCAAGATTTACAAATGATTCGATGCCTGTAATATCTGAAAGATTATTGCCACTAATATCTAAGGTCCTGATAGCTGCGGCTTCTGAATGACTAATGGTACCATCACCATCTGCATCAATTCCTTTTTGGATCAGTACTTGTAGAAAGGTATCAGGGATATTTACTATGCCTGTTTCCTCTTTTTTACACTGACTTAAAAAAACAAAAACCAATAAATAAGGAAGTACTTTTAACCTTTGATGCATTTGTCTAAGTTTAGATTGTTAATTCTAATACAAGTTTAATAAAATTACCAGTAAGCCAGCATTAGTGCCAATTTATCTCAGTATCTGTCTCGTTTTAAGTGATTTGTATCCGAAAATTCAGCCCAGCATGAATGCTAACGGCCCGGCAATATGGGGAGGTTGTGTTACCCGACGACAGCACCGGGTAGAGTCCTGGTACTTTAGCCAGAAAATGGTCCCGGTGCAAGGAGGGTATGGCATGTGTTTTTGCAGTCCAGGTAAAGAGTTGGCTTAACATTACGCGTGTCGCGGTACAGACTTTCAAAGTGACTGAGAAATTATCATGGTATTGTTATTTTATTAACAGCACTGGCGCAGTGTCGCAGTACAATTTGTCTCGGAGCCAGAAATTGGTCAAGGTGCAGAAGTTTGATTGTGAGTTCTGGCGCGAAGTCCGGGTGCCGCTATAAGCAGGAATTGTCCTGGTAGCAGGAGCAAAAGCAAAAACCATGACAAACAACTTACCCATATTGTCCGTGTTATGGTTAGCTTTTATTTTTGTTTAATTGAATTAATTAAGGTGAGTTTACTGATTGGCGTTTTTAAAAAATTTTGATCTAAGATGTTCTATTAGAAAGGTGAATCCCAAACATATACTCCAATAAAATATAAATTCAAAAGTTGCGATTGTCAAAGCCGATATTGAGCTGGTACCTTGCAACATAGGAGGTTTTTCCAGAATCCCGCGTTGAATAGCCAAAATATGAGTTAAAAAGCCCCAAAATCCACCTAAGATGCAAAAATTCATCACAGGATTTGTTGGTAAATGAAAAGCAAGCCACCAGAAGAATAGACCTATCAAAGAAAATAATAGTCCGTAAGAAGGAGGAATTATCCATCTTACCCAGGAAGGGAAAACATAGCTATAAACGGAATCCCAGAAGATTATGCTCACTATTGATCCAAATAGAATACAAAAGAATATAGCCATGAAAATTATCAGTCTCCATTTCATATTAAAAAGATCCTTAGGCTTTACGAGTCGAGTCAAGATGGTTATTAGAATAACATCGATCAGGGCAAAAAACATCGCTCCTTTCCAGAGAATTTCATTTGTTACTTTGATGTCATCGGGAATATTCATAACAAACAGTTAATCTTAATTATATAGAAATTCACTTAGGTAATTGTCTCACGTGCAGAATGCCACAAGTTAACCATAACGGCCCGGCGGTATAATTAGTAAGCGTTACTCGACAAAGCATCCGACCAGAGTCCTGGTACTTTAGGTAGAAGACTGTCACGGTGCGAGGAGAGTACGGCGCAGTTTTTGCCATCCAGGTACAATTTAACTTTAGCATTACGCGTGTCGCGGTACAAAGCCAGCTAAGTGGCCGGAAATTAGTCTCGTTTGCAGAAAGTTGGTAAATGGGTAATGGCGCAGTGTCGCGGTACAATGTGTCTCGAAGCCAGTAATTTGTCGTGGTACAGGATTTAAATAAAGTCCAGATGAGCGTATCCGGGTTTAGAGGCCATTACGAATCTGTCTTGGGTGCAGAAACAAAAGCAAAAACTGTGACGAGCTTATTAATTATACCGTCCGTGTTATGGGCTGTTGTTTATTTTTTTTTGAACTGTAAGGTTGTGAATGTTACTATTATTGATAGTCTTCTGGTTTTACTGAAATCAGGAATAAGAATTCTCCATTCATGTCTTTGTAACTATAATTGACAGTAACTTTTTTGTCACGGACATACTTCATGCCAGGATTTGTTTTTACATCATTTAATATTCTGGGTGTAAGGTAGGCTTTAAGACCTTCAAAATCAATAGATCCCTTGGTCGCTGGGATTAGAGAATAGTTATATTGAAATACTTTATTAGGCAAAGCAACTGTGTTATCAAGTCGAGTCAGACTATCCACCATAACCGGACAGGTTTTATTTAACTCACTAGCTATTTCCATTAGATTTTTATCGATAGATGGCTTTCTGAAATATGAAGTGATCTTATCACCACCAAATTGTCCAATTACATAAAAGAGCGCAAAAGCAATGGTGAATCCAACCCAGTATTTTAATCCCCTTGATTTTTTTGTTTTTGAATTTTCATTTGATTTTTCACTTGTATTTGTAGTACATAATAGTTGCTTAAAGTCATCGAATGACTTATTGGGATTGGCTTTTTTCCAGTCGGAGAAATTATTCTTTAAAACTTTATTACAGTTCTTACAAAAAGTCAAGTACTCAGTCTTTACTTCATTAAAGTGTCCGCAATTGGTGCATTTTAGATAGTCCATTAATCCTATTTTTATGGTTAGACTAAGATATTATTTTTAGTTAAAACAGATCCGTTATAGGCTAGTTGCGCTGAATAAAAATCAAGCAGAATATTTATCATCAAATTGTCTTGTTAAATTTATCAGGTAACTGTCATGTTATCAGCGCAATTGCCCATAACGGCCCGGCAATAAAGGGAGGTTGTGTTACCTGACGCGAGCACCGGGCAGAGTCCTGATACTTTAGCCGCGAAACTGTCACGGTGCAAGGAGGGTATGGCGCACTTTTTGCTGTCAGGGTACAAGTTTTGTGAGCTATACGCGTGTCGCGGTACAAGTTTGATCGAAGCCGGTAAACTGTCACGGTGCAGAATGTTTGTTATGAGCACTGGCGCAGTGTCGCGGTACAAACTATCTTGGAGCCAGAAATTTGTCAAGGTGCAGGATTTTAATTGCGGGCAGATGCGCGCTTCGACAGCCGTAGCTTCAGCGAAGGCTGGTGTCCGGGTGCAATAACCATTACAAATTTGTCTTGAGGGCAGGAGCAAAAGCAAAAAGTGTGACAAACAACTTACCCATATTGTCCGTGTTAGTGGCTGTTATTTTTAAATTAATTCATTGTAGTTTAAATATTATTGGGATTACAACATAAGATCGAACAGGCTGTCCATTTTTAAAGGCTGGAGTCCATTTAGGCATTATTTTTATGACACGTAACGCTTCTTGGTCATATTCAGGGCATAGATTTTTAAGATATTGGAAATTAGTAAGCTCACCGTTTTTTTCTACAATGCATTTAATAACAACTTTCCCATAACATTCAATTTCATCGATCCATTTTAATTTGTTTTTAACAAAATTGTTTATTCTTTCTTGATTCGTGATGCCAACTCCAATAAACTGAGCTAACCTGTCAGGTTGTTGTTCGATTTTTCCTTTAGCTATGAATTTTTTGCATCTGAAATATACAGGCGTATTAATTTGGAGAACAAAGCCGCAAGGAACTTTTTTAAGGTTTTGTTTTGCGGGTTCCCAATGAGGCATAAGGTCAAGGACTCTTAGGATCTCCATCTTCTTAAGACTATCATTTATAGTGATTTTATCTTTTGGAATTGAACCTATGAAGTTGAAATCTTTTGCTTTACCGGATGTATCTATTACGAATTTTATAATATATCTAACGGATTCACTATCTGAGTTTAAGATATCAAATTTAAAGTTGTTCTCAAGGAAGCACCATATCGAATCTATGCCTCCAGGAAATATTGGCATTTCCTCAATATAATCAATGATAATATCTGTTGAGTCATTCTCTTGTGAGTAGATATGTGAATTAATTAACAGAACAATCAGTATGGAGCACAGTATTACTTTCATGGGCAGGATGCTGTTAATGGCCACGTAACGGCCCGGCAATAAAGGGCGTTTGTGTTACCCGACGTAAGCACCGGTTTGAGTCCTGGTACTTTAGCCGGAAATTAGTCCCGGTGCAAGGAGGGTATGGCATGCGTTTTTGTAGTCCGGGTACAGAGCTTTGTAGACATTACGAGTGTCGCGGTACAGAATTTATAAGTTGACGGGAATCTATCACGGTATTGTTATTTTATTAACAGCACTGGCGCAGTGTCGCGGTACAAGCTGGAACGGAGCCAGAAATTGGTCAAGATGCAGAAGTTTAAATGGAAGTACTGGCGCGAAGTCCGGGTACCGCGGTCAGCAGGAATTGTCCTGGTAGCAGGAGCAAAAGCAAAAACCATGACAAACAAATGCAGTTTATTGTCCGTGTTAGGCAATGTTTTATTTTTTATAATCTAGTTCTTCAGTGCACCAAACACGATATACAAAATCCAGAGTTCGTTTGGTAAAATGATTAACCCTATCAATTTTATTGATTACAATATTAACTTCCTTTTCAAATGCTGAAGGAATTTTTGGATTTATTGAACCTAATGTTACTTTACCTAAGGAGTCAATTTTCAAGGAAAGGTTTATTCTGAAAGTATCTGTACAATTTTTAACTGTTAGTGAATACTTTGAATTAAAAAAATCAATTATTTGAGATTCATCATCTATTACAGTCTTTGATTCATTCTTATTTAGCTTGTTTTGAACAGTCTCGATCAAGTAGTTGTGTTTAATTAGTTGTCCTGGCTCAAAAAATATAGATTCAGTCCTTACTATTTTATCAGGCTCAAGAATCAAATATGTAAAAATATCTGTGATTATATCTTTCTTAATTCCATCTTGAAGAAAATATGTGCCCTCTAAGAATTCTCCATCTTTATATTTAATAATGCAGATTTTCCTAGGTTCTTCTTTAGTAATCCATTCATTTCCAGATAACCAGTTTACTTTATTATATTCAGTTAATGTCCAGATACCATTTTTATAACCATTTTTTATATTTCCTCTTAGAATTTGTTTTGTTGATAACCTATTCGTGTCAACAGATGCAAATGATTCGAAATATGGATTATAATATCGGATCATAGTAAATTTACCATTTCCATTTTTAAACATACTTATGCCATTTGTATCTTTATATTGCATTAACCTTTCTTTGTTGTTGTCATAAGAAATATCAACATGCACTTCTCCATTTTCAAAATATTCTGTCCAAGAACCTGATCTCATATTGTTCTTATAGTACGTTTTAAGTCTTAAGGTATTATTTGGGTAGTAATAAATGAATTCTCCCTCCTTTAGACCAGTTGAATAATTACCGGTCATTTCCAAACCTCCATACATGTAGTGATCAAGTACAAGACTATCAAAGGTCATTTTAGTTTGGTCAAATCCTGATATTCGATAATACTTTCCAAATTTGACTGAGGTCACTTCCCAGTTAGAATTGTAGTATATAACATTATAATCTTGAGAATTTGCGTATTGATTCAGAGTTATAATAAATATTAAGATCGGGATTCTTTTCATATGATTTCTGTTTAAAACTAAAACTGAGTAAATATTGTCATTTTTCTAGAAATTTGAGTTTAGAAATCTTCTCAAATATTGCCTAACGGCCCGGCAATATGGGGAGGTTGTGTTACCCGACGCAGCATCCGGGCAGAGTCCTGGTACTTTAGCCAGAAAGCTGTCACGGTGCCAGGAGGGTATGGCGTGGTTTTTGCCGTCCGGGTACAGGTTGGCTGAGTTATACGAGTGTCGCGGTACAAGGTTGATAGGAAGCAGGAAACAAGTCAAGGTACACAAAATTTTATGGTGGGCACTGGCGCGGTCGCGGTACAAGTTATTACAAATCTGTCTTGGGAGCAGGAGCAAAAGCAAAAACCATGACAAACAACTTACCCATATTGTCCGTGTTAGCGTTTCGGTTTATTTTTATTTGTTGTCAGAATTATTACTCCATATTCTGCTTGGCCACCATGAATTCCATTATTAATTAAATTGTCAGCTGTTGTGTAAGTGATAGAATGAATATCAGCTAAAGTGTAATAGTTTAATAGGAACTCATATTTAACAGGTAATCCATCCATAATGACGACAGGTTCTTTTGGAGGCAAGGGCTCATGAATTATTACTTTAAGTTCAGAATCATAATTTGTAGTGTCTACTTTCCAACCGAGTGAGTTTTTTTTAATGCTGTCAACTTTAATTTTCAAATCACTTAATTCGTTTGGGACAAATTCATAACTCTTATCTTTCTCAAGTACCGACCAACTCTCTTTACTAACTGATTTATTGTTTGACATTAATATCCTCTTTGGAGATAATACCAACCATTTTGTGTTTTTAAAATCAAATTCTGTTTTATCAGTAGTTGAGTTTAAAAATATGGTGTCTCCATTTAGTTTAAATGATCCCATTGTATTTTTATGAGCTCTTTCAGACATAATATGGAAGTTGAAAGTCATGTCTTTTTTAAATTCAATTATTATGAATCGGTAAAAATGTTGTTGACTAAATGTTCCATACACTTTATTATTATTTGATCTCTGAGCTTCCAAATTTATGGGTGCCAGAAAAACGAATACAATTAAAATTAAGTAGCAGGTCTTCATATATTTATCTTATGTGTAGGATGCCCCAACTGAACGCTAACGGCCCGGCAATATGGGGAGGTTGTGTTACCCGACGCGAGCACCGGGCAGGGTCCTGGTACTTTAGCCAGAAAACTGTCACGTTGCAAGGAGGGTATGGCGCACTTTTTGCCGTCATGGTACAAGTTTTATTGAGCATTACGCGTGTCGCGGTACAAGTTTAATCGGAGCCGGTAAACTGTCACGTTACAGAATGTTTGTTGGGGGCACTGGCGCAGTGTCGTGGTACATGTTGTCTCGGAGCCAGAAAACTGTCACGATGTAGGATTTTAATTGCGGGCAGATGCGCGTGTCCGGGTGCAACGGACATTACGAATTTGTCTTAGGTGCAGGATTAAAAGCAAAAAGTGTGACAAACAACTTACCCATATTGTCCGTGTTATGGGATGTGCTTTTTTACAATCTCGATCTTCGCTGAATCAGTTGATACCGAGTTATTAAAAAAATCTGTATCTCTCATTATGAGAAAACATAAATGACGAATAATATTGTTTTTCCTATTGTCATTAAGGTATTCCACTCTTCTAATTGACCTCCAATACAATGGTTTTTGAAGAATTAATCCAAATTCTTTGGTAAAGAAAGAATAGATCCCCACTGTCAATTCCCTTGCCTCTATTAAGCACTTTATAAATATGAAAGTGCTGTTTATCAGGTGCATCTAATACTACAGTTTTTATATCAATAATTTCTAAAGGTGTAACCTCTTGACCATCTTTGTAATAAGAATTTGAGGCTGAACCTGGAATTAAATGAAACTCTCCCCATAAAGTATCCGAGTCTCGATCAAATCTCAAACTAAATATGAAATCTTCATTTATCCCACTTACAAGTTTTGTTGTGACAGTGTCAACAGATTCAAGCATTTGACTATTGTATCCATAAGCAACCATTTTGTTCTCGCTCGTTTTTTCGGTTGTCTTTGTATTTTGATTTTGGCAAGTAACCAACGGAAAGACTAATACCAAAATCCAGGAAATTTTTTGTTTCATTATTATATATTTATCTGTAAGTTTTGAATCGCATTGCCCATAACGGCCCGGCAATATGGGGAGGTTGTGTTACCCTACGTAGCATCCGGGCAGGGTCCTGGTACTTTAGCCAGAAATCTGTCACGGTGCAAGGAGGGTATGGCGCACTTTTTGCCGTCCGGGTACAAATTTTATTGAGCATTACGCGTGTCGCGGTACAAGTTTGATCGGAGCCGCGAACTTATCGCCGGTTAAAAATTCTGTTGGGAACACTGGTGCGGTGTCGCGGTACAATTTGTCTCGGAACCAGAAATTAGTCATGGTGCAGGAATTTAATTGCAGGCAGATGCGAGTGTCCGGATACAACTGCCATTACGAATTTATCTTGGGTGCAGGAGTAAAAGCAAAAAGTGTGACAAACAACTTACCCATATTGTCCGTGTTATAGGGCGTTATGTTAAATTGGTTTATATAGAATTTTTACTTCGTCGCCTAAAAAATAAAATTTAAATTCTTGTTTTGAGAACACAATATCTCTATCATGCTGAATTTGCAACGTTTGATTATCAATCCATTCGGCAGAAATCGATTTTCCTTGACCTGAATAATATAGAATGCCTCCTCCTCCATGTTCCCACATGAGTAGTCCGCCAGTATGGATGTAATTTTTGTTTGTAAACTCTTCACTAATTCTTATATGCTTCTTATTATCAGGCGCAAATAGTCTAATGAGTTCAATTGAATAAAATTCGAATTTAGGTTTGATTCTTCGTTTAGCTTTTTCTTTTAACGTGGAGATTTTTTTGAGAAACCTTTCCAAGGCTAATTTTCGCTTTCCTAACAATTTTTCATTTGCCCCTTGGTCTTTCCACAATTTGAGATCATCCCCATTTTCAATAATCGATTTTACTTCATTATAGATTTTCTGATCTAGGCATTTTGTTTCCCATTGAGCCAGTGATAGTGCAAAAAGACAATTATATCGATCGTCATGATCAGCAAACATTTCTTTATAGTCGCTCAGAATTTTATTTGAAATTTCAATAGGATCATTACCTGCATTGTATTGTTCATAAAAATTTTCATAAATGTCTAGAAAAGTGTCATTTCCATCTATCTTTTCATTCCAGTCACCCATAAGCTTCGTTCATTTATTAGTTGTTTTTAAAGATTATCATGAGTATTATGTCATTACCTCAATTGTGCAAGATATCGACTTATGGCAAAAATTGGTATTAATAATTAAAGTGTTACAGAATTCACAATAGTCCAGTATTTTGTCAAGTTTAATCAATTTTTGCCATTCGCTTACGGATTTAACTGAGTTTCTCGGTGGGGGAAATGCCCTATAACGGCCCGGCAATATGGGGAGGTTGTGTTACCCAACGCAAGCACCGGGTAGGGTCCTGGTACTTTAGCCAGAAAGCTTTCACGGTGCAAGGAGGGTATGGCGCATTTTTTGCCATCCGGGTACAGAGTTTTATGGCCTTTACGAGCGTCGCGGTACAGAGATGTCAAGGTGTTAGTCAACTATCCAGGTATAGTTAAGTTAATTGGGGGTAGTGGAGCGGTCAGGGTTTGTCAAGCGGTACTATCCTGTCTAGTTAGCAGGAGCAGAAGCAAAAAATGTGACAAACAACTTACCCATATTGTCCGTGTTGGCGGCAGTACTTTTTTATTAATCATTGATGTAGATCCCATCACCGGTGCCAAGCCAAATCCTCTTGTCATTTGCTTGTTTGATTGTAAATACACTAGATTCTCTATAGGTTGAATCATCGATAATCCACAGTTCACCGTTGTATACTGCATATCCACTAGAGATCGCACACCAAAGGTTATCCTCATTATCCACTGTCAAAGATTTGATTCTTGCCATATCATTGATCCTTAATTGTTCTGTATTATGACCATCAAATACGAACACCTGTGGCCCAGGATTTACCCACAAGCTTGATAGCGAATAATCAATTGCGCCGCATATTTCATTTTGCGAATTAATATCAATGTTGGCAAAATAATAGGGGACAAAACCCAAATCTTCACTTGTATATGTCTTCCAGCTTGTTCCTGAAATTTTTATCAGATAAGTGTTATTTACAATTTCTGATAAAGCCAGCCAGACATTATCATAATTATCAATGGCAATGCTTTTAACAGAATTGACTGGTAAATCTGAATTATCCGGAGTATAAACTTTCCAATTAGTACCATCAAATTTGACAAATCCGCCTTCCTTAAACCTGCAAGAGGTAAACCAAACATTATCTTTTGAATCAATAGCGATGGAGTAAACAAAATCCTCGGGAATAGGACTGTTTGAAGTATTGTACTGGGTAAACTTATTACCATCATATTTAATGATTCCATCGCAGCCAATCCAAACATTATCCTTGCTATCAACAGCAATATCCCAAATGACTATATTGGATTGGAGAAGTGAATTGGTTGAATTGTAAACTACAGTTTCTTTAGGATTGTATTTTATTAATCCTTGTTTAAAGGTCCCTATCCAGGCATTGCCCTTGCTATCAAATGCAATGGAGGTAACAAAATAGCTTTCTAATATTTTTAATTTAAAACTGGTATTCGGATTGCCCGGTGTTCTGTCAATGTAATTTGTCTTCTCACATGAATAGAGAGGAATCAGAATAATTAATATGAAGGCTATTTTTCTCATTTCCAGTATTTATTTGATGATTATTATTGATGTTTGGTTGCGTGTCCATGGTTCGGTATTACCGCCAACGGCCCGGCAATATGGGGAGGTTGTGTTACCCGACGCGAGCACCGGGCAGGGTCCTGGTACTTTAGCCAGAAAACTGTCACGTTGCAAGGAGGGTATGGCGCACTTTTTGCCGTCATGGTACAAGTTTTATTGAGCATTACGCGTGTCGCGGTACAAGTTTAATCGGAGCCGGTAAACTGTCACGTTACAGAATGTTTGTTGGGGGCACTGGCGCAGTGTCGTGGTACATGTTGTCTCGGAGCCAGAAAACTGTCACGATGTAGGATTTTAATTGCGGGCAGATGCGCGTGTCCGGGTGCAACGGACATTACGAATTTGTCTTAGGTGCAGGATTAAAAGCAAAAAGTGTGACAAACAACTTACCCATATTGTCCGTGTTAGCATTTCGGGCCAAATTTTAATACTGTTACTTATACTTGCTTGTCCTTTTTTCTTTGTGTTTGGAGTTGATTTTTAACCTCTTAATTATATATTTTATGCTTGCCCAACATTTGCTCAATATTTTCTATATGCTGAGTTTGTATGGCTTTATTTTTACCATTTTGGACGGCTTCAGAGAGTATCTTGACTACTTCAAATTTGTCAGTGAAAGGAGCTAATTCATTGTTGATCAATATGATGTCAACAACTTCTAAAACACTATCTGACTTTACTATATATGTCTTGCGAGGGACAAAATTTATATCATTCAAAACACAATTGCCAAAGAACACAATTATTGAATAGAAAGGGATATTCTCAAATTGCTTAAGTTTTTTTTTTAATTCTGCTATATGTTTATTGTTTTGCATGATTGGATTATAGAAGTGATAATATTCCTTTCCATATGCTAATACCTGAGTCCATTCTCTATGTTGCCCATTTCCAAAAATCCAACCACTGTAATCTTTTACTTCAAAGACTATTATCCCCACCTTTGTGGCAACTACTAAATCAATCTGTGAAAATCCACTGCCAGTCTTTTTTACATATAAGTCATGAAAGATCGTATGTGCTGGTATTCCGTGCTTTAAAAGTTTTAATACTAATTCTCTTTCTGATCTTGTTCCTCTATACAGGTTTGTAACAGTTTCTATTAACCTTTTGTCACGTATTTTTCTAAATATGGTAAGGAAACATAGAACTAGAAATATTAAAAGAGGAATCCACTTTATGTAAGGCAAATATGATTTAAAGTCTCCTTCCATAACTCTACCAAATATATTCAGTCCGTCTGCTCAAATCCATAAATTTTGATGCTTTTCTGTTAGCATTTCGGGCCATTTGTTTTTGTAGCAGAATCATCATGTCATTTGGAAATTGTCTTAATGTGCGCGCACTAGGCCTGAATGCTAACGGCCCGGCGGTATAATTAGTAAGCGTTACTCGACGAAGCAACCGAGCAGAGTCCTGGTACTTTAGACAGAAATTTGTCCCGGTGCGAGGAGAGTATGGCATGTGTTTTTACAGTCATGGTACCGAGCTTTATCGACTTTACGAGTGTCGCGGTACAAGGCTTCTAAGTGGTCGGGATGCTATCCCGGTATTGTTATTTTATTAACGGTAATGGTGCGATCCGGATTTGTCTCCTACCCTACTCCTCTCTTTAAAGCTGATGCCAAAAGCAAAAACCATGACAAGCTTATTAATTATACCGTCCGTGTTATACGTAGTTTTTTTGTTTCTTTCTACAGGGTAGAGATCTTATGGAATAGGTCCTGCTATCACAGCAAAACAAAGTTATCCCCTGAATTTAATGCTTCGGGATGAATTAGGGTAATAACAATTTATATGAAGCAGTAGTCCGTTTTTAACGAGCTGGTCTCGCTCTGATATTTTATACAGTCAATAATATCAATTGGAATATTTAGTCACATTAGTCTTTTCTCTTTTTTGCCTGCGATCCCCTCTCTGTTTTTCAGATCGGGATTTTCGGAAATCGTCCAGATGAATTTGAGAGCAAATGCACATAAAGACCATCTCCTTTTCATGTTCAATTCGCATTAGACGATGAGATCTGGCTAAGGCTGCAGAACTATTTGAGATAAAGGTTCTCTCAAAATTTAAAGGAATCTTTCTAAGTATAGATTTCGAACTCACCTGAAACTATAATTGAAAACGCAACTATCAGTTTTGTTGTTAATTACGTATAACGGTTGCGGGTATGTGTAGTTGCCGTCTGTTTAGCGCTGGAATGGTTTTTTGCCAAATCCAGGTAAAGGGCAGAAATTGTCTTGTCACGATAAAGTTGCTAAAGGGCAGCGGCAAAAAACCATGGAAGCATGCGCGCTGGCCGGCAGGCCTATGATCCTGTCTTGGTGGCAGTAAGTTGTCCAGGTAGATAACCTAGCTAAATTGTTGAAATGCAGCTCGTGAGATGTTGGGATAATTACCAACTTGTCAAGGCCTGACGCAGGCAATTACACATACCCGCTGTTGTGCATAGTTATTATTTACGAACCACCTTGAGATAATGTATCTACCATTTGCCAAGTAGTCCCTTTTCTTTTGTAGAGTATTTCATACCATTCAATCCAATCACCCCCACATAAATGCGAAAATTGAATAACTGCAAAAGTCTTATTGTCGTTATAAATTGGACAAAAGATCATACAAAAACATCTGTGAATCCTTTGTCTATATTTTTCCCAAAATTGAGGCGTATCCATTGTCCCAAAACCCCAGCTCACTAATGTGTCATAGGATATAAATTGAATTTTCGGGAAATTTAATGTATCTATTTGAAATTCAAATTTCTTATTAAAATCAAGTTGTTTTCGAACAACTGACGAGTCAAGAAAAGTAAATCCAGTCTTATCATTAATAAATCTGTCAAGGTTTGAGTCACTAAACCACAAGGGAGCCTTGTCTGAATATAATAGGCAATCTTGGTTATGATTTGAATTTATTACATACCTGATTAATGAATTTGTAATAGAGTCTGGCCAGATAATTTTTGTCTCCCTACTAATCGGTTTTGAATTACAACCAAACAATAAGAAAATAGTCAAGGAAATAATAAAAGTCGGAGTAATTTTATTGGTCATGTTGTTCTTTTAATAATTATGCACAACGGCCCGGCGGTATAATTAGTAAGCGTTACTCGACAAAGCATCCGACCAGAGTCCTGGTACTTTAGGTAGAAGACTGTCACGGTGCGAGGAGAGTACGGCGCAGTTTTTGCCATCCAGGTACAATTTAACTTTAGCATTACGCGTGTCGCGGTACAAAGCCAGCTAAGTGGCCGGAAATTAGTCTCGTTTGCAGAAAGTTGGTAAATGGGTAATGGCGCAGTGTCGCGGTACAATGTGTCTCGAAGCCAGTAATTTGTCGTGGTACAGGATTTAAATAAAGTCCAGATGAGCGTATCCGGGTTTAGAGGCCATTACGAATCTGTCTTGGGTGCAGAAACAAAAGCAAAAACTGTGACGAGCTTATTAATTATACCGTCCGTGTTATGGGCTGTTGTTTATTTTTTTTTGAACTGTAAGGTTGTGAATGTTACTATTATTGATAGTCTTCTGGTTTTACTGAAATCAGGAATAAGAATTCTCCATTCATGTCTTTGTAACTATAATTGACAGTAACTTTTTTGTCACGGACATACTTCATGCCAGGATTTGTTTTTACATCATTTAATATTCTGGGTGTAAGGTAGGCTTTAAGACCTTCAAAATCAATAGATCCCTTGGTCGCTGGGATTAGAGAATAGTTATATTGAAATACTTTATTAGGCAAAGCAACTGTGTTATCAAGTCGAGTCAGACTATCCACCATAACCGGACAGGTTTTATTTAACTCACTAGCTATTTCCATTAGATTTTTATCGATAGATGGCTTTCTGAAATATGAAGTGATCTTATCACCACCAAATTGTCCAATTACATAAAAGAGCGCAAAAGCAATGGTGAATCCAACCCAGTATTTTAATCCCCTTGATTTTTTTGTTTTTGAATTTTCATTTGATTTTTCACTTGTATTTGTAGTACATAATAGTTGCTTAAAGTCATCGAATGACTTATTGGGATTGGCTTTTTTCCAGTCGGAGAAATTATTCTTTAAAACTTTATTACAGTTCTTACAAAAAGTCAAGTACTCAGTCTTTACTTCATTAAAGTGTCCGCAATTGGTGCATTTTAGATAGTCCATTAATCCTATTTTTATGGTTAGACTAAGATATTATTTTTAGTTAAAACAGATCCGTTATAGGCTAGTTGCGCTGAATAAAAATCAAGCAGAATATTTATCATCAAATTGTCTTGTTAAATTTATCAGGTAACTGTCATGTTATCAGCGCAATTGCCCATAACGGCCCGGCAATATGGGGAGGTTGTGTTACCCGACGCAAGCACCGGGCAGAATCCTGGTACTTTAGCCAGAAAACTGTCACGGTGCAAGGAGGGTATGGCGCACTTTTTGCCGTCCGGGTACAAATTTTTCTGAGCATTATTCGTGTCGCGGTACAAGTATGATCGGAGCCACGAATCTGTCCCCGGTTACAAAGTTTGTGGCGGGCACTGGCGCAGTGTCGCGGTACAATTTGTCTCGGAGCCAGAAATCTGTCATGATACAGGCTTTTAATTGCGGGCAGATGCGCGTGTCCGGGTGCAATGGCCATTACAAATCTGTCCTAGGTGCAGGAGCAAAAGCAAAAAGTGTGACAAACAACTTACCCATATTGTCCGTGTTAGCTATAGTTTTTTCTTTTTTTTAAGTCCTGTTTCAATCAAGATCATCCCTTTATATGTTTGTTTTTCATATAATGGAGATTTTTCGTTATCGAGAATTGTCTTTATTGATTTTATTTTTATAGAGTCAAACCTTGTCAAATCATTATAATCCACTATAATACCATCAATTATAATAAGTGGTGGCTTTTCAAGTTTTTTAGTATTTGTATCGATTTTAGAGTTGAATTTTAGCTTCGAAAGTGAATCAATTTTATATCTGAATTGATATGTTCGATTTTGACCATTTATTGGAATACAAATGATTAAAAGAAGAACAAAAAAAGTATTTTTTAGAATTATAATCATTTATTCGTGAGTGTTTAATCTTGACTGACGGCAAAAATTGTTGTTAATAATTAAGGTGTTACGAAATTATCATTTATTCTGGGATTGTCATAGTATCAATTTTTATCGTTTGCTAGCGAATTTAACGATTTAAAATCGTGGGGAGAATTATAGCTAACGGCCCGGTGGTATGGGTAGTTGCCGTCTGTGTCAGGGTTGGCATGCGTTTTTGCAAAGTCCCGATAGATGGGCAGGATTTCCCTGTCGCGATAAAGTTGTCCAGATGGCTTAGTCCCGATAAACGGCGCGAATTTGTCACGTCATGATAATATTGTCCAGATGTCGATGCAAAAACCATGACAATGGCGCGTCGGCCAGCAGCCCTATTGACATTGTCACGTTAGCAGAATTAGTTGCGGTATACAAATTTTTAGAAGTTGGTTTAATGTTGATCGCATAGACTTATGGAGCTGATTACTAGGCTGTCCGGGCTGCTGAAGGCAATTACCCATACCATCCGTGTTATATGTAGGGTTAATTTTAAAATTGTCAAGATGTACTTAACTCTTTCGTCCAGTTCGTAATAAAGTCAAACAGGCAAGGATGGGCTGTAAACCTCTTCCCGCAAACTTAGGTGTTTTAATTGCATTTGTTTGTGTGGCTTACGGGATGTGGTGGATTAATGGATTACAATTTTGCGAATAGGTCCGTCGTCAGATTGTGCTATATAAAAGGTCCCGTTTGAAATCGTCGAAATACCCGTAACCCTATTAAATTTGGCAACTGATCCCGGACCATCGAGTTGCCCGGCGGTACGCCCGGCGGTACTTCCAGTCACCGTCACTACAGTGCCATCAGGTGCAATTCTACGAACTACAAGGTATGTTAACATATTGTTATCTGCATCACATACATATAAATTGCCCGCAGTATCTATTGCAATACCTATTAGTTGACCGAACCGGGCATTGGCAGTTGTTCCGTCAAGATAGCCTGGTGTACTGCCAGCTACTGTACTTACCTGGCCGTCACTGGTAATTTTTCGGATACGAACTCCATCAGCTACATACACATTTCCTTCCCCGTCCGTGGCTACGTCCCAGGGACTCCCAAATTGAGCTTTGGTTCCAGTGCCATCTTTATAACCACTGGTACTACCTGCCAATGTGCTGACTGTCCCATCAGGGGTGATTTTGCGGATTTTGTGGTTAAATGTATCAGCGACATAAACATTTCCATCATTGTCCACAGCAATGCCATAGGATAAATTAAACCGGGCACTGGCCCCCTGACCATCCACATCTCCACTTTCAGCACTTCCTGCCAGAATGGTAGCCTTCCCATCTGCACTAATTTTTAAAATATATGAACTATAAATTGTAGCAAAAACATTTTTATTTGCATCCACCACTATTCCCAATGGTATATCACCCCATACCGAGGACCATAAGGTGTGTGCATTCCCATCCGGAGTTATTCTAACAATTCTGTTGTCTTGAGTAACATATAAACTTCCTTCACTATCGATCGCAACGTCATTCCCCCAGGCCCCTGAGGCAGGAACTGAAGTGACTTCTACATTTGGCAGGTAGATTGGAACACAAACTATAAAATCATCCAATGATGATACCGTTTTGCCATTTGCTGTCACAGTGATCTTACCACTGGTAGCTCCTGCGGGCACTTTGGCTGGATAGATGTACTGCTTACCAATACTGTCCTGGTATACGTATTCTGCTTCGGCTACAGTCCCATTGAATGCTACGATACTTGTATTTGTGAAGGGGCCTACACCTTTCTCGGGAGGGACTGTAGGGATAAATTGATCGCCATAAATAGTCACAGAAGATCCGACTAATCCGAAGGTAGGATAAAAACTCCTAATAACCGGTAAGGACTCAGGGTTGTCTTTTTTGCTGCAGGCAAAAAATATAAGGAGGATAACGGTTAAGGAGAACTCTGATTTAAAAGAGAAGTCTGATTTTTTCACGATGCTTTTAAATATGTAATTGCTATCGAATATACATGTCATGTCCAGGTTAACAATTTTGTCTTCATAATCATAAAGAAATCCTGATTTCAAATTTCGGAATTTCTTTTGTTAAACTAAAATAAATCACCCTTAGCGCCATAATTATTTCGCTAGTCAAATGCGGCTGGTCTTTATATATAATTATTGTCCCTGTGTCCAATTTCTTCACCTTATCATTGTAAAGCAAATTGGCTATAAAGTTTGTATAAAAGCAATAGTGGTGTTTATTTCTGACTTGTGGCGTTTATCAGTCCCGGTACATGGGCAGGAGTTGTCTCGTTGAATTCCAGCGCTGGCAAAAAAGCATGTGTTTGGTAGCGCGGGTATGGTTGCAGGGACGGACTGCCAAACTCTTGCCTGCGCGTTAGGTATCTCGGTATTGTGCTGCAAACCTTACATATAACGGCCCGGCAGTATAATTAGAAAGCGTTGCTGAACGAATGTAGGCCGCGAGTAGTATCCCGGCATCGGGCGACAATCCTTATGAGGCCGTAATGAGTGAAGCATGGCGCGTGTTTTTGCAGTCAAGGTACAGAGCTTTATGGACTTTACGCGTGTCGCGGTACAAGTTTGATAAGTGGCCGAAAAGTTATCCCGGTTACAGGAAGCTGGTAAATGGGCACTGGCGCAGTGTCGCGGCACAATTTGTCTCCAAGCCGGAAGTATGTCCTGGTGCAGGATGTTGATTGAATGCAGATGCGCGTGTCCAGGTTTAGCTCGTATTACGAATTTGTCTTGGTACCGGGAGCTAAAGCAAAAACCGTGACAAGCTTTTTAATTATACTGTCCGTGTTAGTGTGGTAGTGCCTGTTTTAGAATTACAAATGTTAGTAAAGGCACAAAGCTTTTTAAAATCAGTTGCTATCCAGGTACAGGTATTGTTGATTTCAATCTTGCCGAGATTCACAGATTGTCTTGTGTTTAGGATTGATCTTGCTACACAAATATGTTATAACGTATTTGCATTAAGCTTTGTGCCGCAACGAGCATTACCACTAACGGCCCGGCAATATGGGGAGGTTGTGTT
Source organism: uncultured Bacteroidales bacterium (assembly GCA_963702415.1). Taxonomy (GTDB): domain Bacteria; phylum Bacteroidota; class Bacteroidia; order Bacteroidales; family VadinHA17; genus LD21. The sequence continues at coordinate 209,416 of CAVPCP010000008.1, read as the reverse complement.
ACCCGACGCAAGCACCGGGCAGAATCCTGGTACTTTAGCCAGAAAGTTGTCACGGTGCAAGGAGGGTATGGCACGTGTTTTTGCCGTCATGGTACAAATTTTATTGCGTTCTGGCGCGATCGCGGTACAAATTCGATCGGAGCCGCAAATTTGTCCCCGGTTACAAATTTGGTGGCGGACACTGGCGCAGTGTCGCGGTACAACCTATCTCGAAGCCAGAAATTTGTCACGGTGCAAGATTTTAATTGCGTGCAGATGTGCGTGTCCGGGTGTAATAACTATTACAAAATTGTCTTAGGTGCAGAAACAAAAGCAAAAACCGTGACAAACAACTTACCCATATTGTCCGTGTTATGGGCTAGGCATTTTTATTTTTATTGGAGATAGAAAAGTGCCTCGGAATGCAAGTTTTTACATTTTGATTAAAACGAATATTGTAAATGTGATAAGGAAATAGTTGATTGGTCTTATAAAATCGACTTTGATTGCTCTTAATTTGTGATTTTTAGGCTAAGCTTTTTTCTCATCAAACAATCCTTTTCTTATAATTCTTTGTTTGTAAGTTTTCATGATCAGGAAATATTATTTTTTTTGCCAAGCATAATCTTGTCGTTCATAACGAGATAAAATAATCCCAATACCAAAATCAAGCATGAAAGGCCAATCAGCGAGCCAGAACTTACATGTTCATAATCTAATATCAAAATGTGTCTTATTACGGCAATAATTGCAATTTCAATTATCACTTTTGTGTAGTTGATCTTGTTTTTTCTTAAGTATTCACGCAAGGATTCAATTATTTCAATAAGTATCGTTATTAACAAGGCAGCCGAGATAAAGCCTTGTACTGATGCTATAAAGAAATTTTCTTTGTTGATAGTTGGACTAAGAAAGTTTAAAATTTCATTTTTAAAAATCATCGTTCTTATGGTAATTAGGATTATTTCCAACAGTGAATAAATCATTATTCCTGTTAAGAGAATAATTAAAGTGGAAATTACGATTTTAAGTATCTTTTCCATATTCTTTTGTTTTTGTTATCGAATTCTTTTTTAGATGTCCGCTTATTAAGATGCTCAAATTATAAATAATTCCGCTTTATGTATCAACTTTTCGCATCGATAATATTTCTAATTTAATAGTTTCTTTTCTGCCTTTTTTACAAGGATCATACTCTAGTACAAGTGTAAGAAATCCTTTCAATGTCAATAATGTTTTTGATGAATCTTTGATAGAGAATCCTTCCACAATTTGCGGTAGAAGGTATTATAATGTTTTTTTAAAATGAAAAAGCTCTCTTATATTGAGTATTAGCATAAATACAACAGAACTAAATCCAGACTATAGTGCATACCTGAAAAACATCATTACACTTAACCACGGTTTACCATCATTGCCAAGAGCCTCCTGAACGCCTGCACCAGGGATTGTATATGCTATATGACCATGCCAGTACCACCGTCTTGACTGAAAATACTTTATGCTGATATTGAATTCAGTTCCGTATTCTTTTTTTGGCATATTCCCCAGAGCAGGGTTTCCTCCAATATTATTGTTTTGTGCGGCGTACATATAAAGAGCCTGGGGAACGAATTCGATTTTGGGCCAGGGCCGAATATTAGCCTGCAACTGGTGAACTATCATATTGCTATTCTGAACCACTTTGAAATGATTGGCACCAATCACCCACTCCTCTCCGTTGCCCCCTGTAAGAAGAGGATCCCAGCGCTCGTAACGCTCTGTGTCAGGGTTATCGCCTGAGAAATATGCATACCTGTAACGAAGGGCAGGAGTGCCAGGGCTTTTAGCGAAATTCCAACCTATCTCTCCGTATCCGGCAAAAGCAGCCATTTTGAAATTGACATTCTGCTGGTAAGCTAGTTCCCCTTTATAAAATAGACCTGGAACACCAGGGGGCTTGCTGCCATAATAGCGAATATTATATAATCTCAGCCCTTCTCTTCCCAAAACATCGCCTGCAGGGGTATAGTAGTTGAACGAAGACTGTGGAACACCCAAAAACATGATGCCAACTTGATTGGAGTAAAGGTCTCCCCATTCGGCATTGATACCTCGGTAGATCGTTCGTGAGTCTACAACGTCCAATTCGTCAGGATCAAGCTGAAAGGCCTGCAGCAGGATGTTATTAAACCGTATGCCCGCCAGGCCTAAATAATCCGCTGCCCAACGCGGATTTAGTTGTAGTGCACCCCGGTTGTCGCCATTCGAAGCGGTGTTTCGGATGATAAAACCTTTGCCAACAGAGAACTGTTGCCTTCCAATTGAGAGATTGTATGTCAACCTATTGCCGGAGGGGTAGCTTGCTGTTCCCAAAAATCCGAAATAAGCATCGTCAAAGGCTCCATATACTCGCGACTGATCAGTGAAAAGTTCCCTTCCTGCCGAGCCGCTTACAATATAGCTGACTCCGCCATAGACATACATATTATATTTTGTTGAAACGGTTGTAATTCCGTATAAGCCACCCGAGAGCCAACCTTCTGCCCAACCAGTGTAACCAATACCCGCCGGATTGTTTGCCAAAGGGTTTCCACTAAGCATTGTATCTTCTCTGGCATACCATGCGTTATTATTGGTATAAATCATCTCTGCTGCTGCAAGCTTTACCGTTAGCAACGACTTATTATCCAGATAGAGCACAGGAAAATCCTTTTCACCTGCCAGTAAGCCACTTTTGCTTTTTTGCTCTTTAGCCTTGTCACTTATAACAACGGTAAGTGTAATTTCAATACCACCCAATTGAGATGGACGCACTTCGTATTGGGCACTGGCTATTTGTTCCAGTTTTTGCACTTTGCTGGTGTATGCATCTAGCAATAAGATGCGAATGGTCGATTGCGGAAAAACAGGAAATGCTCGTTTTACAGACTGTTCAATATTTCTCGCTGCCAGGGAGTCTGTAGGTTGATTCTCAAAATGTAATTTACAGCAGTAATTCGTTCACCTTCGTAAAAAGCCTGACTCACCTGGGCAATAATATTATTGCCAGCCATAAGGCAAAGCAAGAGAAGAAATACTTTTGCTATTCGCATTCTAATTCTGTTAGAATGACGTCCAACCTCCATCTGTAGGATAAAGTGCCCCTGTCAGATTCGATGCTTCATCAGAAAGCAGGAACAGGATAACGGATGCCTGCTCCCATACAGTAGCCATGCGGTGTCGGCTGTCATTCATCATTAGCAGGCTCTCTGTTTTAGCTCCTCCCATACCTTGTATTCCGCGTTTTTTTACCTCTTTTACATACTCAAATGCTTTATCCGTCATTGGAGTTTCGGTAGCTGCCATATTTACAGAGTTAACACGGATGCCATAAGGTGCATAATCGATTGCTGCATTTCTGGTTAATCCGTTCACTGCATGTTTGCTCGCCACATAAGCTGGATTGCCAGCTAGTCCAGTCAGTCCGGCAATTGATCCAACAGTTACTATTGCACCTCCATTACCCTGTATGAGAAGTTGTTTGAGTACTGCACGCATCGATTTGAATGTTCCGGTGACGTTTACGTCCATTACGTTGTCCCAATATTTGTCTGAGGCAGCGTCAATCGGTGCTGGCAATAAATCCTTCTGCTTGTCGTAATCGAAGGGGTCTCCCGAGAAGGTGCCGTCCATTACTCCGGCATTTAGGACAGCACCATCTACTTTGCCAAATGTAATCACTGTCTGGGCAATTAGGTTGTAGGAATCTTCTGTACTGCGAATATCAGTTTTAACAAACAGAGCCTTGCCACCCTCATTGCGGATATACCGGGCGGTGGCTTCACCTTGCACCGGCAGCCAATCGCCAATAACAACCGCCGCTCCTTCACGGGCGGCTCTTATTGCTGTGGCACGTCCGATGCCTCTTGCGCCACCTGTTATCACGATGACTCGACCTTTGAGGCGATCTTTTGAGAAATATGTTGAATCAATGGGTGTGATGTCATTCTTTTTTAATTTTTCACCGCTTTGGGCCAAAGAAGATTCGCTTATTCCCAATATAGTAATCAATAAAACCGTTACTGTAATCCTGATTTTTACTGAAAGTGCCTTCATAGTTTTTTTTGATTTTAGTTTAATTTTTATTTTAACAATTGCTTCAGCTAGACTTTGCCTTCTAACCCAGTTGTGACGATAAAGTTCGTCTTTTTCATTCAGTCCTTATTTTTGGTTTTAAAACAATTGTTGTTTGATTAGGTTCATTAGTGTGTGTAATTTTACAATAATGGGTGCAGGCACATGCTTGCCCATAACGGCCCGGCGGTTGAGGGAGTAAACGTTACCCGACGCAGCATCCGGTCACGATCCTGATACTTTAGCCGGTAAGCTGTCACGGTGCAAGGAGGGTATGGCGCAATTTTTGCAAATCCCGGCGAAAGATAAAGTTGTCCAATGGCTGGATCTGTCCAGAGCCGAAATCACGAGTTTGATAGATGATTGAAAAGTTATTTGTCAAGATAAAGCTGTCTAGGTGGCGAGCAAAAATTGTGACAAGTTTATTACCCCAACCGTCCGTGTTAGCACAAGTATTAATTTAGTCAAGACGAAGATTATCAATTGATTATTTGTCAGCCAGTTTTAGTTTTTGACTTTATGAAAATTGTTCCAATGATTTCAATAAATGTTTTATCAAAGTCCTTCCTCATTAAGTATAACTGTATTAATGCGATTCCCAGCCATGGCAACTGGATAAAACCAAACGGAGTTATTAAGCATAAAAAGATTGTTGTGCCAATCAGTCCCATTTTTACTTTTCTGTGCTTATTAAGAATCAATAAGCCCATTGTTATTTCAAATATTGCCACAACCAGGATAAATGGAATAGGGGCTAGTGATACTACATTTGAGAAAAAAATCCTGTAGTATTCTATGAGAGAATTTTCTCCCATCTGAACTATAGACTGTGGATTGGTAAATGCAAGTACAGCGTTAACTCCTAAGGCCATAATTATATAGAAAAACCCGAGGAAAATCCTGCCAATATTAGGTTTTACATAACATAATATCATGACAACCAGTACGAAACCGATACTCCAAATAATTTTTTCGTCCATTTTGTTTTTGTTAGTTTAGTGAAAAATTAATTATCAAAGGATTAGTAATTTAATTGTAAAAAAAGCTGAGCTACATTTGTTCTACTGACTTATGGTTAGTAGCGTCGACATTGGCAGGATGTAAATAAGTATTTGCAGAATAGCAAGCCAGGGAAGTAATGAAGGACGCTTATATAATGCAATGCCATAAATGAAAGCAAAAAGCAGGTACATTACTCCTCTGAAAAAAATAAATTTTGTTTCAAAAACCAAAGGTAGTGTACAGTGTTGAAGAGAAAAGGCAAGAATCGGTAGTGCTATAACAATCCATTGCGATTTAAAGTACCCTTTTAATCTAGGCATTATGTACCCAAAATAGGTAGCCAATTCAGCCAATCCGGTAGTGAGAGGATATACAAAGAGAAGGCAATAAACCAACGTCCGATTTAATGACTGAAATAAAACCTGATGATAGTACTCAGTATTCCCCCATAACAATGTACTTAGAGCTAGACTGGGTATTATTGCAATTGGTACACTTATCAGCAGAAGGATAAGAAACCATATTAAATCACCTTTCAAATTTCCTTTTTGGAAGCGGAATATGGAGAAAAAAGAAATGTTTTCCTGATTAAATAATATAGCCAGAAGAACAATCCCTACAATGTTTGCTAATGAAGCTGAGAGAGCCCAATATTTTACTGATCCTTCCCATGAGTTAAGAAACAGAGCGATAAATATTTGAAATGACAGGAATAAGAATAGCCGGCTAAAAAGTAAGAGAAAGAGTTTTTTCATTACAGTCATTTTTGTAACCAAGTATTGTCTCTATCTGAAATCAAATTCTTAAACAATATAAGAATTAAATAAGTTATGAGTCAAATCTGTCCGGTTACATTTATTTGGATTTTAGCTGTTAGCACAAGTATTTATTCGTCGAGCGAGGGGCGAGTCCCGATAAAAAGCAGCATTGTTGATATATTAACAGAGACTGGCAGGTGACGGCGGGAGGGCTTTTTGTCTGTCGCGTGATGGCAGGTCCCGGTAAAAGTGCAGTAACTATCTTATTAAGGCGAAATATTTTAAATAAAGCGCGAAGGCATAATCGTCACATACTGAAATATTTGTGCTAACTTGTTTATAGAAGTATTAAAATTAACGAATTTCCCTGCATTTGAGCAGATAGCAGTATGTTTTACTCCGAACAACTTTTCTCTACATCATCCAAATTTTAGACATTCTATTCATTGGATAGCTTAAAACCTACTTTTTGTCGGGGTTCATTATTTTCCCTTAACATTTGTCGTAAGGCAGTAAATACAATCTTGAATTGATCATCATATTTCTGCTCCAGTTTCTCAATTTTCTCGTAAAGATCTTTGTGACCCTGAATTAATTGTCTCAACTTTACGAATATCCTCAAAATTGCTATATTGACTTGAACCGCTGTTTCACTACGAAGTACACTTGATAACATGGCTACACCCTGTTCTGTAAAAGCCATAGGAAGATACCTTACACCACCCCAACTTGAGGTCACAAATTGTGACCTCAAGATACCAAACTCTTGATTGTTAAGTTCGAACATAAAATCATCCGGAAACCTCGGCAAATTCCTCCTGACTGCTTGCTTTAATATCCTTGTTTCTGCATTATATAGCCTTGCAATATCAGCATCAAGCATTACCTTCTCTCCGCGGATGATGTAAATTAAACTTGCTATATCACTTTCTCTTAAAACAGGTAACTTATTCATATTCATAGGGTATCACAATTTATGATACCTTTGTTAACTTTTCGTTTGAAGCACCAGCCAGTTTTACCAGCCGTATCTTTCTAAAACGCTCGGATTTTTAAGCAATTTTAGCAAAGGATAGTGCCCTCCGCCCTCCGCCCTTCGCCCTTAGCTACTTCACATCCAGATCCTCAATCGGACTCCTTACCGCTATCAGATTCCTCCGGCTTACATGCGTGTAAATCTCCGTCGTCCTCGTACTCTTGTGCCCCAGTAACTCCTGGATATACCTTATGTCCAACCCGCTCTCGTGAAGATGCGTCGCATAACTGTGACGCAAACAGTGAACCCCTACATCCTTATGAATACCAGCCTTTAAAAGTGCATCCTTAAAAACCCTGTACACACTCTCCGATGAATACCTCCCTCCTGTCTGACCTTCAAACAGATATTCCCTCGGCCGGTAACCCCGCGTATACTCATCTATCTTTTCCCATACCTTCGCCGATACCGGTACTATCCTGTCAACCTTTCCCTTGCCTTCCCTGACATGCAGAATGCCCCTGTCGCGGTCAAGATCCGTAAGCCTGATATTCGTTACCTCCGACCTCCTTAATCCGCATGAGTATATCATCCATAATAACATCTTGTGCTTAATGTTACGGGCCGAATTCAGGATCTGGCTCACTTCTTCCTTCGAAAAAACCTTAGGAAGCGCCCTTCTCCTGCGCGGACGTTCAAAAAACTCCGGATTTACCTTTCCCTTCCCTGAAATTGTATAATAGGTCTTTATGGCCGATACCATCTGGTTCTGATAGGCCGCTGAATAACCCAGCCTTATTATGAAGTCATAAATGAACCGCGAGATCTCATCCTCAGTAATCTCCGATGGTTCTTTTGGACTGAAATACCTGAAGAAAAACTCAAGCATCGAAAGATATGACTCCCTGGTCCTTGGACTGTAACGGTTTTCGTCAAGATACATCGCCATCGAATCAGCCCGTCAAGCGCCTTCTTCCCAATCTCCTTCGACCTGTATCTCCTCCCCTGTCTCCTTCCTTTCCGCTATCAGCTCATTGCTTACAACCTGCTTCTTTACATTTACCTTAATCCTTTTCCCGGCAAAATAATCGGCCAGCGAATCACATGTAAGCTTCGACCACTGAAGCATCCACTCCCTCCTCTTTTTGTCGTAATAGCATCTGCCATATGTCATCATCTCATCGATCCACTCAGGGTCATACCTTCCCAGAAATTTTATTACAAGGAGTCCCTCATTCTCGCTTATCCTGAATTCCACCGGACCGGAATTCCTGTAGTTAGGATATTCAGGTTCAGATTCTTTTTGATAAATCACCTCCTGCCTGATCACTTCCGGCACAGGCTTTTCCGTAACGGCCTCTTTCCGCTCCTCTTCACCCTGTTTAACAATCTGCGAAATATCAATATCGGCATCATCTTTCAGCATTTTTAATACAATCCTGAGATTCTCCTCCGAATCATCAACATAAAAACACCTGTTGGTACCGCTGAATGCAGATCCGCTTATCGACCTGACAATCTCCTTCAGCTTCGCATCATAATCGAATATAATGGCGATACGCCATCTGTCACGATGAAAGATCCTTTTCAGGGCAACCTTCTTTTTCATAAAATATGACTTAGCACGGGAAAACAGATAATAAATATAATAATAATCTGCTTATCCTTCTAAAAAAAAGATTGTTTTTTTGCTTATTTTCTGCCCTTTGCCCTTTGCCCCTTGCCCTTTGCCCTTTGCCCTGCGCCAAAGTAAGCACAGCCCCGTCAGTCACAAAAGAATTTAACAAAAGGGTATTAAAATACAGGGCGGTGTAATACAGACTGACTGCCTTTAATAATTCATATTAAAGTTAATTGACTATCGGGAATAAATAATAATACCTGTGAATATTTTTCTACTTTGCATGTACTAATCCCGCCTGCTTTTAAAGCTTCCCTGGCAGGGATCATCCACAATCATGGTTTAAGCCTGAAGAGCAGGTAATCCCCTGTGGTCTGACTTACCTTCCAGGCAATCCCCTGCAAAATAAACTTGACTTTGGTCCTTATTCTGCTTAGTTTTGATGTTGGAATAAACTCTTACTTGATGCCGGATTCTATTTTAGAAGTTAATATGGAATTATTACAATACTTAAAAATAATTTTTGGTTTGTTTCTTTATTTAAAGTAAATGTTTGGCGTTAAACCTATTTCTACCAACTACTTAACCTAAGTTGTTAGTTACTGGGTACTGGTTGCTAGTTGTTTGAAAATGTGCATTAGTAATAGGCAAAAAAATTTGATTGATTGGAGACGGAATAATGTATCACACTATTAATCAGCAATTAACCAGGAACAAGTACCCAGCAACTAGCAACTTGAATTACTTAAACAGATTGATGATTTTAAGTACAAGTCAATGAAGCTGTCATTAAAGATATTTATAATATTTCCCCTTCTTACAACATTAATTGCCGGTTGTTATAAGAATTGTGATGAATTCAACAAAGAGATACTCGATTGGATGCCATATAAGCTACAGGATAAAATTATGATTACCGGCTTAAATAAGACGGACACCTTAACTGTGACAGACGGCTAACATTAATCATACCGATAAGATTAAATTCTTATCAATGTGTGCGTGCGTAGACGATTATATTGTGAGTTTATCCTCTGATTCTATTGAAATACAAGCTGTATTCTATGATTCAGGAAATGCTAATAATTCAGATATCTTCATAAATCATGAATATTTGAATTATTCTGAACAACTTGATAATTTGGTATTAAATGGACACAATTACAATGATTTACAAATCTACAAAGGGAATACAGCTCTTAATGGTGGTCGGTTTGATGAAATAATCATCTCAAAATCCATTGGCATTGTAGCGATCATTGAGAAGAACAGAAACTGGATAATTCTTGATAATAATACAAGAAATATTAATACCAGCGATATTAATTACCACAACGACGGTTGTGATTAATTCTACTACTCAAACACAAACGTCCCGAAACTGTTATACTCGTGAAAGGACCTGCTGGTTCTCTGCCATGCAAAATGAGCCGCACCTTTATCATAATCGATCCGGTACATATTTGCCCTCCATTTTGTACCTGATACCGGAGGAACCTGAGGCAACGGTTCAAGCAGTTTATAGGGAATAAAGAACTCTGCTATCCATGCTGAAACTGCACCGCCGCTTTTCTTCGGTCCCCCTACCGTGCTGGTGGCATGTATGACTTTTTTGTCTCCGTCATATTTCCAGGGCAGCCAGCCTAAAAACTTCCCTTTGTAATTCGGAACCATTATAGGCAATTCAAAATTCATGGGAGAGATCTCATATTCAAAATACACAGGAAAATCCTCAGATGTCCATAAAAACAGCTCAACCACATCTTCTTCCCACAGATTAAGATTATCAGCTTTCATTGTGGTGGTAAGCTTTTCATCCTGGCAGTAATAAAGAAAATAGATCCCGGTCGCTGAGTAAAGCACTTTGGCTTTTGTCTCATATCCAATGGGATTCGGATCCTGTTGAACCAGATTTATCCATTCTGTCATTTTCCATGAATCAGAACTCCCGTCGCCTGTAATCTTAAAATCCTGGCATTTCCTTACAGTGACTGACCCTGATCCTGATCCGGATTCCAGATCGGCCAGCATCGATTCCTTCGATCCCCCCTGAGTCGTGCTTTTCTGAGCCGACGCTGTTGCTATGAACAGCAGTGACAAAATAAGAATATTCAGTTTTTTCATAATTGTATTAGTTGTTATGTTAATAGTTAATTGGTTGCTGGTTGCTGGGCTATTTGCTAAGTGCTACAGCGACTAGTTTCAGGGCTTCTCTTGTAGTACTGTCATTGGAGCCATGTGCTTTGTGCCATCTGAACCCACCCCTACCCCTCCCCGGCAGGGGCTCTTCGTAAATTTCCCAGCACCCGGCACCCGGGAACCGCACCCGCACCCGCACCTTTTGTCCTCAAACTATCTCCGACAGCATCACCGGACGGTTTTCAAGTCGTGATTTTTTTGCCGCCAGTGCAATGGCAACCGACATCAGTCCGTCAGTCCCGGAAACAGGAAGCTCTTTATTGTTCACGACTGCATCACAAAAGATCTTCATTTCATTTGCATATGCCTCAAGATATCTGTCCATGAAGAAGTTAAGGGGCAGGGAGGCATGTACTCCATCGCTTGCAAAATAACGGTGGTTCTCCGGGAAATTATTGTCGGCAACAGCCATGCCTTTTGATCCGAATATCTCTACACGCTGATCATAGCCATAAACAGCTTTCCGGCTGTTATCTATCACTCCGATTGCACCATTGGCAAAGGAAAGCGTAATAATTGCAGTATCAATGTCGCCTGCCTTTCCGATCTCAGGATCAACCAGAACCGCGGTCTTTGCATAAACTTCCGTTACTTCGCTCCCTGTGATATACCTTGCCATATCAAAATCGTGGATTGTCATATCCAGAAACATCCCTCCCGAAACTGCACTGTACTCAGCAGGAGGGGGTCCGGGGTCGCGTGATGTTATTTTCAGGATATGAGGATCACCGATTTTACCTTCGGCAACCAGCTGTTTTATTTTCAGGAAATTAGGATCAAAACGGCGGTTAAATCCAACCATAAGCTTCACCCCGGCTTCTTCAACTGCTTTAATGGCCCCTTTAATTATATCAAGTGAGAGATCCACAGGTTTTTCACAAAATATATGCTTGCCGGCCTTTGCTGCATCCACAATATATTTCGCATGAGTATCCGTGGGAGAACAGATAGCGACAGCTTCGACTTCAGGATGATTAAGCACGTCCATGTAATTGCTGAAGACAGATGTTATTCCGAATTCCTTTGCTACTGCATTTGCACTTGCCAGATTTGTATCAGCAATAGCTACCACATCAGCCTGAGGAACATTCTGAACCAGGGTTGCAATATGGACCTTCCCGATCCTCCCTGTACCAATAACTCCAAGTTTTAGTTTTTTCATATTTAGATATTTTAAGATTTTGTTTTAAACCAGATCTGCTGATTCCTGTTAACCAGGAACAAGTAACCAGGAACCAGCAACCTGATACATTATAAGCCCAGTGATTTTATAAATTCACGGTTACGCTGTGCACAGACTTTAGGATTACCCATGCCCGGCAGGACATCCTGCTCAACCACTATCCAGCCTGAATATTTCTGAGCATGAAGCTCTTCGACAATTGCCCTGAAATCAACCGATCCCTTGCCAAGTTCACAGAAGACCCCGTTAGCCACCGATTTAAAATAGTCCCATCCCTCCTTCCGCGATTTATTGGCAACATCAGGATGACAATCCTTAAAATGGATATGCCATATCCTCTCTTTGTGCTTTTTCAGAGCCTCCAGCGGATCACCTCCTCCAAACATATAATGACCCATATCGAGTACGAGTCCGACCAGCGATGGATCGGTCAGGGAAAGCAGCTTATCAATTTCTCCTGGTGTCTCTGCATATCCCGCACAATGATGATGAAAAACAGTTCGCAAACCTGTCCTGGCTTTAACTTCGCCGGCAACCAGATCGGCCCCTTCGGCAAATACTTTCCATTCATCGTCAGAAAGCCCCATTGAAGGCGTCACTCTTCCTGCATTCAATGTACGTTCTTTCACACTCCCGTTTTCATCGGCAAGTACAATAAAGGCATCAGGGAATCCGGCATCTGCCATCAGCCTGGCCGTTCTTACAGCTGCTTCAGCACCCGCGGAGTGTTTGCCCCTCTCCTTAAGAAATACAGGGACAAAAGCGCCAACCATCGACAGGGAGCGCTTGTCCAGCTCTTTTCTGAGCTCTGATGGAACAACAGGCATAAAGCCCCAGTCGCCCAGTTCTGTACCCTGATAGCCGGTTTCCCGGATCTCATTCAGTACCTGCTCAAAACCGGCAGCTTTGCCTTCAAGTTCAAACTCAAGTACACCCCATGAACATGGGGCATTTGCAATTTTTATCATATCACCTGGTATTAAAATAGTATCAAAATTTCCTGGTCCATTCATCATGCCAGCGCTCAATAACCACTTTTGTCTGGGTATAAAACTCAACCGCATGGAAAGATTGCCCGTGCAGGTCGCCGTAAAAACTCTCCTTCCAGCCGCTGAAAGGGAAAAATGACATCGGAGCAGCAATACCTATGTTTATCCCTATATTTCCAGCCTGGACATCGTGCCTGAATTTCCGTGCTGCGGCACCGCTCCGGGTAAATATGCTGGCAGCATTGCCATTATTGACTCTTATTTGTCAGTTTTATAGCATCTTCAAGTGTATCAACATTATTGATGATAATTACAGGTCCGAATATTTCTGTCGTGTAAATTTCACTTTCCGGATCAACGTCTCCCAGAATTGTAGGACCAATAAAGTTACCTCCTTCACAACCGGCAACTGTTATTTTTCTTCCATCGAGCAGTAATCTGGCTCCATCATTCACACTCTTTTCAATCAGTTTTTCAATCCGTTCCTTGCTTTCCCGTGTAATGACCGGTCCTACCTCAACTCCTTCCGTCATCCCGTTTCCGATCTTTTTTGTCCTTGAAGCCTCAATAAGTTTTTCAGTAAATATTTCACCTGCTCTCCCGACAGTCAGTAACAATTGCGGCAGCCAGACATCTTTGCCCGGCACATCCGTAAGCGCTGTCGGCAATAATCTTTACAGTAGTGTCAACATCAGCATCCGGCATTATGACAACCGGATTCTTTGCTCCGCCCAGAGCCTGAACCCGTTTGCCGTGAGATGTGCCGGTCTGGTAAATATATTTTGCAACCGGTGAGGAACCCACAAAGCTGATTGCCTTAATATAAGGATTTTCCAGAATTGCATCCACGGTGGTCTTTCCGCCATGAACCATATTCAATATGCCCTTTGGTAAATTCAGATCCTCAAACAATTCGAAGATGCGTGTCATGGTGCATGGCACCTTTTCTGAAGGCTTGACAATGTATGTATTACCGCAGGCAATAGCATAAGGCATAAACCAGAATGGGATCATAACCGGGAAGTTGAAAGGGGAAATGCTCGCACCCACACCTATCGGCTGACGGATATAAAACTCATCAATGCCGGTCGCAATATCTTCGGAAAAATCGCTTTGCAGAAGTTTAGGTATTCCGCAGGCTACCTCGATGTTTTCAACAGCCCTGACGATCTCAGCCTTCGACTCCGCAAAAGTCTTCCCGCATTCGCTTGTACATATCCCTGCAATCTCATCCGAATTAGCTTCGAGAATCTGCTTCATTCTGAAAAGATACTGCACTCGCTGCGATGCCGGAGTGTTTCGCCACTCCCACCATGCCTTCTGAGCACTTTCGGCTGCATCAGCAACGTCGTGCGCCGATCCTGCCGGAACCCTGGCAAGCAGCTCTCCTGTTGCCGGATTCATTATATCACGAAATACAGGTTCCTTACTTTCGAGCCATTGCCCGTCGATAAAGTTTTTGAGAGTTTTTATCATTAGATGTATATATCATGTTTTTTGTGTTTTATAAAAAGTACCTCTGTTTCTTTTTATTTTCTTTCAGAACCTTATACGCTTCCCTTACAGATTCAATTTCAGCAACTTCAGAAACAGGCACCTCCCACCAGGCATAACCCTCAACACCCTTATAGAGGTCGGTCTCAATGGTTATCACAGTCGTAACGGTCTGTTCCCCTGCCTCTTTCAGGGCATTCTTAAGTGAGTCAATATCAGTTGCTTCTATCACATGAGCTCCAAGGCTGCGGGCATTTTGAGCAAAATTCACAGGAAGTGTTTCACCGGTCAGCAATCCGGTTTTATTATCACGGTAACGGTATTTCGTCCCGAAGCGCTGCGATCCTATCGATTGCGACAATGCCCCGATACTTCCGAATCCATTGTTATTCAACAGGATAATTATGACTTTAATTCCTTCCTGGATGGCTGTCACAATCTCATTATTCATCATCAGGTAATTCCCGTCGCCAACCATCACATATATCTCACGGTCGGGACAAGCCATTTTTGCGCCGATTCCTGCTGCGCATTCATATCCCATCGTGGAATATCCATATTCAAGGTGGAATCCTTTGGGATCGATGGTTCTCCAAAGTTTATGAAGATCACCGGGTAAACTGCCGGCAGCACAAAGCACAACGTCGCGCGGACCTGCACTTTCATTGACAGCACCCACTACTTCAGCCTGTGAAACAGGAAGTGAGCCGGAAACCCTGTAAATCCCGCTTACCTTTTCATCCCATTCTCTGTTTGTATCTGCAGCGCTTTTTATATAATCATCAGAAACCCTGAAATCGCCCAGTAATTCCTGAAGCTCTTCGAGGCAAACCCTGGCGTCGCCAATGAGAGGCAATGCAGAATGCTTATATGAATCGAATCCGGCAACATTGATATTTATGAACTTCACGTCCGGATTCTGGAATGCTGTTTTTGATGCTGTCGTAAAATCGCTGTAACGGGTTCCTATTCCTATTATCAGATCAGCTTTGGCAGTAAACCGGTTAGCCCCCGGAGTCCCTGTTGCACCTGCAGCTCCGAGGTTTGAAGGGTGATTATAAGGCAGCGAGCCTTTCCCTGCAAAAGTCTCTGCCACAGGTATTCCGGTACGTTCAGCAATCTTCTTCAGTACTTCAGTTGCCTCGCTGTAAATCACACCACCACCGGCTATAATAACAGGTTTTTTTGAATTCTTAATTAGACTGACAGCCTCTTTTAAAGCATCGGAATCGGGCCTGGGGCGTTCTATTCTCCATATCCTTTTCCTGAATAATTCTTCAGGAAAATCAAATGCTTCCGCCTGTACATCCTGCGGCAGAGCCAGTGTTACCGCACCGGTTTCGGAAGGCGAGGTAAGCACCCTCATTACCTCGGGCAGAGAGGTTATCAGCTGTTCGGGCCTGCTTATCCTGTCCCAGTACCTCGAAACAGGCTTGAAACAATCATTTACCGAAATGTCCTGGGTAAAAGGCGATTCAAGCTGCTGCAGAACCGGTGCCACGTTGCGCCGCACAAATATGTCACCCGGCATAATCAGAACAGGCAGCCTGTTTATGGTGGCGCACGCCGCACCGGTTATCATATTTGTTGCACCGGGTCCGATCGATGAGATGCAGGCAAACGCTCCGAGACGGTTCTTCATTTTAGCATAGGCAGTTGCAATATGTACCGAAGCCTGCTCATTGCGAGTCATAATGTAAGGAAAATCAAGATTTTCCATCAGCCCCTCTCCCACTCCTGCAACAATGCCGTGACCAAATATTCCAAGACAGCCCGCAAAAAAATGATTTTCATTTCCGTCCCTTTCAACATACTGGTTTTTCAAAAACCTCACTATTGCCTGTCCGACAGTTAACCGTATAGTTTCCATAGAGATACCTTCCTTAAAATTTTATTCACAATTCATTTCAACAGTAACAACAGGAATTCTCGGATCCATTCCTTTCCATGTCCCGTAAATCCATTTGTGATCAGGATCGTCGGTGCTTTTAAGGCTCTGGTCGCTTCCTGCAAGGAAATTTAGGTAGTAAACATTATAACCATGTCCGGCAACCACCGGGTGGTATCCGCCCGGAATGATTACCACATCATTGTTCCGTGCTTCTGCAATCTCATCAAGGCTTCGGTCATCATTATAAACTTTCTGGATTGCGAATCCCTGGGGTTTATCGATCTTGTAAAAATAGATCTCTTCGAGACTGGCTTCAGTCAGTTTCCCTGTCAGAGGATCGGTTTTTCTTGTATCATGCTTATGTGGCGGGAAAGAGCTCCAGTTGCCCGATGGTGTATAAACCTCAACGCAAACCAGCCTGCTGCTTTCAGATCCCGGAGGCAAAATACTGTTTATCTGGCGGCTGGCATTATCGCCTCCCCGGAATTCAATACCCATTGAAACCACATCCGCAGGAGAGATCAGCCGTGCCGGATATTTTTTTTCCGCTTTGCACCATCCGCATGCCATGTCAAGGAAGTCTCCGGCCGGAGATATTTCAAACTCAGTATGTTGAGGAAGATATAAGGCATGAGGCATACCGCTGAATACATTTTTTCTCCCATCCCTTGTTCTCCATGTTCCGGCTGATGTTACTGCCGAAAAATTACCTCCCAGCAGTACAAACAGGTATTCATTATCACCGGTTTCGCCATTCCATTTCTGCCCTTTCTTCATGGTTCCTGCCCTGAAATTCAGATACTTCCATCCGGCCTCCGCTGAAGTGATGGTCTGGTATGTCTCCTTATCCGCAGATGCTTTTGCCAGCAATGGGCATTTTTTATCTCTGTTCATTAATCCACCCTCTTTTTCAACAATATATCAACATTATTTCAACTTTATTTCAACCCCCATTTCAACAATATTTCAACATTATATTCAACCATATTTCACCCCTTATTTCAACCATATTTCAACCTTATTTCAACATCATATCCCGTATTATTCCAACCAGATCAGTAGTTGCCTGGCAAAATTGCTTTAAGGTTTTCACTGTAGCTCCGAACCCATCGAACTCTTCTGGTTTCATTCCGTCTTCATGGTATGCACGCCTGAAATCCACATACTTCTTTTCAAGTTCAGCAATTATCGCCGGATCCACCGGTCTGGCCATCCGGTTTTCAACCGTTCACGTCCGAACCATTATATCTTTTCTGCCACTGATACGGAGGAGAGATAACGACATCACCTCCGATGAATTCTGACCAGTGCCTGTGATTTCTGAATGCTGCGCTTAATAGCCTCAGCCGGTAGCCTCTGGCCCTGTAAATCCGGTAAGCTTCCTTCATTACTGCCACACCTGCCCAGTCGACGATCTCAGGATTTGCAATGATGTTTTCCTTTTCGGTCACAACCTTAAGCCAGTCATCGAGCCTTCCAACCATAAGCGTGCATACCGGTCCCATAGTGCTGATATCCTTTCCTTCCAGTTCACGCCGTCTTCAGTCCTCGCTCAACCGCTTCTGCAACGGCAACAGCCTGCGGGAGGGTGAAGCTGACTGTCGCATTAATGCTTATTCCGCGGTATGTTGCCTCCTCAATAGCTTCCACCCCGGCTTTTGTGACCGGAATCTTTACAATCATGTTAGGCGCAAGTTCGTTGAAGTGAACAGCCTGCGAGACTATTCTTTCTGCATCCCGGTATAATCTCGGGTCAGTCTGTATCGACAGCCTGCCGTTCTTTCCTTTCTCCCTGTCAAATACAGGCTTAAGAAGCGCTGCAGCCTTCACCGACATTTCCTCGATAAGCTTCCAGGCAATTTCATCTTCGGTGGCAGCTCGGATTCTCACCGATTATCTGTGGGATCCGGTCTTTCCAGATATCCCATTCCTGCTTTAAGACATTGAGGACTATCACCGGATTGCAGGTTGCCCCGACAGCCCCGTCGCCGATCGAAGAGGTCAGCTCGGCTATTGAGCATGAATCGTTCCACAGGACTGTCGGTGTTGTCTGAGTCATCCTGTGAAGAGTGCTGTGGTAAATCCCGTTTTGTATTGATTCTCCTTCCATGATGTTTATGCTGAAGTTATGATTTTTATTCTTATTACCAGAAGAAAAAGTAAAGAGCTGCCAGAATCCCGCAAATTCCAATCGCCGCGATGTTAAATGTGGCCGATGTTTTAAAAAGGCCTTCGTTAATAATTATACCTTTTGCATCCATTTTCTTTTGCGTATTATTCAGGATAATTATGAAACCAAGCAGGATGAATCCTGCCACGAGTACATAAACCGCTTCAAGAGCGAAATTTTTAAACTGCTGAACAAAGAATGCAACAACGATTCCAACAAGCATTGCTAAAGCAATTATCCTGGCACCCATTCCGGCCTTCTTTCTGGCTGATTCCGCGGTCACATTATTGATCCTGTGACCTTTGTCCAGAAGGCTTATTCCCACCATGACAAACGACAGGACAATGAAAACATAACCAATGCGAAGTATAAAAGGCATATCCGGACTGATGATCCTGAAAATAACCCCGAGCGGAATAGTCAGAATTGCCGTCCATAATGCTGCATTTGCAGTTGCCTGACGCCAGAACAGCCCGCAGAAAAATATCAGGAATGTCCCTGGGTAGATATAACCTGTATATTCCTGGATATACTGATATGCCTGGTCGAGCGATCTTAATTGAGGAGCAATAGCTGTTGATATTACCAGAGCTATCAGTGCAACTATCCTGCCGGTAGTGACCATCTGCTTTTCAGTGGCATTTTTATTAAGAAAACTTTTGTAGATATCAATAGTAAAAATGGTTGATGTGCTATTGACAAGTGAGCTGATTGATGATACCGCCGCGGCGGCAATCGCGGCAAATGAAAGTCCCGCCACTCCAACCGGTACGATGTTGGCGATCAGCCACGGGTAAGCTTCATCTGATTTTCCCAGCTTGACGCCAAGGGCAAAGACAGTAATCCCGGGTATCACAACCAGTAAAGGAACCAGGAGTTTAAGGTACCCGGCAAATGCCACCCCAAGCTGGGCCTCCTTCAGTGATTTCCCGGCAAGTCCGCGCTGAATAATGAACTGATTGAATCCCCAGAACCCGATATTTGTAAGCCACATTGAACCGATCACTACTCCAAGTCCCGGAAGATCATTAAATGCATCCTTCAGCCCTCCTGAGCCATCTGGTACCGATACAGTTCCTTTCTCAATGATCATATGAAATTTCTGAGGAGCTTTGTCTAAAAGTTCCGAAAATCCTGCAATAATTCCGTTCCCGTCACTAAGGGCATTAAGCGCAAAGGCAGTGGTGATAAGGCCTCCAGCTATTAAAACAACTACATTAAAAACATCGGTCCATGCAACAGCTTTCATTCCTCCCCAGAGTGAGTATAATGCTGAGAAGAATGCAAATCCTATAACTCCGTAAATCAGAGGAACCCCGATTATCCGCTCCATCGCCAGCGCCCCTAAATATGTTACTGCTGTTATATTCACAAAAATATAAACAAGGATCCAGAAGATTGCCAGACTGGTGCTTACCCTCTTGTCGTACCTCTGTGTAAGGAACTCGGGCATTGTATAAATCTTCTTCTCAATAAAGACAGGAAGAAAGTACTTCGCGACGATGAGGAGAACAACTGCAGCGATCCATTCATAACATGCTATTGCCAATCCGACAGCATATCCTGAACCTGACATGGCAATAAAATGCTCTGCTGAAATATTTGCTGCCAGAAGTGTTGATCCTATTGCCCACCATGGCAATGAACGGCTCGCCAAAAAATAATCCTGGGAGGTTTTTTGCTGGCCTTTTTTTGTTCGTGATACCCAGAGACCAATGGCTACAATAATGACGGCATAGGAACAGAAAATCACCCAGTCGATCGGAGCAAATTGTTTCATCGAGGAGATTATTTAAGTTACAGGGCTGCTTTAACTGTGTGAATTTTAGGGTTACAGTGCAGGATTAAAAATAAGTAAATTATTTGTTTTCAAAAAACCGCCTTATATTTATTTAACTGCTTAACTGCTTCGATTGGTTTATATCACGATGAGATCAGGTTTTCCCACCTCTCTGCTTTGGGGCATGTACTCACCCCCTTCCCTCGCTCCGCTCAGGCTTTCCCCCTCTCTGCTGACGCAAAGAGGGGGAATATGCTGTATTACAATAATATAACTCCCCATCTTTACGAAGTGGAAATGGGGTTGATTTTATGCAGAATCTGCTCCCCCTTCTTTGCGACAGCAGAGAAGGGGGCTGGGGGGATGAGTACATGTGACTTTAAAGAGAAGGGGGCTGGGGGGATGAGTACATGCGACTTAAAGAGAAGGGGGCTGGGGGGATGAGTACATGTGACTTTAAAGAGAAGAGGGCTGGGGGAATGAGTACATGCAAAAAATAAAAATATTCACAGTTATTATTATTTATTGCCGATTGTCAATTTTATTTAAATAATCCGCAAGCTCAACAATATGATCTGTATTTATGAAATCTATCCCCATTTCCATAAAAGTTTTCCATGCATCAGGATTATCAGGTGAGTTCCAGAACCTTATTTTCTTTTTCAGGGAATGAGCTGAATCAATGGCATTTCGCAGTCTGATTTTTTCTTTCTCAACAATTTCTCCCGTTCCGTTCCATATCGAGAAGGTTCTGAAATTTTCACTGTAAAGAGCAATCCTCTTCAGTTGCTTTTTGTCATATTCCCTGGCAAGATTGCCATCAAAAAAAATAAATCCGGGATAGTTCTTGAACTCAGATGGCTCAGGCCTGTTGCCGGTTATGACTATCCTGACTGCATTCTTATTCTTTCGCGGATTGAAAACATCGGGATACTGCTCAAGCTTTTCGACCAGCAGGGGAAGCGTTTGTGCTACAGATGTTTTAAGATCGATCAGAAGCTGAAAAGTGGAAGGGTTATCTTTCCATGCCTTTCCTTTATTTTGCCTTAATATTCTTACAATCGGCTGAATATAAAGGGAATCCAGAGTTCTTTCAGGGAGTATTTCCCTCTCAAAATGTGCCACATATAAACCGCCTTTTACAGCCCAGATGTCTGCTTCAATCGATCCGAAATGCTTATTATAGGCCAGCCGGAAGGCGATTTCATTTTCATAGTCATTATGGGAATGGGCATTAAGTGTTGAATACTGAGGCCTTGCTGCAGGGGAAATACTTACCAGCACAAATAGTATAATCAGTATCTTCTTCATAGTATATAAGTTAAGGGAAGTTCCTCTAAACAAACATATTGAAAATTCCTGTCAACTGATTGTTTTAAATGAATTATTCATCAATGGGGTGTAATAATATTCCGGACAATAACAGGTTTTCTCTCATAATAAGGCTATATCCTTATAATATATTTGCATATTTAATGTTATATCCATATATTTGTATTATTTTTTTAAGGCTATATCCTTATGAAACCAGAAACACAGTTTTTACTTATCGATCAGACCGACAGAAAACTAAGACCATTTAAAGCAGCTGCAGAAGTTATTATCCCTCCCAGGGGCTGGATATATACTATCCGAAACACCATGAAGATGTCTCTCAGTCAGATGGGCAAGAGGCTTGGCATTACTGCCCCCAGCGTGAAAGAAATTGAGGAGCGCGAAGTAAGCGGAGCAATTTCCCTGAACACTCTCCGTTCAGCCGGAAAGGCCCTCAACATGAAACTGGTCTATGGTTTTGTACCGATCGATCAAAGTATCAGGAAAACTATTGACCTGAAGGCAATGGAATTGGCTGCCACGATTGTACTCCGTACTTCACATAATATGATGCTTGAGGATCAGGGGATTTCAGAAACGAGGATAAAGAAAGCTATAAAACTGAAGTCGGAAGAGATTAAGAGATCAATGCCTAAAGCCTTATGGGATTAGATATCGAATATATTTATGGCCAATCTCCTCTCGATGAGGAGGAAAAGGATGAATTGCTGATAGGGTCAATCACAACCCGCAGTGAGCTGAATGAGTTTGAACAAATGAATATAGTTCAGGCAATTGAATGGACTTTATCCAGAAAGTTCGATCGTGATTATATCCTCTCAGAACAATTTGTGAAAGAATTGCATATGAAAATGTTCGGTGAAGTTTGGGCCTGGGCCGGCAAATTCAGGAAGACAAACAAAAACATAGGGGTTGACAAGACTCAGATCTCCGTTTCACTCATACAATTACTTGAAAATGCAAAATACTGGGTAGCGAACAATTCATTTGCGGATGACGAAATTGCTGTCAGGATATGTCATGAAATTGTAAGAATCCATTGTTTTCCAAATGGTAACGGACGTCACTCCCGGATAATCGCTGATGTGGTTATTACGCATATCTTCAATAAGCCCCTGTTTGGCTGGGGGCAATCTGATCTTACAGAGCATACCGAAGCCCGTAAATTATATATTTCGGCCATTAAGGAAGCGGACAAAGGCAATATAGAGCCTTTAATATTATTTGCAAGGTCCTGAATTGTGTCATTGTTCCAATTAAGTTTTATATTATTATGGCTTGACTAATTTAAAAAATGTAACCTGATGTTTCATACAATAATCTTTCTGTCCTACACAATTCCGGCTATCTATCTTTTTGTTCGCATCTGGCAGCTTTTCATCCCCAGGGGATCCAGATTATTTTATGTGCTGATCTTTGCCATTTTATTCTCAATTTATCCCGCCAACATGCTGCTGTTTGAAGGAGATGAAGGGAAAGCATCTCAAATCCTTGAAATAACTTCTGGTTATCTTCTTTCCTTCTTTCTCTATCTTTTCCTGTTTATTTTAATGACTGATCTGCTGGTTCTCATCAACCTGGTCCTGAAGATCATCCCCTGCGACAGGATAAGGCAAAGATCACTGCGCAGCAAGGTCTTTCTGACAGTAATTTGTCTTTCGGCGACAGTTGTGATAGCCGGAATAATAAACTTCAATACCATCCGGACATCTGAATACCTGATCAGTGTACCGGCAAGGTCATCAGAAATCAGCAGACTCAGGATTGCGTTTGTGTCCGATTTTCATCTCGGAGAGACTACACCGGCAAAGTTTGTCGAAAGGTTTGTGAAAGAGATTGAGATTATAAAACCCGATCTTTTGCTTTATGGCGGAGATATTGCCGAAGGCGAAAGGGAAGATGAAAAAATGAAAAGGTTCGAAAATCTTCTCAGCAGTATCAGTACAAGATACGGAGCTTATGGTGTTTTAGGCAATCATGAACATTATGCGAGTCAGGATAAGGGAACATTTTTCAGCAAAGCCGGTATTAAGATCCTGCGCGACACTCTGCTGGTAATCGACAATTCATTTACCATTGCCGGCAGGAACGACAGCCATGTAAGGAACAGAAAAAGTGTTGAAGAAATTATGAAATCTGCCCCCGATTCACTTCCTGTGATCCTTCTTGATCATCGCCCTACTGAAATTGAACAGGTCAGCAAGACAAAAACTGACATCCAGCTATCGGGCCATACGCATAAAGGACAGTTATTTCCGATAAACCTGATAACAAATAAGGTTTATCAGCTTCATTATGGTTACATGAAATTCGGGAATACGCATTTTTTTGTTTCCAGCGGAATAAGATTATGGGGGCCGCCTGTCAGAACTATAGGAAAATCAGAGATATTGGTCGTTGATGTAACCTTTTAATCTTATATCGCCTTTCGCCAGTCGCCTATCGCCTATAATACATAATACATTCTTCATGCCGGTTCAGGTTCGGGTTTGGCGCTTTTACTACCCTTTTTCTGAGGATATGTCCCTGGCAGGATCACATTTATGAGCTTTTTGCCCCAGAGTCCAAGCTGGATACCGGCTCCAAGACATAAGAAGCTTAAAAGTAATGTCAGTATATAATTATTCTCATTCCTCCCAACAAAAAAGAGTATAACCGACAGGATAAGTATTATGAGGCTTAAGATGATTTTTACCCTCAGTAACGGGGTTTTAAGAGTTTTGAACCTGGTCAGACCGTCAACTACACCGGTTATTATCGCAAGGGCCAGGGTAAAGGGAAAGACAACCACTGAAAAGATAAATACATCCTTAAGGATTTCAGGATAGATCCCTGGAAAGATATGTATCAGAATTGCAAGAGCGGGTATTGCTATTACCATAGCCTGGGAAAGGTGGATGGCTATGGGGTGCATATCGAGATTCAAAAGTCTCAGCCTGTTAATTGAGACCCTCTCCCTGTAAGGTTCAAACACCTTTCTTGGCATTCCGCATGCCGGGCAGACATCTCCCAGTTTACCCGCTTCCATAACAAATCCGCAAGGGCGGCAACGTACAAGTTCTTTCATGATTTTCAGATTTAGGCAAGTTGTCAAATATAGAAAAATATTCTTTCCTTTATATTGACAAATCGCAGAACCTGTGTACCAGAAAGATTACGTCCTCCGGATGATCGAAATGCTTATGAAATTTATCGGAGAGATCCTCGGACTGATCAGGAAGGGAGATCTGAAGAAGGCATCAGAGGAGCTTGAGAAGGGTTACAATACTTTTCTCAAAGAAGATGCTGTATTCTTCCGTAATATCCCCGAAAAGGAACTTACCGGGAGGCTTCTCAGGGAACACAATTACACCAACGGTCATCTCGAGATCCTTGCTGAACTCTTTAATACAGAAGCAGAGCTTGAACTGGCGCAGGGAAACATCAGGGAAAGCCTCGGATATTCAGGGAAGGCACTTTTGCTTTTCGAATTTATCGATAAGGAGCAAAAAACTTACTCAAAGGAAAGACTTGATAAAATTGAAAAGATCAAAAAACGGTTGTCACATAATCACTGAAAATATTATGAAACTGTTGGCACCAATATTAACCTATGACTCAAATTGGTAAAATATTAATAATAGTTGGCATTATCCTTGTCATTGCCGGAGTCATAATTTATTTTGCCGGCAACAGGCTGAACTGGATCGGCCATCTGCCGGGTGATATCAGGATTGAAAAGGAAAATGTCAGATTTTACTTTCCGGTAACCACAATGATAATTCTGAGCATAGCGGTGTCTCTAATTATTTGGCTTATAAGGAAGATATTCTGATATGCCGAACACCGCCATTACCCTGTATTTTACATCCCCCTAACCCCCTTCAAAGGGGGAATTATTTAGAATTACCTCGCACCTCGTACCTCGCTCCACATATCATTTTTACATCGCCTGTCGCTTTGTCAGCCGTAGCCTTGGCGAAGGCTGGCCTATAATACATAATACATTCACAAGCCGTTATGCATTACGCCGTTATTTACATAAATCTTTCCAGCGCCATAACAACCAGCGGAAGTGTCAGAATGCTTATTATCGTAGAAACAAACACATTACCTACTGCAATCCTGTCGTCCGATCCGAATTCCTTTGCCATGATCACAACAGTTGCCATACAGGGCATTGATGCTTCGAGAATTATCACCGAAGTGACGAGCTTTTCAGGGACAAGACCGGTAACTGCCCCGATTAAATAAAATATTGATATCAGAAGTGCCGGCCCCAGGATCAGCCTGTTAAAGCTCACCAGGTAAAGGCTCTTCTTTTTCAGCAGGCTTCCCACATTTGAAAATGCCAGCATTGCTCCGATGTACAACATCGACAGCCATGTATTTGCCGAACCAAGCTCTGTCATGGGTTTAAGAACAATCTCAGGAAGCCTGATTGACAGGATAAAGAAAATAAGCCCTGCAACCGTAGCTATAGTATTAGGATTTAGCACTTTAATTAAACTCTTTTTCCACGGAGTACCATTGCCATGACTAAGTATTATAACCCCGGCTGTCCACATTATAATAGTTGAAACGAGCTGGAACATGCTTGCATACAGCAGGCCTTCAACTCCGTAAAGGGCAGTTATAAGAGGGAATCCGAGAAAGATGGTGTTCCCGAACATTGAATGGACTTTGAAAACAGCTGCTTCTGCACCCTGAAGCCTGAATACCCTTGTGCTGATCCATCCGATAAACAGAAGAAAGAAGATCATAAAACCTGAAATCGCCAGGATCAGCATACTGTTGGTAATCAGCCGTGGTGTAGCCTCAAGCCTGAAGAAATTCGTGAAAAGCATCAACGGAAGTGAAATATTGAATATCACCTTCGAAAGAACATCCTTCGAATCGCTCGTGAAGACTTTGAATTTTGCCGCTGCTGCTCCAATAAGCACCACAACGGCAAGTATGAATATCTGGCTTATAACAACTTCGCTGTGCATGGTTCAGAATAGAAAAAAAATGTAAATGGTCCTTGCTCTACTTCACTCTCATTAAATACTCTTTTCTAAATCTGCCAAGATGATGGTAGAGCTCCTGAAGTCTGTCATCAAGGACCTTGTAATTGGTTTTACTGAGAAATTCCTCGAAATTGACAGGCCGGATTTTTAATTTATTATTAATCAGGAATAAGTATTCTTCGTATTCGTCCCTGACCGAACCATTCAATACCGTGTACTTTACATAATAACATGGTTCATATCGGGCGCCATTAGCTGAGCGAATTTTAGAATATAGTGTATCTATAACATTAACCAGACTATCATAAAGCTCAAGTTCCCGGTTTTTGATCCTGTAAATTTTTTTATCGTCTATTATTGGAATATTAAAATCTACCTGACTATATTCAAATTTCACATGCTCCATTTCAGTTATTGCACTTTCAATATTATTCAGAATCGCAATTACCGAATCATAAACAGAACTATCTTTTTTAACTTTCACAATATCGTATTTTGCATATCTCATGTCTAAGTTTTCTCTGATGGTCTTCGGGGGTTCACCGCAGCCCGCTATTAAAACGACCAGAGCAATAATGTAAATAAATTCCCTTTTCATATTCAAATATTTAATTTGATATTCTTTTTCAAAACGTACCCAAATTTAATCAGACCTTTATTTGTTTTTCAAATTAGGTCCATTTATTTACAGAATCGGGACAAAAATAAAATGCCACATGCTAAATTAACCTTAAAAGAAGAAATATTAATGATAGAAAGAGGCAGTATTAAAAGTAGTTTCCTGTATTATTCTTCCTTAGTAAGACTTTGTGATGTACTACATTGTAATGAATCCGGCTGGTGTTCCAAAGTAATTTGAAGGTTATCAGAATATCAATCTGACCAGGTACGCTGCCAATCCTGCCGGAGTAGTCGACAGTTTCCACAGACAGATTAATCAGCCTTTCCTTTTAAATCTGTGTTTGAACCTTCCTTTCTCAGATCTCGCATCTGAAGGCCGGCGGCCCGGACCCCTGTCATTAACTGCGGCAATGAAAGCCGGCAGCGGCGCCTTTAAAACCTCGTACCCGATTAATTTCTCTATACGACGCATCATGAGCACATCCGCCCTGTTAACCAGAGTAATGGCGACACCAGTTGTATCAGCCCTGGCCGTACGTCCGACACGGTGCACATAATCTTCTGCATCCGATGGAGCATCATAATTTATTACCAGGTTGATATCCTTTATATCTATACCGCGGCTCAGCACATCGGTAGCTACAAGCACACGGGTCTGTCGCGACCTGAACCTCAGAAGCATTGCTTCCCTCTCCTTCTGCTCAAGATCGGATGATATGCCTTCAACCAGGTAATTGCGTGACCGCAGTCCGCGTACAATTTCACTTACTTTCCTTTTAGTCGAACTGAATATCAGAATGCTGTGGTATTCAGGATGATCAGCTATCAGACTGTTAACCAGGGGTATTTTCTGATTGTCGCTCAACATATAAACAGCCTGTACAACACCTTCGGCGGGCTTCGACATTTCAAGAGATATTTCCACCGGATTTTTCATGATATGCCTCGACAATGATCTTATATTCGAAGGCATGGTTGCGCTGAACATAAGTGTCTGTCGCTTCTTTGGCACATAGGAGATTATGCGCATTATATCATCATGAAAGCCGATATCAAGCATGCGGTCGGCTTCGTCAAGGATAAGTACTTCAATCTGGGTGAAATCCACATAACCCTGGTTAAGGTGCGAAATCAGCCGGCCCGGGGTAGCTACAATAATATCGGCTCCCTTCGAGAGAGCTGATCGTTCCTGATCCCATGCACTCCCAACACCGCCTCCATAAACAGCCAGCGATGTAATATTCATTGTGTAGGCCAGTCCCTGAATATGCTGGTCAATCTGTATTGCAAGTTCACGAGTCGGTACAAGTATAAGGGAATGTGTGTGACCATGACGCTTTTCCGAAATGAAGCTCAGCAGCGGAACCAGATAGGCAGCTGTCTTCCCGGTCCCCGTCTGGGCGCAGGCAATAAGGTCACTGCCCGACATTATAACAGGAATTGCCTGTTCCTGAATTGGCGTGGTCTCCCTGTATCCCATGTAATCAATCGATTCGAGCAGTTCAGGGTTCAGATCAAGATCTTCAAACAGCATATATGTCCTGTGTGTTTTGTTCCATAAAAAAGAATTGGCAAAAATACGAAAAAAAGTTATTCGGTTTTGTAGTTTTAGGGTTATTCCGGTTATGGAAGTTGTGCATGTTGTGCATGTTTATTAACTTGCATCTCCGATGACATAAAATGGACAATTACCTCCGGAAGTTGATAGCAGATGGTGAAAACCAGCATCTTGACTTTAAATACTGTGTTTCTGACAGCAGGAAAATAGCCAGGACCTTATCGGCTTTTGCCAACAGCGATGGCGGCAGGCTGCTTATCGGAGTAAGGGATAACGGAAGCATTGCGGGGATAAAATCTGACGAAGAAATTTATATGGTCGATACTGCTGCCCATCTTTTTTGCAGGCCTGAAATTACTTTCAGTGCTAATCAGCATACAACGGGCGGGAAAACAGTGCTGGAGGTTGAAGTCATCAAAGGAGATAAAAGACCATACAGGGCAAAAGATGAAAACGGGAAGTGGCTGCCTTATTTCAGGCAACACGACCAGAACCTCGTGGCTAATAAAGTCCTTCTGCAGGTATGGAGAAAAGAGGAAAAGAAGTTTGGTATACTTGTTAAATTCGGGAAAGCTGAAAATTCTTTGATGGATCACCTTTCAAAGAACGGATCAATTACTATATCGAAGTTCAGAAAAATTGCCGGGATCTCCTCTTACCGTGCCGAATCGATCCTGGCCAACCTGATCCTGTTCAAAGTTTTGAAAATGAAGGCATCAGAAAAAGGATTCAGCTACGAACTAAATCCGGCTGAAATAACTAATCAAAATATGCAAAAGACCCATGGGATTTAAAAAGATAGCAGGTAAAGCATCATTTCAGCTGGTTAAATTCATCCTTGCCCTGACAAGAATTATCCCGATTAAATGGTCCTATGGATTATGTTCGTTTATTGGTTTCGCAGGATCGATACTCAAATGGAAGAGAAAACAAATTGCGCTCGATAATATAAATATCGTATTTCCTGAAAAAACACTTAAGGAAAGAAAATTCATCTTCAGGGAATCACTAAGTAATATGCTGAAGAACTATTTTGAAATTGGCTATTGTATAAATGGTAAATACACTGAAAACCAAATTCTACGGATGGCAGACGCCTCAGGACTCGAACAACTCGATAAACTTAAAGCTGCCGGACAGGGCGCCATTTTGTACACCGGACATTTCGGCAATTTCCCCTTAATGGGAATATGGCTGGCACTCAAAGGATATCCGGTTGGTGGCGTCTATAAAGAAGCATCGAATTTCCCGGGTGAATTTTTCGGGGATATCTTCAGGAAATTCAATATGACTCCTTTAAAATACAAATCAGACGCAGCGCTCACAATATCAATTATAAAAGCATTGAAAGAGGGGAAAATCATATTGATCGCTAACGATCAGTCACATCCAAAGGGGATTTATATTAATTTTTTCAACAGGTCCGTTCCATCACCGGCAGGACCAGCCCTGCTGGCTAAAAGAACGGGAGTTCCCATAATTCCAGCATATATTGTCCGCGATAATAAGAATCATCATAGCATAGCTGTTCTACCTGAAATTCATATGCAACCTGAAGATGATAATGAAAAATTCCTGCAGTTAAATACTCAGATTCAGATTGACTGGGTTGCAGAGATATTATTAAAGCACCCCACTGAATGGCTGTGGCTGCATAACAGGTGGAAAAGGGAAAAAATCAAGGATACTGAAGATCAGAAAATTAATTAACTCAGGTTGCTGGTTCCTGGTTTCTGGCCCTGTGAAATAGCGTGAGGCCTATGCTTTGGCCTTATTTCACAGGGCTGGTTACTGGTTGCTGGTTGCTGGTAAATATGACTAAGATGACAATATTCAATCTTTTCAATAATAATTGAAAAACTATAGCACTCATTCTCAAATAACTAGCAACAAGCATCCAGTAACTAGCAACTTAGGTTAATTAATAAAACAGATTTAGTTATTACCTTTATTCCGGCAGCAAATAATAAGTAGTATGAATATTCTCGTTTTCTGGTTGTTACTTACTATGAATATATTACCGACCTTCAGTCATGAAGGAAAGCAAAGCACTATTCCTGTTAAGGGAATTGAATATGATCTTTCCGCTCCGGATAAAGTCTATTCCTTACCGGCAACTCTTTATGAAGTATCAGGTATAACTGAGATTGATGCTTCAACCATAGCCTGTGTACAGGATGAACACGGAATTGTATTTATTCACGATTTAAATAAAAATAAAACAATCAGGACTATTTCTTTCGGATATGAAGGCGACTACGAAGATATAGCAAGGGTCAATAATACTCTTTATGTCCTGAGAAGTGATGAAGCACTGGTTGAAATATCAAATTTCAACGATAAGAATTTTATAAGGAAAGCCTATCCTGTCAGCATCCCCGGTAAAGACTGTGAAGGTCTCTGCTATGATAAGAAAAATAACAGGTTGCTTCTGGCACCCAAGGAGATTTCGGAGGACAATCCGGAGAATAAAGGGAAACGATTTATTTACGGGTTCGACCTTAAAACAAAGGCACTGATTAAGGGCCCGGTTTTACGGTTTGATATTCAGGAGATCGAAAGATTTGCCCAGGAGAACAATATTAAAGTGCCGGTGAAGGGCAAGAAAGGGGAAAAAGAGAAACCGGATCTCAAATTACGGATCTCTGCTATGGGTATTCATCCGCTGACAAACAGGTTATTTGTTATTTCGGGGCCCGAAAGTATGTTGTACGTTTTTGATTTGAATGGTAAAATTCAGTACCTGAAGAAACTGGACAATAAGCTATTTCCGCAACCTGAAGGAATTACATTCATGAAGAACGGGGATTTGTTAATTTCAAACGAAGGAATTAAGGATTTTGCCACAATTGTCAGATTCAACTACAAAAAATAGATGAGGATAATCCTCCTCTCCTGTTCATATCGAAGAACTATGGGCCCGGTTTCAAAGTCATTATTTACTTTAGTTAATTATCCGGATTATTAAGGAGATGCCGTTAAAAGGGATCATTCAGAAAATCCGGAAAGCACGATGGATATAGTAATACTAAAGGACGTTGTAATAATCTTCGCCCTGTCGACATTGGTGAACCTGGTTTTTACAAGGTTCAAAATCCCGACAGTTGCAGGTTATCTTGTTACCGGTATTATAGCTGGTCCACATTTACTTTCGCTCATTGAAGCAAGGCACGAAATAGAACTGATGGCTGAGATTGGTGTCGTCTTGCTGCTTTTCACAATAGGTATGGAGTTTTCACTGAAACACCTTCTTAAAATACGCAGGATTGTTTTCATTGGAGGGTTTATACAGGTTTCAGTAACTGCAGGAGTATTTGCACTTATATCTCATTTTTCAGGAATAAACTGGCAGGGAGCCCTCCTGATAGGATTCCTTGCGGCACTGAGCAGTTCAGCACTGGTTATGAAGCTTCTTCAGGAACGTTCGGAGCTTACATCAAATTATGGCCGTACTGTTTTAGGTATCCTTATTTTCCAGGATCTGCTGCTGGCCCCTCTTCTTCTGTTTACTAATCTGCTGGCCGATTCTTCAGTAAAAATCTCGCATGAACTATTGATTCTCACAATTAAGGTAATCGGTATCGCAGGATTTGTTTATGCAGGGAACAAATGGCTGCTGCCCCGGTTATTAAATCTTATTGCAATGACGAGAAGCCAGGAACTGTTCATGATGAGCATTTTCCTTATCTGCTTTGCAATTGCCCTGCTGACATCCAGGCTGGGGATGTCGCTTGCATTCGGTGCCTTTTTAGCCGGCCTGATGATCTCCGAATCGGAATACAGCCATAATGTCTTCGGAAATTTCCTGCCTGTCAAAGATGTATTCGCAAGTTTCTTCTTCGTGTCAATCGGTATGCTTCTCGATATTTCATTTGTCATCGAAAACTATAAAGTGGTCCTGTTGAGTGTTCTGCTGGTCATTGTAATCAAAACCATTATCGCCGGAGGCACAGGTTTCTTACTGGGACATACATTTCAGGGAACGGTTTTAATCGGACTCGCATTAAGCCAGGTCGGGGAATTTTCATTTATTCTGGCCAAAATAGGCTTTGACAGTTCAATTTTGTCTGATTTTTATTACCATCTGTTCCTTGCAGTAGCTGTTATAACAATTGCTGTAACCCCGTTTTTCTTTTACCTGTCATCACCCCTGGCTAAAGCACTGATGAGATTACCACTTCCAGAATTCATGATAAATGGAATATTTCCGCTTAAAGAGATTGAAATGCCTGATTTCAAAAACCATCTTGTAATAATCGGGAAAGATGCCAGCGCATTAAAACTTTCAATGATGGCAAAGCATAATAAGCTGCGCCATATTTCAATAATTTTTGACCCTTCGCTTGCACGCGATAAAATGAATGACGGAGATCTGGTTGTTTACGGCGATGCAGTCAATGAACCTATATTAAGGAAAGCACTTGTCGATACAGCTGATATCGTGGTGATCTCAGTCGGAAGCATAATACCTTGCATGGCTATCATAGAAAAGGTCCGGCAGATAAATAAAAACGCTTACATACTGGTACGATCGACGCTTATTGAAAATGTGGGACAATTGTACAGAGTGGGAGCTGATCAGGTGTTGCCTGAAAAACTGGAGATAGCAATTGATCTGTCTAAACAGGATTCTTGTTAAGAGATTAATTCCGCAAAAAGAGGTTAACCGGATTCTGACACATATAAGGAGTACAAGTCTTGGAGTATTCACCGAGAAGGACCTGGTCAATAAGCCTTCGATCCTTGATGAATTTTCAAATATCAATATCACGGCAGTCACTGTTGAACCTGGTTCACAGGTGGAAGGAAAATCGCTTATCGAGATTGACCTACGCAGAAAAACAGGAGTAACCCTGCTGGCAATCAGAAGAGGCTCTGATGTAATCGAACACCCTGTGCCTGAAACTGTTTTCCACAAAAATGATATTGCCTATTTTTTAGGTAACCCTGAACAGATCAATTTCGCATCAGAATTGCTGCAGCGGAAAAATACGTAGAAAAAGCCAGAAGCCGGACCAACGTAGATTGCATAATGACAGGATGTGCCCGGTATCCAAAATAAGCGATAATCAATTAAATATCAATCATTAAGCTCCTGTTCAATTAAATCAATTATGGAGCCAATTTCATCTTTTGCCCTCTTATATATCTCTGATTTCTCAAGCATAAGAACTATTAAAATATCAAAATTATTCTGAAACTGATATCAGAATACAGATTCAGGATTTTCAACTTTTAGAGGATCAAACTGAATTCTTTCTCTGATATCAGGAATTATCTGAGATAAAATAATATTTGAATGATTCTCCTCCAATCTATTTATATAAGTATAGGTCTCTTCAAGGCTCTGAAGTCTTTCTGTTATCCTGTAGTTATTAATTTTTATAATCTCACCACTATTTACTAAAGTTTGATAAATGTTACTTTTTCGCCTGAAATCGGAAAACCTGATCATGTTAACGGCAATATTTCCCAGTGTATCTATCTTACTTCTATCATTAAATAATATTAAATCCTTGGCATAAAGAAACTGGCTCAGATAGTTTTGATTATAATTTATTTCTCCTATTATAATATCCAGGTCTTCTTTCAGCTGATTATTCATACTTTGATAGTATTGGATCTCCAGTTTTTTATCAGTCCTTTCCTGATTCCAGTTATTCAGATACAATGCCAGAAGGATTCCGGCAACAACTATTACAATCTCGCCAATAGCGTAGGCAAGGTATTTTCTCAGATTTCCTTCCTTTATAAGTCTGTTTCGCATTCCCTTAAAATAATTCAGCATATTAACCGCTATTATTGCTTTAGAAACTTAAAAATATGAAAAATATCCTGTCGGGGTATTAATGTAGTCGGACTTGATTTTCTGCGGTGTGAATGGCCCGATGCCCCCGACATGACTTTCAGTGACCAGTACCTGATTGAAGCTGCAATGGCTCAAAATCCTCCGTCGAAGGTAAAATACGATCCTCAGAGGAATAATGCCAGCATATCCAGCCTTGGTGTAATGGAACACTGGAACAATCCAATGGAGAAGAAATATAGCAGAAATCCTGGCAAAAAAGAGGGAATTGAACTGGTTCATAAAACAATTGGGAAAAATTGAACCGGAGGATGTTATTTTAAAGGTCGAACTGCAACCTCTTTAAACCAGGCAGTGGATAAAGCATCATGATTCTGCAGTCCGATATATCCCGATTCGGGCCGTGGTCCCCTGTCGGGCTCAAAATCTCTTGTCTTTTCAGTCACAGGATCACCTTCGGTAAAATCAGTGACCTTCTCTCCGTTGACATATACAATGGTCCTCTGACCATCAAGTGTAATTTCCATTGTATTCCACTCACCCGGGTCTTTCTGGGGATGAGCCATTGCTTTTGTCAGCGAATATAATACCCCTGTACAGTGATAATCTCCGCCGACATGCCTGGTTCCGTTGTCTATCTGAACTTCATAACCGTTATTAACCGCATCCCATTCATCCATTGGTTTTTCAGGAATTCTGATAAACACACCTGAGTTGCAGTCATTATCCTTCACTTTATAGACAACCCGGATAACGACATTACTGAATTTTTCGGCTGACCACAGGATCATACCCATTCCGTCAACTGTTTTCAGAAGACCCTCTTCCACTACAAAATTACCGGGCCCAACCTGTTCCCAACCTGACAGGTCCTTTCCATTAAAAAGCTGACGCCATTTGCCATCCTGTCCTGAACAGGAATTCAGAACAATAACTAAAACTAAAAAGCAGAGGTTTCTTTTCATTTTATTAAAATTTTAGTACCTGTTAATTTAAGAAATTTTTTAAGTATTGCTATTATGAAAATGGTCATACTCAATTATAAGGTATTTCCCTGATACTTCTCACAGGTCTGTCGCTTCCTCTCTCAAGAGATGTAATTACAATATAATTACCTTGTAATTCAGGCGAAGTGAGACTGATAATTACTGAATTCCGGCCATAGGGAGGAATTATAAGATCCGCCGACTGTTCAGAAACTATCTCCTCATTATCATATATCCTCAGAAAAACTTTCCCGTTCCATTCCTGTTCAAGGTCGTTTATAGCAATAATCTTATAGTCATGCGTAATTCCTGTCTTAATCTCATTTCCCCACTCATCAAGCATCAGACCTACGGGAGAGAAGGCATCAGGCATATATTTCAGGAATTCTGATTCATAAATCAGGTTCTCCACATCAGATGAAGTGATCGCTTGTTTGTCCGTCAGCCCTCGAATATGCCAGGGCAGTGAAATGAAGCACAGAGGCACATTGCCTGTGGCATCGCCAGAACTCAGTTTCGGCAGCCAGGTATCTGGCATAAATACGTCTGAGCACTGCAATTGATGAATCTTTACCTGCAAGATTTCTGTAAAGATCTTTTGTCAGAGTTGTGGGTGTACCATCTCTGTTAAGCCATAACCAGCCATATTCGTTAATGATTTTCATATGGGGTGTTTTCCCCGGCTCTCCACCCGGATTAACATCTGCTTCAGCAATATCCTTCAGCTTAAAATCCGCATTTTGGAAATGATATGGATGCAGTTCCATCACATCACCTGGTAAGCGGATATCCGAATAGCTGTTGTCCCATGGACGATTTGACAGATCGAGCTGACGCACTTGTTCTATTGCTTCAGCAATCTCCTCTGTGTTACCGTTATGGCTTAATGTCTCGTTGCTGGCATCCCAGATCACAATGCTGGGATGATTCCATTGTTCCTGTATCCATTCAGTATACTCCCTGGCAAGCTCTTCTGCTTTAAGATCCTCAGGCCATACATTCCAGCCTTTTCCTCCATACCAGATTGGGAATTCATTCTGTATAAGTATTCCTTCCTCATCAGCTATCCTGTACCATTCCTCCGGTGCAATTCCAATACAATACCGCAGACCATTCCAGTGGAACTGTTTAAAACTTCTGTGCAGATTACGCACCCAGTCTTGGTTCCAGGGAAGATCCTTACAGGCTTCATCCTCAAAAAAACGGTAAAGGGTAATATTACTGCCTCTCATATAATAAGGTTTACCATTAAGCATTGTCATTCCCGAAAGCGTATCATACCTGAATTCACGCATTCCGAAACGAGTTTCATATTTATCTCCCTCAGTTGTAACGGTCAGATTATAGAGGAACGGATCTTCGGGCGACCAGAACTTACACCCCTTAACAGGAATATTCACATCCACAAGAGTCTCTTCTTCAGATTTATCTGAGAATTGAACTTCTTTTATGACCCTTCCGCTTATCTTATCAGACTTTGCTTCTTTAACTGTAAATGTGACTTTTGAATTACCTGTGTTATTGTGATTGCCAAGCTTAACCTGCACACGAACCTCCTTTTTGTAAATATCAGGAGCTGCCTGGGCAGAGATTATATTCGGAACACCGGAGAGTATCAGTTCAACATTATCAAATATCCCGGGGATATAACGGTCCTTCTCAAAATCAAATCCGTCAGGAATAGAAAATGGAACGGAATTCCTGGCCGATCCGACTCTGATAAACAGCTTGTTTTCACCTGTTTTCAGAGCCCCTTTCAGGTCAAAGTAACCAGGTGTGAAACTGGGCAGGTGTTCGCCAAGATCTATACCATTTAAAAAGACTTTGGTGCCGAACATTGCTTTCGATACTTTAAGAGTTGCTATTTCCGGTAACGGGCCATCAAAAGTAAACGTACGATAATACCAGAATGCTTCACGCAGGGTGTCTTTCTGAATAATACTTCTCCTGTCCTTAACTTTTGGGCCGGCATCCCTGAATGCAGGAGTTGCAAGCGAAACCAGGCCCGGAACCGGTACAGAATGATCAAATTTTTCAGGTATCTTATCCATTGAGCCTTCTGCTATCTGCCATATCCCGTTTAAACCTACTGTAGTTCTTTTAGCTGAATCCTGGCATGAATTAAGCATAATCAGGATTAAAACAGCTCCGTGGATTGTTTTTATAAAGCTTTTCATTTAAAAATAAATTGAATCAATCATTGATAATTAAATTTATCCCTGCTTATCTCCACCAGGAATCTGCTGGGGTATGACAGAAAGGCGTTATAACTTGCAACGAATGAAGGCATTGTAATCAGCAGATCCTCCTTTGCCCTGCTGCAGGCAACATAAAATAACCTGCGCTCTTCTTCCAGTTCCTCAATATTATTCAAAGCCCTGACAGAGGGAATAAGTCCGTCGAGGGCATGAGGTATGATAACACTGTACCATTCCAG
The DNA here is from genome assembly GCA_963702415.1 of uncultured Bacteroidales bacterium. Taxonomy (GTDB): domain Bacteria; phylum Bacteroidota; class Bacteroidia; order Bacteroidales; family VadinHA17; genus LD21. The sequence continues at coordinate 171,548 of CAVPCP010000008.1, read as the reverse complement.
TCCTTTTGCAGAATGGATTGTAGAGACTGTCAAAGGATTATCTTCTGATTCGTCGATCAGCGGGACAGTTTTTGTGCCAAATTTTCTGGAGGGCGGATCGAGGGCAAATTCTGTAAGGAATTTCTCGAGGGAATCATATTTTGAGGAGAGATCTATCAGGACGTTTATATCCAGAAGTCTTATCTGGTAATCATATTCCCTTGCCTGCAGAAGGGGAGCATAGTACTCCTTAATGAATTCTATTTTCCGTGAGACAGCTACGGTATTGTCTTTTGCCCTGTTGATCATTGCCGTCAATCTTGTCAGTCCTTCGGCAAATTTGCTTTTCTGTATATCCTTATCCATCATTTTTTCAGTGAGGATCTTATCTATTATCCGCCGGGCTGTTATCATTCCGACTCCCGGCAGATATTTAAGGACCCTGTGCCATGCTACCGCGTCGTATGGATTCTGAATTATCCTTAAATATGATATGACATCCTTGACATGCTTCCGTTCATTGAACTTAAGCCCGCCGACAGCAATATAAGGTATGCTCCTTTTATTCAGCTCAGCCTCAATGTACCTTGCATGCCAGAAAGCCCTGACCAATATTGCAATCTGGCTAAGATCAACCCCCTTCTCCCTGTATTCCAGTATTTTGTCAACAATAAATTCCGCCTCAGCCTCCTGATCATAAAATTTTCTGACAAGCGGGACACCCTCACTTAAGATCTTTGAGAATAGCCTTTTCCTGTAACCGATTTTGGCATTCAGGATAATCTCATTTGTAAAATCCAGGATCTTCTGGTTACTCCGGTAGTTTTCTTCAATCTTTATCACTTTGCAGTCGGGGTATTTCTGTGGAAACCTGAGTATATTTTCATAATTGGCGCCCCTGAATGAATAAATGCTTTGAGAATCATCGCCTACCACCAGGACATTCCGTGATCCCTCAGACAGGTAATCGACAATTTCTTTCTGAACTATATTGGTGTCCTGATACTCATCAACCATAATGTATTTATATTCACTGTGCAACCTCCTTCTGAAGCCGGGATTATCGCGCAGGGAATTTCTCAGGACATCCATTAAATCATCATAATCAAATATTTTGCAGATCTTTTTATATTTTTCGTAACCAAGGTTGATCAGTTCAATCTGTTCAATGAAATCTTTCAGTCCGGTAAATTCATCCTCTATTACATTTCTGATTGACAGGTTCCTGTTTCTTGCAGAAGATATGATTTCCTGTATCCTGTTTTTCCTGGGAAAAGCTTTTTCGGTTTTTTCAATCTTAAGTTCCGACCTTATAAGATCGATAGTGTCGGCTGAATCCTCTTCATCGATTATGGTAAAACTATTGGGGATATTCAGCATGTTTGCATATTTCCTGAGGATATAGTTTGAAAAGGCATGGAATGTGCCGCCAAAAACTTTTTGAGCGGAATTGTCATTCAGAAGCTGCTGAACTCTTCCAAGCATCTCGCCGGCTGCTTTTCGTGTGAATGTCAGTAACAGGATGTCATCCGGACTGATCCCGTTTTCGATCATAAAGGCAACCCTGTGAACGATGACTCTCGTTTTGCCACTTCCCGCACCTGCTATTACCAGTACTGGTCCGCTGATAGTTGTAACAGCATGTTGTTGCTGTGAATTAAGCACATTCCTGTAATCGATCCGGTAGGTTCTGTCAAGCTTTATCTCAGCCGGCAGTGAAGATCTGCTTTCAATTGATGAAATAATGGATTTTAATTCATCGATCTTTCTCGAGGTTTTATCTGTTGTTTCGATCTCAGAATAATCGTCTATTGAGATATCAGGCAGGTCACTGCTTTTCACCGGTAAATTATCCTGGAAATTGCTTTTGTGCTGTATTGCCAGTTTTGCTACGGAATCAAGGAATGAATCCCCGGAATCATTTTCATTCACAGGGTCATTTTCCGGCGGATCAATCCTGTCATTCTCAAATTCAGAAATCATGCAGGTGTGTTGTTTATTACTGCGATTTTCAACTTTATGAAGGTAGGAAGAACATACAAAAGATAAAACATCCTGAAACAACTCTTTATTAACAATCAGTGGTTTCGAAAAAGACCTTTGAGTTACTTTGTGATGCACTTTGTGACCCTTAGTGGTGAAGTGATTTATTTATATCTTTAGTCCATAACCTTATTCAGGCAATTGTTTTCTATTTAATAGCAGAAATAATTTAATATGAGAAAGTCATTTTGCGCACTGTTTATTTTCATATTCGTGGTTTCCAATTCACAGGAAAAAGCTGACAGCTCCAAAACAAAACTGAAAGCTTATGCAATGGTTAGTCTCAACAGCAACGGGATTGCCTCAATTCCCGCTTTTTCGCTTGGGGCACCGGCAATCATTGCTTCAGTATCGTTAACTAAGAACCGGTTCAGCTATGACCCGGTGCTTGCATATGGTTTCGACATGAAGCCCTGGTTCATAGACAACTGGCTTCACTACAAAATAATCAGAAAGCCTTCATGGGAACTCAGGACAGGATTCAATATCAGTTCATTTTTCAGTGAATATCAGCTGGACGACAATAAGACAATCCTGGAGGGTCAGAGATATTTTGCCCTTGAACTTGCAGCATTATATAAACTATCTCCGAACAGCTCCCTGACATTCATGTACTGGAACGACAATGGGTATGAACCCGGGTCGATTTCAGGCCATTTCTTTAATCTTGTTGGTGAAAGAACTGATATTAAAATAGGTAACAGGGTTTTAATGGGGGTTAATATCCAACTCTTCTACATCACCTATGACGGGAATAATGACGGTCTGTTTGTCACACCGAAAATTTCAGCTTCACTGATAAATGTACCCTTTTCGCTTTATTTCCAGGCAACCCAGCCTCTGGTCACCAATGTAACACCGTATCCCGGCTTCAAATGGAATATTGGGTTGGCCTACACCCTTTAGACCGGGAATGCAATGAATGGATAAATGATGATGTTATACAACAAAACTAATTCCTGTTTCTGATCCGGCCTTTCTGACAAATTCAGCAGCCAGATTATAATCCTCAGGTTTTTCAAGGTGTTCGAGCATCATCGGGATATCCTTTAGCTTGCTCATTTCCTGAAGAAAGACAGCATAATCAAGTAAACCAAGTCCGGGCCTGCGTTCTTCAAGATGAACTGTAAGCTCCGGCATTAGGATTATGTCCTTTGCATGAACAGATTTAATATAAGGCCCCAGCTTTGAAAAACACTCCCTTAAGAATTCTGCATTATTGAAATACCTCCGTGGATTTGAGATCATATTCACTGGGTCGAGATGCACTGCAAACCTGTCACGGCCGATGGCCCTTATTAGTTCAAGATAAGAGTCCGGGGAATCAGGAAGCATATAAGGCATGGGCTCAAGAGTATAAAATGTATTCTTTGGCTTTACCTGGTCGATGATATACCTTACATTTTCAACTATCTGATCAAAAGTCTCTTTTAAATAGTTGCCCGGATACGGGCCATCCCATATTTCACCTTTTGCCCCTGATATATTTACACAGCAACAGGCACCGATCTCATCGGCCAGCTGCAATGAGATGACATTTTTATTTATTGCCGCTTTTCTGGCGTTTTCATCCGGATCGAGGGGATTGTTCCATACTCCGACCTCGCTTATCAGGATATTGTTTCTCTTTGCTTCTGAGCTGAAAGATCTTATCAGTTCAGGAGAGGCTCCCGGCTGAACCGGACAAACAGCGGCCCCATATCTCAATGCTTTTACTGCTCTTATCCATTGTACCGGATCGTCAAATTTTCCAAAAACAGGACCTCCAAGCCTTACCGGATTACCGGCAGGGAAATTATTTCCGGCTTTTATTGCCGAAGGAATAATAGCAGCTCCTGCTGTTACCAGAGCTGTTTTTCTTATAAAACTGCGTCTGTTTAAATTGATTTTCATATTATAATAGACTTATTAATAATATCTTCCTATAAATTTGCTGTCAACTATAAGCTTTTTCATTTCATGCGGATTGATCATATCCTGTTTTTTATATAATACCTTCCCTCCTGGTTCAATCAGCAGGGTAAATGGCAATGCTCCCTGCCAGTCATTATCAACAGCTTCAATAAGTTTATATACGTCATCATCATTGAAAATATAATTCTTATTTGATGCCTCCTGCTTTTTCAGCAGGTTGAGGGCATCAGTTCTCCTGGCCTGCTTGTCGGTACTTATTGTTATGAACTCGAATGAACGTCCCCGATACATCCTGTCAATTATAACCAGATCAGGGAATTCAGTAATGCATGGACCGCACCAGGTAGCCCAGAAATTAATCAGTCTGAGCTTGCCTGAAGATGAATTTTTTATCAGGTCTTTTACTCCCTGAACATCAATTTCTTCGATCTCCACTGGTAATTCCGCCCATTGCTTATAAAGCTTTTCGGTATATTCGCTTTTCCAGGACCATTTTACTGAGCATCCGAATACCTTTGTAACCGGATTTTTAACAGGCTGTCCTGCCAGTACGGCATCAATGGCGTTTCTCAGATCTTCTCCTTTACCTGTTCCCGGTTTTTCAGATCCGTCAACCCGGCCTGCATACTGCAGGATGCGATTTTTGTCAAAAACGAAGCAATGCGGGGTGACTGCAGGCCCATAAGCAAGGGCGCTCTTCTGGTCATCGCCATCGTAGAGGTAAGGAAACGGAAATTTTTTATCAGAAGCCCGTTGTTTCATCTCCTCAAAGCTGTCGCCCATGTCAGAATAACCCAGTTCGGAGTAATTTAGAGCTTTATTGGAGTTTGGAGAGATCATAACAATATCCACTCCTTTTGTTTTGTAGTCGATGGAGATTGAAATAATCCTGTCTTCATATGCCTGAGCAGTGGGGCAATGGTTACAGCTGAAGATTATTACAAGCACTTTTGCCTTATCGAAATCGTTCAGACTATAATAATTCCTGCCATCAACTCCCGGAAGATTAAAATCAGGTGCCTTTGAACCTGGTTTTAGGGTTTCAGGCTCAGTATTGCCAGCCTGTGAGAATCCATCTGCAGGGCATAACAGGATCGATATTAATATGAATAACAGAATTATGAATCTTTTCATTGAGCTGATAGTTTTGTTTATATTAAAACTTTTTTACCTGAACCACGGATTTGCGCGGAGTTTCACTGAGTAATCCACGGAGTTTAGGGCCTTGTAACTCTATAAAAGTCTGAGTTGTTAAATTAATTTTTTGCTTTTTACTTTTCAGCTTCGATAATAGCAACGACCAGTGTAAAAACCGGTAGCAATATTGAACCGTAAACCGGATTATACCAGCTGTACAATGCAAAGGGTCCCCCCAGTGCAAAGGCCCACACAATAAATGAAAGGAGTGAAATGGTAAGCTGCTGAAATTTCAGTACCTTCTGTACCCTCCATAAATAAAGGGGAGTAAGTATGCAGAATACCACGAACAACAGCCAGTGAAGGAGCTTTATTTCACCGGCATCTGTTAATTGTTTCACAACTCCCAGTACAAATATATAACCTGCTACCAGCTCCGCAGGGATATACTTGAAAAGCCTGTTAAAATATCCATCCTGGCTCACCGGGTAAGTTGTTCCCTCCGGAAGCTTTTTTAATTCACCCGACTGGTTGAATTTCTGAATGTCTTTGATCGTTAGAATTTCTCTTGGCATGGTATTTATTTTTGTCGTGCGGTCTGCAAGTTTTGGCTCTGTGCTACTTATATAACTCATTCGTTTTTCCCTGTTGAATTTCGATCTCTCCCCTTATCCCGATACTTATCGGGACCCCCTCTCTTAGGTCTGTCGGCCTCATCCCCCTAACCCCCTTCTCCCAGGAGAGAAGGGGGAATGGTTTAGAATACAATGATTTAGCCCCTCCCTCTTGGGGGAGGGGTTGGGGAGAGGCCATTTTCCCCAGCAACTACAAAATCGCTCTTTTTGTTTTTATAGTTATTTATTTTGATGTTCCTATCGTATCTCATAGGTGGAAGACTCTTCGCATAAATACATCGCCTATCGCCTATAATACATAATACATTGTTAAGCCGTTATTTTTGCTTTGGACTTACGAACAGGGCTTTTTGATTTCATCTCCAGCGCCCTTTTTACTGCCTTTTCAGCATTAACCCTGCCATATCCGTAGTATATGCTATGGCCTTTTGAATCATATTTCCCGCCAGCCCTGTCGATCTTTTCCGATGTCTCTTTAATTATTTCCCTCACCTGCAGCCAGGTAAGTCCAGGATTGGCTGACAATATCAACGCAACAGTACCTGCAGCACCCGGACAGGAGCTTGATGTTCCGCCAAAATCATCGGTGTAGTCGCCATCAGCATTATAACCGGCTTTGCCCATACGGTCGGTTGTATATATGCCAGGAGTAAGAGGTTCAGGGTGGTTAAATGGAGCGTAACCGAAATCACTGCTTGGGAAAGAGCACCATACACTATTTCCATAATCGCTGTAAACACATCTTTTACCCGTATCGTTGCATGCGGCAACAGCCATCACCTTAGCATAGCTTGCATAGCCATCAAAGCTGCAATCTTCATTTCCATTACCTGCAGCAAATGTAATTATGCAACCCTTGCCGTTGCGCCCTTCTGAGACTGCATAATCCATTGCCAGGCGTGTGCTGTCAGGTAAACCAACCTCTGTGAAGTGGACAGGATCATTAGAATCACTCCAGTTTCCATCTTCAGGTCCCCAGCTGCAAGAAATGATATCGGCGCCATGATCGGCTGCCCATTTAAATGCAGCTGCTTCTGCCATTGAACCAAGGTTTGAGGTCAGGCGTACCGCCATTAGATTGGATTCAGGTGCAACACCCGACGCCTTTATTCCTGAAGCTGTCGCAACTCCAGCACAAGCTGTGCCATGATTGTTATAATTGTTTTTTGGGCGGGGATCATTGCTGTTAGATGACATATCCCTTGAATGAACTACTTTACCGGGCCGATTGAATTCCGGGTGATCTATATCAAATCCATCATCGATCAAAGCAATGATTATGTCGCGGCCTGTCGATAATTTATGGGCCTGATCAGCCTTTACATTTGCATTGACAGTAACGCCGTTAATAACAGTGGTTTTTAAATGCCACTGTCGCGGATGGATCTTTTTAAGGCTTCTTTTCCTTATTAATTCAGGATGGCAAAGCTCAACCTCCTTTTTCCCAAGCAATGATTCGGCAAGCTTAAATATCCGCAGTCCGGTATTCTCAGGCGCACTGACAAAATAAGTGTTCCTGGCATAATCCGGTTTCTGCTTGATTTTCAGGTGCTTTTTAGCCAGAATATTCTCACAGACGCTTGTTTCTAATTTGATCATGGAACTTTATAAAAATATTTTCTGTATACAATACAAGAGTATTGCTGCCGGTATCAATCAGAACTCTGCCTGCAAATCTTAATTCGGGCTCTTTTTTCAAAGCTGTTTTTGCCTTATCCCTGACGGCAAGCTTATCCTTAACAGAATCCTTTAGCCTGAAAAACCGAAATATCAGCTTCCGGAAACTCCAGTACCAGCTCAAAATCTTTCAGCGCCTTCTTTCCTTTATCTGAAATGACAGCATTTTTAAGATTCCTTGAATTCCTTGTACGGACTGCAACCATATCTTTGCTTTCATGCAGGACATACTTTTTACCATTTTTACCGCCCAGAGTGTAGGTGTACATATCGTTGTGGATTTATTTTGATTCCAATTGAGAAAATTACAGAAGGAGCTCATTGCATTTGTTTATCAGAGTAATCATATCTTTCTCTTTTCTGAGATTAATTTTGTTTTGCCTCATAAACTGTTTTATTTCTTTCGATTTTTCCGGAAATATTTCCAGAATCTGACGTTCGGTGCCTATTCTGAAAAAAGAGCTCTCTTTTTTGATCCAGAATTGCGAAGCATCAGTCAGATGGTATTCCGATGGAAGCTGAAGCTTATACAGGCTTCCCGAACCTGCCAGATAGGAAATAGAATGTGCTGCACCGGTTTCAGTAGTACCTCCATATCCTGCCGGGCTTCCCGATTGCAAAATATTCCGTTTATGCCGGATAAAAAGAGAAACCCGGTCTTCCAATAAAATCTCAAGGAAGTACTTTTCATAAGGAACGAATTTTCTGGATCCCAGATAAACAGTGTCGATAGTCTCAATTTTGTCCATCGCCAGCCTTGTGGTTCCCTTTTCAAAGATCATCTCTTCCGAAATCATGTTATAATTGACGATTGCCTCCTCGGTATGGCCATTTTTCATTCTTACTATTCCCTTTTCAAATTCAGGTAAAACATAGTGGGTGGAAATGGGTTCGGATTTATCCTGGGCATAAACTGGTATGCCGTAAAGACAGGTAGTTATAAACAGCCCAATTGTCAAACCTGATTTGAATAAAGTATTTCTTATTCATTGCATAAATTAAGTTATCGTATCAGATATAATATTATTTAGCGTTCACTCTTTCAATAACCTCCATACACATCCTTCCGTTGTGATAAGGGCAGATCCAGAATCCTCCTTTATCACCACCCGGAATTCCTGATTCTGAAACATAGCTGAACCATCCACCATTTTTTGTCAATGAAATACTTTTTGGTGTATTCCCAGCATTTAAGCGATTTGTCGAGATATGATTCATCACCTGAAAGTTCAAAAGCATTCAGGTATCCGACAACAGTTTCTGCCTGCTCCCACCACGACCGTCGCATTCTGATTTCGCCCTGTGGCATAATTCTTTTCGGTAAGCATGCCGCCGTCAGGCTGGATACCCTCTGCAGCAGCATTTGCAATTTTTATTCCGGCTTCCTTCACCCTTTCTGTCAGTTTCTTATCCTCAAGAAGTTTTGCGGCTTCAAGCAGAAGCCATGAGGATTCAATATCGTGGCCATACGAATCGACAGTTGAAGTGCCGTTCCATTGCCTGTCCATAAAACATATAAGATGAGAACTTTTCTTATCTATGATCTTATCAAGAAAAATCTCAATAAGATCCCTCAATCTGTCGCTCACGATATTATCGCGTGCGACTCTGTAAAGATTTGCATAAGCTTCCATGACGTGCAGGCTGGTGTTCATTGTTTTCTCATCCTTTTCAGAGCTTTCGCCAATCATTCTTTCACGCAAACGCTGCCAGTCCTGACTGAAAACCTCATAATATCCACCGTATTCTTTGTCAGCAGCATACTTTTCAAGTGCGTCAAATATTTTCATGGCTTCAGCCAGAGCCTCCTTGTCACCCGTAGCCCGGCTGTATTCAGCTAGTCCATAAATAAAGAAAGCATTTGTATAGACCTGTTTCCTTGTATTTGACGGGGTGCCGTCAGCTTTAAGGCTGAAGATAGGCGCCACCGTACTGTTTATCAATAAAATTGGCAAGAATATAATCCTTTGCCCTTTTTGCCAGACGGAGGTAAGAGGTGTCACCCAGAACCCTGTAAGCTGAAGAGTATGTCCACAGGATCCTGGCATTCAAGGATGCCACCCTTTTCAGCTTCCGGATAGACTTTGTTATTCCCGTCAATCCTTCCGTAAAATCCGCCATTTACATTATCCGCCATCCTTGACGACCAGTAAGGAAGAATATTCTTTGTGAGCTCTTCCGATACCTCTTTTTTCAGCTGTTCAAGCTTCTGCTTCTGACCAGGTGTGATCTTTTCCTGCTCAATGCAAATACCGGAACTTAGAATAAGCAAGGAACAAAACCAGAAAAGAAATTTTACTTTTCATAAGTTTATGTTTGTGTAAAAACAGATATTCCTTAAATTGACCCTAAAATATAAGGAATATTATTGGAACTGAACCTAAATTTATAAATCAAATACTAAATGAATCATGAAGAGCAATCATAAATTGGTCAATCAAGGAGCTTTTTACCTGCTTTTAATCCTCATTTCTGGTTTTGATTTATCTGCCCAGGTAAAAATCTCGGAACAGGATTGGGTGATCCCGACTTACCAGGTAGCTCCCCCGGATAAGAACCCGATGTTCTTCAAAGGTGAATCGTACCAGGGAGCATCAAAATATATCTATCCTTATGGGATGAATGATGTCATTTCGGATGAAAAAACCGACAAGGCCTGGAAAACAATCACGCTTGAAAACGAATACATTAAATTATGCGTTACCCCTGAAATAGGCGGCAAGCTTTATTATGCCACCGATAAATCGAACGGGTACAATTTTATTTATAAGAATAATGTAGTGAGACCTTCAAACATCGGAATGCTCGGCGCCTGGGTCTCGGGCGGAATTGAATGGTGCGTTCTTCATCATCACAGGGCATCAACTTTTCTTCCTGTCGATTACACGATATCCGAAAACAGCGACGGCAGTAAAACTATCCGGATCGGCGAGACTGAACCGCGTCACAGGATGAGATGGACGATCGGGATAACAGCTTTTCCCGAAAGATCCTATTTTGAAGCTGAAGTGAAGATATATAATCCGACTCCGTTTACTCATACCTTCCTTTACTGGGCAAATGTGGCCGCACATACGAATGAAAACTACCAGGTTGTCTTCCCCCCAAGCGTAAATATCGCTACATATCATGCAAAAAACAGTTTTACAAACTGGCCATTCTCAACTGAAATATATAATGGCCAGGACTTTACACAGGGTGTTGATATCAGCTGGTGGAAAAATTCCCCGAATTCAAATTCATTCTTTGCCTATGATCTTAAGGAAGATTTCATGGGAGGATATGATCACGGCAAGGAGACCGGAACAGTCCATATCGGCGATCATAATGTCGTTAAAGGCGCCAAGCTCTGGGAATGGGGATCAGGTGCCAGAGGACAGGCCACTGAAGCCAGACTGACAGAAAATGACGGACCGTATGTTGAAATAATGGTAGGCGCTTTTTCGGATAACCAGCCTGATTACAGCTGGATAAAACCTTATGAAGTAAAGACTTTCAAACAATACTGGTATCCTGTGAAAGATATCCAGGGTTTCAAAAATGCAAACCTGAACGGAGCAGTGAACCTTGAGGAAAGGGAAAAGAACCAGGTATTTCTCGGTTATTGTACAACTCGAAAAGTAAACAGGGCATCAATAGTTCTTAAAAACAATGAAAAGATAATTTTTGAGAAAGAACTGGAAGTATCGCCAGAAAATGCTTTCACACAGCTTATAAAAATGGAAGAGCCATTTGAAATAACTGATCTCTATACTGATATTACTGATTCGGAAACCGGCGAAATTCTGATTTCCTATAAACCTGTAAAGACTCAAAAAGCTGACAGCCTGCCGGAGATAGTGAAGAGGCCTCCTCCTCCTGAAGATATTGAGACAATTGAAGAGCTTTACCTGGCAGGAAGCAGAATTGAACAGTTTTATAATCCCACACTGAATGCCATGGACTATTACCAGGAGGCACTTAAGCGCGATCCTTCGGATATCCGCACCAATACTGCAGTCGGAAATATTTATCTGAAAAACGGAGACTATGAAAATGCCAGAAGCTATTTTTCAAGAGCTGTTAAAAGATTAACAAAAGATTATACCCGGCCATCAAGCTGCGAAGCCCTTTACCTTCAGGGACTGACTCTTAAGCATCTGGGACTGTATGATGAAGCAGTTGATACACTTTACCGCGCTACATGGGATTATGCCTGGCATTCAGCTGCTTATCTTGAACTTGCAAGGATCTCATCGATAAAAGGCGACCTGCAGAAAGCGCTGGAACAGGTAAACGAATCACTCTCAACTAATTCACGGAGTAACAGCGCCATCGGACTGAAATCTTCAATTCTGAGGCGGATGGGAAATTACAAGGAAGCGCTTCAAACACTTGGTGATCTTCCTGAAAATGATCCCCTTGATTTCAGGGCAGGAAATGAAAAATATCTTATAATTAAATCATCCGGCGACAATCAGAATGCAGAGAAGGCTCTGACTGACCTTAAACTGAAAATGAGGGATTTTGACCAGAATTACCTCGAGCTTGGAATAGCATATTTAAATGACGGGTTAATGGATGAAGCCCGGGAGATTTTTCAGCGGTTCAAGGGAAAAAACCCTTTAATTTATTATTACCTGGGATTTATCAGCGATCAAAAAGGTAATAAGACTGAAGCTGCACGGTTGTTCAGGGAAGGTTCGGAGTTATCTGTTGATTATGTTTTCCCCTTCAGGCTCGAGACAGTAAATATCCTGAAAAAGGCTTCAGAATATCGTCCTGAAGATGCTGAACCTTGGTACTATCTTGGCAACCTGCTTTACGATAAGCAACCCGCGAAAGCCATTGAGGCATGGGAGGAATCTGTAAGGATTGATCCTTCAATGGCAATTGCGCACCGTAATCTGGGATGGGGATATTATCATCATCAGGGCGACGGATTAAAGGCTATCGCTTCGTATGAGAAAGCCATGTCGCTCAAAAAGGATGAACCCGTTTACTATGAGGAGCTTGACGCATTATATGAGATGAGCAATGCTCCTGTTGAAAAAAGGCTGGCGTTGTTTGAAGGCAATAATGAAACCGTTTCAAAACGGGATGATGCATTTGCCCGGCAAATAACTGTCTTGACTCTTGGAGGCAAACCCGAAAAAGCTGTCGAATACATCACAGGAAGGAATTTCAGCTACCGTGAAGGCTCATCAAGGGTCAGGGACATAATTATCGATGCACATCTGATGCTTGGGAAAAAACAGATTGCAGCGAAGAATTATGACAAAGCCCTTGAGGAATTCCTTCTGGCCCAGGTTCCTGAGGAGGAGGCGGGAGGAAGCAGATCGGGGAACAGAAATCTTCAGGTTGATTATTTTATCGGAACTGCATATGAAGCTCTGGGAAGCAGATCAAAAGCCAAAAAGTATTTTACCCTGTCAACCTCTCAGGAAGCAAGGAGTTCAAGCTATATAAAGTATTATCAGGGGTTAAGCTATTTAAAGCTTGGAATGAATAAAGAGGCAAATGAAGCATTTTAATGCCATTATAGCTGAAGGCGACAGGCAGATAAAACAGAGCGATTCAAACGAAGCCGATTTCTTTGCCAAGTTCGGGGTTAAGGAAGCTGAAAACGCCAGACTGTCAAATGCATACCTGCTGAAAGGCCTGGGTTATAAAGGCCTTGGGAATACAGCAGCTGCAAAGGAAAACCTGCAGAAAGCGGTTGAGTTGTCAGCAAGTAACCTCTATGCTATAACGGAACTAAGTGATATACTGCTTTAACCACGGCTTTCAAGCCGTGGTTATCGACAAGCCCCTGTCAGTCGGTTGGGGGCAAAACAGGTTTTATAGTCACCACAAAATCATACCTCTGAGGCATCACCTGATATTCCGGAAATACTCCTGCTGCTGTGCATCCCACCCCGCTGGTTGCATAATCGAGATTGAATGTTATCCCGTCAAACGGATGAAGCTGGTATGTATACAATGCTTTTGTAAGATTATCTGTTGAATAAGGCTGAGCACTGAAATTAAACAGTCTATTCCCTCTGAACTCCAGCCCTGAACCATCTGCAGAAGTGATCTTTACCCGGCGTGTATCGGTCCGGAGACCATAATCCTGAGGAATAAGGTATGGTTCGTACATTTCAGCTGCTGTCGATTTATATTCCCCTATCTTATAACCGCTCTTCCTGTCGGGATAGTTCTCCTGCGGACCCCGCCCATACCATGCAACATTATAAAGGCTGCTGTCAAGGATCCATTGCTGACCGACTCTCGGGAGCCATGCCGGCATCTGGCCATTTGGAATAACTGAATTTTTCAGGGTAATAGTTCCATTTCCTTCAATGGTGTACTCTGAGTTATTAAAAAATGATCCTCTTATGTTCCCGGTTGAATAAACATTCTTTGACTTTTATCACTACAGCAGTATCACCCTGTTTTTCCACTGAAAAATTATCCGTAAGAAAAGTCATTTTGTCGATACCGGCTGAATACCACTCCGTAGCAGCCATCCGCCCGTATCCATCGGTACGGGTTTTTATATTCGATGACCGGAAGGTCCATTCGTCCGTTTCGTTTGCAAGCGGAGCACGCCATACATTAAGCTCAGGACCCTGATGGATCAGCTCCTTTCCGTTTACCTGCATCGATTCCAGAAGTCCGTTCTTTTTGTTAAAACTGTAAGTAAAATTCTTTCCTTTTATAACTGCTTTGTCATTTGTTTCCTCAACATTAACAGAAAGAGGGGCTTCAGCAGAAACTTCAGGTGAATGTTTATACCATGGCAGTTCCATCTGATCCCAGGCAATCTCAAAACCCTTATCTGCCCAGAGCATGTTTCCCTTTTGATGGAAACTCAGCAGCAGGAAATATTCTGTTCCGCTTTGATTTCAGGTTTGGTAAAGGGAACATGTACCACAGCTTTTTCCCCCGGATCTATATCCAGATCAAGCTTACCCTCCTGGAGGAGGTTCGCCATTACCCTGCAATTGCCATTTTGCATCAAGTTCGCCAAGGTTGGTGAATAAATACCTGTTTAACACTTCAACAGTTCCCTTCTCTGCGGAGATAAGCTCTGTATGCACAGGCTGAGCCGATTTTTTCATCTGCCACATCTCGGGCTGCGGACGCCTGTCGGGCCAGATTGAACCATAAGTCCTGGCGCCGATACCATAACTGTAGAAATCTCCTCCCTGGTTTTCTTCTTCAAAATCGAGCCAGAGTGCTGCCTGCTCTTTTATTCCCACTGTGGGATCTTTTAAGAAGGTCGAGGCTATATGTTTCGAAAATATCCCAGCCTGGTCGATAATTGCATCACAGATATAAACCGATGTCTCCTGTCCGTGTATTTCAGCATTCCTTCCTATATTGACAGGGAAGGGTGTATTTCTTATATTTCCGGTCAGGAATTTGTGTTTACTTTCATTCCCATCAATTGACAGATAAATAGCTGAACCATCATAATTGGCAGTTACGTGATGCCAGTTATTTTCCCAGTTTCCCGGAAGAGCAATCCTTACAGTGCTTTTCTGCTCTTGTTGTAATATAAAATTCAAGAGAATCTTTCTTCATCTGCCTGATACCAAATTGCCAGTTACCCTTTGTTATAAGAGTGCCTGCAGAGCTGCTCAGAGACCGGGGATATACCCATAAAGTCAATGTCAGCTTATCACCGCTGATTTCCAGCGCATTCATCACGGTATACTTCCACCCACTGATCATGGCCGTTAAGGTCGATTCCCTTACCCTCTTTACCTGAGACCAGTTTTGCCCGGCCCATAATATTCACCTGGATGTTATTTCCTGATTCATCTTTCAGAGACCTTGCCTTTTCAGTTATTCCTGTGCTTACAAAATCCCAGATAGCACCTCCCATGCTTCGCGGATGGCTGTAAAACAATTCCCAGTAATCATCGAGTCCTCCTCCCCCGTTTCCGGTAACAGCAAGATATTCATCAAGGAATGAAGGCCTGGGATCATCTGCCGAAGGTATATTGAACACCCTGGTAAGCAGGTCCCTGATCTGGGGATATCTTGGCCCGATAATCTCCTCGCATCGATGGCTGAATGCATTGCCCCCATACATCCAGTACCTTGTTTTATCGAATTTCTTACCTTCATCGATAACAGCGCAGATATTCTCTCCTTCACCGCTCTCGTTTCCTGCACTCCAGAAAAGCACTGAGGCATGGTTCCTGTCACGAAGGACCATTTTCCTTGCCCTCTCCCGGTACATTCCCTCCCATTCCTTGTTCTGTGAAACATATTCTGTAGCATGCGCCTCATCTCCTGTTTCGTCAACAACATAAACTCCATATTCATCTGCAAGTTCAAGATATTTTGATACCGGGGGATAATGAGAGGTCCTTACGCAGTTTATATTGAACTGTTTAAAAATGGAGAGATCCTTTCTGATTGTTGCTTCATCCATAGTATGACCAGTGACCGGATGCTGCATATGAGCTGTTTGTGCCGTTCAGCTTTACCGGTTTTCCGTTGAGGTAAAAAACCTGGTCCCTGATTTCTGTTTCCTTAAAACCAATACGACCTGTGATGACTTCGGTTGTTTTCCCCGAAGAATTAATAAGTTCAAAGATCAGCCGGTATAGGTTTGGATGCTCAGCTGACCACTTTTCAGGATTTCCGATCAGGGCTGGTCAATACTGCCGTATGCCTTCCATCTTTGGTAACTGAGAATTTCCCAGAGGTCAGCGTCTTTACAATCCGGCCTTTTGAATCATACAATAAAGCCCTGATGGAAAGGTTGTTTTCACTCTTTCCCGAATAATTCTTTACATCAACCGACAGGTTTAGCTCTGCATCGGAATAATTCTCATCAAGATCAGTAACAGCAAACCAGTCAAAAATATGGACTTTCGGAGCAGCATAAAGCCAGACATCGTCAAAAATTCCTGCCAGTCTCCAGTAATCCTGATCTTCAAGATAATAGCCATCGGAGTATTTATAAACAACCACTGCAACACTGTTTTCCCCCGGTTTTAAGTACCTCGTAATATTATATTCAGCAGGTTCCTGTCCTCCTTCATTATAGCCAACCTCTTTACCATTGATCCATACAAAGGAGGCAGATGCTGTTTTTTCCATCCTGAGAAATATTTCTTTATCCTTCCATGATGCAGGAACAATAAATGACTTGCGATATGATCCTGCCGGATTATACTCCCTTGGTATCCTCGGGGGATCAGGAGGGAAGGGTGTTGAGACATTCCGGAAAAGAGGATCGCCATATCCCTTCATTTCCCAGTTTGAAGGGACACTGATAGTATCCCATTCGTTATCGTTGAATCCGGATTTATAAAACTCTGCAGGAACACCTTCAGGCGTGTCTGAATAATGGAATTTCCATATCCCGTTCAGGGAAAGATAAGCAGCCGAACTTTCTGGTTTGTTCTTAAGCGCCTGTTCAACAGTAGCATAGGGAACTAAAGGTACATGGCCTTCTTCCTGGTTCAGTTCATACACACCTGTATTTTCAAGATATGAATAAATATCCGAAAGGAAGGGTTTCTGCTGGGCAAAGGAAGCAAAAACTACAAACAGGCAGAATGCAATAAGGGTAAATATCTTTTTCATTTTGTCGGGTTGATTAAGGCATTGGAAATATACTTAAAATTTGCAGAACATTCACCTGACAGAAAGGTTTCTTCAGGTAGCTAAAAATCCTTTTTAACCGCAAAGCACGCTAAGATTACGCTAAGAACGCAAAATTAAAATGCTGTTAATTATACCTTTGCGAACTTGGCGAAAACACCTTGCGACCTACTATATAACTCTTTCGTTTTTTCCTGGAGATTTTCTACCTCTCCCCCTCTCCCAGGTCTGTCGGCCTCATCCCCCTAACCCCCTTCTCCCAGGAGAGAAGTGGGAATAGTTTGGTATACAATGAATTAGCCCCTCCCTCTTGGGGGAGGGGTTGGGGAGAGGCCATTTTCCCCAGCAACTACAAAATCGCTCTTTCTGTTTTTTATAGATATTTGTTTTGATGTTCCTATCGTATCTCAAAGGTGGATGACTTTTCGGTTAAAGGATTTTGAAATTTAAACAACTTACAGAGCTTCCAAAATAAATTTTAGATGTTTTCATTGAAATTTTTATAATTTCGCGATTCACTTTTAACAATCATTTGAATACTAACCTTAATCAATCAAAATGAACAAATTCCGTATTTCCAGTTTCCTTCTGGCAGCAGGTGTGATCCTGTTGTTCCTTTCATCATGCAAAAAAACTTCTGAAGATAAACTAAGTATCGGGTTTGAAAAATATGTTATGCCGAATGGCCTCCAGGTTATTCTGCATACCGACCATTCAGATCCGATGATATCATATGCAATAATGTATCATGTCGGATCGGGCCGCGAGACACCCGGCAAGACCGGATTTGCCCATCTCTTTGAGCATCTTCTGTTCGGAGGTTCAGAAAACGTTCCCGCAGGAACATTTGACAGGGTTGTTGAGGGCGTTGGCGGCAATAATAACGGTTTTACATCAAATGATGTGACAACCTATTTTGAGATGTTCCCGAAAAATGCCCTTGAAAAGATATTATGGCTCGAATCGGACCGCATGGGATTTTTTATAAATTCCGTCAGCCAGCGTTCGCTTGCCATTCAGCAGAATGTTGTGCAGAATGAAAAAAGACAAAGTGAGGATAATTCTCCCTATGGATTTACGGATTATGTTATCTGCAAAAATCTCTACCCGGCTGACCATCCTTACAGCTGGACAGTAATCGGTGAAATGGAAGACCTGAAGAATGCATCGCTCGATGATGTTAAATCGTACTATGAAAAATTTTACGGACCTAATAATGCAACTTTGGTTCTTGCCGGCGATTTTGATGCTGATTCCGTTAAGCTGCTTATTAATAAATATTTCGGCGAAATAAAATCACACGGCGAAGTGCCCGCCCGCAGTGCAATGGTTCCCGCCCTGGAAAATAGTGTCAGGTTGTACCACGAGGATAATTTTGCAAATGTGCCCGAAATTACTATTGTATGGCCTGTAGCACCTCAATATGACAAAGACGCCTATGCCCTGGATTTTCTCGCAAAAATCCTGACCGAGGGAAAGAAAGCACCTTTTTATAAGGTACTTGTAAAAGAGAAGCAGCTAACTTCGAGAACAACCGCTTACAATTACTCCAAAGAGCTGGCCGGCGAGTTCACCATCAGCATCAGGGCAAATGAGGGAAAAACACTTAAGGAAATTGAAGATGCTGTCGCTGAAGCTTTTACCCGTTTTGAGGAAGAGGGTATAACTGAGAAGGATGTTGAAAGGGTTAAGTCTTCAAGCGAAAAGAATTTCTATTCACAGATTGAGAGTGTCTTCGGTAAATCGCTCCAGCTTGCATTCTATAACACATACACTAACGATCCGGGCTTTATTGAAAAGGATATTGAAAATATAAAGGCCGTCACCCTTGACGATATAAAAATGGTTTATGAGAAATATATCAGGGGCAAGCCCCATGTTATGACAAGCTTTGTGCCAAAGGGAAAGCCTGAGATGATTGCTGAGAACTCTGTTCCGGCAGGTATAAAGGAAGAGGATATAAGTGAAGCAAGCCAGGTTGAGATCGCAGATATCGCTGAAGAGCAAATTGTAAAAACCCCCTCTTCAATTGACAGGAGCACTGAACCGCCTGCAGGAGAGGAACCGGAAGTTAAATTACCTGTGATCTGGAAAGCCACTCTTGCCAACGGTATTCAGGTTTATGGAATAGAGAACACGGAACTTCCCCTGGTTGAGGTTAATCTTGCCATTGACGGAGGCTTTTACCAGGATAATATAACACTTCCCGGAGTAGCTGGTATGGTTGCAGGTGTCCTCCCGCAGGGGACTAAAAATAAAACACCTGAAGAGCTGGAGGAAGAGATTGAGCTTCTCGGATCCAGCATAAATATGTATTCAGGAAGGGAAGAAATGACAATCTCTGCAAGCTCTCTCTCGAGGAATTTTGAAAAGACCATCGCTCTCATAAAGGAGATGCTCCTTGAACCACGGTGGGATTCGACAGAATTTGTTCTGGCCCTTTCCTCTGCAAAAAACAATATAATCCAGGCCGAAGCCCAGCCCAGAAGTGTCGGCAACCTGATATTCAGCAAGCTTCTTTATGGCCCCGACCATATATTTGGCTATAATTCAAGGGGCACAAGAGAATCAATTGAAAAGATAAGTATTAATGATCTTAAGACCTATTACGATAATAATTTTTCACCTTCTGTAACAAGAATCAATGTTGCCGGAAATGTAACTAAAGAACAGGTTCTGGCAGCCCTGAAGCCTCTGGAAACAGAATGGAAATCGAAAGAGGTGACAAAGAACAATTATGCTGTTCCCCCTGACCCTGAAAAATCAGGGATATATTTTGTCGACATACCCGGTTCGCGGCAATCAGTTATCTACATTGGTTATCTGGCTCTTACAAGGGATAATCCCGATTATATTAAAGCTGATTTTGTTAATTACAGGCTGGGAGGAGCCTTTACAAGCATATTGAACCAGATCCTCCGCGAAGAAAAAGGGTTCACCTATGGAGCATCAAGCTATTTCCAGGAGATGAAGGTAAAGGCGCCATTTGTCGCTTCAACAAGCGTAAGGTCGGATGCAACTTATGAATCGGTTAAGATTGCAAAGGATGAGATGGAAAATTACAGGAAAGGAATATCCGAAAATGACATCCAGTTTATTAAAAATTATATGATACTGTCAAATGCCCTTCGTTTCGAGACAAACGGATCGCTGGTGGGCATGCTCTCAACAATATCAAAATACGGGCTTCCTGAAGATTATATAAAAAATGAGGAGAGTGTTATCAAAGGAATGACTGTTGAAGAGCACAAAGCGATCACAAACAAGTATATCGTACCGGATAAAATGTATTATGTTGTTGTAGGTGATGCAGCAACCCAGCTGAAACCGCTTGAAAAGATAGGATTCGGAAAACCAATACTGATTCAGAAATAATAATTAAAATCTGCGCCCCCTCTCCCAGGTCTGTCGGCCTCATCCCCCTAACCCCCTTCTCCCAAGAGAGAAGGGGGAATAGTATGGAATACAACGCCTTAGCCCCTCCCTCTTGGGGGAGGGGTTGGGGAGAGGCCATTTTTACCAACATCTCTATTTCCCGGCTACATCGTACACCATCATCGAATTCCCGTGACGTACATAGAGCCTTTTATTATTTATTACAAGATGAGCCCAGTGAGTTCCTGCACCCAAAGGTACTTTGAAGGAACTTATTATGTCCAGACCGTCTGACTTTGGCTTTGCAAGTGAGATGGTAGCATTCTCGCTGTATATGTATAAAAGACCTTCATTCGAGATTATATTGGCCGGTGCGAGCTGGTTTAAGACAAAAATTTCTTTACCTGTTTTCCAGTCGAGGCAGAAAAATCTCCGGTTCCTGTCGCCAGCACCGTAAATTCTGCCATCGAGCACAACAACTCCATGCATTTTTGGATCGAGCATTGTATTTCGCCAGACTTCTGAAACACTGCTGCCATCGGGAGCAAGCTTAAGCATTACACCTCCCAGACCATATCCGCTGGTGCAATAGAGCATGCCATCGATATACACCGGAACATTCGGGTGGACAAACGGATCCTTATTAAACTCAAAATTCCAGAGAAATTTTCCTGTCGAAGCATCATAGCCCTGAATCGACCTTTCCATCCTTGTCACGAAAAGTTTCCTTGAAGCAAGCTGAATAAGGAGGGGTGAGCAATATGCTGATTTTTCATTCGGACCCTTGCTTTTCCATATAAGTTTTCCCGTGTTCCTGTCGACAGCAATAATGCTGGCATCTGGTCCGCCAGGTGAAGCATAAAGTACATTTCCGTCATGAAGAAGATTTTCTGTCACTCCCCATGTAATGTTTCTTCCACCATACTCTTTAAATGTATCTATCGACCAAATTATCTGTCCATTGGCAGTATTCATGCAGAAAAGTCTTCCGAAAGAACTTATCAGGTATAACTTATCCTTTATTACCAGAGGTGTGGAGCGTGCTCCATAATGGCTTTCAGTCCACTCGGGTCCGTACTCTTTTTTCCATAGGAGTTTGCCTTTAAGGTCGAATGCAAATACGTAACCTGTACCGTTTATCATTCCTGTAGTATAAACGCCAGAGCTTGTTACGGCTGCTGATGAATGCCCTTCGCCAAGCTCATCAAAATGCCAGAGCATTTCAGGTCCCGCTTCGGGCCATTTATTCATTAATCCCTTTTCCTCATAGATGCCTGTCCTTTTTGGGCCGCGCCACTGAGCAACATCCTGGGCGCCCAGAGTAATACATATAAATACAATTAAGACTGTCTGAAATAATCTTATCATAATTTCGAATTTATGGGTTTTGAAACTGTTCAAATATAATAACACGCAGAACAGCAAAAATGTTGCCAAAAAAAATAGGTTTCTTCTACTTCCCAGTCATATTAAGAGTACCTACATAATAATTCGGATCCACTTTAATAACTGCATCTTCAGTTTCAAGACCGATGGTACTGAACCGGGAGGTTGGCACAATGTCCTTCCTAACACCTGAAACATATATCCTGAGAGGCATATTGAATCCCTGGACACAATTATTCCACCGGAATGTCAGTTTACCTTCCTTTATGTAATATTCAAATACGGGGATCCTTATATCCCTAAGATACTGATCAAAAACAGGTTTCAGGTTAATCCCGGCTTTTTCCGACATATATTCTTCTATCTGTGATCCTTTTACCACCTGATGATAAAAATCCCTGTTCAATCCCCGCAGAATAGCTCTCCATTTCTCATCATCATCTACTACCTGCCGAATGGTATGGAGCATGTTGCCGCCTTTCGGGTACATATCGCCCGAGCCGCTGTTATTCAAATTATAAATGCCGGTTACCGGCCTGTCATTCCTTATGCTACGTCTTGTTCCAAGCGCATATTCGGTCCCTGCATCCTTGCCGTAGAAATATTCAACATAAAGATTCTCGGAGTAATTGATGAAGCTTTCATGCACCCACATATCTGCAACATCCTCATAGGTAATACTGTTGGCAAACCATTCATGACCCGACTCATGTATTATGATAAAATCGAATTTATCACCCCATCCGGAGCCGCTCTGATCAACTCCCAGGTAACCGTTTTTATAGCCGTTACCATATGTCACTGAGCTTTGATGCTCCATTCCCAGATAAGGCGCCTCAACAAGCTTATAGCCATCTTCATAGAACGGATAAGGTCCAAACCAGTATTCAAATGCTGAAAGCATCATCGGAGCCTGTTTGAACTGGATCTTAGCCTTGTCAAGATTTTCCTTCAGGACATAATAATCGCAGTCAAGCCGTCCTTTCTCACCATTGAATACCTCTGAAAAGTGGGCGTAATCGGCGATATTAATATTCACCCCATAATTATTTATGGGATTTGCAACAAACCAGTTATAGGTTGTGGTATTGTTTTTCTGCTTTACAACGCTTCTGAGCCGTCCGTTTGACACATCCATAAGGTTTGAAGGTACATTTACGCTTATCAGCATACTGTCTGGTTCGTCATACATATGATCCTTGCATGGCCACCAGAGGCTGGCTCCGTCGCCCTGGCACGAGGAAGCTACAAAAGGAAGGTTGTTCTTATCCCTCTTCCAGGTTATCCCTCCCTCCCATGGCGGCCGGCGGGATACTTTAGGTTTTCCTCCATACTTCAGGACTACCGAATATATTTTCCCGGGCTCCTGCTTTTCAGGCATACTGATCCAGTATACATTACCTTCTCTTGAAAAGTCAAGGGATTTCCCGTTCTGTTCTGCTTTGATGATCTCAAGCGGCGGCTGAAGGTCGATCTGCATTATCCTGGAACTTCTTATAACCCTGTATGTCACAGTATTACTCCCATAAATTGTACTGTCTGAAGGCTTTACAGCAATATCGAGATGATAGTAGGTCAGATCCCACCAGGCTCTCTCAGGCGTTATTGAACCCCGAAGTGAATCCTGTCGCGTGAATTTAATCTGTTCAGAGGCAAGGTACTGGGCCCTGGCAGGTAGTATGACTGACAATAAAGCGAAAAGAGTTATGCAATGGCGGTATATCCTTTTCATACTAAGAAATTATTAAGATAAAAGACAAAAGTAAAAAGATAAAAGACATCTTCCACTCCACCACTCAAATCATCACTCTTTCACAATTTAAAATATAAATAGTATTTTTATCCCTCCTATGAGAAAGTACTTTCCAATTTTTCTGATATTATTCTCTTATATAGGTTTAACTGCTTTTGGGCAAACCATAAACCACTGGGAAACAGCTGTTTTTAACAATGATAACTGGAGATATTTTCCAGGTACATCCAATCCGGGGCACGATTGGAAATCATTATCTTTTGATGATACGCTGTGGCCCGAGGGTCCGGGCGGATTCGGGTATGGCGATAATGACGACAATACTGAAATTCCTCAATGCTTATCTGTTTTCTTAAGAATAAAATTCAGTATAAGCGACACGTCGATGATCAGATCGGCAGTTTTAAGCATGGATTATGACGATGGATTCATAGCATATCTGAACAATATAGAAATTGCAAGAACAGGATTGACAGGTACTGACCCTTCGTTTGATCAGACTGCTGATGATCATGAAGCAAAAATGTACAGCGGAGGAACCCCTGAATCGTTCCTGGTAAGCAGGGAAGATCTGAAAAAGATACTTTTGAACGGAGATAACATTCTGGCTGTAGAGGTCCATAACAGCTCTTCAACTTCAACTGACCTGTCGTCAAATGTCTGGCTTTCATTCGGAATTACTAATTCCTCAAATCTCTTCAGGCAGGTGCCCGGATGGTTTGTCCCAATAACTGATTTCAATTCTTCAAACCTTCCTGTTGTGGTGATTAATACTCCTGGAGGTGAAAGTATCCATGATGAACCTAAGATTACTGCTGATATGAAAATTATCAGTAACGGGGTTGGCCGGATCAACTACATAAGCGATCCTGGAAACGTATATTCGGGCAAGGTTGGCATTGAAATAAGGGGACGTTATTCAGCATCCCTTCCCCAGAAACCATATGCTTTTGAAACCCGGAACACCTCAGGAAGCAACCTTAATGTGCCAATCCTTGGAATGCCTGCCGAAAATGACTGGGTACTTACGGCAAATTATAACGATAAGGCATTTCTCCGCAATTATCTTGCCTTTGATCTGTTCAGAAAAATGGGTCACTATGCTCCCAGGACAACATATTGTGAAGTGATGGTGAACGGTGATTACCAGGGGATCTACCTGCTCGGAGAAAAGATAAAGCGCGACAGTAACAGGGTTGATATAGCAAAACTTAATCCCGATGAAAATGAGGGAGATGATCTGACGGGCGGATATATCTTCGTAAATGATTACTACACCTTATCTGACAGCTGGCTGAGCAATTATTCACCTCCAAACAAACCCGGTTCAGATGTCTATTTTGTTTATAATTATCCTGAACCTGATATAATAACAGCTACCCAGAAAGCATATTTAAAGGATTTTGTCGGCTCTTTCGAAAATACGCTTTACAGCCCGGGATTTAAGTCCAATAATACCGGGTACAGGGCTTATCTGGATGTAAATTCATTTGTCGATTACTTTATTCTTGGTGAATTATCGAGGAATGTTGATGCCTATAAGAAAAGCAGGTTCTATTTTAAGGACAAGGACAGCAAAGGCGGCCTGATTCATTCAGGACCTCCCTGGGATTTTGACTGGGCATGGAAAGACATCGCTGAAGATTGCATTCATGTTAACCAGACTGACGGTTCAGGATGGGCATACAGGATAAATGACTGCAACAACTGGCCGGTGCCTCCTTCGTGGGAAGTAAGGCTGCTGCAGGATGATGCATTTGCCAATCAGATCCATGACAGATATTTCCTGCTTCGCAAAACAATCTTAAGCGAAACATCCTTAAACCATGTTATTGATTCTGTGGCACTATTACTGGATGAAGCCCAGGTCAGACATTATCAGAAATGGCAAATTCTTGGAATAAATGTCGGTACGCCTGAATACGGCGATCAGCCTGACACATTCAGCGGCGAGATTGAGAAATTTAAAAACTGGATAAACAGACGCCTCGCCTGGCTCGATGCAAATATGGTTGGTAAAAAATCCGCAGGAAATGATAAATCTGCTATTTACAGAGTATTCCCGAATCCGGCCTCCGGCATCCTGCATGTAGAATCGGATGAGATAATCAACAGGATAGCTATCTACAATCTTACCGGAAATCCCATTCTTGATTTATCAAATTACAGTGATTACGTCACTTCTGTTGATGTTTCAAACCTTCCGCCCGGTTTGTATATTGCCAGGATCTGGTTCCTTACAGAAAGGTTGTGAGCCACCGATTTGTTAAGAAATAATTGTAAGGGCGTAGCATGCCATGCCCTTACAATTTTAAAACCAATATTCATTTTTTCGATCAAATTGTCTATTTTTAGAAAGAATAATCTAATCCTAAATTGTGTATCATGAAACGAGTACTTACTACTCATTCTTTTTATCTCCTGTCTAATAATCTGGAATGCCGGATTATCACAGGCTCAGAATTCACCAAGATCGCGTGAATCATTTAATCAGAACTGGAAATTCGTTAAGTATTTTAATGCCTCGACTGAAGCGGCAACAACTGACAAAGAACCCGTAGGGCTCCAGCTTCCGTCAGTTAATGATAACAGTTGGCGAACTCTTGACCTGCCTCATGACTGGGCTATTGAAGGTCCCTTTTCCGATACCCTGGAAAATAATACCGGACTTCTTCCCTGGAAAGGAATTGGCTGGTACAGAAAACATTTTTCAGTGGATGAAAGCGACAATGGCCGGCGTATTTATATTGATTTTGATGGCGCCATGGCTTATGCTGAAGTTTGGCTGAATGGCAAATATGTAGGAGGATGGCCTTACGGATACACTTCATTCAGGCTTGACCTAACACCGTATATTAATTTTGGGAAAGAAAATCTGATCGCTGTAAGGCTCGATACAAAAAGCTGGGATTCAAGATGGTATCCTGGTGCAGGTATATATCGTAATGTCTGGCTTGTAAAAACATCGCAGCTTCACATTGCCTATAATGGAGTATTCTGCTACAACTCCTGAAATTAAAAAAGAAAAAGCCATTTTAAGCGTCGAGGCTGAAGTTGAGAGTCATTTCGACCAGCCTGTTACCATTAGCAATCAAAGCTTCAGTTTATAAGCTCGATGAAAAGGGAAAGCCATCATCAGAGCCTGTTGCCGAATCGATAACTCCGAAAGCCACCCTTCAGGCTTCAGGAGATCATAATTTCAGGTTTGATATACCTGTGAACAACCCTGTTCTATGGGATCTCGAAAATCCTGAGCTTTACAAAGTTGCTGTTGCAATTTTACAGGGAACTGAAATTACCGATATATATGAAACTAATTTCGGATTCAGAACCCTGAATTTCACTCCCCGCGACGGATTCTTCCTTAATGGCAAGAGAGTTGAGATAAAAGGAGTCTGCAATCATCATGACCTTGGTGCGCTGGGAGCAGCTTTCAATACCAGGGCTGCTGAACGCCAGCTCGAAATACTAAGGGAGATGGGATGCAATGCCATAAGGACAAGCCATAATCCACCTGCACCAGAGCTGCTCGATCTGTGCGACAGGATGGGATTCCTTGTTGAGGATGAAGCTTTTGACACCTGGAAGACTCCCAAGAAAAGAAACGATTACAATATACTTTTCTATGCCTGGCATGAAGAAGACCTGAGAGCAATGGTTCGCCGCGACCGGAATCATCCCTCTGTTTTCATGTGGAGCACCGGCAATGAAGTTAATGATCAGAATAATCCTGCACTTTCAGAAAGCCTGCGGCAGATTATTAAATCAGAAGATCATACAAGACCTGTAACAGTAGGATGCAACTGGGACGAATCGGGCACAAATGGTTTTCAGAAAACTGTCGATGTCTTTGGGATCAACTACCGGCTTTACAGGTATGATGCATTTTTTGCCCTGAAGGACAATGATAACCTGCCGTTCATTCAAGCGAATCGGCATCAACGGTAAGTTCAAGGGGTGAATATTTCTTTCCGGTAGTAGAGGGTGACCTGAATAATAACCTTCCCGGAAAAGGAATCTTCCAGATATCTTCCTACGATCTTGCATATCCTGCATGGGCATCAACTGCCGATCAGCAATGGGAAATGCAGGACAAATACCCGGGTGTTTTCGGTGAATTTGTATGGACAGGCTTTGATTATATCGGGGAACCTACTCCTTACGGAGGTGATCTTACTGGTTTAAGACCCGGAACAAGAAGATACGACCAGGCAAAAGAATTGCTCGACAGGCAAAACGTTACTGAGGTTCCGTCACGAAGCAGCTATTTCGGCATTCTCGACCTTGCCGGTTTTAAAAAGGACCGCTTCTATCTCTATCAGTCAAAATGGAGGCCGGATTTGCCGATGGCTCATATTCTTCCTCACTGGAACTGGCCGGAAAGAAAGGGTCAGGTTACTCCGGTCCATGTATATACTTCAGGTGATGAAGCCGAATTATTCCTTAACGGCAAATCGCTGGGTAAAAAGAAGAAAGGTCAGTATGAATACAGGCTTAGATGGGATGATGTAGTTTACCAGCCCGGCGAACTAAAGGTTATTGCTTATAAGAATGGAGTCAAATGGGCCGAAGATAAAATGGTTACAACAGGGAAAGCTCCATGTTGTCTCTGACTGCCGACCATTCTGCTGTAAGTGCCGATGGGTCCGATCTGGTCTATATTACTGTCAGTATCGAAGACAAGAACAAGCTTCCTGTTCCCCGAAGCAATAATCTGGTGAATTTCAGCATCGAAGGTCCCGGGAAAATTGTTGCAGTCGATAATGGTGATGCCACCAGCCATGATCCGTTCCAGGCATCCTACAGGAAAGCATATAATGGTCTCTGTCTTGTAATTGTCAAGGCCGACAAGGGTGCCACAGGAACCTTTACCGTAAAAGCAGCATCAAAAGGGCTGAAGGGATCAGAAATTGCAATCGGTATCAGATGATTGTCTCAGATTTTCACGCAGATCGATCGAATCATTGATTTCAGCTTTCCCGAAAGCTTCATTGGAAGTGAACTTAAATTTGTAATTATACCTTTTAGCTATTTTCGCAGGATCGAGGATAATAGGATATACACTGCTGTTTATGCCTGAAGGCTGAAGATTCATTATCCTCAGGTTATATATAACAGAAAGTAATCCGGTCACAATAAATAACGGCAGCTTAAAATACTTCTTGTCCGGAAAAAGTTCACTGACCACCGAATAGGTGTCTGTGGCGATATTATAAATTCCTTTTATCTGATCATCTTTAATAATAAGGTGAATCAGAGAAATAAAATCTTCAGTATGTAAAAACTGTACTTTATTTCTCTTATAGAATTCGGGCAACCATGACCATTTAAGCAAAATGTAAACTACACTTGCCGGTTTGGCGAAATTAGGTCCCACAACGGTACAGACACGGATTATATTCAAATTCAGATCTTCCCTGACTGGTGTCTCTGAATAAATTTTTTCAATTATTTTCTTGTTAAGTCCATACCTTAATTTACCCGGCCTCAACGGATGCATTTCACTAAGCCACTCAGGATTATCCCTGCTGCCACCGTAAGCAAGCGCCGAACTTGAAAAAACCAGTTGTCTTACCGAAGGAGTTTCATTTGAGATCTCAAGGATATTTTTTGATCCCGTCACATCAATATCAAATTCTTTCTGCCTGTCGCGAACCCTGTTAAACGTACACGCAAAATGAATTACCCTGTCAGGCTTCTCTTTCATAAAAATCGATCGCAGACAATTCTTATCCGTTATGCTGCATTTATAAAAAGTGAAATATTCGCCTGGTTTGTTCACACCATTTTCTCTGATATCCAAACCAACAACAGGAATTTTTTCCCCGATCAGGCTTTTAACAATAACAGTTCCGAATGAACCGGAAGATCCGGTAACAAGAACTTTCATATTTATACTTTTAATTCCGGGTCAGATCTAAACTTTACAGGATCTAAATATAACAAAAAAGTGCTCCGTAAATACTTTCTTTAAAATCTAAAGTCGGAACACACCCATTAAACACATTTTGCATTTTAAGTATTATGCGTTCATGTACTCACCCCCTTCCCTCGCTACACTCGGGCTTTCCCCCTCTCTGCTGACGCAAAGAGGGGTAATATACTGTAATACTATAATATACCCCCATCTTTACGAAGTAGAAATGCGGTTGATTTTATGCAGAATCTGCTCCCCCTTCTTTGCGATAGCAGAGAAGGGGGCCGGGGGGATGAGTACGTGTGATTAAGAGAAGGGGGCTGGGGGGATGAGTACATGCAAAGCAGAAAAATATTCTCAGTTATTATTATTCATTCCCGATAGTCAATAACTTTTTTATACCTTGGATACGATTTATTAAAACCGGACTGCTGTCGGTTTAAAATAAAAAGGCTCATTATGGAAATTCTGTGTTGTCCCTCATGCAAAGATGCCCTGTATCCACTGAAAAGTTCAAAAAATGAAGGTGAAAGTCAGGACGGATTTGAATGCCTCTCCTGTAGTAAGAAATATGTCAATCCAGAGGGTTATCTCGACTTTATGGGCGATAAAGAGCTTACTCACAGCAGCAGGCGTGAAAAGTTCATAAGGTCGGTCTATGCAAAGGTTTATACTCCGGCTACGAACTTAATGTTCCTTTTCTGCGGGGGTGTCAATAATGCACGGCGGGAAGTGCTCAGCAGACTTGAGATTAAAGATAATTCATTAATCCTGGAGACAGGTATGGGAGCCGGAGAGAATTTACTTTGGATAAGCAAAATGGCTCAGAATCTTACATTTTACGCTATCGATATCCAGAAACAGATGATGAGGAACTGCATGAGAAACCTTTACAGGTGGCAACTGCAAGCCGGGGTTTACAGAGCTGATGCTGAGGAACTTCCATTCAGGGATGAAAAATTCGATATTGTCTTTCATCTTGGGGCAATAAATCTCTTCTCCAACAAGAAGAAAGCAATCGATGAAATGATAAGAGTCGCAAAACCCGGAACAAAGATCGTAATTGCAGATGAAACCGAGAAAGCAGGCAGACTATTCAATTTCTTTACCGGATCGAAAGACAAAATAATTCCGCCGATGGACCTGATTCCGGCAGGGATGTTGAATAAACAGATTGAGATTATATGGAGAGGCTATGGCTATGTGATATCTTTTTACAAGCCTTTAACAGTGAAATCAAAAAAAAAGGTTTCCGGGAAAGAAGTAATTCATTAATTTATGATTGAATCCGCAGCCTTTTCAATTTTAGACCGTCTTTTACACATAATTATTGATACCTGAATATTTATACCTGAATATTTTTATTATCAGAAATGATAATTCTAACTTTAAATGATAATTAAACTTTAATCATTATGAATTTTAAACGCCGTGAGTTTATTAAAATCAGCGGTATCACAGCAGCAGGTTCACTTATCATTCCGCCATTCTTTAATTCATGCAAAGGGATTGCACTTTCAGACAATGCGGAAAGCTACCTCAACCATTTTGAAGTGACACGTGATATTCTGCAAAAAGTGATTTCAGCTGCCATGGAAAAGGGAGCAGATTATGCTGATCTCTATTTCGAACATACACTAGAAAACTATAGCTCGCTTGAGGATAGTAAAGTAAACAGCGCTTATTCCAATATCGGATTCAGGAGTTGGAATAAGGGTTCTAAAAGGCGAGCAGACAGGGTATGCCTATTCTGAAAATAATCTCAGCCGACGCCATGCTGAAAGCTGCAAGAACAGCTGCTAATATTGCTGACAGCGCGGCAAAATTCTCTCCGGTAAATATAAATGAATATATTCCGCCAAATTATTATCCAGTAAAGACTTCATGGGAAGGCACTTCGGTCAAAGATAAGATTCCGTTTATCCAACGATATGAATGATAATATCTTTGCTGGCGATAAGCGTGTTTCAAAAGTCAATGCTGTGCTTGGAGACTCAACATCCTATATCCTTTTCTATAATTCTGAAGGACTTCTGACATGGGATTATCGTCCCATGGTACTTCTTGTATGGTCTTTGCATTATGGAAGAGAATGGCCGGATCGAGAACTTTTTTGTTGGCCGTTCCCAGCGTATGGGATCTGAATTTCTTACAAATGAACTTATTGACGAACTTTCAAAGGAAGTTGTCACAAAAACATCCCTGCTGTTCACCGCAACCAAGCCCAAAGCAGGTGAAATGGAAGTAGTTATGGGTGCAGGG
Organism: uncultured Bacteroidales bacterium; assembly: GCA_963702415.1. Taxonomy (GTDB): domain Bacteria; phylum Bacteroidota; class Bacteroidia; order Bacteroidales; family VadinHA17; genus LD21. The sequence goes on along the minus strand of CAVPCP010000008.1, from coordinate 139,879 downwards.
GAATCGGGCATCCTCCTTCATGAAGCTATCGGCCATGCATTTGAAGCCGATTTTAACAGGAAAAATACTTCAATTTTTGCTGATAAAATGGGGAAAAAGGTAGCGGAGAATTTTGTAAACAATAGTTGATGACGGAACCTTGCCCGGTAAGCGCGGGGCTTTGAATATTGACGATGAAGGGAATCCTACGGAAAAAACCATAATTGTAAATAATGGAATACTCACAAGCTATCTTCATGACAGGATAAGTGCAAAATATTATAAGGTTAATCCCACAGGTAATGGCAGGAGACAAGACTTCCGGAATATTCCGATACCAAGGATGAGATGCACGTACATGGAAAACGGACCTCATAAAAAAGAAGAAATAATTGCCAGTGTGAAAAACGGGGTCTATGTCGACAGCTTCAGCAATGGAGAGGTAAATATTGGGCAGGGCGATTTTACATTCTTTGTTAAATTCGGATATCTGATTGAAAACGGGAAACTCACAAAACCCATCAAGGATTTTAATATTATCGGAAACGGACCGCAGGCTCTTGCCGATATTGTTATGGTCGGCGGATGACCTGGTGATAAATGATGGCATCTGGACATGCGGTAAAGACGGACAGGGAGCACCGGACTCAATGGGATTACCCACTGTTAAGATCAAGAAACTAACTGTTGGTGGAATTAAGTGCATAAAAATCTGAAAAAGAATCTGTTATGAATACAAAAGAAAAATATAATCTGGCTGACCTGGTAATTGAACATGCTCTGAAAAGCGGGGCACAACAGGTTTCGGTTAATATTTATGAAAACCGCAGCAACAATATTGAGATAAGAGACCAGAAAATTGACAGTCTGAAAGAATCAAACCAGAGCGGCCTCTCAATAAGTCTTTATGTCGATAAAAAATATTCTTCTCATTCGACCAACAGGATGAAAAAAGAAGAACTTTTCAGGTTTGTTGATGAGGCTATCAGTTGCAACCCGATTTCTTGCCGAAGATGAGTTTCGTATGCTTCCTGATCCTGAAATGTATTATAAAGGAGGCGGGACTGATTTAAATACTTTCGATCCAAAGCTTGATGCCATTGATGCAAAAACCAAAATTAATCTTGCCAACCAGGCTCTGGATGAGGCATTTAAGAAAGATGACAGAATTATTTCGGTCAGCTCTTATTATTCCGACAGTATCACAAATTCGGTAATGGTTGCAAGCAATGGCTTCAGGGGCGATTCAGGCAACACTAACGTTTCATTGTATGTGACAGTATCTTTGAAAAGCCTTACCGGTAGACCATATGATTACTGGTATGAAAATGCTCTATTCTTCGACAAGCTTAAAAAAACCGATATCGGTAAAAAAGCTCTGGAAAGGACTATAAAAAAGGCTGAGCCGAAGAAAATTAAATCAGGAAAATATACCGTTATTGTCGAGAACAGGGTTGCCTGGAACCTTGCCTATCCACTTTATGGGGCGCTTCAGGGATCGAGCATTTACCAGAAGCAATCATTTCTTATCGGTAAAGAGAATAAACCTGTGGCTTCTCCACTTCTGACAGTATATGATGACCCCCTTATGCCTGGCGGTCCGGGATCAAGGCTTTTTGACTCCGAAGGTCTGGCAGCTGTCAGACGGCCGGTTTTTGAACAGGGCATCCTTAAAAATTTTTATATCGACGATTACTATGGCAGAAAGTTAGGGATGAGACCAACCACCGGAAACTCCTCCAATATTGTTTTTAATCTAGGGACACGAGGACTTGAAGAAATGATAGTCTCTGTTAAAGAGGGTGTTGTGATAACCGGATTCATTGGAGGAAACTGCAACGGTTCAACCGGAGATTTTTCATACGGGATTGAAGGATATTTTATTAAGGACGGAAAGATTGTCCACCCGGTTAATGAAATGAACATATCAGGTAATATGACTGAGTTCTGGTTCAGTCTGAAAGAGCTGGGCAATGACTCCCTGGAAAACCAGGCCACAAGGATCCCTACCCTGATGTTCGAAAATGTAGATCTTAGCGGAATCTGATAAAATAAAAAAACATAACATTAACGTAAATTTTAAATCATTATGAAAAGGACTGCACTCACTATTTTTACTATGGCTCTTGCCATAACCTCTGCAATTCAGTTATCTGCTCAGAAAACTGACTTTAACGGAACCTGGAAACTGGATATGACCAAATCAACACTGCCGGAATATACTCCTGTTCTGGTACAGATCGATGTTCAGATAAAGGGCGACAGCCTTCTGACGGAAAGGCATTATGATACAGGAGATGGCCAGATATACCCTTTTACCGAAAACCTCACACTCGATGGGAAAGAATACAGTATTAACATTTATGAAATGCCGCGGAAATCAAAAGCTTCATGGGCCGAACAAGAGGGATCTGTGGCATTTGAATCAACCACAACCGCAAACGGGTCAGAGGATTTTATTTCGAAAGAGACCTGGAAAGCTGATGCTGCAAACAAAACCCTGGTAATAAACTTCAAAAACAGCATGACAGGACAGGAAACCACCGGGTTGTTCTTCCTGAATAAAGCTGAATAGAAGTATTCATCAAACTGTTTTTGATGGCAGGTTCAGAAAAATGAAGGCAGTGGCATTTTTGATGAGATAGGCAGTATGGAAAAAGGCGACGGGCGAAGGGCGAAGGGCGAAGGGCCTGGGGACCATTGGGGATAACTATTACTGATCAATAAGACCAGAAAGACGGGCCGCTTTCAACGAAATGAACCGGGACATCGCTGATGAAGCCTTTTAACCAACCGGCACAAAACTCCATCCCGGCTTCCTCCGAATTAATATGTCCGAGAAAGATAACAGCTTTCTTCCTGCCCTGGTCAACGGCATCGCGCATGTATTCATATGTCTCCCATTGCGGTACTTCGCCGGCAATTAGAACATCGGCATCATTCTTCTCTAAAAGGCTGATATGGTAATTGCTGCCAGGAGCACCGGGAGCGAACCTTACTTTCGATAGTTTCATTTCAGGATCACCAATAACATAAAATGCATTTTTCGGGAAAATTTCTTTCAGATACTGAAGAAGTCCTTTCAATGAAGTCTCAGGTATGACAAACTGGTCGGTATTATTATTTAATACATAGTCTTTCCATCCGAGCTTCAGAACCATCCCGGATAGATATGCCATCAGGTTCGATACTGTGAATATAGTCATGAAAACGCCAGATAACAAGATTATGATCCTTAATAATTTCTGTTTTTCAAGAAAGACAGGGTCATTCTGAAATTGTTTTGTCTGATCGAGATGATTATAATACAATGGCTCGTGAACTATTATGAGATTACAATTAAGATCTACCGCTTTCCTAAGGACATTCATTGTTCCAAACATCGATGTAACAATACCTGTTACCACGTTTCCGGGCTGCCTTCCTTAATAACATCGACTGTATTGGGAATAATGGCAGAACCTGTTTTTTCAATTATTTTTCCAATGATCTGTGAAGATGTCTGTGAAGGCCCGTCTGCAATAAACTGTCCTGAAAGAGGAAGCGAGACGAAAGAAACAATAAATGAAATTAACAGTACTGATGAAGATTTCATAGTTGATACAGTTTTATGTGGATTGTTAATTTATTACTTAAAAGTAGCATTTCAAAATTACTTTTTTCCAACTCTTCCGGTTTATGCAAAAAGAAGAATAAGCAATTGGGCAATAAAAATCCTCAGGAACATAACCAGCGGATATACTGTGGCATAAGCAACAGCCGGGGCCTCTGACTGTGCAATGCCATTGGCAAAGGCAAGTGCCGGAGGGTCGGTGGTGCTACCCGAAAGAAGTCCGCATATCTCGAAATAATTCCTTTTAAGAACTACTCTTGCATAAAAACCGATAAGCAATACCGGCAGCAATGTGATAACAGCTCCGTAACCCATCCATGCGAATTCCATCGCCGGAAGTAAGCGTCGGTATAAATTTCTCACCCGACATTATTCCGACACTCGCAAGAAAGAGGACTATTCCTATCTCACGAAGCATAAGATTAGCACTTGCTGTTGTATATGATACGAGCGAAAATTTATAGCCGTATTTGCTCAGAAGGATAGCGATTATAAGTGGTCCCCCTGCAAGTCCCAGCTTAAGCGGATGCGACATTCCCGGAATATGTACGGGTATGCTTCCGAGTATTACACCAAGCAATATCCCGATGAAAATAGGAATTATATTGGGCTCTTCCAGCCTTTTCATTGAGTTGCCTAGCTCCTGTGTTACTTTATCAACCGACTTTTCGTTGCCTACAACCGTTAGCCTGTCACCCATCTGAAGCTGAAGCTGGGGATAAGGGATAAATTCAATTCCCGAACGGTAAACCCTGGTTATATTAATGTTGAACCTTGTCCTCAGCTTAAGCGATCCAAGGCTTTTTCCGAAAACTTCCTTGTTTGTTACAATCAGCCTTCGGGAAACAAGTTGTCCTGGTTTTGTTGAAAGGTCCATCTTGCTCAGTGAACCGGTTTGTTTCAGTACTTCAGGAATAAGGCCACGCTGTACAACAGCAAGAATGATATCATTCTCACTGTATTTCTGTTTCCGATGTTGCCGGTAACAGTTCGCCATTGTGCAACACACGCGATATTACAACTCCATTGCCAAAAGGTTTTGAAATTTCGGCCACTGATTTATTGAAAATCAATGGATTAGTAATGAGAATATTCAGCTTTTCAGGCAGGCTTTCAACCGGATGCATCTCATTCTGCAGAATTTCCATTTCCTTCCCGGAATCAATTTTCAGAATCTTTCTCAGGATAATCATCGAAAGAATAATCCCCAGAACTCCAAAGGGATAGGCAACGGCATATCCAAGCCCGATATCAGGGATCTCAGAGCCTGTCCTGCCGGATGCGACCTGGGAGAGTGCATTCTGGGCTGCTCCAAGACCAGGAGTATTGGTAACGGCACCCGACATTACACCAACAAGAACTGGAAGGGATGTTCCTGTTATGAAATGGATCAGTAAGGTAGTGATAGCTCCCAGAAGAACAATTACCAGCGCCATCAGGTTGAGGGCAAGACCACCTTTTTTAAACGATGAAAAAAATCCGGGACCAACCTGCAATCCAATGGAAAAGACAAACAATATAAGCCCGAAATCCCTGATAAATTCAACTACCTTATGGTTTGCGGTAAATCCGAAATGGCCCATCGCTATTCCTGCAAAAAGCACAAAGGTAATCCCAAGGGAGACTCCCCATATTTTGCGCTTTCCAAGGAACACCCCGACAGAAATTACAATACTGTACAGGAATATAGTATGTGCTACAGTTTCGTTCCAGAGCAGATCATTAATCCAGGTCACCTATCCAATAAATTTCAAATAATTACATGGCACGATCAGTTGCTGATCCTGCAGAGATACTTTTCTGTCCTTAGTATTACCGAATTCCTGACAAAGGCAGGTGTGGCCCATATCCCTGAATCCATCTGCCTTTGTGATATGATTTCATAGCTCCTCCCAGCCTTTATTGCCAGTACCTCTCCCTTAACTGAGAAGAACCATACATTTCCGTCAACATACACTGGAGAAGCATTATGGTCTGACCTCAGTCGCTCTGACCAGATTTCTTTCCCGGTTGCTGCATCGATGCACATTAGGAAATTCCTGGAAATAACCGTATAAATCAAACCGTCCTTTATGACCGGAGTAAGTATTTGAGTATGCGATTGATCATCACGTTTCTTCCATAAAATATTTGTACCGGTTATATCGCCTTCTCCATCCGGGTTTACAGCCAGCATGTCGGTATATGTTCCGCCTTCGGGGCTATCAACAGAACCTGTATAAAAATAGAGTGTCCCCTTTTCAGCAAATGGCATAGGCACTGTCGATTCAGCACCTCCGACCACTCTCCACACTTCTTTTCCTGTCAGAGGATCATATGCACAACAAACCGCTGATCCGTTGGAAATTAACAGGTCTCTGCCTTTTACATTAATTATAAGCGGAGTAACGTAAGCCTTCTTTCCTATCTGAGCCATTGCTTTGTACGGCTCTGCCGGTCTGTCGGTTCTCCATACCTCTTTCCCGGTCGATTTATCAAGTGCAACAATATATCTGACATCAGTGCCTTCATAGTGAAGTATCAGCAGGTTCTTATAAAGCACCGGCGAAGCACCAGGTCCCTGGACGTGATTGCATTTTAGATCTGTACGTTTCCATACAACAGCACCATCGGAGGTCCTGATGCACGCAGTTCCAGGGCTTCCATAGTGCACATATACAAATCCCTTCTCTATACATGGCGTAGGGCTTGCATAAGTATTAATTCCATGTTTGCTTATGACATCATCTGAAGCAAATACCCTGATATCATATAGTATTTTACCTGTCTGGTAATCAACACAGACTGCATATAGTTCCTTCCCGTCCATGGTAGCTGTTGTGACCCAGATCTGGTTATCATAAACTACCGGCGATGAATGCCCCTTGTCATGTATTTCTGTTTTCCATTTGAAGTTTGAATCATTCCAGACCAGTGGAATCCGCCAGTAACTGCAATACCATTAAGATTGCTTCCCCTGAAATGTGTCCAGTTTTTATCCTGCGACCCGGCATATTCACATCTAAAAAGCAGAATTGCACATAAAACAAAAAGCCTGAAGAAATATTTATATTTCATATGTTTATTTTAAATGGTTGCTTATGGAGTTATGTTAATTTTAAATTGACAAATCATGGTTAGAAACGTAGGAAAAAAACATTTGTTTAATTTATTGCGGAATGCGGATTGGCTTCGCCGAGCTCGCCGGAGTTCACCCCGCAAGGCGGGGGCTCGGTTTTTAATTGCGGATTAAGAAATAAAAATAATCCGAAATCCGAAATCCGAAATCCGAAATGATAAGAATAGTGACAAAATAAGTTTAACTTAACAATATATTGATTTTCCATAAATATAGAAAAAAAAGTAAGAAATCAGTTAAGTCTTAAACCTCGATCATGATCAGCGGTAATAAAGCTATTATAATAATTCTCTGTTTCATTTTCTGAATATTTTTCTGAAGAAGGAGTCCTTCTTTCTTTTGGTTCTGGTTTTAGTTTTTACTCCTGTATTATCATATGTTTTTTTATCCTTCTCAAAAATATCAATTATCCTGTCGAAAAGGTTTTCATCTTTAAAATCAGGGCAGTCGAGCGCACCGGCCAGTTCCGGCGGAAGCCCGGGAAAACCAGCAACCAGGTTATCCATAAGTACAGGATTCTGCCTGACTTTTTTCAGAGTCAATGCAACAAGAGGCAATGCCAGGGCGCTTCCTGAACCATTTGATCCGCTGTTAAAATGTACTGCCCTTGATGAAGCCCCCACCCGCGAAACAATAACCAGTTTCGGGTTGAAAGCAGCAAACCACGCATCTGAATAATCCTGCGACGTTCCTGTTTTTCCTGCAAGAGGAAAGTTTACACCGTACACGCTGCTCATTGATGCACCTGTTCCTTCTCTTATGGCTTTCTGAAGCATTGCACTCATAAGCTGCCACGACCGGTCGGACATGATTTTCACTTTCTCTTTTGCATTTTCATTTATGTATATCAATTCTCCTTCAGGAGTTTTTATCGATGAAATACAATATGGACTGATCCTGAATCCCCCGTTTGCAAATGAGGAGTAGGCAACAGCTACCTCTTTGATGCTGGCTTCAGCGGTTCCCATCGGAAGAGAGGGTGTATTATCGAGCCTGTAGGAGAATCCCATCTTTTTCCACATCGAATCAACCTTTTCAAAACCAATTTCCTGGTAGAGGCTGAAGGTCGGGATGTTTATTGAATGGGCCAGAGCACCTGAAAGTGAATACTTTCCACCAAAGGAATGATCAAAATTCTCAGGGCTCCATTCTTCAATTCCTGACTGGGTAATTGAATCATTGTTAAGATAATGACATGGGGCCATCCCCTCTTCGAGAGCCACGGTGTACAAAACCGGTTTAAAAACAGAAGCAAGCTGCCTCCGGGCAAGTATCTGATCATAGGGCTGTGTCTTAAAATCAATTCCGCCAACCCAGGCTTTGATACCTCCGGTTTCCGGATCCATCGCCAGCAGTCCGGCATGCAGAAGCGTCAGAGCCCTTCTTATACTGTCAGTTACACTGATTGAATCTGCATAGGTTCCGTTCCAGTCAAAGATTTCCTGATATCTTATCTCTTCAGAATGCCCGGTCAGGTTGAGCCTTTTCAACTCGCTGCCGGTAATCTGTTCCAGTATCCGCTTACCTGCGGGATTTACATATTGCTCATCGAGTCTTTTCTGCATCACTGATAAATGTGTTCGGAAAGACTGATTTGCGTAATCTTGCAGCGAAAGATTCAGAGTTGTTGTAATTATCAGGCCGTCTCTCTCAGCATCCCATTCTTTAACTGATCCGGAGTTTATTTCCCGGAGTATCTCTTCAGTTTCGTCTCTGACCTGAACAAGAAAATAATCAGCCGGACCAGAGGAACCTGATTTATAATCAAGTTTCATAGGTAATGCCGCCAGGGAATCAGCCTCAGGTACATTTAAATATCTGTACTTCTCCATCTGCTTCAGGACTACATTCCGCCTGATCTTTGCATTTTCGGGATGAAGACGGGGATTATAATAAGTGTTTGCCTTCAGCATACCAACCAATACTGCCGATTCTTCAGTTTTCAGCAATTCAGCGCTTTTATTAAAAAACCTTGCTGAAGCAGCTTCTATGCCATAAACATTTTCACCGAACGAAACAGTATTCAGGTACAGGGTGAGGATCTCATCCTTGTTGAATACCTTTTCCAGACGACGTGCCATTTTTATCTCCCTGACCTTGGAAGAGAGAACAGGAAAGAGACCAGTCTTTTTCCTGCCATACATATTTTTTGCAAGCTGCTGGGTTATTGTGCTCCCTCCGCCAGAACTCCGGTCGTTCAGCATTATTGATTTTACCAGGACACGGAAAAAACTCCTGGTATCGGTACCCTTATGTTCATAGAAACGAACATCTTCGGTAGCAATGAGAGCATCTTTCAGATGTTCGGGTATCTGCCCGAAGGAAATATTCGTACGGTTCTCAAAGAAATACTTACCTAAAAGTTCTCCCTCCTCTGATAATACCCGGGATGCCGCTGAATTCCTGAAATTCAGTAATTCTTCTTTTGCTTTAAGTTTCTTAGAGGGTCCACTGCATGAGAAGAAGATGAACATCACAGCAAAAACAGATGCTGACAGGATTAACTTTAATATTATATTCCGCTTTTTTATCATGTGAGCCTTTGTACCATTGCACCTTTGCACCTTTAAGCTTTTATGCCGTTGCGCCTTTAAGCCTTTATGCCATTGCGCCATTGCAACTTTGTGCCTTTTAAACTTTGCACGAAAGTACATTAAAATCAAGGCCGAACCTATCGCTCAGCTAAAAATTGACATCCATGGTCAGGAAAAGCGACCTGCCATAGCTGTTGATGCCCGAGCCGTGGTATCTGTAATCAATATTGAATAAATTCTTAAGGCTCAGATCGATAGTAAGAAATTTCCAGTTATACCCCGAATTTAAATTGATTATGTTCCAGCCCGGAGTTCCGCCTTCAAGTATCCTGTTATCATCCTTATCACCCTGTGAAAGACGGTCCTGTTTGCCTGCAGCAAGCCATTCAATATTCAGCCAAATATTTTTATACCTGAAATCTGCTGCAATACGGCCAAAGATCGGAGGAATGCGCCGCACCGGTTCATTTTTAGAAATATTCTGTCCGTAAGTGTAGGTCAAAGAGCCATTTAATGTAAGCGATCGGTTCAGCTCAAAATCCCATGCCGTTTCAATACCCTGGATATAAGCCCTTTCACTGTTTTCTTTCTGGTAAACCGGATAGCCTTCAATTGTCTCCTCCCCTACTCTGACCCGAGTTATTAAATTGTATAATTCATTACGATAAATAAACAGATCGCCTTTTAGCTTTTTACCTGAATATTTATAGCCTGCCTGGTACTGAAACGAGCTTTCAGGCTTTAGATCGTAATTCGGTGTTTCGTACCTGAAGTCCACTATGCCAAGAGTTCCCAGATCATCAATGTTGGGAGCTCTGAAACCGGTATTGAACGATACAAAAAGCCTCGATTCTGTATTCAGCTTTCTCATAACGGCCAGGTTGCCAACAAGCGCTGACGGGGTTAATTTAACAGCACCCAGCTCCTCATCCTGAACATTTATTATGAAGGAATTTAACCTGGCTCCTGTAGTCATGTTCCATTTGGGCAAATCAAATGAATGAACCGTAAACAATGCAAAACTGCTCATGGTTGAACCGTCGGGATATAATCCACGCAAATCAGTTTCTGTACCTGTCGCCAGATCAGTGTCGGTGCGGCTACTGTTAACCAGATCGTTGTATATCTCAAAACCAACATTTCCCGACCACGAGTCCCTGTTCGAGATTATGGCTTCTGAAGATAATCCAAAACCTCGTACTTTGTCAAATTCATTACGGAGAATGTTGGACCCGTTTTTTTGGGTCTCCCTGCCTTCATCGGTATGCTGGTATGAAGCGGTGAGAATTACCGATTTAAGAGCACCGGCATCCAGTTCCTGGTTCAGCCTTAGGTATCCAAGTTTTCTTTTCTGCGGATCGGTGCTGTTAACCGCATAATTTTCAAGTTCAATCTTGTAGTATTGAGGAACCTCTTTCTGATGCACACTCTGCCAGACCATTGTTAAAATAGTTTTGGGGGAAATGGCTATTTTACCCTTGAAATCATAGTCCTGTTCGCCATAACCTGAAGGTGACTGCCTTCCTGTAGTATCCCCTCCGACTAAATCACCAAAATTCCGAAATGTTAATCCCGCCCTGAAAGCCGCTATTTTGTTGCTGTAGTTTATACCTGAATGAACGCTCTGTTCCATACCCTGAGTTGATATTCTGGCAATCACATTCCCGCCCCAATCAGGTTTTTCTGAATTAACAAGCTCATTACTGAATGCCTGGATAGTGCCTCCGAGAGCGTCTGATCCGTACTGAACTGAACCGCTTCCCCGAAGAATTTCCATTCTGTCGATACTGAAAACATCGATGGTATTAAAATACTGGTTCGGACCATATCGCATCGTTGAATTGCTCAGCCTTATTCCGTCAATTAATAAAAGTGTCTGGTTTCCGGTCAGGCCGCGTACAAAGGGAGAACCTCCCCCATGATTGGTTTTCTGAACAAACACACCAGGCGTAAGTAAAAGGGCTTCAGGTGATGTTCGCAACTGAAATTCCTGAACCGGTTTGCTATTGAGGACCCTGATTGCCTCAGGGGTGTTTATCCCCAAAGAGTTGAACCTGTTGGCCGAAATAACTACTTCAGCCAGATCGCGTGACATAAGCGTATCACCACTTATTATTGAATCAACATTTTGTGCATCCAAAAATCCTGAAATAAATGAAAAGATGTATAGAATTAATAATTTCTTCATCATCGTGTATTGAAAGCAAAAGCAAATAAAACATTTTTTTGGCCAAATAGTAGTACATTTGCGTTTTAAATCACGGAATAATCCCCGCCATTACAAGGCAGTTTTTATTTCACACCGAAAACATTAATAATTCTCTATGCAGTTTGAATCATTGAACATTATTGAACCTATTCTAAAATCTTTAAAAGAGGAAGGATATACATTACCAACACCAATACAGGAACAGGCTATTCCCATCTTACTTAAAGGAATCGATCTGATAGGATGTGCACAGACCGGAACAGGAAAAACGGCTGCTTTTGCAGTGCCAATCCTTCAGTTACTATATAATAACAAAGCATTCGATAAGAAGAGGAAAATAAGGAGCCTAATTGTAACTCCGACCAGGGAGCTTGCAATACAGATCGATGAGAGTTTTAAAGCATACGGCAGGCATACCGGTTTAACATGCACTGTAGTTTTCGGAGGCGTAAACCAGAATCCTCAGACATCTGCTTTACGTAATGGTGTGGATGTGCTTGTTGCAACACCAGGCAGGTTGCTTGATCTGATGACCCAGGGATATATCTCATTAAGAGATGTTGAAATATTTGTTCTTGATGAAGCTGACAGGATGCTCGATATGGGCTTTATCCACGATGTAAGAAAGATTATTGCATCTCTCCCTAAAAAAAGACAATCACTTTTTTTCTCTGCAACCATGCCTCCCGAGATAGTAAAACTGGCAGGTGCAATAGTATACAAGCCTGTAAAAGTGGAAGTTACTCCTTCTGCATCGACTGTTGAAATAGTAAACCAATTTGTTTACTTCACCGATAAAGTGAATAAAAATGCTCTCCTGCTCGAGCTGCTGAAAGATGATAAGATTAAGACAGCTCTGGTATTTACACGAACCAAATATGGTGCTGATAAAGTTGTCAGGGTCCTTAAAAAGAAGAATATCAGCGCTGAATCGATCCATGGAAACAAGGCACAAACTGCACGCCAGCGTGCTCTCTCAAATTTCAAGGCCCAGACTACAAGAGTTCTGGTGGCTACCGATATTGCTGCCAGGGGAATTGATGTTGATGACCTCGAGTATGTAATTAATTACGAGATCCCGAATATCTCAGAAACATATGTCCATCGGATTGGAAGAACAGGAAGGGCCGGGGCAAACGGCACGGCAATTTCATTTTGCGATGCAGACGAAAAAGAATATCTGAGAGATATTGAAAAGCTCATAACAAAAAAGATACAGGTTATTGATAATCATCCATTTCCATTGATTGACAATAATCCGGTTAAAGCACCAAAACAGGAGCGTGGAGTTCACAACCGTCCCAGGGCCGATTTACTCAAAAGGAATAATCCAAATAATTGGAGAAGAAGGCGATGACCGGTAGCTCAAAGTGTCGGGAGTAAAACTTCGGAATATTTAATCTCACAAAATACCAATTACTCTTTTGTAAATTTCTTAAATTAGAAGATTGATAATTACATAAGATTAACTTAACCTTTAATAAGAAATGAAAACAAAATTAGCTTTATTTTTAGCTGTCATTATCGGTATTGCTGCTTCATGCAACCCCAAATCTCCTGCATCACAACAATCTGAGCCTGCTGTTCAGACTCCTGATTATCAGAAGATGATAACAGCAAGGGTTTTTATTAAACCCGGAAGTGAGGATCAGTTTATAGAGGCCGCAAAAACGATAATCGAAAATTCAAATAAGGAAGAAGGCTGTCTGGGTTACATGCTTTACCAGGATCCTTATGAAAAAACCAATTTTATATTTGTTGAGAAATGGAAAAACCAGGCTGCAATCGATTTCCATTTTGCAACTGAGCATTTTAAAGATTTCGGGACCAGTACAGCTGATTTGATCGCCAAACCCACAGAAATAAAAATAATCGATATTGCTGCCGAAAAGTAAACAGAAAGCTCAATTTATTATCCCAGTTAAATGATCCCTGGAGCACTTTCTAAAATAGCTCCACAGACGAAGCCGGCATATCAGGTATTGGGCCATTGCTAAATGCAGGTAGTGATGGAAGCAATATTGATGATGTGATAAGCCCGCAAGCCGGCTTTGTGTTTTAAATTTTTGTTAAATATGTTAAATAAGTTTAAATCAGATAGATTACCATACAATAATTCATAATTTCGCTGCAGTTAAATTTTAATATTAGTTAAAAATCTTGATCCTTCATGAAAAGGACGATCTTAATCACCCTTGGAATTGCAGTGAGTACACTCATTGCGTTATTTGTATTTAATAAACTCGCCTCAAAAAAGGGCAGCGACAATTTATATGCAGAAGCTGTAAAAGGTGATTTCGAAATAGCTCTTACGGCATCAGGAGAAATCGTGCCTGAAAATTCCATCGATATCAAGGCACCTGAAATAAGCATGGGCAGAGATTTTCACGCAACCGATCTTAAAATAAGGGATCTTGTTCCTGAGGGTACAGAGGTTAAGCAAGGCGACTATATTGCAGCTCTCGACAAAACTCAGTATGACAATACGTTAAAAGATGAGCGCGAAAGGCTCTCAACTTACAGGAACAATCTTGAAATGAAGAAGCTCGATACGGCTGTAACCCTTACGGCATTAAGAGATGGTATAAGAAATCAGAAACACACTGTCGAAGAAGCTGAAATAACCCTTCTGAACTCAAAATACGAACCTCCAACAACAATCAGACAGGCTGAAATAAACCTTGACAGGCAAAAAAGAACTCTCGAACAGAAAGAGAAAGGTTATGAGTTAAGGGTCGCCACAGGCTAAAAGAGATATTGCTGTGCAGACGATGTGGTATAACCGGATCGACAGAAGAGTAGCAAGTCTTGAAGAGGTGCTGGCCGGATTTGAAATAAGAGCTCCTGCTCCTGGGATGGTTGTGTACAAAAGAGACCGCCGCGGTAACAAGATCAAAACAGGCTCGTCGGTAAATGCATTTGACAGGACAGTTGCCACACTGCCTGATCTTTCATCCCTGCTTTCAAAAATATTCGTCAGTGAAGTAGAAATCAGAAACATCAAGCCGGGCCTGGATGTTGATATCCGTGTTGATGCTCTACCGGATAAGCAACTCAAAGGAAAGATTTATACCATTGCCAATATAGGAGAAAAGCTTGAAAATACTGATTCAAAGGTTTTTGAAGTCATGGTCAAACTGGAAGGATCAGATCCTGCACTCCGGCCTTCAATGACCACAACTAACAAAGTGATTATTAATACGTTTAAAGAAGTGATCTCTATTCCGACAGAATGTGTGCATGCTGAAGCCGATGGAATACCATTTGTATACACTAAAAACAAAACCAAGCAGTTTGTTGTTACCGGTGAATCAAATGAAAAGAATATTATAATTGAACACGGTTTGAAACCCAGGCAATTGGTTTACATCGTCCAGCCTGAAAACGCTGATGAATTCAAAACTGAGGGAGAAGATATTAAATCAACATTTTCCGAGCATGCCACAGCAAGGAAATGATTGTTCATTTTGGTGTAGATCCCAATTCAGATAGCGTACAAAAAAACCGCAAAACTCTGTTGATTTGCGGTTTTAAACAAGTTATAATACTCCCGGTTACTTTTTATCGTAAACCATAGTTGTTTTACGCTCACCGTTCGGAGTAGTCGCTGTTGTAATAATTGAAAGAGCTGCAGGGCTTGTCAGGCTCCATACCTGAGTCGATTTCATTTCTGTTGTTTGTCCGTCACGCTCAAATGTCGATGTTGTCACAATCGTCAGAGATTTACCATCAGCCGACCATGTGGCTGTCGATTTGCTTTCGCCTCTTCCTGTGGTATTTACACTTACTTTGCCGTCAAGGGTGTATTTGGTTGTAGTGGTGGTTGCCTGACCATCCTGGCCAGTGCGTGTTCTTACAACTGAAAGAAGATTAGCTTCCTGGGTTGCTGTAAAGTCACCGCCCATTCTGCCACCCTGGGGTGAGTCTCCCAAATTGCTCTTTTCGGCATTAAAAGCCCAGGTTCCTGCGAAATTAGCCTTTGAACCCTGTGCACTGGTTGTCAGTGGCAAACAAAGAAATGCAAAAAGAACTGTGAATGACAGTATTTGCATAAGTAATTTTTTTTTCATCTGCAATAAAATTTTATTGGTTTGTAATATTAGACATCTGAAGTAAGGTAAATATTCCATCCAGCCTTTTTTAAATAAATTCATACCAAAAATCCTTTAAAACTGATACTACAATCCATGTATTTATTTAAATTTGATTTGATACCTGAATTTGATCTCATAAGATATTTACTCTTTTTAACTAACCTTATATAATTAACTGTTATGCCTGCTTCAAACAAAATCAATCGTCGAAAATTCCTGGGGTCGGCTGCTGCTGCTTCCCTGGCAATTACAATCGTCCCCAGGCAAGTGCTTGGAGGACCCGGATACATAGCTCCAAACGATAAACTCGCCATCGGATATATCGGATGCGGTACACAGGGCTTGAGAGAAATGGCCCAGCTTATTGCAAACCCTGCACTTCAGATCGTTGCAGTATGCGACCCTAATAAATTTACAACAAATTATGTGGATTGGTCAATGAACGACATGAGAAACGGTATTCGGACGGCATTGCAGGATAAGACATGGGGAGAAAAGTTCAAAGGGATTCCGGGAGGCAGGGATATCGGACAGGAATTTGTTAATAAATACTATGCTAAATCAAAAGATTCAGGCAGTTACAAGGGATGCACCTCTTATATCGACTTTCGTGAATTGCTTGAAAAAGAAAAAGACGTTGATGCAATCAAGATCATGACACCTGATCATCTGCATGCAACCGTAGCAATTGCCTCGATGAAAAAAGGGAAGCATGTTGTTACACATAAGCCGATTGCCAACAGGATTTATGAATCTAAACTGACCATCGAGACCGCCAGAAAAACAGGACTAAGCACCCATCTGCTTGCCTGGAGCAGGAAACCCGGCTACGACGTGGCAAGAAACTGGATCAAAGACGGATTTATTGGCACCCTGAAAGAAATACACAACTGGTCAAACCGGCCAATGTGGCCGCAATGGCAATCCCTGCCTGCCGATAAACCACCTGTGCCAAAAGATTTTGACTGGCCACTCTGGCTCGGTCCTGTACCCGATCGTCCCTATCACCCTAACTTATACTCATGCTGTCTTCCGCGGCTGGTATGATTTCGGTGGAGGAAGCATTGCCGACATGGGACACTACAGTCTGTTCCCTCTTTTCCTGGCGTTCAAAATAGATACTCCTGCCATAAGTGCAGAGGCAAATGCTACAACAACATGCACTCTCCGTGACAATGTATCGGTTGGTGTGCAAAATGATGTCGCCTTTCCCCTCTCGTGCATGATCCGGTTCCAGTTCCCTGAACAGACAGAACTTCCTCCCTTCGAGCTTTTCTGGTACGACGGCGGAATGAAGCCTTTTGTTCCTGACGAACTAAGGTCTGCCGGAAAATCCTTTCCGCGGGAAGGTATGATGTTTGTCGGCGATAAAGGAAAGATAATTGCAGGGTTCCGCGGTGAATATCCACATCTGATCCCTGAGAGCAAAATGAACTACCTGAAAAAAGAGGAAATACCTGAGGCTGACAGGACTACAGGCAATGATGTATGGATTGAAGCTTTCAAAAACAACACCCAGACGCCGGGGAGCTTCCTGCTGGCCGGCCCGGTAACTGAAACCATCAACCTTGGTGCAGTCGCCCTGCGTGCAGGTAAAAGAGTTGAATATGACACTGTCAATATGAAAATAACCAATCTTCCTGAAGCAGATAAATTCCTGACACGAGAATACCGTCAGGGTTGGGAACTCTGATTGCAGTCGGCTTTTTGATTGATAGTCCGGGGACATAATTGCACTTTTTCAGTTTATAATTGAAAAAAAAATTATATCTTGCCGGACTTATTTTTATCAGGTATGTTTCAGTAAAACTAATTGTTATGATCAAAAAAATCTATTTATTTTCAATCATTGCATTAATAATATCTTCCTGCGGCAATACAGGTAAAAAAGAGGTCTCTTCAATTACTGAAGGTTCATCTGAAGCTTTAAAGGTTGAATTTGCCTCTCTTATTTCCGATCCTGCTGAATATGTCGGAAAAAACATCAGTGTTGAAGGCAAAGTTGTTCATGTATGCACACACAGCGGTAAAAAATTATTCATTACAGGCGAAAATCCTGATGTAAGACTGTATGTTCAGGCCGGAGAAGAAATGGCTAAGTTTCCAATGGAATTACTTGGAAGTGAAATAGTTGTGGAAGGAACAATTACCCGGGTCGCTGCAGCTGGAATGGCAGGTGAAGCCATGCATGAAGGTGAAGGCGATGAGATAAATCAGGAGAAGGAATGGCAAAAACTGCCGGAGCAGATACATGCGAGACTGAAAAAGCTCTTGCATCACAACCCGTTCTTTCAGATCTTATGATGATCTATAATAAGCATTCGCTGGTTAAGTAGAATTTAAGAATAGTCAACAGTTAAGCAATCACGCTATTATTTGCCCCCTTCCCCCTAAAGGGGGTTTATTTATGACTAATAGGTCATTTAAAGTCCCCTCCTAAAGCGCCTTCGCGTAGCCGCTTCGGTCGGAGAAATTCAGGGGATTTAGGGGCGGTTAATAACAAAGGGCAGGCTCCTATTCAGCCTGAACAAATGTCAATATAATGAACCTATCTAAACTGAACAGGATTACCCATCGTGATATTGGGTATCTAATTGCCGGACTTACAATTATTTATGCTGTTTCAGGAATCGCCCTTAATCATAAGCATGACTGGAATCCTAATTATATTATTGAAGACCGTGGATTTTACAACAGAGGCGAAAATCACACGGGAAACCATCTCAAAGGAAACAGCCATGTGCAATTCTCGAAAGTATACCGGGAGATCTTGAATATAAAACTTATTATTTCCCCTCCGGCAATATATTAACGATATTTATTGAAGGAGGTTCAGTAAGGATAAACACAAAGACGGGCGAAGGAACTGTTGAGAAAATAAGCAAGAGGCCACTCTTTTACCAGATGAACTTCCTCCATTACAACCCCGGGAAATGGTGGAAGTATTTCAGTGATATTTTCTGCGTGGCGCTTATACTGGTCACAATTACAGGTCTGTTCCTTGTAAAGGGGAAAAACGGGATCACCCGAAGGGGCGCTATCCTAACTGCAATCGGGATAATTCTGCCGTTGCTGTTTCTGTTTATTTATTAAAACGCCTAACCCCCACAGGCTGCAGGCTCACGGGGTCATTGGCAGCGCACATATCATTTTTTCGCCTGTTGCCCGAATACTTCCGCCGTTATGCCGTTATGCCTTCTTAATTGCTTCCAGCACCCTTCCGGGTGTCATTGGCATCCTGTACAGCCTGGCACCTGTAGCATCAAATATCGCATTGGCGATTGCGGCTCCGACAGTAATGATGGCAGGTTCTCCTCCCCCTTGGGCGGTATATTTTGCCTGTCAAGTATCACACAATCCATTTTAGGTGTCCAGGAGAAACGAGGAATCTCATAATTGTCAAAACCACGATTCTTAATATCTCCTCCTTCAAATGTGATCTCCTCGGTAAGAGAATAACCAAGTCCCATCTGGATACAACCTTCCATCTGGATCAATGCTCCCTGCGGATTTACGCATAATCCCATATCCTGGGCACATGCAACTCTGACAACTTTAACCTTGCCTGTAGTTTTATCAACTTTTACTTCAGCCATCATTGCAACCCATGTCCCGGCATCTGTTCCGCATGCCATTCCTATTCCTCTTCCGCCTGGGTGTCTTTGCCGGAACATAACCGAATTTATCAGCCACAGCTTTCCAGCATGCAATCATCTTTTCATCCTTAAGATTCTTAAGTCGGAATTCAAGCGGATCGATCCCTGCTTCTGAGGCCATTATATCAATCTGCGATTCCCTGGCAAAAGTATTGGAATTGTTATTGGGTGCACGCCATGGCCCGGTACCAAATCGGATGGATCTGCATTGCATCCATATTCTGGCTGTAGCTGGTTGTTTTGGCATTCGGAACATCATAGATTGTATCTGAACCCCTTGTACCGCCATAATATACACTGATAATCCCATAATTTTATCAGGCCTGTCTTATCAATTCCGGATTTTATCCTGTATACTCCTGCCGGATGGAAAGTATCATAGAAAAACTCCTCATCTCTTGTCCAGACAAGCATTACAGGTTTTCCTGGCCAGTTTTGCCAGTCTTGCTGCCTCAATTCCCTGCTGATATGCAGCTTTTCCTCCAAATCCTCCTCCTACAAATGGAGCTATAACTCTTACTTTTTCCAGTGGAAATCCAAGTTCGCCGGAAATACCATCCTGAAGTCCGAAATGGGACTGAGTTGAAGCCCAGACAGTCATTTTATCACCTTCGAGTTGTGCCAGGGCAGTATGTGTTTCAATAGGTGCATGTGCAACATACGGATCGTGAAATTCTGATTCAAATATCCTTTCCGAAAGTTGCTACCAGCTTCAAGATCACCGGCAGACCTGATCACATTGACTCTTGAATCAGCTCCGACCATCCTGTCAAAAAGATTTCGTCATTTACTTTCAGTTCATTGAATGAATATTCAGCTTTAATTTTAACAATAGCTTCATCAGCCCTGTCCTGGTTTTCATTAAGTACAGCTATGAAATCGCCGTCACGCACCACCTGGGTACCCTGTATCTGTTCTGCTCCCGAAACATCAACAGTTTCAGTTTTGCCCCATGTGATGGTGGCCGCAAAATTCTTGCAAAGACCATCCCCGGAAGCTTAAGGTCACCGGTATATTTTGCCTGTCCTGTAACTTTTACAATGGCATCGCATGCTTATAAGGTTTCCCGACATAAGTGAATTTTGTATATTCTTCAACAGAAGGTTTTGCATCCAGGTATTTTTCAAGTTTTTTACCTTTTGCCAGCTGGGCATAACTTACTTTGTTTTTCGGATTTTTTGTATCTATAACAATCCATCTTTTACTTCAAGCTGAGAGGCAGGAACTCCCAATCTGGCAGATGCCAGATCAACAAGGACACCCCTTGCCTCTGCCGCTGCAGCTCTCATTGCCGGACCAAAAGTCTGTGTAGTCTGCGACCCCCATGTGCCTGCATCATAAGGACATAGGTCTGTATCTCCCATTACCATTTTTATTTTTTCAAGCGGAACATTCAGTTCATCCGCCATCATCTGGGGAAGTGAAGTAATAAGACCCTGCCCCATTTCGATCTTTCCGGTGTAACATCTTACAGTCCATCCTCGGCAATCTGCAAAAATGCATTGTAATCCTTTGTCAGTGTTCTTGCCTGTGGAAGGGTTAAATCGTTCAGATTGAATATATCCCAGGGTTGAAAAAATATAAAGATCCCTCCGCCAAGCAATTTTACAAAGCTCCTTCTCTTCATGCCGGTAGTTTTTTCCGGTGTGGATTCTGTCTTCTTAATTAATTCGGTCTTTTTCATGGTTACTTCCCTCCTTTCATTTCTTTTGCAGCTGTTTCGACAGCATCAATTATTCTGGTATGTGCCCCGCAACGGCACAGGTTTTCTTCCAGCCCGCTGATTATCTCCTGCCGTGTCAGTGCAGGATTTTTCATCAGCATTCCGGCGGCAGTCATTATCATTCCCGGAGTGCAGTATCCGCATTGCAGAGCATCATGCTCAATAAATGCTTTCTGAACAGGATGAAGTTTACCGCCACGGGCAAGTCCTTCAATAGTTATGACCTCCTTTCCGGCGATATCGCTTACAGGAAGCATACACGACCTTGTTGCTTCCCTGTTGATTAAGAACAGTACATGCACCGCAGAATCCGGTTCCGCAGCCATATTTGGTTCCGGTGAGGCCCAGCTGATTCCTCAGAACCCAGAGAAGGGTCTGACTGGGATCAGTTGTTATCTCCGTCGCTTTACCGTTAAGCTTAAATCTGATTTTTTCTTCCATATTTGCAGTTATTTGATTAATTTCATTCAGATAATCCTCTTTGGTATCAAAATCCTTTAAGTATTCCGGAGATTGAGTTTTAACCTCTAATAACATCTTCCGGATATCTTTTTGCCAGAGAACGTAATCCTTCATCTTCAGCGAAGTGTTCCACTGATTTCCTGTATTTAAATCTATTAATAGGGGATGCCCCCTTTTTTTCCGGTAAACCGGGATGATAATTCCTTTTCCGGTCTTCCTGTAAGCTTAATTAAAGAATTTATTACATCCGGCTCAATAAATGGCTGATCACCGGGAAAAACAAGTACCGCATCATAAAGTGCCGGAAGATTTTTAAAGCCGCATTTCACAGATGAAAGCATCCCATTCCTGTAATTCTCATTATAACAACTACTTACCGCTGTGTGACTTATAACTCCCGATATCTCATCCCTGAATGAACCAACCACTACCAATGTACGAAATACTTCTGAACCGGCTACATTCTCCACAACCTTTTCTATCATTGTTTTCCATGGAAAGGAAGGAGCATTTTTGGGACTTTCATCCTTTTCGATTCACCGGCTGCGAGTATTATAGCCCAAATTCCACCCATTTAAACAGATTATTAATCTGCGTAAATCTGCGCTAAACTCTGCGTAAATCTGCGAGAAATTCTTTTTTTTCTCGCAGAGGTCGCAGATTAAAATCCCGCAGAGTTCCGCAGAAGTTATTTGTTGTTCTTTACCTGGATAAGCTGCGCTGCAATACTCACCGCTATTTCTTCAACTGTTTTCGATCTGATATCAAGTCCCACAGGTGCAAAAATTCTGTTCCATTGCTCCTGAGTCGCCCATCCTTTTTCAAGGAATTCCTTATGCATTAATGAAATCTTGGTTTTACTCCCGATCATCCCGATATAAGCTGCATCAGAGTCTATGCATTCAGTCAGTGCCTTTGCATCGTCCCTGTGGCCGCGGGTAACTATCACTATGTATGTGTCAGTGCTCTTTTCGATCTGCTTCATTTCTTCGCCAATATCCCCGGTAATGAAATGATTTGCGAAAGGGATGTTTTCAGGATTGGCAAATTCATGCCGGTCATCAATTACAATTATTTCAAAACCAAGCATGCTTCCCCATCTGTGCAAGTGCTTTGCCTATATGACCGGCTCCTGCAATAATAAGACGCGGAGGAGGAATAACAGGTTCAAGATATATTATCCGTGAAGGTTCCTCCCCATTTTCCGGAAGCCGGATCTCCCTGAAATCATAAGAATCTGAACCCGAAAGAAGGCTGCTGATCTCAGGATCAATAACAGGTTTCATCTTATCTGGAATAGATTCTCTTGAGGTTTCCATTATCCAGTACCTGCTGACAAGCACTCTGTCATCGTCAGCTTTTGTAACCATGGTCATCAGAATACCCGGGATCCTGGTTTCAACCGATTTTCTTATCGCTTTAAATACCGGAAGATAATCCGACAATAAGGGATCAATAAGTACGCTTATTCTACCACCGCACAATGCATCCTCTCCATTTGAAATACTGTTATCCAGGGTGAAATAATGAAGAACCGGTTCCTTTGATTTCAGAGCTTGTATTGCGATCGCCTGCACTTTGCCTTCCAGTACACCACCACCTACCGTTCCTGAAATCAGCCCATTCTGATTAAAAAGGGCGGAGCTACCGGGTTTCTGGGGTGTCGATCCCTCAGTTCCGGTTACGGTTGCAAGAATCAGGTCATCAAATTCAGGAACGTTTAAAGGAATCTGCAGGTAAATATTTTTCATCTGTTATAAAATAGTTTGATAAAAACAAATATATTTAATTTATAATAATAAACCCAATTGCAGAAACGGCATGCATGGCGTTTCAACAACAAATACAAAAATTTAAATTGCAATATGAAAAACCAGATTCATTTATTAGGCACCATTATTTTAACCATTTTTATTTTATACTCCTGCAAATCAAGGGAAAACAAACCTGTTACAGGGGAAACCCATTATTCATGGATCGAAGAGATAACGATCCCAGAGCTTCAGCAAGGGTACAGGGATAAGAAATTCACTGTTTCGGAGGTTGTGTCAGCATACCTTTCCAGAATTGAAGATATTGACAATAATGGTCCGGCAGTGAATGCAATAATTATGGTCAATCCTGATGCATTGCAGATCGCAGAGGAGCTTGACAGGGAATCTGCTGAGGGAATAATAAGAGGACCTCTTTTCGGTATTCCCGTTGTTCTGAAGGATAATATTGATACTCACGACAAAATGCCAACAACGGCAGGAGCCACAATTCTGCGGAACTCCTTTCCCAAAAATGACAGTCCCATTGCACGAAAGTTAAGGGAAGCAGGTGCTGTAATTATTGCAAAGTCCAATCTCAGCGAATGGGCAAATTTCAGAGGCATGTCTTCAACAAGCGGCTGGAGTGGCATTGGAGGCCAGACTAAAAATCCCTATGTCCTCGATCGCAATCCGTGCGGTTCAAGCTCAGGTTCCGGTGTGGCAGTTTCGGCTAACCTTTGCATGATAGCCATCGGCACTGAGACAAACGGTTCAATCGTTTGTCCTTCAAACAATAACGGGATAGTTGGTATCAAGCCTACTGTCGGACTTTTAAGCAGGACCGGTATAATTCCTATTTCTTTCACCCAGGATACTCCAGGACCAATGGCCAGGTCAGTTGAAGATGCTGCGATCTGCCTGGGAGCCCTAACAGGAACAGACCCGAATGATCCGGCTACACTTGACTCTGAGGGAAAATCTATGACTGATTATACAGTGAACCTTAAAAAAGACGGACTCAGGGGAAAACGTATCGGAGTAATAAAGAACTCAGGAGGTTTTTCCGACAGGGTTGACACTCTTATGCGTCAGGCGATTGCTTTTATGAAATCGCAGGGAGCCGAAATAATTGAAGTTGAAGCCCCTGAAGGTAACGAAGCTGATAATGCTTCCTTTGAGGTCATGCTTTACGAGTTTAAAGATGGTCTTAATAAATATTTCACAGGATTGGGTGAGGATGCTCCCGTTAAAGACCTGACCGGACTTATTGAATTCAATAAAACCGATACTGTTGAACTGAGATATTTTGATCAGAAAATACTTGAAATGGCCGATAAAAAAGGAGACCTCTCCTCCCCTGAGTATAAAAAGTCGCTTGCTGCAATGCTTAAAGCTACACGTGAAGAAGGTATTGATAAGATGATGAATTCCGGCAAACTTGATGCACTTATTTCACCAACCGGATCGCCTGCATGGAAAACCGACCTGTTACTAGGGGACCATTATATTGGTGGAAGCTCATCGCTTGCAGCCATTTCCGGCTATCCGGCAATAACAGTTCCGATGGGATTTATTGAAAACCTGCCGGTGGGGATCACATTTTTCGGTAAGGCCTGGAGTGAACCGCTTCTTATCGAGATCGCTTACAGCTATGAACAGGGAACAAAGCACAGAAAGTCACCGAAGTACCTTGTAACCGATTGATCTCTTTTAGAGAAATTTAATGTTCCGCGTAATTGTGCCGCAGTGATGACATTTTTGCTGGAAGCAGAAAATAATTATCTGATATAAAGAAAAAGAGTTCACTGGAAATACAGCTTGGAAATTAGTGACAATTGGCACTAATTTCAACAATCTCCCAGGTTAACGAATCCCAGATTGTATGGATAATATAATGGTTACCCATGTTTCCTTTTACATTAATCCGGTCGTAATACAAGCCTTCTCCTATCATATACTTGCTAAGCCATGAATGTTCGATAAAAACTTCCCCGGTTATATCACTTGTAAGCAAAATATTATTTGACATACTAAATTCCCTTATTAACTCCCCGTTTTTATAATGGTCGACAACCTTTATTGTTACGCCGAAAGGAGTACTTAATTGATCAATCAATAAACCATCGCATATTACTGGTATTTGCACCATCCATGGAATAACAAAATCCCATACAACCGTTCCATTTTTCCCATTTTTAGGGCCAGTGGGGTAGTCTTGTGCATTAAGCAGGGCCAATCCTATGCCTGAAAAAAGGCAAATCAGTAATAATGTTTTTGTTTTCATAGTCTGAAAATTTTGGTTTAATTAAACTTTAGATTTACTTGTTTAATTAAAGTTCGGACAAAATACACTATGATACACTGCAATTTTTAGTTCAGCGAACTACAATTTTTTTACAAATTATTAAACTTTTTAGCTGCAGATTGAATTTTTATGCAGAATTCACTCCAGGCTCTCTCCTGCAGAAGCTTTTCTTACCTCCTCAAGATGAGATTTTATCGAATATAATTTGAAGGGTGCTTCATTCCATGTTTTTTCAAGAACTTCCATTGACTCTTTATTTTTACCTTCTTTGTACAATCCCCAACCTTTGGTGTCTAAATAATTGTAATAGTCAAATTTATTTGAGGCTAATTCCATGGCTTTATCCATGAGCGCCGGTACTTCGTTAAGTTTCAGGTTGTTTTTGATAAGGAACGTGCCAAGATTACTATATCTTAAAGCGTTTCCCGGCTCTATTGAAATTGCTTCACGATAATATCCTTCTGCTTTCTTCAAATTAGCGGAATCATCTTCTTCCGAATAAATATTAGCCAGACTGCCTTTAATAACTGCGTTGTAAGACTTATATCTCTTTTGACATTCACGGGCGAGTCTTATGATATTCTGGTTTGTTTCACTTGTGTCTTTTGAAGCTAATGAGAGTGAAATACGCCTGGCGATCATATATGGATCATCCGGATCGTACTTTTCAGCCTCCTTGACCAATTTTTTCTCATTCTTAAATTGACCTGTCTTATGATATGCATGTCCAAGATTAGAATAAGCCCAGTTACCTTTCATGAAATCTTTACCCAGCCTATGGGAAATCACCAGTGACTTTTTAAATTCGGGTATAGCTTTATCAAATTGATTCATTCCATTGTATGTATATCCTAATAGATATGCAACATCCGGCGACTGGTCATCAATTTGACTCAGCTGCTTTAAATATTTGATCTGCTCCTCCGGAGGCTCAAAGCTGCAGGCATAAGCCCAGTTTGCCCATAAATTATCTGCTATGGGCATCTGATCACTTTTATTGTAGTATTTAATCACCCACTGCAGGTTCTGTTCCTTCCTCCCCAGCTGATCATATGCAACAGCAAGACCCAGATAGGCGTCAAAATAGTTTGAATCAATTGCAAGCACCTTCTGGTACCAGTTTATAGTGGCAGCCCAATCACCTTTTAAACCAGCTTTGCTTCCGTAAATATAATACCTGAGGGCAACAGGATTTCCTGAAGAAGTATACAAATGTTCAAGGTATGGATTTTCCTTCATCAGTTTGGATACAAGCAGATAATCTGTTATTTTCTTTCTGAGGGTATCTGAAATTTCAAATATATTCCCTTCTCCAGAGGGACTGCTTATTTCAAAAGATTTAAGAACCTCCCTTGTTTTTGCGTTAATCAATTGGGCGTCAACACGCAATTTATTCCCTGCTTGCTTTATACTTCCGTAAACGAAAATATTTGCCTCGATTTTTTGTGAGATTTTGGCTGCATCACTTGGAGTTATTGCAGCATATTCAGTTAAACCTTTTGTCTTAAGAAAGGTATTAATGGTTTCTTCCTGCCTGACCTTTATTTCTTTATTGTTTGAAAGGAAAGAAATTAAGCTCTGCTGTATACTTTCCTGCCAGATATTCCAGGTTGTATCATTTGTCATATTTCTGAATGGTATAACCGCTATGGAAATTCTGTTGTCTGATGTTATCAGATCACCTGTTAATTCGGATTTTCGAATTTTATTCAAAATAAAAAAACCGCCCGTTCCTGACAGAATTATAAGAAATATAATTACGGGAATTGTAAGAATGTAATTTCTCCATATAGGTTTTCTCTGCAAGTCATCAGTAATGTTCTGAACAGGAATATTAAACGTCTGATTATCCGAATCCTCCCTCCTGACTTTTCCGGGAGGAAAACCGAAATATTCATGAAAGCACTTGTTGAAATAATTCGGGCTTCCGAATCCGGTCCTGTATGCGACTTCAGCAACTGTAAATGTTTCACTATGAAGCATCTCCAGAGCTTTATCTAAACGGACTTCACGAATAAACTGGATTATTGTCTTCTTGCTGATCGAATGCAATTTTAGGTTTAAGCTGTAACGGCTCAATCCTGATTCATGCGCAAGTTCCCTGACACCAAAGTTTTCATTCCCCAGGTTTGTCAGGATTATATCAGTCAGTTTCCTGATAAATATCTGATCCGCGGAAAGAGGTTCTTCCATGATAGATATACCTGATTAACAGCTTCTCGCGTAAACAAGTACGAAATCGAAGTTCCTGAGCTTTCAAATAGGGAAATAACTTTGACGAACTGCAAATTTTTTCTCTGCAAGAGATTAAAGGAAATAATAATAAAAAGAAACAGAGAATTCTGTTTAGTTATTTTTTTGTTTCCTCTTTTGTATCAGGTTTCTCCTTTATGGAATCATCATCAACTTTTGAGGCTTTTTTGAAATCCTTTAACCCCTGACCGATCCCTTTCATCAGTTCAGGAATCTTCCTTCCGCCAAATAAAAGAACAACGACCAGCAAAATCAGAATTATCTCAGTGGCTCCGAAATTTCCCATTTTTTCAAATATTAATTATTTTATAAAGATACTTTAATTGACCTTAATCTTCAAATTATATCTGCAATATTACCCATGCCAGCAGAATCAGCAACCCGACAACCACCCAGCTCAGGACAAAACCTCCAAGGTCCTCCCTGTAGCGGCTGAAGAAGTTTTTCCACCTCTCCTTCCTTCCCCACCCCGGAAGGTCAAGAAGCAGTAGGTCATCTCCGGTAAACTCAGCCAGTGGCTTCTTGCCGTCAGGTCCGGGTTCGATGGCATCAGATTTCCTCCTCATATTGTCAAAGAAAGAATCGATTTTTTCTTTCTCTTCCGGTTTTGTAAGGATACTTACAAGCCAGAACATGAAAAATCCTGAAAGCATTGCAATGCCGAACGGACCAGGTGTCCACTTGTAAACCATCACCAGTTCGCCGGTTGTTAAATAATTAACAATATAATAAACTGTCAGGGAAATTATCACAGCTGCAGCCGCACCGTAGCGGTTTGCCCTTTTCCAGATTATCCCGCCCAGGAACATTATTCCCATAAATGCGGCTAGAGTTTCAGTGAAGAGGAACCCATGCAGAACATTTTTAATACTTAGTGCAAAAAGAACTCCCAGAACTGAGAGGCCAAGACCAGAATATCTTCCCATCCAGAGGATAGTGTGATCACTAGCGTCAGGTTTAATATACTTTTTGTAGAAATTTTTCGTGAACAGGGCTCCGGTATTAACCATAAAATTAGAACATGCTGACATATTTGCTGCTACAATAGCAGAAAGCATCAAACCCACTAGTCCCGGAACCAGAAGTTCACTGCAGGCATATCCGAAAGCCATTTCCGGATCGGCTAGAGTTACCTTGTTCCTGAAAACCAGGGCTGCAACGACGAGACCTGTTAATGCCCATCCGATGGTAACCAGCCTTTTTACCATCGATCCGAATGTCTGGCCAATCCTTCCGGCCCTTTCAGTGTTTCCTGTTGCACACATCGAGATCATATGTGGTTGGGCTGTAATTCCCACAATCCCGTTAACTGCCAGCATGGCTATAGTGAATGCATCAATTCCGCTTGCGCTGTTAAAAAGATCAAAAAAATGTTCAGGAAGCACCGATTTCATATAGCCAAACCCGCCTATTTCCTTTAATCCAAGAGGTATAAGCATTACAGACAGGGTTATTATCAGGAACGACTGAATAAAATCGGTATAGGCTGCTGCTATCAGGCCGCCGACGAAACTGTAAAGGATAAATGCGACGGTCATACCGAGCACTACCATATTTGGTGATACGAGATTTCCTGTTGCCACCGAGATCACTTTGGCTGCACCCTGAAGCATTACTCCCATATTGAATACAAAAAATGAAATAGCAAAAACGGAGTAGACCATCCCAATTGTGCTGCCATACCTGTCTTCCACGATTTCTCCGACTGTTGTACGCTCACTTCGTCTGTAAAATGGAGCAATAAGCCAGTAGAAAGGTGTTATCAGCATATTCTTCCACTGGTACCATATCGTGGCAAATCCATTGCTGAATGTCGCACCTGTCTGCGCCACGGGCATCTCGGCATGGGTTCCCACGCCAAACGCCTGACCGATCATTATATACCACTTGAATTTCCTCCCACCCCGGAAATAACTGTCGCTGGTATTAATCTTCCTCGAGATCCAGATACCAAAGGTTGTGATTGAAACGAAGTACCCGATAAGAACAATGTAGTCAAGTGTTGTCATAAATCATTCTTCCTTTAACCCATACTCGTTTTAAAATTATATCATTATCATTCTTTTCAAATAATATCAAATCGGCTCTCTTCCCCGGAGTCAGGGAACCTCTGTCGGACATATTATATATCCCGGCAACATTTACCGAAGCCATATTTACAGCCTCTCCCAATGTGCAGCCGGTGTATTTCATCACATTTTCCACTCCTCTCTTCAAAGGCAACGAAGCTCCGGCCAGGCAATTCAGAACAGGATTCTTTATCAGGCCGTCATCAGTAAGGACGATTTCACTTCCAAGAAATAGATATTTCCCCGGAGCCATCCCGATCAGGTGAGTAACATCTGATGTAAGAATAATTTTATGAGGGCCCTTGACCTTGTAAAAAACCTGAATCTCTTCAGGAAGAAGGTGATGCCCGTCAGCGATCACTGATGGAGTAAGGAGGTCATTTGCCAGCTGGGGCCAAAGCGGATTTCTGTGCCTGTCTATCATATTTGCACAACCGTTTCCAAGATGGGTCGACAGGCGCGCGCCATTATCGACAGCTCTTCTTATCTGATCAGCTGTTGCATTTGTATGACCTATAGCAACAAGGACATTGTTGGCGGAACAGATTTTAATGAACTCCATACAACCGTCCACCTCCGGGCTTACTGTTACTTGTTTTATATATCCTTCAGCAGCCTCCTGGTATTGAGCAAATTCATCCCACGAAGGTTTCCTTATAAATGCTGAAGGATGACATCCGTAAAATCCCTCTTCCGGTGATATATATGGACCCTCCAGATGAAATCCTGGAACAGAGC
Source organism: uncultured Bacteroidales bacterium (assembly GCA_963702415.1). Taxonomy (GTDB): domain Bacteria; phylum Bacteroidota; class Bacteroidia; order Bacteroidales; family VadinHA17; genus LD21. The sequence goes on along the minus strand of CAVPCP010000008.1, from coordinate 109,372 downwards.
TTCTTACCTCATCATCTTTTAGTGCTTCAGCAAGATTCCTGAAGGTTTTTACAAGATTTCCGTGACTGCCTGTAATAACTGTCGGGAAAAAAGTTGTTACACCGTCACTCCGTATTGCTTCAACGGCCATCCTCATTCTGTCAGTTGTAAGTCCGGCATCGGAAAAATCAACTCCCTTATATCCGTTTATCTGGTTATCGATAAGTCCGGGTGCAATGAAGAGATTCTGAATTTGTTCCGATTCCCCGATTTCAGAAATACTGCTGACAATATCATTCCTGATCTCAATACTTACCGGCTTACGAGTTTCATAATGAGTCGCTTTTAATTCCGTAAAGTTATCCATCAATGACAGTTATGAATCTAAAATATAAGGTTACATATTTAATAACAAGTTTTCAAATTTACCACTGAGTTTCACGGAGTTTTACTGAGTTTCACGGAGTTACTCTGTGAATTACTCTGTGATACTCCGTGCAACCCCGTGGTTAATGAATTATTTTGATTTGTTTTTATTTCATTGACGTTTACAGAGATTATACTGGTATTATTGCCGATGCAGAATTCTGATCAAGAAACAGATGCCAGTCAGGATGTTTTTTAAGCATTGTTGCCGGAACCTTATTCGTAAGCCTGCTTGTCAGTGTTTTATAAACTGCATCAGCCTTTACCAGATGAGGGACCACAGAAACAATTGTTTTACATTGCATAATCTGCCACACACTCATTGAAACAGCTTCGTCTGGAACCTCTTTTATAGTCCCGAACCATCCCTCGCTCACTTGCTGCATCTTACAACGTTCATCCAGCTTTACCACAATATAGGCCTCATGAGTATCAAAATCAGCCGGGGGATCATTGAAGGCAATATGACCATTGACTCCAATACCTATAATACCTAAGTGGACAGGTTTAATGCGTATTTCTGAAGTTAGTTCACTGATCCGTTTGTCAATATTTCCCTCGGCATCGACGCTGTGGAATTTCTTAACCGGTACCAGGTTTATAAACCGATCATAAAGGTATTTCCTGAAGCTTGCTCTATGAGTTACCGGAATTCCTGTGTACTCATCCAGATGGAAAACTTCCACTTTCGCCCAGTCAACTTTTTCCTTCACAAGTGCCTGATACAGCTCAAAATGAGCATTGCCGGTCGCTACTACCATACGGGCTTCGCCCTGCTCCTTAATTACTTCATTGAGCTTGTCTGAAATCAGCCTTGCGGCCTTTTTCGCTAATTCCGGGGCACTTTCAGATATGTTAATATTCATATCATTAATATTTTCTTCGATAGCTTTGATTTCATCAGTTTTATGTTTTTTACCACGGAGTTGCACTGAGTTTAACGGAGTATCACTGAGTAAAAAACAGTGTAACTCAGTGTATGCTCCGTGTCACTCTGTGGTTAAATCTTCTCTTTTTTGATTGCTTATCCTGTTCCATAAAAATAGAATAATAAATTCACAATCCAATTTTCTATCTTCACCAAAAATATTTGTATTTAATGCTAAGAGCCTCCATAATATCAATACTGCTTATATTATTTTGCAACTTCAGTTCAGTTTTCAGTCAGAATAAAGGTGTTAACCGCGAAAAATACCGTATAAATATCGGTCAGACAGATAAACCAGTGCATATTGACGGAATTCTCGATGAAGAGCCCTGGATGAATGCCGAACGCACAGGGAGATTCCAGCGTGTGACACCAACCGATACAGGTTTTGCCATTGCACAAACTGAAGTCATGCTCACATATGACAAATCCAACCTGTATATCGGTATTATCTGCCACGACCCTACAGAGGGCAAAAGACCTGTCGAATCGCTGCGCCGCGACTACAATTTCATGAAGAACGACAACTTCATGCTCTTTCTCAATACCTACAACGATCAGACCAATGGTTTTGCTTTCGGGATATCGCCGGCAGGGGCACAGACTGAAGGCCTTCAGTATGATGCGACGAGAATCGACTACAGCTGGGATATAAAGTGGAGATCAGCAGTTAAAAGCTATGATGACCGGTGGGTTACCGAGTTCAGTATTCCATTTCGCAGCATACGTTATTTCGGAGGGGATAGTGAATGGGGGATTAATTTCGGCCGCCTTGACCTGAAGAACAATGAGAAATCTGCCTGGGCGCCAGTGCCGCGTCAGTTTCCCCATTGTTCGCTCCCATATGCGGGAACACTGGTTTGGGACAAGCCTATGGATAAAGCAGGGCTGCGTCTATCGCTCATCCCCTATGTTACGGGTAAAGTTACAAGGGATTATCAGACTGAAACAGAGCCGCAATGGAGCGGAAATGCAGGTTTTGATGCCAAGATGATACTCTCGACTTCCATGAATCTCGACCTCACGGTAAATCCCGACTATTCACAGGTTGAAGTCGATAAACAACAGACAAATCTCGACCGGTATGAACTCTTCTTCCCCGAAAAGAGGCAGTTCTACCTTGAGAACAGTGATCTTTTTGCAAGTCTTGGAACAGAATTGGTCCGACCATTCTTTTCAAGGAGGATCGGTCTGGATAATCCTGTCATTGCAGGGGCCCGCCTTAGCGGAAATATCGGCACCAAATGGAGAATCGGGGTGATGGATATACAAACCGGGAAAGAAGGGGAAATTCATCCTGCAAACTATCTGGTCAGCGCATTGCAAAGGCAGGTGTTCAGCAGGTCTAATATAACAGCATTTATTGTCAATAAACAGGTTCTCGATACAGTAAATAACGAAACATCTTCAGGTAATGTTTATAACCGGATCGCCGGCCTTGAATATAACCTTGCCAGTCGCGACAACCGGTGGACCGGAAAGGCTTACTATCATCAGAATCTTCAGGAAGATATGACTTTTAAAGATGCTGCAATGGCGTTTAATATTGGTTATTCATCGCAGTATATGACTGCTATGGTGAACCAGGCTTTTACAGGTTCAGGGTATGATGCCGAAACAGGATATGTAAGAAGGAAAGGTTATTATCAGCTTAATCCTTCTTTCCGGTACAAATTTTTCCCGGAGAGCAGCAAGATCATAAGCCACGGACCAGGAATAAAACTTGAGACCTACATGGATCCCTATTCATCATTTTCACTCACCGACAGGGAAACTCAAATTCTGTATAATATCGAATGGCTTAATAAAAGCACAATAACTGTGGATCTTCAGGAGACATTCATACAACTCCAGGACCCATTTGATCCGACAAATACCGGAGGTTTGCAGCTCCCTGCAGGTTCAGAATATGACTGGAATGAGGTTGGTGCATCTTTCACTTCCGACAACCGTAAATTATTTAATTATGTAATTGCTGCAAGGTATGGAGGATACTATAACGGTAACAGGTTAACTTTCAGGGGAGAGGTGAATTACAGGGTGCAGCCTTATGCCAGTTTTGCATTGATTACCACTTACAACGATATAGTTCTTCCTTCTCCCTACAGTTCCGCGAAGCTCTTCCTGATCGGACCAAGATTTGATTTTACATTTACCGATAAGCTGTTCTTCACCAGCTTTATTCAATACAATAACCAGATTGATAATCTCAACCTGAACTTTCGTTTCCAATGGAGATTTGCACCAGTATCTGACCTGTTCATTGTCTATACCGAAAACTCCTACCCTGAGAATTACACAGTTAAAAATCGCGGGTTGGTTATCAAACTCTCTTATTGGTTTAACTAAACTTTTTCAGGTACAACATATGGCGCACGGGCCGGACGTGTAAGCAATGCATTTGCCTCGTCGTCATTAATGAATTTTTCAGTCAGCGGATCAAAATTAAGAGTGCGGCCCGTCCTATATGCTATATTACCAAGATGAGCCAGTCCAGAAGAAAGATGAGCTGTCTCGACCGGGGCATTCAGAAGCGATTTATCATGAGCGCGGACTGCCTGTATAAAATTAAGATAATGATCACCGCCCTCCTTACGCGAGGGGCCTGGCTTATAGTCTCGTCCGAGAAATGACTGATAGGTTTCATAGCCATTGACCACCAGATAGCCTTCGCTCCCATAAAAGATGTTACCAACTGTAACTCCCTTTTCATCATTTGTTATCCATGGGCGCACTTCGAACTCAATGATCTTTTTCTCCTTAGGATAGTAGTAGGTAGAAGCCAGCACTTCTGGAGTAATTTTAGCATCATTGAACAGGAATTTTCCTCCTGCCGCTGTTATCTGTTCAGGGAATCCGACATTCAAACCCCACATGCAGAGGTCAGTTTCATGAATTCCCTGGTTGCCTACGTCGCCGTTGCCATAATTCCAGGTCCAGTGCCAGTTGTAATGAACAATATCCCTTGAGAAAGGCTGCTTCGCTGCCGGACCGGTCCACAGGTCATAATCAAGCCCTTCAGGAACCGGCTCAGTTCCTTTGTTTCCAATATCATCCCTCCATCTGAAAACGAGTCCTCGCGCCATATACACATTGCCGATAAGTCCGTCGCGGAGATGCTTTATTGCTTCCTGAACAGCAACAGAACTTCGGAGTTGAACGCCATGCTGGACAATCCTGTCATATTTTGCTGCAGCCTCTACCATCTTGCGACCCTCATATAAATTATGGGAGCCAGGTTTTTCAACGTAGACATCCTTTCCGGCCTGGCAGGCCCAAATTGCTGCAAGGGAATGCCAGTGATTGGGCGTGGCAATACTCACGACATCAATCGATTTATCTTCAAAGACTTTCCTTAAATCCTGCTGCCTTATGACTTTTTTACTGTACTTTTTATCGAACTCATCAGCACGTTTGGCCAGGACAACAAGGTCGGGATCACAAAGACATGCAACCTCAACATCGGGCAGCTTCATATACCCTTCAATATGATTTGTGCCGCGGCCGTTGACTCCAAGAACAGCCACCCTAACCTTATCATTTGCACCAAAAACACTTGCAGGAATTATTGTCGGCATTGACAGAAGTGCAGCTGCACCTGCAGAATTCCGGATAAAGCTCCTCCGCGATACCTTGTTTTTCTCTTTCATCGGTATAAGAAATTTGGTTATTGTTCAGAAATGATATGAGGGGTTAAGGTAAGAAAAGTTTTCGGAAACTCACAACATTATAAAGTCAACTATTTTATTGACCACTCCCCGATTCTTAAAGTATTGGCCTCACCCCCTAAATCCCCCTCTCCCAAGCTAACCTTTATACACAATTTATACTTGATTATAAATCAGGATGTTAAACAAGTAATAATTAAACGATATGATAAAGTCTATTTAACCACGGAGTCGCACGGAGTTAACACTGAGTTGCACTGTTTTTGTTTGTCATCTAAACCGTGAAACTCCGTACAAACTCCGTAAACTCCGTGGTTAAAAAACTAATAATCAGATTATTGATGGTAAGGATAAAAGATGTGTATAAAGGGTAGTCTCCCAAGGGAGATGGGGACTTAAATTACTGTTCATCAAGCCCCTCCCTCCTGGGGGAGAGCCTGTCCCGCCCTGGCGGGAGGTTGGGGAGAGGCCAAAAACAGGTCTGGGAAATAAATACTAATCGAATGAATATGTAATTACTTAATCATAAAGTCAAGAAGAGGTAAATCCTTTAAATAAGCAATGAGGTGATCGTTTCTCCTGAGCGGACCCACTCCGGAGGGAGTTCCGGTAAAGATCAGATCGCCAGTCTTAAGGGTAAAGAACCCTGAGACATATGACACTATCTCATTAATCCCGAATATCATATCAGAAGTGTTGCTTTGCTGGACGATCTTATCATTTATTTCGAGTCTGAAATCCAGGTTTCCCATATCGCCGGCAAGGCTAACCGGGATAAATCTTCCGAGAGGAGCCGCCCCGTCAAAACCCTTTGATATTTCCCAGGGGAGCATCGACTTTGACAATCTTGTCTGTAAATCACGGGCTGTAATGTCGATACCTGCTGTAATCTCATCATAATATCTCGGAGCAAATTTCGGCGAAATGCTTTTCCCCAGCTTCGATATTTTTACGACAACCTCAACCTCATAATGGATCTCAGACGAAAAATCAGGGAGGAAGAATGGCTTATTCTTCTTTAGAATTGAAGAATCGGGTTTCATAAAAACCACAGGTTCAGAAGGGAAAGGCCGGCCCATTTCAATTGCATGCCTTCGGTAATTCATCCCAATGCATATGATCTTCATTTTACTGCTCTCCTTTTCCGAACGATCTGAGCTTTATCTCCGTGAGGATCTTCTTGGTGTAAAGAGGAAAATCTCCATTCATCATCCAGGAATAATAAGAGGGCTCCTCCTTAAAGACAGTTAAAACAGGTTTGCCTTTATGCTTGCCAAAATTGAATATTTCAATGCCATTCTCGTCATATATAATACGGCCGGCAAAATCGACATTACTATTAAATGAGCTGAAAACTGCAAGTTTTTCAATATCATTCTCAAGATCCTGGTATCGGTCGAGCTGGGCTTTCAAAACTTCAAAAGTGGCCTGGGTATCTGCTTTTGAGCTATGGGCATTCTCAAGTGCCTTGCTGCAATAGAACTGGTAAGCAGCCGAAAGGGTGCGCTGCTCCTTCTTATGGAATATCACCTGGACATCTACATATTTCCTTTTAAGGAAATTAAAATCGATATTAACCCTGAGAAATTCTTCGGCAATTACCGGAATATCGAATTTAATGGCATTAAACCCGGCAAGATCAGAACCTTCAAGAAATAGTGCAAGATTCCTAGCTATCTCTTTAAAAGCCGGTGCATTTTTAACATCATCATCGGTAATTCCGTGAATTGCAGTTGATTTTGCGGGTATTGGCATCCCTGGATTGACCCTTGTGCTCATCCATTCTTCTTTCCCTCCGGGACTTATTTTAAGTACAGATATCTCCACAATACGATCGCTCGAAACATTTATCCCCGTAGTTTCGATATCGATGAATGCTATTGGGCGCCGGAGTTTGAGTTCCAATTATCAGGCATTTATCATCATTGGCATCAGAAGCATCAGGAGGTCCTCCGATTCATTATCCGACTGGGCAGGAAGGAATAGTCCTGCACGCGTCGGGTCAGCAAGCTCGATCATTACATCCTGCGAAGAGATATTTGCCAGGATTTCAAGAAGAAATACCGACTTAAATCCTATTTCCATATCATCACCCTGGTACCCGCATTTAATCTTCTCATAGGCAGAAATAGAGAAATCAATATCCTGGGCGGAAATCGTTGCCTGATTGCCTTTAAGCTGGAGCTTGACAAGGTTGCTTGCCTGGTTTGAGAATACCGAGACCCTTTTCAGAGTGTTGTAGAACTCAATTCTGTCGATAGTGACCTTCCTTGGATTGTTTTTCGGAATGACAGAATTGTAATTAGGGTAATTCCCTTCAACAAGACGGCATACCACTTTATAATCATTCAGGTTGAAGAAAGCATTTTTATCATCAAATTCAACCGTAACAGGTCCCTCTTCCCTGGGAAGAATATTTTTAAGCAGCGAAGCAGGTTTCTTCGGCAGTATAAAAGATGCATTGTCATCTGCATGTGAGTCGGTTCTCTGGTATCTGACAAGCTTATGGGCATCGGAAGCCACAAAAGTTATCTTATCTGTGAAGGCTTCGATAAAAATACCTCCCATAACAGGACGCAGTTCATCATCAGCTGTTGCAAACAGGGTTTTGTTTATCCCGGCAAGCATTACATCTGCATTTATCATAAACGTAAATTTCTTTTCCTTTCTGATGGCAGGCAGGGCGGGAAAATCGACCCCGTTCTGGCCTACTACATTGAATTTGCCGTTTTCAGATGTAATTACGACAGCCAGCGTATCCAGGTTTATGTCAAAAGCAAGGGGCTGAACTGAAAACTCCCTCAGGGTGTCAAGTAGTATCCTTGCAGGAAGAGCTATGATCCCATCCCCGCTGGCATTTTCGAGCTTCATCCTCGTAATCAGAGTCGATTCAAGATCAGATGCCGTTATTTCAAGATCATTCCCCGAAAGGTTAAAAAGGAAATTATCAAGGATTGGTAGGGTGTTCTTCGAGCTGATCACTCTGCTTATTGCCTGCAAATGACCGAGTAGTTCTGTGCTGGATACAACAAATTTCATTTTATATCTGGTTTAATTTACTTTATCTATTGTTGCTGGTTATTTGTTACTGGTTGCTTGTTGCTGGTTAATTAATTCCGGAGTATCAATATTACAAAAAAAACTCTTAAACACAAACAAAATATTATCGTGTGAAGAAATATGAGCGCTTTTTAAGCAAGGGATCAATATCGGTATACCGGAGAATAAATAATTCATCATCATCATCCTTTTTACCCCATAATCTGTCAGTGTCTTTTTTGTCAGCACCCTCCTCAAAAGCTGACCGTTCCCATAGAGTTAATGCCTTTCTTTCTCCCCCGGAGCTTATTACTGTGATCCTGTAAATTGGCACCCCCCTGATTATTTTCTCTTTTTCGCCGGCAGGCAGATCAAAGGCCCATGATTCGAAATGGATATGGGTGAAATAGGTTATATACCTTATTACCCTTGATGTATCCCAGCCTGAGAGCCCCCCTGACAGACCATATAAGCTTAGCTTCCGGTTTTCGTTTTTTATACTGAACGAAGAAGCCGTGTCGTTGATATTTTCAAATTTCACTGAATAGATCTCAGATGGGAGCATATTGAAAACTGTATAAGGCCGCCAGAAAAGCTCATTCAGGGTAAAAGCCGACCCTATTTCAGCTTCATTCCCGGGTACATGAACAATATAAGGTTTTGATCCTTCCCTGAGCTTCATAATATTCCCATAGGTATTTGAAGCTGTTTTATATACTAAAAATGATCTGATTTTTTTCCCGTTCCCGGAAACTTTGACTCTGACCGGGTTAATGGCATTTCCTGTGATCTCCTTCTCAAATAGCTCAGGGGTCACCGGCGACTTGATCTCCATTTCATTCAATATCTTAAGGATAAACAGGATACTGCTTTTCCGGGTTTCAAATTTTTTGTTTACGATCCAATCCTCACCTCTTTTCTCAAGAACCAGTGTGTTCGAGCTATCTGTGAACTCAATCCTTGTAATCTCCTTTCCCCGATCTGCCGCAAATGAAGTATTTCTGCCACCAAAAGGTGATCTTTCTTTTAAAAGATAAAAAAGAAGAATTAATAACGGGATAGCGACAACCGTAAATAGAATGGCTTTCTTCATAAATATCAGCTCTTTGCGTACTTTCTTTTTCTAAGCCAGTTGTATATGATACCGGCAATAATTACAATAAGCACCGGACAGACAATATTAATCAGCTGCCATTTAAGCCTCTCCGTTTTAATCACAGAACTGTCGAGAAGCCTGAGTTTCAATTCCCTCGATCGTAGTTCCATAATGCCATTGTAATCAACAAGATAGTTCAGGCAATTGACAAGAAAGTCCCTGTTCCCGTACATTTCCCCTGTATACCTGTCCTGGCCAAGTGTCAATGGTATTTCATTTACGCCCGATTTCCTGACCTCATTTCTTATAATATCTCCATCGGCAATCACTATCATCTTTGTATCGGCACTCTCAGTTTTTACTTCAAAGTTTTTGTTATTTACCATATCAGAGGTAAACCTGTTCCTGAAAGCAGAAGTAAACCTGCCTTCAAGGAGAACAGCAACAGGGAGAAATGATTTATTGAATACCGTTTCGTCAGGATTTCTCTCCGCCTCTTTAAGGCTGATCATGAAGGGGGGTGCAAGAGTGCGGGAGTAGCCGGAAGTAGTGAGCAGCACACTTTTTCTGATTTTACTGTCCAGCCCGACAGTGTCGATGTAATTTGTAAACCTGCCCTGGATTTTATTCAGGTTTCGTGTAACGGGATGGTCCGGATCGGGGGTCAGCATGGGGAAATAGAGCCATGGTAAAGATACAGGCTGCTGCCTCGCACCGCCGCTTGAAAGTATCAGTCTTATTAAACCGCATTCATTATCCTGTACCACTTCAGGATTTATTCTTGCTCCATATCTGAAGAGCTGGTCTTCAAGGTTTACAGGGTGGTAAAGGGCAGCTGTCTCTCCATATATAAGGCTGTCAGAATTTACATATACCTCCTCAACGAGCCAGAGAACTTTACCGCCGTTCATAATATACTGATCAAGCACAAACTTGTCATTTTCAGCGAACTCCTTTTCAGGTCCGGCGATTACCACAGCTGCATATTCATCGAGAATACCCGGTTTTCCACCAATAATCCCCCTATCGACAGTAAAGAACCTGGCAAGGTTAAAGGTAAGATCAGCTACTTCAATTTCAGGTATCTCATCATGTCCCTCTATAAAAGCAACCTTATAAATTGTATCGGAACTTAATGTTGCAACGGGTTGAATCAGTTCATATTCGAGTCCTTCAATGGAATGAAGCAGATTTTCTTCAGCAGAAACCGAGGGATTGTTCTTAAGAAAGTTAACAGGAACCTCGATTCCATTGTAATTCACTATCATTCCGGGGAATATTATTTTCTGACTCGAACCTCCTTCAGAATCTCCTGCCTGTATATTAACCGGTGTCAGCCCTTTAAGGATAAGCGACTGATAAAGTGCTTCCCTCTGCTCCCGGTTGTCATCGCCTGAAGGATTGATGAAAGCGTAGTCCACTTTACGGTCCGAAGCGATCCTGAACTCATCAAGCATCTCCCTGACCGATCGTTTGAGCCTCTTAAAAGGTATAGGCATTTCACCGTCGAGATAAACCTGCACAAAAATATCATTCCTGATACCCGACAGCACCTTGCGGGTCGGCTCTGAAAGTGTGTATCTTTTGTCTTCCGTAAGGTCAAGCCTTATCCGTAGAAAAGATCCTGCAATGACTACGATAAAAATAATGAGAAGATTTGAACCAAACTGAATCCAGCTTCGTGTTCTTATGCTTTTATTTTTTGAAAAATCTGTCATGGATCAGCTTCTTTTTTTCCATTTGCGTGACAGAAGAACAAGCCTTGTTGCCTCGTTAAAGATCAGGACAACAGCAATAAAATAGATTATATCCCTTAAATCAATCACTCCCCTGCTAATGGATTTATAATGCTCATTAATCCCCATTCTGATTACAAATTCGTCAACTTTCTTAAGGCCTGGAAGATAAGCAAAGGAATCAAAACCCATAAAAAGGAAAAATGAAATCAGCACGGCAATTATGAATGCAATAACCTGGTTATCTGTAATAGATGAAGAAAACAGACCGGCTGAAGCATAAACTGCCGCAAGAAAGAATAATCCTGTGAAAGCTCCCAGAGCAGCTCCTTTATCAAGATTCCCGGGAGTTTCACCAAGAATATAAACTGAAAAATAATAGATCAGTCCTGGCAACAGGGCCAGCAGAACAAGTGCCACTGATGCAAAATACTTGCCATAGACAATTCCTCTTTCGGTTACAGGTTTGGAGTAGATCAGTTCAAGGGTGCCGAGCCTTTTCTCTTCAGCGATCATCTTCATTGTGACTGAAGGCACCAGAAAAAGGAATATCCACGGCGACAGGAAAAACAGAGTATCGAGGCCGGCATAACCGCTGTCGAGTATATTCCATTCACCCGGGAACACCCACATGAACAGGGAATTGATCAGCAGAAATACAATTATTACAATGTATCCTGTCAGACTGCTGAAGAATCCGGTTATCTCCTTTCTGAATATCGCAAACATAAAGATCTCAAATAAACGTCAAAATTACTCAAACTCAGTTATGCTATAACATTAGTTTATAAATCGTTCTTAACAATTTTTGCATATTTAACATCAGTTATTATCACTCCTGAATAATAAAATCTTATAATACCCTCAAATTTAACCCCCCTTCCTGCCATAACCATGGCACCCTCCTGGCACAGTCCGACACCATGCCCGTATCCTCTGCCATTGAAGGCTATAGAATCCCCTTCCTGGATTACAGAAAAAAAACTTGATCGGAGACCCAGGTCATTTCTTATCTGCCTGAATGGCAATGAAAAAGATCCCACCCTGTAATTATTCAACCTGCTTGCCTGCTGGAAATTATAAGACGGAGTGGTTTTCTCAACAAAATCAAACCCTGAATTTTTAAGGTACCCTTCCCACTCAGAAAGCGGGATTCTCTTTTTCCAGCTGGCATTACGCGAATTTCTGCAGTACGGATCAATAACACTTTTAAAATAATAATGCCCCGATAACCACACGTCTTCTGAAATTGATGTTTCACCTCCGCAATTTGAATGAAAGGCCGATAATACCAGCGTGCTGTCACTGTCAAGTATTACGAGACCCTTTGTTTCCAGGGCAGCCCTGTTGATAACTGAATCATCAGAAATACCGTTAAACGCCTGGCAGTGAGTGTTGTCGCATAAATTATACCTGTCAATAATGTGTCTTTCAAAATGCCTGTACATGTATGTCCTTGCAAGCACAGCCTGCGATTTATGGAACTCCAGGTTTTTACCGGTACCGCCTTCAGTCCTGACGACACCGGCAATATACTGTTCAATATCACAATTGTTTACAAAAACCATAGTCCCCAGATCATAAAGACACTTGAGATCACCGCCATAAAAATTCCGGAAAGTTGAGGCGCCGTTGACCCTGAAAGAAAACTTATCATGTCCTGTCAATCCTCTCACAATTAACGAGTCGCACATGAAGCTTTGTGAATTCCGGGTTTTGACAGCAATTTTACCATTGTACAAGGCAAAAATCACAGTTTCGTCGCTGGCTAATTGAAGCGACTTTCCGTCATAGACATCCAGCTCATATTTTCCTTCTGTTACATTGAACACTGCCGACAATGGCTTCTGATCGGCGAATATCCGGATACTGACCTGCCCTGAGACTGGCGCAGAGAAAAAAATCAGAAGAAATTGTATGAAAATAAGTTTTGTAAACATTTTTGCCAACAAACATGCCATTACGCCATTACGCCGTTACGCCCCTTCAGTACTTTTATCATATCTTCTGCAATTCTCTCCGAGGCTCCGGGCTGGCCCAGTATTTCCCTGACTTTATTATAATCTCCAAGCATTTTTTCTCTCTTTGAACCTCCGGGCAAAACAGCTTTCAGTTCTGCAATAAGGTTCTTCTCATTAAGTTTAAACTGGATCAGTTCCTTTACAGCTTCGTATCCGGTTATCAGGTTGACGAGCGAAATATATTTAACCTTTATTACAGCCCAGGCAATCAGCATCGATAAAGTATCACCTTTAAAGCAGACAACCTGCGGAACTTTGAACAAAGCTGTTTCAAGCGTTGCAGTTCCGGAAGCAACAAGAGCTGCTTCCGACAGATAAAGTATCTCATATGTTCTGTCATTAATGAGCCTGACCGGATTGCTCCCGATGATCTTTTTATAAAGTTCATCCGGCAGATTCCTTACTCCTGCAATAACGAACTGGTAATCAGGGAAATGAGGCACAGCTTTGATCATTTCAGGAAGTATATGGGCTACCTCATGGTTCCTGCTTCCTGCAAGCATTGCAACTATTGGTCTGTTATCAAGCCCCAGCGATCCCCTGAGATCGTCATAACCATTAAATTCTTTTAATCTCTTTTCAGTTTCATCTAAGATCGGATTACCACGGTATTCGACTTCTATGTTATGCTTTTTGTAGAAATCAACCTCAAAGGGAAATATAATATACATCCTGTCGACATACTTTCTGACTCTTTTCGACCCTGTTTTCTTTCCAGGCCCAGAGCTTGGGGGAGATATAATAAAATACCCTGTAGCCCGATCTGGCGGCAAACCTGCAATGCGGAAGTTAAATCCGGGATAGTCGATCAGGATTACCACATCAGGTTTGAATTCGCTTATCTGCCGGCAGCAAAGAACAAGATTCCTTTTTATTACAATAAGGTTTTTAACTATTACGAGGAACCCCATGAAGGCAGTCTTTTTATAGTGCATAAGAAGCTCTGCCCCGGCCGATTCCATAAGATCTCCGCCCCAGCATTTAATTTCAGCCTTCTTATCACTTTTAAATAATGCCCTTACGAGATTTGATCCGTGAAGATCGCCGGATTGTTCGCCAGCAATAATGAAATACTTCATAACAGAAATTTTACAGCGAAAACAAGTATGGCCCAGAAAATTGTAATTCCCAGAACCCCCTTTGTGGCACGAAGCATATCCAGCCGGTTAAAAATCAGAAAAAGGAAAATATTTGGGAAAACGCACAGGGATATAATATGAGTTAAAATATCAGCAAATATTATTTTGGTTATATACTCGGTGATGGTTGTGTCGCCGGTTGAAAAAAGATAAACACAAAGTCCTATAATAATCGGGATCACGAATCCTGAAACAGAGCCAATATAAACCTTGTCATATTTTTCGGTCCTTATCATAAAGTGAAGCGTTCCTTTAAATTATCCAAATACCAGTGAGCTGTCATATCGACTGTGACAGGAACAACAGAAACGAAACCATTTGCAAGGGCCCATTGGTCGGTATCGTCTGCATTGGGTTCGTGATTTTGGAACATCCCTGTCAGCCAGTAATATGTTTTCCCCATGGGATCCTTTCTTTTTTCAAATTCTTCCTTCCAATTGCCTTTTGACTGCCGGCATACTTTGATCCCTTTTATTTCATTTTCAGGCAGCGAAGGGATATTAACATTAAGGCAGACACCCGGAGGAAGAGTCTCTGCAGAGAGTATCTGCATCACGATCTTTATATATTTCCTGCAGACTGAAAAATCAGCTGTCCGTGAAAAGTCATTAAGCGAAAAACCCACAGAATTAATACCATAAAGGCAACCCTCGATTGCAGCGGCCATAGTTCCTGAATAAAGAATGCTCACAGAAGAATTGGCTCCGTGGTTTATACCTGAAACCACCCAGTCGGGTTTCCTTTCAAGAAGCTGGTTAACAGCCAGTTTTATGCTGTCTGTGGGGGTGCCGTTCATGCATATACTCTCCTGCCCATTCTCTTCAAGCAACTTTACCCTGAGGGGTGTTTTAACTGTAAGAGCCTGCGACATACCCGACATGCTCTCGATGGTTGAAATCAATACTACCTTCCCAAATATCTTCCATCACTTCACTAAGGGTTTTAAGGCCTGTAGCATACAGTCCTCGTCGTTTGTGATCAAGATAAGCCTGTCGTCTTTTTCCAGAATCATATATCGGTTGTTTGAGCTACAAATATAGATAAATACCCTTTGCCTGAGATAAATTGTTTACTTTTGCAATTTTGATTTTTATTCGTTGTGTATTTAAAAAAGTAACACACTAAATTGAAAAACTTTTTAACATCAATAGATGAAAATTTCATATAACTGGATCAAAGATTACCTGAAAATAGACCTCGATCCCATAAGCTGTCGGAGATACTTACCGGCATTGGACTTGAAGTGGAAGGTATGGAGGAGTGGGAATCTGTGAAGGGCGGTCTTAAGGGAGTCGTTATTGGAGAAGTGCTTACATGCAAAAAACACCCTGATGCCGACAAGCTGTCAGTTACAACAGTCGATACAGGAGGCCCTGAACCTCTTCAGATCGTTTGCGGCGCTCCCAATGTGGCTGCAGGACAAAAGGTTCCTGTGGCCACTGGCCGGCACAGTGGTTTTTAAAGGCGATCAAAGCCTTGAAATCAAAAAATCGAAGATCAGGGGTGAATTCTCGGAAGGGATGATCTGTGCTGAGGATGAACTTGGACTGGGAACCGGCCATGAGGGTATTATGGTGCTCGACAACAATGCAAAGCCTGGTACTCCGGCATGTGAATATTTTGGCATTGTTCAGGACATTGTTTTCGAAATCGGACTAACACCCAACAGGATTGACAGCGGATCTCATTTTGGAGTTGCGCGCGATCTTGCTGCTTATCTTAACCTTAATACCAATAACGGTTACAAGGCTCTAAGGCCTTCGGTTGATGATTTCAGACCCGATAGCAACAATAAGGATTTGAAGTGATTGTTGAAAATAAAGCTGATTGTCCCAGGTACACGCGGGATTACAATCAGCAATGTTAAAATCGCAGAATCGCCTGAATGGCTTAAAACAAGACTGAGGGCAATCGGGCTCAATCCAATCAACAATGTTGTTGATATTACAAATTTCGTCCAGCATGAGATTGGCCAGCCACTGCATGCGTTTGATGCCGATAAGATCACAGGCAGAAAGTGATCATCAGGAACCTGCCTGACAAGACAAAATTCATTACCCTTGATGAAGTTGAAAGAGATCTTTCATCACGCGATCTGATGATCTGCAATGCCGAAGAGGGAATGTGCATTGCAGGTGTTTTCGGAGGAATAAAATCGGGTGTTACTTCCTAAACAAAAAATATCTTTCTCGAAAGTGCGTATTTTAATCCTGTTTCAATCCGCAAAACCTCCAAAAGGCATGGACTTCAAACAGATGCATCCTTCAGGTTTGAAAGAGGCACTGATCCGAACATAACCATTTGGGCCCTTAAAAGAGCAGCTATGCTCATGAAGGAGATTGCTGACGGAAAGATCAGTTCAGATATAGTTGATGTTTATCCCGAAAAAATCGTGAATGCCAGAGTGGAGGTATCGTATAAGAACATTGAAAGGCTCATCGGGAAAATAATTGAAAAAGATACAATCCGAAGGATCCTCGGGTTGCTGGATATAAATATAACTAAGGAAGAAGGAGACACTCTGTTCCTGCAAATCCCTGCCTACAGGGTTGATGTTAAGCTCGAAGCTGATGTAATTGAAGAGATCCTTAGAATTTACGGCTATAACAATGTTGAGATCAGTGAGCATGTAAATTCAACGCTCACTTATTTCGAAAAGCCTGATAAGGAGAATGTTGTGAATACAGTATCCGATCTGCTTTCAGCAAACGGCTTTGCGGAGATAATGTGTAACTCCCTTAACCCGGCCGCATGGTACGAAAAGAACGGGGATTTCAACGCTGATCAGCTTGTCAGGCTTGCAAACCCTTTAAGTTCCGACCTTAATGCGATGAGACAATCGCTGCTATTCGGTGGATTGAATTCCGTTGTGTGGAACATCAACAGGCAGTGCTATGACCTGAAGTTTTATGAATTCGGGAACTGCTATTTCAGGACTAATTACGGGAAGGATGTACCTGTTGCAGATGACTATACAGAGAGAACATCTCTCGATCTGTACATTACCGGAAAAACAGGCAGGGAAAGCTGGAACCACAAGACGAATCCGACTGATTTCTTCCATATAAAGTCAGCTACCGAAATGGTACTCTCGCGTCTTGGAATTAATGGCTCTGTGATTTTAGCCCATGAGAATTCAAAAAAGTACTTCGCCGAATCCGTAACTTATTCTTTCCAAAACCAGCTTATCGCTGAAACAGGGAAAATATCAAAAAGCTACCTGGCAAAATTTGATATAGGGCAGGATGTTTTTTACAGTCATATAGATTGGGACCTTATTATGAAAATAATAAAAAACAACGTTATTTCTTACAGGGAACTGCCTAAATATCCTTCAGTAAGAAGGGATCTGGCTATGCTGCTGGATAATGGTGTAACATTCGGTCAGATAAGAGAGATAGCTTACAGGACAGAGAAAACTGTTCTCCAGGATATCGGATTGTTCGATGTTTATGAAAACGAAAGCCTCGGCACAAATAAAAAATCATACGCTGTCAGTTTTATTCTCAGGGATAATCTCAGAACGATGACTGACAATAATATTGAAAAAACCATGAACAACCTGATAAGAGCCTTCGAAAATGAGCTCGGGGCCAGGATCAGGTAAATCCATGAGTAATTTAATAAAATCAACCCGCGACTATTTTTCACTGGTCAAATTCAGCCATACGATTTTTGCCATGCCGTTTGCACTGATCGGATTCACACTTGCTGTATCCGGAAATGAATATCATTTCAGTGTCAGGCTGCTGATACTTGTTATTCTCTGCATGGTTTTTGCCAGGAATGCAGCAATGGGATTTAACCGTCTGGTTGACAGACGATTTGACTCTCTCAATCCCAGAACAGCTAAAAGAGAAATCCCTGCAGGCACTATCGGCCCAAAGGCGGCTGCCTTGTTTGTCATCATAAATTCAATTCTGTTTATCATAACTACAGGTTTTATTAACCGGCTCACTCTTTTCCTTTCGCCGGTAGCTCTTTTGATTGTCCTGGGCTACAGCCTGACGAAAAGGATTACCTGGCTCTGCCATTTCATTCTGGGACTTGGACTAAGCCTGGCTCCCATTGGGGCATATATCGCGGTTACAGGAACTTTTAACATTCTTCCTGTAATATATTCATTTATCGTTTTAACATGGGTTAGCGGTTTTGATATAATCTACGCGCTGCAGGACGATGAATTTGACAGAAATTATAACCTTCATTCCCTGCCATCCCATTCAGGAAGGAAAAATGCACTCTTAATTTCTGTTATTGTTCATATAGTGACATTCATCCTGATTGTAACAGCCGGAATAACAGGAAAGGGAAGTTTTCTGTACTGGGCCGGGGCCGCTATTTTTTCAGCATTGCTTGTATGGCAGCATTTACTGGTTAAGCCTGATGATCTTAGCAGGGTAACTCTTGCATTTCAGACTACCAATGGAATAGCAAGCATCATTTTCGCACTTTTTGTCATTCTTGATGTGATAATATAATGTTTTATTGTTTATTGGTACCTTAATACAGAAAGTACTATGTCGGAAATAATAGTGAAGGAGGTATTTACAAGAAAAGAGCTCAGGGAGTTCATTTATCTGCCCTCAAAAGTTCACAAAAACCAGCCTGAATGGCTCCCTCCTATCTATATGGATGAATGGCAACTCTTTGACAGGGAAAAAAACAGGTCTTATCAGTATGCTGATGCCATTTTTTACCTGGCATGGAAAAAGGGGAAGCCCGTGGGACGGATTATGGGCCTTGTCAACAACAGGTATAATGCAATTCAAAATGAAAAGCACGGAAGATTCTGTTTTATGGAATGCTATAATGACCAGGAAGTTGTCCATGCCCTGCTCGAAAAAGTTGAAGAGTGGGTTCGTCAGAAGGGAATGACAAAAATAGTTGGTCCGCTGGGATTTTCTGATAAGGATCCTCAGGGTTTTCAGATTGAAGGTTTTGAATATCCTTTCATTTTTACGGCAGCAACCAATTTTCCATATCTTCCGGGATTGGTTGAAAAAGAAGGCTATTCAAAAGAAGTGGATCTTGTAAACTATAATATCCCTATGCCGGAACAGCTTCCCTCCCTTTACACAAAAGCCTTTGACAGGGCTTCAAAAAGCGGGGAGTTTGAATTAATTGAATTCAAATCCAAAAAAGAGATCAAACCATTTATAATTCCTGTACTTGGGCTGATGAATGAGACCTTCAGCGAGATCTATGGTTTCGTTCCGCTGAATGACAAGGAAAAGGAGGAATTTGCAAAACGATACCTTCCTCTCATAGAACCTGACTATATTAAGGTGGTCAGAACTAAAGGGGAATTAATAGGGTTTGTCATCGCCCTTCCCGACCTGACATCGGGAATAATAGCAACCAGGGGAAAACTTTTCCCTTTCGGGATATTTAAAATCCTGAAGGAGATGAAGAAATCGAAAAAGATGATGCTCATGCTGGGGGGAGTGAGAAAAGATTACCGGGGTCAGGGAATCGATGTGCTAATGGCAATAAAATTATGGCATTCAGCAAGGAATAACAATATGAACCTAATTGACAGCCACCTCATTCTGGAAAATAACGGCAGAATGAGGGCAGAATGCGAAAGGCTCGATGGCAA
This sequence comes from uncultured Bacteroidales bacterium, assembly GCA_963702415.1. Classification (GTDB taxonomy): domain Bacteria; phylum Bacteroidota; class Bacteroidia; order Bacteroidales; family VadinHA17; genus LD21. The sequence goes on along the minus strand of CAVPCP010000008.1, from coordinate 89,738 downwards.
AGTCATTAAAAGATTCAGGATTTATCAGAAGACACTTAAAACCTGAAAACAAACGATAGTCCCAGCAGTTCCTTGAACTGAACCCTGGCTGACTTAACCGGAACTCCGTCATCACCGATTACCGGATTATCATCCTTGTCATAAACGGGAGTCTTCGTATCATCATCAAAAATGAGATGGGTATTTAGTCTGACTTCTGTAAACCAGTTCAGGTTTGCTTTGAGTATCATCTCCCAGTCCACATCAATATTCAGCGGATTATTTATATAACTTGTAAACAGTTGCAGCCTGTTTAAAACAGAAATGCTTTTAAAAGGCCTGAATTCATTTGAAATCAGGAAACTTGCACCAGGTTCATGTTTCGATTTCCTGTTTTCAGCCACTCCGTATTTTGTCTGGTCGATTGTTGCCGTATCAGGAACAAATGTTCCCTTATAAGAAAATGGAGAGAAGTTTAATGAAGTAAACTTGTCCGGCTTATAATCAAGGCCCAGACCCATAGTAAGGATTGCCGGATTCATAAATCTGGATACAGGAACGGAGTCGTTTGGATAATTGTAACCTTTTGATACCTGCGTTTTAAAAAGCATAATGCCGCTGAAATCAAATTTTCCGAAAGCTTTATGATTTATTTTTGAATTGGTTTCCAGCAGATCAAGGTTTTTCCTGATTCCATCGGTGGCTGAAGCGACAAGACCATATTTTATCCTTGCAAAATGATATGACGAAATAAGTTTGGGTTTGTTGGTGTAATCAGCATAAAAAGTGACATCAAAAGTAGTTGAAACACTGTTTTCACCACCCTTTACCCAGTTTGTAAGAAAAGCCTGATTCAGGACAAAAGCTGCTTCAGTATGGTACCTCCAGAATTGCTGTTTTGTGATTATTTTCCCGATATCAACCAGGGTTAATTTGTCCTGCGGTTCAACATCGATCCTGGCTGGAGTAATATACCCCTGCCTGGTCGGTCTCCTGAAACTTACCCCCTGTTCAAGTTGTAATCCTATTGTGTTCTTTTCAGGATTACTGATCCAGACCGTTACTGAATCATCGAGATCATTCCTGAGCCAGAATCTCATTATTTTATCAGATCTTGAGTTAAGCCATAATGAGTATTGCTTGTTACCTGTCCCGGCAAAACTGATAAGACTCGAGTCGCGCTCTTCAACGTATTCCATTAATGCGCCAACAGCTGCTCTTATCGAATCGCTCTGGTAGGGGTATCTGTAATACCAGAAAGGAAATTCAGGTTTTTTTGATCTGGCTTCCCTGAGAGTATCCACTATGACCAGTATTGTTGTGTCTTTCAGTGCTGCTGGTTCCCAGATATAAAACTCATCCTGTGGTATTGCGATGGAATCGTAAGGATATCTTTCAAGGAAGAATCCTGCCGAATCGAAGGGCGGATTAGAAGCCTCAAATATCAGCTGCCCGATTGCAGAACGGAGAGGATCGGCCTGATTTTTCCAGGACTGAAAAAACATGGTTTTTTGCAGAAACTTCAAAGCCTGATCGTGTGATAACAGAATATCAGGACGAAAAGGTTCTGCATTTTTTAACAACCCCCTCGCTGCCAGTGAATCAACTATTGCTTTATCCGGTTTACCTCCTGTGCCTGATATCTGTGAAAACACAAGGGTCGGGTAGAAAATTAAAACAATAAAAAAAGGGAGTAGAAATCTTCCTTTCATAAGCATTTACGGTTTAAGTTAAGCTTAAGCAGATGAATATGTTATGTTTAATAATTCCAATGAGACAGTAATGTCCTGAATTAATCAAACCACCCCGCCCCACCCGCCAGCCGGCGGATGGGACACTTCTCCTTATTCAAAGGAGGGGAAAGCTACAATTCTTGGCTCTATAACTTTCTCCTCCTCTTAGAGAGGAGAAGTACTCCCTTACGGTCCTGAAAGGGAGGGAGATGGTTGTTTCTGATAAAACCTCTCATAAACATAACGTTAAAATTCACGAAAGCTTATATATTACGATGAGAATTTGTAACTTTCACGATATATTAACCTTAAATTCTTTGAAAACCTATGTGAACCTTTGTGATCCCGCAAAGGCAAACAAAGTGAACACTAATCTCTAACAATTAATTTAGCCGATGATTAAATCCATGACAGGTTATGGAAAAGCCATAACAGAAACATCCCAGAAAAAAATCACTATTGAAATAAAGTCATTGAATTCCAAGCAGTTTGACCTGAACACCAAGCTTCCATGGCTTTATAAAGAGAAAGAGCCTGAGATAAGAAACATGATCAGCCAGATGCTTGGCAGGGGCAAAATAGATCTGACAGTCTATTTTGATATACTCGAAGATGAAGGTATCCCTGTGATCAACAAATCGATTGTTAAAAATTACTATAATCAGCTTAAAGAGATTGCCGGAGAGCTGAATATCAATATCGACAGTCAGATGCTTCCAACTATCATGAGGCTCCCTGATGCTCTTAAAACCGAAAGGCCTGAACTGCCCCAGGCTGAATGGGATCTCCTGAGAACCCAGATTCTTGAATCGGTCAGTCTGCTTGACCAGTACAGGAAAGAGGAGGGGAAATCGATTGAATCGGACCTGAAAAAATGTCTGTCCCGGATTCTTGAATCACTTTCAGCCGTTGAGACTTACGAGCCGGGAAGAATTGAAAAGGTAAGGGAAAAGCTTCTTTTAATATTAAAAGAGAATAACGGGACAGAGAATCTTGATAAAAACAGGTTTGAGCAGGAGCTGATTTTTTACCTTGAAAAATTTGATATAAATGAAGAAAAAGTAAGGTTGAAAAAGCACTGTGAATACTTTTTGGAAACAATCGCAACCGAAGCTCCGAATGGAAAGATACTCAGCTTCATCGCACAGGAAATAGGGCGTGAAATAAACACCCTCGGTTCCAAGGCCAATGATGCCTCGATACAAAAACTGGTTGTAATGATGAAGGATGAGCTTGAAAAGATAAAAGAACAAACAAACAATATTCTTTAGCATCGGGTGCCGGATTTTTTTTAAAATGCATGTCTGATGCCTTTTTATAATTAAATCAACATGGAAGGAAAGCTTGTCATAATATCAGCTCCTTCGGGAGCAGGAAAGACAACTATAGTAAATCATCTTATGCAAGAAGTACCAGGACTTGGATTCTCAATATCGGCCACTACAAGAAATCCCAGAGGAAAAGAGAAGGACGGGAAAGAGTACTACTTCATTGGAGTTGAAGATTTCAGGGAGAAGATCAGAAGAAAAGAATTTACAGAATGGGAAGAGGTTTACAAAGATCATTATTATGGCACCCTTAAGAGTGAAATTGTAAGGATATGGGCTGAAGGAAAACATGTTATTTTTGATGTTGATGTAAAGGGTGGAATCAACCTGAAAAATATATTCGGAAATAAGGCTGTTTCAATTTTTATAATGCCTCCTTCTTTAACAGAACTTGAAATGAGGCTTCATGCAAGAGCGACAGACAATCCTGCAAAAATAAAGATACGGGTGGAAAAAGCAGTTGAAGAGATGAAGCTTGCGGGGGAATTTGATCATATCGTGATAAATGACAATCTGGAGCAGGCCAGGAATGAAGTGTGCAAGGTGGTCAGGGGTTTTTTAAATACAGAGATTAAAAGGTAAATTATTTGAAGTACCCCCTACCCAGCCTTCCCATGGGGGAAGGATGCCTATCATCCCGCCCTGCGGGACAGGAAAGGGGGTATAAACAAAATAGAACATAACTGGTTTAACAATGTCAAAAATCGGCTTATTCTTCGGTTCCTTCAATCCGATACATATCGGGCATATGGCAATTGCAGGTTATATGAAAGAATTCACTGACCTCGACAAGATCTGGTTCGTGGTCAGCCCCCAGAACCCTCTGAAAAAGAAAGAATCGCTCCTCCCCGACCGGCACAGACTGTATCTTGTTGAAATGGCGATTGGTGATAATGACAACCTTAAACCTTCTGATATTGAGTTTAACCGTCCGTCACCATCATATACGATTGACACAATGGCCCTGTTAACCGAAAAATATCCGGAACATAAATTTGTGCTTGTAATGGGTGAGGATAACCTCTACACCCTGCATAAATGGAAAAATGCCGGAGAGCTGATCTGCCGCTTCCCCCTTTATGTATATCCCAGACCAGGAATTACTAAAAAGAAAAATGATCTGCTCGGTGAGATACTTACAAAAGCAAGTGTAAAATGGGTTAATGCGCCACTGATGGATATTTCAGGTACATTTATAAGAAACGGTGTCAAACGGGGAAAGAATATGTCGTACTATCTCCATCCGGCCGTATGGAAATATATTGTAGAAATGCATTTCTACGAGTAATCCTTAAGATTTTAACACAGAGTTGCACAGAGTTTTACGGTGTATCACGGAGTCTGAAACAGTGTAACTCCGTGCAAACTCCGTGTAACTCTGTGGTTAAAAGGAAATTAATTATACCTTTTGGATTTCTTTAATGATCTCTGCTCCCCGCAATAATGATTTCTCGTTTTCGGGGATTAGTTTATGATACCTTTCAGGAAGAGATTTTTTCAATCCTTTTATCACATTTTCGAGGCTCAGAACCGGCTTCACCTTAAGGAATCCGCCCAGAACAAACATATTGAATGTTTTAGGAGTGTTCATTTTTGAAGCCTCTTCAGCAGCATCAATCCTGTAAATGGAAATATCCTTTCTTTCAGGGTGCCTTGTAATCCCGTTTCCGTCATAAATAAGAACGCCTCCCGGCTTTACTGATTCCTCAAATTTATCGAGCGATTGCTGGTTAAGGATTATCGCTGTATCAAAGTTTCTTAATATCGGAGAACTGATTCTTTCACTGCTGAGGATAACTATCACGTTAGCAGTACCTCCCCGCATCTCAGGACCATACGATGGCATCCAGCTCACTTCCATATCCTGCATCACACCTGAGTATGCCATAATTTTACCCATCGACAGAACACCCTGTCCTCCAAATCCGGCTATTAATATTTCTTCAGTCATTTCTATTCAGATTTTGATTGTTGGACAGGTTTCTCATCAGGGGTTTTAAGATCGCCAAGAGGATAATAAGGCAGCATATGCTCTTCCAACCACTTATTTGACTGTACCGGTGTCATTTTCCAACCTGACGGGCAGTTAGACACTATTTCGACGAAGCAGGTTCCTTTATTAAGTTTTTGATACTGAATTGCTTTCCTCAGGACTTTTTTAGTTTTTCTGACATTGGCCGGAGTATGCACACTCTGGCGGGTAACATAATAGGTTCCCGGAAGAGTGGCAACAATATCGGTCATTTTCAAGGGATTACCCATAGTATGTACATCTCTTCCATACGGGGATGTTGATGATTTCATCCCCGGAAGAGTAGTAGGGGCCATCTGTCCGCCGGTCATACCATAGATGCCGTTGTTTATAAAGATAATCAGGATATTTTCACCGCGGTTGCAGCTATGAATTGTTTCAGCAGTTCCGATGGCTGCCAGATCGCCATCGCCCTGGTATGTAAAGACAAACTTGTCAGGAAGAAGTCTTTTAATACCGGTAGCAACAGCCGGGGCCCTTCCATGAGCTGCTTCCTGCCAATCGATATCGATGTAGTTGTATAGAAAAACAGAGCATCCCACGGGTGAGACCCCTATTGTATCGTGCTGAAGTCCCTCCTCTTCGATTATCTCGGCAAGGATTCTGTGAGCAGTGCTGTGACCGCATCCCGGACAATAATGCATAATATCTTTAGTGAGAATTGTTGACTTTTTATAAGCCAGATTCTCAGGTTTCACTATTTCCTTTATTCCTGTAATTTCTTTCATATCTCAGTTTCCTGTAATAAGTTTTTTAAGATTATCAACCACTTCATCTGGTGTGGGTATCATCCCTCCCATTCTTCCGTAATGATAAACAGGAACTTTCCCGTTCACTGCAAGCCTCACGTCTTCAACCATCTGTCCGGCACTCATCTCCACTGCCAGAAAAAGCTTTACCTTGCCGGCAAGTTTATTTATCTGTTTTGAAGGGTATGGGAAAAGGGTGATAGGCCTCAATAACCCAACTTTTATTCCCTGTTTACGGGAGAGTTCAACCGCTTTCTGACAAACCCTTGCGCTTGTTCCGTATGCCACCAGCATATATTCAGCGTCTTCGCACTGAAACTCCTCAAAACGAACCTCATTTTCCCTGATCTCGTTATATTTTGCTATGAGTTTCAGATTAAAGATCTCCTGTCTGTTCGGATCGAGCTCAAGTGATGTGATAATGTTTCTCTTCCTTGTTTCAGGTTTTCCTGTAGTGGCCCATTCAGGAACAGTTTTTGATCTCTCCTGTTGTGGTCCAAGCCACACCTTCTCCATCATCTGGCCTATAGCTCCGTCAGAGAGTATCATGGCAGGATTCCTGTATTTAAAAGCCAGATCGAATGCAAGCCCGACAAAGTCAGCCATCTCCTGAACCGATGACGGTGCAAGCACGATAAGATGATAATCCCCGTGACCGCCGCCCTTAACAGCCTGAAAATAATCCGACTGGGCCGGCTGAATAGTACCAAGTCCGGGGCCACCCCGCACCACATTTACAATCAGACAAGGAAGTTCGGCACCGGCAATATATGTTATTCCCTCCTGTTTAAGGCTTATTCCAGGTGAGGAGGAGGATGTCATTACTTTCTTGCCGCACCCGGCTCCGCCATAAACCATATTGATGGCGGCAATCTCGCTTTCGGCCTGAAGAACAACCATTCCTGTCTTTTCATAAGGATTTGCTTCCATCAGGTATTCAAGTATTTCACTCTGAGGTGTTATCGGGTATCCGAAGTAGCCATCGGCTCCGGCCCTTATTGCAGCTTCTGCAATAGCCTCATTACCCTTCATTAATCTTAATTCTCTTTCCATTGGCTATATTTTTGTTTTATAAACAGTTATCACACCATCGGGGCATACAATTGCACAGCTGGCACATCCTATGCAAAGCTCGGGATGTGCGGGGTAGGCATAGTTATACCCTTTGCTGTTGACCTCCTTTGACATGCCAATAGTTCCGGTGGGACATGAAACCATGCAGACTTCACATCCTTTGCAACTGTCGATATTTACTACAATGCTTCCTCTGATTTTTGCCATATTTGTTCGTTTTATTTTGTATTAACCGGATAATCTTTATTAAACTGCTTCAACCGACACTCAAGTTCGCTGAACATTGTTCTCGGTACCTTTGAAACACATGCCCTCAGACCATCGTTCCTGTCACTTCCTGCAGTATCAAGCGAAATTGCACTTATCCCGTAACGCAGAAGGAGGTCAACTAATTTAGAAGCTGTCATTCCGGGATAAGAGATTGTAAAATAGAAACCGTCAGCAATCGGCTCATCAAGATCCCTGTCGTAAGTTATATAAAACCCGTTATCGGTAAAAATCTTTTTCATTATATGGGCTTTTTCACCATATTCCATAATATCATCGCGGTATTTATATATACCATCGTTGACCGCTTTTAAAAGAGCTGTAAAACCATACTGAACCGAATGAGTCACTCCTGCCGAAATTCCGTATAATGCGCCAAAGATAGCTGAGTGGCCGAATTTGTCCGTTGGGTAATATCTAAGAAGATCGGGATATGATCTGTCAAACAGATGATCTGAAATTGCCATCACTCCTATCCTCTGTCCTGCATAGCTGAAAATCTTTGAGCTCGATATAAGTATAACATAATCGTCAGCATAATGTGCGATTGAAGGTTGAAAAGGCGGCTTACCCGGATTGGAATAGTCTTTTCTAAAATCCATCCCGAAGTATGCAAGGTCTTCAATAACAATAACATCATATTTCAGGGATAGTTCACCAATTATTGAAAGTTCTTCTTCATTCAGGCAGACCCAGGTCGGGTTGTTTGGATTTGAAAATAACAGTGACGACACCTTGCCGGTCTGAAGGTACGATTCAAGCTTGGCCTTCAGCTTCTTCCCCCTGTAATTATAAATGTCAAATGTAAAATAATCATGTCCGAGCATCCTCGCCTGCTGCTTCTGAACCGGAAAACCCGGATCGATGAAAAGTGAGCCCTCCTTATTCCTGTCGTTCCTGTTGGCAACCAGGAAACATATCATCGATCCCATCATTGATCCGACTGTCGGGATGCATCCTGCAGGACTGATATCAATATTCAGAAAAAGCTTAATGAATCGTGAAACCTCATTTTTAAGAATCCCCAGTCCGGCTATTTCAGGATAAAGTGAGGCCACACCTTTATGAAGTGCTTCTATTTCAGCTTCAATACCTATCGACGGAGCCGGCAGTCCCGGTACTCCCATTTCCATCCTGATAAATTCGACGCCAGTTTTGTACTCGATGCGATTGACGAGATACACTATATCACGTATTGAAGCTGTACCGGGAGATTTCACACCTGTGGTCTCCTTCAGCGACTCTATTATATCATCGGGTATTGGTATATTATTCATAACAGTAAAGTACATCAAAAATACTTATGGTTCTTCTGGTTTTTTTTAAAGATACAAATATCATTTTTCAATCCTGATCCTGGCGTCTACAACTGTAATATCTTTCTGGCTCCCGATCAGCGGGTTCAGGTCCATCTCCTTTATCTCCGTTGCAAAACGCAGCAGGCTTGAAAGCCGCACTATGATCTCTGCAAATTTTGATTCATTAATGCCCGGCTTACCCCTTGTCCCGCGGATTATTTTGTAGGCTCTCAGGCTCTTTATCATTGAATCAGCCTCATTAAAAGTAAGTGGAGCAAGTCCTGAGGAGACATCTCCCAGTACTTCCACAAATATACCTCCGAGTCCGCACAGGATAATATGACCAAATTTCGGCTCGTACTTAGCCCCGATAAAGAGTTCTGTGCCCGACAGCATCTGCTGGACCATCACTCCCGTAACACCACTGATCTTTTTCATCCTGATGAATTCTGCTTCAAGGTGTTTCTGCGATTTAATATTAAGGGTAACACCGCCGACATCAGATTTATGAACAGGTCCGACAACCTTCAGGGCAACCGGGTAACCCATCTTTTCTGCAAGAGAGATAATTTCTTGCCTGGTTGTTGCCACTGCCTCTTTAACTACCGGAATATTGGCCGCATGCAGCAGCTGTTGTATTCCTGCCGGCTGAAGGTAACCATTTTCAGAGTTGTCAATGATCTTCCTTATCGCAGGCACATCAATCCCCTCCAGATATATCTTTTCCTCTGCAGGATAGGGAGTGTTTGAGATCCGGGTCAATGCTCTCCCAAGTACTACTTCATCAGGGAAATTGACGTTCCCCCTGTTCATAAAATTCTCTAGTTCCTGAGATGAGCTCGAAATTGAAGGCAAGATAGGGTACAAAGGCTTATTGCATTCAATGATTTTTTTATGAAGAAGCTCATAGATCTCGGTCATGTTATTAAGGCCATTATTACCGAAAATAACACTCATTCCGTCGATCGTTCCCAATTTCTTGTCAACATATTCAATAACTCTGTCGAGCTGATCAATTGTGGCTGTGGCTATCATGTCGATCGGATTGATCGCTGATGCTCCGGGATTCATCATTTCAAGGATCCGTTTCTGATCTTCATCCTCCAGTTTCGGTATATTCATTCCTCCGGCCGACAAGGCATCGGTAAGCATAACTGCCGGACCTCCTGCATGAGTTACAATTGCTATGTTCCTTCCTTTAAGCGGTTTATGCATGAAAACTGAAGCAACCGTTGTCAGCTCTTCCCTCCCTGAACATCGTACTATCCCTGCTTTGCGGAACAGGGCTTCAACAGCGGAATCGGATGATGCCATTGCTCCTGTATGCGATGAGGCAGCCCTGCTTCCTGCTTCGGTAGTTCCCGCTTTTATAGCCGCAATCCTGCATCCCTTTCTTATAAGCGATGATGCATGATGCAGAAGCTTGTCGGGATTTGGAATTGACTCGACATATATCAGTTTGATAGGGGAACTTATTTCCGGGATATAATTAATATCCCAGTATTCAAGTACCTCCTCGACACCTGTCTGTGCACTGTTCCCAACCGAAAAGAGGCTTGAAAAGGTTAGCCCCTTTGGCAGAGCCGATTCGATAATAAAAAGTGCTGTTGCCCCCGATCCTGAAACGAAGTCGCATCCTTTTTCGCTGAGCTTTGGCACCGGTGTGGTAAAAACCCCGTGGTATGTCTGAGTCACAACTCCGATACAGTTTGGGCCTATCAAACACCCTTCTGCCTGGTCAATAATCCCGGCAATCTCTTTCTCAAGCTTACGGCCCTCCTCATTTGCCTCACTGAATCCGGCAGAGATTATTATGAAGGCTTTTGTGCCTTTTTCTTTTGTAAGAATATTAACGGCATCCAAGCACAGTTTTGAAGGTATTGCCAGTATTGCAAGATCTACGGATGGAATATCCCTTATATCCCTGTACGATTTAACACCCTGAATACAATCCTGTTTGGGATTTACTGCGAAAAGATCGCCGGAATAACCCCCGTCGATTATGTTCTTCAGAATTTTCCCGCCTGGCTTTAAAAGGTCTTCTGATCCTCCTACAACCGCGATGCCGGAAGGATTTATTAGTTTGTCATTTATCATAGCTGACTTTTAGGCTTGAGATTGATTTAATAATTCAATGACCTGAATATTATTAAGATTAAATCACAAACCTCCGAATAATTTCAGATAACCCACATTATTTGCGACAGCAAATAAATAGATCTCTGATATATAACAAATTACAAACAAAATACTGCAAGATTTAGTGAAAGCAATATAATAAAAATAAATAGTACAAATCAAAAGAGTGATCATGATATTCAACCGGCCTTGTAAATCAGCCATTGCCTGAAAAACTGATCATTCAAATTATAAACCTGGTTATCGTATGAGATGAATCCCTTGTCTTCCAGACTTTTGATTGCCAGGCTTACTGAGCTTGCAGCTCCCAGGCTATGGTTATCAAGGAACTCGCTTGATGTTGGGTTGCGCACGCCTCCATTTGTGGCCACAGCTCTTAATACTCTGAACTGAAGCGTAGTAAGGAGATTAATGTATCCTCCGTAAACCGGCTCATTCTCGGTAATTATTTTAAAGAGCATGGTTTTTACCTGGTCTGTATCTACTTTCCTGAAAGCACTGTAAAGACGGTTACAAAGGAACTGGACATAAAATGTATGCACGGAAGTGGCTTCAAGAATCAGTGCAATGGCTCCGTCAGTTATTGACCTTGAAGGTGATTCAAACCTTTCCCTTATGAAACCTGAATAGCTTTCTGTATTGATTTTTCCGAGTTCAAGTAATTGTGTGCTATTGTAAAACGGCCTTTCAGGTGCGCTAAAGATTCCTGTCAGGATATGTTTTCTGCTTCCCGAAAACATGATGGTTACATTTGCTGATTGCTGAATAAATGACCTGAGCAAAGCTTCCACATTTTTTTCAGGATATTCCATTACCTGCTGAAACTCATCAATGGCAAGGACAAACTGCTTATCCTGGGTGCGAAAATATTCAAAGATCAACTCGAGTGAGCTTACAGTATCCTGTCCCGGAGCTACTGATACAGTGACTGATGGTGCTCCGGTAAATTCGTCTATGGTTATTTTAGGACGCAGGAGCGCGAGCTTTTTCAGAATCTTTTTTAAAGCTGTCTCATTTCTGGCCACTGCAGTGAAAACAGCTTTGCCCATTGTCTCAACAAACTCCTGCAGCGATGTGGTAGCCATAATGTCAGCATATACAGGAAGGAAAAGTTTCTTTTTCGAGCCCAGGTAAAACAGATGACTTATCAGTCCTGTCTTACCCATCCTGCGGGGAGAAAATATTGTAAGATGACGTCTGTTGAGCAGAGCTTCGGTCATTGTATCGGTCTCTTTCTCCCTGTCACAAAAGTAGTCGGGAGAGATATAGCCGCTGATCAGAAAAGGATTTGATTCCATAGTTTATGTTACATATATTATGTTACGTATTTATTGTTACATATCTTATATTACGCAATATATGAAATAAATTAACATGAACCAAATCTCTTTAAAAAGATTAAGGGCTAAAGCCCGGGAGTCCTCTTGCCCTATTAACCACGGCTTTTAAGCCGTGGTTTATGATACGGTCATCTCCTGGGACTTTAGTCCCTATATTTTTATGATACTTGAAATAATGCATAAAATCGATACCAAAAAAACTATTTTTGCATTAATGAGCATAAGTAAAATACTTGAAAAAGATATTCTGTCAAGAGAAGATATTATAACCCTCCTCTCATCACGGGATAAGGACCGGACACTTCTTTTTAAAAAATCCGCTGAAATCAAAGAACAAATTATCGGAAAGAAGGTCTGGTTCAGGGGTCTGATAGAATTTTCAAATGTCTGCAGCAAAGATTGCCTTTATTGCGGGATCAGAAAGGGTAATAAGAACCTGAAAAGATATAACCTGTCGGACGAGGAGATCCTGACCGCCGCAAAATTTGCATACGACAACCGGTATGGGTCAATAGCGCTTCAGTCGGGCGAACTTGAAAGCCCTGTAATTGCAGACCGCATAGAAAATCTGATATTCAAAATAAAGGATCTTTCAAAGGGGGAGCTTGGCATTACTCTGTCAGTTGGCGAGCAGACCAGTGAAGTATATCAGAAATGGTATGATGCAGGTGCCCACAGATATCTCTTGCGCATCGAAGCCACCAATGAATCACTCTACCGCAAGATCCATCCCGAAAACAAAAAACATGACTTCAGGAGGAGACTGGAATGCCTGAAGAGCCTGCAGGATATAGGATATCAGACAGGTACGGGAGTAATGATAGGATTACCATTCCAGACCCTGGATGATCTTGCATCAGATCTGATTTTCATGAAAGAGTTCAATATTGATATGTGCGGCATGGGTCCATATATTGAACATGCAGACACTCCTCTTATACAATATGCTGCAGATCTCCTGCCTCTGAATGAACGTTTTGACCTGACACTGAAAATGATCGCTTTATTAAGGATAATGATGAAGGATATCAACATTGTTGCTGCCACAGCTCTGCAGGCAATTGATCCAATTGGCAGGGAAAAGGCAATTATGATTGGAGCCAATATCATTATGCCGAATATAACCCCCGGAAGATACCGCGACAGCTACAAACTTTATGATAATAAACCCTGCACCGACGATTCGGCAGAGGATTGCCAGAGCTGCCTTGAAGCACGGGTAAGTATGGCAGATACAGAAATTATTTATGGAGAATGGGGAGATTCGCAACATTATGACAAAAGAAGAAAATCCATATAAACACGGAGTCACACTGAGTTCTCACGGAGTTACACGGAGTAAGACAGTGAAAACTCTGTGAAAACTCTGTGCAACTTCCGTGGTTAAGAGAAACTAAACTATATTCCTAAGCCTGATCCTAATGAAAAAAATCTTAATTCTGATTCTTCTTATTTCGTTTTCAACTCTGGTTAAATCCCAGGTAACCCTTGATTATTATCTTCCTGAAAATATAACTTACAATTCTTCTATTCCGCCACCGAAGCAGTTTTTCGGTCATGAAATCGGTGAATGGCACCTTTCGCACGATAAGCTTTATAGCTATATGATTGAATTAGCCGAATTTCAGAGAGGGCTGTATGGGAAGAGTATGCAAAAAGCTATGAAGAACGACCCCTGGGGCAACTGATAATCAGTTCGCCGGAAAATATTAAAAACATAGAACAGCTCAGGCAGGAACACCTTATACTTTGTGATCCTTCACGTTCAGGTAAATCAGATGTAGATAAAATGCCGGTATTTATTAAACTTGGCTACGGGATCCATGGCAATGAATCGAGTGCTCAGAACGCATCGGCTCTTGTAGCGTATTATCTGATTGCAGGGGAAGGGAAAGAGATTGATGAGCTGTTGAAAAACCTGTTATCCTTATCGACCCTTCACTGAATCCTGATGGGATGCAGCGCCATTCAACCTGGGTCAACTTTACAAAAAGCCTGAATAATAATCCCGATCCGGCTTCATGGGAATTCAGTGAAACCTGGCCGGGAGGCAGGACCAATCATTACTGGTTTGACCTCAACCGTGATTATTCGATGCTCCAGCAGCCGGAATCAAAAGGACGCGTAACGGCATTTCATAAATGGAAACCGAATATTAATACCGATCATCATGAAACAGGAGCCAATGAGACGTTCTTCTTCCAGCCCGGCATAAAAAGCCGCAATAATCCATTGACCCGCAGGAGAACTACGAACTGACTGCTGAAATCGGAAAATATCATGAGAAATTCCTCAATTCCGTCGGGAGCTTCTACTACACTGAAGAGAGCTTTGATGATTTTTATATCGGAAAAGGATCTTCCTATCCTGATATTCATGGTTCCAGTCGGCATTCTTATTTGAACAGGCAGGGGTTAAAGGCCACCTGAGCGAAACCCCTGGAGGCCTGTTATCCTTCCCGTTTGCAATCAGAAATCAATTTACTGTCTCACTTTCAACCCTTGAAGCAGGACTGAATATGAAGGACAAATTGCTTGAAAGCCAGAGGAATTTCTACAAAGAAGCCCTTGCACTCGCCGATAATATCCTGTAAGGCCTACATCTTCACGAACCTTCGATAATGCACAGGATTCTGAGTTTATGAACATCCTTCTGCAGCACCGGATAAAAGTATATCGGACTACACGGGATATTACAAAGGACGGGGTTGACTGTATAAAACCGGCAAAAGCTATATTGTACCTCTTAAGCAGAATGAATACCGGTTTATCAGAAGTCTGTTTGAGCCTGTTAAGGAATTCACCGACAGCGCTTTTACGATGTTTCCACATGGGTTTTACCAATGTCGTTCAACCTGAATTATTCCGGTCTGACACTGGCGAAAGAGACAGACGGACTTGCCGGTTCTGAAATTATTTCACCTCCCTCAATCGCAGGAGAGCTTGTTTCCCCGGAGGATCCCTATGCATTCCTTTTTGAATGGAGCGAATATTATTCACCAAAAGCATTATTCCTGCTGCAGAAAACGGGACTTCAAACCAGGGTCTCAATGGAGTCCTTTGTATATGATGACGGTGTCGTTAAAAAGAGCTTTTCAGCCGGAACAATAGTCATTCCTGCTACCGGACAAGCTATCTCCGGCCTGGAACTCAGGTCGCTGATGGAAAAAACTGCAAAAGAATGCGGAATTACTGTCTATGGTGTCCGAACAGGTCTTACCACTGAAGGTATTGATCTTGGAAGCAACAGGATAGTCTCCCTTACAAAACCTTCTGTCGCAATGGTCACCGGCGAAGGGGCAAACAGCCCGGATGCCGGAGAGATATGGCACCTTCTGGACACCAGGTTCACTGTTCCGGTAACAATGATAACAGCCCAGAGATTAAGTACGGCAGACCTCAGAAGATACAATGTTCTGATAATTACCGGCTCACCTGACATCAGCCCCGTTGGTATGGACAATATCAGGGCATGGAACCGCAGCGGAGGGATTTTAATAGGATATGAAACCGGGAACAGGTGGCTGTCAAGAAACAAATTTGCAGATATGGAATTTATTGAAGAGAACGGGGACGGAAAAGAAGACGGGGTTTACATGAACAGGGCAGCCGACAGACAAGTTCAGCAGATCCCCGGTTCAATCTTCGAAACGCACCTCGATCTGACCCATCCTTTGTGTTTTGGATATACCAGGGATATCCTTCCCGTCTTTAAGTCAACATCAACAGCAGTAAAGAAGGTTACGGATATTTACAGCAATCCGGTTCAATATACCGAAGATCCTCTTTTAAGCGGTTACTGCAGTGTAAAGAACATCAGCAGGATTAAAGGCACATCGTTTGCAAGTGTACATGAGAACAGGGTCATATCGTTCTATGACAATACAAATTTCAGGGCGGTCTGGTATGGAACGAATAAGGTCTTTCTGAATGCGATATTTTTCGGACAGGTGATAAGATAAGGGTGCAGGGTGCATGGTATGACTTAATACTTCCCCCTTTGAAGGCTACCCTTTATACACATCTTTTATCCTTACCATCAATAATCTGATTATTAGTTTTTTAACCACGGAGTTTACGGAGTTTGTACGGAGTTTCACGGTTTAGATGACAAATAAAAACAGTGCAACTCAGTGTTAACTCCGTGCGACTCCGTGGTTAAATAGACTTTATCATATCGTTTATTTATTACTTGTTTAACATCCTGATTTATAATCAAGTATAAATTGTGTATAAAGGTTAGCTTTGAAGGGGGAAGGGGGATGTTCTAAAATACCATTTTCCGCAGATTAACCTTCTCCAGTTTCTGAAGATCGTTTTCGAGAAGATCCATCTGGATCTCATCACCCATAAGCTCCAGAACAATCAATCCGGCCGGACTTCCGAAGAACTCTTCATTGACGCCCATGCGGGTGCGGATTATACATCCAAAAGAGGTAAGTATCCTCTGGACATCTGTTATTGCAATTAACTCCCTTTTATCGATAAGTATTCCAAGAAACCTGAGGGAACCTTCTTCGCAGGGGAAATTTATGAAATGTCTGTCATCACTGAAAATCATCTCGCGTATTTCGATCCCGCCAAGAGAATTGAGTTCAGTGCGAAGCTTATTTGTTTCCTGCTCATTTCCTGACAGATGCAGAATAATATAGGCTTCACGGCTGCAATGCTCTGTCGAAAGTTCATGAAATCCAAGTCGTGTTGTTATCAGTCCTGCATATTTCGAAAGAATATTCTGTGTCAGTCCGGCTTCCTTGATCCTGTCGATGATCTTTATTCCGAGAATCTTTATCATGATGTCTATGATTAAAAAGTATTTTTATTAAAAGTAGAGATCTCTTTCCCCTTTTTTAATTCTTTCGATTTTCTCTTTTGTACTCAGGGCAACTCCGTGTTCAAGTTTCTGCAAATTCTTCTCAATGACTTTCCATCCTTTCAGTGCAACCTCATCGGTTGCATAGTCGCAGATATATTCAGACAGGGTCAGAATGGCATTTGGTGTGCAATATCGTTTTATAAATCCGGGGACCGAGAATTCCATAAAGTGTTCGCCGGTCCTGCCCATCCTGTAGCATGATGTGCAGAATGAGGGCAGATAATCGCTGGTAAGCAGTTCATCGACGACATCCGACAGAGATCGTGCGTCGCTGATCTTGAATTGCTCACGGTTAAGGTTCTGGACTTCATTCTTTGAATCAGAGTATGATCCCAATTCAAGTTTTGTGCCGCCATCGATCTGCGATACACCATACTGAATCACGTCCCTCCTTACATCAGGAGTCTCCCTGGCTGTAAGGATCATGCCTGTATATGGTACAGCCAGCCGCAGGATCGGGACCAATTTTTTGAAATCCTCATCGCTGGTCTGGTACTTATTGCTGATATTCAGACTTAACGCATCCTTGATACGCGGAAATGATATTGTATGAGGGCCGACATCGTAGCATGCCTCGAGATGATTTGTGTGGCGGACCAGTCCGAGTACTTCAAACCGCCAGTCGTAGAGCCCGAATAGTGCTCCGATTCCCACATCGTCAATCCCTGCTTCCTGTGCCCTGTCGAGTGAGGTCAGTCTCCAGTCAAAATCCCTCTTCCTGCCTCCGAGATGGTACAACGAATAAGCCTCC
The DNA here is from genome assembly GCA_963702415.1 of uncultured Bacteroidales bacterium. Taxonomy (GTDB): domain Bacteria; phylum Bacteroidota; class Bacteroidia; order Bacteroidales; family VadinHA17; genus LD21. The sequence continues at coordinate 72,173 of CAVPCP010000008.1, read as the reverse complement.
TTATGATATGTTTCCTGAAATATCTGGTAAGTTCCGATACCTGACTCTCCCACTTTTCTGAAGCCTTCGATATCAAGCGGAGCGGCATTAATATTTACCCTCCTGATCTCACCATGTCCCTTTTTAACACCATAAACGATCTTTACGGTACGGGCAATGTAATCGGCTGAATAATCGGGATGTTCACCATAAACAAGAATAAGCCGCTTCTGGCCGTTATCCTCCAGTGCCTCAACCTCTTTTATAATCTCGTCGTCGCTTAATGTTTTCCTGATGGCATCCATGTTAGAAGTCCTGAAGCCACAATACTGGCAATTATTGGTGCATTTATTCCCGACATAAAGGGGGGCAAAAAGGACAATCCGGTTGCCATAGACTTTTTCTTTAAGTTCACGTGCGCCTGCCCTTATCTCATCGAACAGGTCGGTTCCCACTGAATTTATAAGAACAGCCGTTTCACCGAGTGTAAGCCTGTGCTTGTCGAGAGATTTTGCAATGACCTCTCTTACCCTGATCTTATCGGGTTTTACATTATTAATAAGGTTCCATATTTCATCAGGATCAATGAATGGTTTCATTCTCTGATCCGGTATGCTTAATTTTTCAGGTGAAAACCGCATTTTTATTGAATTAATTTCGGGTGCAAAGGTACTGAAAAAACAACAATCTAAGTCCGCCTTACTGCTTGTTTGACCTCTCCCCAAACCCCTCCCCCAGGAGGGAGGGGCTTTAAAAACCAGCCAATCAAGTCCCCCTCTCCCCCGGGAGAGGGGGATTTAGGGGGTGAGGCCGAAATACAACAAAAAACAGAAAAAGTGTGTCATTATGTAATCAGTAAATCAGCTCCGATATTTCAATCATTGCTGCCTTTATTTTTGGTGTAGATGCCTTGAAATCCGAAAGGTCAACAGCGCCATGAACCTTTTTATGAAAGAATATAGTGGTATCAATTCCGACTGAAAGAGATTCATTGTCAAATAGGTGAAGAAGAACCTCAGATTGTCCGGATTGTATTTCGTTGATAACAACCATTCCTTTGGAATTCACAGAACCCGATTCACAGGAGACTGCATAAATGCCACCGGCCGGAAGGAGTTTACATTCTTCAGTCATGGGAATTTTAACGAGTGACAACGGAAAAAGAGGATTCTCATAATCAAAGGGAACTGGTTTCCCCATAACAATATAATAATGATCGAGATAAGCATTCGCTTTCTGGATATAGCCAGCATTAATGGCCTCTCTGATCTTTGTAGAGCTTACAGTTTCATGCTGAACTTCCTGCTCAGGTATCTCTTCAGCTTCAAAACTGTATTTTTCACGCATTGACCAGAGCTGTTTATAGTCTCCCTCCTTGTTAAATCCGAAATGATGGTTGAAACCGACAACTACTACTCTGGCCTTCAGGAAGCCATGCAGGTAATCCCTTACAAACTGCTCACTTGTAGTTTTGGAAAAGTCCTTTGTAAACTCTATGATGATGATGTTATCAAGACCCGCTTTCCTAAGGAGTTCAAGCTTTTCCTCCTGAGAATTAATAAGCTTCAGATTTTTTCCTGCAGTTTCGGGATAGAGGACTTTCCTGGGATGGGGATCAAAAGTTACCAGAACCGATTCACCATCATATTTTTTTGCAAGGGTTTTCAGCCGGTTAAGAATGGTTTTATGGCCTATATGAACACCGTCGAATGATCCTGTGGTGACAACAGGATTCGGGATACCTGAGGCTTCCTTAAAGTTTCTGAAGATCTTCATACTGAGACCATTTTAAGACTACAACCTGTTTTCTTTGACAAAATATGCCACTTTCTCGATAGAGGTAATCATATCATACTCTTCAAGGAAAACACCTGATGGTACATTAAGCGGGACGGTTGTGAAGTTCAGGATACCTTTTATCCCGAAGCGGACCGATTCCTCGGCAATCTCTTTGGCAAAATCGGCAGGAACAGTAAGAATTGCGATCTGAATTTTAAGCTCACCTATGATTTTTTCCAGATCATCATACGGATAGCATTTTACACCTGAAATGACTTTGCTGATTTTCTGGGCATCATTGTCAAAGGAGGCGACAAGATTAAGCTTGGATCTTTTCCCCTTGAAATAGCCTGCCAGTGCTCTTCCAAGGTTTCCAATACCTATAATGGCAACATTCATACCCTCATCAGAATCAATTATCCTGCTGATTGTGTCCGCAAGCTCTTTTACATCATATCCCTTACGCTGTACACTTGAGTAGCCGATAAGCATCAGATCGCGCCTTACCTGGACAGCAGTTATATGAAGCCTGGCGGCAAGATCGTGCGAAAAGATGAAGTTTCTTTTTTCATTAAGGCATGACAGCAGGGTCCTTCTGTACTCACTAAGCCTTTCGACGGTTTTTCCGGGTAATGAAGTCATATATAATCAGGTTTAACTGGTTTTTTTAGGAAGACGAACAGTGAAAGTAGAGCCCACATCAGGAATGCTGTCAACAGATATGGTGCCATTATAAAGCTGAACTACCTTTTTTACTATTGAAAGACCAAGACCGCTTCCGGTTATATTCCTTGTTTTTTCATTCTTGATCCTCACAAAATCTTCAAACAGATTCTCTCTGTCCTCTTTTTTTATCCCTATACCGGTATCTGAAAAAACAATAATCACGTCATTAACGTCGCTGTCAATAATTATTTCTGACTTTCCCTGCTTCCTGTTATATTTTACAGAATTGGAGATCAGGTTGTTAAAAATAATTTCCATATCTGTCGGATCTGCCATAATAACAGCATCTGATTTAATTGTAAGCTTTATTGAGATTTCCATCTGAATAGCATACGGCCTGACTGTAATGATTGAGTTCGAAGCGATATTTGAAAGATGTACCTCCTCAATTTTTCCTTCTTTGCGTTCGAGACGGATCTTCGTCAGATCAAGAAGGTCCATAATCAGATTTCTCATTCCCTGAATTCTCTGAAGCGACCTTTCGATAGGTGTTGTATAATCTTCAATCCTGTCGCCCGATTGTTTTTCCTGCATCATTCTCAGATATCCTTCGATAGCGTTGAGGGGAGCCTTTAATTCATGCGATAAAACCGACAGAAACTGGTATCTGATCTTTTTCCCTTCCTCGTTCATCGTATGGGTTATTCTTTTCAGATACTGCTGTTTTGTAATATTCTCGATGCTCGATTTAAGCTCCTGGGGCGTAAATGGTTTGGGAATAAAATCGGTGGCTCCGAACTTGTGAGCATTCAGTGCAACATCGAGAGATGCATAGGATGTAATCATTGCCACCACTATATCATATTTCTTGTTTCTGATATATTCCAGGACCTCAATGCCCTGGATCCCGGGTAATTTATTGTCGAGAAGGATAATATCTGGTTGTTCCCTGTCGAGTATTCTTATTCCGTCCTCGCCTGTCGCTGCTTCCTGAACTACAAATGTGTAATCTTCATCCATGAATGGATAATTAACCCGGAAGGTGCTCAGTATCCTTGATACTCCCGATCTGATCCCCGGTTCATCATCAATAACAAGTACTTTCAGGACAGCCATATCAAATCTTTAATAGTTTCATCACCTCCTGATCGAGCTGTTCAGCCCTGATCCCTTTTTCAAGATATTTGTCAGCTCTTATCCATGCTTTTTCAGTTTCTGAATCGAGACTGAAGGAGATGCCTGTTTCGTGTGCCACTGCTGTTGCCAGAATTACCGGCACATCGGGGTATTTCCTCTTTATCTTGTAGCAGAGAATAAACCCGCTGTCGTCGCTCTCCATCATCAGGTCAAATATTGCAAGGCTGGGTTTGAACCTGGCAATAACCGATTCAGCCTCCGCCTGGCTTTCTACTGCTATAGTCTTATATCCTGCTTTTTCAAGATTTGATATTGTCTGAAAAAGATAATCCGGATCATCGTCAGCCACCAGAATGGTAAAATCGCTTTTTCTCATTATTGTAAATGTCGTAAAATTTTCAATTCCAACACAATATTCCTAGTGTACTCACCCCCTTCCCCGGACAAATAAATTCACATGCCCCAGTTCCCTCTTCTTTTTCGCCCCTAAATCCCCTAAAGGGGACTTTTAAAACCCCCTTTAGGGGGAAGGGGGCGATAAATCACCTGTTCTTAGCCCCCCTTGGGGGGTTGGGGGGTTATTCCTTTCTCCTTGGTAATACTATCTTAAAGCTCGTTCCGGTCGGACCTCTTAATGGGTCTGTATTCGATTCGACAGTTATATGACCCTTATGCATTTTTACAACGCCATAGGCAGTTGCAAGGCCTAACCCGGTTCCAAGACCAATTCCTTTTGTGGTAAAGAACGGCTCAAATATCTTGGCTTTGTCTTCTTCCCTGATCCCTGTTCCGGTATCTTTGATTGTAATGAGCACATCACCAAGAGTATCTTCAAGAACTACATCAATTGATCCTCCCTGAGGCATGGCTTCGAATGCATTCTTAATCAGGTTTGTAAGTACCTGTGTTATCTGTTCAATATCGATCATAGCCTCAGGATTGGCCGTTTTGTCACTGATTGTTATCTTAATGTTCCGGGGAACGACAAGACTTTCAAGGCTGCGTTCAGCAAGTTCCCTGATATTTACTATCTGGTGATTGACCTGGTTCTTGCGGGCGAAATTAAGAAGGCCCGCTACAATCTTTTTGCATCTTCCGGCCTGATCAACAATTAGTTTAAGGTCTTCCCTTACCGGATCACCGTCAGGACTTTCATCAAGAAGGATATTGCTGTACATTATGACCACTCCGAGGGGATTATTCAATTCATGAGCTATTCCTGCAGACAGCTGACCCATGTGAGCCAGCTTTTCAGACTGTCTTAAGGCCTGGCGCATCGACGAAAGCTTCTCATTCGACAGTGCGAGGTCCTTAACCGATTTATGAAGTGTTTCTATAGTATACGGCAGGCACATTTCTACCTCTGCCAAACCTTTCTTTATTGCAATTGCATGCTCCACACAGGTCTCGTAACCGCATGCACCGCAGTCGAGCTGGTCCTTTTTTGTTATTTTTCCCATTGAAGCAAGAACCTCGTTTATCTCATCTTCATTGTGGCTCTCAACCCTTTGGGTTTCCGTACGGTGCCTGAAAGAAAGATCAAGATTTGAATACTCATTAAATGCTTTCTGCCATTTCTCTTCATCAAGATTCTGCATTTTGTCGTTTGCATAGGAGCTAACCAGGGCTCTCCTGTTATATTGCTTGCCGTTTTTTGACAAACCCGGTCCCATTATACATCCTTCGCAGCAGAGAAGCTCCATGTGCTGATTCTTTATGAGCCCCGCTTCAAACTCCTTGAGAGCACCCTGAAAATCTATCCTTCCTTCTGCAGCAATTATGTTACCGGTAATTGCATCATCGTTTATATTTGCAGTCTGGAGCAGTCCCCTTGTGACCGGGAATATCGCACCTCTTCCGCCAACCGGCTGATCAAACCCTGATGGCACAATGTTTTCAGATTTAATATTATATAAATCAAACAGTTCTCTCAGTTCAGTAAATGTAATGGCTTCATCAATTTCAATGCTTTCAGCCTTTTTTGCCACACAAGGACCGATAAAAACGATTTTGACACTATTTCCAAATTTGGAATGAACCACCCTGCTCATAGCCACCATCGGAGAAACTATCGGGGCAAGCTTATCCACAAGGTTATGATGGTATAGCTTGATATAGTTAACTATAGAAGGGCAGTCGGATGAGATATAGTACTCTTTGTTCTCTTCAACAAGCTTCTTATACCTGTCGGCCACTAGATCCGCGCCAAAAGAAACCTCAAGTACATGACTAAAACCCAGGGCTTTAATCATTCCGATAAGAATCCTGTAATCAGTGTATTCCTGAAACTCGGCAGGAAAACTTGGGGCTACAATAGCAATAGTATCTGATTTGCTTTCAAGAAGTTTTATAACACGATCGGTTGTATTCAGGAATACTTTTGCACCCTGGCTGCACACTTTTGTGCAATTACCGCAGGCAATGCACCTTTCATCGATTACTTCAGCCTGGCCGCCCACGATACGGATAGCCTTTGCAGGGCACTCCCTTACGCAGGTGTAGCATGTACGGCAAAGTTCTTTAATTGTATATACTAACATAATTCTTTTACCATTCTTAACTTTTACCCCCTACCCAACCTTCCCCCACGGGGGGCTGGAGCGTTTAAAAATAGCTCTGTGAGCTATTTTAGCGAACAGGCCGGTTTGCCGCGTTAGCTACCCGCAACCTGGCTCCTTCGCTAAACTAGCCCACCGGGCTAGTTCTTTACGCTTGGCCCTCCCCCTGGGGGAAATAAGAAAGGGGGTAAAAATCACAGCAATACATTTCTTTTTTCAAAATGAGTAAAAAATATACTTTTATCCGATATCTCTATGTTTTCCTTCAGGAGTTTTTCATAAAGGTTAATCATGGATGGTGATTTGCAGGGAAGAGCAATAGCTTCATTATCATCAGACTGGTAAACCATCCTGGCTCTGTTTTTCAGATCTTCCTTTGATGTAATAAAAGGCAGGCCTCCTCCGTGAATGCATCCCCCCGGGCATGTCATTACCTCAATAAGGTCATATTTTGTACCTGAAGCCTGTGCAGACCTGAGCTTCTCCAGACCTGTAAGACCATCAACTACAGCGACTTTTATTTCATTTTCACCTATCAGAATTGCAGAGTCCCTGAATGTACCCGAAACCCGGAGCTTTTTAAAAACCTGTTTGTCAATCTCTTTACCGGTAGTCCGGTAATAGAGCAATCTTAAGACACTTTCAGCCATTCCTCCCGAGACTTCAGCCAGAGCTGCAGATGAACTTCTCCCTGACAATGGCTCATCGGCAGGTTCCTTCTCTGTATTTGTAAAGTCAATACCGTTCAGCCTTATAAGCTTTGCAAGTTCACGAACAGTCATAACCGAATCGACATCACTTATGCCCTTTCTCATCATGCCGTCCCGTCTGGCTTCGTATTTCATTGCCATACAAGGCGTTACAGAAACAGAAAATATCTGTTCCGGCTTTATATCAAGCTGTCCGGCAACTATGGTCTTAATAAGTATCCCTGTTATCTGCTGTGGTGATTTTACAGTAGAAAGCTGAGGGATCAGTGTTGGGACAAATTGTTCAGCATATTTAACCCATGCCGGGCAGGCAGTAATAAACAGAGGTTTATCAGCTTTCTTCTCAATATTTTCCGAAAGCTGCAAAGCCACTTCATTTATGCACACATCAGTGCCTGTTCCGGTAGTATAGACCTTGTCAAAGCCTATCTTACGGAGAATCGCGTTCAGATTCTTATCAAAGTCCCTGCTGTACTTTATCCCAAGCTCCCCGGCAATACCTGCAGGAACAACCGGTGAATACTGGATAGCCTTGACTATATCATGTTTATTCAGATATTCCTGAACCTCAGTAATGTTATGTTTTTCATGAAGTGCTCCTGTTGGACAAACCAGCACACACTGGCCGCAATGGATACAGCTTGAAAAGTTGAAATCCCTGTCCATAGCAGCTCCGACATGTGTCTGACTGCCCCGGTTAATGAAATCGAGAGATGTTGATGTGATAACCTCCTCGCACACTCTGATGCATCTTCCGCAGAGAATACATTTTGCAAGTTCCCTTACAATGGCAGGGCTTGACTGGTCAAGACGCTGTTTGATTTTCCTGCCTTTTATTCTTCGTTCCCTGATATTCAGCTCTTCCGAAAGTCTCTGCAATTCACACTTAAGGTTCCTGTCGCAATAAAGGCAATCGTCAGGGTGATTTGAAAGCAAGAGTTCAACGATGGTTTTCCTGGCGGTGATAACCCGCTGAGAATGAGTTTTTATTTTCATCCACTCCTCAACAGGCTGTGAACAGGCAGTAACAAGCCGTTCCTTTCCTTCAACCTCAACAACGCACATTCGGCATGCACCTGTGGGAGTAAACTCCTTCATTCTGCAGAGAGTAGGAATAATTATTCCATTCCGGTTAAGGGCCGAAAGAATCGTTTCTCCCTTTTCGGCTTTGATCTTCTTGTTATTTACCTGTATTGTAAAGAGCATGTTGCTGGTTGCTGGCTTTTATTTTACAATCACTGCGCTGAACTTACATACATCGAAGCAGACCCCGCAGCCTATACATTTATCTTCCACGATGAAGAAGGGCTGAAGGCGTGTTCCGTAAATTGCATTTACCGGGCATTTGCCTGCACATACCGTACAGCCTGTGCATTTTTCAACATCAATCAGAAAGGTTCTGAGTCCGCGGCATACGTTAGCCCTGCATTTTCTGTCGAAAATATGTTCCTCGAATTCCTCCCTGAAATTTTTCAGTGCGCTTACAAATGGATTCGGAGCTGTTTGTCCGAGTCCGCATAATGAAGTATCCTTCATAACAGACGATATTGTTTCTAGCTGCATCACACCTTTAAACCTCTCGAGAGTTGTTCCTGAATCCTCATTGGCAGGTTTTCTGATTACACTTTCCAGAATTTCAAGCATACGCCCTGTGCCTTCGCGGCAGGGGATACATTTCCCGCAGCTCTCATTCCTGAGATACTCCATATAGTATCTTACCAGGTCAACCATGCATGATGTCTCATCTATTACAACGAATCCGCCGGCACCCATGCCGAAACCTTTCTGTTTCATAGCATCAAAATCGACAGAGGTATCAAGATTTTCAGCAGTAATGAATGAACCCGATGCTCCTCCAAGCTGGATGGCCTTAAATTCTTTTCCGTCTTTTATTCCATCGACAATATCTTCAAGAACAGAACCAAGGGTAGTTCCCATTTCAACCTCGATCACACCTGACATCCTTCCCCTGCCTGTAATGGCAAATATCTTGGTACCCGGACTCGTTTCGGTTCCAATGCTTCTGAACCACTCAGGACCATTCTTCATTATCAGCGGGATATTCATAAGAGTCTCAACGTTATTGATAACCGTCGGTTTCCCTGAAAGTCCCGAGGTTGTCGGATAGGGCGGTTTCAGCTGAGGCATTCCCCGTTTTCCTTCAAGACTGTTTATCAGGGCTGTCTCCTCACCGCAGACGAATGCTCCGGGCTCCTGCCTTAACGAGATATCGAGATTATATCCACTTGAATAAATATTATGCCCGATTATGCCAAACTCCCTTGCCATGCTGATCGCAGTCTGCAATCTCATCCTGGCATGATCTGAACCTGATTTAAGATATAAAATGGCATTTGAGGCTCCTATAGCATAAGCCGCAATGGCCATACCTTCAATTAGCCGGTGAGGATCGCTTTCGAGGATAGTCCTGTCGCTGAACGATCCGGGATCGCTCTCTTTAGCATTACAAATAAGATATCGTGCATTGGATGAAGTATTCAAAGCCTGTTTCCATTTCAGTCCTGTAGGATAGCCGCCTCCGCTCCTGCCCCTGAGACCGCTTCGTTCAATTATATCACAGACCTCCTCGAAGGTATAGTGTCGTATAGTTTTAACAAATGTACTGATAGCCTCCCCTGGCAATATATTCTTCGATACTCTCAGGATCATAACAACCGCAATTTCCAAGTACTATCCGCTTCTGATTTGCAAAAAATGGCAATTCGTTCATAAAGGAGATGCCGGGCCAGAATTCAAATCCTTTGGTACCTGTCTGGCCCAGAAGATCATCTTCATTTATATCATTATGAAAAACACCGTTAAGCAGGGGCTCAACCTTTTCCTCAGTTATGTTCCGGAAGAAAAGCTTGTTTTTACCCGGCATCTGAACACAGACCATTGGCTCATAGTTTGCAGGTCCGGAACACCCAACCCTTACTATGAGGGTTGTTGGTTCATTCTCTTCAACATATACCTTAACCGCATTGAAAGTTTTATCAGAACCTGCAATTATGCTGCTTGTGTTTGATGAAATATGGATCACGGGTACATTGGTTTTATCGCGACGCACCTGCTGCAATACCTTTTCAGTTTCAGACGGAAGGGTATCGGATTCAAATAACAGCACCTTATCAATAAGGAATGTCTTTAAATCTTCCATTTAATCATTATCAATAATAAACTTAAGCTTCGTAATAAGGGCAGGCACCTGCTCTGGACGTATATGTATCTGGTATTCACCATTTACCATTATTACAGGACCATGATAGCAGCCTCCAAGGCATGTGACGATATCAAAGCTGAAATTCCCGTTCCGTGTGGTTTGTCCCGGCGAAATTTTCAGCTCCTCTTTAATTTTATCAATTATAGCCTGGGAGCCGTTCATAAAACATGATGTGCCATGGCATATTTTCATATGAACCTTGCCTGAAGGAATAAATCTGAACTGGTCGTAGAATGTAGCCAGACCGAATATTTTGGTTGTGCTCAGGCCGAGATGGCCTCCCACTCGTACTATTGATTCCTCAGAAAGATATCCGTTCTCTGCCTGTATCTCCTGTAACAGCGGGATAAGATCTTCCCTCCTGCCCTGTTTATATTTTTTAAGTATTATATCGAGATCTGCAGCCATACTTTACCTAACTGATTACCAATACAAATATAGTAATATTTATTGTTAATAAATAAACATTGTTATTTTATTAACAATAAATAAACTCCTTCTAATCTGCGGAATATGCTTTAAGCCACTAATTAAACGAATGACACGAATAAGTTCCAGACCTCCTGTTCTGTATCACAGCTAAAGAATTATTATTACTTTTGAGATCGTATTGTCTCATCGATCAAAGTAAAAATGGCCCAGAAGATTGAAATGCAGATTTGTCTTGGCAGTTCCTGTTTTTCGAGAGGTAACAGGGATGTTGTTGCATTTATCAGGGAGTATCTCAAAAAGAACCATCTGGAGGACAGGATCATCTTTAAGGGAGCCAGATGCATGAACCTTTGCAGCAATGGTCCAACCTCAGAATAAATGAAAGGATAATCGAAGGGGTCACTCTCTCAAAAATTGAAGGTATCCTTGAAAAGGAATTTGGAAATATTAAATAGATAAACACTCGGTTATCAATATGAACGAAAGAAAACCTATCTTCTATATAAACGATCAGAAATGCAGGAATTCTTACTCCTGTGTAAGAGTTTGCCCTGTCAATGCTATTGAGGTCAGGGCACAGAAGGAACATCCTTACATAGTTCCGGGCAGATGTATTGGCTGTGGCTTATGCTTTATTGCATGCACTCCCCGTGCCGTTGAATACCGCGATTCGAGGGAGGAAGCTAAAAAACTCCTGGCATCCGACAGAAAGACCGTTGCACTGGTTGCCCCGAGTATTGCCTCTGAATTTGACGATATTACAGACTACAGAAAATTTGTCGGGATGCTTCGCCTTCTCGGTTTTGATTACGTGCATGAGAACTCTTTCGGTGTTGATCTTATAGCTGCCGAATATGCAAAGCTCTTCAATAAAGCCGAGGGCAAGTATTACATGACCGCCAATTGCCCTGCAATTGTCAAGCTTATCAGTAAATATCATCCTGAGCTGGTACCGAATCTGGCTCCGCTTGTTTCGCCTATGATAGCAACAGCTATGGTGGTGAAAGAGATATATGGTGAAGAGGCTGCAACTATCTATATCGGCCCATGTATTGACAATAAGGATGAGGCCCTTCTGTATCGCGATGGTAAACTTGTTGACAGCATCCTTACTTTTATCGAGCTGCGTCAGCTGTTCGATGAATTCGATATTCAGGAAAGAGTAGCCAAAATGTCGGAATTTGATCCTCCTTACGGTCACTGGGGCGCCCTCTATCCTCTGCCAGCAGGGATACTGCAGGCAGCAGGCATCAGGCGCGATATAGCTGTAAGCGGTGTAATAACGGCTGCAGGGAAAGAGGATGTATTTGAAGGAATAAACGATTTTGATAAATATATTGATACTATCCATCATCATTTTAATTTTTTCTTCTGTCATGGCTGTCTGCTCGGACCTGGAATGGAAAACCATAATGAGCGCTTCAGAAGAAGAGCCCTGGTGAGGCTTTATGCTGAAAAGAGAGTAAACAAGCTCGATAAGGTTCAGTGGCAGAAAGACATAGATAAATGGTCGAAACTCGATTTTTCCCGGACTTTTCTTCCCGATGATCAGAGGATACCGGAACCACCTGAAGAAGCTGTCAATGAAGTACTAAAGATAATCGGAAGAGAAAATCCGGATCAGGAATTGGATTGCGGCGCCTGCGGATACCAGTCGTGCCGCCAGTTTGCTTCAACGGTTGCAAAAGGACTTGCTGTTCCGGAGATGTGCCATACTTACAACCTGCGGAATAAACAGGAATATATAGAGACGCTGAGGCAGACAAACAGAAAGCTGGCCGAAACCAAGAGGGCTCTCAAAGAGTCGGAAGAAATCGCAATGAGAGAAAAGGAAACTGCCCAGAGCGCATCCGACATGTTAAACAACATGCTTGAAAAACTCCCAACAGGGGTTGTGATAGTTGACAATAACCTGAAAATACTTCACTCAAATCTCAGTTTTATAAATATTATCGGCGAAGATGCCAAAGCTATTTCGGACATTATTCCCGGACTTGCAGGTGCGGACCTGAAGACCCTGATGCCCTTCAATGTTTATAATATGTTCACTTTTGTCCTCAAGGAGGACGAGCCGGTTGTAAGCAAGGACGTCCATTATGAGGATAACATGCTTAACATTTCGATCTTTCCCATTAAGAAGAACAAGATGTGCGGTGCAATTATCCGCGACCTATATTCTCCTGAGGTTCAGGGAGAAGAGGTGACAAACAGGGTAAGTGAAGTTATCGATAAGAACCTTGAGATGGTCCAGAAGATCGGATTCCTTCTGGGTGAAGGAGCTTCTGAAACCGAGCAGATGCTAAACTCGATTATTGAATCATATAAAAAGAAATCCAAAGGAACAGCAAAATAACCACTAAGAATCTGCAGTGACCACCGATTTCTACATAGAAGTAAACAGCCAGCAAAAAAATCATGACGGAGAAAGGATTTGCGGGGATGTCTTCCTTTACAGGTATATAAAGGAAGAAGACAGGGTAATTGCCGTATTGTCGGATGGAATGGGGAGCGGCGTTAAAGCAAACATACTGGCCACTCTGACTGCCACAATGGCTATCAATTTCACCCGCGAACACAAGGAAGTCGACCGCATTGCAGAGATAATAATGAATACTCTTCCTGTATGCAGTGAAAGAAAAATCAGCTATTCAACCTTTACCATCGTTGATATCGAAAGCAGCGGCCGGGCAAATATCCTTGAATATGATAATCCGTCAACGATCGTTTTAAGGGGAAAAGAGATATTCGATCCCTCCTGGAAAAAAGTGGTCCTCGATAAGGGTAAAAATGCCGGGAAAGGTCCTCAAATCATGTTCTTTCATACCTGAAAAAGAGGACAGGATAATCTTCTGCTCCGATGGCGTGGCACAGAGCGGAATGGGAGGTGAAGAATATCCCATTCGGCTGGGGAAGGGATGAATGTTGCTGCTTATGCATCCTCGCTCGTTAAAAGCGAAGCATCAATTTCTGCAATAATGCTCTCCGGGAAAATAGTCACGATGGCTCACAAGAACGATATCTATAAAGCAAAGGATGATATCAGCTGCGCAACAATTTATTTCCGGGAGCCCCGTAAACTACTGATCTGCACTGGTCCGCCGTATGAGAAGGATAAAGATAAGGATCTTGCGTCAAAGGTTAAAAATTATACGGGAAAAGTTATTATATCCGGCGGAACAACTGCAGATATTGTTGCACGGGAACTGAATAAGGCAATTATCGATGAGCTGATATTTGAAGATCCCGAATTACCGCCTGAAAGCTTCATCGACGGTATCGATCTGGTGACAGAAGGGATTCTTACTCTTCAGAAAGTAAATGAGATACTGAAATCGTACAATAACAGTGTAAGGCTCGGAAAGGGCCCTGCCGACAAGATAGTAAAGCTCATCATGGAAAGTGATGAGATCCACTTTATTATAGGTACAAAGATCAATGTTGCCCACCAGGATCCCAATCTTCCTGTTGACCTTGAAATAAGGAGAACTGTTGTGAAACGAATTGCAAGGCTGCTGGAGGAAAAGTGGCTGAAGAAAGTGAGCTTTGAGTATATCTAACGGTCGGCGGCATGCGGCGTGCGGCGTGCGGCGTACGGCAGATTTCGGATTGCGGATTTAAATCCGAAATCGAAAATCCGAAATCCGAAATTCTTTATCTTCCTTTAGCTTTCCCTTTCAGATATTCCAGAATCCGCTGATAAAGATGCGGCTGTATATCCGGATGGGTAAGGTTTTCAGGCAGTGAATCCATCATCTTCGCTTCTGCAATTTCTGATATATCAGGTATTGGTCCGAGCCTGGATATTTCAGCAAAATAGAGTCGCCCAAATCCTGTTTCACCGTTCTTCAGTACCGAATATGTTGCCACGCATTCGATCCTAAAATCAACAGCGCCCGTTTCTTCCGCCAGTTCCCTTTCTGCAGCATCAGCAGCAGTTTCGTTTTCCTCTATATGTCCTCCCGGAATTTCCCATGTATTACGCTTATGATGACGCACATACATCCAGCTATGATTATATCTGGCAGCAATTACAGCATAAGTGAGTTTGATATCAGGAGTATAAGAGGGATTATAGAATTTAACTTCAGTCATAATTTGTTGTTAATTATGCAGAATCGATATTTTATTGATGTGTGTCAAATTTAAAACAGTTCTTAATGTCTTTTTTTTACCTCTCCCCAACCCCTCCCCCAGGAGGGAGGGGCTTAATGTACAGCAATTTAAGTCCCCCTCTCTCATGGGAGAGGGGGATTTAGGGGGTGAGGCAAAGAAACTAAATACCATCCACGAATATACCCATTATCATGGTAAATTTTTATTAATTACATTTACACATTAATGATTCCTTAATGGCGCTTTTCTTAATTCTCCTGGTAACTGAAATACTGACACTCATTATCATCAGCCACCATTTTTACGACAAATCATGGATGCAGTTTTATTTCATCATTATCCTGAATACGGTATTAAGCATATGGCTCTGGATATTATGGTTTGAATATGTATCATACGACGGAATATTTGATACAGCTGAGCATCAATGGTTGTTCATGAATCTTACCGGGATGGGGTGTGCTGTGGTTTTTCCGAGGATTCTTCTGATCATCTTTCATTTCACAGGCTGGTTTTCCGGAAGAAAACAGGGAGTTCATAGAAGGGGGCTTACAAATGCAGGATTTATAATATATGCCATAATATTCCTGGTTATTGCCAGCGGTACACTGTTCAGCCGGTTCAATTTCAAGACTGAAAATATCTCCGTTAAAATCAAAGGTTTAAAACAGGATCTTGATGGTCTGAAAATTGTCCAGATATCTGATCTTCACCTTGCTTCATTTTATCATCACCAGGACCTTCTTGAAGAAGTGATGGCAAAGATCAATGAACTTAATCCTGACCTTGTTATCAATACAGGGGATTTTATTACGATAGGCTGGCGTGAGTTCAGCCGGTTCGATACAATCCTGAATAAAGCAAAAGGAAAATTCGGGAACTATGCAGTCATGGGTAACCATGATTTCGGCACCTATAATCCCTACTTTACAGAGGCTGATCTGGATAATAATGTTCTGCTGATGAATAAGTTTATTGCTTCCTCAGGTTATCATGTCCTGAACGATGAATCTGCCACGGTTAATATCGGGAATTCAAGGATTGCTTTGATCGGGGTGATGACTAAAGGTTCCTTCCCGGAAATTATCCATAGCGATCTGAGCAAGGCCAACAGAGGAACCGACAGTGCAGACTTAAAGATACTTCTGGCACATGATCCCAACCAGTGGGAAAAAGATGTTACGGGTAAAACGGATATTGACATCACTCTTTCGGCCCATACTCACGGTATGCAGATCGGCATCCTTACAAAAAGAGTGAAATGGAGCCCGGCCCGTTATTTTTATCCTCACTGGAACGGACTCTATAAGACAGGTGAACAATACCTGATCGTTAACCGGGGTCTGGGTGTGCTTGCCATTCCGTTCAGAATATGGATGCCACCGGAGATTACCGTAATAACACTTACCGATTAGAATTTTATGAAGGGACTTTTAATTTCAATACTTATTACAGCACTGCTTTCAGCGTCGTGTAATAAACATGATGATGAATGGATAAGGATCAACCAGCTGGGCTACCGAACAGGTGACATTAAAGTTGCTGTTTTTATAAGTCTTCAGGAAGTAAGTCTAACGTCATTCAGACTGGTTGATGTAAATTCCGGAAATGTTGTGCTGGTTAAAAATGAAGCCGGAAATTCAGAACCGCTCGAGCCATTTAAAAGCTGTTACCGTTTATCATTCAGTGAATTTACTGCTGAGGGAATTTACAGGATTGAAGCAGGGGATGCTGTATCGCCTGATTTCAGGATTGCTGACAATATTTATGACGGAACAGCCGATTTTCTGCTGAATTACATGCGGCAGCAGAGATGCGGCTTTAATCCTTTCTTAAAAGATTCGTGCCATACTCATGACGGATATGTGATATACGGAGGATCATCAGATTCAACTCATATCGACGCTACAGGAGGCTGGCACGATGCTGCCGATTACCTTCAATATGTTGCAACCTCTGCAAATGCAACCTATCAGATGTTATATGCTTTTTCAGTCAACCCTTCATCATTCGGCGACAGCTATCTGGCCAACGGCTTACCAGGGAAGGACTCTGTACCGGATGTTCTGAACGAAATAAGGTGGGGCCTCGGGTGGCTCCTGAAGATGAATCCGGCTCCGGGTGTGATGTATAACCAGATTGCAGACGACCGTGATCACATTGGATTCAGGTTTCCGAATGTGGATACGGCGAATTACGGAAAAGGATATGAGAGGCCTGTTTATCGCTGCACCGGAAAGGAACAGGGCTTATTCAATTATAAAAACCGGGCAACAGGTATCGCCTCTACTGCCGGTAAATTCGCATCAGCATTCGCAAGAGGCGCTCAAGTTTATAAATCAATTGATCCGAAATTCTCCGAATTGCTGATTTTAAAAGCAATATCGGCTTTCGACTATGGAATGGAGAACCCCGGAGCATGTCAGACTGCACCAGGTACGGCGCCATATTTTTATGAGGAGGATAACTGGACAGATGATATGGAACTTGCCGCCATTGAATTATATCTGATCACACAGGATGAAAAATATCTGAAGCATGCCGTCGAATTCGGGCGCATGGAACGTGTAACACCATGGATGGGAGCTGATACTGCCCGTCATTACCAGTGGTACCCCTTTATAAATATGGGACATCCGGTTATTGCTTCGGGCACAGACAAAAAAGATTTTAAGGAGGAATTTCTGAATAATATGAAAACAGGACTTCAGCTCATTAAAGCCAGGGGAGAAAAGAATCCCTTCCGCATCGGAGTTCCCTTTATCTGGTGCTCAAACAACCTGGTGGCTGCAACACTGACACAGGCAGATCTTTATACTGAGATAAGCGGTGATGAGTCATTTACGGAACTGGAGGCTGCTCACCGTGACTGGCTTTTCGGCTGCAATCCGTGGGGAACAAGTATGATTGTCGGGCTTCCTGAAAAAGGAGACTACCCTGAAAACACTCACTCATCCTATGTTGTCAAAGGGGAACAGGTTCCCGGAGGACTTGTTGACGGACCAGTTTATTCCACAATTTTCGAAGGACTCAAGTACATATATCTTTCGCAGGAGGATGAATATGCTCCATTTCAGACAAAGCTTGCGGTTTATCACGATGATTATGCCGATTATTCAACTAATGAATGTACAATGGATGGAACAGCCTGCCTGATTTATTATCTTTCGGCCTTGCAGAACGGAAGGTAGCCAGGGTAGTACATTTAATAAACAGTTTAAAGCTTTGTATGCAGGTAAATCATAACTTCAGGTATCGGATAATTTTCTCACGCAGACGGACAATCAGCATAATAGTCAGTCCTGATAGTGGCGTTGTTGTAAAGGCCCCTAACAGAACACCAGTAAGAAGCATTGACAGGTTTGTAAGTGAAAAATCGGAGTGGATCAACAGAACACTAAAAAAATTCGACTCGCTTGTAAGAATTGATGACCAGAAAGGCTATTCAGACGGTGATTCAATTTTCTTGTTCGGAAGGGATCATAAACTTAAGCTATTTCAATCGGATGACTATTCTGTAAGGCTTGGGGCCGGGGATACTATTGAAGCAGGTTATAATAAAGACAATAATCCTCTGATCATTAAAGCAATGCTTGAAGGCTGGTTTAAATTTATTGCCAGGGGCAGAATGACAAATAAATTCGGGGAGATCCTCATCCGATACAAGGAATACGGATTTAATCCAACAGGATTCGTTGTCAGGACAATGAAGAAGAGGTGGGGAAGCTGTTCCTCAAAAGGAAAGATTGCAATAAGTTACGACCTTATCAGGCTCGATGAGGTTTACGGAGAATATGTAATAATCCATGAGTTATGCCACCTGAAGCATCATAACCACAGTGCAAGCTATTACAAGCTTTTATCGGAGGTATATCCCGACTGGAAGAAAGTCAGGGAAGAACTAAAAAAGTATGTAAGATAAACAAGGTGTGGGGTGTGGGGTATGGGTAAAACGGTTCTTCCTCATACCTCATACCTCATACCATTATATATTATACTCCTGCCGCATTGCGGGTATCTGGATATTATTGAAACCTGATTCCTGAAGACGTGCTGAATATTTTACCTGTGTTTCATATTCTCCATGGACAAGGAATGTTTTCTGAAGTTCGTTTTTATTCTGGCAGCTGAGAAAATCCATCATTTCATTGTAATCGCCGTGACCACTGAATGAATCGATATTTCGTACTTCAGCATTTACCCTGTAAACAGTACCGAAAATCGACACCTCTATATCTCCTCTGGCGATCCTGGCTCCAAGTGTGGCAGGCGAACAATAGCCTACAATCAGAATTGTATTTTGCGGATTTGAGATATTATTTGCAAGGTGATGCTTTATACGGCCGGCTTCCATCATACCTGAAGCTGAAATAATAATGCATGGTTTTTTTGAGTCATTCAATTTTTTGGAATCTTCCTGCCGCGTAATATAAGTCAGGCTGTTAAAGCCAAACGGGTCGGAATCTGTTTCCATGACTTTTAATATCTCCTTATTGAAACATTCGGGATGCATTCTGAATATAGTAGTGGCATTTACTGCCAGCGGACTGTCGACAAATATCTCAACCCTTGGTAGCTTTCCCTGGTTAAAGAATTTATTAAGAGAATAAACGATCTCCTGTGTTCGGCCCACACTGAACGAAGGGATGATCAGCTTCCCTCCCTTATCAACACAGGTATGATTAACGGTTTTCAGCAACTCCTCATCAGCTGAAAAAAGATCCTTATGTAACCTGTCGCCATAGGTCGATTCAGTAATCAGAAAATCGGCCTGCGGAAACGGTTTTGGAGGAGCGAGTATCCTGCTTACCGGCCGGCCGATATCGCCGGTATAAGCCAGCCGGGTTGTCCGGCCGTTTTCCGTGACCATCACATTTGCCACTCCGCTTCCAAGCATATGTCCGGTGTTTGTGAACTTCACCCTTATTTTATCATCGATCCTGAAGTTCATATTATATGGAACACCAATAAAAAGAGCCATAACCTCTTTTGCATCTTCCTGAGTGAAAAGAGGTGTAACAAGAGGCAACCCTTTCTTTGCCCGTCGCTTGTTGAAAGTCTTTGTATCATGTTCCTGAATATAGGCTGTGTCGGCAAGCATGATCGAACAAAGATCGCGTGTGGCGTTTGAACAGACTATCGATCCTCTGAATCCCAGTTTGTAGACATAGGGGATAAGTCCGGAATGATCAATATGAGCGTGAGTGAGAATAATATGATCGACAAGGGAAGGGTCAAAGCCAAGGTCCCTGTTCATCCCGTCTGTTTCAAGGCCTTTGCCCTGGAACATTCCACAATCAAAAAGGATCCTTTTCCCTGACTCAGTTGTTAAAAGAGTTTTACTTCCCGTTACCTCTCTGGCAGCTCCTAAAAATTTAAGCTTCATAATATATTTACTTGTGGATTAAACTAATACTATTCTTTTCAAGCTGTTATTCCCTTTTCCCGATCATCTGAAAAACAAAGATAAAATTAAAGTAAAAATAAGCCCGCTTACAGCAATTATGGTTTCCATCACAGTCCATGTCTGGAGTGTCTGTTTCTCATTCATTCCAAGGTATTTGCCTACAATCCAGAAACCGCTGTCATTAACATGCGACAGGATAGTAGCTCCTGCTGCAATTGCGATAACGATCAGTGCAATATTCGGTTGGTCAAGATTAAACGATGAAAGTAGCGGCGACATTATACCGGCCGCCGTTATCATTGCGACTGTCGCAGATCCCTGTGTTACTCTCACAAGGGCTGATAGAAGCCATGCCAGAACTAGTAAAGGGATTGAGGAATCAGCCAGCGATTCTGCAAGCATTTTACCAATACCGCTGTCAACAAGTATCTGCTTTAATACCCCTCCTGCTCCTGTAACAAGGATAATTATACCTGCCGGCCCGAGGGCTTTGGTGCTAAGGTCCAGTATGGTCTGGCCCGACATTTTTCTTTTCAGGCATAAAAGAATAGACAAGAGAGTGGCAAGTATAAGAGCGGTAAACGGATGGCCAATAAAAATCAGAATATCACTTAAAAATGAGTTTTTCATCCATCCTTTGTCAACTCCAAGCTTGATAAATGTGCTCATTATGATGAGCAGCAGAGGAGTCAATATTATGACCGCAATTACTCCGAAGGAAGGCATTTTTTCAATGTCATCGCCTGGTTCGGTCCCTGAATTCTGGAATAAATCAGGAGCAGGTAAATAGATTTTCCTCGCAATAAACTTTCCAAAGACAGGACCGGCAATAACAGCGGTAGGAAGACCTACAATAAGACCAATCATTACCACCCATCCCAGGTCAACGCCAAGTATTTCTCCAACTGCCATTGGTCCCGGAGTCGGCGGCACCATTGTGTGTGTCACTGCCAAACCCGCAAGAAGCGGGATCGCATAATAAAGTAATGAGCGCTTTGTATCTTTGGTTAAAGCATAAACTATAGGTACCAGGATAATGAATCCAACATCAAGAAAAATAGGTATGCCGACAATAAAACCTGTCAGCATCAATGCCCATGAGGCTCTATTGGTTCCGAATTTTTTCAGAAGATAATTTGCGAGAGATTTCGCACCTCCGGAGCTCTCCAGCATCTGTCCGAAAATAGCTCCGAGTCCGACCACTGTTGCCACAAACCCCAGAGTGCTTCCCATACCTTCCTGGATACTTGCAGAAATATTCTGCAAAGGCATCCCGGCCATTATTCCTACAATTATCGATGTAATGAGAAGGGCAATAAAGGCGCTGAGCTTGAATTTAAGCACCATTAACAGGAGTAATGTTACGCCGGCTACTACTATCAGAATTATATATGGGGCGGACATAATTAACCAAGTTTGGAATTATGGAGTTATGAGTGTTTGGAGTTTATACTATGTTCCTCTCCCATCAAAACCCGGTTCCGGCTTTAATGGAAATTTTATCGGAATATTATCACGTGTTGAACGGTATATTGCACTGAAGAGCTCAACGGTCCTTCGTCCATCCTCACCTGTAACAAGAGGATCCGACTCATTTTTTATTGCATGAAATAATCCTCGATCTGGCATTGCATATAGTAAACAGTCGGATCACAATTATTAAATATTTCAGTATCTGCTATTACCCATTTTTTCAGCATTTTTTCTTCTCCCGGAACTGTCCAGAGATCATTCACTGGAGGTTCGGCAACACCTGTCATTCCTGCAATAAACATTGCTCCGCCATCAGTCTGCACACCTACCGAAGCTCCGTTTTCACCATGAATGTGAACCTTTCCGTAGATACCGGGTTTCTGGGAGTTGCTGACAATGATATTTCCCAATGCCCCGCTTTTGAATTTCACTATTGCCAGGGCTGTATCATCAACTTCAATGAAAGGATGGTTAAGATTTCTCCATTGCCCATAGACCTCTTCCACCTCTCCCATGAACCAAAGCATAAGGTCGAGCTGATGAGGTGACTGGTTGACAAGTACGCCACCTCCCTCCTGCTTCCATGTTCCCCTCCAGGCATCTGAATTATAGTAAGCTTTATCACGCCAGCCCAGCATTGTAATTGTTGCCAGAACAGGTTTTCCGATCTTTCCTTTGTCGATAGCTTCCCGGACTCTCATCACAGGGGCATACCATCGCCGCTGGCTGATGACACCAAGTTTCACGTATCTTATTTTACAGGCATTGATTATTGCATCACAATCGCGAAGATCGGAGGCTAAAGGTTTTTCGACCAGGAGATTGGCTCCGGCTTCTGCAGCCTGGACAGCGGGTTCTTTATGAAAGGGATGAGGAGTGCATACGATCACAATGTCAGTTTCATTCTCAAGGATCATCGGAGCAATCTCAGAATATGGTTTAGTTCTGTAAAGGGATGCGAATTTTCTGGCGGTTTCCGGAGTTCTGCTCCAGACTCCCGCAAGACGTGCATTACTAATGTTTCGAATCGCTTTTGCATGCAGATGAGCAACTTTTCCGCAGCCGGCTATCGAAATATTATAAATTCTTTCGGCCATTTTACTATAAGATCAGGGTACCAGGATAACCTTATTCAAATTGTCTTCTTTTCTGTAAAGCCTGCCGAACCACATGGCTCCTTCTGATAACGGAGCAATGGCTGAAATCTGATCATCAACGCTTAGTTTCTTATTTTCCATCAATTTAAGAATAACATCGTATTCACCCCTGATTGCACAGCTACCCTGAATCTTTAATTCTTTTGTGACAACTTTCTGGAGGGGAAATTCAATAACTTTTGCAGTGTTCCCTATCAGTACCACCGTTCCTCCTTTCCTTACCGCATCAATTGCCATATTCACTGTCTCGCTACTTCCTGCAGCTTCAAATGAGATATCAGCACCACGCGAACCAGTGACTGCTTTAATTTCCTCTTCAAGGTTTTTGTTCAAAGATTCAAATATATATTCTGCTCCGTTTTTCAGAGCGTTCTGAAGTTTTAAGGGATTATTATCCACAGCAATTATTCTTCCTGCACCAGAAACTCCCAGCAGCTTTATGACAAAGATCCCTATTGAACCAGCTCCGGTGACAGCACAATTGTCCCCGGTCTTCATTCCGGAGATATTCACTGCATGAAGTGCAACGGCAGCTGCCTCGACCATAGCAGCCTGCTCGAAAGTTACTGAATCAGGAATCCTGTAAAGAATATGCTCCGGTATTGCCGTAAACTCAGCAAAAGCTCCATTGCGCCTGTAATCTCCGGGCGATACACCCAGCACTTCCCTGTTGTCGCTCAGGTTATACCTACCCTCCCTGGTAAACCAGTCATCGAGCTGGTAAACCGTCGAATCGAAAGTAACCCTGTCGCCTTTCTTCCATTTTGTCACTTCGGAGCCTGTTGCTTCAATGATCCCGGATGCTTCGTGACCCATAATCAAAGGAGGGATCCTTCTTCCTGTGCTTCCGTCAAGTCCGTGAACATCCGATCCGCATATACCACAGGCCTTAATCCTGACCAGCACTTCACCGGGCAGTATTACCGGGTCAGGAACATCTTTGTAAACAAGTGAGTTATATTCCTCAAGTACAAGGGCTTTCATAATTATGGCTCAAAATAAATAAACAGGAATGAATGTCTAAGAACAAACAAAAATAACAAAAACAATGGACAGGCTATTCTATTAATATAATTAGCATATCCATAACATTGGTAAATGTGGGACCTGTCACAATATGGCCGCCAACATGCTTAAAAAAATTATAGGAGTTGTATTCATAAATATACTTTTCAGGATCCTCATTAAGAGAGAGTGCCCGGAGGAACGTATCAGAGTCAACAACTGCCCCGGCAGCATCTGTTGGTCCGTCACTTCCGTCAGTTCCTGCTGAAAACAAGGTAATGAAGGGTATATCCCTGAGCCTGATTGCCGCTGATAAAGCCAGATGCTGGTTTCTGCCGCCAATACCCTCTCCGTCAACTTTTATTGTTGTCTCACCGCCATATAAAAGGCAGACAGGTTTTGGGATTTCATTATTGTTTTTAAATGACATGGCAGTATTTAAAACGGATTCGCAGATGTTTTCAACATCACCATGCAGTTCAGCATCGATAATGTATGTTTTAAATCCCAGAACCGAAGCCTGACTCTTTGATGCATTAAGGGCTAATCTGATTTGTACCGGCCAGAATATTTAATGTGCCTGAAAACATCGGATCTCCTGGTTTGGGAGTTTCAGGATGATTCCCAAGCGATCCATCTTTCAGGTAATTCATTACTCCTGATGTAATATCAGTGGCCAGATTATACTTTTCTATAATCTTAAGGGCGTCGCTGAATGTTGATGAATCAGGGACTGTCGGTCCTGAAGCTATAACCTCAAGCGGATTGCCAACGACATCAGAAATGATGATGGTGACTAAGCTGTGCCGGATTCACGATCCGGGTGAGCTGTCCCCCTTTACCCGTGAGAGGTGTTTCCTGACGCAGTTTATTTCATTTATTGTCGCACCGCAGCGGATAAGAAGGTTATTTACAATATATAGCTCTTCAGGCAGAAGGCCTTCCGGCAGATCGGCCATAAGAGCCGAACCTCCGCCGGATATAAGACAGATCACAAGGTCGTTCTCCGAAGCTTTTTCGGAGATCCTTATTATTTCTTCAGTTGCTTTAAATCCGTTTGAATCAGGGACAGGATGTCCGGCTTCGGTAACTATTATCCTTTTCAGTTTACAGGAGTATCCATATTTGACAACAATATGTCCGCCGGCTATCCGGTTCCCCAGTATAGTTTCAACATAATGGCCCATTGCTGCGCTGGCTTTGCCGGCTCCAATGACATAAATGTTCCTGATGCTGCCGAGCTCCAGTTTGTGCTCACCAATTTTAAGGAGTGATCCTTCGAGCTTCATTAAACCTGTTATCAGCTTTTCAGGAAGAACGCTCCTGACTCCGGCCATAAAGATCTGTTCGGCAAATTCCCTGTTATTCATAAGCAGTTTTCATTAACAGTTTCATATTCCATTTCGCCCCTAAATCCCTGCTGCCCCACTAAAGGGGACTTTTTTAAACCCCCTTCAGGGGGTAGGGGGCGATTCTTACAAAACAAACAATGATAAGATCCAGACACATGCAAATACTGTAATTCCCATTACCACTGTGGAAGAAGTGTACACTTTTAATGTATCATCAACTTTGATCTCTCCGAAATTCGTCACAACCCAGAAATAGGAATCATTAGCATGCGAAGCAATCATGGAGCCTGAGCCCATGGCCAGCATTGTAAGCAGCCTGCCCCATTCGGTTTCGAGATTTAGCATGGGCAGCATAGGCAGAACGAATGAGGCAGTGGTGATGATTGCCACAGTCGATGATCCCTGAGCAGTTTTCATTATTACAGCTATCAGGAACGGGATCAGAAGGCCGATGCTTGTTCCGGTCAGTAATTCTCCGATTGTCTCTCCGATACCGGTTGATTTGATTACCATTCCGAACATCCCTCCTGCGGCTGTGATGATAAGTATCGGCCCTGCTTTAACTATTGCCTCGGAAAAAACAGAATTGACTTCAGCAATTGTTTTTTTTCTGAGGAGGAGAAGTGAAAAAACGACTCCTGTAAATAAAGCAATTACAGGTTCTCCGGGAAAATAAAATATTTTTGATATCGTTCCCTCTCCGGTTTTGTCAAACAGGCCGGCAAGGGATTTGATTGTGATAAGCAGAAGCGGAACAACTATTGGCAGGAATGAAAGGATTACCGGCGGCAGATCCTTTGAAAGCACTTTTTCAACATCTTCATGTTCAAAGGAATTAATGTAGTGTTTCTTTTTAGTGATCCATCTGCTCCAGAAATATGCGGCCGTTGCTCCGGGAATGGCAAACAAAATTCCGATCAGAACAAGGTAGCCTATATTTGCATTGATCATTCCGGCTGCTGCAAGAGCGCCAGGATGCGGAGGGATAAGGCAATGGACCGAATAAAGTGAACATGCAAGAACAGTGGCCATAAAAGGCATTGCCAACCCCGATTTCCTGCTGAACGATTTTGCCAGACCGCTCAAAATAATAAATCCCGAATCACAAAATATTGGCAATCCTGTTATGAACCCTGTAATTCCGATTGCAGTAGCGCTCCTCTTCTCCCCTGTTTTTGACAGTATATAACCTGCTATGCTTAATGTACCTCCGGTTTTATCGAGAGTTATGCCGATCATGGCCCCGAAAATTATCAGAAAGCCGATTGTCGCCATGGTACTGCCAAATCCCTCCTTGATTGTTTTTATTATTGTGTCGGCCGGCAGTACAGCAAAGGCAAGCAGAAGGGAAACAATGAAAAGTGAAATGAATGCATGAAGCTTTAGCCTGGTGGTCAGAATAACAATCAGGATAATGCTGATAAGGACTAACAGAGAAACGACTATTGCACTCATGGCATTATAATCTGATTAATATCCCAGATGAATCTCACAAACTGATTTTACTGCCCTGTCGGAAAAGAAATCACAGGCAGGGAAAACTCTGGTAAAGGCCTCCGTCTTCATCTGCCCCGGTTTTTACCAGTAGAAATTCCTGCTGGTCATTCCTGTTGAAAAGCTCAGAATATGACAATGCGCATCTGTATCCATCTTGTGCGGCAATAGATAAAATACCCAGCTGCAGCGACTCTCTGGTTAAGGGATAAGTTCCTTTCAGAATTTCTTTCAGCATTAAACCGGTAAAAGGTTCGGTGCTGTGGATGCCTCTGCCTCTTCCGTAAAAGATAGTACCATAAGTCACCTCTTTTATTTCAGGAGGATAATCAGTTTTCGAACCAATATAATTGCTCTGTCCGAAAAGTTTAATATGTTCTGAAAACATCGGAGATAAACCTTTTACGACCTTAAAAGATTTTGGAAAAGATCTGACTGTGATTTTCACCGGGGATGAAATATTCCTCTCTGTTACCAGATCATTTCCGGCAATAATTCTGCTTTCAACCGGAAGATCCCAGAGATCTTTTGTTTTTGTCGGAACAATCCTCGAAACGCCATCAGCAATCAAAATCCTGTGCAGGTTAACCGGATAATAGATCTCTCCCCAGCTGAATACAACTCTTTCTCCCTTTTCGATTTTCTATTTCAATGTACATATCGATTATCCGACTGAATTCCTCAAATTTGTCTTCTGAACGACACGATTTTCGAGTATATCGAACAGGGAATAACCGTCGTATCTGTAGGCCCCGACAAATTTATCTTTCCCGGCTGAACCGAGGAGAGTCTCTTTTATAATAACAGAGTGTTTCGGAAAAGCTGAAAAATCAACTTTCCCCGGATTAGCGATTTCCCCTTCAACTGTTAATTCCTTAACAGTCAGCCTGTATGTTTCAGTATTATAGTAAAAATTGTTTGTCATTTTTAGCCGAAAAACATATATGCAACAAGTATTGCCGTTATTGCCCCGGCAAGGTCGGCCAGCAGACTGCAGCCCACGGCGTGACGTGTGTTTTTTATGCCTACTGATCCAAAATATACGGCAATTATATAAAAAGTCGTATCGGTTGCTCCCTGGAGGGTACATGCAAGCCGCCCGATAAATGAATCAGCGCCATGTGTTGTCATGGCGTCAATCATTAAGCCCCTGGCACCGCTGCCACTCAGCGGTTTCATAAATGCAACCGGCAGGGCTCCTGTAAAACGGGTGTCGACTCCAAGCCAGGTAAAAAACTTTTCAAATCCCGCAATAATGAAATCCATTGCTCCTGAAGCCCTGAAAATCCCTATAGCCACAAGGATCGCAACAAGAAAAGGGATTATCTTGATTGCCACACTGAAACCTTCCTTTGCTCCTTCAATAAAAGCATCATAAACATTCACTTTTTTAACAAGGGCAAGCATTATAAAGAGGATTATTATGGAAAAAAGGATAAAGTTTGCCGCAAATGTAGACGCACCGGCTATCTGTTCTTTCGGAAGTGAGCTGAAATATAGTATTATACCTGCAATAATTGCTGTAAGTCCTCCGAGATAAGCAACTATCACCCTGTCGAAAAGATTTATTTTCTGCACTATGGCAACGCTTATCAATGCTACAAGTGTGGCAACATATGTGGCAATAAGTATAGGAATGAATATATCGGCAGGATTAGCTGCCCCGAGCTGTGTTCTGTAAACCATTATACTGACAGGAATTATCGTAAGCCCTGATGCATTGAGAACCAGAAACATTATCTGGGCATTGGATGCGGTATCCTTTTTTGGATTTGCATCCTGCATCTCCTTCATGGCTTTAAGTCCAATCGGGGTGGCTGCATTATCGAGCCCGAGCATATTCGCGGAGAAGTTCAGGATCATCGATCCGTAGGCAGGATGACCTCTGGGAAGTTCCGGAAAAAGTCTTTCAAAAAATGGTCCGAAGAGCTTTCCAAGCATTGTACTACTCCTCCTTTCTCCCCTACCTTCATCAGTCCCATCCATAGTGTAAGTGCACCGGTGAGTCCAAGTGAAATCTCAAATCCGGTTTTCGCACTGGCGAAGATGGAATTTATCATATCGTTGAATATCTGGGTATTGCCGGCAAAGATAAGCTGCCCGAGAGCTACGATAAATCCAATAAGGAAGAATGCAATCCAGATATAGTTAAGGGCCATTTTGATTGTCTGTTTGGCGAAGATAACCATTTATAAAGATAAAAGACAAAAGTACAAAAGATAAAAGTTATGAAGTTAACAAGTTATGCGGTTATGCAGTTGTGCAGTTGTGCGGTTGAGCAATCTCACTGTTAAAACAACTTGAAGAACCGCAAAACCGAAACCCAGAACCGCAAAACAGTAAAACTTGCATAACATTATTTTTTAAATAAATTTGTGTAAACAATTTTAAAACTATGGCACGATTTACAAGAATAGATGTAATTATAAGGATGCGTGATGCAGGCATCATCCCGATTTTTTACCATAAAGACCGTGAAGTTTGCAGGAATGTTATAAAAGCATGCTTTGATGGCGGAGTAAATATATTTGAATTTACCAACCGTGGCGATTATGCACATGAGCTTTTCAGCGACCTTAATAAATGGGCCGAAAAAGAGGTACCCGGTCTTGCTATGGGTGTCGGATCAGTCGTTGATGCGGGTACGGCATCGCTATATATTCAACTGGGAGCTAATTTTATTGTCTCACCGATTCTGAATCCTGAAATGGCAAAGGTTTGCAACCGCAGGAAAGTGTTATGGGTTCCCGGCTGCGGATCAGTTTCAGAAGTCAACTATGCGGAGGAACTGGGAGCTGAAACCATTAAAATATTCCCTGGATTGTCAGTCGGAGGACCTGATTTCATTAAAGCAGTCAAAGGTCCGTGCCCATGGACAAACCTCATGCCTACAGGAGGAGTCGAACCAACGGTTGATAATCTGAGAGAATGGTTTGAATCAGGGGCTTCCTGTGTCGGGATAGGATCGAATCTGATAACAAAAGAGCTGATCCAGAAGAAAGACTGGGAAGGACTGACTAAAAGAGTTGCCGCTGCCCTTAAGATTGCAAAAATGTTCCTTAAGGTATAAATCCATTAATTTATATACCAACCTCTTACCCCCCGCGAAGGGGGCAGGCGCTCCCGGGAGGGGATCTTAAACTTCCCACATCGCCTTTCGCCTATTATAAATAATACATTATTCTCCCGGAGCTCGATAAAATTCAATATTTGAGATTAGCGGACATGCTTTTGAACTGACGATCGTTACTTTTATCTGTGATGTTCTTACCATGGGGAATTTACGGATCACTTTGTAACCTATTGTTGTCCCATCGATCAACGGTCTTCCATTCACCTTCAACCAGTGCTTCAACCTTAAATTCCTTACACGCTGTCCCAGCCTGATATATTCCTGAAGCAGAACCCTGTTCACCTCCGTCTCACTTCCAAGATCTATAGTAAGACTTGCCGATTTGATATCATCAGGAGCTGACCAATAAGTTTCAGGATTCCCGTCATTGACATTCAATGCCTTATATCCTTTCCCCCTGTCGCTGGATGAGGTTGCCTTCTTCCCTTTTGCCAGTTCATCAGCAAATTCGCTTACTCGCAATTCCTTGAAAGCCAGTAGGGATTTCACATCATTTTCATGAAGCAACCCTCTTCTGTCGGGAGGAATATTCAGGAGCAGGTTGCTGTTTCGTCCGACTGATGAATAATAGAGTTCCATCAGGTTTTCAGGAGACTTCGTACCAGCGAATCCTGTGTCTGAATGATAAAACCATCCACGGCGGATTGAGACATCCACTTCGGCAGGCACCCAGTAATTTCCATCTTCATGACCCTCGCCAAGTATCTTTGCAAAATCACCACCCGGGATACATTTCATCTTTTTTCAGAAGGCACCAGTTTGTAAGGCTTCCCATTCCGCTTTCGTTGCCTACCCATCTGATATCAGGACCTGCATCACTGAACATTACTGCAAGGGGCTGAAGCTCCCTGACAATTTTATGAGTATTTGGCCAGTCATAATATGTTTTATTATCAATTCGCGTGTTTCCCTTGCTCCGCCATAATATCCATCTCCGCCATTTGCGCCGTCGAACCATACCTCAAAAATATCCCCATATTTTGTAAGCAGCTCAGTAAGCTGGTTCCTGTAATATTTAAGATATTCAGGAGTTCCGTAGACAGGCTGATTCCTGTCCCATGGCGAAAGATAAACTCCCATCTTCAGTCCATATTCATCACATGCTTTCCTGAGCTCTCTTAAAACATCTCCTTTCCCATCCTTCCATGGTGAGTTTTTTACTGAATGTTCAGTATATGCAGATGGCCACAGGCAAAATCCGTCATGGTGTTTCGCTGTTATTATAATGCCTTTCATTCCTGCTTCTTTTGCTACCCTTGCCCATTGCCGGCAATCGAGCTCTGTCGGATTAAAAATGGCAGGCCTTCTCATCCCCATATCCCCATTCTTTATCTGTGAAAGTATTAACAGTAAAATGAACGAACATATAATACTCCATTTCGTGCCAGGCAAGCTGACGTTCAGAAGGTAACGGACCAAATGGTTCAGGAGGCTTAACCTGCAGCAGCAATGAGAAAAAACAGAAAGATGAAATTCATGATTTAATAAATTAAACATGTTATTAATCGTAGACCTGTGCTTCAGTCTAAGTAAGTTTTAAATTATTGATACGATTTACGAGGCAGGGAAAAATTTATTTGAATCTTTTATTCTGATGTTTCTGAATTTAACTTCCGAACCATGACCCAGGAATCCGATATGCCCGGTTTCATTCTTAAGACCCGGATGGTCATTATGATCCATTGTCCCATTATCCCTGGGCCTGCAATATCGCCATCAACTATAACAGTTCCGTTAAGAGTAATCTTTATCTGTGTCCCTTTAACATATACCTCCTCGTAGTTCCATTCACCAACCGGTTTTTGAAATCCGCGTCTTGCATGGAATCACACCATAAACTGAACCATGGTACTGGTATGGCTGCAGGTTGCATAAACAGGAGCAGTATCATCAAGTATCTGAAGTTCCATTCCTACATATGCAGCATCACCCTCAAGCGGAGCCCTGATTCCCAGTCCGTTATTTGCTGCAGGAGTCAGCTGAAATTCAAACCTGAAAATAAAATCGCATATTCCTTTTCAGTATAAAGATTTCCGCCACTGCCATTTTCAGGTTTAATAACTATCATTCCATCTTCAGCAATATATGATTCTTTGTTTCCTATCCAGTTATCGAGGTTTCTTCCGTTAAAGAGTGCAATAAATCCTTCAGCTTTTTCCTCAGGGGTAAGATTATATTCCTTTTCACTTATCTCCCTTATATAAATATCCCTGAAAGCCAGGTCAGTACCATGAGCCTGCAGTTCTATCGCACCCTTCGGGAAGATCGGAATTTTACGGTCCCAGTAATTCTCCATTGTTACATTGTCAACAACAAGTTCGCCATTAAGCCATACCGATACTTTCTCTCCTATCATTACTATCCTGAATGTATTCCATTCGCCAACCGGATTATCTGCAACCTTCAGAGGTTTCGACGGATTTTTCTGGTTATTGTATAATCCGCCTGAACCAACCTGGGCTCCACTTCAATTCTCGAAGTATCCCATATCTGGACCTGTGGTGATCCTCTGAGGTAAATTCCGCTGTCGCCGTCTTTGGAAATCTTCCAGTCAGTAAGCATTTCAAAATCACCATATTCCTCAATTGAACAAAGATTATCTCCCTTTCCGTTGAACCAGATGCAGCCATCTTTTACACTCCAGTTTGCCGGACCATTCATTTGCTTCAGCCTGTTTCTTTCAAGTTCAACCTTGCTTCATTTTTGCCCTTCAACAGGATTTTCAACAAGTCCTGCCAGCCTGTAAGATCCTTTCCGTTAAACATCGGTTTAAATCCTTCATCATGTGGCATTGCTGCCAGATATTTATTTACCATCTCCTTATCATATTCACTTTCAGGTCCTGATAAGTTTGGGAACTGGCTTTAGTCAGAATTTCCCTTACAATTGTCCCGTACATTCCTGCTTTCGAATTAACTGACGGAAGAGCAATATACATTGCTGCTTTAGCTGCAGCAGCAGATGTTTCAGGATCATCAAGATAGTCTGGCAACAAAAAATAATGACTGATATGTTTTTAGTCTTCCCAAGTTCAGTCAATACTTGATTTTTGCGGTCAGGGCTCAAGGCGAAAGGCATTATCTTCCTGTAAAGAAGCAATCTTCTGTTCATCTGGTAACAGCTGATGCTCTTATCTGTCTGACATATCCGTCAAAAGCAGGTCCTCAAATGTTTTATTCCCTGAAGCACATATCTCATATAGTGCAGATGAAGCAGAATAATCATTCCATCCTGTCAGTGTTTTGAAACAGATATCCCGCATGTCCGGATTGCCGTTCTCAAATTCCTTAAGAACAACTGCAAGGCTTCTCTTCCTCCTGTTTTTGCAAGAACAGGAATAATTTTATCTTTCTCATGGCTTGCCTTCCATGGCCTTAAGAATTACTTTCTGATCTGTTTTCCGGATCAGATATCTGGATTGCTGCAGCAGGCAAGTGCAGTCTGAATATCGGAAACATATTCCGGTTTATCTGTCGTAATTGAAAGCAACTCAATCAGTTTATCCTGATCTGCAGGCCGGCCAGTTCAGCCAGTGCTTTAATTGCAGCAGATTTAACCTTTCATCTGGCTGATGAAGTAAAAGGCAAAACTGTCGTCAAAATATTTATTGTCCTTGTTCCATGCCATCATTTCAATTGCACTTTTTCTCGCAGCATGCTGCCATCTTTCAGAACAGGTTTCAGAAGAGCTATTTTATCGCTTCCTGAGAACAGTCATTAGTGCTGATTTTGCTGCATCCTGATCAGGAGTATCAGCTGAATTTCACCATATAATTAATTAGAGAAGGTATTGCTTTATTTCCGCTTATCTTAACAATCGCTTCTGCAGCTTCCTCCTTACTCTCAATATCCGTATCTGAAAAAGAAGATGTTATCAAGAGGTAATGCAGTTCATCACCTCTTATTCCAAGCATTGTTATGATTTCAGGTTTTGCATCAGGTATTGCTTTAGGGAAATAATTCAATCCATTTCTGCATTACCTCATGTTCCGGAATGTCAAGAGATGAATGTAAATGCAGCATTTCTGTATGTTTTATCAGGATGTGCTGGCAGCTTTAGTAAGGTACTGTCATTGCATCAATTCCATGAAAACTGACATAAATATCAAGAGCATCAGTTTTGTTCTGAATTGTTAGCTTATCGTTGCATTTTGAAATTACCAGTTTGCATATCTTATCCATGGTTTTGATATCACCATTCTGACCGATTACCTCTGCATAATTAAGTAATGCAGCTGTTGCTCCGGTATGTTCCCATCTGTAATTGACATCTCTTGGCTGCTTTTGAAAGTACAGGATATGCTAGTGGACTTCCGCTCTGAGCCAGTGCATTATAAGCAGAAGCCTTGGTATTTACATTATCATCGATGCCCATGTCAATATATTCATTTACAGCCAATTGAGATTTCATTGCAGCAAGTGCATTCATTACTGAAGCTGCACAGGGAAGATCTTTATTTTTAAGGATTCTGCAAGAATAGTCTCTGCTGTTTTTCCTCCAACTGCAGTATTACTGCCAATGCAGGTGCACACATCTCCTTATCTGTCAAGATATATTTTCATAGCTTCAACAGATGCATCACCTCCAATAAGCTGAAGCTGTTTCATAAAAAAATCTTTTACCCCATTATCTTTCTGACCTGTAGCATAACTTATACATATCTTTTCCCACATTGCTCTTTCTGCTCTTCTCCCTTTCTGGAAAGAAACCTTGAAAGGCTTTCAACTGCAAACCTTGCACGTGTATCATCGCCGGTTCCAGCAGGGATAATCTGATCACATATCTGTTTTATCCCTGTCTCCAAGAGAAAGCATATCAGCCATCAGCTTGTCTGTGTATTGCAGGATCATTTGCCGGAAACCGGGCAAGAAGGTCTGCTACTTTTGTTTCGGTAGTTCTTTTATCCTGGGCAATAAGAAACCAGTGTAATCAACAGGAGATATAAAACTGACTAATAATTATTTTCTTGATTTTCATATTTTCAAATTTTCAAATTTTCAAATTCAATTAAATTCAGATTTTCCATGGATCCACGCATTGGCGGATTTATCAGCCTGTTAGCCCCTTCATCATCAATAAACTGCTGTTTTACAGGATCATACTTAAGGTTTCGGCCAAGACGCAAAGCAATTATTCCAAGATTTACTATAGAACATGATCTGTGTCCGTTTGATTCATTAAGAGCAAATTTCTTCCTTGTAATTACCGATTCAGTGAATGTTGCTATCTGTGGTTCAGGATCAGGAAGTGAATTAATAAGTTTCTGCATATCAGGAATATCCGACCTGAATCCTTTATATACTTTTCCATTCGGTCCTTCAATATATGCAGCATCCTTGTCGCGGTTTTCACCATCGAGTATTATCTGGCATCCATCAGCATATGTATAGGTTATTCTTCTCCATGATCCTACAGCATCATAATGCTGCTGCGGAGCATCTATTTCAACTGAAACAGGACCTGTATCATCTTTTCCAAGCATATACTGAACCGGATCGAGATAATGCTGTCCCATATCGCCAAGTCCGCCACCGTCATAATCCCAGTATCCCCGGAATTTTGAATGTACTCTTTCGGGATTATATGGTTTATAAGGAGCCGGACCCAGCCAGAAATCATAATCCAGTTCAGCAGGAACAGGCATCGGTTTAAGATTATAAAGTCCGCTCCAGTAGAATTTCCAGTCATATCCGGTTATCCCGCTGACAGTAACTTTCAGAGGCCAGCCAAGAACACCGCTGTCAACCAGTTTTTTAAGTGGTTTTACTGTTGTTCCCAATCCATAAAACTGATCTTTAAACCTGAACCATGTATTAAGCCGGAACATCCTTCCATGTTTCTGAACAGCTTCAACCACTTTTATACCTTCACCGATTGTTCGGGTCATTGGTTTTTCGCACCAGATATCCTTTCCTGCTTCAGCAGCCATTTTTGCCATAATACCATGCCAGTGAGGAGGTGTTGCAATATGAACTATATCAATATCAGGCCTGCAAGCAGTTCACGGAAATCGTGGTATCCTGTCATATTTCCTCCGGCCTGCGCAATTGCCTGTTCGAGATGATGTCTTATCAACATCACAGACAGCAAGCAGTCGTGTACCTTCATATTCAAAATGTCCGCGTCCCATTCCGCCAACACCGATAATTCCTTTTGTAAGCTGATCGCTTGGAGCAGTATATCCCTGTTCTCCAAGTACATGTCTGGGGATTATTGTAAAAGCAATTGCGGCAGCAGTGTTTTTCTCAGAAAATCACGTCTGCCCAGATTGTTTTTCTTCATAATATCGATATTTTTTTGTAAAGAATAATAAATATTCTAAGTTGCTGGTTACGGGAGTGCTTGTTGCTTGTTGCTTTAACCTGATATTACTTTTTCAGGCAGTAAACTGAAACTGCCAATAGATAAATCATGCAGGCGATCAGAATTGACATCGCCAATGCAATGCTGCTTATATCGCTTACCCAGCCTACAAGAAGAGGGATTACTGCCCCTCCCGAGATTGCCATCATCATCAGTCCTGAAATCTCATTGCTTTGCGAGGGATATTTCTCTACAGCAATTGAAAATACCAGAGGCCAGATATTTGCAACTGCCAGTCCGATAAGGAATACAAGTACCCATGCCATAGCATCTGATTTAACCAGGATGATGGCAGTAAGACAAATAATTCCAAGCAGGGAAGTCCACATAAAAAACTTACGTGATGAAATTCTTGTAAGCATTATTGCTCCGGCAAATGTACCCAGCATACGTCCAAGGAAATAAATGCTTCGACCCGATTCAGCGGCAGTCTGATCAATGCCGAACTGTTTGATCAGGAACTGGCCGGAATTGGAATTGAATCCAACATCCACACCAACTACCAGAAATATCGAAAGCACCATCAGCAGAACAAACCCATTTCCCAGCAGTTTAAATGATGAGGCAAATGTAGCTTTATAACCCTCAATCCTTGTTTCCTCAATCTTTGATGAGCCGAGCCATAATACCGACAGGATCGAGACTATTCCGAATACAAGAAAAAGCAGCTTCCAGTCACCAAATTGCGCTGCAAAGAATGCTGCAAGTGGTGCTCCTATCATCGATCCTATTGCTTTAACAAACTGCGAAAAGCTAAGGAAACTTGAAGCTCTGTTACCCGGGACCACATCAACCATCAACGGATTGGCCGAGACCTGAACAATTGTATTTCCGATTCCAAGAAGTGCAAATCCTACCAGTACCATTGCGAATGAATAAAAGAAGAAAGGGACCAGTAATCCAAGGGCTGTAACCCCCATTCCGATATTAAGCATGTTTTTTTTGCCCAGCCGCGACTGGAGGACACCTACCGGGACAGAGAGGATAAAGAACCAGAGAAATGCTGCTGAGGGTATCAGCTGAGCCACAGTAGCACTGAGGCTCATATCCTTGCTTACACGGTCAACACCTATACCTACAAGATCGACAAAGCTCATGACAAAAAATGCCATCAGAACAGGTGATATTTTCGAAATGTTAATTTTTTCTGTGGCCATAATTATAAGGTTTAAGGTTTAAGGGTTTAAAGAATCAGTATGCAGTTGGCAGTTGGCAGTTAGGCAGCAGGCAGTAGGCATAGGGCATTGAGCAAATAGTTACATTAGCGGAAGGGCATGTTGTATTGCTTTCCAGAAATCGTCATCAAGAAGATATGCGGCTCCGATAAAAGCAGCATCTTCTTTCAAGTTCGGAAAGGGCAACTTTGCAGTTACATCCTTCTTTTTTGAGGCTTTTCTCAAAAATATCTCCAAAGAGGCTGTAGGCATGAGAAATATTTCCACCAACAACCACAATTTCGGCTTTGAATTTCTTAAGCCATGGGGCCAGGAAAACTCCGAGCTTGATACCGAATTCCGTAAACAGATCCATAACAATTTTATCGGTTCCGGCCAGTTCTGCAAATTCTTTCACACCTTTCAGCTCCCTGCCTGTAAGCTTTTTATACCTTCCGATAAACCATCTTGTCGAAAAATAATCATCGGCAATGTTATCTCCGTAAGGAAGGTGATAAACGCAACCAAGTTTCGGAACCTCAGGCCCGTCAACTATTGGTATCCGGTCGGCATATAAATGCTGAACCGAAACCGGTACCAAGAGTTACCGACATCGATCTTTTTGCTTGTGAGGCTTTTCCGACCAGCGCTTCCCCGACAGCGAATGTTGAAACATCATTCATAAACCGTACCGGGAAGCCATCAGTGAAATTAAGGTTATCGGCGATGGCGTTTTTAACATTGCAGCCATACAGGTTCTCATATTTCGCCACACCTTTTATATAGCTTATTCCTTTGACATAGTCGAAAGGGCCCGGCATTCCAAAGCCAATTCCCTTCAGCGAGTTGGCCGGGATCTTTTTAATTACATCCGAGATTGCGTTAACCCAGACTCCGATTATTTTAGCTGGCCTCTGCCTTATTGTCAACTGACCTTTCGGTGCGTGTCTCATTCAGTATTTTAAATGATTGAAGGTCAACTGCCGCACAGCTTATATGACTGCCGCCTATATCAACGCCAATTGCCAAATTCTGTTTCATGCGAAAAAGGTGGTTTTTACAGGATTAAAATAAGTAATAAAAACAGATGCTGAAAGTATTGAATTTTATCGGGAATGCAAAAATATACCTTTATAAATAATAACAGGATGTTTAATTAAATTGATATATCTCATATTTATTCCGGTTTAATAGTTGTACTTTAGGTTCATCGAAACCTGACAATTTATCAATAAATCAGGCATTGAACCAGAAATAATCTAAAGAACTTAAAATCATATAATATGCCTAAAGTTACGAAGGAAGATGCTCTTCTGTATCACAGCAGAGGACGTCACGGTAAAATTGAGGTTATACCTACAAAACCTTACTGCACGCAGTACGATCTGAGCCTTGCATATACTCCGGGAGTGGCTTATCCATGTCTGGAAATAGAAAAAACACCTGATGATGTTTATAATTATACTGCCAAGGGTAATCTGGTGGCAGTGATATCAAACGGAACAGCAGTTCTGGGGCTTGGTGATATAGGCGCTATGGCAGGGAAGCCGGTAATGGAGGGAAAAGGCCTGCTTTTCAAAGTATTTGCAGATGTTGATGTATTTGATATCGAAGTTGATGAGAAGGATCCTGATAAGCTGGTTGAGATATGTGCCAGGATAGCTCCTACTTTCGGTGGCATCAATCTTGAAGACATTAAAGCTCCGGAATGTTTTGAGGTAGAATCGAAGCTGAAGAGCATGCTGGATATACCTGTATTTCATGATGATCAGCATGGAACTGCAATAATTTCCGGAGCCGGTTTAATAAACTCACTTGAGATTACAGGACGAAAGATTGAAAATCTGAAACTCGTTGTTTGCGGGGCAGGTGCTGCTGCCATTTCGTGTTCAAGGCTCTATGTATCGATGGGAGTAAGGAAAGAGAACATCGTGATGGTCGACACCAAAGGGGTAATTAACAAAAAAAGAAAGGACCTGAACAAATACAAACAGGAGTTCATTACCGAAAGAGATATTGATACCCTTGCAGAGGCAGTTAAAGGAGCTGACCTTTTTCTTGGACTTTCAACAGCCAATATAATGTCGAAAGAGATGCTTGCATCAATGGCTGACAACCCAATAGTATTTGCTATGGCAAATCCTAATCCGGAGATTACCTATGAGGATGCAATGGCAACCAGAAATGACCTGATTTTTGCTACAGGAAGATCAGATTACCCGAATCAGATAAACAATGTTCTCGGATTTCCCTATATCTTCAGAGGTGCGCTCGATGTAAGGGCAACAACCATAAATGAAGAAATGAAGCTGGCTGCATCCAGAGCACTTGCAACGCTTACCAAAGACCCTGTTCCGGATTCAGTTCTGGAAGCCTATAATGTTGATAATATGAGTTTCGGAAAAGACTATATTATTCCAAAACCCCTTGATCCACGTCTGATTTCGTGCGTTGCATCATGTGTTGCAAAGGCAGCCATCGATACAGGAGTTGCGAGGCGTCCGATAAGTGACTGGGAGGCATACAGGAAGAGCCTTGATAAAAGGTTAAGCGTTCATATTAAAAAGGTCGGAGAACTTAGTGAGTTCTAAAGCGATGATTTGATCTTTTTCCTTTCGGACATCTGTTTCGTAACCTTCGTTTCATACATCGATAAAATAATATCGGCAGTTTCGGCCACGCTGAATGATAATCTGTTAATTATCACATCGAACAGCGTTTCCGTATTTTGTGATTTCTTTTCAAGGAAGGTCTGAATAAGTTCATGCCGCTTTTCATCAGTTTCAATAACATATTTTTCAGCAGATTCAATGTCCATGTTTTTTTTCTTCATCACATTATCAACTCTCCAGTAAAAAGGACCAACAAGCTTGACATGCAGGGCATCTTTTATATCATGGGCTATGGATACGCCTCCCCTTCCGACAAGGACGACATAACCTTCTTTGCATATTGACAATACAACATCCTTAATTGCTTTCTTGACTCTAAGGTCGCTGACAAATCCGCCGGAAAAGGCCATTATCATTTCAGACAGATTAGATAGTTTGATCCCTGCATAAAAATTTTCAATTCGTTGTGTATCAATATTCAGGTCCCTGGCTATGGCATAGATTATATCCTTATCGACCCACTTCCATTTCGTGTTTCCTATCCTGTTATTAAGTTTATCCACAATACCTGAGGCCACTTCACGGGCATCACATCCGGTAAGCCGGGAGATTGTAATTACAGGGCCATCATCGGAGGCCGGCCCGCTAAGTACCGACTCTCTGTAACGTTCATCGAAATAATCAAAAAACTTTTCCATAAACCTTATCTCCTACTTTTATGTTTTTATTGACATACAGACTTTCAAAAATATCTGCAGATGAGTACATCCCGCATCACAGGATACCAAATTCAGACTCAAAATGATTCTGACGGATAATCATCTTAAAGAGCTCTATAAGTTACGAAAAAATCCTGAATCAGGCACTATTTTCTATGCAGTGTACCAAAATATTTCTTTTCATAAACTGAATCTTACTAATTTTTCGAGGGTTTTTCTTGTTTTTATATATCTTTACTGTACATAAATAAATTTCCCGCCAAATATTTTAAATTAAATAATATGAGTACATCTATTTTTTCAAGACCGGAGGTAGTCTGGTTTATTATCGGACTCGCGCTATTCCTTCTCGAACTTGTTTTACCCGGATTTGTGATCTTCTTCTTTGGAGTCGGTGCATGGTTAACAGCCCTGCTTTGCCTGATAGCTGATCCCGGACTTAATCTTCAGGCTATTGTTTTTGCAGTAACTTCAATCCTATCCCTTGTAGCACT
Organism: uncultured Bacteroidales bacterium; assembly: GCA_963702415.1. Classification (GTDB taxonomy): domain Bacteria; phylum Bacteroidota; class Bacteroidia; order Bacteroidales; family VadinHA17; genus LD21. Next base: position 31,213 of record CAVPCP010000008.1, on the reverse strand, counting down.
GAGAAAAATCATTCAGAAAAAATTCTTTTACAGTAAAGATGAATTATCAAAAGAAGTTGAGGATGAATTTTCGGGCCGGGAGGCAATTGCCATTAATGATTTCGGGCCGGGGAAAAACGGGAAGGTTGAGTTCAAGGGAACACAGTGGAAAGCAGAATCAGTTTCATCAGTTCGCGAAGGAGACAGAGTTATTATTAAGGAAAAAGAGAATTTTAAACTTATTGTTGAACCTAAAAAATGATAAAAATGACATTAATAATCACATTAGCAGCAGCATCTTCAAGTACGACATTCATCCTGATTGGAATAGTATTCCTTACTTTTATCCTCATCTCATCGATGGTGAAAGTTGTTCCGCAGAGAACAGCAATAATTGTGGAACGACTTGGAAAATACAGGGCAACATTTACGGCCGGATTCCAGGTTCTTATCCCGTTTGTGGACAAAATAAGGTACCGGCATACTCTAAAAGAACAGGCTATTGACGTACCGCCTCAGGTATGTATAACCCGTGATAATATCGCGGTTGAAGTTGACGGAATTCTATACCTGCAGGTTCTGGATCCCCAAAAAGCATCATATGGAATTGATAACTACAGATTCGCCTCAATCCAGATTGCCCAGACCACCATGAGAAGCATAATTGGCAAGCTCGAGCTCGACAGAACCTTTGAGGAGCGCGAAACAATAAATGTATCGATAGTTGAAGCAGTAGACAAAGCCAGCGAACCCTGGGGAGTAAAGGTTACCCGCTATGAAGTTAAAAATATTTCTCCGCCGCAGAGTATCCGCGATGCCATGGAAAAACAGATGAGGGCAGAGAGAGAGAAAAGAGCTGTAATTGCTGAATCGGAAGGGACAAAGCAGGCCAAGATAAATAATGCTGAGGGCGATAAGCAGGAGCTCATCAAGAAATCTGAAGGCGAGATGCAGAAGAGGATTAATGAGGCAGCAGGCCGGGCTTCGGAAATCGAGCAGGTAGCTAAGGCAACTGCCAACGGATTGAGAGCTATTGCTTTGGCAATAAGTGAAGAAAACGGGCTGAATGCTGTCAATCTGAGGGTTGCCGAACAATATCTGGTTGGATTTGCAAATCTTGCAAAACAGAACAATACGATTGTACTGCCGGCAAATCTTACAGATGTGGCAGGGATTGTAGCAACAGCCACTTCGGTGTTCAGTGAGTTGAAGGATAAGAAGAAATAGAATAATTCACGTACTCACCCCCTTTTGTTTCCCCTCTCTGCTCTGCAAAGAGGGGGAAATTTATTATAATCAATCAATTAAGCCCCATCATGCTCAGTCCTGAGAATAATCTCATTCTGCAGATCTTCACCCAGGTCGTTGAAATAATCGCTGTATCCTGCAACCCTTACAATAAGATCCCTGTGTAACTCCGGATGTTTCTGTGCATCACGGAGTGTGGCGGCATTGACGACATTGAACTGGATATGATGTCCATCGAGGCTGAAATAGCTTCGGATAAGTGCGGTCAGACAATTATAGCTCTCTTCATCCTCAAAAAACTGCGGTGAGAATTTCTGATTCAGCAATGTTCCTCCGGTACGAAGATGATCAATTTTGGAAGCCGATTTAATTACCGACGTTGGGCCCTGGCTGTCAACACCCTGGCTCGGCGAGATACCCTCCGAAAGAGGAGTGAAAGCTTTTCTCCCGTCGGCAGTTGCTCCCGTAACACTTCCGAAATAAACATGCGATGTTGTCGGCAGCATATTTATCCTGTGGACCCCTCCCCTTGATGATGGCTTGCCGTTGACGGCATCATAATAAATCTCAAATACCGTAACTGCCTGCTGATCAGCATAATCATCATCATTTCCATACTTCGGCGTATTGTAGATCAGATCGTATCTCAGCTGTTCAAATCCCTGAAAATCTGATTCAATGGCTTTATTAAGCTCATTCCAGGTAAAGTTATTGCTGTCATAGATATTAAACCTGATTGAGGTCAGTATATCAGTAATGCTCCCAAGACCAACTCCCTGAATATAAGTAGTATTATACCTTGCTCCTCCGGCGTTATAGTCCCTGCCATTCAGAATGCAATCTTCAACAAGCAGTGAGAGGAATGGTACAGGCATAAATTTTGCAAAGGTTTTCTCAATTACATTATTACCTCTTATTTTAATATCAGCAAAATATTTTACCTGTTGCCTGAAAGCATCAATCAGATCATCAAATGTTTTATAATCAAATGAATATCCGGTCTGCAGTCCGACCTGTTTTCCGGTGCGCTTATCGAACCCGTTGTTCAGTGCAAGCTCAAGTATTTTTGTCAGGTTGAAATAGCCTGTCAGCCAGTATGCTTCGGTTCCGAAAGCCCCTGTTTCGACACATCCTGATGCCCCTCCGTTACGGGCATCAGCAATATTCTTGCCCTGCCGGAGAAGCTCCTGAACGATTGCATCCGTATTAAAGCAGGAAGGTTGTCCAAAGCCGGTGCGTATTATATCGAGTGATTTATGAATGAATCTGTCGGGACTTTTTCTGCTTATCTGAACCATTGAGCTGGGCTGAAGTATTCTCATCTCCCTTATGACGTCAAGAAGTATATATGACATTTCGTTGACGGCATCAGAACCATCATCCTTGACCCCGCCGAGATTTATAAGGCAAAAATCGGTATATGTGTTACTTTCGCTGGCTGTAACACCCATTTTCGGAGGTGACGGATGATTATTGAATTTTACCCAGAAGCAGCCAAGGAGGTCAAAAAGCTCTTCATCCGAAAGTGTTCCTGCCTCCTTCTCTTTCTTATAAACACGAAAAGGTGCTGATCGAGCCTTCCGGGATTGAAAGAGTCCCATGGATTGAGTTCAGTTATGACGCCAAGGTGAATAAACCAGTAATGCTGCAGCATTTCATGTACGGTATCGGGAGCATTGGCAGGCACTTTACGGCAAACAGATGCCATTTTAAGAAGCTCAGCCTTCCTTTCATCATTTTTTTCAACCGATGCAAGGTCCTCAAGTACAGCTAGCATGCCTTTCCGCATACATTATTATCGCATCGCAGGCAATATCCATAGCCTTAAGCTCTTCAGCCTTATCGTATGCATCTTTATCATTGAAATAGTCAAGCCCTGCGATACTTTCCCTGATTTCCTCCTTTAGCTGAAGGAATCCGGTTTTGAACATTTTATAGCCCAGAACAGTATGACCCGGAGCCCTCTGCTCCTGAAACTCCGTGAAAACACCGGCATTATAAGAGTCGAGCCATTCAGGGGTCATAAGGCTCATTATCCTGTCGCGGTTGCTTTTACCTTTCCAGTAAGGGATGATTTCTTCTTCATAGATCTTTTTAACCTCATCATCAACTTTAAAGAATACTTTTTCCCTGGAATCAAGTATTTCAAGATCTTTCAATGAATGAAGGCTTATTTCCGGAAAAGTTGGAGTCTCCTTTGGTGCCGGGCCCCTTTCACCAGCAATAAGTTCTCCTTCGTTAATACATATTTTCTTATTTTTCAGCAGATATTCAAATGCTTTAGCCCTGCGGACAGGTGCTGAAATTTCGCGGGCTTCATCGCTTTTATAAAAGCGGGTAATAAGAACAGCGCGTTCAGCAGTAATCTTTTCCTGCGCATTAAGGCTCTGCTCACGTAATTTTTTGACTCTTTCAGAAATTATCATATTATTCAATTAACTTTATTTTCAAAATAATTCAACATACTATTTTATTTATTTGACCTCACCCCCTAAATCCCCCTCTCCCAGGAGAGAGGGGGACTTAAGTAATACGTTACTTAAGCCCCTCCCACACCGGGGGAGAGCCTGTCCCGCCCTGGCGGGAGGTTGGGGAGAGGTCTTCAGTTCATCCTCCGATTTTTACTTTTATTCCTGTCTCGCAAAAAACTCCTTTAGTTCCCTCATTCTTTCTGCAGAAGGCTGTTCAGTGTCGTTCATCCTGTAAGGAATGTTGAATTTCGTGTATTTCGATATCTCCGATCCTGTGGAACGGAAGAAGGTTTATTTTTTTCAGGTTTTCATTCCCTGAAGCTATAGATCTTCTCTCTCAGTTTTACCAGATGGTCATGATCATCATTTTTGCCAGGAATAACAGGTATTCTTAACATCACTTCCTTTCCGCTTTTAAGAATCGTGCTGAAATTATCCAGAATACCTACGTTTGAGACACCGGTATATTCGATATGCTTTGAATCATCAAGGTGTTTGATATCGAAAAGGAAAAGATCGGTGAATGGGATTATCGCCTTATAGTATTCATTAGATGCATATCCCGAGGTATCGACAGCAGTATGGTATCCATTTGCTTTACAGGCTTTTAATACTTCAAGCAGAAATTCAAACTGCATCATCGGCTCACCCCCTGAAAAAGTCACACCGCCATTTGACTGCTGAAGAAATATCCTGTCTTTATTAAGTATTTCAAGAACATTTTCAACCGGGTAATATTTGCCCACTACCTCATCGGACGAAAACTCCTTTTCTCCTACTCTTCCTGGTCTGGGTAACCAATTCCCTTTCTGGTGAAATGCCCTCCGGATTATGGCACCACCAGCACGACAAAGGGCACCCCTTCATGAAGAAGGTTACCCTGATCCCGGGACCATCGTTAATTGAATATCTTTTAATGCTGAAAATCAATCCTTTCATTGAGCATGATAACTTTTTAGAACCATCTTTAAGGGCCAGTGGGGTAAAATGAGGGAAATCAAAATCCGAATCCGGTCTTAAGGAAACTCTGAATTAAGATCTGTAGAACATAAGGCAATGATAAAGTCTCTTTCCGAGACGCTGCATCATGAAACGATATCTGAGCTTTGAAATCATAAATGATTAATTGGGCGAAAGTTATGAAAAACTTTTACAGGATTTTAACATTTTAAGAAAAATATTCTGAAAAATTAACAAAAGATTAACAAAAATACCTGCAACAAAATGATCTCACAGGCGTCTATATATTGGATAACGAATGAAACAGTATTATGATATTTTTTTTAACGGTTCTTTTTTTAATGGTTTGGTCTTCTAAAAAATTAAAATTACAAAATATTAAAGATTTCTTAAAAGGCCGTCCGGCCAAATTCTACGATCAGGTTTAGGTTAATGAAGGAAAGATAACTCCCAACTATCTTTCCTTTTTTTTATTTCATTTCGTCTGATTCCCGGCTATATACTGGCTTCAACAAGGCGGTTTAAAATCAGTATTTTTTTTGGTTTTAACCTTTGTGATACATTGTGAGGCACTTTGTGGTCCTTTGTGGTTCAATGTTTTATGTTTAACCACAAAGTCACACAAAGTACCACAAAGGTGCGCTAAAAGATTTTCAGACGTTATCACTTCAGATTACGATTCATCCGGAAATGTTTCAAAAGAAAACTTAATCTATAAGTAGTTAAATAACCCGGAAATTTTAATCTTTGTACTGAACCGTTCAAAGGAATTAACCAATCTTGTCTGAATAATGAAAAAAACTGTTCTTCTTATTGCAATTATTACCATGGTATTAATTTCATGCAAACAAAAAGTGAAAAGTGAAAATCCGTTACTCAATGAATTTGAAACCCCATTCGGGGTTCCTCCGTTTGAACTTATTAAAGCTTCTCATTTTATGCCGGCATTTCTGAAGGCTTTTGAAGAGCAGAAAAAAGAAGTACGTAAAATAATAACCAATAAACAGGCACCTGATTTTGAAAACACAATAAAAGCCCTTGAATACAGCAGTGAGCTCCTGACAAATGTCAGCAGGATCTTCGGTTCACTTAACTCAGCCAATACAAATGATTCATTACAGGCCATAAATCTGGAGATTGCACCTCTTTCATCAAAGCACAGGGACGATATCAACCTGAATGACACACTTTTTCAAAAAGTTAAATCGGTATATGGAAACAAGGATAATTTCAAGCTAACAGAAGAGGAACAGAAGGTGCTTGAAGATACATATAAAGGATTTGTAAGGAACGGGGCCGGCTTATCGCCGGAAGATAAGACCAAGCTCAGAAAGATAAACGAAGAGCTGTCGCTTCTCTCAGTGAAGTTCGGTCAGAATCTACTGGCTGAAACCAATGCCTTCAAACTGATTATAGATAAAGAGGAGGACCTGGCCGGATTGCCCGAAGGAGTTATTGAACAGGCAGCATCAGCAGCTGATAAAATGAATCTCAGCGGGAAGTGGGTATTTACAATTCAGTATCCGATAATGGAACCATTCCTTAAGTATTCTGAAAAGCGTGAGCTGAGGGAAAAGCTCTTTACAGCATATTTCATGAAAGGAGATAACGGCAACGATAAGGACAATAATGAAATTATATCCCGGATTGCAAAACTCAGGATTGAAAGGTCTGTTCTTCTCGGATATAAAAGCTATTCGGATTTTGCCCTTGAAAGAACAATGGCAAAAACACCTGAAAGGGTAATGGATTTCCTCGGTCAGGTTTGGAATGCGGCTTTGCCTGTTGCAAAAGCGGAAGCTTTGGCTCAGCAGGAACTTATTGATAGGGAGGGAGGTAATTTCAAACTTCAGCCCTGGGACTGGTGGTATTACAGCGAAAAGATCAAGAAGGAGAAGTATGCACTTGATGATGAGATGATCAGACCATATTTCAGGACTGAAAATGTTATTGATGGAATGTTTTATGTCGCTAACCGGCTCTATAACCTCAGCTTTACAAAAAGGACCGATATCCCGAAATATCATCCGGATGTTGTCACATTTGAAGTGACCCGCAATAATGAGCATGTTGGAATCCTGATGATAGATAACTACCCGCGTGCTTCAAAACGTAACGGAGCATGGTGCGGCGCATACAGAGGGCAGAGCCGCGACATTAAGGGCAATATGATTCATCCTGTGGTCACCATGGTTACAAACTCAACTCCCCCGACCGCTGACAAACCTTCACTTCTTACACCTGATGAAGCAAGCACTCTCTTTCATGAGTTCGGACATGCGCTTCATCAGCTTCTTTCAAACTCAACTTATCCGGGCGTTTCAGGAACGTCTGTTGCGCGTGATTTTGTCGAGCTGCCCTCACAGATAATGGAACACTGGGTGCTTGAACCGGAGGTACTTAAGGTTTATGCAAAACACTATCAGACAGGAGAAATAATTCCGGCTGAAATAATTGAAAAACTTGACAAAGCCGGCAAGTTCAATACAGGATTTGCAACCGTCGAATTCCTGGCAGCTGCTCTCCTCGATATGGAATATCATATTCTGGATCAACCTGTTGATATTAATATACGCGATTTCGAAAAAAAGGCAATGGAAAAATACGGACTTATTCCTGAAATAAAGCCAAGATACAGGTCAACATACTTTAACCATATCTGGAGTTCAGGTTATGCCTCAGGCTATTACAGCTATTACTGGAGCGAAATGCTTGATGCTGATGCCTTCCAGGCGTTTAAAGAGACAGGCGATATTTTTAACAGGGAAGTTGCCGGCCAGATTTGAAAAAGAGATCCTCTCAAGAGGAGGTTCAAGGGATCCGCTTGACATGTATATCGCTTTCAGGGGAAAAGAACCTGGAATTGACGCCCTGCTGGAAAACAGAGGTCTGAAATGAAAATCCGTTACCTGTTATTTCTTTTTATTCTTATTTCTGCTTCCGACTGTTTTGCTTATACAAAAGAGCCTGTGGCTGTAAAAGGAGTAATGGATCTGCGGGAAACGGCCAATGATAAATTCCTTATTAAGCTTGGAGGTGAATGGGAATTTTATTGGAGCAAGTTGTTGAAACCGGAGGATTTTTCCGGCGATATTAAAATAAGACCCGATTTCTATGGTAAGGTTCCATCTTACTGGACCGATTATCCTGCAGATTCAGTGAAGACAACCAGTATGGGATTTGCAACCTACCGGCTTATATTGTTACTACCTGCCGGTTACAGAAATTCACTTGGTTTCAATATGCCTGTTTTCGATTCTTCTTATGAAATTTATGTTGATGGAAAATCAATGGGGAAAAATGGAACACCAGGCAAAACAAGGGATGAGACCAAACCTCACTATGAAAAAATCTTCTTCAGGTTTAATCCCGCCTCAGATACCGTTCAAATAATAATCAACGTCTCAAATTTTCATCATCGCAGAGGTGGATTCTGGCAGCCAATAAGGATCGGAACATTTTCTGAAGTTCAGAAGGGATATGCCTCAGCCTGGGCAAGGGACTGGGCATCCATAAGCTTTTTGATGGGATTCTCGTTATTCTTTCTGTTTTTTTATCTGATCTATACCAAGGACAGCCTGATGGGATTCTTTAGTCTTGCCACAATCGGACTTGCCCTCAGGCCCCTTTTTACATCCAATTTCCTGATAAATACTATTATGGCAATTAGCTGGGAATGGATAGTACGATGGGAATACCTTGGTTTGTACCTGATACTGGTTGGCTGGTACTGGTTTGCAGCAGTGCTTGTATCCATCAAAATATTTCAGGATTTTAACCTGGATAATTACCGGCATTTTTGTGGTTTCATCAGTACTTACCCTGATTCTTCCCGTAAGGATTTTCAGCTATATGACTTTTGTTATTTACCCTTCACTGCTCCTTATTATCGGATACTCTCTGACAGGAAGCCTCAGAGGATTGATCAGAAAGAATCGTGTAGATTATATATATTTCACAGTATTTGTAATGTTGTCATATGCAGCGATTCACGATGCATGGATATCACTCGGCAAACCAGCTGCTATTTCGGGATATATACTCACCTATATACTTGTAATTTTCGTTTTTATCCAGGCTATGCTCCTGTTTTATAAATGGGTAAAAGCCTATTCAGAAAAGGAAAAGCTGCAGAAAGAACTTGAATATATGAACAGGAATCTGGAGATCCTGGTAAACGAGAGGACCCAGGAAATAAATGCACGAAGAGGAAGAGATTGAAAATCAAAATATACAAATTGCATTTCAGAACAAGAAACTATCAGAGACCATTCAGCTAAAGAACAAGATCTTTTCAGTTATTGCCCATGATCTGAGAAGTCCCGTGGTAAATATCCTTTATATGCTTAATCTGCTTAAAGAAAAGGAATTCAAGGATAAATACGATTCATTTGCCGATGCCAGCATTCAGTATTCACAGCAGGTAATAAACCTCCTTGAGAACATGCTGGTCTGGGGAAGAGGACAGGAAGATAAAATTAAGTTCTCTCCGGGAAGGCACGATCTTGCCGATATAGTACTGACAAACATGAGCATTTTCAAGGAGACCGCTGACAAAAAAGATATTTCTGTCAATTTCACCCAGATTGGAAACTCAAAAGCATTTTTCGATAAGGACCTGATGGATATTATTATACGTAACCTTCTGTCGAATGCTATTAAATATACTCCTAAAGGGGGAAGAATAAGCATACTTCTCAAAGACAAGACTCTCACAGGAGAAGGGATCTCATTAAAGATTTGCGACAACGGAGTCGGGATCCCCACGGTAAAGCAGGAATATATCTTCACCTCCACTGAAATTGAAAGCACACCCGGTACAGAAAATGAAAAAGGTACCGGATTTGGCCTCAAACTCTGTTACGAGCTCATAAAAATCAATAACGGCACAATCACCTTAGAAAGCACTGAGGGAGAAGGGACATGTTTCACAATGACATTACCTGAACAGAAATATTAGTTCTATTAACCACGAGTTTACGGAGTTTGTACGGAGTTTCACGGTTTAGATGACAAACAAAAACAGTGCAACTCAGTGTTAACTCCGTGCGACTCCGTGGTTAAACAGACTTTATCATATCGTTTAATTATTACTTGTTTAACATCCTGATTTATAATCAAGTATAAATTATGTATAAAGGTTAGCTTTAGGGGGCAGGGGGCAATTTATTCTATTGTAAGCTCAGCAAGCCTCTTTTTATCAAGAATCTTAAGGTATTTACCTCTTGTACTGATTATTCCTTCGCTTTCCATTTTACTGAGGACCCTCGCGATCGACGGACGCGCAACTCCGAAGTATTCAGCAATTTCGTTTTGAGTCATTTGCAGGGTGATCTCTGTCTTATCGTCACCGGCTGACTGAAGAATGAATTGTGCCAGTTTACCCCTTATTGTTTTAAAATTGAGGAACTTAATTTTTGCAGAAAGGAATTGGGAGCGGTTAGAGATCATATCCAGAAAATTTGCAAGGATCTTATCGCTGTATTTCAGGAACTTAATGAACTCAGTTTTGTCTATTAAAAGGATCTCTGTTTCCCTGACTGCGACCACATTAACCGGGAGGCGGTTTCTGGTTCCGAAAATAAAGGCCGCTGCGATAGCCCCTGGAGCAGGAACATCCTCTATTTTTATAACCCTGCCGGAATAATCGATCATCTCTCCCTTGACCATGCCGCTTATTACCATCATAAAGAAGTTAACTGGATCTCCGCTCTGTGCAACCATTGCACCTGGCTTGTACTTCCTTAGCTGATATTTAGTTACAGAAATTGCAGATTTCACTTCTTCAAGTGTCAATCCATTGAAAACAGGTGCATTTAAAAGAATTGAATAATCCATATTTTTTTCAGTAAAAGTAGCAATTGTAACAAATGTTACAATTTGCAGGCTTAACATTTTTTATTTTTGTAATTCAGAATAAATTAATTTAAAATAATGAAAAGAGACATTCTTAAAATAGACGAGGAGCTTTGTAACGGCTGCGGTCAATGTGTACCTAACTGCCATGAAGGAGCATTGCAGGTTATCGACGGAAAGGTAAGGCTGGTAAGTGAACTGATGTGCGACGGGTTAGGCGCATGCATAGGACACTGTCCTGAGGGTGCAATAACCATCGAAAAGAGGGAAGCTGAACCTTACAGCGAGACAAGGGTAATGGAACAAATGACAGGAAAAGGGAAGAATACAATAAAAGCTCATCTTAAACACCTGAAGGATCACGGTGAAACCGGATTTCTGCAGGAAGGAATCAGCTACCTGAAAAACAATAAGGAAATTCTTGGTTTCGACCTGATGGAGGTTATCCACGAAGTTCATAATCACGGAACTCACCCCGATCATGCCGGAGGAGGATGCCCTGGCTCACGTGCAGTTGTAATAGAAAAACCAGATTCGGACAGACAGACTTCTTCAGCCGACCAGCCATCTGAATTAAGGCAATGGCCTGTTCAGATGCATCTTCTTAATCCAAACGCTCCCTATTTAAGGGGAGCCGATCTGCTACTCGCTGCCGATTGTGTGGCTTTTTCAATGGGTAACTTCCACAGCAGGCATCTTAAAGGAAAGGCGCTTGCTATAGCATGTCCCAAACTCGACCATGGAAGTGACATTTATATAGAAAAACTATCTGCAATGATTGACCTTGCAAAAGTTAATACCATTACAGTTATGATGATGGAAGTACCATGCTGCGGAGGATTACTTCAGCTGGTAAGGAACGCCTCATCCCGGGCAGAGCGTAAAGTTCCTGTAAAACAGATGATAATCAGCCTTTCAGGAGATATATTGAAAGAAGAATGGGTCTGATATGATATATATCATCTGGCAATTTCAAAAATTGGTTCCTAAGAAAAAAATGCATATTTTAGCCGCCCGATTGTAGAATTGAAGCAGTGTAAATTTAAACCAGCAGGTATGACCAACAATAGTAAGCAGGTAAAATCAGATAATCAGAAATATTACCTGGGTTTGGATATCGGTTCAGTTTCGCTTAACACCGTACTTTTAGATGAAAAATATAATGTCGTTGAAGACTATTATGATTATGTACATGGTAAGCCGTTCAATGTACTAAAGGAGAGGCTCACATCCATATTGAATAATCATCCTTCCGGAACCATTTCAGGCATTTCTGTAACCGGAACAGGCGGTAAGCTGGCCACTGAACTGATAGGTGGGGTATTTGTAAATGAGATAATAGCCCAGGCCACATCAACAGGCAAATTATATCCTGATGCTCAAACAGTTATTGAGATAGGCGGAGAAGACTCAAAACTTATTATGCTTGAAAAGGATCCTTCAAACGGGCATTCCCGTCTGGTCGATTTTGAGATGAACAGTATCTGTGCCGCAGGTACAGGATCATTTCTGGATCAGCAAGCCAGGAGAATCGGAGTACCTATTGAAAACAAGTTTGGAGAGATGGCCATGAAGTCTGTTGATCCTCCCCGGATTGCAGGAAGGTGCAGTGTTTTTGCGAAAAGCGATATGATCCACCATCAGCAGCTGGCAACTCCTTTGCATGACATTGTTGCAGGTTTATGTTTCGCACTTGCCCGTAATTTCAAAAGCAATCTGGCAAGAAGCAAGGAGATAAAGAAACCAGTAATTTTCTCGGGAGGGGTTGCAGCAAATATTGGTATGATCAGAGCCTTCAGGGAAGTTCTTGCATTAAATGAGAACGAACTGATTATTCCGGAGCATCATGCCTCGATGGGTGCGATTGGTGCAGTAATTTATGCGCGTTCGAATAATCTGGAGATGAACCATTATAAGGGGATGGAGAAGCTGGAAGAGTATCTTGCAGTCGACTCAACAGAGTTCAATAGTCTCCCCCAGCTTAAAGAATCTGAGGCAGTCTACAATAAAGTAGTACATTTCAGAAAGAATGGAAAAGAAAAGATCCAGGTTTATCTCGGTATTGATGTAGGATCGCTCAGTACGAACGTTGTTCTTATTGATCCCGATCATAATGTAATCGCAAGGCGGTACCTGCCAACCGGAGGAAAGCCCCTGGACGCTATCCAGAAAGGGATGACAGAGATCTTTGATGAGATCGGTGAACATGTTGAAGTTATCGGAGCAGGCACGACAGGATCAGGGAGATACCTTACAGGCGATTTTATCGGTGCCGATACCATACAGAATGAGATTACGGCTCAGGCAACTGCTGCTATTGATTATGATCCTACCGTCGACACAATTTTTGAAATAGGGGGACAGGATTCAAAATATATCAGTATTGAAAATGGTGTGGTTGTCGACTTTGAAATGAATAAAGTCTGTGCTGCAGGTACCGGGTCTTTCCTTGAAGAGCAGGCTGAAAAGCTTAATATTAATATTGTTGATGAGTTCGGGTGCATGGCATTGAACTCAGAGTGTCCGGTCAAGCTGGGCGACAGATGTACTGTTTTCATGGAATCTGATCTCAATACATACATGCAGAAGGGTGCCAGGAATGAAAACCTTGTCGGAGGTCTTGCTTATTCAATCGTATATAACTATCTGCAGAAAGTTGTTGCTGACCGGAAAGTTGGAAACAAAATTTTCTTCCAGGGAGGTGTTACAAACAATAAAGCAGTTGTTGCGGCCTTTGAACATGTTACGGGAAAGAAAATAACCATCCCTCCTCATTTTGATGTCACCGGTGCTATCGGGGCAGCTATCCTTGCACAGAAGGCAATGAAAAAGGGACAGGAAACAACTTTTAAAGGTTTCGGAATCAGAAATGTTCCGTATGAGAATAGCAGGTTTACATGCCAGAGCTGTGTCAACAACTGTGAGATCAGCAGAGTTAAAATTGCCGGGGAAAAGAAATCACTGTTCTACGGCGGAAGGTGTGAAAAGTACGAAACTGATGGCCGGAAAAAAATAGCGAATAATATACCGAACCTGTTCATCAAGAGAACAGAGATGCTTATGGAGGGATACCAGGAAAAACAAACCGGGAAAGGTCCCACTATAGGTATCCCAAGGGCTCTGATGGTATTTTACCAGCAGTTCCCGTTCTGGCACACATTTTTTGAAGAACTTGGATTCAGAGTAGTAATTTCGAGAGAATCAGATAAGACACTTGTCAGCCAATCAATTGAGGTAATGACGACCGAAACATGCCTTCCTGTGGAACTCATGCATGGTCATGTGATTGATCTTATTGAAAAAGGAGTTGATTACATCTTCCTTCCATTTATTGTTAATGCCAAATTCAAGGAAGGCAACAAGACATTTAATTGCAACTGCCCATGGATTCAGACTTACCCCTTTATGGTAAGGGCAGCTCTTAAAGGGAAGATTGATGAATCAAAACTGCTGATGCCAACACTCCATTTCAGATTCTTTGAGCGGGCTCTCGTGAAGGAGATGACTACCTATTTCAATGAAAAATTTGGGATAAGCAAGGATTCCATTAAAACAGCCATTTACAAAGCGGATGGAGTTCAGGTATCATTCGAAAAAAGTCTTGTGGAATACGGCAGGGATGTTTTAAAAAATATCCCTGAAAATTGCAGGCCGGTAGTCCTGCTTGGCAGGCCCTATAACGGCACTGATTCGCATCTCAATCTTGGACTTATTGAGAAGCTGATTACTCAGAATGTAATGCCTATCCCGATTGATATGCTCGACCTGACGCCTTACAATATTTTTGAACACTACAGGAATATGTACTGGCCCAACGGTCAGAAGATCATTGCAGCAGCACAGCATGTGGCCAAAACCGATGGCTTATATGCTGTTTATCTTAGCAATTTCCGGTGCGGACCCGACTCCTTCGTATGGCATTATGTAACTGAAGAGCTGAAAGGAAAGCCATTCCTGCACCTTGAGGTAGATGAACACTCCGCCGATGCCGGCATGGTAACACGCATCGAAGCGTTCCTCGACAGTCTTAAGGGCTCAGAGCAGAATGAGAAGCAGGATGTTAAGATCTTCAGACCGCGTCCAAGTCCATCATCTCCGCCCAAAGACAGAATACTGTACTTCCCTTACATGAACGACGGAGCTTACATGATCGCAGCAGCAGCCCGAAGCATCGGTGTACCGTCGGAGGTTCTGCCGCGCCAGGATGAAGAAGACCTTGCAATAGGAAGAAAATACACATCATCGAAAGAGTGCTTCCCTATGATATGCACAACCGGAAGCTTTGTCAAAAAATTACAGGAACCAGGAGCGGATCCTTCAAAAATGAGCTTCTTTATGCCTGACCATAACGGTCCGTGCAGATTCGGACAATACAATCAGTTCCACAGAATTCTCTTTGACCGTTTGGGATTTGAAAAAGCAGAGCTCATTACCCCTTCAAATGATACTTCGTATGAAGATATTGCCGGGGAACATGGCCAGAAGTTCAGGATCAACGCATGGAAAGGATTTATTGTTGCTGACTATATCAGGAAGATCCACAGGGAGACCAGGCCTTACGAGATCAACAAGGGGGAATCGGACAAGTTATACCAGGATGCAATCCATCGCCTTGAGAGATGTATCGAAAAGGGTGCCCGCGGACTTCATAAGGTTCTGGCTGGAATAGCAGCAGATTTTATGGCAATAAAAGTCGATAAAAGTGTAAGAAAACCGGTTGTGGCTATTATCGGGGAGATTTTTATGCGCGATAATTCAGGCTGTAACGGCAATATTGCCAACCGTCTTGAAGATCTTGGCGTTGAGGTTGTTATAGGGCCATTCGCCGAATGGATATATTATTCCACATACCGTTTTACCCGCGACAGCAAGTGGAAAGGAGACATGAAGGGAATAATAAAGTCAAAGATCCAGGGAATCGGACAGGATGTAATTGCAGAATCATTATTGAGGGGTATTAAGAAATTCACTGACCATGAAAAAGATGTTTCACTTCATGAGATGCTGAAGTTATGCAACACTTATGTCAATGAGTTTTATGACGGCGATCCTCCGATAGCCATGGGTACTTCAGTGGCCCTGACAAAGAGAGGTGTTTCAGGCCTGGCTGCCATTCTGCCTTTCACCTGTATGCCCGGCACTCTTATAGCTTCAGTTAGCGATTCGTTCAGGAAGGACCATAATAATATACCTTTCATAAACATAGCATACGACGGACAGGATACAGTTTCACTTGATACCAGGCTGCAGGCTTTCGTATTCCAGGTGAAGGAGTTCGCAGCTATATCAGAACCAGTGCATGCCTGATACCAGAATGTAATACTTTCAGGATTATTTATCAGGATACTTTAAATCCAAGATCCTTAAGGAGCCTTGTGATCCCCTTGTTACCGCCCTTAAGCTTTATTGTATAGAATGAGAATTCGCGCCTGACAGGATAGTTCTCTCTTTCTTTTTCGAAACGGGAAGGATCGAATCTAAGTCTGACGTCATCTTCAACTATATTATAGGAATGGAATACCGCTTTTCTCAGTATCTCTTCATTGCTTTTACCGTTGCAGTCGATTGCTAGGACAGATTCCGGTAAATCAGGAACTTCAGACGGATACCAGTCAGCAAGAGGAATGCCAAAAAACTCGCTTAACTCCTTAACAATCATTGCAGTTCCGTTGGCTTTGCCATCGGCTGAATATCCTGCAATATGCGGAGTTGCAAGAAATGACATATGCATAAGCGGAATATCAATTTCAGGTTCTCTCTCCCATACATCTATTACAACGCCTGCAAGCTTCTCTTCAACCAGCGCATCTTTCAGCGCTTCTGTTTCTGCAACTTCACCACGCGATGCATTTATAAACCAGCAACCTTTTTTGATCTTGCCTAATGTTTCCCTGTTAAAAAGATGGAAAGTCTTATCCTGTCCATCCTTATTCAAAGGGACGTGAAGTGTGATTATATCGGATTCTCCAAGAAGATGTTCAAGGCTGACAAAACTCTTTTTCTTCTCATTTCTTTCCCTTGGAGGATCGTTCAGGAGAACTTTCATCCCCATTGCATTTGCCAGAAATTGAACTTTTGAACCTACATTTCCAACTCCTATTATGCCGATCGTTTTATCTTTAAGGTCAAATCCCGATTCTGCTGAAATTCTCAATAATGACGCTGCTATATACTGCTGTACAGAGGATGAATTACAGCCCGGGGCATTTTTCCACCTGATATTATTCTCCTTACAAAAGTCAGTATCAATATGATCATATCCTATTGTAGCTGTACCGATAAACTTCACAGGAGTTCCTTTCAGAAGTTCCTGATTGCATCTGGTCCTTGTTCTCACAAGCAGGGCATCAGATCTCATAGCATGATTCCTGTCAATTTGATTACCAGGCAAATATGAAACAGTGGCAAAAGCTTCCAGAACTCCCTTCAGGAATGGAATTTTGTCATCTGCTGTTATCCTGATCATACCTTTTAAATTTCACCTGAAAGTTAATAAAATTTGTTGCTTTTTTAATTAATGTAAATTGTATGACAGTAAAATTATAAAATACCCTGACCATCGTTCCAGAAGTTGAGTCAGTTTTAATCGCTCCCTGATACTGGCTGAAAAATAATATCCTGATAAACAATATAATATCTTTGGTACTATTTTTGAATTACATTAATTATGGTTTATTTATTTATTTGTATATTTAAGCATCAAAACAGATCTGCTTAAAAAAAATGTTATGAAATCAAAATTTGCTCTTATAATAATAGTATTAATTCCTTTTCTGGGCATAAATGCTCAGCAGCAAATCGTTGTTATTGAAGACACTCTTGCGATGACCAAGTTCATGGTGCCAGGGCTATCGGTTACTATACCTGAAGCTGATTATGATAAAGCTGTAAAAGACTGGGTAAAAGATATCCAAAGCGGAACAAAGTCCAAAGTGGTTACCGAAAAAGACGAGATGTCGATCTTTGGTGCAAGGCTTAAAAACATCAGCCCCAATCCTGTAAATATTTATAGCAAGATTATAAAGCTCGATTCTATGCTTAAGCTGTACGTATCGGTAGAGACGAAAAAAGATGAGTATATCGAACCGGCAAACAATGCTGAGTTCATAAAGGTGCGCGATTATATTAAGGAATTCGCCAAAAACCAGTATGTCGATGTAGCTAAAATCCAGGCTGATGCTGAGGAGAAAAAGCTAAAGGATCTCCAGAAAGAATTATCATCGCTCGAGAACGAGAAATCTAAAATGCTGAAAACTATTCAGTCAGATAACGGAGCTATTCTTAGTGAAAAAGATAACATTACACTTCAGAACAATGAACTGAGAAGTGTGGAAGCATCCTTAAAAGAACAGAATAGCTTACTGTCCGGAATGGAAGAAGGACCTGCACAGAAAGAAAAAGCCAGCCAGGTAAAGGATCTCGAAAAAAGAAAGAAAAAAGCGCTGAACGAAATTGATTCATCTGAGAAAAAGATCAAAAAATCGAACGATGCAATAGATAAAGCTAATAAGGGAATCCCGGAAAATGAACTGATGCAGGAAAAGGTAAGAGAACAGATTATAATGCAGGAAGGCGTATATCAGAAATACGCTGATAAGCTTAAGACTATCAAGTCATACTGATTGTTTCGCCCCCTTCCCCGATGAAGGGGGTTTATTTTTTGCACCGGATCTATTCAATAATTGTCATCTCATCCAGGAGATACCCGGCACCTGCGAACTTGTCGATAATAAATAAGGCAAATCTTATATCGAGGCTTATATTACGGCTCTGATCAGGATTAAAAGCCATATCACTGGCGACCCCTTCCCATGCCCTGTCAAAATTAATACCTATCAGGTAACCCCCGGCATTTATAACCGGGCTCCCTGAATTTCCTCCTGTAGTATGATTGTTTGCTATAAAACAAACAGGTACCTCTCCATCCTGTGCATAACGTCCAAAATCGCGTTTTGCATATAATTCCTTCAACCTGTCCGGTACATCGTAGTCATAAATTTCAGGATTGTCCTTTTCAATTATGCCCTTAAGAGTTGAAACAGGTTTGAAGTAAACCGCATCCTTCGAATAGTATCCCTGTATGGTCCCAAAAGAGACCCTCAGGGTTGAATTGGCATCAGGATAGAATACTTTTTCGCTCTCATATTCCATCTGCGCTTTCATGTATCTTCTGTTAAGCTTTTGCAATTCTCCGTTTAGCCTTATCAGATCTGGTCTTACATTGACTGTCATAAATAATGCTGCGTCGAGCGAAAGAGAATAAAACGGATCCCTTTTCAATTTCTTAACCGATTTCCGGTTGAAACCTTTAATGAATGCAACATATCGTTGCTCATCAGCAAATGGTGTCATGCTGTATATTTTGGATGCAATACCGGAAAAATCCCCTTTGTGTTTATTCTTAAGGTCCAGATAACCTGGAGAAAGCCACTTTTCATCAAGCGATTCTCCATACATATTCATCATGGCAACAAACAGTTTCTGATCAGTCTCCTTATTATAATTCCTGAAAAACTGACCGGCATCCTCAATAAGTTTATCCTTCAATTTTTGAATATCTTCAGCTGCTGTATCGTTCTCATACATATCTGCCAGCTCTCTGGTTCTTCTTGACAATGCAAATGCATCAACACCATTAATTACTTCATTTGTGAAGCTGTTGACAAGGGTGTATTCCTTAAGATTGTCATATATTTCCCTGTAAGCAGGAAGGATATCCCCGTAATCTGCTTTCCTTTTTACATCCGAATCGATCCACTGAGTCAATTCCGCTTCATACTTCTGCTTTTTGCCGATGGTATTCATCCTTTCCAGTCCCTGGATCTCCCCTATCCACTTTTTCCATGAATTCGAAATACCGGCTTTCTTTGCAGAATACTGGATCCTGATCAGCGGATCGGAGTTCATTGCCTCATCCATGATCTCAATCTTTTTCGACCTGATACTGATCATTTTCGGATTAATATAGTTTTTAACCATATCTATATGAAATGAGGGGACATATTTAGCTGTAGAACCCGGATAACCAAATACCATTGTAAAATCACCCTCTTTGATACCCTTCAGGGAGATTGGGAAATAATATGCAGGTTTGTATGGCACATTGTCAACCGAAAAATCGGCTGGCTGGTTATTGGTATCTGCATAAACCCTGAACAGGGAAAAATCACCTGTATGCCGCGGCCATATCCAGTTATCAGTGTCACCGCCGAACTTGCCGATTGATGAAGGCGGGGCTCCAACAAGCCTGACATCCCTGAAGGTCTCATTCACAAACAAAAAATACTGATTACCCATAAAAAACGGCCGTACTGACGCTTTGTAACCAGTACCTTCAACCGCCTGTTTCACAATAATTTCAATATTTGCTGAAATAAGATTTTCGCGGTCCGGCGATGGCATATCGTCAGAGACACCCGAAAGAACTCTGGTGGTGACATCTTCCATCCATTTCAAAAGTGTTACAGATACTCCGGGATTGGGAAGCTCTTCTTTTCCTGACATTGCCCAGAAGCCATTTGTGAGATAATCATTTTCAAGGCTCGAATGTTCCTGTATCTGTCCGTAGCCACAATGGTGATTGGTTATCAGAAGTCCCTCTGCTGAAATAAGTTCCGCTGTGCAGCCTCCGTTGAAATTTACGACAGCATCTTTCATGCAGGCTCTGTTTACACTGTAAATATCCTCAGCAGAGAGCTTAAAGCCTTTTTCCTGCATCAGCTTTATATTGTATTTTTCAATAAGCAGAGGTATCCAGATACCTTCATCAGGAGGGATTGAAAATCCGGACAAAGTAACTAAAAGCAATGTGGATGCTAACAGTATTTTTTTCATATTGATATATTTCTTTGTTAAACAGTTGGTTATATCCCTATACCTCCAACAGGGGGGTTAAAAATATTTTGTTTTAAGCCCCCTTCAGAGGGTTGGGGGCGATAAATTTCTGTAATTCATGGTAAACCTGTTCAACCGGCAGACCCATGACATTAAAATATGATCCTTCAATATGGCTGCACGCCGCAAGCCCGATCCATTCCTGTATGCCGTATGCTCCTGCCTTATCATAGGGTCTGAAGCTATCGACGTAATATTCAATTTCGTCGTTTGTCAGCTCTGAAAATGTCACCTTTGTTGAAGAAAAAAAAGATACAAACCTCGACTTTGACAGCAGACAGACTCCGGTTATAACTCTGTGCGTATTTCCTGATATTTCCTTAAGAATTTTAATGGCATCATCCCTGCCGGCAGGCTTATCGAGGACTTTATTCTTACACCACACAATTGTATCGGCAGTTATCACAATCTCATTATCCCCTATCCCGGGCCTGAAAGTTCTGGCTTTTGACCTTGCCACATAAAGAGCAATCTCTTCACCTTCGAGATGTGAGGGATATTCTTCGGTCCAGTCCCTGACCTCAACTTCAAAATTCAGTCCCAGATCCTTCAGAAGCTCCTTTCTCCGGGGAGAACGGGAAGCAAGTATTATTCTGTACTTATTGATATCCTCAATTCCCATATCAGACAAGATTCTGGTCCAGGATCACTTTTACAACTACTGAATAAAGAACGCCCGCGATCATGATGATCTTCATTATCCTGCTTGAATTATGAAGCTGCTTTTTATTGACACTGACAATTAACTGATATACCACAAATAATAAAGGAATTATAATTGCGCAGGAAATATAAATAAATGTAATCCTGTCATTCAGGAAAAAATACCATACAACATAGAGCAATCCGGCAGTTATGAGGATCAGCAGAATGGAAATAATCCTTGCAGTCAGGGTTCCGGTCACCACAGGGATTGTATTTCTTCCATAAGCCATATCACCTTCGAAGTCCTCAATATCCTTTATTATTTCCCTTGTCAGGGTTGTCAGAAAAGCAAATATAGCAAAACCACCTGTCCAGTAAAAGAGAAGCCCCAGCTGAGGTGGAGTCACTGTGTTTATGGCATAATACCTGTAGAGTGCAGGCCACTCATATACTGCCACCATCATCGGTACCATCGCTGTAAGCAATGCAACCACAATGTTCCCGATCAGAAACTGTCTTTTATAGCTTGCTGAATAAAAGTAGAGTAGCCCGGAGACGACCAGAAAAAGGATCCCCATCCAGAAATATCCGGCTTTCCAGGAGATATAAAATCCTGCCGCTACACCAGTCGAATTTAAAATATTATGCCACATCATTGCCTGGCGCCTGGGAATTTTCGTTCCTACAATTACTTCTCCCCTGTTAATCAGATCGGTTTTAATGTCGAAGTAGTCGTTTATAACATATCCGGCGGCAGTAATGGAGAGCGTTGCAAAAACCAGTATCAGAAAATCGTACCAGGGAAATTTAAGTGTCAACGTAACTTCTTCCTCAAATCCATTGTTCAGGACGACAGTAATCCTGTTGATCAAAGGTTCGATTACGGCATATCTCATCAGGATCATTGTCAGAGCAACAATGAGAAGATTAGGCCATCTGATGAGATTAATAAAAGCTTTCATTGCTACCATGTAAATGCATCGGCATCCATCCAGTTATTATGCAGTCTTAAAACCTGTTCAATAACATCCCTGACGCACCCTTCTCCCCCTTTTTTATCTGAAACGTAAATAGCCACCTGCTTAATCTCACTGTCAGCATCTGAAGGACATGCAGGGACTCCTGCTGCTTTCATAACCTTATAATCAGGGATATCGTCACCCATAAACAGAACATCTGATTCCCGGATATTATGTTTCTTTAAAAAAGCATTGAAATGTTCGATCTTCGAACGGCTGTTAAGATAAACATCCCTGACACCAAGCTGTTTCAGCCTTTTCAGGTATTCCTTCGAGTTACTTCCTGAAATGATGGCAACATGATAACCTTTTCTTACCGCAAGCTGTATTGCATAACCATCGCGAAGGTTTACTGTACGGTTCGGAACGCCGAATGAGTTAAGGTTTATTGTCTGTAACGACAGCACTCCGTCAATATCAAAGACAAATGCTTTAACTTTTGTCAGGGCCTCCTTAAAATTGGTCATTATTTACGGTTTTTATAGAATTGCATAATTGATCTGGTTACTTCCCTGTAAACAGCTTGTAATTCAGGTGAGAAAGATAATAAATCAATATGTCTTTTAATAGTCCCTTCATCAAATCTGAATGCCGGACCTGTTTGTGAATTCTCAGGACCCGTTTCGATGGCTTTAAGAATAGTCTCATTTATCAAAGGTTGCAGGACTTCAAACTGAAATCCGGCCCTTGTAGTTAGCTGTTTACCGGAAGTCATCATGTGGTTTACAAAATTGCACACAAATACGGCAGCTATATGGAGCAATCTTCTGTGTTCAGTATCAACAAAATGGACCTTGCCACCAATCGACTCCGCAAGATTTCTCAGGATTGTTGATGAATAAGAATCTGATGCCTCCAGAAAGAATGGAACATCAGCGAATTCTATAGTGCGATTGTCTGAAAAAGTCTGAAGGGGATAAAAAACCCCTGAATGTTTAATATGGTCCGGGAAAACTTCAAGCCCCAGGCTTCCTGCAGTATGTGCGACAAGGATGTTCTCGGGGCATTTGATCCTCTCAAGAACATCTGACAAATTATCATCAGGAACAGCAACAATTAATATTTCTTCGGAACCTGAAAACTGATAATCAGACGACCACAAAGCATTACATGACGCCGCCAGGATCTCACCGCTTCTTTCAGTCCTTGAAACTATTTGTTGAATTTTAATACCGGACAAATGAAATTTCCGGCACAGAGCGCCTGCTACTTTGCCTGCACCAATAAAAGATATTCTGTACTCCTTCACAGAACAATAAGTGTATGTATCTTCAGGCCTGTGCCGTCGGACCTCCAAATGACAAAGGCAAAACAGGTGCGGATCCTTTTACGTCCTTAATTGTGCCATGAACCGATTCATATTTGGCAATATTATCCTGCAGAGCTGCAACCAGCCTCTTTGCATGTTCAGGAGTGAGAATAATCCTTGATTTTACCTGTGCCTTTGGTATTCCCGGCATAATCCGCACAAAGTCGATCACAAATTCCGAAGATGAATGAGTAATAACAGCAAGATTTGAATAGGTCCCCTGTGCTATTTCCTCATTCAGTTCAATGTTAATCTGATTAGGATTCTTTGGATCTGACATTTCTTTACCGATTAATATTTCTATCTCCTTGCCTCCGATTCAACTTCAGCACTGGCATCAGTGAGACTTTCATACTCTTCGAGCGATCCCACTATAATGCTGTTATATTGACGCTGTCCGGTTCCGGCAGGAATTAGATGACCCACGATTACGTTTTCTTTCAATCCTTCAAGTTTATCGACCTTTCCAAGTATTGCGGCTTCATTCAGGACCTTTGTAGTCTCCTGGAATGATGCAGCCGAGAAGAAACTGTTGGTCTGAAGAGCTGCCCTGGTAATACCCTGGAGTACCTGATTTGAAGTTGCGGGTACTGCATCTCTTGCATCAACGATCTTTAAATCACGGCGTTTCAGAACGGAATTCTCATCCCTGAGCTTACGTGCCGTTACTATCATTCCCGGTCTCATGGTCTGGGAATCGCCGCTTTCCACAATGTATTTCTTGCCATAGATCCAGTCGTTTTCATCCATAAACTCAAGCTTATCAACAATCTGGCGTTCAAGGAATTTAGTGTCGCCCGGATCGATAATTTCAACTTTTCGCATCATCTGCCTCACGATGGTTTCAAAGTGTTTGTCGTTGATCTTCACACCCTGTAACCGGTATACTTCCTGGATCTCATTAACAATATACTCCTGGACCTTTGTAGGACCCTTGATTGCAAGGATGTCGGAAGGAGTAATAGCTCCATCGGACAAAGGAATCCCAGCTTTTACATAATCATTTTCCTGAACAAGAATCTGTTTTGAGAGCGGTACAAGGTATTTCTTGATTTCCTCGGTCTTCGACTTTATCGAGATTTCCCTGTTGCCTCTCTTAATTTTACCGAAAGTGACCTCACCATCGATCTCGGATACTATTGCAGGGTTGGAAGGATTACGCGCTTCAAACAACTCGGTAACCCTTGGCAGACCTCCGGTGATATCACCCGATTTCCCTACGGCTCTTGGTATCTTGGCCAGGACCTCACCAGCTTCAACCATCTTATCTGTTTCCATCACAAGGTGCGATCCTACAGGAAGGTTATACAATCTGAGCTCATCACCTTTTGGTCCCAATATTTTAATCGCAGGGTTTTTGGTTTTATCCCTGCTTTCTATTATCACCTTTTCCTTAAAGCCTGTCTGTTCGTCAGATTCTTCACGGAAAGTAATACCTTCGATGAGATAATCGTATGCCACTTTCCCGGCAAGTTCGGAAATAATCACTGCATTGAACGGATCCCATTCGCAGATCAGTTTTCCTTTCTCAACTTCCTGTCCGGGTTTAACATAAAGTTTTGAACCATAAGGAATTGTATGAGTTGTCAGAGCAATTCCCGTTTTCTTGTCTATTATTCTAAGCTCGGCAAGACGACCAATAACAATATCAATATTACCTTTCTCAATATCTTTCTTTGGAACCGAACGTATCTCCTCAATCTCGGCAATTCCGCTGTATCGGGCAACCAGGCGTGATTCAGTCATTATATTCGAAGCTGTACCTCCCACGTGGAATGTACGGAGGGTAAGCTGTGTTCCGGGTTCTCCGATACTCTGTGCTGCTATGACACCAACTGCTTCACCTTTCTGGACCATACGACCGGTGGAAAGGTTACGTCCGTAACATTTTGCACATACACCTTTTTTGGATTCGCAGGTAAGAACCGAACGGATCTCAACGTGTTCTATCGGGGAATCTTCAATTTTCTTAGCCAGTTCCTCAGTCAGCTCCTGTCCCGCCTCCACGATCTGCTCACCGGTAAGAGGGTGGAAAACATCGTGGACAGTTGTCCGTCCCAGTATCCTTTCATAAAGTGATTCAACAACCTCCTCATTTTTCTTTATAGCTGTGGCCACCAGACCTCTCAGTGTCCCGCAGTCCTCTTCATTAATAATTACATCCTGTGACACATCTACCAGACGACGGGTAAGATAACCTGCGTCAGCTGTTTTAAGAGCGGTATCGGCAAGACCTTTACGCGCACCATGAGTTGAAATAAAATACTCCAGAACCGACAGTCCCTCCTTAAAGTTCGAAAGGATCGGGTTTTCAATGATCTCGGATCCGGATGAACCTGATTTCTGAGGTTTTGCCATAAGGCCTCTCATTCCTGAGAGCTGGCGGATTTGTTCTTTTGAACCCCTTGCTCCCGAGTCGAGCATCATATAAACCGAATTGAAACCCTGCTTGTCGTTCGAAAGCTGTTTCATAAGCGATTGTGTCAGCCTTGCATTAACATGTGTCCAGATATCAATAATCTGGTTGTAACGTTCATTATTGGTTATGAATCCCATGCTGTAGTTGCTCAGCACTTCTTCAACCTGTTCATAGCCCTCGGTTACGAATTTAGTTTTTTCCTCAGGTATAATAACATCGTCAAGGTTAAATGACAATCCTCCTTTAAAAGCTGAATAGAATCCAAGGTTCTTTATAGCGTCAAGGAAATCAGCTGTTTTAGCTGTACCTGCCAGTTTCAGAACGCGGCCGATAATATCCCTGAGTGATTTCTTGGTGAGGATCTCATTAATAAATCCAACCTCATGAGGTACAACCTGATTAAATATGACACGCCCGACGGAAGTCTCAACAATATGATTTACCAGTTCTCCATCGACCCTGTCATTTACTTTGACCTTTATTATTGCATGGAGATCTACTTTGCCTTCATTATAAGCTATATTGACCTCTTCGGGGGAATAAAATACAAGGCCTTCACCTTTTACTTTTTCCGTTGCAGTGCCTTTTCTCCCTTTGGTAATGTAATAGAGACCCAGAACCATATCCTGGGAAGGAACGGTTATTGGTGCTCCGTTGGCAGGATTCAGGATATTATGGGATGCCAGCATAAGCATCTGGGCTTCAAGTATGGCCCCATTTCCCAGCGGAAGATGTACAGCCATCTGGTCGCCGTCGAAGTCGGCGTTAAAAGCCGTACAAACGAGAGGATGCAGCTGTATCGCCTTACCTTCTATCAGTTTCGGTTGGAAAGCCTGTATGCCAAGCCTGTGAAGTGTAGGAGCACGGTTAAGAAGTACCGGATGACCTTTGAGGACGTTTTCAAGAATATCCCAGACAACAGGGTCTTTGCGGTCAACTATTTTCTTTGCAGATTTAACTGTCTTTACAATACCGCGTTCAATAAGCTTCCTGATAATGAATGGCTTATAGAGTTCAGCAGCCATATCCTTTGGCAAACCGCACTCGTGAAGGCCAAGTTCAGGACCCACAACGATGACAGAACGGGCTGAATAATCGACCCTTTTACCAAGAAGATTCTGGCGGAATCTGCCCTGCTTGCCTTTCAGGCTGTCGCTAAGCGATTTAAGCGGACGATTGGCATCCGTCTTAACTGCATTTGCTTTTCTCGAGTTGTCGAATAATGAATCGACAGATTCCTGAAGCATGCGTTTTTCATTTCGAAGGATAACTTCGGGAGCTTTAATCTCGATAAGTCTTTTAAGACGGTTATTCCTGATTATGACCCTTCTGTAAAGGTCATTAAGATCGCTTGTCGCAAAACGCCCTCCGTCGAGAGGAACCAGCGGCCTTAATTCGGGCGGTATAACAGGTACAACTTTAATAATCATCCATTCAGGTTTGTTGACATGTTTTGAGTCCCTGAACGCTTCAACGACCTGAAGGCGCTTCAGCGCTTCATTTTTCCGTTGCTGTGAGGTTTCGGTATTTGCCCTGTGGCGAAGAGTATATGAAAGTTCATCAAGATTGATACGGCTAAGCAGCTTATACAATGCGTCTGCCCCCATATCGGCTACAAACTTATCGGGGTGATTATCTTCAAGATACTGGTTTTCTTTCGGAAGCGATTCAGTTATTTCAAGGTATTCCTCTTCAGTAAGGAAATCAAGGTATTTAATCCCGTCGACTGCTTTGACGCCAGGATTTATTACTACATACCTCTCATAATAGATTATCGAATCAAGTTTCTTTGTCGGAAGTCCCAGAAGATACCCTATCTTATTAGGCAATGAACGGAAATACCAGATATGAGCAATCGGGACTACAAGTGAAATATGTCCCATACGTTCACGGCGCACCTTCTTTTCAGTAACCTCTACACCACAACGATCGCAGACGATCCCTTTGTAACGGATCCTCTTGTATTTTCCGCAATGACACTCATAGTCCTTTACAGGTCCAAAAATCCTTTCGCAGAATAACCCATCCCGCTCAGGTTTATAAGTTCTGTAGTTTATTGTCTCAGGTTTAAGCACTTCACCGCTGGAACGATCGAGGATCTCCTCCGGTGAAGCAAGACCAATCGAGATTTTTGAGTAACTTGTTTTTGTTTTGTTATCTCTTCTGAATGACATATACTGAATTTTATTTATTCAATTATTATAAATAGTAATACTGAGGATGGTCAATCAAGAATAACACTTAATCCCAATCCCCTTAGTTCATGCAGCAAAACGTTCAATGATTCCGGAATACCGGGTTGAGGCATAGGTTCGCCCTTCACAATTGATTCATATGCTTTTGCACGGCCTATGACGTCGTCTGACTTAATGGTGAGTATCTCCTGGAGTATATGTGCGGCACCGAATGCTTCGAGCGCCCATACTTCCATTTCACCGAATCGCTGGCCTCCGAACTGTGCCTTCCCGCCAAGCGGCTGCTGTGTAATAAGCGAGTATGGTCCGATGGAACGCGCATGCATTTTATCATCAACCATATGCCCCAGTTTAAGCATGTATATAACACCAACCGTTGCAGGCTGATCGAATCTTTCGCCGGTGCCACCGTCATAAAGGTAGGTTTTACCATATTTTGGTAACTTCGCCTTTTCGGTATATTCGGTTATCTGCTCAATAGTGGCTCCGTCGAAGATAGGTGTTGAGAACTGAAGACCAAGCTTCTGTCCTGCCCATCCCAGTACTGTTTCGTAGATCTGCCCGAGGTTCATCCTTGAAGGAACACCAAGCGGATTGAGAACGATATCAACAGGCGTGCCATCCTCAAGGAAAGGCATATCTTCCTGGCGCACAATTCTTGCAACAATACCTTTGTTACCATGGCGGCCTGCCATCTTATCACCAACTTTTACCTTACGTTTTTTGGCAATATAGACTTTGGCCAGGCGAACAATACCTGCAGGAAGCTCATCACCTATGGTAATATTGTATTTCTTACGCTTGAAGACGCCATCGATCTCTTTATACTTAATTACATAATTATGAAGCAGCTGCTTTATGCTGTCGTTCTTCTTCTTGTCGGTGGTCCACTTACTGGGATTTATATTGAGGAAATCTATCTCCTGAAGCTGTTTCAGGGTGAATTTGCTTCCTTTAGGGATAACATCAACATTCAGATAGTCTTTCACTCCCTGTGAAGTCTTTCCATTTACGAGTATAAATAGCTTATCGACCAGTCTTGATTTTAGTTCGTCAGCGCTTTTGCTGAAATCATTTTCGATTTTGTCGAGCAGAGGTTTCTCAACAGCTTTTGCTTTCCTGTCCTTTATTGCCCTGGTAAACAGTTTCTTATCAATTACCACACCTTCAAGTGAAGGTCCTGCCTTCAGAGAAGCATCCTTAACATCACCGGCTTTGTCGCCAAAGATCGCACGAAGCAGTTTTTCTTCAGGTGAAGGGTCCGATTCTCCTTTGGGAGTAATTTTTCCTATCAGGATATCGCCCGGTATAATATGAGCTCCGACCCTTATAAGGCCGTTTTCGTCAAGGTGTTTCGTAGCTTCTTCGCTGACGTTTGGAATATCAGAAGTCAATTCTTCAAGTCCGCGCTTTGTATCACGTACCTCAAGAAGGTATTCATCAATATGCACTGAGGTGAACATATCCTCCTCAACAACTTTTTCGGATATAACTATCGCATCCTCAAAATTGTATCCTTTCCATGGCATGAATGCCACTTTGAGGTTTCTGCCAAGGGCGAGCTCTCCGTTTTTGGTCCCGTAGCCCTCAGTTAAAACCTGTCCTTTCGATACTTTTTCACCCTTCTTAACAACTGGAACGAGGTTGATACATGTATTCTGGTTCGTTTTCCTGTATTTTGGAAGGACATACCGTCTTATATCATCATCGAAGCTGACAAATTTCTCTTCATCGGTTCGGGTATAGCGGACAACAATTTCATTTGAATCAACATATTCCACCACACCATCTCCCTCAGCTGCATAAAGAATCCTGCTGTCTCTTATCACCTGTCCTTCAAGACCGGTGCCGACTATTGGTGCCTCCGGATTAATCAGCGGAACAGCCTGACGCATCATGTTCGATCCCATAAGAGCCCTGTTGGCATCGTCGTGTTCAAGGAAAGGTATCAGTGATGCAGCAATAGAAGCGATCTGGTTCGGGGCAACATCCATAAGATCAACTTTTGTTACTTCCTCGAACGGGTAATCAGCCTCATATCTGCATTTTGCCCTTGGGTTCTCAAAATTCCCGTCTTTTAGTAGAGGGGCATTTGCCTGGGCTATCATTTTCTCTTCTTCCTCCTCAGCACTCAGCCATACAATTCCTTCTTCACTGAAATCGACCTTTGCATTGTTAACTTTAAGGTATGGTGTTTCAATAAATCCCAGGTCGTTTATTTTGGCATAAACGCAAAGTGATGAAATAAGACCGATGTTTGGTCCTTCAGGTGTTTCAATCGGGCAAAGCCGTCCATAATGGGTATAGTGGACGTCCCTGACCTCAATCCTGCTCTTTCGCGAGAAAGACCTCCGGGTCCGAGGGCTGACATACGGCGCTTGTGCGTCATTTCGGCCAGGGGGTTGGTCTGATCCATAAACTGCGAGAGCTGGTTCGTCCCGAAAAATGAATTGATAACAGAAGAGAGTGTTTTTGAATTAATCAGATCAACAGGTGTAAACACCTCGTTATCCCTTACATTCATTCTTTCCCGGATGGTGCGTGCCATACGTGCCAGGCCGACGCCAAACTGAGCATATAACTGTTCTCCTACTGTACGTACTCTCCTGTTGCTTAGATGGTCAATATCGTCGATATCTGTTTTGGAATTTATAAGCTCAATCAGATAACCGATAATTTTTATAATATCTTCCTTTGTAAGGACCTTAACGTTCATCTCGGTATTCAGGCCGAGCTTTTTGTTTATCCTGTAACGGCCCACTTCACCAAGGTCATATCTCTTATCTGAAAAGAAAAGTTTGTCGATAACATCCCTGGCTGTTGCCTCATCGGGCGGCTCAGCATTGCGAAGCGCCGATAGATATATAACTGCCTCTTTTTCAGAGTTACACGGATCTTTTTGTAGTGTATTGTATATTATGGCAAAATCCGAAAGGGAGGAGTCCTCCCTGTGAAGGAGGATTGCTTTTGCACCTGAATCAACGATCAAATCAACATGTTCTGATTCGATTACTGTTTCCCTGTCGAGAATTACCTCATTTCTTTCTATAGAGACAACTTCACCTATCCTCATCAACAAAGTCCTCAACCCATGTTTTCAGAACCCTTGCGGCAAGTTTACGGCCAACAAGCTTTTTAATGTTTGTTTTTGATACCTTATGTTCTTCGGCAAGGTTGAAAATTTCGAGGATTTCCTTGTCGCTCTCAAAACCGATAGC
>CAVPCP010000007.1:0-290050 GCA_963702415.1 uncultured Bacteroidales bacterium | reverse complement strand
CTGCAACCGCAATAACGAAAAGGCTGAAAAAGAGGCCTTCAAGCTGATGCGGGAACAGATACCTGTTAAATGCAAGGAAATTTATATTAACTGAATTCAGAATAAGTTCAACTGACATTAATATTGTTATAAGATTCCTGCGGGTAAGAAAACCATATACCCCTACAAAGAACATTATTGTTGCAAGGACCAGGAAATAATATAAAGGAATACCTGCATTCATCTTTTTACTTATTTAAGGTTTGAGATTCTTCTTTTTTTGGGGCTCCTTTTTTGGCGATTACAATTGCAGCAATCATGGCAGCCAGGAGGAGGATTGAAATAACCTCAAAAGGCAGTACGTA
Organism: uncultured Bacteroidales bacterium; assembly: GCA_963702415.1. GTDB lineage: Bacteria > Bacteroidota > Bacteroidia > Bacteroidales > VadinHA17 > LD21. The sequence continues at coordinate 289,706 of CAVPCP010000007.1, read as the reverse complement.
ACCATCTTTCCCAACTGAAAGAAGCGAGTTACCTATAAGGCGCATGTCAACCTCCTTAGCAGCTTCGGCTGTAGCAGAAAACTTATAATCGAGGATGGTAACTATACAGAGAATCGCCCCTGAAATGGCTGCAAGAGCTGAAAAGAGAGATTTCTTCCATTCTACAGGCTCAAATTTATGTTCAATATGACTTGTAAGCAGAATTGAGAAGATTATGAGTACAACAATACCACCGGCATAAAGTGTAAGCTGGACAGCAGCAAGGAACTGATAATTCAGCATAAAGTAAATACCTGCCGTGGAAACAAGCACAAAAAGAAGATATACTGCTGCCCTTAATATCTTCCTGCTGGTAACTGTCAGTATTGAAAAAACTACTATCATCGCAGAAAAAAGAATAAACATTAACTGGTTAGATGTCATCATTCAATTCCTTTCATTAATTGTGAACCAGGCTTATTTGAGACTTTAATAAGGGTAGCCTTGCTGAAAACCGCATGCTCAAACTCCTGTGAAAAGGCAAGTGCGTTTGAGGGACAGGTTTTTACGCATAAAGCACAGAATGTGCACATGCCAAGACGATAAATATGCTTGTCAATAACTCTTTTCTTTTTTCCGTCTTCGACTATAGTTTTTGAGATTACCTCAATTGATCCATTCGGGCAATTAATCTCACAAATCCCGCAACCTGTGCATTTGTGCTCATTTTTATCATTATGGGGCATTATAACCTCACCTTTGAATCTGTCGAACATAACAAGATCCTTCCTGTTGTCGGGATATTTTTGTGTAACAATGGTGGAGGGTTTTAAGAAATAAGAACCTGTCACTTTCATGCCTTTCAGAAGCGACCAGATACCCTCTGCTATTTCTTTGAAATAAATAATTATGCTCCTCATTAAGAGATATCTAATATTTGATAGTTTTTTAAAAATGCCAGCCCATAAGAACTATAAATGACATTATCAGTACATTGACTAGGTTTATTGGTAACAGGTATTTCCACTCAAGAGTCAGAAGCTGATCAATCCTGAGCCTCGGGAATGTCCATTTGAACCACATCATAAGAAAGACAACAAAAAAGGCTTTTGCAATAAACCAGATGAAAGGGGGTATGAAATCCATGATGTGATTGAATCCGTCCCAGTGGCCTATATGAAATGGCATCCACCCTCCAAGAAATACTGTTGCTGCTATCGATGCTACAATGAACATATTAATATATTCTGCAAGAAAGAAGAATGCAAACTTAATTCCCGAATATTCGGTATGATAGCCGGCAGTCAGTTCCGATTCAGCTTCTGCAAGGTCAAAAGGTCCACGGTTTGTTTCAGCAGTGCTGGCAATCAGAAAAATAACGAAAGCAATAAAAGCCGGAATATGACCTTTGAAGATAAACCATCCGTCAGACTGTGCCATTACAATCTCGGAAAGCTGCATTGATCCTGCGAGAATCACAACAGTTATTAGTGAAAGTCCGACTGATAATTCATAACTTACTATCTGCGCACCGCTTCTCATGGCTCCGATCAGGGAGTATTTATTATTGCTCGACCAGCCTGCAAGCAATATCCCGATTACACCCATTGCCGAAACTGCGATCACGTAGAGGACTCCTATATTCAGGTCGATTGCATGAAGTCCCTTTGCAAAGGGAATAGCTGCAATTGCCATAAAGGATGCGATGATGACAATAAATGGTGCCAGGTTAAAAAGAAACTTATCGGCTTTCCTGATCGGGATAAGTTCGACAAGCAGTAATTTAATAAGGTCAGCAATGGTCTGGAACATACCAAAAGGGCCAACCCTGTTCGGGCCGAGACGGTTCTGCATGAAAGCACATACCTTCCGTTCGGCATATACCAGGAAGAGCCCTATTAGGGCATAGAACAGCAGGAAAAGTACACCTACTATCAGCATCTCAATAACAACAGTCCAGAATGGCGACATGGCATTTTGAAGGCTTGTGTCGATCCATTGTGTGAGTGAAGTAAAATCGTAAATATCAAATGGCATATTGTTACTTTTATTTTTTTCTTTATTATTCTTTTTACTCTTTGCTCTTTTGTCTTTAAACATCCCCCTAACCCCCTTCAAACGGGGAATTTCATCGTACCTCATACCCCACACCTCAGCACCTCATACCTCATACCCCATACCCCAAGCCCATTTCCCTACCTGTCAATATCCGGTATTATAAGATCGAGCGAACCGCTTATTGCAACCAGGTCAGCGATCTTAAAACCTTTGGTCATCATGTTTAAGTGCCGAGAGGTTAACGAAATTCGGTGAACGGAACTTAACCCTGTAAGGATTTTTGTTGCCATCACTTATAATATATACTCCAAGTTCACCCCGTGCAGTTTCAACTTTCTGGTAGTATTCTCCCTCAGGAAGTTTAATTACTGGCTTCATTTTAACTGCATAAGGGACCCTCAGGGATATTATCAATCAACTGGTCGAGGATATTCATCGATTCCCTCATTTCCTCCATTCTTACCAGGTATCTGTGGAAAGTATCACCTTCATTAAAAAGTACTTCATTGAATTTTACCCTGTCGTATGCGCTGTAGGGGTTATGTTTCCTGACATCACATGAAAAACCTGAAGCTCTTCCACATGGACCTGTTACTCCGAATGAAATCGCATCTTCGAGCGACAATCTTCCTATTCCTTCGGTGCGTTGCCGGAAAATAACATTCCCTGTCAGCAGCTGATCATATTCAGGTAATGTTTTACGGAAATATTTTATGAACTCTTTTACTCGTTTCTGAAAGTTGGGATGGATGTCGTACATCAGTCCACCGGGACAATTATAGCTGACTATCATTCGGCCGCCGCAGGTCTCTTCAAAAATATCCAGTATCTTTTCCCTGTCGCGGAGTCCGTAAAAGAAACAGGTAAGACCGCCAAGATCCATTCCGAATGTAGCCCAGAACAGCTGATGTGACTGGATACGTGTAAGCTCCGACATTATGGTACGAATAACCTTTACCCTGTCGGGAATATCTATTTCGAGGGCTTTCTCAACATTAAGGCAAACTGCTTCATTATTAATATGTGCCGACAGGTAATCCATTCTGTCGGTCAGATGAATTATCTGAGGGTAAGTTATGCTTTCGCACATCTTTTCGATACCCCTGTGAATATAACCTATATGTGGTTCGACATTCTTTACAATTTCACCCTTTAGGGAAACCACCAGCCGCAATACACCATGTGTTGAAGGATGCTGAGGCCCCATGTTGATAATATAATCCTGCTTTTCGTCGATGCCGATATCTTTTATTTGTTCTTCCATATTCTATTTGGTAACAATATTAATATCGTCCACATAGTCTTTTCTCAGAGGGTAGCCCCAGGAGCTTCCAAGGAAAAGTCTCCTGAGGTCAGGATGACCTTTAAATTTTATACCAAGGAGGTCATATATTTCCCTCTCATGAAATTCAGCAGTCTTCCAGATATCACATACAGAATCGAATATGGGATGTCTCCCTCTCTGGTGTCCGGGTTTTCAGGACGACTGTATGGTTGTGTTTGGTTGACCGGATATGATAAACTAATCCAAGATCGCTGCCGTAATCAACTCCTGAAAGGCAGAAAAGAAAATCAAAACATGTGTCCTTATTTTCATTCAGCTTTTTTGCCAGCTGGTGTAAATTTGCAGCAGGAACATTTATCTCGGTAAACTGCTTTCCTTCTTTTATTTCAGTTTTACTGTCAAACGACCTTATCAGTTCAACTAATTCAGCTTTATCCATTAATTGTTCAGTTTTCAGAAAACAAAGAATTATTTAACATCATGAGATGAGTTCCGCTTCGATCTCGATTTGATATGTTTCAGTTTCTATTTTGCGCTGAAGCTGAAGCATGCCATAAATGAGTGCTTCAGGTCTGGGAGGGCAGCCCGGCACATAAACATCAACAGGTATTACATGTTCAACTCCTTTGACAACACAATATGAATTCAGGAAAAATGGGCCGCCGGAAATAGCGCATGCACCCATGGCTACCACATATTTCGGCTCTGACATCTGATCATAAAGGCGTTTCAGTACAGGGGCCATCTTATTGACTATAGTTCCGGCAACCACAATCACGTCGGCCTGACGGGGACTGGCCCGATAAACTTCCATACCGAATCTGGCAAAGTCGTGACGCGGAGCGCCTGTTGCCATCATCTCAATGCCGCAACAGCTTGTGGCAAAGGTGAGAGGCCACAGGGAATTCTTTCTTCCCCAGTTTATTACATCATCGATTGTTGTTAACAGGACATTGGTGCCTGACCCTTTTAAAAGTTCAAGAGTATCATTGTCTCTGAACTCATCGGTCCTTATTCCTTTTATTCCCATATAAGTGCATGTTTTTTCCAGGCGTAAAGAAGACCCAGTGCCAGGATCAGAAAGAAAATCACTATCTCAATAAATGCCGTCAATCCAACCTCCTTCATAACAACTGCCCAGGGAAAGACGAGTACGGTTTCAACGTCGAAGACCAGGAAAAGGATCGCAAAAAGGTAGTAACCTACATTGAACTGAAGCCATGTCACACCCTGCGTCGGGATACCACATTCGTAGGGTTCAAATTTCTGGGGATTTATTGATTTCGGAGCAATTATTCCTGAAAGTACAAGGACCAGACCAACAAAAATTGCACCTACCATAAAAAAGAGTACCAGCCACTCATTACTCATATAACCAGGTTTTAGTTATTGGAAGCTGGCCAAAAATAGGACTTCTTTTTTTATTGTGAAATGATTAACAGTAAATAATTAATGATAATTATCACTAAAAGCAGAGGTGATTGGAATAGGGCTGTCCGGATCTTTTAAGTGGCAGGTAAGTAACAATTTAGCCTCTACAATTGCGCGTTTGACTTTTCGGTGGCCATAACCATTTTAATATTAAGCCTTACGCCGACCTCAAGAACATCAACAAGATCCTGAATATTTAAACTTTTAGCAAATCTGAGAACGACAGTGGGATTCTCGATGCCCCTTACATGTTCCTGTAGTTTCTGTTCAAGTTCAGATAAAAGCACTTCCTTCTGATCGATGAAGTATTTCCGGTCAGCCGTCACTGTAAGATTTACCTGCTGCTTGTCGATTTCCTGTGCTGTCTTTGATTTGGGAAGAAGCACCTTGATCACATTGGGATTGGCCAGAGTTGAAACAATCAGGAAGAAAAGAAGCAGAAAAAACATTATGTCATTTAAGGACGAGGTGCTTACCTCGGGCTTGAATTGTTTACTTCTCCTTATATTCATTTCAGATGACTTTTAAAAACTGAATAAGCGACTCCTGAAGGCTTATTACGTACCTGTCGATCTTCATTTGGAGGTAGTGATATGCTGCATAAGCTAAAACCCCGACTATCAGGCCTGCACCGCTGCAGATCATTTTCTGGTAGAGTCCGCCGGCAATTATTCCGATGCTGATGTTATCAGCAAGAGAAATATTATAAAAGATCTTGATAACCCCTGCTATTGTACCAATAAACCCTAGCATGGGAGCGACACTTGCAATTATACCAAGATAGCCGGTATTCTTTTCCATTTTTGTAATTTCCAGATTGGTTGTGGTTTCTATGTTTCTTTCAACCTCACTCAGTGGCTTACCAAGCTTTTCTATCCCGCTTTCCAGTATTCTTCCCACTGCTGCCTGGTTGCTCCTTGCATGAAGGAGTGCGTTGTTTTGATTTCCACTCTTCAGGTCATTTACAATAGCTGGCATGAGTCCTTTTTGGATTATAGTCGTCCTTCTGATATAGGCGAGCCTCTCTATGAAAATGTAAAAGCTGACAAGAGATAAAAGGACTATTGGAATCATGATGATTCCGCCTTTCATAAGCAGGTCGAGAATTGTTGCAGCCTGGTCAGAAGACGAAATTGCGGCTGCTGGTTCATTAAGTGCAGAAATCAATATCATTTGCTAATGTTCTTTAATTGTTTTATACTTAAATTCCTATTACAAACGATGAAAAGTTTCAATTATTTCCTTTCAGAGAAATATCTCCTCAGGGTACTCAATATCAACCAGAAACAATCCTTTTGCAGGGGCTGACATTCCTGCCGAGGACCGGTCTTTCGACAAAATTATTTTTTCAAATTCTTCCATCCTGATTTTCCCGGTTCCTACTTCAACCATTGTACCTACAATAGCCCTTACCATATTCCGGAGGAACCTGTCTGCCTGAATCGTAAAAATCATTCTGTTCTCCGTTTCTTCCCACCCCGCCCGGAATATTTTGCAAATATTGGTCTTGTTATCTGAATGAAGTCTGCAGAAACTTGTAAAATCTGAATGATCCTTCAGAATTGCCGATGCCCTGTTCATGGAATCAATATCCAGATTCCCGTAAAGAAACCAGCTTGAGTCTTTGTCAAACGGATCCTTTATCCTGGAAATATAATACTTATAGGTTCTTGACATCGCACTGAACCTGGCGCTGGAACCGGGCAGAACTTTTCTGATCGCTGTAACGGAAATATCTTCAGGAAGAAACCTGTTAAGACGGAACGTAAGATTCTTGATTTTATTCAGATCAGAATCGGGGCTGTCAAAATGAGCACAGAAAACTTTTGCATGCACACCTGAATCAGTCCTGCCAGCTCCTGTAGCAGAAGTCGCTTGTCCCAGTATCCGAGTAAGCGCCTGATCGAGTATCTTCTGAACAGTGACTGAGTTTGGCTGTACCTGCCACCCATGATAGGAAGTGCCTTTGAATGAGATAAATATGAAATAGCGGGTCAAAGCAAGATAAAATTTCTGCAAATATAGACATTCAACCACTCAATTCGTGATTTCTGATGATTTTAAAAAATTCATTTCCTACGATTAGGAAAATCGATCTTTAAATGTAATTTTACTTCCACCTAAAAATGAATTTATAATTTGTTTAATCTAAAACCTTCACTATGACAGAACAAAAAAATACGCAAACAGCAGGTATGATGTTTATGGGAATGATCTTTTTCCTGTTTGGGTTTGTAACGACATTCAACATTACGCTTGCCGATAAGTTCAAATCAGTCTTCGAACTGTCTAACTTTCAAGCCCAGCTTGTAAACGGAGCTTTCTTCTTTACATACTTTCTCCTTGCTTTCACAGCAGGAGGAGTTATTAAGAAGATAGGATACAAGGGAGGTGTTATTTTAGGCCTTTTACTGGTTGCTGCAGGAAGCTTCCTTTTCTTCCCTGCCGCCAAAGCATTATCCTTTCCATTCTTCTTATTTGCAATTTTCATTATGGCTGGTGGAGTAGTATTCCTTCAGACCGCAGCAAATCCTTATGTTACTGCACTCGGACCATCGGAAACTGCTTCGGGCAGGCTTAACCTTACACAGGCTCTTAATTCCATTGCCACTTATCTGGCACCGATCCTTGCCGGCCTGTTCGTTTTCAGAGCTGCTGCGGGCGCTGCTCTTGACGCTGCGGAATCAGTTCCAACTACGCCTTTTTTAATAATTGCCATTGTTGTTATTGTTATTGCAATTGCGATTTACTTTCTTAAACTTCCTGAAATCTCAACCCAGGGTGTTGAAAAGAAAAGTGTATGGAAACATCCGCATGTAGTTCTGGGTGCAATAGCTATATTTTGTTATGTGGGGGCAGAAGTCGGATCAGCTGCAATGCTTCAGAGATATTTCCAGGAAGCTTTGCAAATGGCCAGAAATGATGCCGCAATGATGATAGCCCTTTACTGGGGCGGCGCTATGGTTGGCAGGTTTTATGGGTCATTCATGCTTTCCAATGTTGAAAAATCAAAGAAATACCTTTACACTATTCTGGTAATCGCCCTTGCCCTGTTTGTTGGCTGGTTTGTAAGAAAAGAAATAAGTGATGGTTTAATCTTCGCAGTAATTGCATTGGTAAACTATCTTGCCATGCAGCTTGGCAGAGGTAATGCAAGCAGGTCCCTGGCAGTTTTTGGCATAATTGCTGCTTTGCTTCTTGTTACTGTTATGGCAGTAAGCGGACCAGTGATACTGTGGGTTGGATTATCAATTGGGTTCTTTAACTCAATAATGTTCCCGAATATTTTTGCGCTTGGAGTTGAGGGACTGGACAAAGGTGAACTCAGCATGGCATCCGGACTTATCAACACTATGATTGTCGGCGGAGCTGTAATTCCTGTTCTGATGGGACTTATGGCTGACGGAATGGGAGTGAGATTTGCATTTATCCTGCCTATTTTATGCTACCTTTATATTGTATTCTTTGCTCTTGTCGGAAGCAAACGAAGATAGAGTCTAAAATCTAAATGATGTTTCAGGAGGCCGTCTCAAATATTGTTTTGAGACGGCCTCAATATTAATTTCCCGACAATTATTATATTTACATTGATTCGTAAGTAACATAATCAATTTATCCATGACAACAGAAAACTTAATACGCAAGATTAACAACGGAGATAACAAAGCATTCCGGGAATTGTACGGCAAGGATCCGTCTGAATTGAAAAGGAATTCCAAACGGTATACAGATCTTCTGAAGCAATTCAATACTGAATTCGGTAAAAAAGATGCTGAGTTTTACACTTCTCCGGGGCGTACAGAGATAGGCGGCAATCATACTGATCATAATTATGGACGGGTGCTTGCAGGAGCCGTAAATCTTGACAATGTATGCATTGCTGCCAAAAACGATACAAAGATTATAAGCATATTATCGGAAGGTTATCCGAAATTTGAAGTCGACACCACTTCTCTTAAACCCGTTAAGACAGAAAAATATTCCTCAGCTGCCCTTGTAAGGGGTATATGCTCGCGTTTTAAGGAGCTTGGACATGCCATTGGTGGGTTTGATGCTTGTATCGACGGCGGCGTTCCCAAGGGCTCAGGATTAAGTTCTTCGGCTTCATTTGAAGTGCTAATCGGCGCTATTCTCAGTGAACTGTTCAATAAGGGCAAGGTTGATCCGATCCAGAATGCCATCATCGGGCAGTACTCGGAAAACAATTTCTTTGGTAAACCATGCGGACTAATGGACCAGACTGCATGTGCAATGGGCGGGCTTATCACTATCGATTTCAAAGACCCTTCAAAACCAGTAGTTAAGAAAGTGGATTTTGATTTTGTGGCGACCGGTTATTCGCTGGTCATAACAGATACCGGAGGCAGTCATGCCGATCTGAATGAAGAATATGCATCATTACCAATCGATATGAAAGCTGTTGCTGCAGAGCTCGGAGCAAAAGTTCTTCGACAGGTAAATCTTAAGCAGGTCATTGAGATTATCCCCAAAATACGGCAAAAAGTGGGCGATCGCGCCATATTACGTGCAATTCATTTTCAGGGCGATAACCAGCGTGTGGTTGACCAGGTTGTTGCTCTTGAAAAAAATGACTTCAAAGCGTTCCTGGGAATGGTGGTCGATTCTGGTTACAGCTCATATATGTATAATCAGAATATTTATCCTGTAATTAATGTAAAGGAGCAGAATGTATCACTTGCCCTAGCACTTAGCGAGCTTGTACTTAAAGGCGAGGGTGCATGGCGTGTACACGGTGGTGGATTTGCCGGCACAATCCAGGCTTTTGTTCCGCAAAAGCTTCTGAACAAATATGTAAAGACCCTCGAACACGTCTATGGAAAGGGATCATGCCATAAACTGTTTATCCGGCATCAGGGAGCGGGAAGAGTAGCACTATAAATAAGACTGGATTTATATCCGGATTTAATCCATTTCAGAAATATGAATTTAATTAAGGAAGAAGCATTCAGAGGAATGCATAAAGGAAAGAAAACAGGTCTGTATACACTTAATAACAAGAACGGGCTGGTTGCCCAGGTAACAAATTATGGGGCTATTTTAGTCAGCATATATGTTCCTGACAGACAGGGCAATCTGGCTGATATTGTTCAGGGCTATGATACCATTGATGATTACATCAATGGTAACAGCCCATATATGGGGGCTGTTTGCGGACGTTGTGCGAACCGCATTGCCAGGGGGAAATTTACTCTGCTTGGCAAAGAGTATACATTAGCAGTGAATAACGGTCCAAACCATCTTCACGGAGGAATTACTGGATTCAGCAAGGTAGTGTGGGACGTAACCGATGTTTCAGAATCAGCTGTTAAAATGGAATACTTTTCTGCTGACGGTGAAGAAGGTTATCCCGGAAACCTCAGTGTTACAGTTAAATATACCCTGACTGATGCAAACGAACTTAAGATTAATTACTTTGCCACTACCAGTAAAGCTACGGTAGTAAACCTTGCAGGCCATTCATATTTTAATCTGGCCGGAGAAGGATCAGGAAGTGTATATGACCATGAACTGATGATCAATGGAGCATTCTTTACCCCGACTGACGAGACAAATATTCCAACCGGCGAGATACTAAGCGTAAAGGGCACACCAATGGATTTTACACGACCAAAGAAAATAGGATCAGAAATCGATAAAGCTGATGAACAGCTGAAATTTGGTGCGGGTTATGATCATAATTTTGTTCTCAACAATCGCTCCAGGGAAATGGGACTTGCAGCGGAAGCACATGATCCGCTTTCAGGACGGGTTCTGGAGGTTTATACAACTCAGCCCGGAGTTCAGTTGTACACAGCTAACTGGATTGATGGTGAAAAAGGCAAAGGCGGCAAAAAATATGGAAGACGATGGGCTTTCTGCCTCGAAACACAACATTTCCCTGATTCAATTAATATTCCTCATTTCCCGTCAACAATTCTTAACCCGGGAGAGGAGTACAAACACGTCTGCATCTATAAATTCACTACGAGATAAGATTACTGACAGTGTCTTTAATCCCCCTGACCCCCTTCAAATTTGGAATAACCAGCAACCAGCAACCAGCAACCAGTAACCAGTACCAATAATTACTTAACCAATAATATGACAAACAAAAACACAAACTACCTGTTTCCTCTGATCGTGATGGCCACACTCTTTTTCCTTCTGGGCTTTATCACAACCATGAATAACTCGCTTATCGATTACCTGAAGGACGCCTTCAATTTAAACGAGGTTGAAAAACAATTACCCAATACTTTCTTTTACGGAGCTTATATCCTGTCGATACCTGTAGGCTACCTGCTGAATCGTATCGGATATAAAAACGGTGTACTTGCCGGACTTGGAATGATAAGTCTCGGGTTCTTCCTTTGTATTCCCGGCGTAGCTGCCGGATATTATGGCTTCCTGAGCGCTGTATCAATATTCGCGATTGGGGTAGTTTTGCTGCAGGTGGCTGCAAATCCCTACGTGAACGCTCTGGGGAGTCCTGAAACTGCTGCAAGCCGTCTGACTCTTACAAATGCACTTAATTCCGTGGCAACAGTGATTGCACCTATTTTCGTTTCCATGCTCATAGTGTCAGCCAATACCGCCGGAGCAGCTGATCCGAAAACAGTGCAGGGCCCCTTTGCAGGTATCGGGATTGTAACGCTGGTGATAGTAGTCGTTATGTTCTTCCTTAAACTGCCTGAGATTAAAGAAGGCGAAGCAAAAGAAGGTGCTGTAAGTAAAATAAAATCAAGTGCATACAAATACCCGCATATGTGGCTGGGATCACTGGCAATTTTCTTTTACATGGGTGTTGAAATTGGGATTCCCAGCTTCTTTGCTGATTACTCATCAAAATTGGGATTTAGCTTTGACGGGGAGATGAGAACACAATTGCTTGCTTATTATTGGGCAGGACTTATGGTAGGCCGTGTGGCCGGTATTTTTATCCTGCGGAAATATACTGCAAGCAAGATCCTGAGCTTCAATGCTGTTGCCGGTGCAGTAATGCTTCTTCTGTCACTTGTACTTGGAGGTATGGGAATGAACTGGATTGCCCTTGTTTTATTCCTTGGAACCGGCCTGATGCATTCTATCATGTGGCCGTGTATCTATAACCTGGCTCTCGAAGATCTCGGTCCGCATTCCAAAGTTGGGTCCGGTGTTATTGCCACTTCAGTTATCGGAGCTGCATTGCTGCCAATTATGATGGGAGGAATTCAGAGAGGTATTGGTCTGATTGTCGCAATATGCTGTCTTTTTGTATATTATACTTATATAACATACTTTGCAGTAAAAGGATCGAAGATACGTTCATAAAAATTTAATCAATGAATCGCAGAAAATTTATCGAAACATCAGGAGTTGCAGCCGGAGGAGCCGTTCTTGGAGGTGTGAGTACTACTCTACAGGATAAGCCAGCGGTAAAAGCAACAAAACCCGCTGGTACGGGTAAGATCAAGATCGGCCTCTATTCCATAACCTATGGTGGCATCTGGTACGAAGGCTCAGCGCTGACGTTCGACGAGCTCTGCAAAAGAGCAAAGGACTATGGATATGACGGAGTTGAGCTTGACAACAAGAGGCCAATGGGATCACCCCTTGATCTGAACAAACAGAAAAGGGATGAAATGGTGAATTCGCTTAAGAAATACGGACTTGAAATTCCTGCAGTGGCGGCCAACAACGACTTTTCGAGCCCCGTTCCTGAGCACAGGGAATGCCAGCTGCTGATGGTAAGGGAGACTGCCAGGCTTGCGAAGGATCTGGGAGCAAAATTTGTAAGGTTGTTTGCTGCATGGCCAGGTGTTCCAATACATGAAGGAGTAGGAACATACGACCTGACAAGAGGTAACGAGTTTTACACCTTTCAGAGGCAGTACCCTTTTGCCACACGGCTCGACAGATACAATTTTGTTAAGGATTGTCTTGGAGAAGCCGCAAAGATGGGGGAGGAGAATGGCGTTGTTATGGTCCTTCAGAACCACGCTCCGCTTATCAGGGGATGGAGGGATACATTTAGCCTGGTAAAGGAAGTTAATTCGCAGTGGCTTAAAATATGCCTTGATCTGCCGATATTTGAAAACCTTGAAAAGGAATATGTTGCCAATGCAGTAAGTACAATCGGAACTCTCCAGGTACATTCCCATTTTGGAGGGGAATATTACCGTGATGGCGGCGGAGCAGTAAAACCCGTGGTACTCGATTACTATGCCGGCGGGAAGATCCCTGATTATGAACATTATATTTCCCTGATGAGAGAGATAGGTTATGATGGATATTTTACTTTTGAACTTTGTCATCCCGTGCTGAATGAAGATCATACACGGGCAGGGATTGAATTTGTGCATGAACAGGCTAAACTTGCACGGGAATATATGAGCAATATTATCGCAGGTAAAGTATAGAGATATTTTTCATGAGGGAGAGTACTGTAATTAGGGGTTTTGCAAGCGACAATAATGCCGGAGTTCATCCGGATATCCTGAAAGAAATAGCCTCAGCCAATTCCGGTCATTTTAAAGGATATGGCGATGATCCATATACAGAAAAAGCAAGAGAGCTTTTTAAGGACCATCTTGGACCGGATACTGAGGCATTTTTTGTATTTACCGGAACTGCCGCAAACGTTCTCGGGTTGAGTGGTGTTACCCGTTCGTGGAATTCAGTAATCACTGCTTTCACTGCACATATAGAGCAGGATGAATGCGGCGCTCCTGAAAAATTTACAGGGTGCAAAGTTCTTACAGTCGACACGCCTGATGGGAAGATCAGTGTCGAAATGCTTTTAAAGCATATGCATGGTTTTGATTTTGAGCACCATTCCCAGCCACGGGTGATTTCAATTACCCAGACCACTGAGATGGGAACCGCATATACTGTTAAGGAAATCAGGTTACTTGCTGATTATGCTCATGAAAATGGTATGCTGCTGCATATGGACGGAGCAAGAATTGCAAATGCAGCAGTGACCCTTGATCTTCCCTTTCAGAGAATTCACGACCGGTGCAGGGGTTGACATCCTCTCTTTTGGCGGAACAAAGAATGGCATGATGTACGGTGAAGCTGTATGCTTCCTTAAACCCGGGATTTCAAACGATTTTAAATATATCAGGAAGCAGGGAATGCAGCTTGCATCAAAAATGAGATTCATTTCAGCCCAATATCTGGCATATTTCAATAATGATCTCTGGAAAAGATGCGCTTCACATTCAAATGCGATGGCTCGTCTGCTTGAAGAGAAAATAAGGAATCTAGGCCGGATTAAATATTACCCAGGCAGTTGAATCGAACGGAGTATTTGCCATTATTCCAAAAGATATTGCTGAAAAAGTCAGCAAAACCTACTTCTTTTATCCCTGGAATGAGCAGATATCAGAGTACAGGCTTATGACCAGCTGGGATACGACGAGGAGGATATTGATAATTTTGTAACCTTCTGAAGAAAGAATTGGGAATAATATAAACTATTAATCTTATTTCGTTTTGTTCACATGTACTCACCCCCAACCCACTCTCTGCTTTGCAAAGAGGGGGCTTAAAATCATAATTAACTGTATCTTCCCCCTCTTTACGAAGTAGAGAGGGGGAATAAAGGGGGTGAGTACATAAATAAAAGCCGAACTATGTTATCCAGCTTTTGAAATAGATGTGGAATCTTATTTATTTAAGAGTAAAGTTTATTGGTACCATGTACCATACCGGAACAGGTTTTCCACCCTGTTTTCCTGGTTTAAATGCAGGAAGTGTTTGAACAACTCTGATGGCTTCTGTGTCAAGTTCGGGATCGACTCCTTTAAGGATAGATACCTTGTCAACGCCGCCTTTTGAGGTTACGCAGAATCTTACAATGACTTTTCCCTGGATATTGTTTTCCTTGGCAACTTCCGGGTACTGGGTATGTTCGCCGATGTATGCTAAAAGTGCAACTTCACCTCCAGGGAACATGGGCATTTCTTCCACGACCACGAATGGTTCTGCTGCGTCCACATCTTCCTGGACTTCTTCAGCAACAACCGCTACAACTTCTACAACTTCTTCGTTCTGTACTTCAACCACGGCCTGATCAGCAGTCATGAGCTGTACATTATCCTCAGGCTTGATAGAGTCAACAACCACAGGCGGAACGTACCTGTGCCTGTTGTACGGCATCCTGTGGAGGAGGAGGTGGAGGTGGTGGCGGTGCAATCTGTTCGGCCGGCTGATCAAGATTTTCCATCTTAATCTCAACCTGCCTTTCAGCACGTTTTGCTTTGTTTTCTGCAGCTTTTGCATTAAGGTAAGGAGTAATTATAGCAGTACCCATGATTAGTACGCCTATTGCCATAGCTATAATTACATTACGATTATACTTCTTGCGCAGTTTATAAGCTCCGTACTCCTTGTTCCTGTGTTCAAAAACAATATCATCAAAGGCAGGTCCTGTATTCTTTTCTTTTGCCATTTTCTTAAGGTTTACGGGTTATTTGGCTGAAGCGGTGGCGGTGGGTGCAATTCCTGCTGCTAGTTTCCACCATCCTTTCTTCATACCATGCAATTTTAACAAACGTATAACGTGCAATTCCGCAGATATTCATCTCGTCGAGAATATCAACAAAATTACCGTAATTAGCCTTCTTGTACGCTTTGATAAGTACAATTGGACCGGTATCATCATCAGTCTTCATCTTGCTGATTGTGCTCCTTACAGAATCAGCTGATATTGTAATCTTACCTGAGACAACCTCCTGACGGAATTCTGCAATTCTTCTTGCAAGGGTTCTGTTTCTGTCGAGCATTAATTTACGGATACCATCCGCACTGTAGTCTGTCTCATTAAGGGGAGGCAGAATTGGTGGAACTGCACTGTATTCCTCTGGTTTAACTGATCCCGGATAAGTGTAAATCTTACCATCAGGGCCAAGTATTATATTCAGAGTACGGCTCGCTGAAATCCTCGGAGCCTCCTGTTTGCTCGGATCCTTGATCTTTTCCGGAAGTATGATTTCCATGATCTTGGCCTTGCTGAAAGCTGTAGTAAGCATGAAGAATACGATAAGCAGACACATTAGATCGACCATCGGGGTCATATCAATATGTGGCGGGTGCTTCTTAGCTCTTCTCTTTCCGCCTTTTCCTTTTTCTTCTTGAATTATTTCTGCCATATTACTGCTGTATTTCTTCTAGGTTAATCTTAGCTGCTTCGAGACTTGTAATCAGATTAAATCTGTTTACATTCTTTTCCTGAAGAATATCAAGGACCTTCTCAACAGTTGCAAATTCGGTCTTTGAATCTCCCTTGATGCAGGCCTGAATATCCGGATTCACCTGTCGTGCATACAGGATCCACATTGCCAGCTGATTATCAGCTGAGTCAATAGGAATTCCGGTATTTAAGCTGTTCCTGACATTATTATCATCTGTGGCTGAGGAATTCTTTCATCTGCAGGATCGGAACTCCGATCGAAGATTTGTATTTCTGAAAAAACCTCAGTTCTGCTTCAGTGAATTCGATTTCATACCTTTTTCCCATTTCCTGAAGGATTTTGGGTCTGAATGCAAGTATCGTATCAGGGCCGTTATCGAAATTCATAAAAACTTTACCATCAGGAGCAAGAAGGAAAGTCATCATATTAAAATCAGGGGTAGGTGTTTCTGATATTGAAAAGGGCGTATCGACAGTAGCCGGTTCAGGTTGCCTCATTGTTGTGGTAAGCATAAGGAAAATAAGTACCACCGAAAAAAGGTCAACCATCGGCGTCATGTCAATATGGGGCGACTGGGTTGGTAATTTAATCTTTGGCATTTTCGGTTTTATTAGTTTTAATTTAACCAGAAAATAATTTTCTTATTATTGATTTCTCAGCGATGCAGCAAAATTCTGTGTAAGACTGAATCCGGCTTCGTCAATTTTAAATGTATATGCATCAACTGTTGATGAGAAATAATTGAAAGCAATGATTGATAAAGTTGAACCTGTGATACCGAATGCAGTATTTACAAGGGCTTCAGATATACCCTGTGAAAGGGCAAGTGCATCAGGAGCGCCCGATTGTGCAAGAGCGGCGAAGGCACGGATCATCCCGAGAACTGTTCCAATAAGTCCGATCAGTACTGAAATTGATGCAAGTGTTGAGAAAATTACCATGTTCTTTGAAAGCATTGGAAGCTCAAGTGCTGTAGCTTCTTCGAAATGATTTCTGGATTGAGAGAATCTTCTGATCTTTTTCAAGGTCCTTGTCTTTCTGAAGGTCACGGTAACGCGACAGTCCGGCTTTCATAACATTTGCCAGTGAACCTTTTTGCTTGATCGCATGCTTCCATTGCTTCTTCAATTTTATCCTGCTGCAAGAAGACCCTGAAGCTTGCTGACGAATGTATTTAGCCTGCCTTTTCCTTTTGCTCTTGAAAGTGTTATTAATCCTTTCAAAAATAAAGATAATAAGCACAAGCACACAGGTCATAAGAACGGGTACAATAAAACCACCCTTGTAAATAATACCGAGAAAGTTACCCTCAAGAGGTTGACCTTCGTGGTTACCACCTTCGAAGTTAACAGGATTTCCCATTACGTTGGTGAATAAAATATAGGAAACCACAAAAGCTATTAAAATAGCACTTACTGCAAAAACATTCTGCAGAACATCTTTGAACGAACTTCCTTGTTTACTCATTTTTATCGATTTTGGTTAGGTTAAAAATTTATACGATCTGCAAATATATATTTTCAATTGTTTTTTTCCAATAGCTTAAAAAAATATTGTAATACTTTTAGAATAGTTTAGAATTCTTCTATAAAGATAAGACATTTAAGTGAACCTTTAACCCTATTTAAAAACTTAGTTTATTTACTTAAAACTGATAGCTGATAACCTAAAGCTTACTTCATTCAGCTATCAGCTATCAGCTATCAGCTATCAGCTATCAGCTTTATATTACTGTTCAAGTTTTATGTTGTAAACTCTCGATTTGGTAATTGCTACTTCCTGCGACTTATAGCCTTTTGCGCTGATAACCAGTATCTCCGATCCCTGGGGAATCTCGAACTTGTATTCACCTTTCCCATTTGTCAGATTCTCCGCTGCTGTATCTTTCACGCGTACTGATGCATAGGCAACAGGAGCTCCAGCCGCGTTTGTAACAACACCTTTAATTTCATTTGGATTGATCCCTTTCTTTACAGAAGCCTGGTAATCCTGAATCCATTTCAGATTACTCTTGGCTGAGGCATTCATCGGGTCAATGGCAATGATTTTCTCATAAGCATCTGCAGATTTAGCAAGATAACCAAGTTTGCCTTCAAGGGTTTTTTCCAGCCCGGCAGCTTTTGTCTCAAGGCTACCCAATCCGTTATATCCCCTTATCTTGTTCTCTTTGTTCGTCGGATTAAGGAGTGATCATCCTGTTATAAAATCCTTTGCTTTTGTATAATTGCCGTTCTCCATGTTGTAATAACCAAGATAGGTGAGTGCTTCCATCATCTCGCTTTCATTCTTTACTGAATCCTTCCCGGCCACAATCAGCAGCTTTTCAAATTTAGGTTTGGCGAGCCCGAGCTTTGTATCAGGATCCATTCTGGAATAAGTACGTGCACTGTATACATAAGCCGGAAGGTAATCGGGCGATTTCTGCATTACAATATTAAATACCGAATCAGCTGATTTATATTTTTCCCCATTGTAAAAAGCTCTTCCAACCTGCATATAATCATTTAAATTATTTTCCTTGGAAGGGTCAATAAGTTTTGCCCATGTTTTTGCTGCACTGTCGTATCTTCTGAAAGTGTAGAAATTGCTTGCCATTTCGCTCATAATGGCTCTTTCCTGTGATGTCATTGCAGCATTCGGGTCGGTACGCTTGAAATTTAATGCTTTGTTGTATTCAACGAATGCCCTGTCTAACTCCTTATTGGCTGCTGCGACACTGCTTTCCAGTCCTCCGATCTTTTTTGTAAGCTCATCAACTGAAGCTGCGTATTTTGGCTTATTTGCCGCTATGGCAGTTGCAAGTCTTGATTTTTCCTTATCGAGCTGGGTTTTCGAACTCGCAAGTTCATCGGCCATTTTAGCATAGTTCTGGTTCTTTTTCACAAGGATCCTTGCCATATAATGGTGGTCTTTCTGCAAAATTGATTCAGGGTTCACCGATTTGAAAAGTGTCTCCATATATGAAAGGGCTTTTTCGTAATCGGGATTCTCCTTTTCATAATATGAATATCCTGCAAGACGGTTCATATAGCCTCTTGATTTATCGACAGCAAGTATTTCTTCCACATTCTTGATAACTTCCTCATAGTCACCTGCATAGAAAAGTGAGTTAACATACCTGGTTTTTGCCGGTATATTGCCAGCTGTCAGTTCCAGATACTTTTTGAAATTGGCTTTGGATTGCTCCAGACGTCCGGCGCGCCAGTAAAGCTGTCCCAAGTTCGCGGTAAGCTGGGGCATAGTTTTCATTAAGTCGGATAGCTTCTTCGAAGTTCGGAATAGCCTGCTGAAGGGCACGGCCCTTAACATAAACGTAGCCAATCTTCATTGCAGCTGTAGGTGACTGAGGATCTGCAAATTGCGCAAGGTTATAATTTTTGATTGCATTTGATCCGTCATTTACCATCATGTAAAGATCGCCTGCTATCAGAAAAATGTCAGCATTTTTAGAGTCGATTGTAATAGCCTGTCTGATTAGCGGAAGCGCCTTTGAGGTATCAACCATTCCATCCTTTGCATATGATTCTGCAATTTTTGCCAGGGCAAACGCATAATCTTTGGCTGGAGGATTTATTTTCTTGAGATTTTTATACGGCAGAAGAAAACTCTTTGCTTTTGTGCGCATTTCATCTGCCGTTTTGTCATCACCAAGATAAAAATGCTACTTTGGCCAGGCCAACATAGTTGAGAGGATCATTCGGATTGGCGCTGACCCCTTTTTCATAAATTTCTTTAGCTGCTTTGGTGGCTACAACGAGTGAATTGGAAATTGTATCTGCAAAATAATCCAGTAAATAGTTTTCACCATAATAGAAATAATTTTTGCTGTTCCCCGGTTCTTTCTGAATCAAGGCCTTGTACATTTCTTCAGCTTTGTCATAGGATTCACTTCTTGTCAACTGAATGGCACTGTTTAAATCCTGCGATTTAACACTGTAAATCATAAAAACTGAAAATACCCCTGTCAGCAAAATGACCTTACTTAACATCGAACTTTTCATAGCTTCTTAATTTGAAATCAATTATTGTTTTTAATATTTATTTCTGTAGTTAAATTGTTTATTACTTTTTTACATCCCCTGCATCTGCAGTCTGGCTCCTTCGCTAAAATGATCCACCGGATCATTTTTTGACGCTTGGCCCCCTTCAAAGGGGGAAGAACTTGTGTTACTCTTTACTTTTGTCTTTTTACTTTTATCTTTTGTCTTATTCCTGTTTAATCTGAACAAGCCTTATCGGCATTGTTGCAGGTACGAGGCCTGATTTCAGCACGATCCTTTGACCCTGTTCTGCAGTTGCCCACTGAAGGAATCCCGAACCCAGCCCTTTGTATGTTTCTCTCGAAATAAAATAAATATCTCTTGTAAACGGGTATGATTTGTCATAAATGGATCCCTGGTAAGGCCGGTAATATGACCCGTCATTGACAAACTGCTGGGAAATCGCCAGGACATTCACCCTTTTAACAAAGCTCATGCTTAGCGAATCATCTTTGTCGCTGATCCAGTTTACGCTGATAATGCCCATAGCTTCAGAATTTCTTGAAACAAAATCGATAACTTCAGCATTGGAATTTACTGCATAAAAGTTATTGCCAAGAGTATCGTTTATTCCGAAAAGCTCCCTGAAATATCTGATATTTCCAGACTTATTATTGTCGAAAATCACATTTATCCTGTTAAGCGAGGATTTAGGATTAACTTCTTTCCAGCTTTTTACGTTACCCGTAAAAATATCCTTTACAGTACTATAATTAATAAGAGTATCCCTATTGTTCTTATTTGTAATAAGGGCCAAGGCATCATAGGCAAACGTGACAGTTCGGGCTATCACCAGTGTGTCACGAAGGTATTGTATCTGACTGTCTGACAGTTTTCTGCTTGTTACCATTAACTTGACAGAATCATTCATAAAGTCGTTCACAACATCATATTCGGGCTTATATAAGGCCTTGATCTTAGCCCTTTCATACAAGGAACTAAAAGTATAAATCTCAGTATCAATAAGCGGCTGAAATGATTCGTCAACAGCGATCGTGATGTTGCCGCTTGTTGGCGTATCCATGGGTTCTCCGGATCCTCCGGTTTTGCACGATACTGCCAATAATAATAACCCAAGAAAAAGAAAAAAGATTCTTGTACTTAAACTATCTCTGGATATAATTCTCACGGTATTAAGGTCATTTGATGAAATAATCCGGCATGCAATAATAATAAAATTTTGATAAACTTCAGCCAGCTTCATGACTTTAAAATTAATAAGCATAATACTGTTTTCCTGATTAAGTCACTGCAAAGTGCATGCCAATACTTATTTCAGCCTATTACCGGGCGTTTTATTCATCATCATTATCAGGCCTGAAAAAGAGCTTAACAATGGTCACATAAGTTGTATAAGCCCTGTACAGACCATAAAAGATACAAAAAGAACCAAACATTATAAATATAGGTTTGCCCAGGGTACTCTGATTTGGATCAAGGATAAAAATCAGGTATATTCCTACCCCTATGTAAAACATGACCATGAATATGCTGAAGACAGCACCGATCTGTTTCATTATTCTGTTATCATCCATACCGAATCTTTTAGTTACGAAATTAGCAAATTTTCATAGTATTATCAAAACAAATTCTATCCTTTCTGCTTTCACTAATTTAAGCCGTGGTTTTCTTAAATGAATTAAACAGCAGAGAACTGTCACCGTAACTTAAGAACCGGAAACCGTTATCAAGTGCATATTTATATATGTTACGCCAGCTGTGGCCCGTCCAGGCTGAAATCAGGAGGAGCAGAGTACTTCGCGGCTGATGGAAATTGGTTATCATCCCGTTTATCATCCTGAATTTGTACCCGGGGATGATCATTATCCTGGTTGAACCATCAAGTACAGTCAGTTTGTTTCTCACCATATAATCAGCCAGAGCAATCATAGAATCTTTCACAGGGAGATTGTGATCATCATCGTTATCATATGGCTCCCACTGATTAATTGTATTCCGGGTCAATCCGTTTTTTGATTTCCTCATTAATTTTACTCCAAGCCAGTAAAGGCTTTCAAGGGTTCTTACAGATGTGGTGCCGACAGCGATTATTCTGCCCTGATTCTCAATCAGATCATAAATTGTATCAATTGTTACAAAAAAATGTTCGCAATGCATTTCATGGTCAGAAAGATTCCTAACTCTCACAGGCTGAAATGTCCCGGCTCCAACATGCAAAGTGATATCTGCTTTTCGGATACCCTTCTTCTTAATCCGGTCAAGAATATTCTCAGTAAAATGAAGACCGGCTGTTGGTGCAGCGACCGAGCCTTTTACAACAGAATAAACTGTCTGGTACCTTTCGGTGTCCTCACCCGAGTCCTCCCTGTTAATGTATGGAGGAAGTGGTATATGGCCTGAAGCCTGAATGACTTCACCGAAACTTAGATCTTCATTATTCCAGCCAAATCTTATCCTCCATGCCTCACCTTCGGAGCATACTTTTTCAGCAATAAGGTCCTGTTCATCATTATTGATCATGAATTTCAGGGTAAGCACTCCGGTTTTCCATTTCTTGAGGTTGCCGACAATACATTTCCATTCAACAGGACTTTTTGAAGAAAATGATGATTCATAAACGGATGGAGAGAGTGGCTCGAGACAAAATATCTCGACCCTTGCACCTGATGTTTTCTGAAAAAGAAGACGTGCCCTGATCACACGGGTATTATTGAAAACAAGCAAAGAATCTTTGGGAATATATCTGTCAATATTTCTGAAGACATCTGAAGTAGTATTCTGACCGTCAAAAAGAAGCAACTTTGAATTATCCCTCTCCCTGGCAGGGTATTGGGCTATCCTGTTTTCAGGAAGATCATAGTCATAGTCTGCAATATTGATTTTCTTCATTCCTTATTTATATTACCCTTCCCCTGCAGTCTGGCTCCTTCGCTAAAATGATCCACTGGATCATTTTTTGACGCTCGGCCCCCCCTCTATGGCGGGGCAGACTCTTCAAAGGAGGACTTTTATAATTCTCAAAAGTAACAATTTTGCAGCTGTCAAAGCATTTTTCATATCTTTGCATTGCAGCAGGCTGTTCCATCGTGGCGTGTTAAAACGCCAAGGAAAGTCCGGACAACTCAGAGCACCATACTTCCTAACGGGAAGATATCCGTGAGGGTATAGCAGTGTAACAGAAAAAAACCTCCTTTTTGGCTTCGGTCAGGGGGAAAGGGTGAAAAGGTGAGGTAAGAGCTTACCGGTCCGGGTGGTGACACACGGAGCCGTACACCTGATGGGTTGAAAGACCATGTATACCGGCGCTAAGGGCTGCTCGTCCGATGCCGGGGGGTAGGTCGTATGATCCTGCAAGTGATTGCAGGACCAGATAAATGATGGAAAGCGGTTCAAATATCTCTTGCAGATGCCTGAACCGTCACAGAATCCGGCTTACAGGCCAGCTGCTTTGAATAAGGTCATGCCATGGCATGACCTTATTATTTATACAATCACTGGATTTCTATCCCCCTTTTAGGGGGACCAAGGGGGTTATTTATCTTGAACACTGCTTCCTATCAGAACATCGACGGATTTCAATCGGTTATTTGATCTTGAACACGCTATCCTCTATCGGAACATCAACCTCAACTTTTTTGAAGGTCGTGACGATTTCCATTCCGCTGGCTGATGTGGTTGTTTTCATTGGCAGCAGCAATCCGCTGGTTTCTGTATATTCCGACGGATATGCCTCAATACTCACCGCCATTCCTCCCTGATTGACATCGGCAACGGTTTTTAATATCAGATAAGCAGTCTTGTCAATATAAATCATGGCAGAGTTACCGGCTCCTATGTCAGCTTTTACCTTGAAGGCGGGTTTCCCGTTTACATTATCCTCTCCGGCAAGTGTAAGCTGTCCGCTTTTAAGATAATTTGCCATATAGTTCTGGAACATATTGTTTTTGATAATTGTGTTAACCTGATCTTCGGTCATCTCAACAGGGGTATTTGATCCGGCCATAGGATTTATCATATAACCTTTTTCACCGTCAAATACCTGAACCATCTCCTGTCCGTTAAAACTGGTGACTGTCTTAATCTTATTAGGATTTTTCATCCACATCTCCGTTGGCATATCCATACCCATCATCGAAGTATTGGCGGTGATCTTGATAGTCTTAAAATTAGCGATTTTGTCGAGCTTGTTTGCTAAGGTGTACTTGTTGATGATATCTTCAAGCGACTGGGCATTCAATATCAAAACTCCAAGAAGAAATGATACAGTAAAAAATAATTTTTTCATAAAATTTGTTTTTAGATTTTTATAATTATAAGGTATTGATTGTTTTCCTTAATGCTGTCAGTATAATCAAAAGTCGTTCCAATTTTGAGAGGTGAAGCATATTTGCGCCATCCGATTTGGCTGAAGCCGGATCGGGATGGGTCTCCAGGAATATACCATCAACTCCCACGCTTATTGCTGCCCTTCCAATAGTCTCTATCATCTCAGGGTTTCCGCCCGATACTCCGGCTTCCTGATTCGGCTGCTGAAGCGAATGTGTAATATCCATTATTACAGGCACTCCTGTCTGCTGCATGAGGGGAATATTCCTGAAATCAACGACAATGTCCTGATAGCCGTACATATTTCCGCGATCAGTCAGTATTATATTTTCATTTCCTGCTTCCCTTACTTTTTCAACGGCAAACTTCATTGAGGTACCTGATAAAAACTGACCTTTCTTTATATTGACCCATTTACCGGTCCTGGCAGCTGCTGTCAGGAGGTCGGTCTGCCTGCAGAGAAATGCGGGTATCTGAAGTATATCAACATATCGGGCAGCTATTTCTGCCTCATGAGGATTGTGTATATCAGTAATTACAGGAACAGAAAATCTCTTTTTTACTTCTGACAGTATCTTAAGCGCTTCCGTATCGCCAATTCCTGTAAAAGAATCAGCTTTGGACCTGTTGGCCTTTCTGTATGAGGCTTTAAAGATAAAAGGGATGTTGTATTTATCCGAAAGTTGATTTATCTGTCCGGCAATCCTGAAGACCATATCTTCACTTTCAACCACGCAGGGACCTGCTATAAGCAGAAAATTTCCTGTATCTCCGTATTTCAGACCTGGAATATTTATTCCGTTTTTTATCATTTAGTCGTAAATATAGCAATATTTTATTCTAATTCTTCTCTTTTTTCTCTTTGTAAGATTTGCCCCCCATCCTCCTAAATGGTGTGACTATTAAACTAAACTGATTTTTAAGCCCCCTTCAGGGGGTTTGGGGGCAGGCCTCTTCAGGGGGGTTGGGGGCAAGCTTTAAAGGGGGTTTGGGGGCATCAATCATAGTCGTAAATATCTTTCCACAAGCCATTAAGCCTCTTTCTTATTTCCGCTTCTTTAGAATTTATGCCTGGTTCGTAAAACTTCGTTCCCTTTATCTCTTCAGGCAGAAAATTGTCCTGCACAAAATTTCCTTCGAAGCTGTGAGCATATTTGTACCCATCGCTGTACCCCAGCTTTTTCATAAGCTTTGTGGGAGCATTTCTTATGTGCAGCGGAACAGGGAGATCACCCTTGTCCCTAACCATTCCCAGAGCATTTTCGATAGCCATATATGAAGCATTGCTTTTTGGTGATGTTGCCAGGTAAACCGCGGCTTCAGATAGTATGATCCTTGATTCGGGCCAGCCAATGACGTTAACCGCTTCAAAGCAGGTTTGAGCCATCAGAAGGGCATTGGGATTTGCAAGGCCTATATCCTCCGCTGCCAGGATAAGCATGCGCCTCGCTATAAATTTTGGATCTTCGCCTCCTTCAACCATCCGGGCCAGCCAGTAGACAGCTGCATTTGGATCGCTTCCCCGCATCGACTTTATAAATGCTGAAATTATATCATAATGCTGTTCACCGTTTTTATCATACATGGCGAGGTTCTTCTGAACATGTTTCAGAACCTTTTCATTATCAATAACTATCTTTTCTGCGCCTGTTTCGCTTGATTCTGAAAAGACTACAAGCTCAAGTGCATTGAACAGCTTTCTTGCGTCACCTCCCGAGATTCGAAGGAGTGCTTCATATTCTTTAATTTCAATTTCATATTTTACAAGGTACACGTCCTTTTTAAGTGCATTTCCCAGAAGCGTCATCAGTTCATCCTCATTCAACGGATTCATAACATAAACCTGGCAGCGTGAAAGGAGAGGGGAAATCACCTCAAAAGAGGGATTTTCGGTTGTTGCTCCGATAAGAGTTATTATACCCTGTTCGACAGAACCGAGAAGCGAGTCCTGCTGTGATTTATTGAAACGGTGAATTTCATCAATAAAAAGTACCGGATTCGGCTGGTTAAAGAATTGTTGTTTCTTAGCCTTTTCTATGGTCTCCCTTACATCTTTAACTCCTGAGTGAACTGCACTCAGATGAAAAAAGGGTCTCTTCAATGTGTTTGCAATTATTGAAGCCAGGGTCGTTTTTCCGACTCCCGGAGGTCCCCAGAGAATAAAAGACGGGATATTACCTGACTCAATAACCTTTCTGAGAACTCCATTTTTTCCCACCAGGTGTTCCTGCCCGCAGAATTCATCAAGATCTTTTGGTCGCAGTCTGTCGGCCAGTGGTTGATTTGCCAGCATAATAATTAGTTTGTGTAAAAGTAATAAAAACAATAATTTGTTTTTTTTGAAATTGACACCAATGTTTATACTTAATTTTGAGATTGTTATCTAAATTTTATTTATTTTTGGTAATCAAACCTAAAACTTAGCAAATGAAAAAGAGTTTAATGTTCCTGGGAATGGTGCTTATAATAATAAGCTTCTTTTCCTGTAAACCAAAAGTTGAACGGGCTCCCGTGATAGCCATGGAGGACTTTTTCAAAGATCCTGAGAAAGCTTCTTACAGGATCTCTCCAAACGGTCAGATGATACTTTTCAGAGCTCCGCATATGGGGCGTATGAATATTTTTGTTCAAAATTTAGGAGATACCACGGCAACACCTATTACCCATGAAACTGAAAGAAGCATTTACAGTGCATTCTGGGAATCGGATGACAGGATCATCTATACCAAGGACATTGGAGGAAATGAAAATATGCATGTATTGTCTGTTAAACCTGATGGCAGCGGACTTACTGATCACACTCCTTTCGATAAGACCAGGGCTGTAGTGGTTGATATACTCGAGGAAAGGCCTGATGAATTACTAATTCAGCATAATCAGCGAAATCCACAGGTATTTGATGTATACCTGCTGAATACTGCAACAAATGAATTGGTTATGGTTGCTGAAAATCCGGGGAATATTACAGGATGGATCACAGACCATGATGGAAGAATAAGGGCAGCAGTAACTTCAGATGGAGTAAATACAAGTCTCCTGTACAGGGAAACTGAAAAAGATAAATTCAAAACTGTTATAACAACAAGCTTTAAGGAATCAATTACACCAGCATTGTTTACTTTCGATAATAATAATTTATTCTGCTTATCCAATCTTGGACGGGACAAAGCGGCGTTAATTGAATTCGACCCCAAAACCGCAAAAGAGGTAAAAGTTATCTATGAAAACCCCGACGTCGACATCACTGGCATAGATTATTCAAAGCTCAGAAAAGTGCTCACAGTTGCCTATTATGAATCTGACAAACTTCAGAAGCATTTTCTGGATGCTGAATCGGAACAGATTGATAATAAAATTAAAACACAGATCCCTGACTATA
Organism: uncultured Bacteroidales bacterium; assembly: GCA_963702415.1. Classification (GTDB taxonomy): domain Bacteria; phylum Bacteroidota; class Bacteroidia; order Bacteroidales; family VadinHA17; genus LD21. Next base: position 262,070 of record CAVPCP010000007.1, on the reverse strand, counting down.
TGTTTCAGATCAATTATAAGAGCAAGGATGAGACCAAGATGCTGGTATATGTAAGCAGCGACAGGTATTTTGGAGGTTATTACCTGTATGATGTTAAATCAGGAGGCTTCTCAAAACTTGCTGATTTTAAGCCGTGGCTTAAAGAACAGGATATGGCAGAAATGAAACCTGTTTCTTATATGTCGCGCGATGGGCTTGCTATACAGGGTTATCTTACGCTTCCCAAAGGTGTGAAAGCAGAAAAGCTTCCGGTTGTCATTAATCCTCACGGAGGTCCCTGGGCAAGGGACAGCTGGGGATTTAATCCTGAGGTTCAGTTTCTTGCCAACAGGGGTTATGCTGTTTTTCAGATGAACTTCCGGGGATCAACAGGTTATGGAAGGAAATTCTGGGAAATCTCGTTTAAGGAGTGGGGCCGTACAATGCAGAATGACATCACCGATGGCGTTAAATGGCTTATTAAAGAAGGCATTGCGGATTCATCACGGATTGCAATCTATGGTGCAAGCTATGGGGGCTATGCTACACTTGCAGGTATAACACTTACTCCTGAACTTTATTGCTGTGCCGTTGATTATGTTGGAGTAGCCAATATGTTTACTTTTATGAAGACCATACCTCCATATTGGGAACCTATGCGGCAGATGTTTTATGAGATGGTGGGTGATCCGGTTAAGGACAGCCTTATGCTGGCTGAGGTTTCACCGGTATTCCATGCTGATCGTATCAGATGTCCGTTATTTGTTGCACAGGGTGCGAACGATCCAAGGGTGAATGTAAATGAATCGAACCAGATGGTGGAAGCTCTGAAAAATCGTGGTATAAATGTTGAATACATGGTTAAGGATAATGAAGGCCATGGCTTTTATAACCAGGAAAATCAGTTTGATTTCTACAGGGCTATGGAGAAGTTTCTGTGTGCACATATGACTGGTAACTGATTTTGTGGGTGAAATCTCTTTTTATTGTTATCATTGTGCACCATTAATTAGACGATTGCACTGTGATAACAAGAACCATAGTTTCAGAGCTGTTAGTAATCTTTTTCTTAAGCAGCTGCGGAAATCTAAGTGATAAAAAATCTGAAATTAACCCTGGACTTTATGAGGGGTATAATATTGTCTTTGACAGCGGCATTGTAGTATCAGCACATCGCGAAAGTTCACGGATTGGGGTCGCTGTTCTGAGGAACGGGGGCAATGCAGTCGATGCGGCAGTGGCTACCGAGTTTGCCCTTGCTGTCTGTTATCCGGAGGCAGGAAACATTGGCGGAGGTGGGTTTATGCTTGTCAGGGATGCAAGCGGAAAGATCGATCTGATTGATTATCGCGAAAAGGCCCCGCTTAAAGCATCCAGGGATATGTATCTGGACCAGTCAGGAAATATTATTCCGGGGTTGAGTACCGATACTCATAAAGCTTCAGGGGTGCCCGGAACCGTGGACGGAATGCTTAATATTCATTCAAGTATGGTATTCTCTCATTCAGGGAGGTCATTCAACCAGCAATTGATCTTGCCAGAAAAGGGTTTCCTGTAACCGAAGGCCAGGCTTCCGATCTTAACGCCAACAGGGAGAACTTTATTAACAGGAACTTGTCTGTGCCTGCTTTTGTGAAGGATACTCCATGGAAGGCAGGAGATACTCTCAGGCAGACAGATCTGGCGCGAACCCTTGAAAGGATCAGGGATCGTGGCAGAGATGGTTTTTATTCAGGAACTACTGCCAGGCTGATTGTCAAGGAAATGCTGAGAGGTGAAGGAGTGATAACCTTACAGGATCTGAACGGGTATAATTCAGATTTCAGGGATCCGGTTTCAGGTTATTACCGGGGTTACAGGATCATTTCAGCATCACCGCCATCAGGCGGTGGGGTTATTCTTCTGCAGATACTTGGAATGATTGAACCTTATGATCTTAAAGGATCCGGATTTCATTCCTGGCAATCGGTCCATCTTATTTCTGAAGCTGAAAGAAGAGCATTTGCTGACCGTTCCCGGTATCTTGGAGATCCGGACTTTACTGATATTCCTCTTGAGGGATTGCTGAACAAAGAATATTTGCTGAAGAGAATGAGAAGTTTCAATAAGGAGTCCGCCTCTCTTTCATCCGGGATAAATCCGGGCTCACCTCCTTCCATAGAAAGTGAAGAGACAACCCATTATTCCATTGTCGACCGGATGGGTAATGCAGTCTCAGCCACAACAACACTTAACGGAACATTCGGTAGCAGCATAATTGTCGACAGCGCCGGCTTCCTCATGAATAATCAGATGGATGATTTCTCCGTTAAGCCAGGAGTCCCCAAATATGTACGGACTGGTAGGCGGAGAGGCAAATTCAGTTCAGCCCGGCAAAAAAATGCTGAGCTCCATGACTCCTGTCATTGTTGAAAAAGACAACAGTCTATTTATGGTAGCCGGCTCTCCGGGTGGATCTACCATCCCGACCACGGTATTGCAGGTAATCATCAATGTGATTGATTTTAATATGACAGTAAGACAGGCAGTCGACACCGGCAGGTTCCATCATCAGTGGCTGCCCGATCATATCAGCTATGAGAAAAACTCATTCGACAGCGCAACTATTTTAAAACTGACAAAGATGGGCCATGTCCTTACACCCAGATCCTCAATCGGCAGGGTGAATGCCGTTATGATTTTACCTGATGGAAGAAAAGCAGGAGGTGCCGACCACAGAGGAAATAATGTGGCGAGTGGGTATTAAAATGATCTGATTTTAGGCAATTTTACTAATTTACCATAAATTAATTTTATGTCGAGAAAATAAATTAATACATTTATCAGTTTATTAACTGTCTATAAAAGTGTACATTTAATAAGTATTTGAATACTTTCAGATATTTATTAAGTTATGAAAAAGCCTCTTCTGATAACAATTATTATCCTGATTCTGGTTCTTGCTCTTCCCGTGATTAACTTTTTACGGTGGTCTTTCCAGGAGAAAAAACCAATAGATATAGTTATTCTTGACAAGACAGTTCCCACTCTTGACCGTCTGAATCATAAATCATTATACCTGGATTCTTAACAGCGAGAGATTCGTTAAAAAAGATAATAACAGGAGCTATTCATTCAAAAAAGACTATTATGGATTTTCACCAACCAGGCCTCTGAAAGACAGGGGTAGCATAAAAAAAGAATATCATCTTTCTGATCTGATCGACCTTCCGGAAAAAGCCGATGCTGTTTATTTCGCCGACACTTACGGAGTATTTTTTAATGACTGGTATGCCGGAGTCAACAAAAGCAGGAAATCAAGGAAAATATACGGAGGGCTCAATAATACGGATTATCTGCTTATAAATGAAATGAAAAACAGGAATAAGCTGATAATACTTGAGTATAATTCCTTTGATTATCCTACAGCTGCATTCGAATCATTCAGAACTCAGGAGAAGCTTGGCATTACATTTACAGGATGGTCAGGCAAATATTTCACGAAACTTGATACAACCCAAAAGAATTTCCCTATATGGATGACTTCCATGTACAGGAAAGAATATAACAGGCCATGGACATTTACAAAACCCGGAGTTGTTCTGTTGAGTGAAAAGAGCATTATAGTTCTTGAAGAGGGAACTCACCTTAAAAATGCCATGCCTTACATTTTAACAGAAACTGCAAATTGTGAAAAATATGGAGTCCCGCCTTCTGTGGCATTTGATAAATGGTTTGATATTATCGATCCTTTGCAGAGCAATGTTATATCAAGTTTCAGACTTGAAACTACGGCTGCAGGTGATACTTTATTGAGCAGCAATACCCTCAAGCAGTGTCTTCCCTGCAGTTATACAGGAACCTGTAAACCAGAGAATTTATTATTTCTCAGGCGATTTTGCTTCAAATGAAATTAACTTCTGTACCTCAATGATTAAAGGATTTGATAAGATTAAATGGTTCAAATATTCAGATAAACCTGACGATACAGGAAGATTCTTCTGGCTCTATTATAAGCCTCTTGATAAATAAAATCTTTACCGATTACTATATCTCTTTGAAAGGGCAAAAATAAACCGTTTTGCTTTCAGATAAAATTTTCAGGACTGGTTCAATCAAGCCTGTCTTTTTTATTTATTATATTTTCAGACTTATGAAAACCTGTAAAAGTAAAATGAAAATAACACTACTGCAGACTGATATAGTCTGGGAAAACAAGGATAAGAACTTCGGAAATCTGGAAGCATTGATATCTTCAGTTCCTGCCGACACTGAAATAATAATACTTCCCGAAATGTTCAACACCGGTTTCTCAATGAATCCGGCAGACCTGTCTGAAGCTCCCTTTTCAATCACTCTGGAATGGATGCAGAGTGTTGCAAAAGATAAATGTTTTGGTGTTTGCGGAAGTTATATTGTCAAAGAGGATAATCATTTTTTTAATCGCTGGGTTTTTGTTTCTCCCGAAAATGAAATATGGAGTTATGACAAAAGGCACCTTTTCAGCCCGGGTGGTGAGAAAAATCTATTTACTATGGGAAGGAATCGTATAATCTTCAATTTCAGAGGATTAAGGATCTGTCCCAATATCTGCTATGACCTTCGGTTCCCTGTATGGAGCAGAATAAGAAATGATTATGACATTCTGATAAATTCAGCAAACTGGCCTGAAAGCAGGAGGGATGTATGGATCACTTTGCTTAAAGCAAGAGCCATTGAAAATCAATGCTATGTGGCTGGAGTGAACAGGATTGGGATTGACGGTACAGGCATTAAATACTGCGGTGATTCAATGATAATCGGGCCGAAAGGGGAAATTATTGCATCAGGAGAGCAGGATAGGGAGTGTGCTATTCATGGAGACATTTCAATACAGGAATTATCAGACTTCCGTGAAAAATTTCCTGTTCTGAATGATTCGGACGATTTTGAAATCCTTATTTAAGCGCTTTAAAGAGTATTTCAACCGGATGCCTGGCGATCCTTCCTGTTCCATCCTTGATATGGTGCCTGCAGCTTGTTCCTGGAGCTGCAATCTCAACATCCCTGCCGCTGTTTCTTATTTCAGGAAACAACACCAGATTGCCTATCTTATTCGATAATTCGTAATGCTCCTTTTCATATCCGAACGATCCGGCCATTCCGCAGCAGCCTGAGGGGATCTCACTGACATTATAATTTTCAGGGATGGAGAGCATCTCAATTGAGCAGGCTGACGATGATACTGCCTTCTGCTGGCAGTGTGCATGCAATAATATCTGAAGACTGTTTTTAGTAAAAGACCCTCTTTTTATTCTGCCTGCCCTGAATTCGTTAGCAATAAACTCATCGATCAGAAAACTGTTCCCGGCAATTATCTTTGATTTTTCTTTTAAATCGCCATTCACAAGATCGGGATATTCATCACGGAATCCGAGTATTGCCGACGGTTCAATCCCTACCAGAGGCATATTTTCATTTATAAGGCCGGAAAAGATGTTGATATTTCTGATTGCTATCTTCTTCGCTTTTCTTAACATCCCTTTTGAAATAAACGTTCTTGCACTTAAGTCATTATCAGTTACTTTAATGCTGTAACCTAAAGCAGTAAGTAATCTGACTGCTGCTATGCCTGCCTCAGTGTCATTATAATCTGTGAATTCATCAATAAAAAGACATACTGTGCTGATCGGATTTGAAGGGTTCAGCTTAACAAGCTCCTTTTTGATCCACCTCCTCAGACTTGTTCTGCTTACAAGAGGGATGGACCTTTCAGTGGCAAAACCAATGCTTTTCTTAAATAATCCTGAAAAGATTTTATTCTTCAGGAAGAAATTATAAATCCCGGGGACAAATGAACCAAGCTTATTAAAGGTTGAAATGTATGCTATCAATAATGTTCTTAAAGGAACTCCATGCTTATCGTACCAGTGCTGAAGGTATTCTGATTTCATTTTGGCTATGTCAACACCTGAAGGACATTCTGATTTGCAGCCCTTGCACGCCAGGCAAAGATCAAGAATTTCATATATCTCTTTATGATTCCAGGGATCTGAGTCTCTCCTTCCTAAAAACTCACGAAGGATATTGGCTCTTGCCCTGGTGCAATTTTCTTCATCCATTGTTGCCATAAAACTTGGGCACATTGTTCCGCCAATCTTTATTGATTTCCGGCAATCACCTGAGCCGTTGCATCTCTCTGCTGCTCTGATTATACCTTCAGTTGATGAAAAATCATATACAGTTTCAATATCCGGAGTTGTGGCGCCGGGTGAATCTCAGGAAAGTATTCATCAGGGGCGTGTCAATTATCTTTCCGGGATTAAGTATATTTTCCGGATCCCACGATCCTTTTACTATCTTCAGCAGTTCATAATTATCTTCTCCAAGCAACAGGGGGATAAATTCACCTCTGAGCCTTCCGTCTCCATGTTCACCGCTCAATGATCCCCTGTATTTTTTTACCAGTTTTGCTGTTTCAATGCCAATTGTTCTGAACAATTCAACGTCGCCCTGATCCTTAAGATTCAGAACTGGTCTTATGTGAAGCTCTCCGGTACCTATATGAGCATGATAAACTGAATCCTTGCCGTATTGAGCCAGTAATTTTGCAAAATCGTCCATGTAGGCAGGCAGATCCTCCACCCGCACTGCCGTATCTTCAACGAGTGAAACACTCCTGCCATCACCTTTCATTTTACCAAGAACACCCAGACCTGCCTTCCTGAGTTCCCATGCCTTGGCCATATCCCTGCCTCTGATAACTGGATAAGAGTATCCGTAACCGGCTTTCTTCAGGGCAGCAATCATTTCCCCTGTTACAGATTCGACCTCCTCTGTACTTTCTCCTGCAAACTCAACCATCATAATGGCACCCGGTTCGCCATCGAGAAAGAAACGATTGTTCTTCTGACTCAGATTATCCTTGGTTAGCTCAAGAATTCTGTCGTCAGTGAGTTCGACAGCGGTAGGTTTAAATTTCAGGGCCACCAGGTTTGCTTTAAATGCTTCATCGCGGTCTCTGATGATGGACGCAGACCAGCGTTTTGAAAGCCGGAGGAAGAGGAACCAGGTTCAGCTTTATTTCAGTTGTGACTGCAAGCGTACCCTCAGATCCGGCAAGAAGTCTGCAGAAATTGAACTGTTTGTCAGATTTATCATCAAATACTTCGGAATCAAGTAGAAGGTCAAGTGCATAGCCGGTGTTTCGTCTTGGTATCCTTGGATCAGGATAACCTTCTCTTATGTTTTTCTGGTTTTCGGGATTATCAAGTACCTCTTTTATATTTCTGTATATTTTGCCCTCAAGGTTATCCTGCCGGCATTTCTTGTGAAAAGTATTTTTGTCAACCGCGCCGAAAACTGCTTCGCTGCCATCGCTCAGAATTGTTTTGAGCTCAAGTGTATGATCACGTGTTGATCCGTAAATGAGAGAATGTGAGCCACAGGAATTGTTACCAACCATACCTCCCATATTGCAACGGTTTGAGGTTGATGTCTCGGGTCCGAAAAAGAGACCCAGGGGCTTCAGGTACATGTTCAGCTCATCAAGCACAACACCCGGTTCAACTCTTGCCCACATTTCCCTGGTGTTTACTTCAAGAATCCGGTTCATGTACCGGGATATATCAGCAATGATACCTGGACTAACAACCTGGCCTGCAAGTGATGTGCCTGCCGCCCTGATAGTTACACCTATTTTTTCCTCTGAGGCAAATAAAAGTATCTTTTTAATATCAGAATCCCCTTTTGGCCATGCAACCGCTGTTGGCGGTTCCTTATAATCTGAAGCATCTGTTGAGTAGATTGTTTTTGTAATCAGGTCATATTTAAGGTCACCATCAAGAGTCTCCTTAAGAGAATTCAGCCGGGCTATAAAAGAATCCATTTCTGTTTCATGTTTTAATCCGCAAATTTAGGAAATGATTTTATCATCTTTTTATCAAAAGGAATAGGGATATTATTTTTCCGGAAAAAACCTGTATTTAGAATAATCATGACATACTTAATTGTATTATAGTACTTTTTTTTCTTACATTTAGAGCAGAATGTAATAAAATTTATAATACTGATATACAATGGAATTAATTGATCGTATAAAGCATAATGCCAGGAAACATAATATGCGGATTGTACTTCCCGAAGGATATGAAGAAAGAACTATAAAGGCAGCAGATATCGCCATTGCTGAAGGACTGGCACAGATAATTCTTATCGGAGACCCCGGGGAAATAGCATTACATGCTGCCAGCCTTGGATTAAAGAATCTTTCAAAAGCAAAAATTATAAATCCCAAATCGCATGATAAGAAAGATCATTACATTAATTTAATGGTTGAACTCAGAAAGAATAAAGGGATGACAAAAGAAGAGGCTTCCCGTCTTATTGAAGATCCTCTCTATCTGGGAGTTCTGATGATAAAGAACGGAGACGCTGATGGTGAGGTATCAGGGGCGGATCATGCAACCGGTGACGTTCTTCGTCCTGCATTTCATTATGTTAAGACAGCACCTGGTATTTCAGTAGTTTCAGGGGCATTCATTATGATACTCCCCGATAAAACCTTCGGAGAAGATGGTATACTCATTTTTGCTGATGGTGCAGTTCATCCAAATCCCAACGATAAGGAGCTGGCCGAGATAGCAATAGCAACAGCAAATACTGCAAGAGCCATCGGAGGTTTTGAACCGAAGATTGCCATGCTTAGCTTTTCCACAAAGGGAAGCGCAAGTCACGAGCTTGTAGATAAAGTTGTCAGTGCAACGAAAATTGCAAAAGAGATGGCCCCCGACCTTATGATAGATGGAGAACTTCAGGGCGATGCCGCATTGGTGGAAGCAATAGGGCAGAAAAAAGCACCGGGAAGTAAAATAGCCGGTCGTGCCAATGTGCTTATTTTTCCTGATCTTAATTGCGGGAATATCGCATACAAGCTTGTTCAGCGGCTGGCACACGCTGAAGCAATTGGTCCGATTCTTCAGGGAATGGCTGCCCCTATAAACGACCTGTCACGCGGTTGTTCTGTGAGTGACATTGTGAGCATGATAGCAATCACTGCTAACCAGGCAGCCGGAAAGAAATAAATTACTGAAGAAACCTTAATAAATATACTTAAATGTTTATCCTTGTTCTGAATTGCGGAAGCTCTTCAATAAAATACCAGCTGTTCGATATGACCAGTGGAAGCAAGTTACTGGCAAAAGGACTTCTCGAACGCATAGGATTGAATGACAGCATTCTGACTCATAAACCAACTGGTGCGGAACCCTATAAGGTAATAAATGATATCCCGGATCATACTACAGGAATAAACCTGGTTATGGCCGCACTCACTGATCCCAAACATGGTGTCATAAAAAATGTTAATGAGATTAAAGCGGTAGGTCATCGTGTAGTTAACGGAGGAGAAAGCTACAAGGAGAGCGTTCTTGTTGATAATGATGTAAAGAAGCAGATAGAGTTGTGCAGCGAGCTTGCCCCGCTTCATAATCCGGCTAATCTAAAGGGTATTCTGTCAGTTGAAAAGCTTATCCCCGGCGTTCCACAGGTGGCCGTTTTTGATACATCATTTCATCAGACTATGCCTGATTATGCATATATGTATGCATTGCCTTATGAATATTATGAAAAATATAAGATAAGAAAATATGGCTATCATGGTACAAGCCATAAATTTGTTGCAACTAAAGCTGCGAAACTACTTGGTTTTGAATGTAAAAATCTGAAAATCATAACCTGTCATCTTGGCAATGGCGCATCAATTACAGCAATACAAAATGGCCGGTCAATTGATACTTCTATGGGCTTTACCCCTGTCGACGGACTTATTATGGGCACGAGGACAGGAGAAATTGATCCGGGAGTTCTTATTTATATTGCTGATAAAGAGCATCTTAACGTGACAGGGGTTAATAATCTGATAAATAAAAAAAGCGGGGTAGCCGGTATATCACAGCTTTCTTCTGATATGCGCGATCTTGAGGTTGCTGCAGCTGAAGGTAATGAGAAAGCTCTGCTGGCACTTAATATGTATGCTTATAAAGTGAAGAAATTTATCGGATCTTATATTGCGGTGCTGAACGGGCTCGATATTCTTATATTTACTGGTGGAGTGGGAGAGAATGATTTTAAAATGAGGGCAATGATCTGCTCGGATATGGAATACCTCGGGATTAATTTTGATTTCAAAGCTAATGATGGTATCAGGGGGAAAGATATATTAATTTCTAAACCTGATTCGAGGGTTAAGGTAATGGCCATAACCACTGACGAAGAATTTGTTATAGCTTCTGATACAAAGTATATTGTTGAGCATCATACAGTTTGATTAATAATTCTAAAATTGCAGCTCCATGGTGTTAAAAAACATGTCGGACCTTAAAGCTATTGTGGCAGGTAAACCAAAAAAGAAACTTGTGCTTGCAGCTGCACAGGATCAACATTCCCTGGCTGCTGTAATAAGAGCATGGAAAGATGATATTATTGAACCTATATTTATCGGAGATAAAGAGGAAATACAGAATTTATGTGCCGAAAGCGGCTATAATATAACAGGTTTAAGAATTATCCATGAACCCGAGATTGACAAGGCAGTTGAAATGGCAGTGAGGATGCTCAGCACCAAGCAGGGCGATATACTTATGAAAGGCAAGGTAGGAACCTCCTCGCTTCTGAAATGTGTCCTTAACAAAGAATGGGGCCTGAGAACAGGTAACCTGCTTTCACATATTGCTCTTTTTGAGGTTGAGACATATCATAAGCTTATTGCTGTAACTGATGTTGCAATGAATATTGCCCCAAACCTGAAGGACAAGATTTCCATTTTAAATAATTCAGTTTCATTTCTCAACAGGCTTGGGTATGTGATGCCAAAGGTTGCAGTTCTGGGAGCTGTCGAAATGGTGAACGAAAATATGGAAGCCACTCTCCATGCAGCATTGCTTTCAAAAATGAATCAGCGTGAACAGATCAGGAACTGCATTATTGACGGACCCCTTGCATTCGATAATGCCGTCAGCCTTGAAAGCGCTCAGCATAAGGGCATAAAGAGTGAGGTTGCAGGAGATACGGATCTTTTATTAATGCCTGATATTGAAGTAGGTAATGTTCTCTATAAGTCACTGGTTTTCTTTGCTAAAGCAAAAGTTGCTTCTATTATTCTGGGAGCCCAGGTTCCTATCGTTCTCACATCAAGATCTGATTCGGAACAGGCTAAATATGACAGTATCCTGCTTTCAGCAGCTGCAAGTAAATAGACAGGAATGATCCGATCTCTTGACCAAATGGTTGAAAAGGTCCTTTCGCTTAACAAAAAGCATCGGATTGCAGTTGCATGGGCTCAGGATATCAATACAATCAGAGCAGTTCACAAAGCTGTGAACTATGGTCTTTCCGATGCTGTGATGATAGGGCAGTCAGCAGAGATCAAGTCTATCTGCCGCAAGGCAGGAATCGATTATGGTCTCTTTTCCCTGATTGATGCTGATGATGAGATTAAAGCATCGGAAGAGGCGGTAAGGATGGCCCTGACCGGAGAAGCCGATATTGTGATGAAGGGCCTGGTAGGGACTGATAAATTCCTGCGCGCTGTTATGGATAAAAAGAAAGGACTGATGCTTCCTGGTTCAGTGCTTGGATATGTTTGCGCAATTGAGTTACCTGCTTATCATAAACTATTGTTTATCACTGATCCGGCAGTTATACCTTTACCAACACTTGAGCAAAAGATCATCCTTGCTGAATATGCAATTGAGATGGCATCAAGGTTTGGTATAAAAAAACCTAAAATTGCCCTGATTTCAGCCTCAGAGAAGCCAACCCGTCATTTTCAGAGCTCTTCTGATTATAAAACCATGTGTCAAAATGGCAAGGGATGGACAAATATCGAATTGCATTATGGATGGCCCACTCGATATTTTCCTTGCCTGTGATAGGAAAAGTGTTGAAATAAAAGGAATTGACACTCCTGTGAATGGAGATGCAGATATACTTCTGTTTCCAACTCTTGAATCATCCAATCCTTTTTACAAAGGGCTGATGCTTTTTGCACAGGGTGAACTTGCAGGTATTATAAGGGGGACAACAAAACCGGTTGTTGTCATGTCAAGGAGCGAAAGTGAAAAATCAAAATTCTATTGCGTTGCGCTTTCCTGCCTTATGGCATAAAGCAGGATTTTAAGATTCACAATTTAAATTCAAATCCACTCCAATGTCCAAACGGCTGATCCTTGCAATAAATCCTGGTTCCACATCAACAAAATTTGCCCTTTATGAGGAAGAAAAACTGATCTTTGAAAAGACTCTTAGGCATTCAGCTGATGAACTGGCAGGGTTTCCTAAGATTACTGATCAATTTCATTTCAGAAAAGACCTGATAATGAAAGAACTGACTGTGAGACAGACAAATTTTTCTGAATTAGCAGCGGTAGTCGGCAGGGGAGGTCTAATAAAGCCTATTGAATCAGGTATTTATGAAGTTAATAAGAAAATGATTGATGATCTGAGAAACGGAATTCTCGGGGAGCATGCAAGCAATTTAGGTGGATTGATCGCAGATGAGATTGCTTCATCATTACCCTCTGCAAATGCCTATATTGTTGATCCTGTTGTAGTTGATGAACTCGACCCTGTTGCAAGGATTTCAGGTCATCCGGCTATTGAGCGTAAATCTATTTTTCACGCCCTTAACCAGAAAGCTGTAGCACGAACATACGCATCATCGGTTAACAGAAAGTATGATGAAATGAATATCATTGTGGTACACATGGGAGGGGGAATAAGCGTGGGAGCACATAAGAAAGGAAGAGTAGTTGATGTCAATAATGCTCTTAACGGAGATGGTCCTTTTTCTCCTGAGCGTTCAGGAGGGCTTCCCTCAGGCCAGCTCATTGACCTCTGCTTCAGCGGAAAATATACACATCAGGAATTAAAGTCAATGATCTCTGGTAAAGGGTGGCATTGTGGCCTATCTGGGGACAAACAATTTTATTGAAGTTTGCACGAGGGCTGAAAACGGTGATAAAGATGCCGTCCTTATCCGTGAGGCAATTATTTACCAGATATCCAAAGAGATAGGGGCAATGGCAGCTGTGCTTAAAGGGAAAGTCGACGCTATCATCCTTACCGGCGGTCTGGCCTATCAGTCGTCGCATGTAGAAGGGATAAAAAAGATGGTGGAATTTATTTCCGATATTGCGGTTTTTCCAGGCGAAGATGAAATAAAAGCTTTGGCTTTTAATGGATTACTTGCCCTGGATGGGAAGATTGAGATAAAGACATATTCATAATCTAAGGATTATTAACAGCCACCGGCAGGATCTTCCCATTAAAGAACCTGTTTCCGTTAAGGGCAAAATATGAAATGAATTCTGCCATCTCTCCAGGGCTTAAAGGAGCTTTAAAACCGGGAAAAGCACTCTCAAACATTTCTGTCTGTACTGAACCTATTGCCAGGCAATTAACAGCTATCCCCGTTTCCAAAAGCTCCTCTGCAAGACACTCGGTAAGGCATGATAACGCGGCCTTTGAGGCACTGTAATAGGAGAGGCCCCTGTATTTTGAGCTGCCCTGAAATCCTCCCATGCTCGAAATATTAATGATATGCGATCGTGCCGGCATAAGCGGGACAAGCAATTTAATCAGTGCTGCCGGTCCAAAAAAATTGGTATCCATCATATTACGGGCTTCCTGACCTGAAATTTTTAAAAAATCTTTCACCACAAGAAGGCCGGCTATATTGATAAGGATATCAACCCTGCTGAAACGGTTATAAATCTGATCCTTAACAGCTTCTGTCTCTTTTTCAAATACTGAGATATCCATCGTGAGATAAGAAACATTCTCATTTGGACAACTCTCCTGCAAAGCTTTAAGCATACTTTCATTCCTTCCGGTAACAAGGATCTGATTATTTTTATCCGCTGCCAGGTTAAGAACAACTTCCTTTCCTATTCCGCGTGATCCGCCGTTTATAATTATATTCATTTTATGAGTATATTTTATTTATGGTTTTTTTCGTTTATTTGTTATGCTTTTTGTAAAGCTACAAAATTGTTAGTATGAAATCATTCTTCATCAAAAGATATGATCTGTTATGTGGAATCCGAAGGGCAGGATTGTCAGTTCATATTGATACTTGCTTATTTTACAATGGCATATGGTCAGCAGGTACGCCAGGAAGCTCCTCCCCTCAGAGAGAGGCTCTTCTTTGGAGGCAATATTGGTTTGATGTTTGGGAGCTATACAAATATTGATGTTTCCCCAATTGTTGGCTTATGGGTTCTGCCAAGGATAGCAGTGGCTGCAGGACCTAATTTCCGGTATTTTAAGGATCCCTATGGCAGCACTACAATTTACGGAGGCAAAGCTTATACTGAAATAGTATTTCTTCAGGATCTGAATAACCTCCTTCCTCTCGGAATTCACCTTGGTTTGTTTCTACATGGAGAATATGAAGGTCTGAGTCTCGAATCCGCTTTCTTCAAATCACCTCCTTATGAATCTGCCAGATTCATGCTGAATACATTTCTTGCAGGCGGAGGCATAAGGCAGATGCTGGGCCCGCGATCATCCATGAACATTACGTTCCTCTGGGCATTTGATGATTCCGGCTACGGTATCTACGGCAATCCTGAAATCCGTGTTTCATTCATGTTCTGACCTTTTCCTTTTCACCTCTTTACCCTTTCGCCATTTTGACTTTGCACCATTAATGCTATATTTGCACAACTTTAATCAGTACCGGTATTTGTATGAAAATTGAAAAAAACAGAATGGTCTCCCTTATTTATGAGTTGAGAGAAAATAATAATAAAGGGAGGGTAATAGAAGCTCTGGAAGCTGAGAATCCGCTTAAATTTGTTTTTGGGACAAGCAGGTTACTTCCTGAATTTGAATCAAATATATCATTATTGGAAAAAGGTGACGATTTTAGTTTTGTTCTGAATTCTGAAAATGCTTATGGTGAAAAAAGAGAGGACATGATAATAGATATCCCTTCCACGGTTTTTGAGAAAGACGGCAAAATTGATGAGGAAATTTGCAGGATCGGGAATGTGGTTCCCATGGTCGATTCAGAAGGTCACCAGATAACAGGAGTTATATGTGAAATAGGTAATTCATACGTAAAGATGGATTTCAACCACCCGATGGCCGGACTGACCCTTTCTTTCACCGGGAAGATAATTGATGTACGGTCTGCCACCGATCAGGAAATTGCAGGGACGGCACATTCCTGTTCATCATGCGGCAGCCACGGCAATGACTCAGGTTGTGAAGGTTCATGCAGCAACTGAAGTATTAAATTTTCAATGTTTCTCCTTCTGACTTTGCTATAATTACTGCAGCACAGGTATCACCATAAACATTTATTGTTGTCCGGAACATATCCAGGATACGATCCACAGCCAGAATCAATCCAATCCCTTCAAGAGGAAGGCCGACAGCTTTAAGTACGACAGCCATCATTACAAGTCCTGCCATTGGTATTCCGGCAGACCCGATAGCAGCGAGCAGCGCTGTAAAAACGACAATAAGCTGCTGAGTGAAAGTAAGTTCTATACCATACGCCTGTGCAATGAACATAACTGCCACACATTCATAAAGAGCGGTTCCGTTCATATTGACAGTTGCTCCCAGAGGTAGAGTAAAGCTTGCTATTTTGTTTGAGACTCCGTCATTATCCTCGACAGCTTCCATAGTCAATGGCAATGTTGCATTGGATGAAGATGTTGAAAAAGCTGTAAGCAGAGGGGTTGCCATATTTTTGAAGTGTTTGAACGGATTTGCCCTTCCCAGAAGCTTTACAGACAAAGGCAAGGTGACCAGTCCATGGAAAAACAAACCTGCCAGGACAGTTATGATATAGAGACCTAATCTGCTTAAAATTTCACTTATCTCATTTCCCATCTGAACTTGCTGGGCTATTACTTTTGCCGTGATGCTGAATATACCAAGCGGAGTAAATTTTATAATAAAAAGAGTGATTTTCATTATCACATCGAGAACAGCATTCAATACATCTTTTAATAACAGGCTTGGCTTTTCATTTATCCTGGTAATGAAAAATCCAAAAAGTATAGCAAAAAATATAATGGCAAGCATCTGCCCCTGTGCAAGCGCTTCTATAATGTTGGTAGGAATTATCTTTATTAAAGTCTGCCCGAAACTGTCACTTGCGGCAGCAATATCTTCAATCGGTGTAACAAACCCAAGTTCAGCGCCCACGCCTGGCTTGATGGTTGATACCAGAATAAAGCCCGTAATTATTGCGATAAGAGTCGAGAGAACATAATACCCCATGGTCTTTAATCCCAATCTTCCCAGGTTGCCGCTGCTTCCTACGCTCGCAACACCCGTTGTGATTGAGCAAAATATCAGCGGTACTATTATCATATTAAGTGCACGCAGGAATATTTCGCCAATCCAGTTTGTATAGGATGTAGCAGCATGGAAAGAAATAACCGAAAAAACCACCCGCAAAAAGCATGATAATAATCTGGAAATGGAGTGGGATAGAAAATTTCGATTTGACCATAGCCTGACTTTTGAGCAGTCAAAGAAAAATAAACTTTATGATAATCCCTTTCAAACAGAAGACATTTTTTTATTTCCTTAACTGCTCCACAATTCAATATTTGGGATTTGGTGAAGCTAATGTCTGTAAATATCCCTGAAATTTCAAATCAGGTTCCCTGGCAGTAAATTTTATAAAGATTCCATTATAAATAGGTTATAATTCTGAAGACTAATTACAAATGTAAATCAATAAATTACAAATATTTTTACTTTGTCAATATGTATTTACATAATTATTACTGACAAATGTAATATTTTATCTAATCCAGATTAATAATGTATAAAATACTATATATCAGCATATATAATAGTAATATCTTACATAATTATCCATATTAGTCAGTAAATAGCTTAATAGTTGTTTAGAAACACTATATATTATTATATATAATACTATTTACCAAATATATACACATCTAAACTCAAGTATAAGATAATGTATTAATGATTTTTAAAACATTAATATACAATAATATATAAAATTAATAGATTATGGCTATAATATCTCATTAGTAGCTTGAGTTACATTTGTAAATATATTAAAGTTATGAATGTAAATTAAATATTATTTACATTTGTAATACATAAATTACATGACCATGAAAGAACGAATTCTTGAATTCCTGAAAAATGAAAATAAAACCTCAGCTCAGTTTGCTGAAGAAATTGGAGTTCAGCCTTCAGGTATCTCCCATATAATTTCAGGAAGGAATAATCCAAGTCTCGATTTTGTGATCAAAATGCTTGAAAAATATTCATTTCTTTCGGCCGACTGGCTGATATTTGGAAAAGGATCGATGTATAAAGAGCCAAGGATGGCGGATTTGTTCAGCAGCATGGATCTTAATGTAGCAGTTAAGCTAATGATGAAAAGGTTATAAAGGACAAGAAAATGACTGAAGGCATTCAGGGACAAGAAAATGAGACCTTAGCATCAGCATTAACTGAAAAAGAGGCCGTTAATGTGAAGAAAATTGTCTGGTTCTATGAAAATGGCAGTTTTGAAGAATTTTATCCAAGGAAAAGCTGATCATATTTCCCATGTAGCAGATCATTAATTATCTTTGTGCAAAAGAGGCTTTTGATGGCAAAGAGAATAGATGATTTTATCATTAAGGAAAACCGGAAAATAAATAACGATTTCTTTGTTCTCGAACTTTCAGGGAATAATTATCTGCCGGTGCTTAAACCAGGGCAGTTTGTTCAGGTTAAGGTCGAAGATAGCCCTGAAACATTCCTTCGTCGTCCACTTTCGATCCATGATGTTGATTATGAAAAAAATACAATAAGCCTGCTTATTCAGATTGCCGGGAAAGGCACCACTATGCTTTCAAAACTTAAGCCCGGCGAAGTACTGAATATTATTTATCCCCTGGGTAATTCATTCAGCCTTCCGGCCGAAAATTCGGATATTCTCCTTATTGGCGGCGGATGTGGTGTTGCTCCTTTATTGTTCCTTGGAAAATATTTAAAATCAAATGGCTATAATCCCTCTATACTTATAGGTTTCCGGAATAGTGACCGTATAATTGAGTATGATGAATATGCCGCGATAGGTAATGTATATCTTACAACTGAAGATGGATCGAAGGGTGAAAAAGGATTTGTTACCGATCATTCCATTTTAAAAGACCATCGGTTCGATCATATCAGCTGCTGTGGTCCTGCATCGATGATGAAAGCTGTTGCCGGCTACTGTTCTGCGAATGACATTGAATGCGAAGTATCTCTTGAAAACCTTATGGCATGCGGTTTTGGAGTTTGTCTGTGCTGTGTGGTCAGTACGGTCAGCGGAAATCTTTGCACCTGTATCGATGGTCCTGTTTTTAATATTAAGGATCTGAAATGGTAAACCTTGGTATTTCAATCGGAAATCTTAAGTTTAAAAATCCTGTGATAACGGCTTCCGGAACTTTCGGATACGGATCGGAATTTGATGATTTTATAGATGTATCAAGCTTGGGCGGAATAATCCTGAAAGGAACCACCATGGAACCCAGGGAAGGCAATCCTTATCCAAGAATGGCTGAAACCCCGTCAGGTATGCTTAATGCTGTTGGTTTGCAGAATAAGGGAATCGATTATTTTGAAAAGAATATTTATCCCAAAATATCAGGTTATGAAACAAATGTGATCGTTAATATAAATGGCAGCTATATTAGAAGATTATATAGCTCTTGCAGAGAGAGTTAATAAGCTGGAAAAGATCCCTGCAATTGAACTTAACATCTCATGTCCTAATGTAAAGATGGGAGGAATGGCTTTCGGGACAAATCCTGATTCAGCAAGGGAGGTGACAAAAGAAGTCAGAAAAGTATATTCAAAACTGCTTATTGTCAAGCTTTCACCAAATGTCACCAACATTGTCGATTTTGCAAGAATTGCTGAAGAGGAGGGAGCTGATTCTGTCTCTCTGATAAACACTTTGCTTGGGAATGTCAGTCAATGTAAATACCATGAAACCATCCCTTTCGACAATTACAGGAGGACTTTCCGGACCAGCCGTTAAACCGGTGGCATTAAGGATGGTCTGGCAGGTTGCCAGGGCTGTTAAAATACCTGTTATTGGAATAGGTGGTATAATGAACACAAATGATGCTATCGAGTTTTTCCTTGCAGGTGCCAGTGCAATCGAGGTCGGTACAGCCTCATTTATCGATCCTCAGATCTCGGTTAAAATTATTGATGGCATTTCAGACTATCTGGCTGATAAAGGATTTAGCGATATAAAGGATATTATCGGACTGATAAACAGGTAACTCAGATTAAAATAATCACAGGTAAATTATTCTATTCAGTATAGAAGCTTCTGTTACAAAAGAATTCTATTTGTGCTGTAAAAGTCTATGTTTTTACTTTAAATTTGTAAGTGTTAAATACAAAATAATCATTTTCTATTAATCTATACCATTATTAATGACGGAAAATATTCATATTGATAATCTGGATAAGAAGATTCTTGATATTATTACTAAAAATGCAAGGATCCCGTATCTGGAGGTTGCCAGGGAATGCAATGTTTCAGGGGCAGCAATCCATCAGCGTGTTCAGAGGCTCATCAAGATAGGCGTTATAAAAGGTTCGGAATTTAAAGTCGATCCGGCCCTGGTCGGATTTAAAACCTGCGCATATATCGGTGTTTATCTCGATCAACCCGGACATTACCGTGACATTATCCAGAAATTCAGAGAGATTCCTGAGATCATCGAATGCCACTATACCACCGGAAATTATTCATTGTTTCTTAAGGTATATACCCATGATAATGAACATCTTCGCGACATTCTGACCGATAAGATTCAAAATATTGCAGGAGTAGTGCGTACTGAGACTCTGATATCTCTCGAAGAATCTATTAATCGCCAGATTCCGGTTCTGTCAAAATAGTCATACTTCTTTAGGTTTTAATATGAAAAAGCTGCCATTTGAGCAGCTTTTTTGTGATCGGGAGGAGCCCAGGGTTAAGATAACAGGCTTTAATTTGTAATGTTTTGGAGAATTCCAATCAGCCTGTCAGCTTCCTCTTCAATATCCTTTGACTCCTTTTGAATTCCTTTTACAAACTTATTGTTCTCATATTCACCCCGTACGGCTTGAAAATCTCTATCCCGTATTTCAGCGTCACCATCGATTCCAAAACCTAATTTGCTGCCCGGATCAAATTCTTTTTCAGCATCCTTCAGGATCATGCTGTTAAGCTTTACTGCACTTGATCTCCAGTCTGATATGATTTGAATAATGCCATCTATTGATATAATTTCAGGTTTTTCACCTGCCTGATCATAAATAAGTTCTGCACACCATTGCCATGCATATTTTTCATAATTTTCAAATATCAAAGTAAGATTTTGATGTAAATCATCAACCGATTTAATCCTGGAAGTCCTTACCGAATCAACGAGCTTATCCATTTTGCTGACTGGTGTTAACATCCCACAGATATCAGCCCATTTGCCTGTTCCTTCATTTCCCTCCACTGCGAGCAGATTTTTCAATTCAGTCAAAGATGATTTGTTTTCCAGACCTTTTATGCGCTTTACCACCTCCTGGCCTATATATACTTTCAAAGCTGTGTCGTAAAACCTCCGGGTTGTTTTTAAAAGAAGCCGGCGAATGCTTATTCCTTTATACGAAACGTAATCCTGCTTTTTATCAGTCTTTTCGGCAAGTTCATCAAGAATCCTGATTGCTTTGATGATTTTGCCAATAATAAAAGGACTGAAAAGATTGAAATGAATAAGATCCAGTATATCACGATCCTTTCTTCTGTCTCTTGCAGGCCATTTATCAACGTCCCTGCGGGTGCCAACAGTAAAAAGATTCATTGCCGGAGTCAGCTCGCTTTTCCCTTTTTCCTCAGATATATACGAAAAAGGAAAATCCGAAGTATCAAAATTTGAATAATGTTTACCCATTACAACTGAAAAAGCGCCAATATGGGCTGGCAGTAACAGATATGAAAATGAGCCTGTTTTGGAACCCCTCTCCAGAATACCCTGATGTAAAGGTCCAAGCTTGTACATATGATTGCTTTGATTAGTTCCGCTTCCGGCATTAAAGAACGATACAAGGCTGGCTATCATCAGCGTCGATTTATGATGGGTGACGGAGTATGGACCGGCAAACAGGCTGCACGCTTCTCCGTGAAATGCTTCACAATTGGCAAAGAAAACTGAATTCTCAGCTGAGAATTGCTTACCCATTTTTACACCCTGACCAACAAAGCTCTTTTCAAGTATGGCGCCTCCATCAATTATTGATCCCGAAAGAAT
This sequence comes from uncultured Bacteroidales bacterium, assembly GCA_963702415.1. Taxonomy (GTDB): domain Bacteria; phylum Bacteroidota; class Bacteroidia; order Bacteroidales; family VadinHA17; genus LD21. The sequence continues at coordinate 240,786 of CAVPCP010000007.1, read as the reverse complement.
AATGAAATTCCTGGCTGTTACTCCGGCACCAATAAATACAGGTGCCTCAATACAACTTTGAATGGTCCCTTCTTCAAGCAGGCTTGCTCCTGAAATTACAGCATGGCTTCCCACCAGAACATTGCGGATTATGAGAGAATCATGAATCCTTGTTCCGGCGTTTATCCTTCCCCTGATTGATCGCTTTGATTCACAATAATCCTTAATCAGGCGTAGTATTTTTTCAGTAAAGTCTTTATCATGCCGGTACAGGACTGTGAGATACCCTATCTGAGACGATAACCTGTCGAAGATTGGAAGTTCTCGTCCGCCTCCTTCATTTAAAACTTCAATTTCGGTTCCGTTTCCAAATGTTGATTCACCATTTACTGCAATTGAGCCGACATTATAAATGGCAACATTTTCTTCTATAATATAGTTCGAAAGGTCCTTGACGTCAGAAATAAAAACATGGTTCCCTATTTCACAATTGTTTATAGTACTACTATGTATCCCGCAAGTTTTGAAGATGTTATTTTCCAATTCAATCCTTCCTGTAGAAATACCCAGTTGTACAATTCCCTCAAACCGCGTGTTTTTAATATTCTCAGGAGAAAACCCTTCCTTAACAGTAACAGAAGTCCAATCCTCGGCAACGCAGTCATTAGAAAGAAGTGTATCTATTTCTTCTTTTTTTAAGTGCCTGTATATCATATCATTAAAGACCATATCTGATAGCAAGACAGGTCATTTGACTCTATCTTACCAGTTCCGGTTATCAAAATTGGAATTTTCTATATCCATGAAATACTTCACCGTTTCTACATGCAGTTCTGAGGTAGCAGGCTCATCACAGACAATGATCCCTCTCTGGTGCAGTTGAAGAATTGAAGCTGTCCACATGTGGCTTATGCTTCCTTCAACGACTTCTCTGAGAGCACGTGCTTTATTTAGTCCTGTAATAATTATTATTACCTCATTGGCATCCATTACCGTTCCAACACCTACAGTGAGCGCCAGCTTCGGAACTTTGTTAAGATCCCCGCCAAAAAATCTGGAGTTCGCCACAATAGTGTCATATCTCAATGTTTTAACTCTTGTCCTTGAGGTTAGGGAAGATCCGGGTTCATTAAAAGCTATATGTCCATCCGGACCAATTCCTCCGAGAAACAGATCAATTCCACCGGATTTCTGGATCTTTTTTTCGTAATTAGAGCACTCTTTTTCGAGGTCTTTGGCATTTCCGTTTAAGATATTGACGTTTTTCTTTTGGATATCGATATGGTTAAACAGATTATCATACATGAAATAATGGTAGCTTTCAGTATGATTTTCATCAAGACCCACATACTCATCCATATTGAAAGTAACAACATTTTTGAATGAAATTTTTCCAGCTTTATGCATACTGATCAGTTCTTTGTAGACTGGTATCGGGGAAGATCCCGTTGGCAATCCCAAAACGAAAGGTTTTGCAATTGTGGGATTTGCTTTCTTTATTTTGTCGGCAATATACGAGGCTACCCATTTCCCGGTCTCGGGCTGGTCTTTTTTAATAATTACTCTCATAGCTTAACTTGTTAATGTTTATTATTAGTTTGTTTTGGATTCATTATCGATTGGAAGATTAAGCATAATTCGGGCGTCGGCAACATAACATCCTTTGGCTTCTTCAAGTACAATCAAAGGATTTATGTCAAGTTCTATAATTTGGGGACATTCGAGAGCAAGCTGGCTTAATCTTATGAGGCATTCCTTAATAGCTGGAATATCCCGAGGTGCTTTTCCTCTTATCCCCTTAAGGATTTCGTAAGATTTTGTCTGCTTTATCATTGAATCTGAAATTGCATCGTCAATCGGGGCAATTCTGAAACTTACATCTTTGAAAACCTCAACGTATAGTCCACCGAGTCCGAACATTATTACAGGCCCGAATGACTGATCTCTCTTTATTCCGAGGATTACTTCTTCTCCAGCTGTGATCATTTTGCTGATCTGTATTCCTTCTATTCTGGCTTCGGGCTTAATTTTCAAAATATTGCCAGTTATTTCTTCAAAGGATCTCCTGACTTCGTCAGCTGTATTAACATTTATCACAACTCCATTGACATCCGATTTATGAATTATATCTGGCGATACTATTTTCAATACTACAGGAAATCCAATACTTTGTGCAATTGAAGCTGCTTCCTCGGGTGATTTTGCCAGTGCACCGGGAACTATTGGGAGCCCATAAATACTCAGGATTTTTTCGGATTCATTTTCATGTAGATACATGTGATTATTACTGATGGCATCATCAAGTATTGATTGAACGGTCTTTGAATCTACATTTGTAAAAACATGCTGTGAATGCAGATTTTTGTCAATATCGCGGTAAAAACGGTAAACTCGCGAGAAACTTCTGCACATTGACTCCGGAAGTATATAATGAGGAATTTTGTTTTTAAGTAAAATATCTACTCCTGGGGCTACATCAGCTTCGCCCATGAAGGAGGCATAGACCGGCTTGGAATATTGCAAAGAAACTTTTACCACTTCCCGGGCAATTGTCTCGATATCTGTCATTGACTGTGGTGTCAGAATTACGAAAACTGCATCTACTCCATCATCTCTGAATGCCCCGTTCATTGCAATGTTGTATCTGTCAGCCCGGGCATCACCGATCACATCAACTGGATTTTTAATATTTGCTGTTGTAGGCAGTGATTTCCGGAATTCTCTGGTAGTTTCTTCAGAAAATACTGCGAGTTGAAGTCCATCGTGTATTGCTGCGTCAGTAGTTAATACTCCAGGGCCACCGGCATTGGTAATTATGGCAACTTTGTTTGACCGGGGGGCAGGCTGGTATGCAAAAGCTATTGCAATATTGAACATTTCTTCGATATCATCACATCGTATTATACCGGCCTGCTTAAAAGCAGCATCATAAATTTCGTCGTTTCCGGCAAGCGATCCGGTGTGAGAAGCTGCAGCTGAAGCACCTGCCTCCGTGCGTCCTGACTTAAGCAGAAGAATGGGTTTTCCGCTCATTCGCGTCACATCCCGGGCAGCCTGCATCAGAGCACGGCCATCTGTAATTTCTTCCAGATATAACAAAATTACACTGGTTTTTTCATCCTCCATCAGGTAATATATCAAGTCTATCTCGCTGATATCTAACTTATTACCGAAACTTATAAATTTTGAAAAACCTATATGTTTAGCAAGGGCATAATCAAGTACTGCCGTACATAGGGCTCCGCTTTGAGACAGGAAGCCTATATTACCCTGTTCCGGCATCTTGCGGGCAAAAGAAGCATTTAGATTGACAGAAGGATCGGTATTGATTATACCAAGGCAGTTTGGGCCGATTATTGAGATATCATATTTTTCGGCGATCTGTCGGAGCTGTTTTTCACGTTCCATCCCTTTTTCTCCAACTTCTTTAAAACCTGCTGAAATGATTACGACACCTTTAATCCCTTTCTGTCCGCATTGTTCAAGAGCCATATGGCAGACCGCGCTTGGAAAAACTATAATGGCAAGGTCAACAGGGTCGGGAATATCCAGGACATATTTATATGCTTTTATGGAACATATCGATTTTTCCCCCGGACTGACAGGAAACACTATCCCTGTGAACTCGGTTTTGAGTATGTTAAATAGAATGTCATAGGGAACTGTACCCTTTACATTGTTGGTTCCAACAACTGCAATGGATCGCGGATTAAAGATTTTAGCCAGGTTTTGCTTGTGGATTTCTGCTCTTGTAGCCACTTGTTTATTGGAATTATTTGTCCGTCAGTTTAAGATTTCGGCCGAAGATTCGAAAGTCAGAATAAAAAAGTATTAATACCAAAATTGAATACCAGTCTAAAAGAAAATGGCAGGTCGGTCAATTGATATAGGTGCATATGAAATCAGAAGCCTCTGAGATGGTTTGGATTTCCAGCGATTTCTGTTCATCCATTTCAATGTTGAATTCCTCCTGATAGGCGGCTACCAACATGATACTTTGCAGTGAAGATGCGCCAAGATCGAAAGAAAAATTTGCATTATCCGATATTTCAGATTCATCAATCTCAAGCACCCTTGCAGTTACTTTTTTAACCCTTCGTTTTATCTCTTCTGGTTCCATTTTAATATATTTAATTGTTAAGCTTGAATTCACTGGTTCTGATAAATAGAAAAAATATGCTATAAATATTTAATATTTAAGCAATTATGGCTAAAAAGGGTACACATTAAGATGGCAATACCAAATATAGTTTTTTTTATGTATTTAATAATGAGTGTCAATAAAAAAAAACTCCGGCCTGAATATCTGGATTCAATTAATATGAACGGTTGAGTAGAAATCCCCGAAATTTCCAGGATAAATCTAAATGGGAACTGATCTTTAACGAGAATAAAACATGGGGATGGCAATTTGTGTGCTCCGGTTCAAATGACGGGATAAACTTGGATGAGCTGTTAAAAATTAGAGGAGCTTGAATTCCGGGCCCGGAGATACCAAAAACTTATGCCCGGATGATGGCAAATACCTGATGTTTACCATTGCCTGTTCTCGTAATTAGTATTTTCAATATCCAGGAAATACTTTATAGTTTCGACATGAAGCTCAGATGTTGCAGGTTCATCGCAGACTATAATAGCCTTTTGGTGCATCTGAAGGATTGAAGCGGTCCACATGTGGCTGATACCACTTTCAACAGTTTCTCTCAGGGCCCTGGCTTTATTATATCCCGAAATAATAATCAGTACCTCCCTGGCATCCATTATGGTTTCGACACCAACAGTGAGAGCCTGCTTTGGCACTTTTGTAATATCCCCGCCAAAAAACCTCGAATTTACAAGAATTGTATCGGATCTCAGAGTTTTAATTCGCGTTCTGGAGGTGAGTGATGAACCTGGTTCATTAAAGGCAATATGACCGTCAGATCCGATTCCTCCAAGAAATAGATCTATACCTCCGGCTGCCTTAATCTTATTTTCGTAATCAGCACATTCTTGTTCGAGATCTTTTGCATTCCCATTCAAAATGTTGATGTTTTCCCTGGGGACATCAATATGGTTAAAAAGATTGTCAAACATGAAATAATGGTAGCTTTCGGTATGATTTTCATCGAGACCGACGTACTCATCCATATTAAAGGTAATCACATTTTTGAAAGAGATTTCGCCGGCCTGGTACATTCTAATGAATTCCTTGTACACAGGCAAAGGGGAAGAACCTGTCGGTAAACCAAGCACAAATGGCTTTTCCCTGGTTGGTTTGGCTTTTTTTATTTTGTCTGCGATATACGAAGCTGCCCATTTACCTAATTCACTCTGGTCTTTCTTGATTACGATTCTCATATATGACCCGTTTTAATAAAGGTGTTTGTTTTATTTAATATCATTAAATCCATGTATGATATTAATTATCAAAAATATTATAATTATGTTCAGCGTTTTCATTAATTATTAACATTTAATTTATTAATACTCCTTATTAATCAATAAAATGCCAGGCTGCCACCAGGACATGCAATTAAAAAGAGGCCGTCCCAAAAGTTTAAATGAGACGGCCTCTGTGATCCAGCTGGGGCTCGAACCCAGGACCCCATCCTTAAAAGGGATGTGCTCTACCAACTGAGCTACTGAATCAATTTATCCTATTTAAAGAACCCAGAACCCTCCCGCAAGGCGGGATGCTCTACCAACTGAGCTACTGAATCGTCACCCCAATTTTCGCGGGGCAAAGTTAGAAGAAAATTGATTTAATACAAAAATTATGTTCCTTTTTTAATCCAGTTTGCCAGATATAAGAAGAATCATCAGTCAGGACCTTAAAATTGGCAACTTTAGGATCGATTTATTCGTTTGACCGGTATTCCACGCTTACATAATCTCTGATGCAATTACTCTTTTTTCCTGCCTGTTGAATTTCTATTCTGTTTTTTGTAATGAATTCCCGGTATGTACGTCATACTGATAAATGCTTTTGTTAAAAAAATCAAAATTTATCTGCTATGAAAAGAATCTTTGGAATTTTAATTCTGGCTGTTCTGATGTCATCAACTTATGGCCAAAAATCAATAGATGCATTATTTGCTAAATATTCTGATAATAATGGTTTTGTCTCTTTTACTATAAAAGGTGATCTCCTTAATCTTCTGAAATCTGATAATAACAGGTGCGAAGAAAACCAATGGCCGGGAAAGATCAATGAAATAAGGATACTCGTGCAGGAAGACGAAGACATGAGGGTTGCAAACTTTTATGAAATGGTAATGAGGGATATAAACCGGAGGGACTATGAAGAATTCCTGGGTGTAAAGAAATCTGACCAGGATTTACGTATGTATGTGCGCAGCGACGGTAATATTATTAAAGAACTGCTGCTTATATCAGGAGGAGAAGAGAATTTTATAATCCAGCTAAAAGGAAGAATTACAATAAAGGAAGCTGAAGATTTCTGCTCTGAAGCAAGGAAAGACCATGGGACGGATTTATTGTCAAATCTTAACTAATTGAATATGTGTTTATCTTTGTCAGGAAGGAAATAAGATTCTCTGTCAATGACCAGGGCTCAGTTCGATTACCTTGTACACGCAACAAGCAGAAAACTATACGGATATGCTTACCGGATACTCAGAGATCAGGAAGGTTCAGAGGATGCTGTGCAGGAGGTATTTATTAAACTTTGGAGAATGAATTCACGACTGGAAGAATATGAGAGTGTGGAAGCCCTGGCTGCAACAATGATAAAAAACTATTGTATTGACCAGATCCGGAAGCAGAAGCATATCGGAAAGTATGACATGAATCCCCTTATTGTTTATCATGATACTGAACCATCTCCTCACTTGAAGCTGGAGAGAGATGAAACATCCCGGTTAATGCGAAGAATAATTAATAATCTCCCCCAAATATACAGGGAGATTATTCAACTCAGGGATATTGAGGAGCTTTCATATGAGGAGATCGCAGAAAAAACCGGACTGAATATCAATACATTAAGAGTAAATCTTTCGAGGGCAAGAAAAATTGTAAGGGAGGAATATATAAAATACAACAATGAAATCTGAGGAAATTAAGCGCCTGCTTGAAAAGTACTATGAAGGAGAAAGTACCGTGGAGGAAGAGGTTTTTCTTAAGAACTTCTTCAGCCTTGGCGATATCCCTGAAGATCTGATTAATGAAAAAGAGATATTCAGCTATTATTTAAAATCAGCCATAGTTCCGGAACCCTCTCTTGCTTTTGAGAAAAATATAATTGCCGCACTCGATTCCATTGGTGAGGCGTCATTAAACCAGAAGCGCAGAAGAGCATTCGGGATTTTTACCTCAATTGCTGCCGTAATTTTGATACTAACCGGATCTTATTTCTTTTTTATTCATAAATCAGAACCAAGAGATACTTTTTCCGATCCTGAAATTGCTTATGCAGAAACTATGAAAATACTTTATGGTGTCTCAATCCGGCTTAATAAAGGAACACAAGCTCTCGACAGGATGAGTTCGATGCAGGAAGTAACCAGGCAAAGCCTTGAAACTATCAACAGATCTGCATCAACCATCCAGGAAAAAATGAAACCGCTTGCACAAATTCGCAAGGCCGGAAACATAATTGGCAGCACCACTGACAAAAACTAAATCATAATTAACGAATTTCAATTAACTAATTACCAATTACCAATTACCAATTACACATCACCAGATATGAAAAAGCTAATTCTCTTCACCACAGCTATTTGCATGGTTACAATTTTGCAGGCTCAGACTAATGCGATCGATGAAATGTTTGACAAATATTCAGAGAAGGAGGGTTTTACGACAGTCTATATCTCCAGTAAATTGCTGGGCTTGTTTGCCGGGAAAAATACAGAAGACAATGAAGGCAGCGATTTTATAAGGCGGTTAAAGTCAATCAGGATCCTCAGCGTTGAAGATTCACTCCTGAATAAAAATGTGAATTTTTACAAAGAGCTCACCAAAAAACTTGATCTTTCAGTATATGAAGAACTTATGGTTGTAAAAGAAGGCAGTGATATGACAAAATTCCTGATTCAGCAAAAGGGAGATGTAATTTCCGAGCTATTAGTTATTACCGGAGGTCCGGGTGATAATACACTTATTTCAATAAAGGGTGATCTTGATATGAAGATGATATCTGATCTGTCAAAGAGCACCGGGATTGATGAATTACAAGATCTTGAAAAGCTGGAGGAGGATCCTCCCAGAAAGTAATTTCAATAATCCGGCAGAGAAGTCCATCTTTCATAATTACCCCTATTCACTGCCCGCTGTCAGGCAGCCCTCATTCAAATTTATTGACTTTAATAATTGTTAAAGTGCATCTTAATTAGTTACTTTCAGGGATTTTATTAAATCCCGGTTAGTATTTGAAATTGGAAACGCAAAAAATAAATACTGCCTACCGAGCACTTCTTAAAGCCGCTGGAAGTACCTTATCCTCAGCGGATAAGACGAAGATCCGTCATGCACTTGACCTTGCAATAAGAGCCTGCAACAATAAAGTTACACTTACAGGCGAACCGGAAGTTTTACACGCCTTATCTGTTGCTTATATTATAGCAGCTGAAATGGGGCTTGGACTCACTGCTATTATTACAGCTATCCTGCACGATTCATATGACAAGCTTGAAATCACAGAGCAGGAACTCGAGAAGCAGTTTGGTAAAAAAGTCGTTGAGATATTGCAGGGATTTTCCAGGATAACGGGAATTGACTCCCTGCAGTCATCCTACCAGGCAGAAACTTTCAGGAAGCTGCTCCTTAGCCTTGCTGATGATGTCAGAGTGATCCTTATAAAACTGGTCGAACGGCTCGAATATATGCGTAATCTGGATAATGCCTTTGAAAAGGAGAGGCTTCCCCTTGCATCCGAGACCTATTTTCTTTATGCACCGCTGGCTCACAGGCTGGGTTATTATAATATTAAATCGGAGATGGAGGACCTGGCCGTCAAATATCTTGAGCCTGAGCAATATAAATTTGTTGACAGCAGAATTAAGCAAACAACAGCTTCAAGAAACAGGCTTATTCGGGAGTTTTCTGCCCCCCTTGACGAACAGCTTACAAAGCAAGGCTTTAAGTTCAATATTAAAAGCCGCACTAAATCAATACATTCCATAATGCTTAAAATGAAAAAGCAGGGAGTGGAATTTGATGAGGTTTTTGATCTTTTTGCAGTCCGTATAATAATTGACAGCAGCCAGGAAAATGAGAAATCAGATTGCTGGAGAGTCTATTCAATTGTGACCGATCTTTATCAACCTAATCCAAGCCGACTGCGTGACTGGATCTCAGTACCAAAATCAAACGGTTATGAGTCACTTCACACCACAGTTGTCGGTCCAAGGGGTAAATGGGTTGAAGTCCAGATAAGATCATCCAGGATGGATGAAATTGCCGAAAAAGGGCTTGCAGCACATTTTAAATATAAAGGAATAAAGGGGGAGGGGGGACTTGATTCCTGGCTTACAAAAATGCGCGAGATTCTTGAATCATCAGAAAAAGAGGATGACTCATTTCTCGACCAGATAAGATCAGGATTATACACTGAAGAGGTCTTTGTGTTCACTCCGAAAGGTGACCTGAGGCAGCTACCGGCAGGTTCTACGCTGCTCGACTTTGCTTTTGATATTCATACTGCTGTTGGTGCATCGTGCGTTGGGGGAAAGGTAAACGGGAAAAATGTGACACTTCGGTATATCCTTCAGAATGGCGATCATGTTTCAATTTTACGATCAAAAAATCAGAAGCCCAAACAGGACTGGCTTTCATTTGTGGTTACCAGCAAGGCCAAAACCAAAATCAAGCAGGCTCTGAGTGAGGAAAAAACAAAAGCAGCAGCTGATGGCAAAGAAATTCTGATGCGCCGCCTGAAGAACTGGAAAATGAACTACGGTGATTCCACGATTCAGAACCTCATTAACCATTACTCATATAAAAACGCAATGGATCTGTATTGCAGTATCGAATCGGGAAAAATAGATCTGCTTGATATAAAAGAAGTTTTAATAAAAGGTGAATCTCCTGAGGCTGTCGTTCAGGCTCCTGTAATTCCGGATAAGGAAATAAAAGAAACCACCGGCTCTCTGTTTTCTGATTATCTGGTAATTGAGGACAGGGTAGAAGGGCTTGATTATAAAATGGCAAAATGCTGTAATCCGGTGTTCGGCGATTCTATTTTCGGATTTGTAACAATTTACGAAGGAATTAAGATACACCGAACAGGCTGCCCCAATGCCCATAATATGATAGCCCGATATCCTTACCGGGTTGTAATTGCAAAGTGGACCAAAACAAAAGACGCTCCAACATTCAGTGCTACAATAAAGGTTTCAGGTATTGAAGACATCGGAATTAGTAACAAAATTGCAGATATAATAGCAGGTTACAGTCTGAATGTCAGAAACTTCAATTACAGCATGGATGAAGGAATGTTCGAAGGAACCCTGAAAATAATGGTTCCCAACAATGATGTTCTTTATGGTATCATACGGAAAATACAATCAATAAAAGGAGTTATCAAAGCTTCCAGGCAAACCAGTGATTAAATGCTTTGTATCAGATAATACAAAACATAAAATACATAATCCATATCACGAAATACATAATTCAATGGTCAACGATCTGTTATTAATTTCTCTGGCGCCCATTTTTGTAATTGCTTTATATGTTTACAGCAGGGACAAATATGAGAAAGAGCCTTTATCTGTATTATTTAAAGCTTTGCTGGCAGGTGTTTTAATTGTTTTACCTGTAGTGGTGATTGAGAAGCTTCTTACCATTCCATCGGAGAACCTTGAGGGAGCTTCATTTGCAGCCTATACGGCTTTTATCGTGGCAGGACTGACTGAGGAGGGAATGAAATTCCTTGCCTTTTACTTCTTTTTCTGGAACAACAGGAACTTCAATGAAAAATTTGACGGCATAGTATATTCAGTTTATATAGCTCTGGGGTTTGCAGGTATCGAAAACGTCCTGTATGTTTTTTCAGGTGGTTACGGAGTAGGAATTATCAGGGCTCTTACAGCAGTCCCGGCTCATGCCCTGTTTGGAGTTGTCATGGGATACTATTTTAGTCTTGCAAAGTTTAATGCCAGCCGGAAACCTGTATTTCTTCTTCTTGCATTTCTGTTGCCTTTTCTTTTTCATGGGTTATATAATTTCCTGCTGATGGGAAATTCACCTGCTCTTCTATCGGCATTCATCCCGCTGTTTATCTATTTCTGGATAAGCGGATTTAAAAAGATGTCGGTCCTGTCGGATGCATCAGCTTTCAGAAACGTGCATGAAGAGGTTAAGGCTGGGCAGGATGATCATAACCAATGAGTTATCTGACAATATCAATATCTTTTATCGGGTTGTACAGGCAACTTGGCAAGTTTTTCGACCTCGAGTGAGGGGAAACCGAATTCTTCAACAATTTTGCCCAGGATCAGATAGGTTCCGCCGCCTTTAAACGGGTAGTTTTTCAGCGATTGTGAGAAATGTGTTGTATCGAAAAAGTCACCCTCATGATCAATAAAACATCCGAAGTTCATCCAATCTTTCTTTATTGTTTTAATATACTTGATTGTGACAAGGTGACCGACCATCCTGACCTTTTTCCCGACGTGGCTTATCATATTGCGCGACCTTATCTCACCTCTGAATGATGTCTCGAGCATATCGAACCAGCTTACCGTGACAGGAAAGCCAATCAGCTCAATTTCATCATAAGCGTCATCGAGACTGCCATGAACAAGGTCAGGCAGTGTAAAGCTTCGTACAGGCTGGGAGAATAGGGGGCGGATACTTTCATGTTTGTTTCTGTTCATCATCATATGAGCCTCCCATAGCAATACAGCCTTCTTTTTCCCTGTAAACCTTAATGCTCCTGTCCTTATGAGAAGAATTACCTGTTCCAGACCCGGACAAACCCTCTCAACAAAATCTCTCAGATCGCTGAAAGGACCGTCCGCGTTCCTGATCTCTTCGATAGATTTTGCAAGTTTTTCTTCGATGCTCAGAATATGAATAAAGCCAAGGTAAATATCGGTTCCGTAAATAGTTGTTTTATATGTGCTTTTATTTACGCACGGCAGTTGAATGGTTGCTCCGTATCTTCTGGCTTCATGCACATATACCCATGTCCTGTAAAATCCTCCGAAATTATTTATGACGGCGACCATGAATTCAAGCGGGAAATGGGCTTTAAGATAGAGGCTCTGAAAGCTTTCAACAGCATAAGAGGCTGAGTGTGCCTTTGAAAATGAATAGCCGGCAAACGATTCAATCTGTCTCCAGACTTCCCTTGTGATCTCTTCGCTATAGCCTTTTTCATGGCAGTTTGAAAAGAACTTATCAACTATCCTCTGCATTTCCTGCTTCGACCTGTATTTACCGCTCATGGCACGTCTCAGGGTATCCGCATCTGCAAGATCGAGGCCGGCAAAATGGTGGCAAACCTTTAGCACATCTTCCTGGTAAACCATTACACCGAATGTCTCTTCAAGCTGCTCTTTCATTACAGGGTGGATGTATTCGAATTTATCAGGGTTATGAAACCTGTAGATATATTCCCTCATCATGCCTGAACGTGCGACACCCGGCCTGATAATAGAGCTTGCGGCTACAAGTGTCGGATAATCATCGCATTGCAGTTTTTGAATTAGGCCTCTCATCGAAGGGCTTTCAACATAGAAGCATCCCTTTGTTTCGCCTGTTTTAAGAAATTCCCTGACTTTCGGATCATTCTTGAACTTATGGATCGCATGAACATCGACATCAACCGACTGGTTCCGCATTATTATCTCGGCGCTTTCGCGTATATGGCCGATACCGCGCTGGCTTAGAATATCAAGTTTTTCGAAACCGATCTCTTCAGCGGTGTACATGTCCCATTGTGTCACAGGGAAGCCTTTTGGGGGCATGTCAAGTGCCGTGTAGCATGTAATAGGCTCCTCGGAGATCAGAATGCCACCGGCATGAATACTTCTCATATTGGGGAAATCGGCTATTTTAAGTCCGGTCGAAAAAATAATATCAGTTATCTCATTCCTGTTGGCTTCTGACGAGGGATTATCAATAAGGGAATCAATCTCTTCCTTTGGCAGTCCATGTACTTTCCCGAGCTCACGCACAATTGACTTGCCCCTGAAAGTGCTCATTGTTCCGAGAAGCGCTGTATGTCCGTGACCGTATCTCTTAAAAATATAATCGATTACTTCATCTCGCTCTTTCCATGAATAATCGATATCAAAATCGGGAGGGCTGCTTCGTTTTGGATTTATAAAACGCTCGAAGTAAAGGTTCAGGTCAATAGGGTCAACATTAGTGATTTTCAGACAATAAGCTATTATTGAATTTGCACCGCTGCCCCTGCCGACATGGTAAAATCCCCTTGCCATCGAGTATCTTACAATATCCCATGTAATAAGAAAATAGGCAGAAAAACCAAGCTTGTCAATGATTTCCAGTTCATGATGGATTCTTCTTTTTGCTTCAGAATTCTGTTTGCCATACCTGTATATCATTCCGTCCCATGCCAGTTTTTCGAGCAGAAGCCTGTCGTCGTACCTGCTTGCTGAAAATATCTTTTTGTTCTTCAGGCTGTCACGGTCAAAATCGAGAGAACAATCATCAATCAGCCTGTTCGTGTTACTCACGATCCAATGATGTTCATCCTGGAGATATTTCTGATGCCCCGGTGTTTTGAAAAACTCATCTTCACCTGCACACTGTGAAGGCTTGAGATGGCTGAGAAGAATATTATTGTCGACTGCCCTGAGGCTTTTGTGGATAAATATCTCATCATTTGATGCAAATGTCACGGGCTGCATAAGAACCATTGAATTCCTGTCAATTGATTCCGGAAGTGTGATCAGTCGGTTGATCTCACCTGGTTTTATGCCGATACGCTCATTATCAAATAGTTTTCTGCCAGGTTTTTTTTTAAGGGTATATATCGTATAAGCTTCAAAAAACCTGGGTGCCGGAAAGGGGAGAGGCGTTTTTTCAAAATTATGATTTGAAAGAAATTCATTCAGTTCTCTTAATCCGTTGTTGTTACGTGCTATACCGATATATTGCAGCTCGTTGTCATCTCTGAATTCAATTCCCGCCACAGGTTTAATGTTGTTTTTTACACACTCGCCTGCAAATTCAGGTATCCCTGTTGAATTGTTGATATCAGTCATGGCTATGCTCGAAGCACCTGCAGCAATCGCGTTCTGCACAAGCTGTTCCACGGACATCATGCCGTAGCGAAGGCTGTAATATGAGTGGCAGTTGAGATACATTTTTTAAGGCTTCAGGCATCGGGCGTCAGGCGTCAGGATTTAATTCCCCCTTTGAAGAGCCTGCCCCGCTTCGGCGGGGGGTAGGGGGATGTTTTTTTCTTAAAAACCCACCCCTTACCCCTCCCAGGAGGGGATCCTTCAATTCAATGCCCAGCCCCCTACATCATATACCCTTTCAGTCTTTCCTCCATCATTTTCTGTTCATTAAGTGTACTTTCAAGCTGTTTAAGGGCCTTTTCCTCCCTTTCCTTTATAGTCATCACGCCGACGGCTCTGCGCACTGCATCGCGGCCGAAACGTTTTCTGATATTATCCATGGTCATATAAAGGCTTACCTTTTCGGGAGTGTCATCGAACATGTCAAGCTGCTGAACTCCTCTTACCAGATGGCTTAACCTGATACCGATAAGCCTGATAAGCATGCGCCGCTGGTAGAGTTTGCCAAAAAGCTCTTTTGCTATATCTGAAAGCACATGGTCGAAAGAGGTATATGGTATCCTTTTCTGAAGGGTATGGGTGTCGAAGTTTGAATACCTTATTTTTACCGTGACGCACGATGTGAGCTTTTCCTGCTTTCCGGAGCTCAAAGGCAATTTTTTCAACCATTCCTGCGAGCAGCTGGTTCAGCCGGACAATGTCGGTGGTGTCTTTTTCAAAAGTGTGCTCCGTGCTTATCGATTTCTGTTCAGAGTAGCTGATGACAGGTGTGGAGTCTATCCCGTTGGCTCTTTTCCATATCTCGATGCCGTTTTTGCCCATCAGGTTCTCAAGCATCTCAGCCGGGATGTTCCTCAGGGTATATATTGTTGCAATACCCATCGAGCGAAGTACGTGATAAGTCTTCTGGCCTATCATCGGGATCTTGCTTATTGACAGCGGATCGAGAAAGGGGAGGACTATCTCTTTTTTTACCTCTTTTTCCCCGTTTGGCTTTGCTTCGCCTGCAGCTATCTTTGATACGGTTTTGTTAACTGAAAGGCCGATAGATATGGGTAATCCGGTTTCCTTTATTATGAAGTGCCGCAGTTCGTGCGACCATTTGCAGCATCCGTAGAAACGGTCCATTCCGGTAAGGTCGATGTAGTGCTCATCGATCGATGCCTTCTCATAAAGCGGTGATCTTTCTGCAATTATCCCCGTAACAATGTGTGAATAGTTGCTGTACGATTCCATATCGCCTCGTATAATAATGGCATCGGGGCACATGCTCCTGGCCATTTTCATAGGCATGGCTGAGCTTACTCCATACTTCCTTGCCTCGTAGCTGCAGCTCGATACCACACCACGGTCCGACATGCCGCCGATTATGACAGGCTTTCCGATAAGCCTGCTGTTCTTAATCCTCTCGACTGAAACAAAAAATGTATCCATGTCGAGATGGAGAACTGATCGGTCTATGTTGCCGGCAAGAAACATCTTTCGTTTAATTAAAAACCATCGAATATTTTGGGCTGAAGTCCGGGCTGTTTTTTTTCCTCAAACCCCGGCATTAATGCCGGGGTTATCAGATACCACCCGAATAAGGGCTTTAGCCCTGCATATATTCATCTTTACTGCTTCATCATAAAAAAAATATAAAAATCCTTGTTTATATAACAATTAAATTTTACTTTTGATTAGAAATTAATCAAATCTTTGATTACAATATAATCAATATTTTTATATGTACTTCACTTCCAACATAAAATTTTTAAGAAAAAGAAGGGGCAGAACACAGGATGATGTTGCTGTTGCCCTTAACCTGAAACGTTCAACCCTCAGCGGGTATGAGAACGGCGTGGCCCAGCCCGGAATAGATATTCTTGTATCATTCTCAGGATATTTTAACATGTCGATCGATACTCTCCTGAAAATCGATATGACACGTTTGTCCGAAAGCCAGCTTGGAGAACTGGAAAGGGGATATGATGCTTATGTCAGGGGAAGCAACCTGAGAGTTCTTACAACAACTGTAAATTCAGAAAACAGGGAAAATATTGAGCTTGTTGCCGAAAAGGCAAAAGCAGGTTATACAACAGGTTATGCCGATCCTGAATATATAGGAGAACTTCCCGTTTTTACACTCCCTTTTCTTTCTGACAAGAGAAAGTACAGGACATTCCAGCTAAAGGGTGATTCAATGCTGCCGATACCTGACGGATCATGGGTTACCGGAGAATTTCTTCAAGACTGGATGGATATAAAGAGCGGAAAGGCTTATGTTGTTTTTACTATGAATGACGGTATTGTATTCAAAATCATTGAAAATAACATAACCAGAGATGGAAAACTTGTACTCTATTCCCTGAATCCCCTTTATGAACCATATGATGTTCATATAAATGAGGTAAAGGAAATATGGAAATTCGTGAATTATATAAGCAATGAGCTTCCGGAACCAGTCCTTCCTGAAAAACAGATATTTCAGTCAATTGCTGTTCTTAAAAACGATCTTGAAAGGATAAAGGCCAGACTGGGTAAAGATATTTCCGATATAACTGAAATTAAATGATCAGCTATTAATAGATTCGGGATTATCATGTTCGGCATAAATTAAAACTCTGTGTCTCTCCGTGACTACTCAGTGGAACTCTGTGTAACAAATGGTTTAAAAACTTACACAGAGGAACACTGAGAACCACAGAGCTTCACAGAGTTTTCAAAAAGGCTGGTTATCTAAAACTATTCTTTTGTGAGTCCGATGATAAGCTGAATTATTTTTTCATTATCTTCTTCAGCAATCTTCCCCTTGTAAATTGCACGGCAAATCCTGCTCTTATCAATAATGACAACACTGTAACTGTCTTTTGGCATGCCCCATATTTCGTGAAGCGTCCCTTCATAGTCAAAGAGGATGGTGGTTTTGTATTTTTTTGCCTTATTGCCCGCAATCATTCTTATAAGACCGTTAGGTTTCCAGGTCGATTTGGTGTCAACGATCCCGATTCCTTTAAAATAAACACTGTCTATTCGGCTATCTGTTTTTACTGCCTTGTCGACAGCTTCATTGTATGGCTCATTAAGATCCTGTTCATCGGGATCTACATAGTTTACCTGCAATACTTTACCGGCCCATGTATCCATCGTGAATTCCTTTTTGTCTGCATCTTTAAACATCCATTCAGGGGCTTTGCTTCCAACTTCAAGACCTTTCTGAGCAATTAACATCGGTATAGTCATAATTGACAAGAAAATGGTGATAATCAGTTTTTTCATTGGGACAAGGTTTAAATTTCTCTAAATATATGAATTTTTTAATATAAATTAATTTTCAATGATCTTTACATTAATCCGGTCAACAGTATTACTTTTGCAGGTCTTAAATATTTTTATGCAGTCATTAAGAAATATTGCGATTATTGCGCATGTCGATCACGGAAAGACCACACTTGTTGACAGGATTATACAGGAGTGCAAGGTTCTGGATGAAAGGAAAGAGGCTGGGGAACTTATTCTTGACAGCAATGACCTGGAAAGGGAAAGAGGCATTACGATAATATCGAAGAATGTTTCAGTAACTTATAAAGGGGTTAAAATAAATATCATAGATACTCCCGGACACGCTGACTTCGGAGGGGAGGTTGAAAGGGTGCTGAAAATGGCCGATGGTGTGTTGCTTCTGGTTGATGCTTTTGAGGGACCGATGCCCCAGACCAGGTTTGTGCTTGGGAAAGCCATAAATCTGGGACTTAAGCCTATCGTGGTTGTAAACAAGGTGGACAAGGAAAATTGCAGGCCCGACGAAGTTCAGCAGGACATCTTTGAATTGATGTTCAACCTCGATGCGACTGATGAACAGCTTGATTTTGAGACTATCTTCGGATCATCAAAATACGGATGGATGAGCAAAGACTGGAAAACTCCGGCTTCCGATATCACAGCTCTGCTCGATACAATTCTTGAACAGATACCTGAACCTGAATTTGTAGAAGGAACCGCTCAGATGCAGGTTGCTTCGCTAGATTATTCGAGCTATGTTGGAAGAATAGCAATTGGAAGGGTTTTCAGGGGTGAAATTGTTATTGGGAATGACTACACCCTTTGTAAAAAAGACGGGATTGTAAAAAAAGTGAGAGTAAAGGAACTTTATGTTTTTGAAGGACTGGGAAGGGTCAGAACTGACAGTGTAAGGTGCGGTGATTTATGCGCTGTCATAGGTCTTGAAGATTTTGAGATAGGGGATACCCTTGCTGACCTGATATCACCAGAAGCGTTGCAAAGGATTGAAGTTGATGAACCTACAATGAGCATGGTCTTTACTATAAATAACTCACCACTTTTTGGCAAAGAAGGAAAATTCGTTACATCGAGGCATTTAAGAACGAGACTTTTCAGAGAAACTGAAAAAAATCTTGCTCTTAAAGTTGAAGAGACAACTTCGGAAGACACATTCAACGTTTATGGCAGGGGAATTCTGCACCTTTCAATTCTTATAGAGACAATGAGAAGAGAAGGCTATGAGTTTCAGGTGGGTAAGCCAAGGGTAATATATAAAGATATTAACGGCACTAAACATGAACCCTACGAAACTCTTTCAATTGATCTGCCAAATGAAATGTCGGGAAAAGCAATTGAAATGGTGACAATCAGAAAAGGGGAGATGACTGTAATTGAACCTAAGGGAGATCTTATCCATCTTGAATTTGATATTCCGGCAAGAGGCCTCATAGGCCTTAGGAACAATATGCTGACAGCCACATCGGGAGAAGCTGTTATGCATCACAGATTCAGGGCATACGATAAATTCAAGGGCGAAGATATTTTACCGGTACAGAATGGGTCACTCACATCACTTGAACAGGGAATGGCGACAGGTTATGCAATTGACCGGCTTCAGGACCGTGGAAGATTTTATATAGATCCAGGTGAGTATGTTTACAAAGGGCAGGTAATAGGGGAGAGCACAAGGCCAAAAGATATTGATGTAAATGTTATTAAAGGTAAGAAGCTCACAAATATGAGAGCTTCAGGTTCGGACGAAAGCCTTAAGATCGCTCCAAAGCTTAAGTTCTCACTCGAGGAATCGATGGAACAGATAAAAGATGATGAGTATCTCGAAGTTACACCCCTGAATCTCAGGATAAGGAAGATCCCTGGATATCCAAGATCCAAACCTTAAAGCAGCGATCAGGAATGAGGAAAGTCTTTTTTACTCTCTTAGCTGTTTTATTATTCTCCTGTAATAAGGATTCAGGCTGTTATGATTGCAAAACAACAATTACAGTTACAATTAAAAATTCTGAAGAATCTTTTTCTCACTCGGGTTCCGATATACAGGTTAAATGTGACTTATCAGAGGACGAAATCAGGGAATATGAAAGGAATAACACAGGTGCATCGTCTTATACAAATGGCTCTTTAAGATTCGATACTGTAATGGTTACGGTTTGTACAAAATGAGATCAGAAACTTAGTAATCGTTTAAGAAATCATTCAGAGGTTTCATAGCTCTTGAAGCCCTGATGACCAGGTCAAAACAATCCCTGCTCACAACTTCCCTGTCGGAAATCATTTTAGTAACAAGGTAACTCTTAAGTTTAAGAAATTCGATATACGGATGGTCCCTGGAATAACCCTTTGGGGCGCTCTTTAAAGTTTCTCCCTCAAGCTTTCCGAAATATCCTGTGAACTCTTTATTTTCAATGATTTTCAGTAAGTCGCTTCCCTGTTCATCAATCTTTTCCCTGATCGCTGTAAGCCAGGGCATTGGAGGGATGTATGCACCGCCTGCAATCATGCTGTTTCCTCCAGGTTCAACATGAAAATAATATCCTGCAAACCGGTCGCCGTTTTTTTTGCCTCCCTTCACTATAAAAGCACCAAGATGAGTCTTATAAATCGTTTTATCATTCGAGAATCTTATATCCCGGTTTATCCTGTAAGTACAGCTCTTAGCTTCAAGACCTTTAAGGATCGGATCATATTCTGACAGGCTGTCAATCACAGCCTGAACAAATGTTTCAAAATTACTTTTTGCGTCATCATATCTTTTCCTGTTCTTCATAAACCATTCTCTCTCATTATGCATTTTGAGATCGGAAAGGAAGTCCATGGTTGATTGTTTTATCTGTTCCATTTGTTTTTCGGTAATAGTAAATCAGTTATTACAAATTAAGCGTATTTGTTGATAAATTATTCAAAAGGGATCATGGTATTTTACTTATTTTTAAAACCATTTATTAAAAATAAAACCCTGTGATGCAATAAATTATTGAAAATGAATGTTAAAGAACCTAACAGTGTAGACCATAATCGATGATGCCTATCAGCAATATTTATTCAGGGAAAATCATTATTTTTCTTCTTCTTGCAATTTCATGTTTTGATCTCGATTCGCAGGTGGCAGAAACATCAAATCTGCCATTGGTGGTAATTGATACAAGGGGTCAGATTATCCAGGATGATCCCAGGATCGTTGCCGGACTGAAAGTAATTTATAACGGACCAGGAAACACTAATAATCAGTTTCAGGACGGAACAGATTATGAGGGAAATGTCAATATTGAGATCCGGGGCCAATCTTCCCGGATGTTTCCCAAAAAAAGCTATTTGATAGAACTGCGAACGGAAGCCGGATCTGATACTTCAGCAAGTCTTCTTGGAATGCCTGCAGAAGAAGATTGGGTTCTTTATGCACCTTATTCTGATAAAACCATGCTGCGCAATTCCCTGACATTTCATCTTGGAGGTAAACTGGGCGGATGGCAGCCGCGCAACCGTTTCTGTGAGGTTTATCTGAATGGGGAATATAACGGCGTTTATGTACTGATGGAGAATATTAAACGCGACAGCAATAGGGTTGACATAAGTAAGCTTAAGCCTGACGAGGTCACAGGGGACGATCTTACCGGAGGATATATTATTAAGGGGGATAAGACAGCTGATATCGGAAAAGACGAATATTTCACAATCATGCCAACAATTCACTATCATAATTCTGACAATTACAGGTTTACCTACGTTTACCCGGATTTTGATGAGATAGTTCCGGAGCAGAAAAGCTACATTAAAAAGTTTCTTACTGACACTGAGAATTCGCTTAACGGAGAATTATTTTCGGATCCCTCTTCCGGATTCCGAAAATATCTTGATGTCAAATCCTTTGTTGACTTTCAGATTATTCAGGAGCTCACCAATAATGTCGATGGTTATCGTTTCAGCACTTTCTTTTATAAGGATAAGGACTCAAAAGGAGGTAAGTTGCATGCAGGTCCGCTATGGGATTTCGATTTGTGTTACGGGAATGAAGATTATACTGATTTTAATCTGCAAACAGATATCTGGCTCTATACAAAATATCCCGATGAATATGGAGGGAGAATGCACTGGTGGGCGCGCCTGATGGAAGACTTAAGCTATCGAAGCGCATTTATTTCGCGATGGAAGGTACTTAGAAACGGAGCATTCAGCACCGACTCGATAATGACTTATCTGGATAGTACAATTAATTACCTTGGAGAAGCAATTGACCGAAATTTTGAACGATGGCCCATTATTGGAGAATATGTCTGGCCCAATTATTTTATCGGAGAGACTTATGAGGATGAAGTAGATTATCTAAAGACCTGGGTCACCGACAGGGTAACATGGATTGACGCCAATATAATGTTTGCAGAAGGTGTTTCGGAGAATCCGTCAAAACAGGGTATTCTGGTATTTCCCAATCCTGTGAGGGACATGATGAATCTGTATTTTTATCTTACCTTTTCCGGTGAGATAAGAATTGAAATAATTGACCTGTTGGGACGAAAAGTATTTAATAATGAATTTTTACCTGATAGCCAGGGTTATCAGTATATTAGTTTCGATATTAATGACCTTGCCTCCGGGTATTATGTTTTACAGATTTCCCAGGGACAGAGACTTATTGGCAGGGAGAATATCCTGATTATCGGAAGATAAGGCACCATAAGAATGTGAATCGTCCGGAAAAAACAATAGATAAAAAGATGGTTGAAGGCAAATAGAAACGGCTCCCTGCTGGTACTTGCATCACCTTATAAAGCTTACATAATCGCTTATTGATGCAATTCCTTTATATTCTGTTTTTGTAAGCCGGTTATTGATAATAATATCAGCTTTGGCTCGAAGTTTCAAACCTTTAGGATTTCCCGACAAACGTCTGAAAAGTAAAGAAAAGAGCTTTCCGACAAAGTCAATATTGTTTAGCATCTCATTGATTATTACTTCCGAATGATCATGTATTTTAACTAAAATCTGGTATTCATCATTGTTTGCCGTGAGTAGGATATTGTCCGGGTACTTAACTGAAGATTTCCGAGATACTTCTTCTTTGCTGACTTGATATTCAATATCTGAAAATTGTATCAGTTTCTTATTATGCAGGAGAGACAATTTTGAATCAGATTTCTGCGCTTTTTTCATAATAAAAGAATAAGCCAAATCTATTTCCTTGTCATGTAACCGACTCCAAATAAGGTAATTAGCACCAAGCGTAACCTTCCTTGATTTTACGAGATCAATATTTCCTGAGGCATTAATAAATTCTGAACTGATATTCGGTGTGACGAAATTACCTTTAACAACACTCTGATAATCGAAAGAACTCCATACTAACTGGTTATCTTCTGCATTTACTTTTCCAAGTACATTTAACGGATTTGAAGTTTGCTTGTCCCATGTATAATTCAGGTAGAGCATAACCAGATCAAAAGAAAACTCAATTTTAACAGCGTCCTCTTTAAAAATAATACGGCCTTTCGAAAAATTAATATCCCAGTCAGTACTGTCTATAACCTTCAATCTGGTGCTGAATTCAAATGATGGAAGATATTTTCCTGAACTATCTGTTCTTGCATAACTAATCTGAAGGAAGGATATATAGCTTTTCCCAAATTTCAAAGCATACACTGTAAGGATTATATAATCTTTACTTTCTGAAAAAATACTGAATATGAACTTATTATATCCTGATAATAACATTGTGCGATAACTGTACTGCAACAAAACTCATTTGCAATTTACATTATTTTCATATCTTATTATTAAGTCAGCGAACTTCAGATGTGAACCACTTATTAACAAAATTCCTCTAAAAATTGATTTATTAGCGGAAACTGACGCAATAACAGAATAAAATATACGTATTAGTAAATCTGTGTTACTTTTTATTAATTTAGGTAAATCAGAAACCCCGAATATTCTAATCAATAACTAAAGTATTAAAGCTATATGAGTGAGAACTTTTCAATTAGTCCGGCCGGTGAAAAATTTCCCCTGCCAAAACCTGAAGATTACAAAACCGAATTTGAAAATCTTAAAAAGCGCGTTGAAAAAGAGCGTGCGAAGAACCGGGAGATTGTGGTAGTGATGGGAGTGGGATTCGTTGGCGCTGTTATGGCAGCGATTGTAGCCGATACCGTTGATAAGAAAGGGAAGCCATCAAAATTTGTGATAGGAATGCAGCGTCCCAGCGCACGGAGCTTCTGGAAAATACCCTTGCTGAACCGTGGTATATCGCCTGTAAAGGCTGAAGATCCTGAAGTGGATCCTATGATCGCCAGGTGCGTGAATGAGAAGAAGACCCTTGATGGCTACATACACATATGATGTTCTGAAACTGGCCGATGTTGTTGTGGTTGATGTTCAGTGTGACTACATAAAGGAGGATCTGGGCAATGTTCGTTCCGGCCAGACCGATATGGCTGCACTGGAAGCATCATTGCATGTAATTGCCCAGCACATTCCGGCAGAAGCCCTGGTGCTGATCGAAACCACTGTGGCCCCGGGAACCACCGAACAGGTTGCTTATCCGATAATGAAAAAAGTATTTAAAAAACGCGGGATTAAATCAGATCCTTTGCTGGCTCACAGTTATGAGAGAGTCATGCCAGGACGGAATTATGTTGCAAGTATCCGCGATTTCTGGAGGGTTTGCAGTGGAATTAACGAAAAGGCAAAAATTCGGGTGGAGAAATTTCTAACTGAGGTACTAAATACCAAAAAGTTTCCGCTTACTGTAATGGACAGGCCAATTGAATCAGAGACCGCTAAAATTGTAGAAAACAGCTATCGGGCAACAATACTGGCATTTCTTGATGAATGGAGCATATTTGCTGAACGCAACGGCGTGGACCTTATGAAAGTAATAAAAGCTATCAAAATGCGCCCCACGCACAGCAATATGATTTTCCCGGGACCGGGAATAGGAGGGTACTGCCTGCCTAAAGATGGCGGACTCGGATTATGGGCATACAAGCATATCCTTGGTTTTGAGGATGATATCTTCAAAATTACGCCATTGGCCATTGACATAAATGATACCCGCGGACTTCATGTCGGTCAGCTTACAAGGGATGCTCTTCGTAACATGGGACAACCGATTGCCGGAGCTGACATTCTGGTTCTTGGCGCAGCATATCGTGAGGATGTTGGCGATACACGCTACAGCGGCTCCGAAGTTGTAATAAGGAAACTGGCTGAAATGGGCGCCGAGATTCGTGTGCATGATCCTTATGTTGAACATTGGTGGGAATTTGAGCAGCAGGATACTTTCCCGGGAATCGGACAGAGTAAATCAAGGTTTTTCAGAAACCAGGAAAAACTGAAAGAAATTCATATCGAACAAGATCTCGATAAAGCTCTAAAAGATGCTGAAGCTGTTATTCTGGCAGTTCCACACAAAACATATCTTAATCTGAATCCTGATAAAGTTGTAAAAACAATTGGCCATCCTGCAGCTATAATCGATTGTTTTGGGATTTTGTCGGATGACAATATCAGGAGATATTTCCAGCTTGGTTGCGAAGTCAAGGGACTGGGGCGTGGCCATATACAGCGGATCAAAGAAGAAACCAGAAATAAGAAATAAGAAGAGGTTAGACCAAACAGATATGATCCTTCGGCTCATATCTGTTTTTATGTTAACCAGCGGAGCTGGACGAAAATTCCAGGAAAATTGTTATTTCCTATAATTAATATTATGTAAAATAGAATAATTTACATTTTATTTAAGGGTAAAATATTCAGACCCTGATCCCCTGCCCTGTTGAAATAACTAATTTATTTTGATTATATGCCCAGGTAATAGCCGATCAGCTCCGGATCGGTACTGTCGAGCATCGGAAGACTTGGAATAACAAACAAATCAAAATCTGAATTTTCAATTGCCGCCCAGATCGATGTCCTGATAAATTTATATCCGTTCCTTGCGGCAGCCGCAATAATTTCGGAATCCCCTGCTCCATCACCATAAGGCAGAGAAAGAATTGTAACTGATACGGGAGAATGATCTTCTATAATCTCCTTTGATTTTCCAAGCTCATAGTCAAGAAACGCATTATATTCAGCCTTCCCCGGAAATTCATCCTTATTCTTATGAAGATACTGATGAGAATATGTATGCGATCCGAATATAAACGGCCGCTCCCCACCATCCATAGTATAATTGCTCATATCAGCCACCTCATCCCATGTCAGAAACGAATCATTACCCATCATGTATGTCCAGAGAAAAAATGTGGCTTTCATTTTATACTTCAAAAGCAATGGCCTCACAAGGGTATACCATGAATTATCGCCATCATCAAATGTAATAACTGCTGAATGGCCATCAGGCATCTCCCCTGCAATTGATATTGCTTCTAAATCATTGAAAGTAAGCACTTTAATTTCATTATCCAAAAGATATTTCAAATCTGCCTCAAGATCTGCAACGCTCCGCTCGTAGAGATTAGTTGCATCTCCCTTAACGATACGGTGATACATAAGAACAATTATATTACCCTTTTCAGCTGGTTCCGGATCATCTTTCCCTGAACAGCCATTAACCAGAAGAGAGCCTAAAAGAAAGAAAACTATAGTTATTCTTCTCATTGGTCACCGAAGTTTTGATTGTGTAAACAGCGCATAATTTATTAAAAAGCCTCTCCGTTAAACGGAAAGGCTTCTTAACATATTTTATTGCAGTTTATAATTTAAGCTTACTGCTTATCGATTGCATCGAGTTTGGCTTTGATGGCATTGTACTTATCAGTCATTTTGAGTCTGTAGTACAATTCTTTAAGACTTCTCATGGCATATATGTCATCAGGTTTCAGTTCCAGAGCTTTTTCCATATATGGAAGAGCTTGTCCGAAAACTTTCATTGCTTCCTCAATCGCTGCATTGTATTTATTGACATCCATTATGTCATTGGCTTTTACGAACATATCCGAAGCTTTGTTGATATAGGCTGCACCCAGTCCATACTCGCTGTCATAGAGATCCGACTTCAGTTCCACTGACTTAACAAGTGCTGCAATTGCCTCATCATATTTTAACTGGTTCAGATAAATAATACCTTCGGCAAAATGGAGACTGTAATTTTCCGGATCATCAGCTTTGGCTATCGCAATATATTTTAAGGCTTCATCATTATTACCTGCTTTGATATAAAGGTCAATGAGCTGCAAATTAATGTTTTTATCGCCCGGGAATTTGTCAGGAAGACTTTTAAGCAACTCCTCAGCTTTTAGTGTATCGCCGGTTTCAAGATAACTCTGGGAAATCTGGTAGTAAGGGGTTATGCCCAGGTATTGCATTTCCGCACATTTTTCGAAATACTTGATAGCTTCAGGATGCTTTCCGGAATTCATCGCTGCAAGGCCGGCATTATAGTACATCCCAGTGTCGGTAATTCCCACATAATTATCACTTTCAGTTATCTTTATCTGAGTTTCAAACGATTTAAGCGCTCCCTCATAATCCTTTGCCTCAAACTGGGTTCCACCCTGGGCATATAGATCAAGGGCAAGAGAATTATAAACCATTCCGGTTATAATTTTCTTTTTTGTTCCTCCCTTTGGATCAAGCTCCATAGATTTTTCGTATGCAGTATATGCTTCACTGAGAGGATCCGAATAAAATTCCTTGAATTTCGGTTCTTCTGTTTTGAAAACAGCCTGAGCAAGCTTTCCTTTGGTAAAATAGGTATTGGTCCAGTTCATTGTTTTTGGATTTGTCATTGCCTGATCAAGCGATTCTTTGGCTTTATCAAGAGCACCTTGTTCTATAAAGGTCATGGCACTCGTTACTTTGCCTTTCTGTGCAAAAGCACCAGCAGAAATACAAACAACTGCAATTAGCAGAAAAAACTTTTTCATAATTATAATTCTTGTTAAATTTTCACTAAATATTTTTCCAAATGTAAAACATTACTCCCTAATCTTCAAATTCTTTGCCATTTTCCTCAACATTTTCATTATTTTGTATAATATTCTCATTGACGGGGCTTCTTCCTCATCATTTATGAACACGCTGGCCACTGAAGCGATAATATCATTCTCTTTCAGGTTAATAAGCCGTACGCCCTGGGTCGCTCTTCCCATAATCCTTAAGGCTGAAACAGGGCTTCTCAGGATGTTCCCAAATTGTGTGATAATCATAAGATCATGATTATCAGTTACATCTTTCAATGCAATCAATGATCCTGTTTTTTCTGTAATATTTATTGTTTTAACTCCCTTTCCGCCTCTGTTGGTAATTCGGTAATCATCTATATCGGATCTTTTTCCATACCCTTTTTCAGAAACAACAAGAATTTCTTTCTCTTTATTTTCAATAGTTATCATACCAACAACAAAATCAGAGATATCATTGGCAAGCCTGATCCCCCTGACACCCGATGCTGTTCTCCCCATGGGTCTCACCGATACTTCCGGGAACCTTATGGCTCTTCCTGACTTGACAGCCAGCATAATGTGGTGTTTCCCATTAGTCATCCTGGCCTCAAGAAGCTCGTCTCCTTCCCTGACGGTAATGGCATTCACCCCGTTAGTCCGCGGTCTGGAGTATGCTTCAAGAGAGGTCTTTTTAATAATACCCTTTGTGGTGCAGAGGACAATAAAATTATTATTTATGTATTCGGAGTCATTCAGATTCTTTACGTTTATGAATGCCCTCACCTTATCGTCAGGTTCAATATTTATAAGGTTTTGCATTGCTCTTCCTTTTGAGGTCCGTGAACCTTCGGGAATACCGTAAACCTTAAGCCAGTAACATTTTCCGTTCCTTGTAAAGAAAAGCATTGTATTATGCATTGTCGCAATATACAAGTGCTCAATAAAATCCTCGTCACGTGTTCCTCCGCCTTTTGCACCTGTTCCGCCCCTGTTCTGCCTTCTGAATTCGGTAAGAGGTGTCCTTTTTATATATCCCATATGCGAAATGGTAATCACCATCTCATCGTCGGCATAGAAATCTTCCGGATTGAATTCTTCAGCATTGGGAACAATTTCAGTGCGTCTGTTGTCGCCATATTTTTCTTTTATTTCAAGGAGCTCCTCCTTGATAATTTTCATCTGTAATCCGACATCTGCAAGAATATTCTTTAAATACTCTATCAGGGCCATAACTTCCTTATATTCTTCCCTCAGCTTGTCCTGTTCAAGTCCGGTCAGCTGTCTGAGCCTCATTTCGACAATAGCTTTCGACTGTACATCTGACAGACTAAACCTTTCCATCAGTTTTTCCCTGGCCTCTTCAGGGGTTTTTGAAGCTTTTATAATTGCAATGACTTCATCTATATTATCACTTGCAATGATCAAACCTTCAAGGATATGGGCTCTTTTCTCTGCCTGACTGAGTTCAAACTGGGTTCTTCTCAGAACCACCTGATGCCTGTGCCTGACAAAATGATCGATAAGTTCCTTTGTGTTAAGCATCTTTGGCCTTCCCTTAACCAAAGCAATATTGTTTACATTAAAAGATGTCTGAAGCGATGATAATTTATAAAGATGGTTCAGTACGACATTTGCACTGGCATCCTTTTTCAGGATTATTACCACACGCATGCCATTGCGGTCCGATTCATCATTAATATAGGATATTCCTTCCAGTTTCTTTTCATTAATAAGGTCGGCAATTTTCTTTATCATTTCCGCCTTGTTTACCATGTAGGGAATTTCTGTCACAATAATACATTCACGTCCCGAAGGGGTAATCTCAATTTCAGTTTTGGCCCTGACCATAATTCTTCCCCTGCCGGTCTCGCAGGCATCTTTTATACCCTGCTCACCATAAATAATACCTCCTGTCGGGAAATCAGGCCCTTTTATAAATGCAAGTAATTCTTCAGTTGTGATATCCTTGTTATCAATGAATGCAATTGTGGCATCAATTATTTCGGAAAGGTTATGGGGCGGCATATTTGTTGCCATTCCCACAGCGATTCCTGATGCGCCGTTTACCAGGAGGATTGGCACCCTGGTTGGCAGTACAACGGGTTCAGTAAGCGAATCATCGAAGTTTGGCATAAAATCGACGGTTTCCTTATCAATATCCGAAAGTGACTCTTCTGCAATTTTTTTCAGTCTGGCTTCCGTATATCTCATCGCGGCCGGACTGTCGCCGTCTACTGATCCGAAGTTCCCCTGTCCATCTACCAACGGGTATCTCAGCGACCAGTCCTGCGCCATTCTCACCATTGCTTCATATACAGAAGAATCGCCGTGGGGATGAAATTTCCCAAGCACCTCCCCTACTATTCTTGCCGACTTTTTATATGGCCTGTTGCTAAGCACTCCCAGCTCCGACATTCCAAAAAGCACTCTGCGGTGTACCGGTTTTAATCCATCTCTGACATCAGGTAAAGCTCTCGATACAATTACCGACATTGAATAGTCAATGTAGGCTGACTTCATTTCCTCCTCAATGTTTACCTGAATAATCCTCTCTCTTTCTGCCATAAATAATTTATAATTAAATAGATATGAATGCCCTTTTTATAGGGCTGTTTTGATTACGAATGTAGTGATTATTTGGTTACTTTTGACTATTCATAATGCTGACTTTTTAACATTAATTGTTTATAAATGGGCATGAAAATTGCCCTGCAGATATAGTATTAAATTTAACTTTGATTTTATCGCCACCGGCACTTTTGTCGGACCTCATCTGACAAATTGGCTTGCGGCTAAATTCACTAAAAATAGGACTTAAAATATGGATTCACAATTTTCGCAAAGGGTAAAGGATATCCTTGGTTACAGCAAGGAGGAGGCTATAAGACTGGGGAACAGTCATATAAGCCCCGAGCATCTTTTTCTGGGTATCCTCAGGGATGGTGAAGGTGTAGCAGTAGAAATACTGATAAATCAGGGAATAGATCTTCTTGTACTTAAAGGATCTCTTGAGAAAAGCATCAAAGTAGAGAGTCCTGTACCTGTTGCTGATCATGAGATTGTTCCTTTGCTGAGGAGCACTGAAAGAATTCTGAAACTTGTATATCTTGAAGCTAAAGCACTTAAAAGCGGTACAATAGATTCAGAACACCTCCTGCTTGCCATACTTAAGGATGAAAATGCACTGGTCACAAGATTCCTGTCCGAACTGGATGTCGATTACCAGTCTGTCAGGCGTGCCGTGGAAGCATCTTCACCATCTGCAAAAGCTGATTTTCCAAGGGAGGAAGATGATGAAGGTCAGTCATTTGGGGGCGGCCAGGGAAAAGGACAAACTCCCTCTTCTCCAAAACCTTCGTCAGATACTCCTGTTCTTGACAATTTCGGAATTGATCTGACAAAAGCAGCAGAAGAAGGCAAGCTTGATCCTGTTGTGGGACGTGAAAGAGAAATTGAAAGACTCGCCCAGATCCTGTCGAGAAGAAAAAAGAATAATCCAGTCCTTATTGGTGAACCCGGAGTGGGTAAATCGGCAATTGCTGAAGGTCTGGCACTAAGAATTACAAAGAAAAATGTATCAAGGGTGCTTTTCAATAAAAGAGTTGTTGCTCTCGATCTGGCATCAATAGTTGCAGGGACAAAATACCGCGGTCAGTTTGAGGAGAGAATGAAAGCCATTCTGAATGAGCTGTCAAAGAATGACAATATTATTCTGTTTATTGATGAAATTCATACTATCGTAGGAGCAGGAGGAGCAACAGGCTCGCTGGATGCAGCCAATATGCTAAAACCTGCACTTGCAAGAGGTGAAATTCAATGCATCGGAGCAACCACACTTGATGAATACCGTCAGCATATTGAAAAAGACGGAGCTCTTGAGAGACGATTCCAGAAAGTAATTGTTGAGCCTACTTCTATCGAAGAAACAATACATATCCTTCATAATATTAAGGAAAGATATGAAGAGCATCATAATGTCATCTATACAGATGATGCAATTGATGCTTGTGTGAAGCTGACTAACAGGTATATTTCCGACGTCACCTTCCCGATAAGGCAATTGATGCCCTTGATGAATCAGGATCAAGGGTTCATATCTCCAATATTGTTGTTCCTGAAAAAATCCTTACTCTTGAAAGCCAGCTTGAGGATACCAAAAAGGAAAAAATGATGGCTGTCAAAAATCAGAATTTTGAAAAAGCTGCCAGTTTCCGTGACCGGGAAAAAGATCTTCTCGATATGATTGATCTTGAGAAGAAAAAATGGGAAAAAGAACTTGCAGTTAACCGTGAAACAGTTGATGCCGAAAAAGTTGCAGAAGTTGTTGCAATGATGACAGGTGTGCCTGTACAGCGAATTGCCCAGACAGAAGGTACAAGACTTCTTAAAATGGCAGATGAACTTAGGGAAGTGTTATCGGACAGGATGAGGCAATTCAGAAAGTTGTAAAATCAATCCAACGGAACAGGGCAGGTCTGAAAGATCCTAATAAACCAATCGGAACATTTATTTTTCTCGGTCCGACAGGTGTCGGAAAAACCCAACTTGCAAAAGTTCTGGCCAAATTTCTTTTCGATACAACTGATAACCTTGTCAGGATCGATATGAGCGAATATATGGAGAAATTCTCCGTATCAAGACTTGTTGGAGCACCTCCCGGATATGTTGGTTATGAAGAGGGCGGACAGCTTACTGAAAAAGTCAGAAGAAAACCATATTCAGTTGTTCTTCTCGATGAGATAGAAAAAGCACATCCCGATGTATTTCATATTCTGCTTCAGGTTCTTGATGAAGGCCAGTTGACCGACAGCCTTGGACGCAGGGTCGATTTCAGGAATACAATTGTTATCCTGACTTCAAATATTGGAACCAGGCAGATTGCTGAATTCGGACATGGTATCGGTTTTGACACCAATGCCAAAAAAGCAACCAGAGATGAACAGACCAAAAGCATTCTTCAAAAAGCCCTTCAGAAAACTTTTGCACCTGAATTTCTGAACAGGATCGACGATGTTATAATGTTTAATTCCCTTGGGAAGGAAGAGATAAATAAAATCATTGATCTTGAACTTAAAGGTTTGTATGACAGGGTTAAATCACTTGGTTATCAGCTTAAGATTGCAATCGGCGCAAGAGATTATATTGCCGAAAGAGGCTTTGATGCCAATTATGGAGCCAGACCTCTGAAACGTGCAATTCAGAAATATCTTGAAGATCCTATGGCTGAAGTTCTTATAAAGGCAAATCTGAAAGAAGGAGATACTATTTATGTTGGATTTAACAGTCAAATCGGAAATAAAAATAAAGATCCAGAAGAAAAAGGAGGAACTTGCAGCTCCACCGAGAACCCCTAAAGTCATGAGCTGACTTTTATCAATCTTTGACCTATCAGGATAGATCAGGATGAGCAAGCCGGTTTTCCATACAGATCAAAATCAGTTGATTCTGTTATATGTATATTATAAAAATTTCCTGGTTTCAGATTATATTCAGTACTGATAAGAACTTCCTGATCAACTTCAGGGCTGTCATATTCAGTTCTGCCGACAAAAAATTCACCTTCCTCCTGTCAATTATTACTTTTATATACTCTACCGATTATCTCCCAGTTAAGCTCTTCTGAAATATTTCTGCTGAATCTTCCATTAGTTCTGAAACTCTTGACTCTTTTATCTTTTCAGGAATTTCATCCTTATAATGATTGTAAGAATATGTATCCTCTTCATGTGAATATGCAAATACTCCAAGCCTGTCAAACCTGAATTCTGAAATAAAATCCTTGAGTTCAATGAAATCCTTTTCTGTTTCTCCAGGATGACCGGCAATCAGTGTTGTCCTGATTACTGCATCAGGAATCTCTTTCTGATATTTCTAAGTAATTTCCTTGTCTCCTCCTCGTTATGCGATCTTTTCATCAGTCCCAGCATATTATCGGTAATATGCTGAATAGGAATATCAATATATCTGCATATCTTGGATTATCTTTATTAAAGTGAATAAGTTCCATTGGAAAATTTGCCGGATACAGGTAATGAAGCCGATCCATTCAATTGCCTCAATCTTAAGAAGTTCCGTAATCAAGTCAGGCAATTTCTGTTTCTGTAAAGATCAAGTCCATAATAACTTAAATCCTGGGCAATAAGTATCAGTTCCTTTACACCCTGTCGGCAAGAATTTGTGTTCTTTAACAAGTTCTTCAATCGGTCGTGAAATCATTTCCCTCTGATAAAGGAATTGCGCAAAATGCACAGGTCCGGTCGCATCCTTCAGATATTTTCAGGTATGCATAATGACCTGGCCGGTGAGAGTTCTTTCAGTAAGGAGATCTTTTCTGAACTTAACCCCCAGCTCTTTCAGGATATCATTCATATTGTTTACTCCGAAATATCTTTTTACTTCTGGTATCTCATTTTTCAGAGCATCCATATATCTCTCAGAAAGACAGCCCATTACATATAGATTTTCTATTTTTCCTGCTTCTGTGCCTTGACAAAGCGGAGAATTGTATCAATACTCTCCTCTTTTGCATCATTTATAAAACCACAGGTATTTATAATAACTGTTCCTGCTGATAGTTCTTCAGAATCATGAACAATCTCATAACCTCCTGCATTAATTGTTTCAGAAGCTTTTCGGAATCGACAATATTTTTCGAGCAACCAAATGTAACAATATTTATCTTTTTATTTTCACAGGTTAATGTCAGAAGTATACATAGATGTCACCAGTTTTAAGTTATTACGACAGCTGAAAAGAGAATCACAAATTCGAAGCGTTAAAATCAGTAGGTCTTCAAGTTTTTCACCAATACCTATATATTTTACCGGTATTTTAAACTGGTCGGAAATGCCGATTACCACTCCTCCTTTTGCAGTTCCATCGAGTTTTGTTATTGCCAGGCAGTAACGTTTGTTGCAGCAGTAAACTGTTTGGCCTGTTCAAATGCATTTTGCCCGGTTGATCCATCCAGTACCAGCAGACTTCATGCGGAGCATCCGGAATAACTTTTTCCATTACTCTTTTGATTTTGGATAGTTCTGTCATCAGGTTGATTTTATTATGAAGCCTGCCGGCTGTATCAATTATTACAACATCTTATTTCCCTGCAACAGCTGATTTAACTGTATCATATGCAACTGATGCCGGGTCAGATCCCATCTGCTGTTTAATGAGCGAACCCCTACCCTGTCGGCCCAGATCTGCAGCTGATCTATTGCTGCAGCCCTGAAAGTATCCGCAGCACCATGAGTACTTTTTTTCCGGCATTTTAAACTGATAGGCCAGTTTTGCTATTGTCGTTGTTTTTCCTGCTCCATTTACTCCTACTACCATTATTACATATGGTTTATGAGGTAGAGGCGGAATGAAATCTGAACTCCGGACCTGAGATGGTTTTTTTCCAGAAGTGCAACTATCTCTTCCTTTAGTATTGTATTCAGTTCACTTGTATTCAGTATTTATCTTTTGCTACCCTGGCTTCAATCCTTTCGATTATATTCAGAGTTGTTGTCAACACCGACATCAGATGATACCAGTACCTCCTCAAGATTATCAAGTACTTCATCATCGACTCTCGATTTTCCGATTACAGCCCTTGAAATTTTGAAAAAACATTCTCTTTTGTTTTTTCAAGACCTTTATTAAGGCTCTCCTTTTTTTCCTTTTCCAAGAAATCCGAATAAAGCCATGATGGATATGATTTATTGATGTATCAAATATAAAAAAAGCTTTCTTCAGCAAGAAGAAAGCTTGATTATCTTTTATACAGATGTTAAAGTCTTACTTCTTTGTGAAGAAATCTTTAATATGATCATTATGAACGATCTCTTCCTTGAACAGATATGCTCCTGATTTATCTGACTTTGTCATTTTAATGCATTTTGTAAATGTCTTACCTGCTCCTGTCTTTAGTGATGCAACAACTTTCTTTGCCATGGTGTTAACTTATTTACTTGATTTCTCTGTGAAGTGTATGTTTTTTCAGAATAGGATTGTATTTCTTCCTTTCCATACGGTCAGGAGTATTTTTCCTGTTCTTTGTTGTAATATATCTTGATGTTCCCGGCTGACCGCTCTCCTTATGTTCGGTACATTCCAGAATTACCTGCTGTCTGTTACCTTTAGCCTTCTTTGCCATTTTCTATACTGTTTTAATAATTCAAAATGTAACCTTTTTCCTTTGCTTCTTTAAGAACAGTTGTAAGTCCTTTTTTACTTATCAGACGTATACCTGCTGCTGAAATCTTAAGGGAAATCCACCTCTCTTCTTCCGGAAGATAATATCTTTTAACAAAAAGATTCGGATAAAATTTCCTTTTAGTCCTTCTTTTTGAATGCGAAACGTTGTTTCCGACCATCGCCTTCTTCCCTGTAACCTGACAAATCTTTGACATTGTTGTTTGTTTTACTTCTTAACTAACGTTTGTCTTTTTAAAACGAAGCGCAAAATACGTGATTTTTATCTGATTAACCAAATATTATGTCACTTTTTTTTAACATAGTATTAAATTACAGTTATCCTCTGATAATCTGCTTTCTGAGCAGGTTAAGAGCAGCCAATGAAAATCGTGTTATATTTGTATCTCTGTCAGTTTCCGAAAGATTGCTTTTCAGTAATGATCCTTTTTCTGAAGCAACTGCAATCCATATTGTTCCGACAGGTTTTTTGTCTGTTCCTCCTCCAGGGCCGGCAATACCCGATGTAGCTACAGAAAAATCGGTTTTGAATCAGTCTCCTGCACCTTCAGCCATTCTCTTTACAACATTCTCACTGACAGCACCATAATCTTCAACAGCCTTTTTATCAACACCAAGCAACTGCAATTTTACCCTGTTACATAGGCGATAACTGAGCCTGTATAATAATCAGAACTTCCGGGAATACTTGTTATCAGATGAGCAATCTCTCCTCCTGTGCAGCTCTCAGCTGTACAGAGTGTCTTCTTCTTTCCCTTAAAAGCTTTCCGATAACCACT
Source organism: uncultured Bacteroidales bacterium (assembly GCA_963702415.1). Taxonomy (GTDB): domain Bacteria; phylum Bacteroidota; class Bacteroidia; order Bacteroidales; family VadinHA17; genus LD21. The sequence goes on along the minus strand of CAVPCP010000007.1, from coordinate 204,450 downwards.
TCAAGTGATTCTTCATTTTCACCATATATGAATTCAGGAATAATTCTATAGAGCTTTTTAACCTGATATGCCGATTGCTTCCGATACAGTTTCCCTGTTATTTCCTGTTCCTGTAAGTCTCAGTTTTATAATTCCGGATGAAGGAAGATATGCAAGCTTAATATTTTCAGGAAGCTCAGCTTCAAACCCGGTAAGTATTTCTGCAAGTTTTGCTTCAGATGTTCCATATGTCATTATATTTCTGTGCATTATTACCTGTGATGTAAACCGTTTCTTTAGTTCCGGAAGAACATGTTCATTCATAATATATTTCATTTCAGCGGGAACACCTGGCATTGAAATAAAAATAGTTCCATCCTTTTCAAACCACATTCCCGGAGCAGTCCCAGTAGCATTTGTTAGTACTCTGCATGATTCAGGAACTTCTGCCTGTCTTCTGTTGTTTTCATTCATTGGAAAATTCCGCCGGCGCATCATCTTTTCCACCATCAGCAGCACCTCATTATTCGTAATAAGCCTGGTGTTAAAGAATTCACAGAGAGTAGTTTTGGTGATATCATCGCTTGTCGGACCCAGACCACCGGTTATAAGCACCACGTCAGATTTGCCCACCGAATCTGACAAGGCATTGATAATATCAGGTCTGTTGTCATGGATTGAAATTTTTCTATTATATCAAATCCTGCCATGCTCAGTTCAGCTCCCATCCAGGCTGAATTAGTATCAATTGTCTGGCCAATAAGCAGCTCATCTCCAATTGTAATTATTTCTGCTTTCATATTTTAGGAGAATTGGCACCAAAGTTAGCTAAAATTGAGAAAAAAAGACCCGACGTCGCTAAAGCAATGTCGGGAAAGATCCTCCTTCGCCAGGGCTTCGGAGGGTGAGACCCTCCTTCACTGAAGCTTCGGAGGGTGAGACCATCCTTCGCTGAAGCTTCGGAGGGTGAGACCATCCTTCGCTGAAGCTTCGGAGGATAAGAGCGGGAAAGGGGTCTCGAACCCCCGACCCTCAGCTTGGGAAGCTGATGCTCTACCACTGAGCTACTCCCGCTTTTAATAATTTCGGATTTCGGATTTTCGATTGCGAATTTATAAAATTAATCCGAAATCACAAATCCGCAATCCGAAATCCGAAATCCGCAATCAATCGAGCCTCCAATGGGACTCGAACCCACGACCTGCTCATTACGAATGAGCTGCTCTACCAACTGAGCTAAGGAGGCATATTCCAATTTCGGATGTCGGATTGGCTTCGCCGAGCTCGCCTTCGGCTCGGTTTTCGATTTCGGATTTCCAAATGCAAACTTACCATAAAATCCGAAATCACAAATCCGCAATCCGCACTCTTCTTATCCGCTCAATTCCAGTTTTGCCAGCCTTTCGAGCAAGGGGGGATGTGAATAATGGAAAAATACATAGGCCGGGTGCGGGATCATGTTCGACAAATTCTTCACAGACAGCTTCTTTAAGGCACCGGCAAGTATTCCCGGATCATAATTGTCATGAACAAACCTGTCGGCTTCAAATTCATTTCTTCGGGAAATATAATTTGTAACAAGCCCTATAAGGAGTGATAGAGGGCTATATAGTATTCCGAATACTATGAGGCCCAGGTGAAAGCTGGGGATATCAGCTCCCATTGCCCCTGATAGCAATGGGCTGTCAATCACCAGTGAAAAAAGGAAAAGCATTAGTCCTGTAAGGATTACTGAAAAAACCAGGCTCCTGAGTACATGCTTTTTCTTGTAGTGCCCTATCTCATGTGCAAGAACAGCAACTATTTCTTCATCCGACATTTCCTTTATCAAAGTATCGTACAATACTATTCTTTTCTTAGATCCGAATCCTGAGAAGTAAGCATTGGCTTTTGTGCTCCTTTTTGAACCGTCAATTATATAAATATTCTTAAGCCTGAATCCGGCCTTTTGAGCAAAAGCCTCAATTTTTTTTCTGAGCGGACTATCTATAAGAGGTGTCTGCTTATTGAAAATAGGTACAATCAGCTGGGAATAAAAGAAATTTATAAAAATTGAGAATGCAGTTATCAGTCCCCAGGCATAAAGCCAGAATCCTTTACCGGTTTTATAATATATCCAGGTAATCAGTCCGAGAACCGGAGCACCTACAAGAACGGCAATGAACCATGACTTCAGATGATCTGTTATATATGTCCTGATGGTCATTGTATTAAAACCGTATTTCTTCTCTATAACAAATGTGTCGTACCAGCTGAATGGCAGGTTAAAAAGATCCGAGGCAAAACCTATTATACCAAAGAAAACAAGGGCAATAACCACACTGTTATTGCTGACTGACCTGGATATGTTATCAAGAAATGCAAATCCGCCTGCAATTATCATAACAATGATTATTGCAAGGTTAAAAGAAGATGACCAGAAAGAGAGTTTCAGGTTATCCTTTTCATACAGCTGGGTTTTCCTGTATTCTTCTTCATCACAGATGCCCCTGAGCTTTTCAGGCAGTTTTTCAGTGAGCATTCCTGCATTCAGATACTCAAGGTATCTTTCCAGCATAAAACCGGTTACCGGGATAAAAAGGATCAGGAAAAAAATAAAGTTATGCATTAAACAGCAGGCATTTACAAAAAAAGAAGCAGGGCGCCTGTTTAAAATAAGTGTGGAATAAATATGTCTCGCTGCATTTCCTCGTGCTATAAGGATAGGCACCCTGCGGTACCACAAATATAATAAATTTTTTAAGTTAACAAACCTCCGCACACATGAATTGTTTGTCCGCTTATATAAGAAGACAGGTCCGATGCCAGGAATAAAGCTGTATTTGCCACATCCTCAGGGGTCCCTCCACGTTTTAATGGTATTTTATTAATCCAGTCACTTTTTATATCAGGAGGTAATTTATCAGTCATTTCTGTAAGAATGAATCCCGGAGCAATGGCGTTACACCTGATATTCCTTGAACCAAGCTCTTTGGCGACACTTTTTGTAAATCCAATGATCCCGGCCTTGGAAGCCGAGTAATTGCTCTGTCCGGCATTTCCTGATACGCCCACGACCGAACTCATGTTAATGATCGAGCCATTTTTCTGCTTCAGCATCGTTTGAAGCACTGCCTTTGTCAGGTTAAAAACTGACTTGAGATTTACCGAAATTACAGCATCCCACTGTTCTTCAGATCATCCTCATCAGAAGAGTATCTTTAGTTATCCCTGCATTATTAACCAGGATATCTATTTTCCCGAAATCGTTAACAATCTCATCAACAACTCTTTGTGAATCCTTAAAGCTGGATGCATTTGAAATATATCCTTTGATTTTAGCATTATGGGCTTTAATCTCCTCAATGGCATTCAGGAATTCTTCATCCTCAGCAATATTTGTTATTGCTATTGATGCTCCCTCCAGCGCAAACCTCATGGCAATAGCTTTTCCTATTCCCCTTGATGCACCGGTTATAAGAGCCGTCTTTCCTTCGAGTAGTTTCATGGTGATTTTTTTTGAATTCGTGCAAATATATATAAATTAATCAAATAGGGACATGCCATGGCATGTCCCTATTTCCATGGCATGTTCCTATTTGTTCACGTTATTGTTTTTTGTTTTTAGAACCATTTCCACAGTCACCCCGATATCCGCAGGCGAATTAACTACATGGATACCGCATTCCTTCATAATTTCGATTTTCGCTGCTGCGGTATCGGCCTTCCCTCCTATTATGGCACCTGCATGACCCATTCTGCGGCCTTTAGGAGCCGTCTTACCGGCAATAAAACCAACGACCGGTTTGGTTCCATGAGTTCTTATCCATTCGGCAGCATCGGTCTCCATCGTACCGCCAATCTCTCCTATAATTACAATAATTTCAGTATCATCATCCTGCATCATAAGCTTTACGGCATCGAGGGTTGTGGTGCCTACAACGGGATCGCCTCCTATTCCGATGCAGGTCGATTGTCCCATTCCCAGTTTCGTTACCTGATCAACAGCTTCATAGGTAAGTGTCCCTGACCTTGATATTATTCCAACGTTCCCCTTGTTGTGTATAAATCCAGGCATTATTCCGACTTTGGCTTCCCCCGGGGTAATAATACCGGGGCAGTTCGGACCTATTAATACAGTATTAAAAGATTTCAGATACTCCTTTACCATAACCATATCAGATACAGGAATGCCTTCGGTTATCGCAACAATCAGCCTGATGCCTCCTGTTGCAGCCTCCATTATAGCATCGGCACCTGACTGAGGTGGTACAAAAATTATAGAAACATCCGCACCTGTTGCCTTTACAGCATCCTTTACAGTGTTAAAGACCGGCAGTCCAAGGTGTGTCTGTCCCCCTTTTCCGGGAGTTACGCCTCCGGCAACACAGGTTCCGTATTCAATCATTTGAGATGCATGAAACGTTCCTTCACTGCCTGTAAATCCCTGTACAAGGACATGTGAATTTTTATTTAACAGAATACTCATAAAAATCAGATGTATAATGAAATATAACAGATAATATTCAGGCTGTCCGCCTGCTTTTATATTATCCTGAACATCAAATATACCTTATTTATTTATTCCTTTTAGCTATATTTGAAATTATAAAACATTGATCCCGGATTTCAATGGTCAATATCGAGCCAGTACTCTATATCGGAATCTCGCAATCATTCTTCGCAGGCCTGCTGATCGCAACCAAAAAGCCTTATAATATTGCGAACAGGCTTATGGCAGCCTGGCTTTTCCTTATCTGCATTGAAATGATCTTTGCACTGATCAACAGTACCGTAATAGAGATGTACTCTTTCCCATTTATAACATTTACTTACGGACCCCTTCTATATCTCTACATTCGGTTTATGACCAGTCCGGACAGAAAATTTAACTGGCTGGCATTATTGCACTTCATTCCCTTTCTGAGCTTTTTTACCGTATCCGTGATATTCCGGTCTGAACCTCTTGTAAGGGATCTGCGAAGCTTCTTCAGACCCGATAAATTAATCTCATTACGAATCATCTACTCCATTTCATATTTTCTCTCTATTACTATTTACAGCACGCTGTCATTTATTGAAATAAAGCATCACCAGGATAATCTGAAAAACATGGTTTCTTTTACTTCCCGGAAGATAACACTGAACTGGCTTAAGATTCTTTCAATAAGCTTTTATGTTGCCAATTTCATTTTATTCATCCTTGGTGGACTCAATATGATAGGAAATATCATCCCTTTCGATCCGTATTTTGTAATTTTTGGTTTTATTGCATTATTTTCAATTGTTTACAGTTTTTACGGGATAAAACAACCTGTAATTTTCGGGGAAGTGGTCCCCCCGGATAATAATGAGAAAAGAGAGACTGAAAGATATTCAAGGAGTGGCCTGAAAGATGTTCAGGCAGAAAAATACCTGAAGAAGCTTCTCTCTTACATGGAAACAAACAAACCATTTCTTAATGGTGATCTGACGATACAGGACCTGTCGGCCAAAACAGGAATTCCCCGGCATCATATCACCCAGGTTCTGAATGAAAAATATAAAAGGAATTTCTTCACATTCGTTAACGAATACAGGGTGAAAGAGGTTATTGAACGCTTCAGCGATACTAAATACAATCACTATACCATCCTGGCAATCGCCCTCGATGCCGGTTTCAATTCGAAGGCCACTTTCAACTCTTTTTTTAAGAGCCAGACCAGCCTCACCCCCAGTGAGTACAGGGAAAAAAAGACAGGGATAACTCAATAAACACTTTAGTCCGATCTCAGCGGGACGGACATCAACTATCCGCAATTGACGTACAGTATAAGCGGATAAGACGACGCGTTTTTATTATTTGCTTTTATTTGCGGCAAAATAACAATAATGAAGGCAGCATTGTTATCAGCTGGGCTGTTCCTTTTTATCAGCATACTTGCCTGCGGTCAGGATACTCTGTTGGTTAATGACCCTGAGACCAGTTCAACCGGTAAAACACTGGGCGGATTTGTCAGAGGAGGACTCTATACCTGGGTTGATAAAGCTGATGATAAACTATATGTTCCAAGTGCATTTTCTGATATCGGACTGAATCTTGAAGCCGGGAATGATAATAATTTCAGGGCATTTGCAGATCTCCGCTTCAGATACGGAACCGAGTTTCAGGAGCCGGTAACTAAATTTGATGTCCGTGAAGCCTGGGTGGGTGTCAATGGTAAAAAATGGAACCTTGAGATGGGGCAGAAAATAATCAAATGGGGCCGCTGTGATTTTACAAATCCGACTTCGAAGCTCTCTCCCCAGGATCTCGTTTTACGATCACCCGACAGGGAGGATATGAACCTGGGAAACCTTCTTTTATCTGCGGATTATTCTCCCTGGGAAAAAGTAAATTTTGAAGCTGTTATAGTTCCCTACTACAGAGCTTCTGTACTGATTGTTGAACCGATCCCCCTACCCGATTATGTAGTCATTAATGAGCTAAAATCCCTCCAGACTGATAAGGGGATGTTCAGTTATGGACTTAAGACTGATTTCCGGTTTCAGATGTTCGACTGGAGCCTCTCCTGGTTCAATGGCTATGATCCGATGCCAGGAATAGCATTGACAACATTTAACCTCGACCTCAGTCAGCCGGTTCCGGTCCTATATCTCGAATTGTCAGAAAAACCATATAAGATCAGGGTTTTAGGAATTGATTTTGAAACTGCAGCTGGTCCGGTGGGCATTCGCGGAGAGGCAGCCTGGTCAGATCCTCTGCTTTCCTATGAAACAGATGAATATGTTCCCCTCCCTGAGATTAAGTATGTTGCCGGGGTTGACTGGGCAACCGGAATCTGGAGATTTACCGGAGAATACAGCGGAAAATACATTATTGATTTTGCACCTTCAGAGGTTGATCCCATCATTGGAACTGGTATCGATTTTTCGCAGATGGCTGCAATGTTCGCCATTCCGGAATTTGATCCTGAAGCTTATGTAAAGCAGCAGGTAGGGGCGTTTAACAGGCTCTATAATTATCAGTTAAATGAATACTATCATTCTGCCGGACTGACGGGTGGAAGCCGAAATGTTATATGGTAAATTTTCACCTTCCGTGTTCACAATTTATAATTTTACTTCACGCGATCTCCTGATAATTCCTGAAATGAAAATAAAACCGGCCGATGGTTTGGCAATTACTATCGGGGCTGAAATCTATAGCGGGATGAAAGATTCGCTTTTCGACCTGATCGATGATTTTATGAATGGTGTATATGTTTCACTGAGAGTTGATTTTTAAAGTTATGACAGATTTTATTTTCAAATACAGATGGGTCATTATCATTTTATGTCTTCTTACCGGAGCTGTATCGCTATTGGTAATCCCCAGGACCAAAGTCGATCCTGAAATGAGAAATTATATACCCCAATCAATTGAATCAAGAATAGAAACAGATAAGATCGAAAGTGAATTCGGCGTACAGGACCTGGTTATTATTATGTTTTCTGATGACAATATTATTAAGAAACGATAACTTAAATCAAATCAAAGCTATAGATAAGTCTATCTCAAGAATAAGTGGAGTAAGCAGCCGGATATCACCTTTTACTATTAAAAGCATTTCAAGCGAGGAAGGTATGATGACAGTTGATCCTTTGATAAAAGAAATTCCTTCAGATACTGCTGAGTTAAGACAACTGGGCAAAAGGATCCTTGAAAACAGGTTTGCCCAGGGTATTGTTGTCTCATCAGACCTTACAACAGCATCTATTACTGCAACAATAAACAACTCAGAAACTGAGAAAAGAACTCTTCATGAGATTGATTCGGTTATTAATTCCAATCCCGGCAGAACAAAAATAACAAAAGGAGGTCTTCCGTACATCAGGCAAAGCATCTTAAAGGATGTCAGCAGGGACGGAGTAATACTAATACCTGTCTCACTTATTATTATGCTTGTAATACTGAAGGTAAACCTGGGATCGTGGCGAAACGTAATAATGCCCTTCAGCGTGGTGGTTCTGACAACTGCATTCAGCATTGCATTAATACCCCTGTTGGGCTGGAAGATCTCAATTATTACCCTTCTCGTACCGATTATTCTTGTTGCAGTCGCAAATAACTATGGAATATACCTTGTCTCCAGGTTTCAGGAGCTGGGAAAAGTACATCCCGGATCTACGAAAAAAGAGCTGATGCACAAATTATTGAATTCGCTGAATATGCCTATTCTCTTTAGCGGATTAACAACTATTGCAGGTGTCCTGGGACTACTTACCCACTCCATCATCCCTGCCAGGCAAGTTGGTGTACTAGCCGCTGCAGGCGTATCTGTTGCTCTGCTGATGAGTCTTCTTCTTATCCCGGCCTTGATATTTGTAAGCGGGACCAGACTTACTTCAAAAAAGAAGTCTGGTGACAAAACAAGGTTATTTGAGAAAACCCTGAACAGATTATCCGGCTTAATTATCAATTATCCCGGCAGGATACTGTTGGTTTCTGCAATCGTTATTCTTTTAATCTCTTCAGGAATTTTACTTCCTCAGAATAAATACAAATCAGGAAAACTACTTTTCACGTAAGCATCCGATTCGACAGGCTTCGGAAATTATAAACTCAAAATTCGGAGGATCACAATCAATTTCTGTTATGATAAAAGGAGATATAAAAGATCCTGAAATAATGAAAAGGATTGATATTCTTACTAGGGAAATTGAACAGGAAAATGGAGTTGGAAATGTTTTCAGTATATCTCAGGTTGTCAGAGAGATGAGCAAAGCTATCTACACAAGTACTGAACAAGGATATAATGCCATTCCGGAAACACGCGAAGCTATTGCCCAAATGTTTGAGCTTTACAACATGAGTGGCAGTCCAGACGATTTTAAACAACTGACGGACCTCGAAAATTCCAGAGCACATATTCTTATCAGAATGTCAGAACCTGAAAACGATATCATAAATTCAGTTAAATCGAAGATTTCAGAACTGACTTCCAATTTCCCGGCTGAAGTAAGTGTTGGAGGATATGCCCTTATCATGGCTGACTTTGCTCAGTCTATCATTAAGGGCCAGATTTCATCACTGCGTTTCGCTATTATTACAGTATTTCTGCTGTTATCTTTAATATTCAGATCTTTTAAAGGAGGGCTGATCGGTTCTATTCCCCTGATTGCATCCATAATGATCCTGTTTGGTTTTATGGGATATACAGGAATAGCCCTGGATGCAGCCACAGCCCTCCTCTCATCTATTATGATCGGTGTTGGAGTCGATTTTACTATTCAGTATTATGGTGTTTTAACCAGCAGATCAGTAATGGACTATCTTACCCCGAAGCAACTGCAACATCAATGAAGACAATCGGGCGCAGCATAATTATTAATGCTTTCAGTGTAATGGCAGGATTCTCAGCACTGATATTTTCAGGATTCACCTCGATCCGGTTTTTCGGCTACCTGGTTATAATTTCTATCGGATCGTGCCTTATCGGGGCCCTCTTAATTATACCGGCTTTCCTTATGAAATATAAGCCGGGATTTATTGGATTTGAAACAGGAAATAAAAATTTAAGAAAAAATGAAAAAGAAAGCACTATTGCTGGTGTTAATACTGCCGCTTTTACAAGCAGCAGCGCAACAGCCTGACGCCCTTCAGATAATGAATAAAAGCCGCGATCTCAGCATCACCGGTTCCTTAAGTGCAAATATCAATCTTACCATTACTGAAAAAAGCGGTTCGATACGGAACAGGACCATATCAATGACCTCCAAAAGCTATCCCGACGGACTGGAAAAAAGATTTATCAGGTTTATTGAGCCTGCTGATGTTAAGGGAACATCAATGCTGGTGTTTGACAATAAAAACATTGCGGATGAGATGTGGATATATCTTCCGGCACTAAAGAAAACACGCAGGATCGTGACTACTGAAAAGGGTAAAAGTTTTATGAGTTCAGAGTTCTCAAACGCCGACATGGCATCTCCTTCCGTTTCTGACTTTACGCACAGGCATTTTGAGGAATTCCGGAACAAACAACCAGTGGATTATTGAAAGCACCCCTGTCAATGAAGATAAGGCTGATGAATACGGCTACTCAAGGAAGATAAGCTATGTCAGCATTAACAATAACCAGGTTCAGAAAATGGAGTTTTATAATTTCGATAATGAGCTGTTTAAGATAATTGAAATAAAGAGCATTTTTCCTCTGACAGATGGAAAGTTTATGGTAAAGGATATGGTTGCCAGTAACCTGGCTACAAACCGTAAATCGCAGATACTTTTCACCAAAATTAATGAGGGTATAAAGGTTGATGATTCCTATTTCACCGTACAGAACCTTGAAAGGTAGTTCTGGCTGCTGGGTTCTGGGTCCTTGGTGCTGGGTACCAGGTTATTATAAATCAATCTATTAATTACCCGGCAACCAGTGCCCAGTACCAGGTACCCGGTACCTGGCAACATTTAAATATTGTTTTCATGGTTTAATTATGGTACCGTCACTCTTTCGCAGTGTCCAGTTCGATTTTGTTCCAATCGGATATTTTGCAGCTTCTTTTTCATTGATATCGACACCAAGTCCGGGAGCCTCATTGATATACATATACCCATTCTTATAGGTCTGGCAGCCAGGGAAAACAGCCTGTGCTTTTTCATTCCAGAAATGTGACTCCTGGATCCCAAAGTTCCATACTGCCAGGTCGATATGAGCATTTGCTGCGTGTCCGACCGGAGAAACGTCGCCAGGTCCGTGCCATGCAGTTTTTACGTTGAACCACTCACCCAGCCTGGCAATTTTCATTGCAGGTGTTATACCGCCTATCTGCGAAAGATGGACCCTTATATAGTCAAATAACTGATCGGCCATATAGTCCCTGAACTCATTTATATTGTTAAACAATTCGCCCATCGCTATCGGAACTGTTGTGCTGGTTCTCAGCTGTCTGAACCATTTCATGTTTTCAGGCGAAAAAGGATCCTCAATGAAATATGGCCGGTACGGCTCCAGCTGTTTTATCAGATTAATTGCATCCAGCGGCTCCACCCGTTCATGAATATCATGCAAAAGCTCAATATCTTCGCCGCACTTTTTCCTGACATAATCAAACATCTCAGGCACCCGCTTAAGATAAGTACGCTGATCCATGAACATATCCTGCTCCCGTCCAAATCCGGCTTCTTTGAAATCAGGCTGTTTCTCCATTGTTCCGACACCTCCGTAGCCGCCCTGCTGGATCCTCACATGCCTGAATCCCTGCTCCATGAATTGCTGAACACGTTCTGTCAGCGCTTCCGGAGTCGGTCCGCTTGCATGGGCATAACAATCAACCGCAATTCTGCATTTTCCTCCAAGAAGCTGATATACAGGCATATTTGCTCTCTTCCCCTTGATATCCCACAAAGCTTCATCGAGTCCGCTCAGGGCATTGTTCAGAACAGGCCCGTTGCGCCAGTAAGAACTTACATATGCCGATTGCCACATATCTTCAATATTATCAACATCCTTACCTGCACAAAAATCATTAAGATAATTGTCTATTGCAGCAACTACTGCCACAGCCCTCTGTGTAAATGTTGCACAACCCAGACCGTAGAGGCCCGGCTCGGTAGTTTCGACCTTTACCACGACAAGATTTGATCCTTCAGGTGAAGTTGCTATTGCTTTGACACTTTTGATTTTAATTGGTGGAATACCTGCTGCCCAGGATGGAGTTACATGGGTTTCTGCCCTGGCTGCAGAACTTGTGAATAATCCCATTATTCCTGCTGCAGAACCTGCTGTTAATAATTTCACAGCATCCCTGCGTGCGAGTTGTGGAGGCGTAACATTTTTTTTCATGTTCTGTAGTATTTATATCATAATTACCGTCATTCCGAGCGAAGCGAGGAATCTCCTCCTCATGGGTAGTATTTATTGTACTGTCTTTCCTGGCGAAGCGAGGAATCCTCTCCTCTGAGTTCAAAAATGATCAGGCCTTAGGGTTCATCCATACCAGCTGTTTTTCAAAATTATCCGGAAGTTTGTACTGTTTAATATGATCTTCAAGTCTTTCGCCTATAATCTCGATCTTACTCAGATCAGCATTGCCTAATCCCATACTGGAACAATGGTTAAGGTAACCGATCTTCGAAAAATCAATCCCCATAAGTTCTGCTCCTACCCGATCGGCCGACAGCCAGTCCTGGCTTACCACGCATACCCTGTGATCAACCGGTGTTCCAAGTGTCGGCCCGTTATGCTCCATCCCCGTATGGCCGTCAATTATCGCAAGATCGGGATGTAACCGCTGTGCCAGTGATGCCATATTGTAGTTTATTGCATGAAATCCGCTCCCGTGAATCAGTCTTTTATAGCTTACTGATCCGGCTAAAGATTCCTTAGCCTTTTCTGAAAACCTTATATCTTCGTTGTAAAGAGTGAATCCATGATCCTTTATTGGCGAACCAAACACAATATTCTTAAGCGACAAAGTTGCCCCAACAGTATTGTGGGTCTTCATCCTGGCAACGGAAACCACATAAGCATCCTGATCGAGTATTACATGTGATACCCTGATCCTGTATGGTTTGAAATCGCGCTCATTCAGAACATACATTATTTCAAAAGGCTCATCGTCGAGATCAACAAGTTTTACCGGATATTTTGACAGCAGGCTGTAATAACCGTAATTGTCAAATCCCTCCAGTGTAGAACCGCTGGCTGATGATTCAGCGATAATGACATTATTTATCTTGTTGATTGATTTCAGGAACTCTAAAATACCCTCAAGTGACTCAACATGGGTACATGCCAGCGGAACATAAATGAGGACATTATTAGGTTTAAGGACGACACGGCGATTTCCGATTGCCTGCTTTATCTGTTTTGAAAACGGCTTAAGTGCCCGGAATACCATATCAGCCCTGTCATTTCCTGCAGAAATTGAAACAGAAGTTCCCTGTGTCTCAATGAAATTTGATGAAGCAATAATCTCAAAAGGTTTTAAAAAGGAGATTGCTGCTCCGCCAATTAACGACGATCTGATGAAATCACGGCGATTATAATGTCCCATATTTGGTTGTTTAACCACAGAGTCTCACGGAATTAATACTGAGTTACACTGTTTACTTTTCACATACATCTACTCCGTGATTTACTCCGTGAAACTCCGTGTAAATCTTGGTTTATGATTTTTTTTTGGTTGTTAATTCCAACCCGTTTTAACATCCTAAACTAAAAATGTTTATTAATATGTAAAAAAATATTGCCACTACATGAGGGGAACGAATTACCTTCTGACTTCCGTGTTCCGTCTTCTCAATTTAAATTTACTCAAATTTCCGAATTTCAATTCATTTTTTCTGCTATGCTTTCAAAGTTTCCTAATTTTACCACTGAAAGAAATTAATTAATGTTCAGGAAAGAAGAGACTATATGTGCCCCGGCTACCGCATCAGGCGGAGCTGTTTCAATGATCAGGATAAGCGGTCCTCTGAGCTTTGATATCTGTGAAAGTATTTTCTTCCCTGCTGATAAAAATCTTATTATTAAAGAGCAGGACGGATTTAAGATTATCCATGGTGAAATCCGGGATGGCAATGAACTCATTGATGATGTCCTTGTAAATATTTATAAATCTCCCCACTCCTATACAGGAGAAGATTCGATCGAAATATCCTGCCATGGATCAGCATTTATCATTTTAAGAATCCTTCAATTGCTGATCAGTAAAGGAGCTGTATCGGCACAGCCTGGAGAATTCACTCAGAGAGCATTTATGAACGGTAAAATGGATCTTTCGCAGGCCGAAGCAGTTGCTGACCTTGTTTCATCAGGAACAAAAGCTGCTCACAGGATTGCGGTAAATCAGATGCGGGGAGGATTTTCTTCCGAAATCGGCAAGCTCCGGTCAGAACTGCTGAAGTTCGCTTCGCTGATTGAAATGGAACTTGATTTCGGGGAGGAAGATGTTGAATTTGCCGAAAGGAAAGAGCTTGGTTCAATAATTCGGAAAGTCAGGGATCTTGCAGACAAGCTTGCTGATTCATTCAGTGTTGGCAATGTCATAAAAAATGGCATTCCTGTCGCCATCATAGGAAAGCCCAATTCTGGTAAATCAACCTTGCTCAATGCACTGTTGAATGAAGAGAGGGCAATTGTATCGGAAATACCCGGTACCACCAGGGATGTAATAGAGGACACGATAATTATTAATGGATTAGAATACAGATTTATAGATACTGCAGGCTTACGTGATACTTCAGATATAATAGAGACACTTGGAATCAGAAAAACAAATGAAAAAATATTGCAGGCTTCGGTTATTCTGCTGGTAGATGAAATCTCTGAATCGCCCGTTCTGATAAATCAGAGAGCTGATTCGATCAGAAAGAAGATCACCGGCTTTGAAAAACGACTGGTAGTTCTCATTAACAAAATTGACGAGGGAGACCAGGCTTCGATAGATAATCTTAAAAATAAGATTTACCTCGACATTGACGATTCTCTACTGTTCATTTCTGCAAAAAAACTGACAGGTCTTGACAAGCTTCGTTCAAAACTGGGTAAAATACTCGACAGGGAGCCTTTAAGCCATGAAGGGGTAATAATTACTAACCTTAGGCATTACGAAGCTCTGAGGCACGTTTCTGAAAGTCTGGGAAGGGTTATTGACGGGCTTGCCGAAAATATTCCTGATGACCTGATAGCCATCGATATCCGGCAGGCTATTCATTTCCTGGGTGAGATAACCGGTGAAATAACCACTGATGAGATACTTGGGAACATATTTAAAAATTTTTGCATCGGAAAATAATTAACCTTCTTTAATCCTATTTGTTCTAATAACAATATATTATGAAAGTTGCAGTCTTCAGTACCAGATCATACGACATGGAATACCTTGACAAGGCCAATATTGAAAAGAATCATGAATTGGTTTATTTCGAATCTTCTCTGAAGCAAAAAACTTCACGTTTAGCCGAAAATTTCGACGCTGTATGCGTATTTGTTAACGATACACTAACAAAAGAAGTAATTGAGAGTCTTGTGAACTTAAAAGTAAAACTTATTGTATTGCGTTGTGCCGGATTTAATAATGTTGATATTGCGAGTGCCTGTAATACTAATATAAAAGTCCTCAGAGTTGCTGAATATTCACCAACCACCATTGCTGAACATGCTATAGCATTAATACTTACCCTAAACCGGAAAACACATAAAGCGTATAATCGGGTGCGTGAAGGTAATTTTTCGATAGAAAGACTCGTTGGTTTTGAACTCTTTGGTAAAACCGTTGGCGTGATCGGAACCGGCAGGATTGGTTCTGTATTTGCCATTATAATGAAAGGTTTTGGATGTAAAGTTGTTGCTTTCGATAGATTTCCGAACAATGAACTAAAAGATAAAGGTGTAATTTATTACTCTCTCGATGAGGTGTTTAAAATGTCAGACATAATATCACTACATTGTCCGCTGACTCCTGAAACAAATCAACTCATCAATAAAGATTCACTAAGCCTGATGAAAAAGGGAGTTATGCTTATTAATACAAGCAGAGGCAAGCTCATTGATACAGATGCTGCCATTGAAGCCTTGAAGGAAGGTCGTTTGGGGTATCTTGGTATTGATGTTTATGAGCAGGAAGAAAAGCTATTTTATAAGGACTTATCAGAAATTGTCATTCTTGATGATAAAATATCACGCTTAATGACATTCCCAAATGTTTTAATTACTGCACATCAGGCTTATTTTACTGATATTGCTTTAACACAGATTGCTCAAACCACGATTCAAAACCTTTCTGACTTTGAAAATGGAGTTATAAATCCTCAGAACCAGGTTTGTATTAATATGGTTAAATCGAACAAATCCAAACCGCAATAATGATTAGTAATGAAAATATTATATTATTTGACGAATACTGTAATCTGTGCAGCAGATTAGTTAAATTCATTATTAAAAGAGACAAAAAAGCGAAATTCTTATTCGTATCGTTGCAATCAGCAAGAGGACAATCGTTGCTTAAAAATTTTGGGTTACCAACCGATGACTTTGATTCTGTCGTGTATATTATGAGAGACAAATACTATCTAAAATCTTCAGCAATACTTCATATTTTAAAAGAACTGGGAGGAATCTGGAAACTCTTTTATATTCTCATCATTTTCCCCACTTTTTTTCGTGATTTTATCTATAAAATCATTGCAAAGACACGATACAGAATTTTTGGAAGGCATGACTCCTGTACGTGTTAAACATATTTAAGCAGAAATTTTTATATTTTCATCAATCAAATTATAAAATATTTGAAGATGAAATCCGTAACTCAGTTAATAACTTTTTTTTTGGAGAGGGTTATTTCGTCAGTTAAGAATCTACAGACTGTCGAACACGCTAAAACGAGTCCTTAAAATTCTTCCTATATTTGGTTAATATTTTCCGTTGATATTTGAAATATTATTGCCAATTTGTTGCCCAAATTGTATAATAAGCAGATAATCAATAGCACTTCATATATTGTATCGGAAAATAAACCCTCATTAATAATCAAAATTAATTATGAACCAATCATTTATTCCCTTCGATCTCCTGGAGAGTTTCCTGGTGAAAATATTGGACAAAGCAGGTATTCCTAATGATGATGCAAAAATAGTTGCAGATGTAATGCTGCAGGCCGATAAACTTGGATTTGACTCACATGGCGTTAACAGGGTTAAGAACATTTATCTTGACCGTATAAAGGAAGGCATTCTAAATCCCGTAACAAATTTCGAAATAGTGAGGGAGAGCCCTGCAACTGCAGTAGTTGACGGACACAACGGGATGGGACAGGTAATTGGTTATAAATCGATGAAGCTTGCTATTGAAAAGGCAAAAAAGTATGGCATGGGAATGGTGGCAGTCCGAAACTCAACCCACTATGGTATTGCCGGATACTACCCCCTTATGGCTGTTCGGGAGAATATGATAGGCATCACCGGCACCAATGCACGTCCCTCTATTGCCCCCACTTTCGGGGTGGAAAATATGCTGGGCACCAACCCTATGACCTTTGGAATGCCAAGTGATGAGGATTTCCCGTTTTTGCTCGACTGTGCCACTTCAATCATACAAAGAGGGAAAGTGGAGCTTTATGCAAGGATGGGAAAGGAATTGCCCAAAGGATTGGTGATTGATGAGAATGGTAAAAGTGAAACCAATTCAGTGCAGGTACTTAAAGATCTTATTGCAGGTCATGCTGCATTGACACCACTTGGCGGAGTTGGTGAAGAGACCGGAGGATACAAGGGCTATGGCTATTCTACAGTGGTGGAGATCCTTTCAGCAGCATTGCAGCAGGGTGCATATATGAAAATGCTAACCGGACTGAAAGACGGAAAGAAAGTCCCCTACTCTCTCGGCCATTTCTTTATTGCTATTGATATCAATGCTTTTACTGATCCTGAGGATTTTAAAAAGACGACGGGCAATATCCTGAGGGAACTCAGGGCTTCAAAGAAAATGCCCGGACAAAACCGGATCTATACCGCAGGTGAAAAAGAACATGATACCTGGATTGAAAGAAAAGACAAAGGCGTTCCTTTCAGCAATGAACTTCTGGAAGAGTTCAGGGGATTATGTAAATCTTATGATCTGGAAGAATACCTTACTTATTTTGAATGATAATTCATTCTTTACTTTTAGTCAGAACCTGCTTCTTAACTGCAGGTAAATCCTGTTATATGAATTTGTCCGGTTCGAATGTTCCTTCATAATTAACTGAAAGGGACATTTTCTTTAGAAAACTACCAGTAGAGATTTATTTCACCAATATGCTGGATTACATCAACCTGGCTTTCAGGAAGTGTGTTATCAACAATATGGTAACCCATTCCGGTCTGTACCTTTCCTCCCGGGAAATCTTTTAAAAGGGTAAGCCCGGCAATCTTTGAATTAACAAAAGCTGACTCCAGATACGATCCGGATATTGTAGCTGAGAGGTTTAAACCCGGAACTCTGGTATATGTAAATAACCATAAATATTCTTTGAAGGATGCGGGTCGCTCTTAAGAAACCTGTAACCCGATTGCAATCCGATTATCATATAATCCGAAAACCGCCAGTTTCCGTATAATCTGAATCCCTGCCTCAACTCATTATCAAGTAACCTGTCAACATACGATTTGTATGTTTCGTAATACATGACATTCTTACGGGCATCATACGAGCCGCTGACAGAAACCTTCTTTGTTATCCTGTAAGAAAGAGAGATATATGTGCCTGTAAGATCCAGCGCAGTTGATGGTACATCATTTTCAAGCTTAAACAGGTCAAGCTCAACAGTGCTTAGAAACCAGAGGTTCTTTATAAATGTGTTTGAATGCTGAAAATAAAGAAATCGCCTGTCAGTCTTAAAATTATTGGTCTGTTCGATGTATGCCAGGGAACTCTCAGAATTTTTTCCTTTATTTCCGGTGTTGAATGCCAGATAACCACCATATTGAAAGAGAGAAAGATCAACACTGTAATTCTGGTAATCGGGCCTGCTCCCTGCCAATATGCCAAAGGAGAATTTATTTATGGATTTCTCAAACTGTATGCCATCTATAGCTCCCATACTTGATATCCTGGGATTTATTCTTCGTCCGAAACTAAAACTGGTCGACTTATTCAGGTCGTATCTCAACGAAAGATTATAGATCTTTAACGCGCTGAAAATATCATCTTTCACCTCCTGCCATTCACCTGATTTATGTCTGAATGAAATATAAGTTTCCACGGAAAACTTTGATCCGGAAATATTAGCTGCATTAAGTGACAATGTGTACCTGAAACGTTGTGAACCAGGTACCTCTGTGTTTGAAAAATCAGAATAGGAATTTACCGAAATACTTCCCTGTATAAGCTGACTTTTTTTTGGTTCGCTGGTCTGCAGATTAACGGAATCTATACATATTTCCCTGTTCCGGCACTACTTCTTTTACAATTATATTTTCGACTTTGGCGATCCCTGGATTTAACACTCCTTGCTCTGGCAATAATTATATGGTCAACCGGTATATTCTGGTCAGTAATTGAACTGCAAAGACATGAAACAGATGATAAATTGTTTACAATCAGGGCAGGTATAAGTTTATCTCCGGAAGTAAGAAACAGAGTATCTCCCACCGAAATACCTGAAGTCGATTTGAACTTCACATATATATTCTGTGAGCTTATAAATGATACCTTACCGATCAAATTTTCAGCCGCCTGCTGTCCGTTTAATTCAATTAAAGCAAAGAAAGACCAGAATATAGCAATGATTTTTTTCATAGTTATTTTTTATCATCTGCTACTCCCCGTGGATGACATTGAAGGCAGGCCGCACTGTTGTAGGAATAGTCCGCCTTCTTCTCTGTGCTCGTTATCCATGTCGGTTTTATTATGCTCATGGCATGAGATACATGTGAACTGAGAATAATTTGAAGGATTCTCATGGCACTCAGTGCAGGAAGTCCATGTGCCTTTATGTTTTCCTGAATATATCGGAAATGACTGATTGTCATGGTCAGTAAATGTTGCTGGTTTCCATCCGGGTTCAAGTGTATGGCACAAATTGCATGTAACCGGGAATCCCATGGCTGAATGGTTAGGATTGACAGTCGCAATGTAATCCTGCTGATGACAGGAGTTACATTCGGGATTTGCATCAGAGTAAGTTCCTGATGTGTGACACTCTGCGCATTCACGACCGGAATGGCCCTGAGTCAACGGAAAGAAACTGTGATTAAATCCTGCACCAGTCCACTGAAATGAATTAACCGGATGACAGACGGAACAATCCTCTGAGAATCCTGCTTCAGTATGATTGGGATTTGAGGTTGCCATGTAATCCTCCCTGTGACAGTCAATACAATTGACTCCCAGAACATCAAACCTTACCATACTTTCTGACTGATGGCAATCGGAACAATCAGCTGTCCTGTGCGCCCCAAGAAGCGGAAAACGGCTGTACTGGTGAATCTCATTGATATTTGTCACAAGCCATGAAAAAGTTGTATGACATCTTGAACAATCCTGCCCGACAGTCGCCTGATGAATATCGGTATGACATTCATTACAGTCGGTTGCTGCCCCGGTAAATACAAGGGTCGGATGGCATGATTTGCAGTTGACAAAATTATGCTGACCGGTAAGGGGCAGTTTTGTCGTATTATGATCGAATGAATAAATCTCTTTATCCAGAGTCCATCCTTTTGGGCTATGACATATACTGCAGCTCAGCTTAAACTCCTTTCCGTGGGGATGTTCGGTTTG
Source organism: uncultured Bacteroidales bacterium (assembly GCA_963702415.1). GTDB lineage: Bacteria > Bacteroidota > Bacteroidia > Bacteroidales > VadinHA17 > LD21. Next base: position 184,264 of record CAVPCP010000007.1, on the reverse strand, counting down.
CTGCCTGAAAAAGAAAAACAGACCGAAATTATTATAAGTGACACGATTCGCATTTGAATTCTTTTAGTTTATACCTGACATACAAAGCTTCTCCTTCCTGCTGAGGTTTATGGCACTTTGCACAGGGTACATTTATGTGCTTTCCATCAAGTTTAAAGGCTGTTTTATTGTGATCAAATCCCACAGCCTTCCAGTTTTCCGTCCCATGGCAATCGGTGCAGTCTGTAATACCATTTTTTGTAAATTGCCCGTAATGGTTATCCGTATGGCAGGTAGTACAGCTCGTTGATAGTCCTGAAAACTTTTGCTGAACTATGCCTGAGGGATCAGGTTTAAGATGGCATGATCTGCATGTCTGGTTTATATGTGCACCTGTCAGACTGAATCCTGTGCTGGTATGGTCAAAAGACACATCAGTCCCAATAGCTTTCATTATGACAGACCCTGCAATCTGATCCGGGATAATACTTGGTCTGAATAAATGTCTTGTGAATATCATTATGGCAATCGGAACATTTTAATCCTATACTCCTGAAACTCCACTTTTCCTGCTTCTTATGACATTCAAAACAGGGAACTGCATTATGGGATCCCTTTAAGGGGAATGCTCCTGCATTATGTTGTGATACGGTAAAGGAAAAGTTAGAAAATCCTTTTACTGAATGGCACTGAGAGCAGTCGGGTGCCGATCCATTTTTTACAAACTGGCCGGCGTGGTAATCAGTATGGCAATCTGTACAAAGATCGTGCTTCAGCGGATCAGTAAAGCTTTTTTTGTGACATTGGCTGCAACTTACGTTCAGATGCTTTTCCTCGAGTTTAAAATTTGTCTTATTATGGTCGAAGTTATTCAGCCCTTTTGTACAGTATTGAATGATTCTTCAGTATGACATTGGCGGCAATTCTGACCGAACTGGTTCTGGTGCGGATCCTTATGGCAGCTGGTGCAGTTATTAAATAACACACCTCTGAATTCCTGGAAAGTTTTTCCGTTTATAATCTCTTTTTTGTGGCACTTCAGACAATCAACTGTCTTATGCTTTCCATTAAGCTGAAACCTGGCACTATTATGATTAAATTTTGCAGCAGGCTTAAATGATTCGGGATTATGGCAATTCAGGCATGAGGAGGAAAGAGTCTGCTGATGGTAATCTTCATGACAGCTGAGACAATCACTCTTCAGTCCCGAGATAAGTTTTCTTTTTCGATTTAAGCTTTTGTTCAGCAATGTATTTCTGGTTATGACAATCCTGGCACTGCTTTGCTGCGTGGGGAACAGATAAGGTATATCCTGTAAGTGAGTGATCGAATTTTGCGGCATCGAAGCCGTATAAGCTGGAAATCCTTACCATTGTGCTCACTGTGGCATGTGAAACACTCTTTCCCATTTACATCAGATGATGAATGGTAACCTTTCTTATTGTTGATTCTTGACTGAATATCGGTATGACATGCAAGGCATTTCTCGTTTAAGACCTTATTACCCAGTACATGACATTGTGTGCACTTTGTAATTCCTTCGAGATGAGAATGCGGATCGGATAGTGCTCCCGGAGAAAGCTGGGCGCACAATCTGGATGTTGCAATAAAAAACAGTAGGATAAATCCCTTAATGTTAAGTCTGTTTATCTGCATGGCAAACACGTCTGAATCAATTTAATTCCGAACCGATGTTGTCTGATCCGCATTTTAAAGGTGTTAATTTAATGTTTCAAAACAGTTTCACCAAATTTTTTGGTTATCGTGATTCCGGCCTTTTCGAGGAACTGCGTCGGAAGTTCTCCTCCTGCAAAGATATATACCAGATCGTTCTTAATTTTAAGAGGTTCCTTTTCATTTTCGGAAGAAAGGTAAACAAAATCATCATCAATAAATGTAAGATTTGTCTTAAGACGCACATCAAGTCTTCCTTCAGCCATTGCTGTATTTAATGAAATATTATTCAGAGGTTTGATACGGCTAAAGGCTTCATTCCTGTAAGAAAGAATAACATTGTTTTTGTCAGCCAGAAGAAGAGCAGACTCGACTGCCGAGTCACCTCCGCCAACCACAATAATATGTTTACCGGATATTTCTTCGGGTTCCAGGAGCCTGTAAGCAACTTTCTCCTTGTCCTCGCCCGGTATATTCAGCTTGCGGGGAGTGCCTCTCCTTCCTATTGCCAGAAGTACTGATGCTGAAGTATAGACTTCACCCCTCATAGTTGTAATATGAAAGATATTATCTGAAGTGACAACAGACTCCACTTTGCGAGTTTTCCTTAACTTCAATAGTGTTCTTTTTCAGAACGGTCTGCCATAGATCGAGAAGCTCAGCTTTGCTTGTTTCAAAGAGTTTTATCCTGCCATAAAGGGGAAGATCCATCGGTGATGTCATCACAATTTTCTTCCTGGGAAAGGTATAGACAGTTCCCCCAAGAGTATCCTGTTCAAGCAACAGAAACTTCAATCCAAGTTTCCTGGCTGCAAGTGATCCTGAAATTCCTGCAGGTCCTGCTCCTATAATAATCAGATCAAATGATGCATTATGACCTTTTCTGACTGACTTTGCTATGTTTTCAACAGCCTGGCGGCCCTGTTCGACAGCATTTTTTATCAGGCCCATACCTCCCAATTCTCCTGCAATATAAATTCCCGGAATATTTGTTTCAAAATTCTGGCTAACGTGAGGAAGTTCCACCCCGCGTTTTTCAGTTCCTATACGCAGAGAAATGGCTTCTGTCGGGCAGGCATGAAAACAGGCTCCATGACCGATACATCTGGAAGCATTAATGATAGTAGCCTTTCCGTTTCTTATTCCCAGAATATCCTTCTCCGGGCAGGCTGCAATACATGCACCGGTCCCGATACACGTATTTACATCGACTACCGGGTGAAGCGAGACCGGTTCATGTAACCCTTCCTTCTTTAGCCTTTTTAATCTTTTCGTCAACAATTCTTGATTCTCTGCTTTTCTTCCTGAGGTATATAGCAACTACGACAACACATAAAATGGCAGTCAGCGAATAAATCAGAATATTTTCAGAAAGTAGTTCCATAATTAAAAGATCCATCTGTATCCAAAGAGTATTGTAACACCAACATGTATTACCATGATTATCAGCATAACCATGGCAAATGGCAAATGGGCGACATGCCAGTATTTAAACAGGTTCTGCATCAGATCGAGCCTTTCGATCCTCCTGTTGATTGTAATATCCGATTTCACCAGCGAGACAATCTTTTTATAATCAGTTTTCGGAAGATTACTGTTCTTCAAAGCACTTTTAACCTCCTTAATTGATCTCCGGTCATCAGAGTTATTTCTGATTAAACGGACAATTGGTGATTTATGATATATCCTGGTTTTGTTTTTGACTGAATCAACAATGATCCTGTAATTTTCTTCTCCAATGTTATGGGATGTTTTAATTATTTCAGTAAGGTCGCTTTTCATTGCCCTTACTTCACTAAGATTCAGTTCCCTTCCTTCAATCGACCTTGGTATCTGAAGATAAATAAACCTTCCTATTATTCCGCTCAGGAATACCGCTACCATGCTCCAGAAACTTACCGAAACCAATCCTCCGAACTTGTATGAAGTATGAAACAGAACCATTACCGGTCCAAGAGTGCATAGAAAGATATGGAACTCGAGCCAGTGCTTTAATAATCCTATTCTTGACAGGAACCGATATCTTTTTCTGGCCATATATGAACTGATTCCCACTATTATAAACAAAGAACCAAATATTCCCAGTCCATGGCCTAATGAACCGCTTGGTTTTAAAATAATATGATCGGGATGATAAACTCTTTCCCCGATTACTGTTTTATAATATTGAAATCCATTAATTGTAAGGATAATAAGAGTTAATCCAACAATTAAAACCATTATCTGAGATATATCCTGTGAACTGTATTTGACATTTCAAATGGTAATTATGAAAAAGATTGAATCATCATGTCAAATGTATCAAAAATAAAATCCTGTTAATCCCAAACATGATTTACTTAGGTCTGCGGTAAGAAATTCTGAACAATCCACATGTCAGATTTGTTTAATAATCAGATTATAACAATCTGATATTATTACCATGGCAACAGCGCAAAAAACAATAATCACCGTTCAGGCAACAATTAACGCTCCGGTTGAAAAAGTCTGGAAGCTCTGGACAGATCCGGAACACATTGTTAACTGGAATAATGCATCTGACGACTGGCACACCCCCAGGGCAGAAAATGATCTGAGGGCCGGTGGAAGGTTTCTCTCACGAATGGAGGCCAGGGATGGCAGTTCAGGCTTTGACTTTGCGGGAAAATATACCACAGTTGAGCATTACAGGCAAATTGGATACGTACTTGATGATGGCAGGAATGTACAGGTAATATTTATTCCCAGGGGAAATGTGACAACTGTAACGGAAGCATTTGAAGCTGAACAGACAAACACAATAGAAATGCAGGAAACAGGATGGCAGGCTATTCTTGATAACTTCAAGAAATATACCGAAGCTTCAAAAAAAAGGAAATAATGCATTTTGAAATAAACATTGATGCAAAGGCTGAAAAGGTTTACCAGTATATGCTTGATGATAAGAAATACTCAGAATGGACATCAGTTTTCAACCCTTCATCACATTATATAGGATCATGGGAAAAGGATTCGAAAATCCTCTTCCTTGGAACAGACAGTGATGGAAAAACAGGCGGGATGGTAAGCAGGATAATAGAGAATATTCCTGGCAGATTTGTGAGCATAGAGCATTATGGTGTCATTAAGGATGGCAGTGAGATATTTTGCGGGCCGGAAGTCGATCAGTGGGCAGGGGCTCTTGAAAACTACACCTTTACCGGAGTTAAAGGAACCACCCTGCTTAAAGTTGACGTGGATGTTCATGAGGATTATATTTCTTATTTTGCAGCAACCTGGCCCGAAGCATTGAAAAAATTAAAAGAGATCTGTGAAAAATAGTCAGCTGAGGAGACAAGAGATCTTCTGTTTCTCAAATTGAGAAAAAATTACCATCACAGAATTTTATGAGAGAGTCTTGTCACGGATTAATGTACTGATAATCAATGTCATTAGATTTTACTACTTGTAAAGCAGATTATTGGCATATTGTTGGCATAAGAGCTACGGAATATTAAAGCAGCTGAAATGAAGGAAACTATAAATGTGTTCGTGATCGATGATAATGAATATTACAACAATGTGCTGTCGAATGCAATTCAGCAAAGTGTCAACTCCTTATTATTCAAAGGCAAGCACCAGCTTGTCCTCTACTCTTTTACTGATGCGAATGAGTATATCCGGAGAATAGAATCAAATGAGCTTGACTGCAAAGACACAATAGTCTTTGTTGATTATTATCTTGGAGAGAATATTAACGCCACCCAGATTATAGAATTGCTCAAAGGGCATTCGGTAAATACAATGGTTGTTCTTATGTCACAGTCAAAAGCTGTCAAAGATATAAGCACAAGTGTCCCCTATGATTATTTTGTTGTTAAAGACAATTTTGCCCCGGCCCTTTGCAGCCTGTATCTGAAGCAGTATATTGAAAACAAATTTTCTGTTACTTTTGACTGATGAATGATTCAGTTAAGAGTATCGATGGAAAAAAATTCAATCCAGCTCAAGATCGGGGTAATAATGATACTGGCCGTGATCCTGCTCTCGGCAACCTGTTATCTCCTCTACCGGAATCTTTCTTTAATCGTATCCTCCATCCGGATCGATGATAATCCTGAATTAAGACTGCTGAGTATCCGCGATATTTCAACGGACCTTGAAAAAGCCGGAAACAGCGTCAGGATCTACACAATTACAAGAGACCCGTCGGACATTAAGCCATATTACACTGTTATTTCCAATATTGATGAGAAAGTAGGCGCCCTGCGAACTGCATGCGGGAATGATTCGGTTTTGCTGCTGCAAACCGATACAATAAGCAGACTGATTGAGGAAAATATCTTTATCTGGAACAAATTGCTCGCTCTTTATAAAGATGACCAGGTCACGGAATACCTGGGGCAGTTATCTGACCAGCTGAGTATTGCTTCAGAAAATAACCAGAAAAAAGGGATACTCAAAAGGGTTTTCAGCCGGACCCCTGAAAACACTCTGGATGAACAGGCAATAGCAGATAGTCTCAATAAAGTGGTGGAGCAGGATCGGACAACCAAAGGAAAATTAATTACCCAGGAATCGCAGCTGGCAGCGAAAAGCAGTGAAATAAGGGAGAAGTTTTATGACCTGATGACCAAGATGGAGAATGAAGTTTATGATCTCATTGAGAGAAAAGCCGTGGCGGCTAATCAGATAGCCGGCACCACCTACAGATGGCTTGTAATGCTGTCGATTTCAGGCGGATTGCTTGCAATACTGGTTCTGTTCATCATTATAAGATTTGTAAGGAAAGCCTATTCCTACCAGCTTGCGCTTGAGAATTCAAAAAATGAAGCCGAAAAACTTGCCAGGACAAAAGAACTCTTTCATGGCTAACATGAGCCATGAGATCCGTACTCCTGTAACGGCTATCTCAGGATTTACCGACCAGCTGCTGCAGGAATCATTAAGTGACGAAACCAGCCGGTCGCTGAAAATCATTAAATCATCTTCTGATCACCTTATTAAAAATTATTGATGATATCCTCGATTTTTCAAAACTGCAGAATAACAAACTGGTGCTCGAAAAAGTGAATTTCAGGATAAGTCAGATACTTGAAGATGTCTATGACTTATTTGAAAACAAGGCCAGAGAAAATAACATAAGACTAAGTTATTCAATAAGTCAGGATACTCCACCTGTACTATTAGGTGATCCATACCGGCTGAAGCAGATAATGATTAATCTTGTAAGCAATGCCGTCAAATTCACAAAGAATGGCACCGTTAGTTTTGCGGTAAGCAGTTTCAAAAAGCACTGGGACGAGATTGATCTGATACTGGAATGCAAAGATACAGGCATTGGCATCGACGAATCAAAGCTGAAGATCATTTTTGAAGATTTTACCCAGGCTGAGATGAGCACTACACGTAAGTACGGCGGTACGGGATTGGGATTATCTATAGTAAAGAAACTTGTTGAAATGCAGCACGGAACTATTGACTTTAAAAGCAGGAAAAACCAGGGCACTGAAATCATATGCCGGATACCATATCTGACCGGTGACGAAAAACAGTTGAAAACTGATACATTAAAGCCTGCTTCCCTGCCTCATGGGATCTCAGGCCTGAAAATCCTGATTGTCGATGATGAAGAATATAACAGACTGCTTTTCAGAAAGATACTCGGCAGGTGGAATGTAAAATGCCACGAGGCAGTAAATGGCATGGATGCACTTGAATTGCTGAAAGAGGAACAGTTCGATCTGCTGTTTATGGATATCCGCATGCCCGGGATTGACGGAGTAAATGCAACTCTGTTTATCCGTGAAGAGATGAAAATACCGGAATCGGATATGCCTGTAGTTTTTGTTTCAGCTGCCCCAATGAATGACGATATGCAGAAGTACAGAAAGGCAGGTATGAATGCATTCCTTCAGAAACCATTTACAGAAGAAATGCTGCTGACAACTATTCTGGCTGTTCTTGGAAATGATAATGCAGTTGCACTTCCGGGGTCAGGAGAATCTGAGATTATTAAACCGACTGGTGAAAATAAAATTGACTTGCAGAATCTCTATCATATTTCGGGAGGCGATGACCAGTTTGTAAAGCAGATGCTTCTCTCCTTTATTAACACCACCCGTAAAGGGCTGTCAGAAATGCAGGAGGCAGTCAGTTCAGGAAATAATGAATCAGTGGCGAACCTGGCCCATAAATTGCTGTCGCCATGCCGTCATATCGGAGCTATGGATCTCTACAATCTGCTTAATGAAATAGAGAAAGAAATCCGGAACAATGTTATTACCGGGCCCCTGGAAACGCTTATCGCGAAATCCGTCATTGAATTTGAGAGCGTCAGCAAACATTTAAGCGAACATATCGCAAAAATGAACTGAAATTCTGTCAAATCCGGCCATTATTTACTAATTTGCAGTTTGTTGTTATTTTCTGTTATCAGGTAATCAATCATTTATGAATGAAAGGCCATTGAAAATTTTTGTGGTTGAAGACAATGAATGGTACAATAAACTTTTAGTGTACACTCTGTCTTTAAACCCTGATTATGAAGTTAAAAGTTTTTTCAATGCCAGGGATTTCCTTAATTGCCTTGGAGAGTCACCCGATGTTGTAACGCTCGATTACAGGCTTCCTGATCTTTCAGGACTTGAAGTCCTTAAAAGGATAAGGCAGGAAAATAACGATGTCCAGGTAATCCTGATCTCGGAACAGGAAGATACTGATATGGTGGTAACCCTGCTTAAGCTTGGCGCTTACGATTACATAACCAAATCGACTGATATCAAGGAACGGCTTCTTAACACTATCCAGAACCTTAGAAAGGACATCGGCCTGAAAATGGAGATATCAACCCTGCGCAGGGAGATACAGAAAAAATATAGTTTCCGTCAGACTATCATCGGAGAAAGCCAGGCCGTAAAAAGTGTGAACGAGCTGATAGAGAAAGCTCTTGATACCAATATTACTGTTATTATTTCGGGTGAAACCGGAACCGGTAAAGAACTTGTGGCAAAAGCCATTCATTATAATTCAAGGAGAAAAGACAGGTCGTTTGTTGCTGTCAATGTTCCTGCCATCCCATCGGAACTGATAGAGAGTGAATTGTTTGGTCATGAGAAAGGTGCATTTACCGGGGCTTCTTCGCGGCGCATAGGCCGCTTTGAGGAGGCTGACGGGGGTACTCTTTTCCTTGACGAGATCGGAGAAATGGAACAGAATTTACAGACAAGGCTTTTGAGGGTATTGCAGGAAAAAGAAATTGTAAGGGTCGGAAGCAATAAACCGGTAAAAACTGACTGCAGGATAATTACTGCGACAAATAAGAATCTCAGGGAGGAAGTGAAAAAAGGAAGATTCAGGGAAGACCTGTATTACAGGCTCTTAGGGTTACCTATCGAGTTGCCTCCTCTGCGCGACCGCGGGAATGACATACTCATACTGGCCAGGCATTTCATTGAGAATTTCTGCAGGGAAAATAATATCCCCCTGAAAAGACTGGCACCGGCAGCACAGAAAAAACTGATGGGTTATTCTTTCCCGGGGAACATACGTGAATTGAAATCACTGATTGAGCTTGCTGTCACTTTGTCAATAAAAGAAGAGATTGAAGCCTCTGACTTTGCACTTGACCCACGGGATTCATTTTCCGGATTATCAGGTGAAGATCTTACACTCCGCGAATACGAGCTGAAAATTATCAAATCTACTCTGAAGAGATTTAATAATGACATTGGCCAGACAGCAAAAAAACTTGATATCGGTGTCTCAACTATCTACCGGATGCTTAAAGGAAGAAAAAAATAATGACAATCAATCTTAAGTTTGTTAATAGAGATGTTTTTAAACTCCTGATTCTGAGTCTATATGCTGCTATTAACCCCCTTCCCAACCTTCCCCCACAGGGGAAGCACTGGTTTTACATTTCCCCTTGGGGGAAAATGAAAGGGAGTAAAACCGTTTTCCAAATTTACCACCCTGCCAAATTATCTCTTGCTAAAATATCTTCCTTTTTTTCTCAAAATGAGAATTGTTTTTCCAAATTGAACAATTCATAAATTTCCATTATTTTATAAATAATTCATAATTAATGTTATATGAATATTTTTGATACCGGCCTGTGGTTTGTATATGTAATGACTGTATGACATAATTGGTCCCGGTATTCCGGCAATCACCCTGGAACAATTGTAAAACTCAAATTTTAAATGATTCGATAAAAATAAATGTTTAATAAATTTAATTAAGGAGGCAAAAAAATGGAAGACAAAGTTAATTACGACCCCAAAACAATCACTGAAAGTACGGTCGTTACAAGAAAAATGGAAAATGCAAAAAAGGAAGGGATTACAAAAGGCGCCCTGACAGCCGGGATAATAAGTATTATCCTGCTGATGTTACTTGGTGTTCTGTTCTATTCATTTATAAAAAGGAGAATAATGCTCAGCTTGCCCTTATGGAAGATCAGAAGATGACTTTTACAGAGCAGCTTACTGCACGTGATTCAATGATCAACCAATGGCTATTATCCTTCGATGAGATTGAAAAAAATCTGAATGTGATTAAGGAGAAGGAGAAACTAATCTCTGTACAATCGTCAGATACGGAAGTATCAAAGAACCGGAAGGAACAGATACTGGAAGATATAAAGTCAATCAATACCCTTATCGAGCAAAACAAAAAGAAAATTGCAAGCTTAAATGCCCAGTTAAAGGCATCAGGAGGAACCATTAAGGGTCTGCAGACAAGGATAGCAAGTCTTGAAGAATCAATGGTACAATATGAAAGTGAAATAGCTGAGTTGAAAACCACTCTTGTAACAAAGGATTCTGAGATCGGACAGCTTAATAATCATGTGGTAGCATTGAATGATACCATTACCAGGAAGGTTGAAACTATAAATGTTCAGACTGGCAAGCTGCACCAGGCATTTCTTGCCTCGGGTACCTATAAGGATCTGAAAGAAAAAGGTCTCGTTATCAAGGACGGTGGATTTATCGGACTCGGAAGAAAACAGTTTCTGGTTGAAGATTTTTCCGACAGTTTATTCACGGAAGTAGATATCACCCAGATAAAAACCATACCTGTAAACTCCAAGGACGTCAGACTTATTACCGAGCACCCGTCAAGCTCCTATGAACTTGTAAAAGAAAATGATAAAGCAAATAGCTTACATTTCAATTACAAATCCTGATGAATTCTGGAAAATTACCAAATATGCTGTTGTTGAATTAGTTAAATAGTAATTATTTCCAGAGCCTTCCTGGCAGGATCAGATCAGGAAATGTTAAGATAAAGGTTAGGTTTAGGTTAGGTTTAGTTTAGTGCTTTATTTCCAGTTGACCGGCTCATATTAAAAAGTCCCGGTCAACTGGTTTTTTTTATTAAAACACATGATTCAATTCCTGTTTAAGGATGCACATATTTACCCCTGTAATTCCTTTTCAGCAATGTTGATGCAGGCTGATTTCCGGTAATCTCATTTGTTTCGCGGATCCCACCTGACGACAGAACCTGTATTGTACGAAATCATTGCCAGCTGGACGGTTGCGGTTGACTGGAATGCATCTTCAGGAGGGCAGCAAATAAGCTCCGGATCTTTTCTTCGGACAGCATCCAGAAAATTCTCAACCATTTTTTCCTGCATTAACGGCGTTGGTATCGCAAGATCTTCCCTTTTAGCATCTTTGCCTGCCGGGAATACCACAACTTTTGAATCTTCGGCAAAAATTGTTCCCTTATCACCATAAAAGAAAATTCCATTATTGAATTCCCTGGTCACATCTCCATTACCCCAGAGCCTGTGCTGCCATATTACCGGTGCTTTTTGAAATTCAAAACGGGCAGTAAGTGTATCAGGAGTTGTAATCTGCCCTTTCAGGGCCATAAGACCTCCTGTTGCGAATATTTCTGAAGGCATACTCCTCACCCATTATTTTGCGGATTATATCTATATGATGTATTCCCCAGTCAACCAGATGTCCGTTTCCGTATTCTTTCTCCAGTCTCCACGATTTATGTCCGATGCTCGGCCTGTAATCGAGTTTTGGGGCAGGGCCGCACCATTCTTCCCAGTCGAGCGATGCCGGCGGCGGTTGTATCTTTGTATCCTGAGGACCGGGATTATAGTGTATCTGGGCTGCAATCTGGTGCACCTCCCCTATCTTCCCTTCTTCAATAAGTTCCTTTGCCTTTTTAAATGAATCAGCCTGCCGGCGCTGGAATCCTAACTGGATTATATTCCCTGCTTTATTCGCAGCTTTTATCATTGCTAATCCTTCCATAATATCATAAGCAAGAGGCTTTTCGCAGTATATATCTAAACCTTTATTACAGGCATCAATAAATTGCAGTGCATGCCAGTGCGGAATGGTCCCGATGAACACTGCTTCCAGCCCTTTCATATCGAGAAGGTCATGGTAATATTTAAAGGTCCTGGGTCTGATGCCCTGGAGTTTTTCAATCTCATCTGCGCTGCTGGTAAGATGTTCTGAATCGACATCACAGATCCCGATGACCTCCACTCCGCCGATTTTTAAGGTGGCTTTTACATCGACCATCCCATACCATCCGGAACCAATAAGACCGGTTTTTATCTTACGTTCCTGTGAAAACTGAGGAAAGTACAGCGAGGTTGCAGCTGCAGCTGAACCAAATGATGCCATTTCAAGGAATTTTCTTCTTTTCATACAGGTGAATTAGGTTTATTACCTAAAAATAAGAAAAATATCCTTAACGATCGATGGATTATTTTCAGTATTTAGGTATAACTTTGTTTAAGTCACGACCCAAATATCTGATTTTATGCCAAAGAAACCACCAAACCTGTTCGATTTCTGGAATGAGCTTAAGAGACGCAAGGTTATTAAAGCTGTTTTCGTTTATGTTGCCGTAGCCTGGGCAATACTCGAAGCTGCCGACACCATTTTCCCAAGGCTCGGCTTACCCGACTGGACTGTAACATTTGTTCTGATACTTCTTATAATTTTTTTCCTCCTTGTAGTCGTTCTGACCTGGGTGTATGATATCACTCCTGAAGGGATTAAAGTAACGCGTGATCTTGAGCCGGAGCCAGAGGAAGTACCTGAAAAAAGAACAGTAAAGAATAAAAAGCTCGCTGACACCAAAACTACTACTGTTTCCGTGGCTGCTGATAGTGACCTTCAGCAAAAAGTATCTGATTTGGAGGCTCAGCTGCAGGAAGCCAGAAAACTTTCGCTTATTAAAGTATTGCCATTACTGGTAAAAAAGCTTGCTTTTCCGATAATTATTATCGTTATTTTAGGTTTGTTTTTTATTTATAAGCAGGAAATTGTTGGACTCCTGGGATTCGGAGATGCAAAAAGGCAAATAGCGAAGACGCATGTCCAAAATGCAATAGTCTACATTGATCAGAATGAGCTTGAAAACGCAAACAGGGAAATTGAACTTGCGATTGAAAGCGATCCGGAGTATTCCTATGCCTGGAGCTCACTGGCCGCGATCAGCGTAAAACAGGGCGATCTTAATAAAGCTATAGTACAGACTATTAAGGCTGTGGATCTGGATCCCTCAAATGGAACGGCAGCTTATAACCTGGCGTATGCCCTTGAAGACAAAAATGATTTTCACCAGGCTGTTGAGTGGTATTCAAAGGCAATCAAGGCGGACTCTTCACTGATTCCTGCATACAGTGCCTTGGGCAGACTATATAATATTTTGAACCAGCCTGTTGATGCCATAATGATCCTTAATCGGGCAATAAGGAAGTATCCTGATTCGGACTCGATATATTTAGTCTATAAAAACCTTGGGAATGCATATCTCCTGCAGGGTCTGACTGATGAAGCCCTGAAATACCTTGAGCTTTCATACAATCTTAATTCGTCAGAACCTGAAACTAATCTTTTTCTGGCGAGGGCTTATGAAGCCGCAGGCCAGATGAACAGGAGTATTGAGCAATGGCAGAATTATATTGATCTGGAGACTGACACTGCAAAAATCAATGCCGCAATAAAACACCGGAAAGAGCTAGCGGTCAGGCAGCTGAAGGAAATCATTGAATAGGTTGTACGGGCGTAGCATGCTACGCCCCACCACGAGATCCAGATTCCCATAAAATAATAGATGTGCCCAATATCTTCATAGTACGGGCGTAGCATGCTACGCCCCTACGACTACCTTACCAGCATTATCTGTTTTACTTCGTTCGTTTTACCCGCACTGAACCGGATATAATAGATTCCCCTCGATACAGGTGTTCCGTTTTCATGACGTCCGTTCCATGAAGTTGAATAACGACCAGGTTCCAGTGTTTCATTTACAAGGTTGCCTATAACCCTACCGAGTACATCATATACTTTTATTGACACTTTGCCTGCCTTCATATCATCTGCAATCTCGTAATCGACAGTGATACCCTCCCTGGTCGGATTAGGATAGATAACTCCAAGTTTTGTTTCGTTAATCGAATCAAGGTTCGAATCTTCAATTCCGGTGACAATTGCATCTGAAATATCAGATTTACCAGCGTTAAGTTTAGCAATTATTGCATTTGCGTAATCAATCAATATCTGGGCCTGGTCCTGAGTTATTTTACCGGTTTTTTTCAATGAACTTACTTTGTTTATAAAAGTATTCAAATGATTGATCGCTGTTTTTGTTTTTCCCCAGGTGATCTCAGACACGGCATCATTCAGTTTCTTTATGAGCATCTTGCCATCTGTTGCACTGATGTCACCAGAGTTAATCAATCCCTGGACGTAAAGAGCTAAAGCCACAATATCGTCCGATGAAGATTTTTCGCGACAGCAGATCTTAACTGCAGTAAGACTTCCATTTGCCGATCCCATCTCACTAAACTCATTAACAACTAGAAGTTCGTTATTAAGCCTGCTAATAACCATGCCCTGAGGTGAGATACCCGTTGGGATAGTCCAGTATTCTTCAATGCTGAAACCGTTATATGATCCAATATCAGATCCGCTTCCGCCATAAGTCATTTTATATACAGTGACCTGGTTGTCATAAGGATTGGAAACATAAAGGAATACTCCGCTGAAATCGGGTTGAACCTGACCTGCATTTGCACCGGGGTTGGAATTTTTAACAACTGCCCCGAAGGTGTCGATTCCCTTGGTAATGCCGATAAACAAAAGTCTGCCATCCATGGTCGATACTACCGCCAGTCCGGCTTCAGTGATAATTTTAGTATCTCTTGTTGGCGTTCCGGCGCTTGCATTGGTAGTCGAATAGTCAAAGCCAAATTCTGTCTTTATCAGTTCAATAATTTTCAGACCATCATTTCCGGTCACCACAATCATACTTGAATTGGGATCAATGGCCAACTTCCTGTTTTCGGTTCCTGTAACAATATTTGAAGTCACATGGTCGAATCCGCCGCTTGTCGGATCAACATCAATTACAGAAATATCTTTCGAAGTGTAGTTAGCTACAAATACATGTTCCCCGTCAGGACTAACAGCTACGCCATATGGATTTGTCCCCACATTGATTTTCTTAATTTCTGTTTCTGTCATCAGGTCAATGACTGATACTGTGCGGGATCCATGGTTGGTAACATACGCTCTTTTCCCTTCGGGATCAATATCGATCATTAACGGATACTCCCCAACATCTATAGTATTCACTGTTTCTAATGATTCAAGATCAACCACTGAAACCGAGTTGGAACCAGAATTGGTAACATAGGCTTTCGTGGCGTTAAAGTCCGTAGCAACATCTCTTGAATCACCCCCTGTCGTTGCACTTCCCCTGGCCTCATTGCATGGATCCGAATATGGCTGAATAACCAGGAAATCATATGGACTATTCGCATCCACAGTTACTCCATTCACCTTTACATTAACTAGTCCTGACTCAGCTCCAACCGGCACTGCCACAGTGAGACTCGTAAGTGTAGCACTTATAACAGGAGCTGCAACACCATTGTAAAAAGTCACCGTATTCTTGGTTGGATCAGGATCAAAGCCTTGCCCTCCAATAGTAACTTGTGCTCCTACATGTTCGCTTGGTGGATCAATGAATTTAATCTCCGGTACTAAAGGTTGATCCGCAGTAGTAAATGAAACGGATATCTCATTTTGCAGCTTTTGAGGTGTTGTTGAAACATCCCAAATATCCGGTGAAAGGATAACGGTATATATTTGATCAAAATCCAAATCTGCAGCGGGTCTGAATACCACACGTCTATCTCCATCTAAAAACTCGAAAGCTCCTGTTACAGGAGTCCCACCTGAATCTCCTTTAAGTAATTTAAAGGTGGTTTCATCAACAGTAGACGTATTAATTGGCTCTGAGAAATCTGCAACTACAGGTGTTTTTGCAGTAATCCCTGAAGTCATTGTCTGACCTGGTTCAAGATATTCTATCGTTGGTGGTGCTGCGGGTACAACCGTAAAGCTGCTGGAAACACTATTTTCCATGGCATTTCCGCTTATATCTTCGGCCCCGGTAGAAACCGTAATATTGTATGTTTCGCCTTCCGTATAATTTAATGACGGATTAATAGTTAATATTTTATTTACATTATCCCAGCTATTAGTATGTTCAATATCTGGACTAATCGTAAAACTGTTCAGAACAGTTTGTTTATCCATCGACTCAGAAAAAGATACTACAATCTTTTCATCCACTAATACGCCAGTCGCTTTATCTGCAGGGATAATTCCTACTATTGCAGGTGGATTGGCATCACCAGCACCTGTTGGAAAGCTATAAGTGTATGGCTCTAATAAGTGAAGACCCTTCAGATCAGCTACGCCTACTGTGATATAAAGAGTATAGCTGGTATTATAATCCAGAACTTCTTCCGGATAGAAAAGTATTCCATTAGTTTCGTTCTCAAGGTCGGTATAACTTCCACCTATGGGTGAGGTATCCCCTGATTTTATTAAATAGCAGTTAGCTTTTATCAGAGTTGCCATATCCATTGGTTCAGAGAACCTGATACCTATATCTTGGGATTTGCTTAAATCCGGAGGAGTAACTGAAACAACAGTCGGATTAGTGATATCTTTATTTGTAATAAAGTCTATACCAGTTATCCCTGCTCCGGTATTAACCACTACAGAAGTCACATTATCTCCCGATTCTTCAGCAGTTTCATTTTCACCACTGTAAAATTCCCCCGGATAGTCAAAATTGGTTGTATTACAGTATATGTATAAGCTTATATTTCTTGGGGAAAGAGGACGGCCTCTCACGTCTCCGTCAAGCGGCTCAATATAAACATTATAGGATCCGGCATTAAGACCAGGAACAAGATAATTGCCATCGGCGTCACTGTATGCATGTATGGTATCTCTTGAAGCTGTGTTAATTGCTAATACAAGTGCTCCTGCAACCGGCTCAGTAAGGGCATCGTCATAACCATAAGTAATATGTCCTGATATCGAGCCAATATTATAGCCTGGCTCCGGATACTTATAACTGGCCCACGATTTATCATCCTGCTCAAGGGTTCGTGCATCAATTCCCTGAGGCATTTCAAACCACATTGTCGCGTTGTGCACACCTGTATGCAATAGTCCAAGGATATGCCCGATTTCATGGGTCGTTACACTCTGGATGTCAAAATATCCTGCACAGTCAATATAATCTGCAATTCCAAAGTTCCATAACTGATGTTTCACAAATGCAGGATTAAAAATAATATCAGCATCCAGGATCTGGGTTTCTGCATCTGTTGGTCCCAGTTTCAGGGTTTTTGCTGTAATAGCAAGGACCCAGTCACCAAAGAGGTATTCATCATCGCTGAATGAAATCAGATTTAGTCCGTCAATGTGAGCATATTGTTCATCAGTTGTATTTACATAATTAAAGGTAAAATTAGCTGTTGGAATTCCGGTCCATGTGGCGAAAGCGGCGTTGACCGCGTTAACAATTTTATTTTCATCAGCTATATTTGGAATGCCGGATGGATTGACATAATAATCCAGTGAATTATTACCAAGGTGTTGGTCCGGCAAGCCTCCAAGGGCTTTTGAGAATTCAGATGTATTTCTGTCAGGATCAGTTGCTGTGGCTGTTATAACATCACCATAAATTGTCTGATATGGAAATTTCTGATCAGTGAACGATGCATTCCCATCAGCATCAGTCGTAACTATTGCCGAACCCAGATAGGTCTGACCTTCACCATAACCGGTATTATCAGCAAGTTTACTGGCAAAGAATTCAAGAGTGTAACTTTTATCAGGCATACTCTTTAAATGTCCGTCAATGTAAATCTCTCCCAGGCTGATTACGGTTTTATCCAGAACAGGGTAATTCTGGAGATTATTTGCACCGACATCAGTATCATCATCATCATTTTCAGTCACTGCACCATCGTTTCCCAGGTCAATGCCAAGTCCGCCATTGTTGTAAATTGAGTTGGCGCTGATAATATTCCCTGTAGCATTTGTTATTTGAATACCATTTCCGGAAAATTTATTGATTACTAATCCTTTTACCGTACAATTGCTGGCATTGATAGTCAATCCGTTTGATCCTGAGCCGGCATTTGTTCCGTCAAGTTCGACAAGTATTGTTGATGTTGAAGCTGAGGAACCTGGTTGAGTGAGCCCATCAATTATTACACGATAGTTGGTTATTGTAGGTAAGGCTGACTTTAGTTGGATAACAAATGGTCCTTTGCCAAGGATGCTAAATGTAATTTTGTCCAGTACCGGAGTTAGATTCGCCTCAATAATTGCTGAACGAAGACTTCCAGGATTCTCATCATCATCAATTCTGTTTACAACAATATTATTGGTATCCTTGACACATCGCACAGAGAATCCTGTTTCCATACTTTGATAGCCACCCGTTCCTACATCGGAAGAATTATAGGATATACTTCGCATCAAGGAATAAGTATCCCTTGTGGAAGTCCACCAATTAGCCACGAGACCAATCGCATTGAAAATGCCATTGTAGATTCTGTAACCACCCGGACGTGCAGTAAATCCAAACTCATCTTCTGCACCGATATTAGGTGGTTCCCAATGCTCAGTACCTTTTTCTTTCAGTTTACCACCCGCAACATCTTCCCCCCCCAGGAAATCCGTGAGGACTGTCCAGTCATCATCAGAGGGTACTCGCCAGCCGGAAGGACATAATTTGCCAGTATTTACGGAATAGAAATTATATAATGCACCGTAAACATTCTTATTAGCAATAATATCATTTTCATACCAGCAATAACCAGGCTCTGTAAGATTTATCCAATTTGATGCTTCAGTTTCCATCCTGATGCTTGTGCCATCATTTAATCTGGTGGTTTTCAGGTTTTCAGCCATCCATAACTGAACTCCGATAGGAATTACATTATAGTAATTTCCGTCATTATCAGAAACAGAACCTGATTTATATGTCTTGAAACTTATATTGGATCCGTAAACAGTTACTGCACCATCTGTAAAGTACGCTCTTACATAATATCTTGTATCGGGAGTAAGGTCTGTCAGGTTACTCATGAAAGTACCTGATAAAGTTCCATCAGAGGTATGATCATCGGAAACTGTCGGATTTGATGAAGTACTCCAGCACACTCCACTTGAGGTTATTGATAAACCTGCTTCATTAATTATATTTCCGCCGCATTGAGCTGAATTGGAAGTGACAATTTCTTTGAGTGTGACTATTTCATCCTGAATGCAACGGACAGAAAGTCCACCGGTCTTTAGGCCCCAGTTCCTGCTTACAAAGCTTATATCGTAAGCCATGCTACGGCTAAACGCCTCTGTATTTCCGTTCTCAGAAGCCGACCACCAGTAACCGGCTAATCCAATGTTCCCGAATACTCCATCGTATGCACGGAATCCACCCGGAAGGGATGTAAAGTCTCTTTCATTAGTTGCTCCTGTATTAGGACTACGCCAGTGAATTGTGCCTGTTTCTTTCAGTTTACCACCTGCAACGCTTTCGCCCCCGAGATAGGTTGTAAGTGTTGTCCAATCTGCATCGGAGGGAACGTGCCAACCCACAGGGCACAAATTGCCAGTACCTACTGTGTACCAATTATATAATGCGCCATATACATCCTTATAAGCTGATGCATCATTATCGTACCAGCAATAACCAGGGGAGTCTAGATTATTCCATGTTGCTGGATCAGTATAGTAAGGAATATTTGTAGCGTTATTGAAATGTGTTACCTTCAGGTTTTCTGCCAGCCAAATCTGAGAACCAATTTTTACTTTGTCATAGTAATTACCATCATAGTCTTTGACTGCATCCGTTTGATAAGTTTTAAAACTGATTTCATTTCCATACATTGTATTGCCTAAAGCATCTGTAGCATAAGCTCTTACAAAATAAGTGGTGTTTGAGACCAGTCCTGTCAAAGTAGCATTAAACTTACCCAAACCCTTGTCTCCTGGAGGAAATGTAATGGTTTCGGTGTGGTTGTCAGAAGTAGTCGGCATCGAAGTAGTGCTCCAGCATATCCCTTTTACGGTCACGTCGGGTCCCATGTTTATAAGCAGATCCCCGCCGCTCTGAGCTGAATTAGGCGTGATTTCGCTAACAGGTTGAGTGGTTAACGTATCTTTAAGGCATCGAACGGAAAATCCAGCTTCCTTGGATTCGTAACTCCCATCACCTCTTCTTTCCATTGCATCCTGATTAACTTGTAAAAGATACCAGTAGGCCATGGAACCTCCTTCTGAAGTCTCTGTGGATGTCCAAAAGGCAGCTGACGTATGAAGCGTGGTATGGAAATATCCTACATGAGATCTTGAACTCCCTGGAAGTGCTGTAAAGTTACTTTCGTTGGTAGCACCTGTGTTTGGACTTTCCCAATGCAAAGTTCCCATTTCCTTCATTTTTGCACCAGCAACCCCTAGTCCTCCAAGATGAGACGTAAATCTTTCCATTTCAGCATCAGAGGGTACATGCCAACCTGTTGGGCATAAGTTTCCGGTATTTACTGTGTACCAGTTATAAAGTGCTCCATAGGTTTCAAGATTAATAGACTCGTTTTGATAAGCACAATATCCGGGGTCCCGTAGGTTAGCCCAATCGGAATCGCTTGTATAGTTTGGAATAACCGTACCATCACGAAAATGAGTCACTTTAAGATTCTTGTCCAACCAAACCTGCTTTAAGTTTTCATCCCGCGTCTGATCATAAATTTCTATTGCGTTGTAAGAATTTCCGTCACGATCTCTAACAGCGTCAAATAAGAAATTCATATGGTTCACACCGGGATGAACAAATAGAATTCTTTCAATAGAATTTGCTACGAGAGTTACTCTAACGTCGTAAGCCAGACCAGTTAAAGTATACCTTCCTCCACTATCTGTAATTGTGTTAATAGAAGGATTTTCTTTAACATAAACTGTAATATTTCCTAATCCCTTACCCTCAGGCCCTGATCTGACATATCCCCAAACATCCTGTGCTGATAAAGATTCTGAAAAAGCAAATAACAGGCCAGATATAGCGATTATATTTAGTTTTATTTTTTTCATGACATTCTTGGTTTTAATGTTTTTTCCATTACTCATTTCAGGATCAGTTTTTCGCCCAGCCTTTCAGCTTTACTACATAGTCCTCCAGCTTTTCAGCTTTTTTGATCTGTCCCGGTGCAGAAATATCTGCCCCGGCATCCTGAACAATTCTTTTCCCGGTTATTTTGTCTTTTTCAATCTTCATTTTCCCCTGGTAACCTCCTGTTATTAAATTCTTACCTGCGGGATTTGTCGAGATAAAAGCCACAACCTCTTCCCCTTCAACAAAGACAGGCATCTCGGACACTTCGTAAAGTATATCATCCACCTGCCCACCCGGGACGGTAATAACTGCCTCAGAGCCAAGATTGCCTTTAATATATTCCTCCGGAACAATAGTCACATAAGTAAATATTATGTCTTTCTTATCGTTCCACTCACACTTTACTCTGGAACATTTGCCATATAGCACAGCAGTCGATCTTTCCGTCAGATCCTTATCTGACATTTTTATTACCTGGGCTCTGCTCTCTGCCTGTGATAAAAGGAAAAAGCAAAAAATCACCAGGAAGGTCAGGTTGATAATTTTTTTCAGGGTTTTCATTTGTGGATTATTTTAGTTTTTTGAATTTTAAAGTCTGGAGACCAAAGACCGAAGACCGAAGTCCGAAGGAAGAAAATATTTCTTCTGTCTTCCGACTTCTGACTTCCGACTTCTGACTTCGGTATGTTAACAGGAAAAATATCCGCATTCAGCTACAGGTTTTACCAATTTCTTATATAAAGTTACGACAACGGATATGACAAAGTCTACCACTTTTGTATCAAAAACTAGCACTTTTGTTACATTTTTATGCAAAAAACAGCAGTTTTGCCGGGAAAGGTGTTTTTGAGGGTCGGAAACATGGAGAGAAAAAGTATCAGGGAGAGAAGGATTGCTTCTCCCGCTTTTTTGTAAAAAAGCGGGATCGCAATGACGGTAATTACAAAAAAATCCGCTACCCGGGGTGAGGGGTGGAATTATTTGGACGGAAGTCAGAAGACCGAAGTCAAAAAAGCTGTGGGTGGAAAGGTGAAAACAAAAAACTTAAGCCCTGCCAGGGGCTTTAAAAGAAGTCATGAATATGACCTAATATGAATAGTGGCTGTCTAAAAAACCTGAACTTTTACTTTAGTCTCCTCTGTGGATCTCTGTGCCTTCTCTGTGGATCTCTGTGTAACAATAAGTTAAGAACTTACATAGAGGATCACAGTTGTTCACAGATACGGACTGCAAAGTGAATAAATTAGATCCTAAAGAACAAAAAGTACAAAAATACATATTGTAATACAATAAATAATATCCGTAACACAGTAATTTATTTACCTAAAACAATATGTAATTTAAACACAATAGACTCATAAGTTTTAAAATGAAAGATGCGTGTTAAGAGTAGTTGGAAGAGTAAGGCAGATTAGAGTCGGAAGACCGAAGCGTCATAAAGCTTATGGCTGATAGCCGGTGGTAATAGAATTGAGATTTCAGGAGTCTAAGCTACGAGCTTTAACCTGAAAGCATTTAATTATTACATCCCCCTAGCCCCCTTCAAACTAACCTTTAAACACAATTCATACTTGATTATAAATCAGGATGTTAAACAAGTATTAATTAAACGATATGATAAAGTCTATTTAACCACGGAGTCGCACAGAGTTTGTACGGAGTTTCACGGTTTAGATGACAAACAAAAACAGTGCAACTCAGTGTTAACTCTGTGTAACTCCGTGGTTAAAAAACTAATAATAAGATAATTGATGGTAAGGATAAAAGATGTGTATAAAGGGTAGCCCTTCAAAGGGGGAATTTAATTTTAAGTAACCCATACCATATACCCCATACCACATACCACATACCGAAAATTCCTACCTCCAGTCCCCTATCAGAACAAACGGCGCCCAGTAAAACGGATGTGCATATTTCTCATCACTGATCATTGAGAGCTGGGCTTTGCGCAGGGCATCGGTCCTGCTAAGATTATTCTTTATCAGATTTTTATAAAACTCTCCCATCAGAGCTGCAGTTGACATATCCGACACACTCCACAAACTTACCAGAACTGAAGGAGTTCCGGCATACATAAATGCCCTGGTAAGACCAACCATCCCTTCGCCGCGTATAAGCTTCCCTAGACCGGTCTGACAAGCCGATAAAACGACCAGGTCAGCATTCAGCTTTAGTCCAAATATTTCTGCTGCCTGCAGGAATCCATCCTCTCCGGAGTTCCTTCCGCTGGTAAGGACAAGCGAGCTCAGATCAGGTTTGGTTTCGTCAATTAATCCGTGTGTGGCAAAGTGTATATAATTGAATTCGTTCAGGGCACTATTCCGCTTAAAATTCTCTTCAGTCGCTTTGTCTCTCAGATAGATTTCTGAAGATCCTGCTGAAAAGTATGAGGCAATATTTTCAATTTCTTTTCCGGTGAATTCAAGCCTTGGGTATTTAATCCGTGCATTGAATAAAGTATCTTCATACAAAGGATCTCCCATTGCCAACAGCCTCTTGCCAACTGCTTTTTGCTTTGCCTCTTCTTCAGGGTTTGAAATAATTGTCTTTAATACGCTAGCTGATTGCCCATAGCTGACCGGGTATTTCTTAACAAGAAATGGCAGGTCTGAATACGAAATATCGGCAGTCGTTTTCTTATTTTCAGTCAATAATACCTCAAAGGGCAAATAATTCAATACTCCATCCGGTATTATTATCAGCTTACTTTTTTTCGATAAAAATGACTCTGCAGGTTTTATCAACTCTTCATAAAGTATGCTGCCGGCATTAGTGAAGAAATCCGAAATTCCCTGTTGTGGGTCAAGCAATGAAAATCTTAAAGTTTCAATCTGTTCCTGAAGTATTTTGCGGCGGGGTAATTTAAATATCTGATGGTCCGATCGGGTAATGACCCAGAGACATGAACTGCTGTCACCTACTGAATATTCAAATACTACCGTATTCTTGTCCGGGCACAACGTTTTTGCCTCATCGATTGAAACAGGTTCCGGATTTACGGAGATTACCATTATTTTGATCATTACCAGATGCGGGTTTAGCTGATGAAAGCAGATCCTAATAAAACACGCGATTTACTTTGTTCGGCATAACGGAAAGCCAGTCTATCATATCCCTTTGTCCTGTCCTTTTCGTGAAGTGTTTCAAGAAGGTCTATGATGTCCTCATAGACATATCTTTCCTTAGCCATAAAAGTGGCCTTAAATTCATCTCCCGGTAATGTACTCCGGAGTCCTTCAATAATCTCTAAGAGCAGTGTCATTTAATTCAATTACTTTTTCATATTCTCCGGTTGTTTCGTAATATTCAGCAAGACCTGTAATATATTTCCATGTCAGATCAGGACTGTTCAATGTACGGGCAATTTCAAATCCTTCCTGGTAGTTTAGCACGGCTTCATCCATCCTTCCCATAAAACTTTGAGCATTTGCCAGGTTCAGAAGGTAATTTGCTTCCTGATCCTTTACTTTTAATTCCCTGCAGATTTTTAGTCCCCGCTGGTAGTATTCTTCTGCTTTTTGATAATCTTTCATATCATAATAGATCGTGCCTATATTGTTAAGGGAGACGATAACGCTGGACTGATCTTTTAGCTCCTCATATATCATTAAAGCATTTGTGGTATACTCAAGTGCTTTTTCATACCTGCCGGCATTTTGAAGCATTATACCCAGATTGTTGTAGATACCAGCCAAACCCCATTGATCATTTAGTTTTTTAGTTATACTGATAGCAATGTTAAATTTTTCCAGAGCCGCATTCAGGTCACCCAGGTTTAAGTACACAAATCCAATTTGATTAAATGAGTCACTTAAACCAGTACTATCATTTAAAACTCTATAAGCTTTCTCAGCCTTCCCCAGGTATTCAAGAGCTTCCTGATACTTTCCCATATTATTCAGGATTGTTCCTGAATTCTTCAGTGCTTCAGCTACACGACCCTGATCTCCTGAGCTTTGGTTTAACCTTAGAGATTTCTTGTAGTACTCGAGGGATCGTTCATTCTGACCCAGATTTTCTAAAGTAGAAGCTTTTAGGTGTATTGTCCTTCCAAGATTTAGTGAATCGCCAAGTTCTGTTCGTACTTTTTCAGCTCTGTCAAAGTAATTTAGTGCATGAGAATAATCTTCATAGATTCCATAATATAATGAACCGATACTATTTAAAGTATTTCCCATCAAGATCCTGTCATCAACCTTTTCCCTTTTTATCAGAGCATCCTTGTAATATACAAGGGAAGTGTCGTAATCTATGCTCGTATAAATAAGCCCAAGTCCACCTAAAACTTCACTTTCTCCTCTATCATCACCAATATCCCTGTATGTTTCCAATGCTTTCTTATGATATTCGATAGCTTGATCCCGGTCTTGTTTATTTCCCCGCATCCGTATTCCGATCACGTATAAACTGTCAGCATGCTAATTTCTTTCCCTTCTGTTCTTTAGACCATATTGTTAAATAATTAACAGCAATCGAAAGACTCTTTTCTCCGAAGGAATTTTCAAAATATCTTTGCGGCATTTGCGCTCATTGCCTGTAATTTCGCCGCCTCCCCGGTCTTTCCCTTTAATTCGGCTGTGATGCTTTCTTTGATCAGTCCGTCAACAAAGGGTTTTATCAGGAGCCTGTTGTCTTTAATAAGAGCCATGGAACGGGCTTCGTCATTTTGCTCCAATGCTTTCCTTAATTCAGAATTCAGCTCATCCCGTGAAAGCTGCTGGGCATCCAAAACATTGGAACTGAACAAAAACAGTCCTAAAAGAATAAATTTTATCCTATGTTGTGGCGGGGAAGTAAGTCTTATCATGATGGTTTTGTAATATTTAGATTACGTTGCTGGTTCCTGGGTCCTGGGTGCTGGTTAGTTTCTGATTTACAGAATAGTTTCCAGATTACTCTATTATCTGTAATGGATTTCACAAATTAATGGACAATTTACAAATCAACCAGCAACAAGCAACCAGCAACAAGCAACCAGGACCTCTTTATCACTTCTCTTCTGCTTTCGACAATTTAAGAGCCTTCTGCAAGCTCCTCAATAGCCTTATCCTTATTCCCGGCGTCTGAATATAATGATCCCAGAATTTCATGAGGCAGCGGAGCATCAGGATTAATTCCTGAGACTATCTGAAATTCATTTATGGCATCCTGAAGCAATCCCTGATTCATATAATAAGCCCCCAGAAATGAATGCAGACTGCTGCTGTCAGCATCATTGTCAAAGGTTTTTCTGATCATGGCCTCCTGGTCAAGTACTTCTTTAGATTTATCGTCGAAAGCACTGAAAATTTGTAATTTGATGATTTTTCATTTTCAAGCAGATCCTCTCCTTCAACATTCCAGAAATAGGTCTCGCCAAAATCAAGTCCTTTCTCACTTTCAGAAAGCTGAAGAGGACTCTTATCCACCTTTTTGCTCCACACAAGACCTTTGCTGTTGTAAAGGTTTACAACGAATTTGTCATAAGGTTTCCTGGGAACCCACGAAAAGGTAGGCAGATTGGTTCTGATTAGGGTGTTGTAGGGAGATGTCAGTTCGATAGTCTCTTCTTTGTCGGTTGCTCTGAGACCTGCAAGTGCACCTACATCCTTTTTGGTATCCTTGCCGGAAGTCAAAGCAGACATATTGACCATCATGGCAGATGACACTTTCTTTACATTTCCGGCTGGTTCGGTTTTAGCAAGATCACCCGTGGAAACCGTTACAATGCTGCCAGGTCCCAATCCGGAAATGATTCCATTTATATATGTCAGGGTTGTCTCTGATTTGGGATCAGTTTTTATCTGATCACCAGGAAAATAGTTGTGTTCCCCATAATACTTTCACAAAATCAGTTTTTCCGGCTTTTTTCACCATAACATTGCCTTTTAATCCTGTAATCAGAGCAATGCATTGCGACTGATTCCTGGGCTGATAATGCCCCAGTCTTAATCATGCAGCTGGCAATTAAAAAGCAGATTGTTAATAATATTGATCTCATATTATTGTCCTCCTGACTGATTTTAAGTGCGGTTATGTTTAATCTGATCAGAACAATCCCCTAAAATTATTACTTAATGAAGAATTTAATACAAAGATAAGTCCACCTGAATCAAAAGTCAATTATTTCTATTATATCTATTTATATCAATGTATTTCAATGTATTTCAATGTATTTCAATTTATTTCAATTTATTTCTATTTATTTCTATTTATTTCTATTTATTTCAATTTATATCAATGTTTTTCAATGTTTTTCAATTTATATCAAGATTTTAACAAACTTCCATCCGGTTTTTATGTGATTTCCATACTTCCTCCGGCTGATTGATAAAGTCCTTTGGCGAAACCCCGTAAAACTCCCTGAAACACCTCGAGAAATAAGATGGATTTGAAATCCCTATGCTGAGTGCAATCTCCGTAAGATTCGATTTTTTCTCCTGGATCATCTTTGCAGCAATCTTCATCCGGTGATAATGTATTATTGAACTCGGCGATAATCCTGTGAGAGCTTTAAGTTTGCGGTAGAGATGGATCCTGCTCATCCCAAGCTTTTCCTGCAACGCACCCACATCAAAATCAAAATTTGTAATATTCTCACTGATTATTGAATTGATCTTTTTCATAAACAGATGGTCGACGGAAGCCGATGAGCCTCCATCATCGCCGGATTCAGCAATTAATCCGTATTTATACCTGAGCTTGGCCCTCTGAACAAGGAGATTCGAGATCCTTATCCTGAGTTCTTTTATATCGAATGGTTTGCTCAGATAGTCATCCGCACCGGTTGTAAACCCTTCTATGCGGTTCTCCTGAGTTGTTTTTGCTGAAAGTATTATAACGGGTATATGGCTTGTTCTTTCATCATTTTTCAGCCTCCTGCAAACCTCCATGCCATCAAGATCAGGCATTATAATGTCAGTTACCACCAGATCAGGGATCTTTGCAAATGCGATATCTATCCCGGATTTTCCGTTTTCGGCTTCAAAAACATGATAATCTTTTGAGAGGTTATCTTTAATGAAATCCCGCAGATCACTATTGTCCTCAATTATCAGCACCTGCGACTTTCTGCAGGCCGATTCCGCTTCCTTCAGAGCAGTGTTGTGTTCAGCTTCAAATTCCTGGACACCAATAGTGTATGGATGATCATCAACAATAACAAATTCATCGGGCAATAAATGTTCTTTACCTAACCGGGATCCTGACTGTAAATATTGATCCTGCGTCTTTTTCGCTTGTGACCTCAATGTACCCATGGAGCAGGGTTACGAATTCTTCGGTTAATGAAAGACCAATACCAGTTCCACGGCCGTCTTTCTCCCATTCGCCCTTCAACACGATAAAAACGGTCAAAAATCATATCAAGGTTTTCTTTGGTTATACCAACACCTGTATCCTGAACCATTATTACCAGGACAGGTTGAGAACCGTTATTCTCCGGTTTTTTGATTTCCACCTTGCATAATAACGGTACCCTGCGAAGGGGTGAATTTAAATGCATTTGACAAAAGATTTGCTACTATTTTCTCAATCTTATCCTTATCGAAAAGCGCTACATACGATTCCTCCGGGATATCCACAATAAACCTAATCTTCCTGTTTTCGGCGGTTGACAGGTACTCATAAATGAGTATCCTCAGAGTTTTCAGCAAATCTGATTCCGCAAGGGTTATCCTCATCTTTCCTGCATCAATTCTCGAGATATCAAGGAGCTGGTTTACAAGATTTAAAAGTCTCAGGCTGTTTCTTTTGATCATTTCCATCAGCCCCGATCTTTTAATATCATCAATCCTTCCGTTTTCAGTTATGAGGTTGTCAATCGGTCCCATTATCAATGAAAGCGGAGTCCTCAGCTCATGGGAGATCTCCGTAAAGAACCTTGTTTTCATCCTGTCAAGCTGTTCTATCTGCTCGTTCTTTTTTTCAAGTTCCAGTGTCCTGGCATGTACCTCCTCTTCCAGTCTCTTTTTGTCAGAATTTAGCCGGAGGAAATGCCTTCTCATGAATAATGATAAAATGAATAGGATCATAATACCATAAAAGATAAATGCCGGCAAGGTAAGGGTCAGAGGAGGAATAATACGGATATCTAAAGACTTCCCTTCTGTATTCCATATCCCGTCATTATTTGAACCTGTAAACCAGAATCTGTATTTTCCAGGCTTTAAATTATTGTATTCAACAGTATGATAATCACTTAACTGGACGGTATCCTTATCAATACCAGACATAAAATATCTATACCGGTTGTTTTCAGAATAGAGGAAGTTAATTGCTGCAAAATCAATTCTCAGGTTATTCTGTTTGTGATTCAGTTCTAATTCATTAAGCGATTCAATGCATCCCGCTTCAGGTAACATTGTATTAAGATCATTTTCATTTATTTCGATCCCGGTCAGATGAACCTCAGGTTTGACGCTGTTAAATGGAATTGTGTCGTTAAATAGCTTCAATTCCGGACCTGACAGATTTAAGATATGACCTGTACTCAACTGAACGGAGCAATAACTGCCGGGCTGCTGGCTATAATGAATCTGACGCAGATTCTTATTGTCCGGATTAAATAACGTCAGGCCATAAGTTATGATTTACCATCAGGGTATTGTCATTTTTAATAAAAACATCTGAAAAAGCGATGCCGGCCGGAATTTTTTCCATTAATTTTACAGGAACCAGTTTCTCGGTATCCTGATTAAAAATATAAAGACCGTTAGAGGAGAAAAGTATCCAGATTCTGCCTCTGCTGTCTTCTTTTATCCTTATGCAATAATCACCTGTCAATAGATCCGTTTCTGAGTCTGACAAATACTTTACAACATTTTCATTTTCACGATTATATTTATAAACACCGTCACTGAACGACGCAAACCAGATTTCATCATTTTTGTCGATACAAATATCATATATGCCGCTTTTAGTACTTTTTTCAGTCTTCGTTCTCAATAATAAAAGTGTTCGATTTTTTCAGAGCCTTCATACAATACAAATATTTTGTTGTACGACAGAAACCAGAGGTTTCCCATGACTTATCCTCAATAATATTATAAACAATATCTTCTATATTTTCAGGTATATATAATGTTTTATATGAATTATCAGTTGAGTTAACATCAAAATATCCTGTTTCTGCTAGGCTTGCCCACAGGTTTCCTTTACGGTCCTTGATAATACAATTAACGACTGTATCTCCTGTTGGCAATCTGATCTGTTCCGGGCTGAAGTCAAGGTCTTCATTAAAATCTGAATTGTAAATCCCTGTCGATAGGGCAAGCCATACCCTTTTATTGTTGTCTTCAGCTATCCTTGGGTTGTTATAATTGGCCACATTAAACATATTAGGAACCCTGAAGGACTGATAATGCAGTGAACTCATCATCAGCCTCCAGGTATTTCCATTGGCGCAGCCAAACCATATTGAACCCCTTTTATCTCTGATCCAATCGAGAATTATCCAGTTTGGGACGGCAAATAGCCTGAGCTTTTCAGTCTCCGGTTCAAATCTGAATACGATACCTTGCCTTTGAAGAAACCATATTGAACCATCATCATCCTGAAATGCATCATCAAAGAGCAACCTGGCACCCCTGGAGTTCCTGAAAATTTCATTTACCGGACTCACAGGTAGCTTTTTGTTTCACCTGTTTCCGGGGAGTAACTGGCAAAGATACCGTCACCGAAGATCCATATCAGGCCATTTCTGTCAGTGGGTAGTGTTGCGATAGTATCGAGCTTATGCTCAGTATCGGTTTCAGGATTGAAAATGATCCTTTCGAATGTACCTCGTCCGCGTCATCAATTCTGATCAAACCTCCACCTGTTGCAGCACACCATAAATCGCCTGTGGCATCTTCAGCAATGCACGACACGGTTACTGCTTATAGACAAAGGATCTTCAGGATCATACCTGTAAATAGTGAATTTATCCTCTTTTCTGCAGTATTTGTAAAGACCATGAGATGATATAATCCATATCCTGCCTCCGGAATCTTCCAGGAACTACCTGATTTGTTGTCCAAGGAAAATCCTGGTCATCCATCAAACTGATATCTTTTAAACTGAGAGGTTCTTTTATTGAATGTAAAAATATCACCTGCTGTAACTATCCACAGCAAGCCTGATCTGTCTTCTTGATATATCTGATCCGGTTATCATTGCTCATGTAATTTCCGGAATCAGGCATAAATTGTTCTATTTTGCCGCTCTTCTGGTCAAGTTTGTTCAGTGCGCCATATGTCGCTATCCACATTATTCCCGCGCTGTCTTCAAGAATGCCCGACACAAAATGCCCGGCTAATGAAGTGCCTGATAAATTTTTAAACCTGTAGTTTTCGTTTTGATTACCGTCGAACCTGTAGAGTCCGTTAAAAGTTCCTGACCAGAGAAAGCCTTTACTGTCAAAAAATAATCTTGTTGTTGAAATATCAGCACCAGGCTCTGTAATGGGATAATGGAGAAACTTGCCCTGGAAGCTGTTTGGTTCAGGAATAAGGGTTTTCTGGGCTGCAGCATGCTTAAAAGGAAACAAGACAACTACAGCAAGCAACACCTTGCAAGCGATGTTCATAGGTCAGGCTTTAGTAAATAAACCTTTCAACTCAACATCACATAATGAGGTAAAAGTTACGACTCTTTTTTAATACCCGCAATTTTATTTGCCTGGTTTGGTCATGATTATTCAGAATTCCTTTCTACTTATCTTTCACAGGCGTTTTAGACCATACCTGCAATATTTAAGCAAAATCTAATCTTGGATTTTTTGACTATAATTGTATTTTTACAGCCAATTGTACCTTCATGAAATCCAGCATTCTGTTTGCAGACGCACTTAAACTGAAAAGGCCCAATGCTTTTCATGTAATGGTGAAACCGGCAGGGCCTTCGTGCAATCTTAACTGTACCTATTGCTATTACCTTGAAAAAAATAAACTCTTTCCAGAATCCGGGCAGCTTAGAATGTCGGATGAACTGCTCGAAAATTTTACTAAACAATTTATAGAAGCGCAACAGATACCGGTAGTTACTTTTACCTGGCAGGGTGGAGAACCTACTCTTATGGGACTTGATTTCTTTAAAAAAGCAATTGGGCTTCAAAAGAAATATTCAGGTGGTAAAAAAATTGAGAATGCATTTCAGACTAATGGAACCCGGCTCAATGATGATTGGTGTAAATTCTTTACAGACAATAATATACTTGTTGGCATCTCAATAGATGGTGAAGAACATAATCATGACCGGTACAGAAGAACTTTTTCTGGCGGTGCAACATTTAAAAGAGTAATGAAAGGAATTGAGCTGCTTCATAAACATAAGGTTGAATTCAATACCCTGAGTGTGGTAAATGGCTACAATGTTCATTATGCATCTGAAACCTACAGATTCCTTAAAAAGATTGGCAGTGGTTTTATACAGTTTCTTCCGGTTGTTGAAAGCATATCTGCTGAACACCGGGCAACGGATGAATTGCAGCTTTAGCTCCGGTTCATGAGAAGAATGCGACAGTGACAGACTGGTCGGTCGGACCGGCCGATTTCGGGAAGTTCCTTGTTACTGTCTTTGATGAATGGGTAAGAAATGATGTTGCCAGGTATTATGTTCAGATTTTTGATGCCACTCTTGCCAATTATGTCGGAGAGACTCCGGGATTATGTGTCTTCGCTGAAACATGCGGCGATGCTCTGGTGATGGAACATAACGGAGATCTTTTCTCCTGTGATCATTTTGTGTATCCGGAATATTTCCTTGGCAATATTACAGAAACACCTTTGATTGACCTTGTCAAATCACAACAACAGTTTGATTTTGGGATTGATAAACGGAATAAATTACCCCGTTATTGTCTGGAGTGTGATGTCAGATATGCCTGTCATGGGGAATGTCCAAAGCACAGATTTCTTCATACCCCTGATGGTAAACCAGGTTTAAACTACCTGTGCGAGGGTTATAAGATGTTTTTTAAACATGCTGAACCATATATGGAATTCATGGCAAAGGAGCTTAAGTACAAGCGCCCCCCTGCAAATGTGATGAACTGGATAAGAAACAAGGAAAATCAGGTTATCAAACCTGTAGCGCCCGAGCGGAATGACCCATGTCCATGCGGATCCGGAAAGAAATTCAAGAATTGCTGTATGGGGAAACCGATTTACAAATTTTAAGGCATTACGGCATAACGGCATAACGGCGCAACGGTACAACGGTTTAACGGCAAAAAGGCGTAAAGGGGTAAAGGGGAAACGGTCTAAATACAATCAGTATTATTTAATTATCAGAGAGAGCTTTTCCCAGATATCATCAAGGAAAAGGAATGGCACAGGTACACTTGACGGATTTTCTCCCATCCTTATCATTACGATATTCATTGAAGGAACAACACTAACATATTGTCCGTTCTTTCCCATTCCTGAAAACATATCAGGAGGTCCGGCCGGAGTTATACTTCCTGTAAATACGATTTGTGATTCCGGTATCATAAAAGATTCTTTCCCATTTAGCCACCATAGAAAGCCATAGCTTTTATTGATGGTCTGCGATGGTGATATCATAGAATTTACATACGAAACATCACCGATGATATCCTGGTCAGCCCATTTACCGTTATTAAGGATTAGTAAACCAAACCGGGCCATGCTTCTGGGTGTACTGAAGAAAACATGATCATCATCTATCCATTGCCAGGTGCCATCCATCCCTGTTTTATCGCGAAGAACTGAATTAAAATATGAATCAAAATCCATTTCTGTAGCTACAGAGACGACCTTTTCCAATAGAGTGTAAGGTCCGTTATGGTATGCCCAGCGGGACCCGGCCTCAGCCTTGTAAACAAGATCTTCTTTCTGAAAGCTGTGATTATTTGCTACGGCATCATCAAGACCTGTGGTCATTGTTAACTGGTGCCTTACTGTTATTTTTGATTCCTGCTGGGAGGTTAGTGATGTCCAGCCTGCATCTAGATAATCTGATGATTTATCATTAATGCTCAGATAACCCTCTTCCTGAGCTTTGCCAACAACAAATGCTGTAAGGGTTTTTCCTGCAGAGGCCCAATACCACAGAGAATTTTTACTAAAAGGTCCGGTTTCCGCCAGATTATTCCCAAAGTATTCCTCAATGGCAATCTTTCCGTCTTTTAATACAATAAAAGCCCTGGTGTCATTATTTTCAAGCAATTCAACCAAAGAAGGTATTTCGGCTGTGTTCCATCCCAGGCTAACCGGAGTTACCTCTTCCCATAAATCAGGATCCTCAGGTGGAAAATACATCGGACTTGTACCATTTTCTACTTTCTTTTCACATGAAAGAAACATGGCAACCAACAATAGAAAAAAGGCATGTCTTTCCATTATTTTAAACTATGATTTTAGAATAAAACGAAAAAACATGCCTTTTAGTCTCAATAGACTAGTGTTATAAATAGATACAGTTCAGTACTTTACTTTCACAAATTCTTCCATTTTATAGAGCATCCGATTGCCTTTGTACTGGTAACAGTTACGTTATCGCCTTTCAGAAGCGAATTCACTGCATCGGAAACGAATTTTTTGTCAGCTTTCGCGGCATCATCGGCATTGTTATCAATCGCTCCTACATATTCAACTTTGAGATTTTCACCGTCTTTTGAAAGCACATAGACATGCGGAGTATTTGTGGCTCCGTATGACTTTGCTACATTTTGGGATTCATCGCGCAAATATGTAAAAGTATACCCCTTGTCTGATGCCACCTTTTTCATCTCCTCAAATGAATCACCTGGATTAACTCCCGGATCATTACTGTTTATTGCTACCACGGGATAACCTTTTGCTCCGAATTCTTTGTGAAGATCCACAACCCTTTGTTCATATTTCTTTGCCACCGGGCAAACATTACTTGTAAAAACAACAATAAATCCCTTTGTATTTTCAATATCGGAAAGGGATACCATTTCGCCTTTAACACTTTTAAGACTGAAATCGGAGGCGTTATCTCCTGCCTTGAACGGACCTTCAGCCCGGGTTTGAGAAACAAGTAAAAACGCTGCTGATAATACCAGTATTGATTTTTTCATAATTTATTGATTTTTAAGTTCATACTATTTATAAATACTTATTGATGATTGTTCTTAATTCCTGTTCGGTAATCTCACCTGAATGAAAATATCTCGATTTTTTGACATTGTTTACGAAGAGAGTAGAAGGTATATTACCCTGCCATTGAGGATCGACTTTATCAATCCAGGAGTTGTAGTCTGTATCCATCATTACCGAAACATCCAGAGATATATTATTCTTCTTAAGAAAAGGTTTCAGCTGATTCTCTACCTGACTCGGAAAATCAAGACTAATCATAATAAACCTGACCTTTGACTGATCATACTCTCCAGCCACCTTTTCGAATGCTGGTAACTCTTTTACACAGGGGGCGCACCAGGTAGCCCATAGGTTGACAATAAACAACTTGTTTTCCTGGTTATTAAGCATCTTTTCAAGTTCAGGGACCTTTATGTATTCAATTTTCTGACCTTGTGTTTCCTGACCAAAAAGAAATGCTAAAAGTATTGAGATTGATATGAATATTTTTGCTGACTTCATGTGGTTTTTGAAATTAAACCAATCACAAAGGCATAATGTTCAGAAGAAACCCCCAAAAGCCGGAATTTTTAACAATTATTAAGGAAAATAAGGCCTGTTTCGCGATACATACATATTGCTCTTATTGCCAACTGCCAACTGCCAACTGCCATATTTTTATTCTGATAGAACTGCCTATTTCTTTTTAAACTCAATAATATGCTCCGATGCATATTCATCGCCGGCCGGATTGAGCCTTTTCACGAAGAACCTGGCTCTTTGTCCAAGTCTCAGGCAGGTGTTCTTATTCAGAATATCTTCAGGTGTGTCCATTGGCTGGAGCGACGGGTACCACAGGGTATAGCCCGGCATGTCGAGCAGAAGCTGCGGCTTCGACCATTCCTGAGTACTTATCGTGTTGCTGAAATCAGGATTCCTGTTGAATGAAATAAATACCTTGCTTCCTTTCCATGATGATCCCGTAACATGTCCCATCAGCATTACCCAGCAGTTCAGATAGGTATTCCAGCTTACTGATGGTCCCCAGTGAAAGCCTCCTTCGGGCGAAGATGCCGGTCCCCCGCCCTCTTCCCTGGGAATCTGAAGCGATGCCACAGGTTTACCGAAGCTGTTGTATGGTATCGTGAAATCAGCTCCGTCCCAGCGTTTTGCCTTATCACGGGGATCATCCAGATCGTTAAGGGCAATTCGGGCTATACTTATACACTGTCCTTTCCATTCTGTCTCCCTGTCATAGGCAGCTTCATCATAAACACCCGGATATCCATATTCTCCGTAAAAGAGATAGAGATAATCCCCGCTGGCGACTGCTGAAGGATCACCGACACCTCCTGCAAATGTGTTTGATGTATTATGAGGCTTTAAAATGAGACGAGAATCGAGATCTTCAATGAAAATCCCCTTGTTTTCCCAGCTTCTGCCGCCGTCGGTTGATTTCATAATGCCTATCCGGCATACAGCTGCAGGACTTTCAGGGCCAAGCAGACCCTGGGGCCAGTTTTTGTTTTTGTATCCTTCTCCCGTTACTGAATCATAAGGCAGAGTCGATGGATAATTCTCGTTATGATAAATCGCATATAGAGTTCTCCCCGTCACATCATTTTTATCCTGATAAATTGTTTCAAACCAGACAGCTCCATGCAATCCGGTCTGTCCGGGAGGGACATTTTCCGGCATCACGGGATTTATGAATTCTGAAGAATCGTTATCGAATGCATCAGGTGCATTTTCCCCGTCTGTAAATTTCAGATCCCTGGCATCGCCCCATAACGGATCCTCGCCATATTTTCCGGGAAATATTCTGAAGGTATCCCCTATCCATGCTTCTGCCATATTGCAGTCGACAAAAGAATTGAATTGCACCTTTTCCGCAGGTAAAAGGGTGAACGATGGATTGAAATCATTCCTGTTATTTCGACATGATATCAGCGTGAGCAGAATGATAAATGCATAAATGTGAATTTTTCTCATAAGGCTGTTTCTTTCAATAATTATTGTAAATTTAGAATAAAAATAGTTATGAATTCATCACGTCGTTCATTTATTCAGAAGGCATCCATCCTGACAGCAGCTGCAGGCTTCGGAATTTCTTGCACCAGAGGGAAGCAGACACCCGCTGAAGAGGTAAATTCGATTCCAAAAAAGATACGAAGAAATAAGATAGGAGTTTCAACCTATTCGTTCTGGCAATTTAACGGACCAAAGGAAAATTCTCCGATCGAAGATTGCATAGATAAAGCAGCTGCAATGGGATTTGACGGGATTGAGTTCCTGTTAATGCAGATGCAGTCGGAAGAGAACAGCTATCTTCAGAAACTGAAGCGGCAGGCTTTTCACTCAGGTCTCGATATTATGGGATTTTCAACACACCAGGGATTTATTTTTCCTGAAAAGAAAACCAGGGATAGCGAAATAGCTAAAACCATCCAGCAGATAGAACTTGCTTACCAGCTTGGTATTCCGACAATGAGACTGAATACTGGCAGGTGGAATACTACCAAATCATTTGATGACCTGATGGCAAATAAAGGGATTGAGCCAAATATTCCAGGGTACACTGATGATCAGGGCTTTGAATGGGTGATCGATTCAATAGGGCAGTGTATTTCAACGGCGGAAAAATGCGGTGTTGTTCTGGGTCTTGAAAACCACTGGGGCCTTGGGCGAACAGCCGATGGTGTTTTAAGGATTGTTGATGCAATTAATTCACCATGGCTGCAGATAACTTCTGATACAGGAAATTTCCTTGAAAATCAGTATGAACAGCTGGAAAAGATGGCGCCAAAGACTTTCCTTATTCAGGCAAAAACTTATTACGGCGGAGGTAAATGGTACACTCTGGATATCGATTATAAGCGGGTTGCTGAGATCTTCAGAAAGGTTGATTACAGGGGATATGTATCAGTAGAGTTTGAAGGGAATGAGGATCCTTTGACTGCAGTTCCAAAAAGCCTTGAGCTTATAAGAGAAGCATTTACATGGGAGGAATAAAAAACGGTGTAATTGCATAATGGTGAAGTGTCGTTATTGCAGGGAGCAGGGATTTTAGGGCAAGGGGTTGATGGTAAATTAAAGTTATTTAAGCGGAAGATTCATTTTTTTCAGCAGGGCAACATACCGGGTGTTATTTTTTAGTTCGGGATGCTCAATAATTACCAGGGAGACATAGGCCAGCATCCAAAAGTTTTCCTCGTAAGCTTTTTCATAATAATCCATGGCTTTATCATATTCCTTCATGATTAGATACCGTTTTGCCTGTCCTGTAAATGAAATGCTCCCTCCTCTGTTATATACTTCCTCATTTACTTTTATTCTGTCCTCAATGACTGCAAAATAGCCATCTTTGTTAAAGAGACTATCGAGGTAAACGAGATACTTCTCATTTGACCAATATATTCTTTGTCTGTATCTCTCATACCATTTCAAAGTATCACCAATATTTAAATAGGAATTTGTGACTGCCTCAAAAGCAAAGTTATTATCAGGATCTATTGAGAGGGCCTTTTCAGATTGTTTCAGAGCCGCTTTGATGTCGCCGGTATACCACATCACACGTGCGTATAATCCAAGTACCAGAGGTCTGAGAGGATCAAGGGCAAGTGCGAGGTTTGCCTGATAAACAGCTTCATCGGTCCTTCTGAGTATCATCAGGAGGTGTGCATAATATCCTCTGGCCAATGCATCATTCGGATTCAGCTCCAGGGTCTTAAGAAATTCCTTTTCCCCGGTTTCCCAGTCCCATCCAGGCCAGGTCGTCAATACCGCTTTTGCATAATGGGAATTAGCCGAATTCTGGTCCAGACTAAGTGCTTTATCAAGGTATTCAGTTGTTTTTTTGTATGCTTCCGTCAGGGGTCCGAAAGCAAGTCCGCCTATTGCATTCCAGGTCATTGCCATGCCTGCATAGGGTTCGGCCCATTCAGGATCTTTCTCAATTGCAATCTTGAAATAATTCAGTGCACTATCCAGGTCCTCCCTGCCGAGCCTCTCCCAATGAAACTGTCCTTTAATATAGGCAATCAGCGCTTCCGGATCGACACTCCTTTTCCTGGCAAGCAAACGCTCTTCTTCAGGCGTAAGTTCAATATTTACCTCATCTGCTATCTGTTTGGTTATCCGGTTATAAAGGTTAAGCATCTGGCTCTTCTCCTCCTTATAATCTCCGATCCACAATATTTCTTCCTCAGGAAAAGCCCGGATAAGAGTGACCTGAATTATCACACTGTCCTGTATGCCAAGCACGGAAACCTCTATTGCTCCATCAACGTTAAGCTCACTGGCTATATCGTGTACAGATTTGCCGGCATTTTTATAAGCATTTGAAGTGGTGGTGTTTATAACCCGTAATCCGCTGAGCCTCTTTAAATCCGATATCAGGCAGGCATGCATACCTGAAACCAGAGTTTCAATTGTCTCATCGCCTGTATAGTTGGTGAACGGAAGGATAATCATTGATTTAACTGACCCGGTCCGGACCTGCTTACCAATGTCAGTTATGTTTAAAACTATCAACGATACAATGATAACAACCCCGGTAACAAGTATACCGGTAATTAGATAAATTCGTCTCCACGGTTTAACCGGTGTTTTTCTGAAGCTGTCCTGTTCTTTACTTTTTTCCTGAACTACAACAGTCTCTTTTACAATGGATTCCTCAATCCCAGTAGACTTAAGATACC
The DNA here is from genome assembly GCA_963702415.1 of uncultured Bacteroidales bacterium. GTDB lineage: Bacteria > Bacteroidota > Bacteroidia > Bacteroidales > VadinHA17 > LD21. The sequence goes on along the minus strand of CAVPCP010000007.1, from coordinate 144,450 downwards.
ACTCAATAACAGTTGCAAGGTCAAGAATTACCGGTTTAACCTGTCGTGGATCAAAATCCTTTGGATGGGCACCGAATGTCGACAGGCTGTTCAGGTTCTGCATCGAGACAATGATGTTAGCCGGAACCTTCTCTTCCCTGTTAAGTTTATCGATAATGCCTTTTAAGGGTTCAGTACCACGAGGTCTGTTCAGCTCGCGTTCGCTTAAATCCGTAATGATTACCTCAAGACATCTTCTGGAATAGATCAGAACCACATTTTCATCATCGGTTTTTATCAGTTTTCCCAGTTCCAGTTCGAGCTTAGGATGCTTATCTTTTAAAGAATTGTGTAGTCTCTCCAGTTCCTTTATTTCCGATGACCAGATTGTCATAATTGATTTATTTAAGAATAGAGGTAAAAAATGATCTACCTTATAATCTTATGATCAGGACTTAAATATTTGATTACATAAAAATAAGCAATATCGGTTAAGAAGTCAAGTGATACCCGACGGAATCCTGATTGCGATGATACCGCTTTATCTACTATTTGATTATAAATAAACCTTTTAACTCTTCGCTATCCTTGTAGCCATACCTCACAGCTTTAACTCTGATATTGTAACTTCCTGGCTTAAGATGCAACGGTCCGGAATAGAGCAACCAGTGCGGATTTGCTTTTTCTTCAAACGTATATACTAGTGATGATCCATGAGTCGGGCAATAAAATCCCAGTGTCATCGGTGATGAATATGTTCCGCCCTGACGATAATTTTTTGTATGACGCTCTTCAGGTGAATTTATTATAAAATAAGGAACATCTGTAACTGGCTGTTTCCCACCCGGCCACATCTGTTCAATCATTTCTGATTCATTAAGATGCCCCATATCACCGGTCTCCAGGGTCCATTGGTTGTGACGGGCCCTCAGAGCATCCAGGATCTGTTTAAGCTTCGGATCATCAGCAAGGTTGTTAGTCTGAAAGGGATCAGCTTTGACATCATAGAGTTCTTCAGGAGGCCTTGAGTAAGCCATCCAGCTCTTCTGCGGACCAGTCAGTTTACCTTCTGCATCGAGACGAAGCATTTCCTTGTATATCGGCATATTGCTCAGGTAGGGAATCCATATCGGAAAGGGTTCGTTTGGGTAATAATTACGAATATATAGGTAATCCCTTGTGCGCACGGAACGTATCATGTCATATGATTCATCGACCCTGTCGCGGGCAGCGAATAAAGCATCTCTCTCATGCCCTTCCTGTTGCCCGAGGAATGGGATACCCTGCATATGGGCCGGAACCGGTATTCCGGCGAGTGATAGAACTGTTGGACCAAAATCGATTGAACTGATAAGCCGGTCATCAACAGTTCCTGCCTTTGTTTTATCAGGGAATCGGATGATAAGAGGGATGTTCAGTCCTGAGTCATACAACCATCTTTTGGCACGAGGCAGGCCATCGCCATGGTCACCCCAGAGAAAAATAATTGTATTTTCAAGCTCTCCCTCTTTTTCAAGTTCATTAAGTAAAACACCAACAACTGAATCAAGTCTTGCAATATTATCGTACATTTTTGCAATATTGACTCTTATTATTTCATTATCAGGAAAATAAGGAGGCACATTGACTGATTTCGGATCGGTTTTTACATTGCTTATGTCCCAGTTTTGGCTCTCATGTGTACCTGTCCAGTTGAAAACAGCAAAGAAAGGCTGGTTTTTATCCTGACGGTTTTTATAGTGAGCATTTCTGCTGCACTCATCCCATATACTTGCAGGAACAGGATCTTTAGAAAACTGATAGTCAGTTTTGTTGTTATTGGTGCAATAATACCCTGCAGTCCTCATGTATTCAGTAAATGCTTTTACATAATGAGGGGGAACAGCTGTAAATTCAACAGGATTCTCCACTCCCCTCCTGTAGGAAGTTGTCCTCATATGCATGCATCCTATTGATGTCTGGTACATACCTGTAATTATTCCTGCCCTGCAGGGTGCGCTTATAGCGGCAGTGGTGAATACGTTTGTGTACCGTATTCCCTGCGATGCAAGGCGGTCAATATTTGGGGTTTTCGCGACCTTATCGCCATAGCAGCCAAAATGAGGGCTCAGATCCTCTGTTGATATCCAGAGTATGTTTGGCTGCTTCTGTGGCGGCTGACCTGTAACATTAACAGCAAATAGTGTAGCAGTGCTGATTCCGAGTAAAGATCTTAAATTCATCATGTTATTTTTTTTGGTTACACAGAGATCCACGGAGAATCACAGAGATCCACAGAGGTACACAAAGCTATAACTCTGTGTAACTCTGTGTAAGTTTTTAATTTTTAGTCAACAAATCTACTAATTAATTAATCCAGGTTTCCTTCTATTAGTACCCGGAGAATTAGTAAGGTTATCACCCAGGTCCTTTCTTGCTTTTTCCACAAGTACCTGGAGCTCTTTAACCTTTTCAGGATAGAACTGGGCAATATTATACCATTCACCGGGATCGCGCCTGAGATCATACAGCTGCAGTTCAGAAACTGTCTCAGTACCCGTAGGGCCCGGCCAACCATCAACTCCAGGCTTCATCCCTCTGTAAGTCCGGCTTTTATGGGGAAGAACAAGCTTCCAGAAATCCAGCTGCACTGCCTCAAGGCTGTTTACTTCATAGTAATAATAAAACTCATGGCGCGGAACTGCAAGTTCATCCCTGAGCATAAGAGGCAGGATGTTTACTCCATCGATTCTGAGGGAGGGTAACTGCGCACCTGTAATGGCAGCAAGAGTCGGAAGAATATCAATTGAGGAAGCAAGCTGATTGCATATTTCCCCGGCAGGTATCACTCCTGGCCATCTCATTATACATGGAACCCTCTGTCCTCCTTCCCAGCTTGTCCCTTTACCTTCGCGCAAACCTCCGGTTGTTCCGGCATGATTCCCGAAATTCAGCCATGGACCATTGTCACTTGTGAAGATCACAAGCGTATTTTTTTCCAGTCCGTTGCGCTCCAGAGCCTTCATGATCTCCCCTATAGACCAGTCGACCTCCATCATCACATCTCCGTACAATCCCTGGCTGCTTTTACCACGGAATTTATCTGAGACTCCAAGGGGAATATGCACCATGGAATGAGGAACATAGAGAAAAAAATGTTCTGATTTATGGTCATCAATAAACCTGACAGCGCGCTCCGTATAATCAGTTGTAAGCTTATCCTGGTCAGAAAGATTCCGGACCTCTCCCACCTTATCATTACCTTCTATCAGAGGTAATACAGGATATTTCATCTTATTGCTGGTTGTATCCTTCAGATGAATGGGGACACCGTCAAAATCGACAGGCCACATATCGTTGGAATAAGGAATTCCGTAATAATCATCGAATCCATGCTGAAGCGGAAGGAATTCCTTATGATGTCCAAGGTGCCATTTACCAATAATACCTGTGTAATACCCTCTTGTTTTAAGCATCTCTGCAATTGTTGTTTCTGCGGAATTGATCCCGTTGGTTGCCCAGGGCATCAGAGCCCCTGATATGCCAACCCTGTTGGGATAACAGCCGGTAAGTAGTCCGGCACGCGAAGCACTGCTCACAGCCTGCGGGCAATAGTACCAGGTGAACTGCATTCCCTGGTTTGCAAGACGGTCGAGGTTGGGAGTCCTAAATTGACTGGCACCTGTCCTGCCGATGTCACCATTGCCCATATCGTCCATGAGGATCAGGACAATATTCGGTGTGGAGGGTCTGAACGATTCTGCCTTTTGGGAACTGGCATTTAATGCAGTCAGGGAAGAAAGTCCAAAACAAAAAGTCGATTTAAAAGTCATAATATTAAATTTTTATTAACCACTGAGGTACACGGAGTTTTCTCAGAGTTTCACAGAGTTTTAAGAATTTTTTAATTCAGAATACTCCGTGTTACTCCGTGCGAACTCAGTGATACTCTGTGGTTAATTCTTAAATTTTTTTATACTCAAAAATTATTTGCTATCCTTAATATTTTGCAGGAGTTCTGTTAATTCTTTAACAATAGCTTTATTTTCAGAGGCTAAATTATTCCGCTCCCCGATATCTGTTTTTAGATTATACAACTGCGGCACTGTATCATTTCCTGTTTCGGTATTGGTATTTACCTGAACTTTTGCACCCGGTCCGGGTTCAATGAACTTCCAGTCACCTTTAATGATTGATAATCTTCCGTTTGAAGCATGTTCTACCAGCCATTCGCGGCCGGTATTTGATTTGCCGAGCAAAACGTCCATACTGTTAAAACTGTCGCTACCGGCTCCTTCAGGCAAAACCTGCCCGGTAAGCGCTGCAAAGGATGCCAAAAGATCAATCTGACTGAAGAGCGCATCCGAAGTACCTACTTTAATTTTTCCTTTCCAGCTGACAACAAATACAACCCTTGTACCTCCGTCGAAAGCACTGTATTTTCCTCCCCGCAAAGGTCCGGCAGGTTTGTGGGATCCGAGAAGTTCAACGGCCTGATCCTTGTACCCATCATCAACAACCGGTCCGTTATCACTGGTAATTATTATGAGGGTGTTTGGTGCAAGACCCAGCCGGTCAACTGCCTTCATAATTTCCCCCACCGACCAGTCGAATTCAAGAATGGCATCTCCCCTTGGCCCCATTCCGCTTTTACCAACAAAACGCTGATTTGGCGTTCGTGGTACATGAATATCGTGTGTCGAAAAATATAGAAAGAAAGGATTGTTTTTGTTCTCTACAATAAACTTTACTGCCTTTGCAGTGATAATATCAGCAATATCCTCATCGACCCAGAGCGCTGATTTGCCTCCGGTCATATAGCCGATACGGCTTATTCCGTTCACAATTGTCATATCATGTCCATGACTGGGATGTATTTTCAAAAGTTCCGGATTCTCCCTTCCTGTCGGCCAGTTTCCCGTTTTTTCCTTGTAGTTCACGGTTATGGGATCATCCGGATCAAGTCCGACAACACGCCTGTTTTCCACAAATACACAGGGTACACGGTCGCCTGTGGCAGGGATCAGAAAACTATAATCGAAACCTATATCCATTGGCCCGGCTGTTATTTCCCCGTTCCAGTCAGGCCCCCCTTCAGGTCCCAGTCCAAGATGCCATTTTCCAACAACTCCAGTAGTGTAACCTGCATTTTTCATCACTGTTGCTATTGTGAAGCTGCCGGGTTTTATAATTGCTGAAGCATCACCTGTAGCAATCCCGGTTCCCTTTTCGCCAGGCATATTCGCCTGTAAGCAGTGAATACCTCGAAGGAGTACTTGTTGCTGAGGTACCATGGGCATTCGTGAACCTAAGTCCCTGACTGGCAAGCCTATCAATATTTGGTGTTTTCACACTGGTTGCACCATAACAACTGACATCCCCATAGCCAAGATCATCAGCATAAATGATAATTATGTTGGGTTTTTCAGCTGATTGAGCACTCGAATATTGAGTTGCAGCAGATAGGAGCCCTAGCACCCCTGAAATAATCTTTCCTGTTTTCATAATCAATAATAATTCCTTTGGGTTACTTTAAGCATTCCTTTGTGTTCCTTGGTGGTAAAAAAAAAATTAATCTAAGGGGTGCACCAAGCGTATCACAAAGGTTCACAAAGTCATGAAAATCATTTTTCGTATGCAAATGGAAACACTTCCGAAGCTGTATGTTCCTGCTTCATGAGTTCTTCCATTTTCTTAACAATTTCAGGATTTGATGCCGACAAGTCAGTTGTTTCCCCTTCATCTGATGACAGATCATATAGTTCAGTTGAGCCCTGAGGGACCTTGTCAACATTCAGCTTCACAGCTTTCCAGTCTCCCATTCTTACTGCCATCTTACCACCCTGCTCATGGAATTCCCAGTAGAGATATTCATGCTCCTTCTGCTTTTTTCCAATTAATTCGGGGAGGAATGATATTCCGTCTATTCCTCCGGGTGACTGTAATCCTGAAATTTCCGCCAGTGTTGGCAACATATCCCAGAAAGCCGACATATGATCGGAAACAGATCCCTGTTTTACTTTTCCAGGCCATTTTACGATCATCGGGGTCCGGATGCCGCCTTCATACATATCGCGCTTGTATCCCTTCAGCGGACCATTGCTGTTGAAATAATCAGGGTCTGCTCCGGCCTCAAGATGAGGTCCGTTATCGGATGTAAAGATTATGATTGTATTTTTTTCAAGTCCCAGTTCCGAGAGTATTGAGACTATCTCGCCTACATAATCATCGAGCTGGGTCACCATTGCCGCAAAAGCCGCATGTGCTTCAGGCTGAGAGCCATAGGGTCCGAGTCTGTAATTCGGGCCATCATCTGTCCCTTTGAAGGATTTTTCTGGTTCAAATTTACCCCTGAAAATATCCATATATTGCTCTTTTGCAAAAAGTTCAGCATGAGGAATAGTGGTCGGGTAGAAAAGAAAAAAAGATTTATCCTTATTCTGTTCAATGAAATCAAGTGCCTCTGCATGGATCAGATCAGCGCTGTAGATACCTGTTCTTCCGCTGTCATTCTCATGGATAAGTATCTTTTGATGATTATGCCACAGGTGATCAGGATAATAATTATGTGCCAGGCTCTGGCAGTTATAGCCATAGAATTCATCAAAACCCTGTGAGTTTGGATCTCCTTCAGTATCTATATATCCCAGTCCCCACTTTCCAAAAGCACCGGTCGCATAGCCTTTTGATTTAAGCATTTCAGCCACAGTAAACGAGTTAGCAGGAAGAGGCCATTGTCCTTCGGGCTCCCATCCTTTATTGCCCCTGATGGGTGTATGTCCTGTGTGAAGCCCTGTCATCAGGCTTGCACGGGAAGGAGCGCTGACAGTGCATCCTGCATAATGCTGTGTGAAAAGCATTCCCTGCCCTGCAAGGCGGTCAATATTAGGTGTTGAGAATTTCTGCTGGCCATAGCAGCTCAGATCCCCGTAACCAAGGTCATCGGCAAGAATATATACTATGTTTGGAAGTTGTTTTTCTTTGTTTACCTGAGAGCAGGCTGCGAGGGCCAGGGAGGCACAGAGGGTGAGCGGAATTTGGGGTCTCATTATTTGTAATTGGTGATTGGTTAGGGTCAATGATTGCTGATAGCTGATAGCTGATAGCTGATAGCTGATAGCTTTTAAAACATTAATTGTCGGATTTTGACCTTAAATGCCTCCTGCGGATTCTTAACAAGGATCTGGTCTATTTCATCATCCGTCATTCCCTGGGCTTTCAGAACAGGTATAAAATAATCAAAAATATCGTTATACCCGTTAATCGTACCTCCTCCCGGTTTAGCCGGGTCGTACCATCCTGAATCGTGGGAGATAAGTACCTTTGAAAGAAGCCCATTTTTTTTCATTTCAATAATTCTGGCAGCATACCACTCAACAGTTCCATGGGAGCCGGTTTCGGCACCATCTCTTTTCCGGATATTATCGAGTGAAATCCAGGCTCCATCCTTTGCAGCCCTGATATTTCCCTCCTGAGTTCCGCCCTGGGCATGAATCCAGATGAAAGCAGACGGATCGACACCCATTTCTTTCAGGATTGCAATCTGTGCGAAGGCAGGATTATCCGGACCAGTGTGAGAGGCTATTACAAGACCTGTTTTAAGATGTGTTAAGCCGGCAGCTGTTATGATCTTAATGTGCTCATCCGAAAGCGTATCATCCGGATTGACCCCAATCTTAATGAATCCCGGCTTTATACCTGTATCTTCAATCCCTTTCTCAAATTCGTTTATCCATAAACCTGCAAGCTCCTCTGCATTCATCTGAAAAAAGCTCTCGGGAATGTATTTGTTATTGACAGCTCCATAGTAACCTGTGTTTGTCATGAAACTTACTCCTGCAGAACGTGAAAGTGCTTTCAGCATCAGCGGATCACGGCCAAGCCATGCCGGAGTTGATTCGATAATTGTCTTTACCCCTCTTTCTTTTGCCTCCAGGACAACCGGCAATACCTTTTGAATAACCGAATCCCTTTTCCATCTGAAATATCCGGTGCTATCAGCGCCTATGAAGTCGACAAGGATATGCTCATGTTCAAGGGTTATACCCATTTTCCCTGGCGATTCAGGTCCGTTGACAGTCATAATATATTCCCCGGGTACTGGCTTGCAGGCGATAATCACTATTCCGAAAACCAGGAACAGTATAAGCCATAGAATAATTTTCAGGTCGTCGAAGTCGTCCATTTCCATTGAATACAGGTTTATCAGGTTTCAATGGAATAAAAATACAATAAATATCAAGATAATTGTAGAAACGTGATGCATCACGTTTCTACTAAAACAGAATTTATTTGTACGAATCGACGTGTACGTTTTTCACCGCCCGTCCGGATGGATCAATATTGTTCTTGAATGATGCATCCCATGCGAGTGCTTCGGCTGTGCTGCAGGCGACCGAGGGTACAGAAGGAACGCATGATGCAGCGGAATCGGATGGGAAATGCTCCGAAAATATTGTTCTGTAGAAATATTCTTCTTTCGACATTGGCGGATTAATCGGGAACCGGTATCTGGCATTTGAAAGTTGTTCGTCCGATACTTCCTTTGCTGTAAGAGCCTTCAGTGTGTCAATCCAGTTGTAGCCGACACCATCTGAAAACTGCTCCTTCTGTCTCCAGGCTATGCTTGCCGGAAGATAATCTTCAAAAGCTTTTCTGAGGACCCATTTTTCGATCCGTTCTTTCGATGTCATTTTATCTCTGGGATTCAGCCTCATTGCGACATCCATAAACTCCTTGTCGAGAAAGGGGACCCGTCCCTCGACACCCCAGGCAGCAAGCGATTTATTTGCCCTGAGACAATCATAAAGATGGAGCTTGCTGAGCTTTCTTACTGTCTCCTCATGCAACGCTTTGGGAGTGGGTGCTTTATGAAAATAAAGGTATCCGCCAAATATTTCATCAGCACCCTCACCTGTAAGAACCATCTTCACTCCCATTGATTTTATTACCCTTGCCAGAAGATACATGGGCGTTGATGCCCTTACAGTGGTAACATCGTAAGTTTCTATATGATAGATTACATCACGGACAGCATCAATCCCCTCCTCAACTGTAAAATTAATTTCATGATGGACCGTCCCGATATGATCAGCCACCTTACGGGCGGCTGCCAGATCGGGTGACCCGTTCAGGCCGATTGCAAAGGAATGCAGCTGGGGCCACCAGGCTTCAGCCTTATCGCCCGATTCAATCCTTTTTGGTGCAAATCTCTTTGCAACCGCAGAAATAATTGAGGAATCCAGACCCCCGGAAAGAAGCACTCCGTAAGGAACGTCGGACATCAGCTGGCGGTGGACAGAGGATTCCAGGGCTGATCTCAGGTCATCAATGGAAGTAGTATTTCTCTCGACTGCACTATAATTCATCCAGTCGCGTGTATACCACTTCTTCATTATGCCATCCCTGCTGTACAGATAATGGCCCGGAAGAAATTCCTCGATTTTATTGCAGACACCTTCAAGAGCTTTCAGTTCTGATGCAACATAGAAATTTCCATGATGATCGCGACCTGTATAAAGAGGTATTATGCCAATGTGATCCCGTGCAATGAAATAACTGTCATTTTCCCTGTCGTAAAGCGCAAATGCGAAGATCCCGTTCATCTCCTCAAGGAATGCCGTTCCCTTGTCGCGGTAAAGAGGCAGGATCACCTCGCAGTCGGACTGAGTCTGAAATTCGTATGAGCTCTCATAACGTCTCCTTATCTCCTGGTGATTATAGATCTCGCCATTCACCGATAAAATCAGGTTCCCATCTTTGCTTTTAAGCGGCTGTCCGCCCGATTGTGGGTCCACTATCGCAAGCCGTTCGTGTGCCAGTATCGCTTTTTCACAACAAAATATGCCCGACCAGTCGGGACCGCGATGTCTGACTTTTTTCGACATTTTAAGGACTGAAGTCCTAAGTTCCGTATGGTTAACCTTCAGATCGAATACTCCAATAATTCCGCACATATTTTTTTTGTTGGTTGTTTCTTGCTTTGCCCGCTGAAGCTATAGCGAAAGCGGGTTGCTGGTTTTTACCTGTTAAGTCAATTATCAAGAGTTGAATCAAAAAATATGAGTGCAAAAATAATAATAGATTTGAAATATTAAAGTTATTTGATCAAAATAATATACATATTGATAGTAAAAAGACTTTTTTATTGAAATATATTAATATAAATAATCGATTTATTTAATATATTAAATTAGAGAAGTTTAATTGAAAACGTTTTCGGTATCAGGTAATATAATAAAAATACATACACAGAGGATCATTTAACTTATCAGATCAAATGTCCTCCATTTAATTCAACTATGCATTTTGATTTTTAATTTAAGGATCGATATTCATTCGGGGTTTGCCCGGTTTCATTTTTGAACATCCGGCTGAAGTGCTGAGGACTTCTAAAACCTAATTCGTACGCTATTTCGCTCAAGGTTTTGCTTTTGTCAAAGATTCTCTCTTTAGCAAGCGACATGACCTTTAACTGGATGTTTTCCTGGGCGGATTTTCCTGTTTCCTTCTTTATCAAGTCTCCAAAATAATTGGCCGACAGATGTAACTGATCAGCACAATACTTAACAGTCGGCAAACCAATGGTGTGGACAAGTTCGGACTGGAAATAATTGTCGAGCAATTTCTCGAACCTTCCCAATATATCTTTATTTACAAGGGTTCTGGTAATAAACTGCCGGTCGTAGTATCTCATGCAATAATTGAGTAGTAATTCTATATTATTTGCGATCAGTATTTTACTGTGTTTGTCAATTGACTGCTTTAACTCATGATCGATATTATGCAGGCAGTCTAGTACAACCTGCCTTTCCCTATCCGATAAATGCAGCGCTTCATTGGCTTCGTATGAGAAGAAAGTGTACTTTTTAATATTCTGTCCCAGCGCAGTTCCCCGGATCAGGTCAGGATGAAAAAGGAGGCCCCAGCCTTTGGGTGTGGCAGAACCGGTTTTGTTTCCTATCCCGACTATCTGGCCGGGGGCAATAAATACCAGAGTGCCCTCCTGGTAATCGTAATAGTTACACCCGTATTTCAGATCGCCGCATTTAGCCTCTTTCAGGAAGATACAATAAAATCCATAGCATGCCCTTGCTTCCGGAATAAGTTTCATTTTTGAAAACTCAAATACACTGACCAAAGGATGAAAAGTTTCAATTCCTCTCAGGGCATTAAATTGGGAAATATAATCCAGTTTAATTATTTCGTCCATTACCGGCGTTTTAAAGTTTTCTCAAATGTAAAACATATTTATCTATAAGATAACCACTGAAATGCATTATCAGTAATCCGTATACAAAAAACAGTAATCTGTATAAGTCGACGCCTTAAATTAGTATGACCTTTGTAATGTAAAATTTTTGTTAATGAAGCTAAATTAAATTCAGGATGGGAAAAATTATTTTAAATAATGGAATTAAGATACCCGGAATTCACTGCTTTTCTTTAATCACGATTCTTGCTGTTCTTGTAACCTCATGTAAGGAAAGTAATTATAGTACCGGCAATGATCCTTTAATTCTTCAGGAACAGGGAAGCTTTGCAGTTGGCGGAACAGTGATTAACAATCCCGGCACATTCGATCCGTACAACCAGACCCCGGAGGGACAAACCTTCCACGGAGATCATGCCTATATTTTTTACCAGATTCCGGTTAATGCCCGGAAATATCCCCTGGTAATGTGGCACGGGATAGGTCAGTTTACAAAAACATGGGAAACAACCCCCGACGGAAGGGAAGGTTATCAAACCATTTTCCTGCGCCGGGGATTTGGTGTCTATCTGATCGACCAGCCACGAAGAGGTAACGCAAGCCGCAGTACGGTTGAAGGAACTGTTACACCAACACCCGACGAACAGGGATGGTTTGGCACTTTTCGTGTAGGCATCTGGCCAGATTTTTTTGAAGGTGTTCAGTTCGCCCGTGACCCGGAGACTCTGAACCAGTATTTTCGGCAGATGGTACCCAACATCGGACCAATTGATATTAATGTCAATGCAGAAGCTGTATCGGCACTTTTCAATAAAATCGGTCCGGCAATTCTGGTTACTCACTCCCATTCAGGTGGTATGGGATGGGCAACAGTTATTAAAAATCAAAATATAAAAGCCATAGTTTCCTACGAGCCCGGGAGCGGTTTTCTTTTTCCTGAAGAAGAAGTGCCCGCACCTATACAAATGGCGGGAGGTATGCTCACGGCATTAGGAGTGCCATTATCTGATTTTATTAAGCTTACCAAAATACCAATCATTATTTTTTATGGTGACTTTATTCCCGACTTACCTATGGACAACCCGGGCCAGGATGGATGGCGGGCCCGTCTTGAAATGGCAAGGTTGTGGAGGGATGCTGTAAACCGTAATGGCGGTGATGTTACAGTGGTTCATCTGCCTGAAATCGGAATAAAAGGCAATACCCACTTCCCGTTTTCAGATCTGAACAACATTGAAATAGCCGATTTGATGTCGGAATGGCTTAAAGAAAAAGGCTTGGATTAACATGGAGATTTTACATCCGATAATTATAATTTATTAATATTTAAATAATTACCATAATGAAAACATCATTAATTAGTTTAGCGTTCTTAGTGTGCTTTTCATGCGGTACACAGAAGCCGACGATAAGTTCTTCCCAGGATGAACCTATTATAAAAACCGCCTCAGGTATGGTGCGAGGCGTGAAAGAAGGGGATGTGGACATTTTCAGAGGTATCCCGTTTGCCGCCCCTCCTGTGGGAGAATTTCGCTGGAGACCTCCCCAACCAGTTACTCCCTGGGAAGGGGTGCGTGATGCAACCGAGTTTGGTGCAAGTTGCGCGGCGGCTGGATTTGGTGCAGCGCCTGGATCAATTCAGAAAGGCTCATCGGAAGATTGCTTGTTTCTCAATATATGGAAGCCTGCCGGGGCAAAACAGGGAGCAAAGCTGCCTGTTATGGTGTGGATTCACGGTGGGGCATTTGTCGGAGGATCGGGCAATACTTCCGGAAATGGATTCGCCACCAAAGGAGTCATCCTTGTAAGCATTAATTACCGTCTTGGCCGCCTGGGTCATTTTGCCTTTCCGGCATTGTCTGCTGAACATCCTGAGGAACCAAAAGGCAGCTATGCATTCATGGATCAGATAGCTGCCTTAAAGTGGGTACAGAAGAACATCCCGGCGTTCGGAGGCGATCCAAAAAATGTTACAATTTTCGGTTTCTCTGCAGGAGGTGTTTCGATACATTCCCTGATGACCATTCCAACGGCCCACGGACTGTTCCAAAAGGCAATAGGCCATTCCAGCGGAGGAAGGGATGGCGTTCTGACAGGCAGACCGATAAGCAAGGAGAATGCTTCTCAATACTACCCGGTTTCAGCGGAAACAATCGGAATAAACTTTGCACGTAAACACGGGATAGAGGGTACAGATGCAGATGCTCTGGCCCGACTGCGGGCTCTGAAAGTTGAAGAAATTGTGGACGGCGGGCAGGAAAATGATGGTCAGGGAGGATCCCGTATCTACTCAGGCCCGATTCTGGATGGTAAGCTCGTCGTTGAAAATTGTACGGATGCATATAATGCAGGCAGGCAGGCAAGAGTCCCGTTCATGATAGGAAATAATAGCGCGGAAATAGGCGGAGCCTTTGTAAATGCCAGTAGTTCAAAGGAAGAATTGTTTTCAATGTTCGGTGAACTGAAAGAAGAGGCAAAGGCTGCCTTTGATCCTGATGGTACAAAAGATTTTGCAGAGGTTCAGACAAGGTTTAACACAGACAAGGTCTGGGGTGAGCCTGCCCGCTTTGCAGCTCAATCAGTAGCTGCGAAAGGCGATCCGGCTTATATTTTTCTTTTCTCTTATGTACCCGCTGCAATGAAGGAAAGGATGCGTTTTGGCCCGGGGCACGGAACTGATATTTCTTTTGTGTTCGATAATCTCAGAGTTCCGGAAGGAGGGACTGCAGACCCCGGAGACAAGGAAGTAGCCAGGATTATGAATGGTTACTGGGTAAATTTTGCTAAAACCGGCAATCCAAATGGTGGCGGCCTTCCACTTTGGCCACAATACAATCCGAAAACAAACCAGATACTCGATGTGCAGTCCGATGGTAAACCAGTTGCAAAACCAGATCCAAGGAAAGCAAGACTCGACGTGATTGAAAAAGCAGTGAATATGGGGGATAAGCTTCAACCAAATGGTATTTGACCGGCAATGTGAACCAATGAATAATTGCAAATTAACTTAGTTATCAAATAAACCAAAAATGAAAAGAAAAATAAAAAATAATTTTTTAATAGTTATGTGCATAACAACAACCATAGTTACAACAGCTCAAACCAAATCCGCCAATCCTTATGGATTGGTTTACAGGGATGCCATTACTGAAAATGTGCCCGGCAGAGTGAATATTCATCCGGTAACCTATAAACTGAATGGAATTGATATCTCTGCAAATATTTACACACCTGCTGACTACGATCCGTCGAAGAAATATCCGGCGGTGGTGGTTGCCCATCCCAACGGCGGGGTTAAAGAGCAGGTGGCCGGATTTTATGCACAGCGTCTGGCCGGATCAGGTTATATCACCATTGCAGCCGATGCATCGTACCAGGGAGCCAGCGGCGGAGAGCCCCGGAATGTGGATAAGCCCGCCTTTCGCATTGAGGATATTCGCGGGATGGCAGATTATATCACACAATATGCCGGTGTAAATGCCGAACGTCTGGGTTTGTTGGGAATTTGCGGCGGCGGTGGTTATTCGCTGGCAGCTGCCCAGACCGACAAACGGTTTAAGGTTGTTGCTACACTCAGCATGTTCAATTCAGGCGTGGTCAGGCGAAACGGATTCATGAATTCCGGAATCTCCACCATACAGGAAAGGTTAAAGCAGGCTTCCGAAGCAAGGGCACAGGAAGCCGCAGGGGGTAAAGTGCTTTATGCTGCTGATAGTCCGATGCCGACAAAAGAAGAAGAATTGGCCAAAATTCCATATGACCTGTATAGGGAAGGATATATTTACTACGGAAACACCCACAAACACCCAAATTCAACGTTTCGCTATACAATGAGCAGCCTGCTCGATCTGATGGCATTTGACGCTTCAACCAACATGAACCTGATAAACCAGCCCCTGTTGATGATGGCCGGAAGCAAAGCCGACACTTATTACATGACCGACGCTTGTTTCAATCATGCCACAGGAACAAAAGAGAAGGAATTGTTTCTGATTCCGGGTGCCACCCACATTCAAACCTATTATGTTCCTGAATATGTGGAACTGGCAATGAAAAAACTCAATGAGTTCTTTGGGAAGTATCTTAACTTGTAAAATTCAAAAACTATGTGAGTCCTTCGTGTAATCCTTTGTGTGACTTTGTGGTAAAAAATAATTTAACCACCAGGATCTCAAAGGATATCACCAAGTAACACAAAAGAATTCAATAAATTAAGCAAAATGACATTCAGAAAATTTTTAATGGCACTTATGGCAACAGGTTTCTTAACCTCTCATATAACCGCACAAAACGAAATAATTACAATTCAACCTTTAACAGAAGGTCAGCAAAGTATTATACGTATTTCAGCTTACACTGCCATGGGCGAACTGCAGGATTTAAAACCTGCACTGAATAAGGGACTGGATGCCGGTCTGACCATCAACCAAATCAAAGAAGTCATCGTTCACCTGTATGCCTATTGCGGATTTCCACGTAGTATTCGCGGATTACAAACCTTTATGCAAGTTTTGGACGAACGAAAGGCAAAAGGAATCAACGATATCACTGGTGCCGAAGCATCTCCGATAAAAGATGCTGCAAGTAAATATGAACGGGGGAAAAAGGTACTGGGCGAACTCACCCTTGCACCGCAAGGGGGACCATTATCCGGCTATGGAGCTTTTGCACCGGTAATCGATACCTTTCTGAAGGAGCATCTGTTTGCCGATATTTTCGAACGGGATGTTTTAACCTATGTCCAAAGGGAACTGGTCACCGTTTCTGTCCTGAGTGCAATTGGAGGTGCAGAACCAATGCTTCGCAGTCATTTATCCATTTGTCTGAATGTTGGTTTAACTCCTGCTCAGTTGAATGGATTTGTGGATGTTATCAGATCTGGTCTGGGTGAAAACGAAGCCGGCACCGCTCAGGCAGTCTTAAACGAAGTGCTCAAAAACGGACAACCTGGAACGATTACTTCCAAAGGTGAAAGAATAAACAGTGCCAACTTTACCGGAACGGTTTGGCTTGACATGATGGGAGCAATCGACTCCACCATGCACGTCAGCTATGGCAAAGTAACCTTCGAACCCGGAGCAAGAACAAACTGGCACTCACATCCGGGCGGTCAGATACTCCTTATAACAGGGGGGAAAGGGTTTTATCAGGCAAAAGGTGAGCCTGCCCGGTTATTGATAAAAGGCGATCATGTGGAAATTCCGCCCGACGTAGTCCACTGGCACGGCGCAGCCCCCGACTATGAATTTTCACATATTGCCATAAGTCTCAATACCGATGAGGGAGGAGCCGTTTGGCTGCAGCCTGTTACCGATGATGAATACGGCAAAATTCAATAAGAGAACAACGGATATGCAAAAAGTAATTCTTAACAATGGAAAAGAGATGCCAATATCTTGAAAAACGGGGAGGAAAGTGTGAAGCGCCAGGACCTTTTTCGCTTTCAGGTGGAGGTTTTTCCTTTTAGATGTTTTCCGGAACAATTCTTGCAGTAGAGCAACTATCTTTATTTCAAACTATGATCATAATTAAAATGAAAAAAATTACACTACTTCTGACATCTTTAATCCTGGCTGCCTGCATGCCTGATATAAATGCACAGGACTGGCCACAGTTCCTTGGACCAAACAGGAACAGTACCTCAACTGAGAAAGGTATACTACGGTCATGGCCCGCTACCGGACCTGAAGTTCTCTGGACTGTAAACATTGGTCCGGGCTACGGCGGACCGGTAATCAAAGACGGTAAAGTTTATCTTCTTGACAGGGATGACAAGACAGGTGATATAATGCGGTGTTTTGACTTCAATACAGGCAAGGAATTATGGAAGTTCAGTTACGATGCACCCGGATCCGTTATGTTCCCCGGGTCCCGCAGCGTGCCTGCAGTTGACGGTAAATATGTATATTCCTGTGGCCATAACGGCGACCTGTACTGCATTGATATCAATACCCATAAACCTGTCTGGAACAAGAATATCTGGACTGGTTTCGGAGGAACAAAACTTCCTATTTGGGCAATCACGCAAAATCCTCTGATATATGGTGATCTTGTAATTGTATCAGCCCAGGCTCCCGAGGCCGGGGTGGTCGCATATAATAAGCTTACCGGAAATATGGTTTGGAAAACTCCATATCTCGGAAATGAATCCTATGCCAGTCCCTCAGTTGTAAAAATTGACGGTAAAGATCATATTGCTATTGTTGTTTCTTCCACAAATCCAGTCGGCAATCGTGATCTTCCCCAGACTCCCGGCAGGGTCGCAGGAATGGATCCCCTTACTGGAAAAATCCTCTGGGAATACAATGACTGGTTATGTCATATTTCAGTGCCCAGCGCAGTTGATGCCGGTAACAATAAAGTACTTGTTGCAGGCGGATACGAACATGGTGTTGTTATGCTGAAAGTTGAAAAAAAGAGTGATGGCACATTTGGTGTAACTGAGCTTTTCAAGCATAATGAGTTTGGTGATCATACCAAACCGCCGATTATGCATAACGGGTATTTCTATGCTCAGTTCACAACAAACAGCAAACGCGATGGACTTGTCTGTATGGATATGGAAGGAAAGATCATGTGGAAAACAACAAGAGAACCACTCTTCGATAAGGGCAGTATGATTCTCGTCGACGGAGTGATTCTTGCCACTGACGGCCGAACCAGTTTATACGTAATTGAACCATCACCATCCGGATTCAAGCCTCTTGCAACTGCAGAAGTGCTCAAAACAGCAGTAAGTTCAGAAACCGAACAGGCAGCCCCTTCAAGATTTGGTGGAGGAGTTCAGAACTGGTCTCCGATAGCACTTTCCAAAGGTAAGCTCCTGATCAGGGATCAGAGCAGACTTATGTGTGTCAAAGTAGCAAAGTGATTCCCTAAAGGACTGAAAGTAGAGCTGCCTAAATTGTTGCAGGATTATTTAAAACATTTAATGTAATATTTTTAATATAAGGTTCTTAGATTGGAAGATTGGATTTCTGGTTTGGCGGCATCTCCTCCTTTTGTTTTGCTTAAGATTGGGTTGGAAGTAGTGTGGTTTAAAATAAGGAGATGCCGTTTTTTTACATTATTACTTAATAATTATTTTTCATTATGAAACGAACATTAACAGTTTTATTGTTCTTAATTATAGTATTTACTTCCAATGCACAGGTACAGAAAAATAACCTGCATGGAAAAATCCTGGATTCAGATAAAAACATACTTCCCGGTGCAAGTATAATTATTGAAGGGACAAAATTTGGTGTCAATGCGAACGAAGCTGGTGAATATCTGTTTGATCAGATCCCAACCGGTTTAATAAAAGTTAAAGTATCGTTTATCGGATACAGAACTTTGACTAAAGATCTGAATCTTAAACCGGGTGAAAATTATTACGACATGATATTGGAGATCGAAGCTGTTAAACTGGATGCGGTATCAGTAATGTCACAGAAAAGAGAGCAGCAGATTTTAGATGTACCTATTACTATGAGTGTTATCAATAAAGGATTTATGGAGGATAACAATATTACTGAACTCGAAAAACTATCGGAATTTGTTCCGGGCTTGCTTATAAGAATGCAGGGGGTGGACCGTCCGAGTTTTGTTATTCGCGGACTTACAAGTGATGAGGTAAGTCCGGCTGCACAGCCCCGGATTTCAGTATTTTACAATAATATACCGGTAAGCCGTGCAAATGGAGCTGCTGTGGAACTTTTTGATATGCAACAGGTTGATGTGCTGAAAGGCCCTCAGGGAACACTTTTTGGAAGAGGGGCGGAAATTGGTGCAATCAATTATATCAGTAACAAGCCCACCAGCGATTTCAACGGATTTATTACTGCCGGATTTGGAAATTTTAATCATAAAGAACTAAGCGGAGCGGTTAACGTTCCTATTATCAAAAACAAACTATTTGTCCGCGCAGCAGGAATTTATAATTACAAGGATGGTTATATCAAAAACACTTTTGGAGGGAGTTTAAACGGGAAAAACACAGTTGCAGGAAGGTTTTCAGTCAGTTATCTTCCAACAGTCAAAAACAAAATTGAATTGGTACTTAACTATCAGAAAGATGATAACACCGGACTTGGTTTTATGAGTATGAGCTACCCAAATACAGAAAGCAGTAACGATCCATTCGGTTATGTTGCATCAAATGAACAGGGAAATAATCTTGCAAACCAGAGAGATATTTTTGATGCAACTTTAACTATGAAACATTTTATTAACGAAAACAACTACTTTACCTCTATAAGTTCTTATCGTAAAATTGGAAATTATTCCCGCTGGGACGGCGACGGGACTGCTGCTGCTGCAATTGATATAAGCGAAGATGATGAATCTGGTCAGTTTTTTCAGGAAATCAGGTACAACTACTCCGTAAAAAGTAAATTGAACGGAAGTATAGGTACAAGTTACTGGATTGACAAAGCAAGTCAGGATTATTGGTTCTCGCCCAATGAACAGGATATGTTTCATCTGTTTTTCAATACCGGCTTCCTGGTCGGACCTGATGGCCAGCCTAACCCCGTAACCAACCTTCCGCCCTACCCTGAACTGGGTCCTTTGGCCGGGCTTCCTCTTGTAACCGACCACCAGGAAGAAAATTATAATGATGCAACCAATCAGGCTCTTGAGG
The DNA here is from genome assembly GCA_963702415.1 of uncultured Bacteroidales bacterium. Taxonomy (GTDB): domain Bacteria; phylum Bacteroidota; class Bacteroidia; order Bacteroidales; family VadinHA17; genus LD21. The sequence goes on along the minus strand of CAVPCP010000007.1, from coordinate 124,657 downwards.
GTTTCGCTGATGCCAATTACCAGCTGACCAACAAATTAAGTATTACCGCAGGAGTACGGGTTATCAGCGATTGGATCTCTCTGACCAACAGTGCAAATATGACCGGAGGCAGTCCGGCAACACTCGGATTCCTCTCAGGCAACTACCCCAACCTTCTGTTTAAAATAAGTGATGAGCAGGAAATAAGTACAACAGATATTGCTTTTACATATCGGGCCGGACTGAAATATTCATTCGACGAAAATTCAAACATATTTGCTAACTTTTCGCAAGGCCGTCGTCCTGAAGTTCTTCAATTCACATCAGCCGGAGAAGAACAGATTCTTGATGCAGAGATTGTCAGGAGTCTCGATCTTGGATTTAAAACAACCATACAGCCACGTTTGTGGTTCGATCTTGGCCTTTTTTACTATGATTATTCGAATTTCCAGACGTCAGCCTGGGTGGCAGATGCAAGTACTGGCGAATTCAACTATATTGTCAAGGATGGAGGAAAAGCATCTGGCTATGGAGCAGAAGCTAATGCAAAATATGCAGCTGTAAAATGGTTGCAGCTTTTTGGTAATTATGCATATATCCATGCCCGTTTTGCAGAAAAAGATGCAGACGGTTCCGAACAGGAGTATGCCGGCAACATGTTCAGACTTACTCCCGAACACAGTTTTGTAATAGGCCTTAATGCCCGTATTGAAATTGCCAGAGATATATTCCTGTTTGGAGTCCCCTCCTTTTCATACAAGACAAAAATATTTTTTGAAGATGCCAACACCCCCGGATTGGAACAGGATGCTTATGGGTTGTTGAATTTCAGGGGAGGAATTGAATACAAAGACATCACACTTGCTTTTTGGGGAAATAACCTGTTGGGAGAAGAATATATTGTAAGTGCAGGGAATACAGGAAGTCTGTTTGGGAATCCAACTCAAATACCTGGATCACCACGAATGATTGGCACAAAAATAGGCTGGAAATTTTAATCATTTTATTAATTTGCAGATTGAAAATATTACAGCGACAGGCAGATGAAACTTAAAAAAGTAATGGATAAAATAATTAAAGCATTTTCATTTTTTGTTCTGTTAAATCTTACCCATGTTGCTTTCTCTCAAAATAATGACAGTACAAATGTCGCAAGCTATTTTGGTGGCGCTGTTACAATTACGAATAAAGGGATTTCACTTATACCAAATCTGACACTTGGAAAGCCTGCTGTTCTTTTTGATCTTTCGCTGGGTAAGAAAAGAATCAGCTTTGAACCCCAATTCCGGTTCGCTCTTGAAGGGAAACCCTGGACCTTCATTTTCTGGTGGCGTTATAAGATAGTGGATAGCAAAAAGTTCAGGATGAATATAGGTGCACACCCTGCTTTTGCTTTCAAGACCATTATCTTTCCCAACGATACAGTTCCACAGGAAATCATAAGGGTGCAGAGATATCTGGCCGGAGAAATTGTCCCCACCTGGCTGCTTTCAAAAAATATCAGTCTTGGTTTGTATTACCTCCCTTCAATAGGATTACAGGAAGACGGGGTAAAATATACAAACTATCTTGCTTTGAGAGGTTATTTTTCAAACATCAGGCTTTCAGATCAGTTTTACATAAGGTTTAATCCTCAGATTTATTATCTGAAAATGGATGCGGATGATGGAATTTATGCAAGCGCCACATTAACTCTGGCCAGGCAGAATTTTCCACTCTCTGTCTCAGCTCTTGTAAACAGAACCATACAGACCGACATAACTGTGGGTGAAGACTTCATCTGGAATGTAAGCCTTATCTATTCTTTCAATAAAAAATACAAGCCTTCGTGATCATGCCTTGTTTTTTCGTTTTAACGTCTTAAAAGCTGCTAATCATGGTCAGATCAGATCAATTGATTCATAATAATTTTTATTTTGGAAGCCTGATAATTATACAATTTAAACAGCAATAATATGATAACAATAAAAATTCGCAGGAGCATTTTCATTCTTTGTTGCTTTTTAGCAATTAATTCTACAAATGCACAAGAGTGGCCCCAGTATCTGGGACCCAAAAGAAACAGCTCATCGGACCAGAAAGGGATTTTACGCACATGGCCTCAGCAGGGACCGGAAGTTATATGGACCGCTAACGTAGGTATCGGCTTTGGGGGACCAGTAATTAAAGATGGCAAAGTCTATTTGCTTGACAGAGATGATAAGGTCGGTGATAACCTCAGGTGTTTTGACCTTTCCAGCGGAAAAGAGCTATGGGATTTTGGTTATCCGGCTCCAGGGTCTGTAATGTTTCCCGGCTCCCGGAGTGTACCTGCTCTTGATGGGAACCGCATTTATTCGTGTGGTCCTTACGGAAACCTTTATTGCATTGATATAAATACTCATAAACCCGTCTGGAATAAGAACATCTGGACTGATTACGGAGGCAGTGAAATACCAAAATGGGCTATTACTCAATGTCCATTGGTATATAATAACTTGCTTATCCTGGCCTCACAGGCGCCTCAGGCTGGTGTTGTCGCTTATGACAAGCTTACCGGAAATGTTAAGTGGACAACCAAGTCCCTTGGTCCTGTCGGATATGTCACTCCTGAAATGGTTAAAGTTGGCAAAGAGGACCATTTGGTGATGATAACTGCCTCCGCTGGTCGCGGAGCAAGTGCCAGCGGTGGAAAAGTTATAGGAATTGAACCGAATACGGGTAAAATCATCTGGGAATATACAAACTGGCAATGTGGAATTCCGGTTCCCGGTGCAGTTGATGCTGGTGAAGGAAGGATACTTATAACAGGCGGATACAATGCTGGCGCTGCAATGATAAAAATTGAGAAGAAAGCCGATGGCAACTATACAGTTACTGAGCTGTTTAAAAATCCTGATTTTGGTGCACATACACAGCCCCCGGTTCTTGTAAACGGCCACTTTTATGCGCAGTATTCAACAAACGAAAGGAAAGACGGTCTGGTTTGTATGAGCATTGACGGCCAGAGTAAATGGAAAACCATGAGGGCTCCGTTATTTGATAAGGGTGGTATAATTGTCGCTGATGGTTTGTTACTTGTCACCGATGGCAGCAGCAAGTTGTATCTTATTGAACCTGATCCTTCAGCTTTTAAACCCATTGCAACAGCAGAACTGCTCAAAGGTAATTCGGGCGATCAAAGATTTCCAACTCAAAACTGGGCGCCTCTAGCACTTGCTAATGGTATGCTATTGATCCGGGATCAAAGCAGGTTAATGTGTGTCAGGGTAGCCATGTGAACTTGAAAATATATTATAAGAGTAAGCAAAAATAAAGCCGTAGAGTTTAAAGCATGGATCGTGAGCGATAATTAATCCGGGACAAAGGCTTTTATGTTGTTAAAAATCATTAAATCTGATCATTTGGTGATGCTAAATGGCATATTACTTTCAAAATTTCAGACTGATTTTTTATATTGCCCGTTCACTAAAATAATTGTTTTATGATGTCAGCAAAATCTAAATTAGTACTGATTCTTATAATTGTGACTTTCCCGGCGTTACTGACTTACAGCCAGCCTCAGTATGGCTGGCGCGGTGATGGCCGTACCGGCATTTACAATGAAACTTCTCTGATGAAGAGCTGGCCTTCCGCCGGACCTTCCCTTCTCTGGGAGTCGATTGAAGCCGGAACTGGTTATTCAAGTGCCACTGTTACAGATGATGCTGTTTATATAACAGGACGCAAGGGGGATAAAGATATCCTTACAGCCTACACGCTAGATGGTAAGATAAACTGGGCAACGGAATATGGCAAGGCCTCCAGCAGCAACTACCCCGATTCAAGAAGCACACCTACTTTCGCCCTTGGGAAAATTTATGTGGTAAGCGGATCAGGCGATATGGTTTGCATCGGGACTGAAGGAAAGATTAAATGGACGGTTAATTATTTTCAAAAATACAATGCAACGGAACCACGTTTCGGAGTTTCAGAATCACCTGTCGTTGTTGATAATAAGGTGATTGGAACCCCCGGAGGCAATATGGCCGCGGCTGTTGCATTTAATGCCGAAAACGGAAATATTGTCTGGACCACCCCTCCTGTCAATGAAGGCACTCAGTATGTTAATCCACTGGTTATAGAGACCGGCGGAAAAAAAATCATTGTGACCGTTACAACCGCCAATATCCTTGGAATCAATGTCGCAGACGGCAAACTTTTATGGAAGGTGCATTATGAGGGGATGAATGCCCAGCAGGGCGGCAGGAGAAACCACATAAACACTCCAATCTATCGCGACGGATTCCTTCTGGTTCCAAACGGATACTCCCAGGTCGCCGTGAAGCTGAAAATAAATCCGGACGGGACCGCACCCGAAGTAGTCTGGAAAAATACCGACCTGACTCCTCATGTAGGAGGCGCTGTGCTCCTGGGAAACCTTATCTTCAGTTCAACTCATGACAACAACTCAAGCGGCAAGTGGATATGTGTTGACTGGAATACCGGAAAAACTCTCTGGATTAATGAATGGTATAACAAAGGTTCGGTGATTTCCGCCGACGGTATGCTCTATTTATTTGAGGAAAAAACAGGGAATATAGGCCTGGTTAAACCTTCTCCCGAAAAACTTGATGTTATCAGCAAATTTCAGATAACAAAAGGGACCGGTCCATACTGGGCACATCCTGTTATTAACAAGGGCAGATTGTTTATCAGGCATGGGGAATACCTTGCAGTCTATTCTTTAAAATCTAAATAACAGTCGCACTAAAACTATCTCACAATTAGATTATTTTTGATAGTTAAAATGACCAAATTTTAAAAATCAGGGAAATGCTATGAAAAGGATACTCACAATTGTTCTGGCTCTAATCATAATCGGTGTAATTGGGTATGCAGTTTTCTATTTAATATCCTCAGACCCGAAATCCACTTCTTCATCTGCTGACCAGCCTTCAGGGAGATCGGTTGAAATTTCGGATGACCAACAAATAAGTGAATGGAGAGAAGAAAACCGTACTGGTGTTTCTTCGGAAACCGGATTAATGAAATCCTGGCCAGATGAGGGGCCAAGTCTGATCTGGTCCAATACTGCTTTACCAAAAGGACATTCTTCGGTGACTTTCGGGAACAACACAATTTACCTTACCGGTAATGATGATGAAAATGATATTCTGATTGCACTTGATGCAAGTGGAAAGATCAAATGGAAAACCTCGTACGGACGTGTTTGGAAAGCCTCTCACCCTGAAAGCCGTTGCACCCCGACTATCGAAGGGAACAGGGTATATGTTTCAAGCGGTAACGGCGATATTGCATGTATTGACGGAATCTCCGGAGCTATTATCTGGCAGGCAAAATCAAGTGAGGATAATAAGGGAACATTTGGCCCGTGGGGAATTGCTGAATCGTTAATTATTGATGGCGACAAGCTTTATTTTACAACAGGAGGCCCGGAGACAACAACAATAGCCCTCAATAAGAATACAGGTGAAGCTATCTGGAAAACAGAAAGTTTATCTGACCCTGCATCATACAATTCGCCTGTTATGATAGAGTACCCCGGTTTAAAACTCCTTGTCAATATTACACCAAGATACGTTTATGGTGTCGATGTTTCAACAGGAACAATCCTTTGGAAATTGCATCATCCGGAAGCACTGGGTAAGAAGGATCTGTCTGATGACGGTCAGATTATGTGCGTAACGCCTTTATTCCATAATGACAAATTGTATATTACCGGCGGATATGACCACGGAGCAGTTATGATAGACCTTTCGGAACAGGGAAGTAGAGCATCAGTTGCCTGGACTGACAAGGTACTTGATGTTCATCATGGAGGCGTAGTACTGGTAAACGGATTTATATATGGAGCAAACTGGCTCAACAATGGCAATGGAAACTGGTGCTGCATTGACTGGACCACGGGGAAGAAGATGTGGGAAGAGCACTGGAAATGCAAAGGATCAATAATTTCGGCTGATGGAATGCTTTACGTTTATGATGAAAAATCAGGTTTTGCAGGATTGGTCAGGCCAAATCCGGAGAAATTTGACCTGGTAAGCAGTTTTAAGGTCAAAACAGGATCTGGTCCATACTGGGCTCATCCTGTTATTCATAATGGTGTTTTATATCTCAGGCATGGCGAAGCGTTAATGGCTTATGATATTAAAGAAAAATAATACTCTGTTCACTGGAATAAGTGCAGTGATTTTTGCAGGGATGCTGGTGTGGTGGTTTGCCGATGACCATTACCCTGCCGATCTCGTTCTCCGGGTTCCGGGTATGGATAACAGGCCAAAGATAGAACCAAGGTCCGAGAATATTGTTGTCGGTGAGTTCTTTGACTCGCTTGGAACGTTTGATGAGCTTGTTCCCGGGGAGTGGCCAAGGTTCAGGGGAGTTAACTTCGACAATATTGTAAGGGATACTTTTGAGATGGCAGAATCGTGGGATACCACCGGCCCTCCTGTGGTCTGGAAGGTAACACTCGGGGAAGGCTACGCCGGACCGGCTGTTAAGAACGGAAGGGTTTACCTCCTCGATTACAACGAAAGAAGAAAGGCTGATATGCTGCGCTGTTTTTCGCTTAAGTCAGGAACAGAGCTCTGGAGAAGATATTATAATGTCGATATGAAGCGAAACCACGGTTACTCCCGTACTATTCCCGCAGTTACCGACAAATACCTTGTATCGGTTGGTCCGAGATCCCATGTGATGTGCGTTGATCCATATACTGGTGATCTCTTCTGGACTATCGACATGGAAAAGGAGTTTGGGATCCCTGGAAGCTCCAAAGGAAAGATCACACCTGACTTCTATTCCGGGCAATGCCCCCTCATTGATAATGATGTTGCTGTACTGGCACCAGGAGGTAAAGCACTTATGATAGGAGTCAGGTGTTCCGACGGCGAAATTCTGTGGCGCACACCCAACCCCGATTCATTGCTTATGTCGCATGGTTCCATAATGCCTATGGTGATCCATGGCAGACGAATGTATGTTTACAATGCAGTGGGTGGCGTTGTCGGAGTGGCCGCTGATGGGAGTGATGTTGGCAGACTCCTTTGGAAAACAAAGGAATGGAGTCCGGCAACGACAGCCGCCTCTCCCCTGTTTCTTGGAAATAATGAGATCGCTGTATTCGGAAGCTACGGGGCCGGAGGTGGAAAGCTGAGGATTGATTACGACGGAGCAGAATATAAAGCAATTGTTATTGAAACTCATAAGGCTATGGAAGGGATCTCAAGCGACCAACAGACACCCATCCTGACTGGTGATTTCGTGTGGTCGGTAATGCCAGAAAATGCCGGTCCGCTCAAGAGACAGCTGGTCTGTTATAACAGGTCAGACCTCAGAAATCTTATCTGGAGCAGCGGGAAAGAGATGAGATTCGGCAGAGGCCTCGGACCATACATTGTAAAGGACGATAAAATGATCCTTCTTGATGATGATGCCAAACTTTATCTCTTCAGGCTTGAAGGATCAAAAGCTTCATTGATATTTCAGCATGAGATACTGAAGGGAATTGAAGCATGGGGACCAATGGCTGTTGTTGGCAACCACCTCATAATGAGGGATGCGAGAAATATGTTGTGTCTTTATATCGGAAAAAACAATTTACCATGAACAAGAAACTAACAGCTTTCTTTGCACTGATCATTATCCTTGCTTTTATTGGATACATGATATATGATGCTTCAACCAGTTCAGGCCAAAATGAAGAATCGGCAATTTCGCCTGATACCATTTATGAAGAAAACTGGAGTGTCGACAGGACATACAATATATCTGACGGGGAACTTTCTTCCGTGGCAGTATCACCTGACGGGATGATTTTCCTGGGAGGAGATTCGTTCGTGAAGGCTGTCGGAAATGACCTGAAAGATTTATGGGATATTAAAACTGACGAAAAAATCACTGCAATCGCAGTTTCAGGCGACACAATTTTTGCTTCAACAACTGAAACAATACTTTTAATCTCATCCTCAGGAAGTATGCTGGCCGAGTGGGGTCCCTACGAAGGGAACAGTATTATAACATCGGTTTATTCCAATAAACAGTTCCTTGCATTTGCCGATGCTGGTAACAAGAGAGTTTTTCTACTAAAAAAGAATGGGGAACTGCATTCAATGATGGGACAATCGGAAGAAAAATTCGTTGTACCAAGTCCCTATTTTGACGTGGCTCTCTCAGATGACTTGTTATTTATTGCTAACACCGGACACCGCAGGATAGAAACCTGGACGGCTGATGGGAAAAAGTTTTCGCAGTTTGGCGAACCGGGTACAGCTCCCGGGGCATTCTGCGGATGCTGTAATCCTTCACATTTTGCAGTTATTCCGCAGGGATTTGTGACAACTGAAAAAGGAATAAACAGGATAAAGATTCTTGACCGCAATGGTGATTTCGTTGAATTTGTCTCATCGCAAAATGACTTCATTCCGTCGATTCCGCTTGATGTGGCCTCGGCTGACGGTAAAACAATATATGCAGCAAATAGTGTAAACAATACACTTTATTTATTCAAACGTAAATGATGACATTAACAAGACCGGAATTCTTAAAAAAACTGATCAGGGGTCTGCTGGTTGCATTTCTGGCATTCCTCGCCCTTTCACTTGGGTCAAAAACAGTTAGTGGGAAAGACTGTACAGGTTGCCCGGGAAAAGGAAAATGTAATGGAGAAACGGATTGTAATAATTATTTAATCGGGAAAGATGAAGGAAGATAAGAACATTTATCAGTCGCGAAGGGATTTTGTCCGCACGGCAGGAAAGATCCTCGTTGCAGTCCCTGTCATTATCCTGCCGGTAGCATTGTCAAAAAAGGTTACTGCTTCCGGAAATGTATGGCAGATCGATCCTCATAAATGTACCCAGTGCGGGCAGTGCAAGACTAAATGCGTGCTTACCCCGTCGGCCGTGAAGTGCATGCATAACTACAGGATGTGCGGTTATTGCGATCTCTGTGGAGGTTATCTGCGGCAGGGAACCAAAACAATCAGTACCGCAGCTGAAAACCAGCTTTGTCCGACAGCTGCGATAACCAGGACATTCGTCGAGGAACCATATTTTCAATACACCATTGAAGAAAACTTGTGCGACGGCTGCGGAAAATGTGTCCTGGGGTGCAAAGATTTCGGAAACGGATCACTTTACCTGCAAATAAATCAGGATCTCTGTGTTAACTGCAATGAATGCGCTATTGCCCGTAATTGCCCATCAGATGCAATATCAAGGATTCCCGATAAAGAACAGTATATACCTAAAGAAAAAATCTGATTGATATTGAAAAAGAAACTGCCATATATTTTACTGTTCATCATGCTCGCATGGCAAGTAGTCCTGTTCGCACAGGACAGGTTTCCGCGTCCGGAGTTCGAATCAGGCTATGTGTATCCTGAGCATCAGGTGCCTCTTCAAAGATCCCTGGTGTGGGAATATATCGACCTTGTAGTTCTTATCGGCGCACTTTCTATTGCCTCCTGGCTCGCTTTGAAAAAACGATCAAGGCAGGGACTGGTCTGGCTTTCTGTATTTTCCCTTGCATATTTCGGTTTCTTCAGGGAAGGATGCGTTTGCTCTGTAGGATCGGTGCAGAACGTTTCCCTTGCTTTATTCAATGATGGATATGCCATACCACTTACTGCTCTGCTCTTTTTCATAATTCCACTGATCTTCGCACTTGCATTTGGAAGGGTTTTCTGCGCCGGTGTATGTCCCCTTGGTACAATCCAGGAACTGACAGGTTTCCGCACAGTTAAACTACCCAGGGCAGTTGAATCGGTGATGATCTCAATCCCTTTTATTTACCTGGGGCTTTCTGTTCTCTCTTCGGCAACAGAAAGCCAGTTCCTGATCTGCCGGTATGATCCCTTTGTAGGGATATTCCGTCTCGATGCACCTTATACGATGATAATATTCGGAGCTCTGCTTCTTGTTGCAGGGATATTCATTAACAGGCCATACTGCAGGTATCTTTGCCCGTATGGCGTACTCCTCAATATCTTTTCACGGTTTTCCCACAGGCATCTTACAATCACTCCTGCCGAATGCACTAACTGCCGGCTATGTGAAGATGTTTGTCCGTACGACGCTATACTTCCGTCCGATATTGTCCGACCGGTTGAAGAACCGCTGAAAGAGAGGAAACGGTTTCTGATTTACATTTTGCTGGTTCCTTTGTTTGCTGTTGGAGGGGCTGTTTTGTTCAGAAACCTCTCCCCTGTCTTCGCAGGACTTAACAGCAACGTTCAGCTTGCCAGGGAAATAAGGGCAGAAAAAGAAAACGGTGTAGTGGCCATTTCCAAAGCAGCAGTTGCTTTTAAGGAAGCAGGAAAAACGGAAATCGAAATGTTTGAAGATGAAATAAAAATACATGAAAGGTTCAGGAAAGGATCTGTCTGGATGGGGATCTTCCTCGGAATATCGTTCGGTCTCAGTCTTGTTTCATTATCGACACGGACAAGAAGGACTGATTATTTGCCTCATAAAGGCAAATGCTACAGTTGCGGAAGATGCTTTCAGTATTGCCCGATTCATTTAAGTAATATAGCAAAGGATGAAAAGACTTGACGAAAAGGACCTGAAGGTACTGAGAGGAATTAGCACCGGAGCAGGTATTTTTGCTCTGATAGTTGCCCTGACCATGGTGCTAAGCATTATCCAGCTTAAAACTATGGATCCGCTTGATAATACTGCAATTGTTTCAATAAAGGAGGAATTTGACAAAGATCCTGAAAATACAATTAAAGCTGAACAGGTACGGGCTCTCGATCTTATGGCAAGAAAAGCATATTTTTCGTCACGCCGGCAGGTAGAAACCGGATCCTACCTTCTTCTGGCTGGAGCGCTGATATTTGTCCTTTGCCAGAGACTGATAGCCGGAAGCGAAAAATCCCTTCCCTCAATTCCGGGTGAACGTCAGGATCAGGTCTCAGGTAAAGTCCGGTACACAAAGTATCTTGCAGGAACGGTAGCCCTTCTCACTGTAACCGCAATAATTTCATCCTTCATGCTGAGAAACAATCTTCCTGATCTTTCGGGTAAAAGCACTGCAAAAGCTGAAAAAAACAGAGAGAAAAAGGAGGAAAGGAAAAAGGACAGAGTCGCATCTGCCGATGAGTTTAAACCAGACGCAACAAATTTCCCTTTTTTCAGGGGTCAGGACGGAAGGGGGATTGCAGGGGGAAAAGATTATCCGCTTGAATGGAACGGAGAAAACGGAACCAGTATCAAATGGAAAACTCAGATCCCGAAAACTGGAAAAAGCTCCCCGGTCATCTGGGGCGACAAGCTTTTTATAACGGGGGCGGAAGGCAACGAATGTGAAGTCTACTGTATAGACAAGAATACCGGTGAGATTTTGTGGACTGCCCCTGCGTCTGGACTTCCCGGACAACCTGCGGTTCCCCCCGAAACTGACCATGATACAGGAATTGCTGCTCCGACAGCAGCCACTGATGGCAATTCGGTTTGTGCGATATTCGCCAATGGGAACCTTGTATGCCTCGATATGGAAGGTAAAAGTAAATGGGCAAAGAATATAGGAACACCCGAAAATGTATATGGTTATTCCTGTTCCGTAATAATGCATGAGGGACTTCTGATTGTCCAGTTTGATTCCAATGACAAGGTTTCAATGATGGGCTTTGATACCGGTTCGGGTGAGCTCAAATGGGAAACGGTCAGAAGAGGCAGGGCCACATGGGCTTCACCTGTAATTGCTACATACAACGGAGAACCCCAGGTCATTATAAACGGAAACCCGGAAGTCGCTGCGTTCAATCCATTATCAGGGAAGGAACTTTGGGCCATAGAGGTACTTGCCGGTGATGTTGCCCCATCGCTTGCAGTTAACAGTAAAATGGTATATGCTGTAACTGATTATGCCAGACTGGCTGCCGTGAAGCCCGGACCGGGCCCATCGATAGTATGGGAAGACAATATGTTTACATCAGATGTCTCAAGTCCCGTGACTACCGAAAACCACCTTTTTCTTGCAACAGGTACCGGTGATGTGGCATGTTATGATGCAATGGAAGGAGATACCCTCTGGACTCATTATTTCATGGATCAGTTTTATGCTTCACCAATTATTGCGGATGAAAAAGTATGGCTGCTCGATCGCGCCGGCGTAATGCATATCGTAAATGCAGGACCGCAATACCAGCTTATTGCTGAATCGCCCCTGGGTGAACCCAGTGACTGCACACCTGCTTTTTCGGACAAGAATATATATATACGCGGAAGAAACAACCTTTTTTGTATTTCAGCCAATTGAAAGAAACTACAGAAAATATTAAAACATGCAAATGTGATGGAGAATCTCTTACGTTAGAAGAGATTAAATCGGTTGTTGAAGCTGTCGTGAAAGAGACAGGCACAGGCAAGGATAAAGTAATACTCATCCTTCAGGAGGTCCAGAAAAAACTTAATTACCTTCCATCCGAAGCTCTGAAGCATATTTGCAGGGTTACTGAAGTGACTCCCGGACAAATCTCGGGCGTTTCGACGTTTTATTCACAGTTCAGGCACATTCCTTCGGGAAGGCATACAATAAAGATTTGTGCCGGTACTGCATGTCATGTAAAAGGGTCAGAACTGATATCCGAAGCTTTCAAAAGGGATCTTAAGATCACTGAAGAAAGAAACAGCTCACCTGATAATCTTTTCTCGATCGAGGAGGTAGCCTGTCTTGGCTGCTGCACTCTTGCCCCTGTGGTACAGATCGATGAGAAAACATATGGCCATGTAAAACCCACTCAGGTTAATGAGATTGTTTCTGATTTTCTCCTGACAGCCTCAAAGAAGCATGAAAGGAAAGAACAATCTGCAGAACCCGATTTTGAAGCTGAGGTTCGAATAGGACTAGGATCATGCTGTGTTGCAGGAGGAAGCAGGGATGTCCTGGGAAAGCTGCTTGACATCAGGGATTATTACGATCTCAACATTAAGATCAAACCTGTAGGCTGTGTCGGAGTATGCAACCAGACGCCCCTTCTTGAGATCATTACAAACCGGGCAGGAAGTTCAAGATACACAAACGTAAGAAAGGATCAGGTTGAAGAGATACTCCTTAAGCATATCAAACCAATGTCGTTCGATAAAAAGATACGTTTTAAATTGAACAACTTTGCCGATACATTTCTTTCCGACGATATGATCTACAGTCCGGTTAACATACCGGCCAGCGAAAGGGAACATATACTGAATGATTTTCAGAGAACACAGGTTCGCATAGCCACCTTGCACGGCGGACTCATGACACCCGATTCATACCACGAATATACTCTTCTCGACGGATTCAGGGCACTTAAGGCGCTCCTTCTTGCCAATAATCCTTCTGAAGCAGTTAAGATAATATATGACAGCGGATTAAGGGGACGCGGCGGAGCAGGATTCCTTACGGGCAGGAAATGGGAAATATCTTCCCTGTCGGAAGAAAAACCGAAATACGTTGTCTGTAATGGTGACGAGGGCGACCCCGGTGCATTCATGGACAGGATGATCCTCGAATCATTCCCGTTCAGGGTTATCGAGGGGATGCTCATTGCCGGATTTGCCACCGGCGCCGAAAAAGGCATCTTCTATATAAGGGCTGAATACCCGCTTGCAGTTACCAGGGTCAGGAACGCTCTGAAGGTCTGTGTGGAAAAAGGAATTACCGGCAGCAATATATTTGGCTCAGGATTTTCGTTTGAGATTGAGGTTTTTGAAGGAGCAGGAGCATTTGTCTGCGGTGAAGAGACAGCGCTTATATATTCGCTTGAAGGAAAGAGGGGAACACCTCACCTTAGGCCGCCATATCCTGCAGTGAAGGGGTATAAAGGGAAACCCACGCTGGTGAATAATGTTGAAACTCTTTCGCTGATCCCCTGGATAATAAATAACGGATCGCGTGCTTTCAGTTCGATCGGGACAGAAAAGAGCAAGGGAACCAAGGTATTTGCCCTTGCAGGTAAAGTTGCCAAGGGAGGACTGATTGAAGTTCCAATGGGTACAACTATCAGGGATATTGTCGAAAAGATCGGACACGGTGTTGCCGAAGGAAGAACATTTAAAGCCGTTCAGATTGGGGGACCCTCAGGCGGATGCATACCGGAAACTCTTGCCGATACACCTGTCGATTACGAAGAGCTTACAAATCTTGGAGCAATGATGGGATCAGGAGGAATGGTTGTCCTGGATAACACCGACTGTATGGTCGATATGGCAAGGTACTTCCTTGAATTCACCCATAAGCAGTCGTGCGGAAAATGTACCTTCTGCCGTGTAGGCACAAAACATATGCTTGAAATCCTTACAAAGCTTACACAGGGCAAGGCAATACAGGGTGAAATCGATGAGCTCGGAAAGCTCTGTCACGAAGTTCAGAAAGGAAGCCTCTGCGGGCTTGGCAAAACCGCCCCCAATCCTGTCATAACCGGCCTGAAGTATTTCAGGGAAGAATACGAAGCGCATGCCAGGGGAATATGTCCCGCAAAAAGATGCAGGGATCTGGTAAAATATATTGTTACCGACAAATGCACCGGATGTACAAAATGTTCCCAGGAGTGTCCCGTAAATGCCATACCCTTCAGGCCATACGAAAAGCATGAAATCGACCAGTTGCTTTGTACAAAATGTGACAATTGCAGGATTGTATGCCCTGAAAATGCCATTGAATTATTTTATGAAAAAGATGAAGATCAGGATAGATAATACCGAAGTTGAGGCAAAACCCGGGCAGACGGTTCTGGAAGCGGCCCGCAAGGCAGCGATAGAGATCCCTGCCATGTGTCATGCTGATGGGTTGGAACCTTATTCTTCATGTATGGTATGTATGGTAAAGGATAATCAGAGAAACAGCTTCATACCCTCATGCTCAGCGCTTGTACAGGATGGAATGGATATTGATGCATCAGGTGAGGAGGTTATCAGCCTCAGGAAAAAGGCCGTTTCTCTCCTTCTGTCGGAACACAGGGCAGAATGTGAGGCTCAATGCCGCATAGTCTGTCCTGTGGGATACAATATACCTCTGATGAACAGATTGCTTATTGCCGGGAAGCATGAAGAGGTAGCAGAGCTTATCAGGGCCGAAATTGGAGGGGAAGAACTGAAATGCATTACATGTAAGGCTTTCTGTGAAAATGCCTGCCGCAGGAAGAAGATAGATACTCCTGTTTCGATAAGGAATACCAGGATTTTTATCAGCCGCAATCTGCCTGAGGAGGCAAAGGATCAGGTTTCTCCATATTATTCTGAGGCTGACGTTCGTAAAAGATTCTCTTCACGTATCGGACTTCTTCAGGATAGTGAACAACAGGAATGGGTTAAGGAGTGCAGGGGAAATATCACCCGGCACAGGGAAATAACTGACTATGTATTGGCGTCGGCTGAAGCGGAAAGCTGTATGCGCTGCGACTGCAGGGCCGCAGATAACTGCAAATTAAGGGAGCTTGCAGAACTGTTCGACCTGAAAGATCCAAAGGGAAAGTTCGTGAATGCCCCAATTTTGAAAAAGATTAATCAAAAAACCGGCCTGATTTTTGAAAATGCAAAATGTATAAAGTGCGGGCTTTGTGTAAGATCGACCAGGGACACTCTTGAGGAACCATCTCTCTGTTTTACCGGCCGGGGATTCGTTTCCATCATTTCTGAACCTTTGACGGCTGAGTTTGTTGATATTCCTGCATCTGCAGCAGAGAGGGGTATCGAGGTCTGCCCCACAGGCGCACTTGGACATTTTAACAATATTACAGGGAAATGATCAGATACTTTATAATTTTACTTAACCTGCTTTCTGCTTTAATGACCGGCTATGCACAGCCGGCTGACCAGGAATGGCCGGTTTTCAGGGGCAAACCTGACCTGTCAGGATTTACCTCACTTGAACTTCCATCATCTCCTGAACTTATCTGGAGCCTGGCAACCGGAACCAGGACAAAATCATCTCCCGTGGTAAGCGATGGTCTTATAATCTTTGGTAATGATAAAGGATCGGTAATTGCAGTCGGCACCGACGGAAAAAAGAGATGGCAGTATGAGGGAGGTACGGCTACAGAGGCTCCGCCAATGGTTTATGGCGACAGGATCATAATAGGGTTTAATGATGGAACTCTTCATGCAATTGATAAAAAGACAGGAAAGCTTGCCTGGAAATATAAAACCGACAGCCAGATAGTCGGATCGGCAAATTCATGGTCAACCGGAAAGAAATCCGGAATAATTATAGGAAGTTACGATTATTACCTTCATTCGGTTGATCCATTGAACGGAAGGCTTCAGTGGAAGCTGGAGACTATGAATTATGTCAATGGGACCCCTGCTGTCTCCAACAACAATATTGTTTTCGGTGGGTGCGATGGTTTTATAAGAATAGCTGATGCCTATACCGGCCGGGAGAAGGATACGATTGAGATCGGTACCTATATTGCCTCCTCTCCTGCTCTTTCAGGCACTAAAGCCTTCTTTGGCGACTATGACGGGAATCTATACTGCATTGATTTATTAACAGGAAAAACCGACTGGTGGGTACCGGCATCGGAAACTTCCCTGTCAATCATTGCAATACCGGCAATCGGGAAGAATGTTGTTATTGTCGGCAATGAGGATAAATATCTTTACTGCTACGATCTGGTGACGGGTAAACAAAAGTGGAATTACAGAACTAACGGAAGGATAACCGGATCGGCCGTTATTACTCCATCTAAAGTACTGTTCGGGAGCCTTGACGGAAGAATATATATCCTTGGCTTACAGGATGGAAAAAAATTATGGAGCTTTAACGCGGGTTCACCGGTAAGCAGTTCTCCTGCAATAACCAGGGACAGGTTTTATATCCTTGCTGAAGACGGCAGGTTAATGGCCTTTAGCGCTAAATAGCCCCTAAATCCCCTGAAGGGGACTTTTTGTTGAGCCACGCAAGGCGTGGTTGGGGGCAAACTTTTAAGTGGTACAGAGAATAAAATAATTATGAAGATAGTTTACCTTATTACAGGATCCGGAGGATCATTCTATTGCGGGAACTGTTACCGTGACATGCTCTACGTGAGAGCTATCCGGAAAGTTCCAGGCATTCAGGCAAGCGCAATTCCGCTCTATCTGCCTCCCGATAAGACCACCAGTGAAGAAAGCGGCTTTGATAATAATGTATTCTTCGGAGCCATCTCCATGTATCTCAGGGAAAAAGTGGGATTTCTCAGGAATATGCCAGCCGTCCTTGACAAATTCTTCGACTCCCGGTTATTCCTTAAATTAGCGGCAAACCAGGCTGGAACGACCAGTACCGAGGGATATGAGGAACTTACCATCAGCATGATCGAGGGAGATAATGCATTCCGGAAGGCGGAGGTTGACAGGCTCGTGAAATACCTGATGAAAGACGGTAAACCCGACATCATTCATCTGTCGAATGCCCTGATCCTTGGGATAGCCCGTCAGCTGAAAAAAAGGATAGATGTGAAAATTGTCTGCTCGCTTCTGAATGAAGATGACTGGATCGATGATATGGCTGAGCCCTTCCGCTCAAGGGCATGGCAAATGATTGGCAGGGAGGCTGGTTATGTCGATATCTTTGTGACACCCAGTAATTATTACAAGGAACTGTTCAAAAGTAAAACGTCACTGAAGTGTGATAATGTAATGGTTGTTCCCCTCGGATTTGATCCCGAAAAGGAACCGGTTCCCAGACCGGAAAGAGTACCATCAGCCATAGGATATTTCAGCCGTATCAACAATTATAATGGCTTTGACAAGCTGGTGGATGCTTTCATTGAAATGAAAAATCAGGATATGATCCCGGGATTGACACTACATGTCTGCGGTGGGTATACGGGCACAGATAAAAACTTCATTTCCCAACAGATAAAGAAGATCAGGGAACACAAACTGGAGAAATCCATAAAGATATACCCGGAATTCCAGGGTGATAAGAAATTGGAGTTCTTTCATAATGTTGATGTTATAAGCGTTCCGGTCAGAAAATATGACGGTTATGGATTGTACCTTCTCGAAGCCAATGCAGCAGGTGTCCCAGTGGTACAGCCTGCAACCGGTGCATTCCCTGAGATCATCGAAAGAACAAAAGGTGGAATTATTTATTCCCCTGATACGGTATCAGCGCTGGCTTTAAACCTTTACAAGATATTAAAAGACAAGGAATTAATATCCAGCCTTGGAGAAACAGGCAGGAAAATGGTCAGGCAGGAACTTTCGCTCGGCAGAATGTCGGCCGGACTTTCAGAAGTATACAATAAATCCATTAATAATGCTCCATGTAAGTAAGGTTTCAAAATCATTTCACCAGAGGGGAATTGTACTCAACGACCTTAGCCTCACCGTAAAAGAGGGAGATTCTGTCTCCATTTCCGGTCCGTCCGGTTCAGGTAAAACAACTCTGCTGAATATCATCGGATTGCTTGACCGGCCTGATAGTGGCGAAATAATCTTCAAAGGAACGCCTGTGCTGAACTATAATCATGAACAATCAGCTGTTTACAGGAACAAAAATATCGGGTTTGTATTCCAGGATCATCTCCTGCTTCCATATCTTACTGTTATGGAAAACATACTCCTTCCGCTTCTTGCTTCAAAAACCGGAGAATCTGAATACAGACTTAAGGTTGACGATTCATTGTCAATTATGGAAAGGACAGGGATAAAAAGCATTGCAGACAAATATCCTTATCAGATCTCGGGTGGTGAAGCACAGAGGGCAACTCTTGTCAGGGCCCTTGTCAACAAACCATCCATTCTGCTGGCCGATGAACCTACAGGCTCACTTGATAAGAAAAACGCTGGAAACCTCGGCGATCTTCTGATTCAGATGAACCAGGATTTCGGTATTGCCCTCATACTGGCAACCCACTCCCAGGAGCTTGCCGACAGGATGAAAGTCCAGTACAGCCTGGCAGACGGAAAACTGGTTCCCGGAAATAAATATTAATAAGGACCGGATGAAACTGAGTCTTTTTCATATTGTAAGGCGATCGATCTCCCATAATCTTAAAGGTTCTGCTTACCAGATAATTATCATCGTTCTTCTCACTGCAGTGATTACCGGTTCACTAATGACCGGCAAATCGGTCCGCAACAGTCTTAAAATAACCTCCCTTGAAAAACTGGGAAACACCGGCATACTCCTGAGCTCAGGTATCAGGTATTTTAATCCCTCACTTACCGATCGGATGTCAGCTGAAACGGGTGTAAACTGCATCGGAGTTCTTGAGCTCGACGGTTACTGTCAGAATTTTGAAACGCAACAGTTTGCGCCTCAGGTAAAAATATATGCGTTAGACGATGATTTCTTTCCCTTTCACGGTATCGGCGATATCAAAATTAAAAGTGGAGAAGTATCTGTAAACGAAAAACTTGCCTCCTATCTCGGACTAAAAGAGGGTGATGAACTGATAATACGTTTCAATTCCATTACAGATATACCCTCTGATGCTCCTTTTTCACCCGGGGATGAGTCAAATCAGTCCCTGGTATTTAAAATTGGCCAAATACTTGGTGCAGAAAATAAAGGCAATTTCTCCCTGGGGATCAGCCAGCTGATCCCTCTGAACATTTTCATCAACCGTTCGGATATGACCGATTCAGGCGGAGATATCCCTGATGTCAACAGGATCCTGTTCGACAGCCGGAAAAACCTGTCAGCTGAAACTGTTTACATCAGTTTCAGCAGAATCATTAAGCCCGAAGATACAGGATTGTCAGTCAGACCCATACCTGCAACCGGAGGATATGAGATCATTTCTGACAGAATATTTATCGATCAGTCGCAGGTTGATGAGATAAACAGGCTGCATGACTCTTCCTTCCCGGCCATAACATACCTTGCAAACAGCATTGCGAACGGCAACAAATCCAGCCATTATTCATTCATTTCTGCACTTGATCCTGCTTTGTACAAGGGAATTCCTGAAGACAATGGTATTGTAGTTAATGAATGGCTGGCTGAAGATATTGATGTAAGGGAAGGTGATACCGTAACCGTGACATGGTATTCACCCGATCCCCTGAACCGTCTTACAGAAGACAGTATGGATTTCATTGTCAGTCAGATTACCGGAATGCAGGATATATGGGCCGATTCCCTTCTCATGCCTGAATTCCCAGGGATCGCGGGGAGTGAATCGTGCACCGACTGGGATGCCGGCGTGGAGATCGATATGGACCTGATTCGGGATAAAGATGAAGAGTACTGGAACAGATACGGTGGGACTCCAAAAGCATTTATCAGCTATAAGAAAGGGAAAGAGCTCTGGGCCGGTAATTTTGGTCCGGCTACATCCATACGTTTCAAAAATGATATTTCCGAAAATGATATCAGAGAGCAACTGACTGGTTCTCTTGATCCTTACAAATCAGGGTTTACCATATCCGATCTTCCCAGGGAATCAGTTATAGCCGCAAATAAAAGCGTCGATTTCAGCACCTTGTTCCTGAGCCTCGGATTCTTTATCATACTTTCGGCCCTTATCCTTCTTATTCTCGTTGTTTCGACTTATTATGAATCAAAGAAGGAACAGGTGATGACACTTTATTCAATTGGCTTTCCGAAACGGGAAATCGAAAAGCAGCTGTTTCTTGAATCAGGCCTTACAGCACTTACCGGAGCAATTGTGGGAGCTTTTACCGGCGGCCTGTTCAATATGATCATCATCATGGCTCTGAACTCTGTCTGGCAGGGTGCGGTCCAGACAAATACACTGACATCCGTCTTCGATCCTGTTTCTCTTCTTACTGGATTTGCGGTCACTATTGCAGTCATTCTGCTGATTCTGAAAATACGTTCAGCACGATTCCTGAAGCATCTAAGCAAACCTGAGACAGGAAAAACTATCAAACCATCTGCAGCAAAGAATCTGATTGCTGCAGTCATTATTATTTCTCTGACGGCTGTTACAATTGCCCTCTCATTTATTCTTCCTGATCAGGCTACTCCTCTCTCCTATCTGGCTGGTGTTATGGTCTTTGCTTCATTTATATTTTTGATCAGGCAATATTACCTGAGGAAGAAAATATCAGGTACCTACGTTTTCAGGGACAGAAATCAGATTTCGGATTCTTTTTATTCATTTAATCCGTCTCATGCTATTGCTCCCGTACTTTTTCTGGCTGCAGGTCTGTTCGCAGTTATCATCACCGGAGTTAACAGGATGAATATCAGCGATAATATGCTGAAACCTTCAGGGGGAACAGGAGGTTACCTTCTCTGGGGGGAATCGTCAGTACCTGTCAGGGGGACTCTTAACAGCGCGACTACCCGGAGAGAATTCGGGCTTGATGAACCTGAACTGAAGGACCTGTCGATTATCCAGGGTAGAAAGACCTCCGGCAATGATGCAAGTTGCCTTAACCTGAATCATATCGCATCTCCCCCGCTCCTTGGAATCGATCCCTCGGAATTCATAAGGAACGGGGCATTTTCATTTGCTGTAACGATGAAGGGAATTAAAGAATCAAATCCCTGGCAATCTCTTAATTATCCGCCTGCTAATAATACTATTTATGGTATCGCCGACCAGACTGTGCTACAGTACGGTCTGATGATCAAAGCCGGTGATACCCTGAAAATAAGAACCGAAAGCGGGCAGGTGCTGAATGTAATTATTTCTGCAGGGTTGAAATCCTCAGTATTCCAGGGATATGTTATTATAGGAAATGAGAATTTCAATAAATTTTTCCCTTCAGTTGCAGGAAGCCAGATATTCCTGGCTGACGGAGATCCTGAATTATCTGATCTTTATCTGAGCACCCTTTCAGACAGACTGTCAGAGTATGGGGTTCATTTTGAACCAGCGTCCCAAAAACTGGCGTCATTCTTTGTCGTTACCAATACATACCTTTCGGTTTTCACGATTCTCGGGGGAATTGGAATGATCCTTGGTGTGGCCGGACTTGGACTCATACTCATAAGGAATTTCAACCAGAGGAAAAGGGATTTCGGACTGATGCTTGCCGAAGGCTTTTCCCTGAGAAGCATCAGGCGGATTATCTTCGTAGAACATGCAAGGATACTGCTCGCAGGAATACTCTCAGGCCTTATCTCAGCCCTTGTGGCAACAAGACCCTCAATAATGAACGATACAGATCTTCCCTGGAAGACAATAGCTGTTATGATCGTTCTCATACTTGCCACCGGACTGACAGCACTGGCAATATCAGCAGGATCAATAAAGAAAGATACCCTGATAACAAGAATCAGAAAGGAATAGGGATATCACTTTTTGCCGACTGCAAAGAGAGAAAACTGGGTTCTGAAAAAGATCACACCGTCAGTTATGGAAGGTGCAGTCATGCAAATTTCATTCATTGGTATTTCAGCCAGCAATTCAAATGTATCGCCATCCTTTATAATATAAACGGTACCCTCCTCATCAACAATGAAGATCCTGCCGTCAGATGCCACAGGCGATGCAATAAAACTCTTTGACTTTCCCAGCTTTGCATTATATATTTCTTTCCCTGTAACCGGATCGAGACACATTACTGTGCCATTCCAGTTCATATTATACAGACGGTTCCTGTAAAGCAGCATGGTATGCATATATGATCCGCCCCTGGATTTGCTCCACTGAACACCCTGATTTGAGGTTTCACCATCTTTCAGGGTAATATCGCCTGACGCACTGGTCTTAACCGCCATTATGGGAGATGAAGGTCCGTGAGCACTGTTGAAATATATAAGTCCATTACCAATTATCGGTGTCGGGATCTGTATATCCCCTCCACCCGACATTTTCCAGACCTCTTTGCCTGTGGCAAAGTCATATCCGCCCCGATGTTTGAATCCATTAACAGCTACATATGTCCTGCCGTCATTGGTGTAAATGTTAGGTGTACACCATCCGGGGTATTCATCCCGCATTGATTTCCATAGCTCTTTACCGGTTTTTACATCATAGGCAGCAACGAATGAGTTTTCGAGCACATCGCATTGAATTATCAGCACTCCCTTGTGAATTATGGGAGAACTCGCGAATTCCCATTCAGCGTTTTTCATTGTGAAAAATACTGATTTAAGAACGCCAAAACTTTTCTGCCAGAGCAGTTTGCCATTGATGTCATAGCAATAGAGTCCTTCTGATCCGAAAAACGCCACAACATGTTGTCCGTCTGTTGCCACCGTTGTGTTGGCATGGGTCGATTTTGGATGACGTTTTATTTTCGGAACTCCTTTGTAAGAGGTCTTTTCCCAGATAATCTCACCATTGTTCTTATCGAAACAATACACTTTCCACTCATGAACCGATGAATCGTTCACTGGGGCCACATCGCCATAAAGGCCTGGCTTAAAACCTGCCTTATCATCTTCACTGACAGCGGTGGTTATGAATAATCTGTTTGCCCAGATTACTGGACTCGAAATTCCCATGCCGGGTATTTTAACCCTCCATCTGATGTTTTCCATTTTATTAAAATCAAATGTTTCCGGAAGGTTTGTATTTTCCAAAACTCCTGAAGCCATATAGCCCCGATATCCTGGCCATTGCCTCTCAGGCAGAATCTGTCCTGACAGAACAGATGAATACCAGGAAGAGATGAGGAAAAATTCGAGAAATATTGTAATGATTTTCATATCCCAGATTCTGTTTTCTCAATTTGAGCGATTAAATATAGAAAATCAGGCTCTATTTTTCAATTATTAGGCCGTTTTAGAATGTAAATTTATAATTAAGCGAGATTATACTTATATCCGACATTTTTGGATAAAAATCCCTTTCAAATATATACTCCAGCTCAATTGTATGATTTTTTGAAAGATTGTAACCCGCTCCGGCAATAAACCTTGATCTGTCAACGCCGGAGACATTCTCATTAAACATCGGTAATGCAATCTCATACGAAATATATGGGTTCACCGGAAATGAAGGGATATCATACTGACCTTTTAACCTTATCCTTAAGTGCTCCTTTGGCTCTTTATCATCTTCATCCTCAAAATAAGTCTTGTATCGTTGCTGGAATTTTAATCGGGCAGATATATCCAGATCACCCAAAGGCAATTTACCTGTCACGGTTGCATACCATTTGTGACGGGGATGATACAGCTCGTCATCTTCACGGAATTCAGTAAATCTGTACGAGCCACCTGCAGAAAGAAACTTATTGAATTTATAGGTTAATCCGGCTTCAAGAAACGCCTCCTCAATTTCTGATGAATTATGATAAGTCCTGAGAGCTCCTGAAAGATTAAGTTCCAGTTTATCAAACAATTTTTTATTACCGTCTGCTTCAAGCCATAAACCAAAATCATCATCCTGTGCGAATGAGATTTGCATTGCCGGCAGGAGGAAAACTAATAAAAGTGCTTTCTTAATCATCATCTTCATCATTATTTAAAGTCCTTTCTAAAGTATGACCTGTGGTGATTTTGTCAGAATAATAATAAATTGTAAGCTCACAAATATCCCTTAGAAAATTTATCTTACCGACTTCAACCCTGTTAATCTTTTTAATGCCTGTCCTTTCCTGCAGATCTTTCAGCAATTGCTCATAATTCTCTTCCTTAATGAGATTTATCTTTTCATATATGATAAGCTTGGAACTTTCATGCTTTATAAGCCAGATTTTTTCAAGTCCGTAAGTAATAAATACGATAACAAAATTGGTAAAAAGAAGATCGACCAGACTTGTTTCAGTATTTGTAAGGGCATTGATCACAGAGACTCCTATTATCAGAAAGAGGTATGTCATTTCCTTGATAGGAAGGGCATCGGTCCGGTAACGGATTATTCCGAAAATCGCAAACATGCCAAGAGCAAATCCTATCTGAAGTTTTACACTTTCAAGGAGGAAACACAGAAGAAAAACGACACTTGATATCAGTATATAAGTAAAAAGATAATCCTTTCGTTTAGTAGCTGAATAATAGAGCCACCTCACAAGGATCATAATAACCGTGAAATTGAGGAAAAACCGCAGGACGAACTCAATAAATCCCGGAAGATCGATTATATGAATGCCGGCAATATTTACTGCGTCAGGCACTGAGAGATCCATTGTATTCATTTTCAATCCTGTTTAATAATAATAATTTCGGTTTAAGAATATTTGTCAGAGGCAGATCGTACAGCAATGCATTTCCGATACAATATTTGCTGAAAGCTGTTGGGTAAACTGATAACTGTTTGATCATCCTTGAGAAGTGCGTACGCGCAGCAAATCCTTCGCTTTTAAGTTCAACTATTGCAACTAAAGGGAGGCCGGCATTTTTTCCTCCTGGCAGGGTATAAAACAGATCCATGTCGATGGTTACACGCTCGGGGATATTAAAACCAACCAGGGTTATTCTTTTAAAACTGTTTGTAAGAACAGGGTTAAGCACCTCATTGTTAACCGTTACGTGCCTGTTAATAAATTCAACAGCTGATTCATCGCAGCAATTTCCTGAAAGGGAGTTTTCAATCCTCCATTTTACCGTCCTGTTCTTTTTGGTTTTCTTTTTGATCTCAAGAAAGGTGATCCCTGTGGAATGATAACTCCTGAACCTGACCTTAATTCGTCCGGTCCTACCGGTAACATGCTGTCTGAAAAAAGTGAAATCCGGAGTATCCAGATATATTGTTGTATATGATGAGATCCTGAATTTGTTGATTTCCAGAACCCGGTATCCCGGCTGCATCATTTTCAGTAAATCAGGAATCCGGTTTGCCGGCAGCAGATATTTGGTATCGATCCTGTCCATTAGTCTGACATTGTCCATCTCTTCAAGCCTGATGGAATTAAATGAATCCAGGATACTTTTAACTTCAGAGATCATTGTCAATCAAAATGTTGTATACTGGTAAGTCTTCTTGGATTTTAATTTCTTCTTTGAATCATAAACATATTTCTCAGTTCTCATACCATTGTCATACTTATATTCAGACGACTCAATAATTCTGCCTGACGGATCATACTCTTCCTCTCTGATTTTATTATCATCCGAATCGTACTGATATTTGAAATGCTTAGTGATTTTTCCCTGTTTATATGTAATATCTTCTGTAAGATTGCCTCTTTCATCAAAATACTGCTCAGTATCCTTATATTTCTTCGCTACAAGCATGTCGTACTTTTCCTGGTAGACAATGATACTTTTAATCTTTTTGTTCTTTGAGTCTTTCTGTGCGATTACAGCTGTACTAAGACTGATTGCCATGATTATGAGTAATATACCTTTAACTGTCTTCATTTTTCAAGAATTTTATCTTTTGGTTCACGAAGATACATTCCCGGCCGCCAAAACTATTTATGCTTTTTTCTGTTTTTATCCTGACTTTTTAACAAAACATTAATTAATACAAACAACGTTAATCCTTCCAACTAAATTGCCCCGATCACATATCTGAATTTAGGAAAAGCTCTAGGACTACCATTCAATGGATTATCAGGCAGTATATTCAGTAAGTCCAAGGTTCAGTTCAGGTTCTTTGTCGCTTACCGATTTCAGGATTACAAGAGCTGCTCCCAGAGCTGTTGCATCATTTATAACAGATGTAAACACTTTTTTCGAAGGGAATGATTTGGCCAGTAATTTCAGGAATATCCTGTTTTTTCCAAAGCCTCCTGTTATATAAATGTTTTCAATATCATCATTTTCAGGAAGGATAAGTCTGATCGATTCAATTGTCATTTCGCACAATTCACTCATTAGCTGATGATAACCTTCATCAAACGATACAAAGTCAAACAGATCGATCCTTTCTTTAAACTCCCTGGAGTCAGGTCCGCTGCTGAAAAATGCTCTCCTGTCCCCGTGGTACCTCGTTTTTAGCGTTTTAAGAAGTTCCGGGTCATATTCAACATTCTTATAGAAATCATCAGTGGTCCTGAAATGCTCATTTAATTTGCGGACTCCCTTGTCATGCATATTCCCGAGAAACAAACGAGACGATTTCACCGGCTGTCTTTCAACACTCATATAGCAAAGACAATCCCTGTCGAGCTGCTCTACTGAAAGTTTTTCAGGATTAAAAGGATTCATATTGATGCACCAGGTACCAGTCGAAACAAGAAGGAATTTACCCCTGTTCCCTGTAAAATATGGAGCCAGGGAGGCAGAACTGTCATGAATCCCTATTCCTGCCTTTAGCTTTTTGCCTTTAATTTCTATTTCGGTATATGTTTCAACCGGGACCGGCTGAGGAAGATCTAATTCCTTATCGCTGACCCAGGAATGGTATTTCATATTGTCGAAATCCCACAGACCGGTATGACAGCCTATTGATGTGTGTTCAGAGCAGATTTTGCCTGTAACCAGGTACGATATATACTGGGGAAAATGAAGGATATACCGGACTTTTGCAAACAGATCCGGTTTGACTGTTTTAAGCCATAAGATCTGAATCCCTGAATTCAGCATACCGAGTGCAGGTGAGGCTGTCCTCCTGCAAAATTCATCCTGTCCTCCATATCTCCTGTAGAGCCTTTCAGGGATGTTATCGTCAATAGGCTTTAGATAATTGTAAACCGGGGTTATTCTTTGTCCATCAGAATTAAGATAAGCAACAGTGGCACCATATGTGGCAAAATTCACGGCAGTAAGATCATATTTTTCTGACCTGACAAGCGCCTCAATAGATTTCTTAAGCCATGCCTCGATAAATTCAATATTATCGCATTCGAATCCGTCATCATCAAGAGCCTCAGGAAACTTTGTCTCTTCTTCCGAAACAAGCCTTAGATTATAGTCAAACAGAAGCAGTTTTTTGTTCGTTTTGCCAACGTCAAATATTGCTATTACTTTCTCCTTCATATTCCTTTATACATTGATATAAGAGACATTTTTTAAGCTATTACGATCGTTTGCTAAGTACCTTTTTTTCGTAATCCATGATCTCTTCTATATAGTCCAGCCCGGAGGGAACTTTATTCACCATGCAATAGTAATCCCATACAGCTCCGTAAGGTTTGGTTTTCATCAGTTCCAGATATGACAGCCTTTCAAATGTTTTTCCCTTTTCTTCAAATTCCAGGAGTGTCTGATGGGGCTCGAGCATCGCATAGAGGAACGCCATTTGGGCTGACCGGGTTCCTATCACATATGCTCCTATCCTGTTAAGGCTTGCATCAAAGAAATCGAGCCCGATGTTAACTTTGCCAAGAACTTTAGCCCTTACAATCTCCTGGGCAATGAGCAACAGTTCGTCATTGAATGTCACGACATGATCGCTGTCCCATCTAACGCCCCTGGTCAGATGC
Source organism: uncultured Bacteroidales bacterium (assembly GCA_963702415.1). Classification (GTDB taxonomy): domain Bacteria; phylum Bacteroidota; class Bacteroidia; order Bacteroidales; family VadinHA17; genus LD21. The sequence goes on along the minus strand of CAVPCP010000007.1, from coordinate 96,539 downwards.
AGAAGTAGTTCATCAATATACAGAAGTATCGATGATATCTTATCTCCCACCTGTTCTGTAGGATGGAAATGGCCATTATCAAGAGTGATCATTATATTGTTCTGAACCGCATATCCCATATAAAAATCATGAGATCCCACCACCATCGATTCTGATCCTATGCCAAACAGCTTGCTTTCAACCGAGTCCTTGAGATATTTCTTCGGATATTTTACTGCAAATATTTCATCAAGCGATTTTTTAAGGAGCCTGCGCAAGCCAAACCTGTCTACAGGGGTGTCCTTTGACCCATCGGGTATCCATATATTATGGACTGATGGTGTTCCAAGCTGCTTTCCCATTTCAGCCGCAATGGCGCGGCATCTCTTATTATGCTCAACCCAGAATTTTCTGGTCTTCACGTTTTTGCTCGACAGGGTGAACCCCTCATCTGCAAGTGGATGGGAAAAGCAGGTGCTGTTGAAATCGAGGCCTATCTTCCTCTTTTTTGCCCAGTCAATCCACCCCTGGAAATGTTTAACCTCTATCTGATCACGGTCAACCAGCTTTCCTCCAAACTCTCCATAAATGGCATGAAGACTCAGTCTCTGCTTTCCCGGAAGCAGCGACATCACCTTGTCGAGGTCATCGCGCATCTGAGAAATTGTCCGTGCTTTTCCCGGGTAGTTGCCAGTTGCCTGGATCCCTCCGCCTCCAAGTTCAGCACCCTCCTTTTCAAAGCCCCCTACATCATCGGTCTGCCAGCAGTGAAGGCTTATTACTACATCATTCAACTGTTTAAGGACTTTATCGGTGTCTACTCCCAGTTCTGCATATTGTTCTTTTGCAAGCTGATACGATTTTTTAATGAGCTCCTTTTTCATTTCAGAAAATTTATGTCGTTGGTATTTATTTCTCTGTTTCTTTATTTCTCAGGTTCTCTTATCACTATTCCATAAAAAAGACCTGTTCAAGAGGGATCGTAACCGGAGAGTTATCAGGATTTGTTTCCATGATATCTGCCATATATTTCCACCATTTCATTACGATTTCAGTTGTCCCAAGATCCTGAGAGGAACTTTCTCCTGTCTGTTCCTGGTAGCCAAAAAGGATATTTGTCTCTTCGTCAAGGAATATCGAATAATTACATACACCCTCATTTTTTAACATTGTAACAAGTTCAGGCCAGATTTCACTATGCCTCTTTCTGTATTCCTCTTTAAATCCGGGATACATTTTCATTTTAAAACCAAATCTTTTCATACCTCATAAATTTACCAAAGTTGCTGGTTACCGGGTGCCAGCCTATGCTAAAGCTTCGGCTGGTAAAACTTCAGTTAGTTATCCTAATTTAACGACAAATGCTGAAAGAATGAGAATGATAATTCCTATGATCAGAACAACAATTGTTTTTTTCTTTACTCCTTTCCATTCATTTAACACAATGCCCCATATATTGCTTATTGCTATGTTAAGTGCCATAAGTATGCTCCATCCGAAAACCGACATCCCCGCCGGTAATTTGCTTGATCCCATTCCAAAAAAATGGAACTGAAGAAACCATAAGAATCCTGCCAGGAATGTAAAGGCAAGATTGTTTATAAGGACGCTGCCTGAAGAAGAAAAATAATCCTTATAAGTTTTGTTCCTGATGTTAAGGTATCCGCAATAGACAAGATTTGTAATAAATCCGCCAAAGAGAATAAAAATAAGGGATGGATTCTTCTGGAATAAAGGATTCGTTCCGTGAGCGAGTGCAGCATTTTCTATCGGCTTTCCTGCTTCAAACCCGAAATTGAAGCAGGCACTCATTATCCCGGCAAAAATTGCAATAAATATTCCTTTTTTCAAGGCAAATTCCTTCACAGCGGCCCTTTTCTCATCCTCTGTCATTTCCCTGCTTTTAAGAGCTCCGGCGTATCCTATAACTGCAATTCCGGCAACTGTCAACGAAACTCCGATAATTGTAAGAATGCCGGCTCGGGTTGAGAAGAGGTCCTGACCTGACACAAAAGCTGGTATAAGCGTTCCAAATGCAGCACATAACCCCAGAGCAATGCTCTGGCCGAGAGCTACACCAAGGTAGCGAAGGCTTAATCCGAATGTAAGTCCTCCAAATCCCCATAAAACTCCAAAAAACATTGCCATCAGCCTTGCTGATGACGGAGACTCTTTTATTATAGGCATCAATTCCCCATGTGGAACAAAAACCAAAGCAAACAGCCATGGCGCAATCAGCCAGGCCGCTACTCCCTGTGTTAACCAGTACGACTCCCATGCCCACTCCTTAACCTTCTTGAAAGGAACATAGAAGCTGGCGGCACCTATGCTGCCAAGAGCTATCAGCAGAATTCCTGCAATTGGATTCATGTAAAAAGTTTTAGTTTCAGGCTATTAACTGAAAAGTATAAAAATAACTATTTTACTTTTCTGAAATCCGATAAAAATAGATAAATTTCAAATCTTGATTTTAATAACCTAATGTACATATTATGAAAGCATTAAAATTATTACTGAGCTTGATGTTCATTCCTGCCATAACATTTTCGCAGGATTTGTCAACTTATGACCTTACAGTGGAGCATAAGACAAATCCTGTCGGGATGGATATTTTACACCCCAGATTATCATGGAAAATTAAGGGTACCGGAAATAATGTTATGCAGACTGTCTACTGGATAAGGGTAGCAACAGATCCTAAATTTTCCGGTTCAAAAATTGTCTGGCAGTCAGGTGAAGTGGCTTCTGACCAGTCAGTTTTTGTTCCCTATAAAGGTCCTGATCTCAAGCCATTTCAGAAATATTACTGGCAGGTAAAAATATGGGATAATAAAGGAAGAACATCAAAATGGAGCCAGCCTGCATTCTGGGAAACAGGACTACTCACACAGGAAAACTGGGAAGCAAAATGGATCGAAATGGAAGGCGACACAAACCGTTATTCTCCTTCACCTCATTTCAGGAAAGAGTTTTCTGTTGAAAAAAATATTGCCAGAGCTGTTGTATATATAACTTCTCATGGTTTCTACGAGCTGCACCTGAACGGGAAAAAAGTCGGTGACCAGGTTTTTACCCCTGGCTGGACATCATATGGCAAGAGAATTCAATATCAGGCTTATGATGTCACTACTCAGGTTGTCAAAGGTAAAAATGCAGTTGGTGCTGTGCTTGGCGACGGATGGTACCGAGGAACACTCGGATGGGGAAATAACTGGGCAATTTATGGTAAGCGGCTTGGACTTCTGATGCAGATTAAGATCACATATACCGATGGATCCGAATCGGTCATCATCACCGATGAATCATGGAAAGCCAACAACGATGGAGCTATCAGGATGAATGACATATATAATGGCGAAACCTATGACGCAACAAAAAGACTTACTGGCTGGAATCTTCCTGATTATGATGAATCAAAACTGGGGTCCTGTGAAAACAGGCAATTATAAAAATAACATTATAGCCTCTGAAGGAGCACCTGTTAAAAAAATCCAGGAAATAAAGCCGGTTAAAATATTTCGCACTCCAAAAGGTAGTTTGCTGGTGGATATGGGTCAGAATATGGTCGGCTGGGTGAGGCTGAAGGTATCAGGATCCAAAGGCACTGTTGTCACTATCCGGCATGCTGAAGTACTCGATAAATTCGGGGAATTTTATACTAAAACCTGCGTGTAGCCAAATGCGAGCTTAATTATACCCTCTCGGGCGAGGGACAGGAGAGATATATGAGCCGAGATTTACATTCATGGGGTTCCGCTATGTTGAAGTTACAGGATTCCCCGGGGAACTAACAGCTGATAACATGACTGGTGTCGTTGTTCATTCAGATATGCCTGTTACAGGCACCTATGAAAGTTCAAATCCACTGCTGAATCAGCTTCAGCATAATATTCAATGGGGTCAGAAAGGTAATTTTGTTGATGTGCCTACTGATTGTCCACAGAGAGATGAACGTCTTGGCTGGACAGGTGATGCTCAGGCTTTCTGCCGCACAGCAGCATTTAATATAATGTTGCCGCCTTTTTTACAAAGTGGCTGAAAGATGTTGCACTCGATCAGAAACCGGGTGGTGAGGTTCCTGATGTAATTCCTGATGTCCTTAACAGGCAGAATGCTAAAACCGCAGCTCCTTCAGCCGGATGGGGAGATGTTGCTGTTATTGTCCCATGGACTATGTACCAGGTGTATGGCGATATTGAACTTCTTGAAAATCAGTATCCCAGCATGAAGGCATGGGTCGAATATATAAGGAAGAAAGCTGGTGATCATTATATCTGGAAGGGAGGAAGCAAATATGGCGACTGGTTGTTTTATCATCCGCCTGTAAATAACCATTCAGAACCTGATGGGTTCACTGAACACGATTTTATTGCCACTGCATTCTTCTGCATATTCAGCAAGATGCTTGCAAAATCCGCAAAAGTGCTCGGAAAAACGGAAGATGCAAAGTTCTATACTGACATCTTTAACAAGATAAAAAATGTATTTATCAATGAATATGTTACTCACGCAGGAAGAGTTGGGACAAATTCTCAGACTTCATATGTCCTGGCATTAATGTTCAACCTTTTACCCGATGATCTGCGCCCGAAAGCAGCAAAGTTGCTTGTTGACGATATCAAAAGCAGAAGGAACCATCTTTCAACGGGATTCCTGGGTACCCCGTTCCTCTGTTATGTCCTTACACAGAACGGGTATACCGATGTGGCTTATGATCTGCTGCTTCAGGAGACATATCCGTCATGGCTCTATCCGGTTAAAATGGGAGCCACAACAATCTGGGAAAGATGGGATGGGCAAAAAACCGACAGCACTTTTCAGGATCCGGGTATGAATTCTTTTAACCATTATGCCTATGGTGCAATAGGCGACTGGATGTACAGAAATTCAGCAGGGATCGATAACGCCAGCCCGGGATATAAGGACATACTTGTACATCCCTATATTTCAAAAAAACTCGAATTTTCAAAGGCAACTTTTGAGAGTTCTTATGGCACTATTGCATCAGGATGGGAAAGAAAAGGAGATAAAATCATTTTACGTGTCATGATTCCTGTAAACACCAATGCAAAAATCCTCCTTCCGTCTGATGATATCGCAAAAGTTACTTTAACAGGATTGCCAAAATCGGCTTCTAAAAGTGATTATAAAATGGTTATGGAAAACGGAGCCGAAAAAAGAGTAGCCATCACTGTTGGTTCCGGGGAGTATACATTTGAAATTCTGGAGTAGTTTTTGATAAGGCAGTGGTGCTAGTTGCTCGGTCCTGGGTGACTGGTGCTTGCTAAGGACTACCCAGCAACCAGCAACAAGCAACCAGCAACAATATAATCAAGTCGAAAAAGAAAGAAAAGATGCTGTGGCCCCTGAAGATTTAAAAGAACGTATTTCCACGAGTGAATTTTCATTTCTGACATCAAGGAGCAGCGGTCCCGGTGGCCAGAACGTCAACAAAGTAAGCTCAAAGGTTGAATTGCACTTTGCCTTTAAGTGCTCTGCTGCCCTTTCTGACAGGGAGAAGGAACTGATCTCATGGAAGTTGAGGTCAAGGATTAATTCAGACGGAGAGCTGATCGTCAGGTCACAGTCTGAGCGTTCACAATTAGGAAATAGAAAAAAAGCTGTTGAAAGAATCTATCTATTGATATCTGATGCACTTACTGAGAAACCAGAACGAAAACCTACAGCACCAACTAAAAAGTCGCGGCTCGAACGTCTGGAAGAAAAACACAAGCGCGGACAGATAAAAAAAATGCGAAAAGAGGGTGATCTTTCCTCTGAGAACACTTAATGCTTAAGGCCTTCCGGTGCCGGCATTTATTTATCTGGAAAATTCATACCTCCTTCAGTTTCCATTTTCCCTGTCGGAAAATAATCCAGGCAGTTAAAGTCATTATCGATTCGGCGATCACAATGGCTGTGAATACACCCTGCTGATTCATCCCTGCTCTCATCGAAAGGACCCATGCCAGTGGTATTTCAATACACCAGAATGCAAAAATATTGATTTTCAGCGGTGTCGTAGTATCTCCTGCTCCATTGAAGGAATTAACAAGGACCATGCCGAATCCGTACGCGATAAAGCCTATGCTCACAATCCTCAGGCATTCCACTCCGGCTTCAAGAACTATTTTATCCTTAATGAAGAAACTTATGAAGTAGGAAGGGAATAAAACCAGTATAAGGCCTACCACTCCAAGAAGTATCATATTCACCCATCCCGTTGCCATAACAGCTCTTTCCGCCCTTTCCGGCTTTTTTGCACCCAGATTCTGACCGACAAGAGTTGATGCCGCATTACTTATCCCCCATGAAGGCAGAAGAACAAAACTTACTATCCTTATTGCAATTGTATAACCTGCCACTATTTCACTGCCGAAAACTGAAATTATCCTCACAAGGGCAATCCAGCTTATCGTTCCAATAAGGTTTTGGCCTATGCTTCCAAGTGACAGTTTTATAAGCCTTGTTATTATCTTCACATTAATATTTAACTGCTTAATAGATAGCTGAATGCGTTTTCTCCCATAAAAAAGGAGCCAGAATTGGTAGAGAACTGCAATCCCTCTGCCTGTAGTCGTGGCAACAGCGGCTCCTGTAACACCCAGTTCCGGGAATGGCCCTAATCCGAATATGAGGCACGGATCCAGAATAATATTTATAATGTTGCCAAGCCAGAGAACCCTCATTGCGACTGCTGCATCACCTGCGCTCCTGAAAATGGCATTGATGATGAACAGCAGCATTATCACTATATTGCCTCCAAGCATAATCTTTGTGTAACCTGAAAGTTGTTCTGTGATAGTTTCTGAAGCGCCCATTAATTCAAGTAATCTGACAGAATATATTGTTCCCGGTATTGCTATCAGGAGCGATACAATAATTCCTGTAAAAATTGCCTGAAAAGCAGTTTTTGAAGCTTTTTCCGGATCTTTTTCCCCTATTCTTCTCGATACCATTGAAGTAGTGGCTGTGGCCAGCCCCAGTGAAATAGCATAAATTATGGTAATCATCGACTCAGTAAGTCCGACCGTTGCAACAGCATCAGCACCGAGCTTGGAAACAAAAAAAATGTCGACAATAACAAATACCGATTCCATTATCATTTCAAGAACAGCTGGTATCGACAGAAGTAGTATTGCCCTGCTGAGCTTTACTTCCGTAAAATCCTGCTCGGAACCTGCTACTGCATCCTTTACATCGCTGAAGAATGTCCTGAAATCAGTGCCAATAATATTTTTCAAAACAAATCAGTGAAATTTTTGTTATGTTCAAATAATTAAAATATCAATAGTGCGTTATAAAGCATACTTTTTTATCAGCAATGAGCATCTGGATTACAAACATTACAAATATTTATGACATTCGAAGTTCTGGCATAATAATTGTTTAAAAGCATTCTTGAAAAATAAAAGAAGGTCTTAAAGTTTTTGACAAACCATTTAATGAAAAAATTATTGAAAATCAGAAAAGAAACAGGTTGGATAATCGAATTTTTCATTCTGAATTATTGCAAGGGTCCCCAATGTATAATATATTGATAAACAGCTATATGATATTCCTAATGACCATTGCCGGAATATATGTTGTTAATAAAACAATTTTCATGTTAATATTTATATAGGCTGAATGATACAATGTATTTATGGAATATATATTTTTGGCCCAATTTATTTACAACTAAAAACTATTTTAAACAAGTAAATTTAAAACGACAAGGTGAAATTTTTCATCGACTGTAATGAACGCTAACAAAAATGAGGTTGCTGCCAGCCATACGGATGGCCGCCTCGTGGGTTGCTCTTCTGATGAAGAGCCTGGCGCGAAAACCACGTTTTTTTCGCAAAACGTAATCCCAAACCTGTCAGTTAGCAACCGGAGTTCGGAGTTCATGCACCGCTACTTCCCCCTGACAACTATAGAATCCTGGAATGATTGGAAATGGCAGCTTCGGAATGCTTTTACAAGCATCGAAGATCTGAAGAAAATCATGAAATTGTCCGAAAAGGAGATTATGGCTATCAATAACCTGAAAGGCCGGCTTCCATTGAGGATTACACCCTATTTTGCTTCATTGATTTATAATTCAAAACCATCCCATCCGCTTCGCCGTAACGTTGTGCCTGTTGTGGAAGAACTGCTTGAGACAAGGAGTGAACAATCAGACCCGCTTCACGAGAAATCATTTTCTCCTGTTAAAGGAATTGTCCACAGGTATCCCGACAGAGTATTATTCACTGTTACCCAGGTATGTTCAAATTATTGCCGGTACTGTACCCGTTCCCATTCTGTAGGAAGGCTGGATAAGCTTGGTCGACAGGATTATGAAAAGGCTTTTGCTTATATTGCATCCCACAGGGAAGTCAGGGACGTTCTTATCAGTGGCGGTGATCCTCTTACACTTTCTGACGAAATTCTCGATTATATACTTTCAAATATACGGAAGATAGAGCATGTTGAAATCATCCGGATCGGTACAAGAATTCCCGTGGTTTTACCGCAGCGGGTAACCGATAACCTGATTAACATACTCAGAAAATACCATCCTCTCTTCCTGAGCCTGCATTTTTCACATCCTCTGGAAATTACTGAAGAATGTGCAAAAGCATGCAACAAACTGGCTGATGGCGGATTTCCGCTTGGAAGCCAGACAGTTCTGCTGAAAGGCATAAATGATAATGTGCCTGTAATGAAAGAGCTGATGCATAAATTATTAATGGTCAGAGTGAGACCTTATTATCTATACCAGTGTGACCTGATCCCAGGCTCCGGCCATTTCAGAACTACTGTTGCCAAAGGTCTGGAGATTATTAAAGGGCTGAGAGGCTTCACAAGTGGCTATGCTGTTCCGACTTTTGTCGTTGATGCTCCCGGTGGCGGAGGCAAGATACCTCTTCTTCCAAATTATGTTGTGGAACATAACGATGAGCATATTGTTCTTCGCAATTACAGGGGTACTTTATGCGAATACCCTGAAAAATAGACCCTGATATAGATGAAGATCGGATTGACTTATGATTTGCGGTCATGGTATCTTGATCGTGGCTATTCTATGGAAGATACCGCTGAATTCGACAAGCAGGATACTGTTGACGCTCTCAATACTGCTCTTGTCAGTATGGGATTTGAAACCGAACCGATAGGTAACTGCTTTCAGCTGATAGAAGCTCTCTCAGCAGGTAAACGATGGGACCTTGTATTCAACATTGCAGAGGGACTTTATGGAGATGGAAGGGAATCGGTAGTGCCGGCAATTCTGGACCAGTATAAGATACCATATGTATTCAGCGGTCCGGTTATAATGGGCATTTCTCTTAACAAGCATCTTACAAGACTTATAGTTGCTTCGGCAGGAGTACCTGTCAGCCCCGGAATGCTTATTTCTGATTCAGGCGATTTGGGTAAATGTAATCTGGTATATCCGCTCTTTATAAAACCTGTTTCTGAAGGTACAGGAAAGGGAATTACTGAAAAGAATCTTGTTAATTCAAAGGTTGAACTCAGGCAGATGGTTGATTATCTTCTTGAAAGGTTTAATCAGCCGGCCCTGGTAGAGGAATACCTTCCGGGCAGGGAGTTTACTGTTGGTGTAATAGGCTCGGGCGATGATGCAGTAGCTATCGGAGGTATGGAAATAGAATGCAGGGATAACCTTCCCTATTCAGTGGAATTCAAGGAAAACTATCAGATTTTCTGCAAATACAAACCGATGGACAGCGAAATTGCCGGAGAGTGCAAAAGAGTAGCTTTGGATGCCTGGAAAGCTCTGGGTGGAGTCGACGGCGGCCGGGTTGATTTAAAAGCCGACAGGAACGGCCGTATTTGTTTTATAGAAGTTAATCCCCTTGCTGGCCTTCATCCTGTTCATTCTGACCTTCCAATACTTTCGAATATGGTCGGGATCAATTATCAGACTCTTATCGAAATGATTATGAAATCCGCTATCAAGCGGCATCATCTTGCAATATGACAAAACAAAGATGTTGCATACTGTTTAACCAACCAAGGGAGGGAGCTTTACCTGATGAGCTTGATGTGCTCGATCAGGTTGATTATATTGAGATTAACCTCAATAAAATAGGTATTGAGACATACAGGAAAGGGATCACCTCAGATTTCATGCGTGAAGTGCCTATCCTTACAGAGGAAAAACCTGACTTTGTTTTTAACCTTGTTGAATCGATAAACAATAAGGGTGAGCTGTGCTATTTTGTACCCGCATTGCTTAATATGTACTCGATCCCCTACACGGGAAACCCTCTCGAAGCAATGTTTATTACCACAAGCAAAGCGCTGACAAATAAAATCCTGTGTGAACAGCAGATTAACACACCATCTGCATTTTTCCCATCGCAATACAGGATGCTGCAGCCAGGGAACCGGTATATAATAAAACCTGTATGGGAAGATGGATCTCTGGGAATAACAGGAGAATCTGTATTTACTTTTAAACCGGGCTATGAAAGAAAGCTCATGGAGTTTGACGATTCCCACTGGATCATTCAGGATTATATCGATGGCCGCGAATTCAATATAAGTGTCCTCTTCAGTGAAAATGGCCCTCAAGTTATGCCTCCCGCCGAAATGGTTTTTCACAATTTTGATGATAATACACCCAAAATAGTCGATTTCAAAGCAAAATGGGTAGAGGAAAGTTTTGAATATGAGAATACTATCAGGGAATTCCCGGGTGAAAAGCTTAATCCTGTCCTGTCAGAAAAAATCAGGGAAATTGTATTGCAATGCTGGCAGGTATTTGGATTGAAAGGATATGCAAGGGTTGATATGAGAATCGACAATAAAGAGAATCCTTTCGTTATTGAAGTCAATGCAAATCCCTGCATGTCGCCTGACAGCGGTCTCGTTGCTGCAACAAATGAAGCTGGTTTACCTATTACTGAGGTTCTCCGGCGAATAATCACAGACCTTAACCGCTGAAAATATATGGCAACAGTTACAAAAGGCATTAAGCCAAATGACAGAAAGAGTATTGAGGAGATTCTGCGCTCCACCGATTTTTTTTATGAATTCGAGATCCGGACAGCCCTTGAAATTGCCGACGAGACATTATCGGAGGGAACAGAAAAATCGGGATATTACTGGCTTAAGGTCGCTGATGATGATGGAGTGATTGCATTTGCAAATTATGGCAGGAATGCTTTTTCGACACACTCATGGGACCTCTACTGGATTGCCGTGCATCAGAATTCCAGAAATAAGAAGCTTGGGTCACTCCTTCTTAAGGGAATCGAAGATGATGTCAGGAAAATGGGTGGGAAAATTCTTTGGATCGAAACTTCGGGAAGGCCGTTATATGCTTCGACTGAAGAATTTTACCGCAGGAATGGTTACGACACTACAGGCAAGCCTTAAGGAATTTTATGGTCCGGGCGATCCGAAACAGATTTATTCAAAAGTCCTTTAAACCGTGATACGGCTTAATTCCACTATATAAGATTTGAATTATAAAATTCAGGTCGTCCTGTCACTTCCTCTCCTAACCAGTCAGGCCTGTCAAATACTTCCTCTTCATCAGTTAATTCCAGTTCGGCGATTATCAACCCTTCATGCCTGCCATGAAAAAGGTCAACTTCGAAGTGATGACCACTGAAAGGAACTACATATCTTGTTTTATGAATTCTGCCCGGAAGGCATAAATTCATAATTTCCATAGCTTCGGAAGATGGGATCTCATATTCCCATTCATTGCGTGCAAACCTGGCATTTTCAGAAGGTGCTTTAATCGTAAGAAATGCCTTTTCATTGCATAAACGCAACCTTATAACCCTCGTATGGTCGACAGAAAGATAACCCTGGGTGATTTCCATCTCCCTTATTGAAAGATGTTTGAATTCACCTTTGACCAGAAATTTGCGTTCAATCTCTTGTGGCATTGTTTTATTGTAAAGGTATTCTTTTCCGGATACTCTTAAAAGAAGAAAGTTGTTAACAAATTAGTCAAAAAAGATAGATTTTCTTATGTAATAATCCAATAATCCTTTAAATTTGATATGAAAGAGATAAAAAAAGATATAAGTTTCATTAGTTTTAGGTTGTGTGGGTAGATAGCAGTGTATGGACTGATGTCATAACATCAGTCCATTTTGTTTTACAAATTGAGTTATTTTAAGTATTTTTAGGTATGGATGTAAAAATGGAACCCGGCTGGAAATCCAGGCTCAGTCCTGAATTTGAAAAGGATTATTTTACCAGGCTGGCTGGATTCATAAAGGATGAATACCATAAGACAACTATTTATCCGCCTGGAGCTCTTATCTTCAATGCCTTTGATATCTGTCCGTTTGATAAGGTTAAAGGAGTCATTATAGGTCAGGATCCGTACCATGGTCCGGGCCAGGCTCACGGCCTCTGCTTTTCAGTCAGGGACGGAGTCCGATTCCCTCCAAGCCTGATTAATATCTTTACCGAAATCGGGTCTGATCTGGGGCTTCCAGGACCATCATCCGGTGACCTGACAAGGTGGGCAAGGCAGGGAGTGCTTCTGCTAAATGCAACTCTGACTGTAAGAGCCCATCAGGCAGGGTCGCATCAGAAAAAAGGATGGGAGGAATTTACTGATTACGCTATAAAGGTACTGAACAACGAAAAGAACCATATTGTATTTTTTCTGTGGGGAGCATTTGCACAGAAAAAAGGGGAAGCTATCGACAGGTCACGTCACCTTGTACTGGAATCAGTTCACCCCTCTCCTCTTTCTGCATCAAGAGGTTTCTTTGGCAATAAACATTTCAGCACATGTAACGATTATCTTGTAAGCAATGGCATTGAGCCAATTGACTGGCGCTAAAAATCAGAATGGATTTATTTGATTTTGTCTAGAGCCTCCCCTACAGTTTTTCCCAGTTCTGAAAAATCTTCAAAACCAACTGATAATCTGATCATTCCAGGCTCAGGATATTTCAGCCCCCAGACCGACTCTACAGGCATAAGTATTGTTTTCGGATCTCCGAGTGAAGGAATAATCTTAATTTTTTCAGAGACTGCTCCTAAAAAATTATCCCTCCTTATCTTCTTCTCATCATCAGTATTTCCGGCAAAGTCAAATGTTACCATAGCCCCGAAACCCCGGTCTTCAAACAGCCTTACAGCTTCATTATGCGTAACATGATCTCTAAGCCCGGGGTACCAGATTTTATGTATGACCGGATAGGTTTTCATAATATCAACCAGTCTTTCAGCATTGCGGCATTGCTCCCTGAACCTCAGTTCAAATGTCTGTATCTGTGTATTCAGCCTGTAAGCATCATCGGGTGAGATCATGTGACCAACAAACTTCCGGTATTCTATTGCTGATTTCATTAATTCACGATCATTTCCGCACAAAACTCCGGCAGTGATATTTCCATGACCCGAGAAGTACTTTGTTGCACTGTGAATAACAATGTCAGCTCCTGCTTCAAGAGGCCTGCAGAGCAATGGGGTTGCAAAAGTATTATCAACAATAACTTTTGATCCATACCTTCCGGCAAGCTGTATCACATGGTCAAAGTCGGTGATAATAAGCATGGGATTTGAGATTACTTCAATATAAATGACCTCGGGTCTGATTTTGCTTATTATCTTTTCACACTCAGCAGGGTCATACTTTTCATTAACCGGATTAAAACTATGGACCTTAATCCCCCGCCTTTTCTTTAGAACCGATTCTATAAATGAAATTGTCCCTCCGTATATCTCACTGAAGAAAAGCCATGGGCCTGTTGATTCCCCTTTCTGAAAGATCGAAACTGCCGTGTCGATAGCCGACATGCCTGATTGGGTCAGAAGCGCCCAGCTGCAGGATTCAAGCTTCATTATCTCCTCCTCGGCATCAACTACAGTAGGATTCCTGTATCTGGAATAAATATATAACTCCGGAATCCTTTCATTGTCAGTTTCTCTGGTAAATGCCCCTTTAGTCGTATCTGCATCATACAATTCAAAACCTGCATCCCTGTAAACAGGAGTGCGGGAGCTGTTGACCGGCTTTCTTTTCATATTTATAGGCTGATTGATTATGCCGGCAAATTAACCGATTTTTGGTTAAAGAGGTGAATCAAGAGTAACATTCTTTATTTTGAGAAGCCGGTTTTCTACTATGACATCATAGGTCATCCTGACCTGTCCAAAATAATTCAAGTAGGTAAAATCGACTGGTCCGGTTGAAATAGTGTCTCCGTTTATCGAGGCAGATATGTATGCTTTCGGGAAGGCTGTTTTAAAACGGTGATAAGCCGATTCGGCACTCTTCTCTATTGTCCCGAAACCAATTTCCTCATCCTCGATTCTGACGATAACTCCAGTCAGTGCAGATTCGCTGAGATTCCTGATCCTTACATCGGTGGGTCCCTCAGGTGAAATTGAAGTCTTCTTACATGACAAGCATATTGTCAGGAACAAGGTAATTATCAAAAGCCTTTTCATAAACCCAGGAAGTTAGTTTCCTGACTATATAACAGAAATTCAGGGCAAAAAGTACGTCTAGTTCAGATAATTGTAAGGCTGCTGGCCGGCACCCATCCCTTGTTGCCGTCAGAGAGCCTGATCTCGTACCATTCACCTACAGTGTCTTCAACAGAGACTTTAGACCCTTCGTGGAGTACAAAAAGATCTGTTCCGCTATTATCCGGAGAACTTTTACCGTTGACCGAAGGTGCGAAGATAACAGCTTTCTGGCTGTCATAGACCAATGACCTGTTACGAACGGTAAATCCCAGTGATGACGCTGATATTATCAGGAACAAAACTGCAGTCCAGAATCCAATTACTTTGACCCTATATTTTGAGGAATAGATGTATAATGACAGCAGCAGCAGAAAAAGTACGAAAGTAAAAACACTGATAAAGGCCCAGGTGTTTGTCGGGAGCAATAATGAAAGAAAATCGAACCACCTTATAAAAAACAGCTCGGGGATCTCCTCAAATTTATCAACCACAAGCGATCGGGTAATCTGAAGATTATAGTTAATATTATTATCAGCAGGTTTTAAAAGCAGGGCACGTTCATAGAAAAGTATCGCTCCCGGGATATTATTCAGCTTGAAATATGCATTGGCGATATTATAGCTGAGGGCAGCCGAACGGTATCCTGTGTCATAGATTTCAAGCCATTTATCAAGCGCTGCCTGGAAATTTGAAGCGGTATAATATTCAACACCTTTGTTAAATTTCTCACTCCTCTCCTCCTGTGCTCCGACAGACCTCACTGAAAAAACCAGCAATAACAATACAAGAATATTTCGGTTTAATAATTTCATTTGTCAGCTGATTGAGTTTTCAACTACCCGTATAAATTTTGAAGCATCTTCGTATATCTTTTCTGTTTCTGCAACAGATGATGAAGGAGCAAATCTCGCAAATTCGCATGAGTCAATTATTGAAGTCAGGTTAGCTATTTCCTGTTCATTAATTCCTTTCCCTGCAAGAGAGGCAACAGCGCTGTTCCTTGTAAGCTCCGAAACGGGTATATTGAGCTTGTCGCTCAGATATCCCCATATTGCCTTCAGTATTTCTTCATAGAATTTGTCGGGCTGCTTCTCTTTAAGGCACTTTTCGGCTTCTTTCAGCCTTTTTCCTGCAACTTTGGCTGCTTTTCTGTTCCTGACGCTGGCCAGGTCAGAATTCCTGCGTATATGTTCTCTCCTGATAAAAAGCACGGTAAGGAATAATATCAGCGCAAATGCATATGAACTGTAGAACGATCGTTTTGAGGAGAATACATTCCCCGACTTCCTCAGCATACCTGGTTTTGAACTGATGAACCTTATGTCTTTTCCAAGATATCTGACATCTTCTTTTGCAACTCCACCATATACTGTTATTCCATCATTCTGCTCCGTTCCCTTCCGTGCATAAAAATGAAGTCCGGGTGAGGTAACTCTCTCAAATTGTCTTGAATCGATATTGAAAAAAGAATAGGTCACAGGGGGTATTGAAAAATCACCATAATGCCTCGGAATAAGCAGATACTCAAACGTTTTCTGCCCTGTTGTTCCATTAAGGCCGTTTTTCAGGTTATCAGTGATTTTGGGATCATAAACCTCAAGGTCAGGTGGCAGTTTCATCTCCGGAGCATTTGCCAGTTTAAGGTTTCCGCTTCCTGAGACCACCATTTTAAGGTTCACTGCATCATTCACATTAACAGTGTCTTTACTTAGTGAAGCAACCAGATTAGCTTTGCCGACAATGCCTGAGAAATCATCAGGTTTTACTCCGGGCAGAGGATTCACTTTGATTTTAGCCGGCTTGCTCATAACAACTTTCGGAATTGTTGTGTATGTTGGAAAAATATCCCCGAAAAAGGGATCAGACTGACCTGATTTCTGGCGAAGTAAAACCGAGATCTGTACCGGATCAATATTTATTTCACCAGGCATCTGCGGATAAAGAAGAAATCGCTGCACAACTCCCGTCCCGTATATTGTCCCGTTTATATTCTCACGTTGAAGGGAAGTAAGCGGGGTTGTCTCCAGATCGGTTTTCAGAAATCCTTCAAAACCGGGATATTTAATTTCGTTAATACCTGAAATATCGACCCGTGTATAGATTTTTACAGTTACAGCTATATGCTCCCCAAGAAACACTTCTCGTTTACTGAGCGAAAGGTTAACGAAAATATCATCACCCGTCTCTTCTGCAACTTGCTCATTAACTCCTCCTCCTGCACCCCTGGCTGACTGACCTGAAGCATTACTTCCTATAACTTCAATTCTCAGGGAATCAGAATAATATGTTTTATTCTTAATTGTGACGGAAGCCGGAGCAATTACATATTTTCCCTCTTTTAACCCCTGCAGGTAATAAACGTATGAGTAAGTGGTTGATCTGGAAACTTTACCATTTATGATCTGAGTGCTTGAGCTATAGGATGTCTGGGGACCCATCAGCTTGTAAAAACCGGTAAAAGGTGGTTCCTCAAATTCCCCCCCGCCCGAATTTACTGTCCATGAAACACTGAACTGCTCACCGGTCCTGACAACCTCAGGATATTCTGCCACAACGGATATCTCCTGTCCTGCTGCAGAATAACTCATCTGCAGCAATAACGTGACCAGTATGATGGTGTTTACTTTCATTCCGCCAAATTACCAGTTTTTAACCGTTTTTACCCTTGCTTTTGCTGCTTTTGCCAACTTTACCTTTTCCTGGACATTCTTTTCATCGTTGGCAATTGCATTTAAAAGACGCTCAGCATCTTCTTTTGAAATAGACTGTTGTTGCTGATCATTGTTTTGCTTATCCTGGCTGTTCTTTTCCTGATCCTGATTTTTATTCTCGTCATCTTTCTTCTCCTGATCCTTATTCTGATCCTTATTATCCTTGTTTTGTTGTTGCTGCTGCTGTTGCTGCTGCTCCTTTAAAAGATCCTGTGCATAGGCAAGATTGTATTTGGCTTCCGGATTATCAGGTTTAAGCCGCAGTGAATTTTTATAAGCCTCGATGCTTTCCTGAAGCTTATTTGCCATAAGTAACGAGTTCCCAAGGTTATAAAGGCTTGAAGATTTTTTATCCTTGTCCTCATTCATCCTGTGACTTTCGATGAACTGCTTTCCGGCATCTTCATATTTTTTCTGCCTGTAGAGAGCATCACCGGAATTAAAAACAGCAACACCCGATTCTTTGTTTTTATCAAGTGCCTTCCTGTAATATATTTCCGATTCGGGAAATTTATCTTTATCATATACCCGGTTACCCTGCCTGATGAATTTTTTGTCGGCCTGCGCCCATGCGGGACCTGAAAAACAGATCAGGAAAAAGAGACCGATTAATCCTGACCTTATATGAACCATAGTATGTTTATAGGGACTATTCATTTGTTTTACAATAAATTATCAGATGCGGAACTTAAAAAGTCTGACATTCTGAAGTTTCCTGTTCTTTCTTTCCATAATAATGAATTCAAGTATTAAGAAGAAAAGAGCTATAGCAGCAAATATCTGGAACTGATCATTGTATTCAGTGTACATTGTACTTTCAAGTTCATCCTTCTTCATTTTTCTGATATCGTTGAAAATTGCATCGAGACCGATATTGAAATTATTCGCCCTTATATAATTACCGCCTGTGCTGAGCGCGATCGTTTTAAGGATATCTTCATCCAGTTTTGTTATTACTATTGAACCGTCTTTATCCTTAAGATAGTCTCTTCTCCCACCTGTGATGACAGGTACCGGAACACCCTCTGCTGACCCTATTCCTATTGTATGTATTACAATTCCCGCTTTTGATGCCGCTTCAGCTTCAGAAACCGGATCATCCTCATGGTTTTCACCATCAGTGATGATTATCATCGCTTTGCTTTTGCCTTCACCCGGACTGAATGATTTTGCTCCAAGATTAATGGCCGCTCCGATTGCTGTCCCCTGTTTTGGAACCATTTCAGGATTTATTGTCGAAAGGAACATTTTTGCTGATATGTAATCTGTTGTCACTGGTATCTGAGTGTATGCATCACCTGCAAAAACTATCAGACCAATCTTGTCATTTTCCAGATTGTCAACCAGCCTTGAGATAGCCTGTTTAGCCCTGGTAAGCCTGTCGGGCTGAATATCTTCCGCGAGCATTGAATTACTTACATCGAGAGCTATGATCACCTCAACTCCCTGCTTCTTTACTTCCTCAAGCTTTGAACCAAACTGGGGCCTTGCAAGCATCATAATAAAAGCTGATATCGCTGTAAGCAGAAAGATGAATTTAACTACAGGCCTTACCCCTGACATTTCAGGCATGAGCCTTTCAATAAGAACAGATTCGCCCAGCTTTTTAAGTGATTTCCTTCTTCTGAATTCATTTATGACAAACAGCGCTGCCAGGACCGGAAGCAGAAGCAACAGGTATAAATAATCGGGATTTGCAAATCTGAACAGCTGCATAAATTTTAAAATTAAGTAAGCTTCCTTAACACCGCAAGCCTCAACAACATTTCAATCATCAAAAGGCAAAATGCAACTATTGCCGGAGTGAGGAACTTCTCCTCTTTCCTTGTAAATTGCCTCACATCTATTTTTGATTTTTCAAGTTTATCAATCTCATTATATACCTCCACAAGCTTATCATTATCGGTGGCTCTGAAATATCTTCCCCCGGTTGTCTGTGCAATTTCCCTGAGGATCGCTTCATCAATTTCGACTGGCATATTCTGATACTGTATTCCGAATGGTGTCTGTACTGGATAAGGTGCCATCCCCTGGGTGCCTACACCGATTGTGTACACTCTGACGCCAAATGTTTTAGCTATCCCCGCAGCGGTTGCCGGAGCTATTTCACCCCGGTTATTAACACCATCCGTCAGAAGGATAATTACCTTGCTCCTGGCTTCAGAGTCCTTAATTCTGTTAACAGCATTTGCAAGACCCATGCCGATAGCTGTTCCATCTTCTATCATACCGCTTTGTATTTCCCTCAGCAGGTTAATCAGAACTGCATGATCAGTTGTAAGTGGGCACTGTGTAAAGCTTTCGCCGCTGAAGACCACCAGTCCTATCCTGTCATATGGCCTTCCGGAGATAAATTCAGTGGCCACATCTTTCGACGCTTCAAGCCTGTCGGGCCTGAAATCACGGGCAAGCATACTGCCCGAAATATCAAGTGTCAGGACGATATCAATACCCTCTGTTGAAACATCCTGGAACTCATCGGTTGACTGAGGACGGGCAAGTGCGATAATAAGCAGGGTTATTCCGGCTGTTCTGAGCGCAAAAAGAATGTGCCTCAGATAGTTCCTGAATGTTGGGGCTGATTTTTCAAGCTGCTGAAGACCGGGTAAATGAAAGGCAGCTGATGCTTTATGCTGCTTGATGACATAAAAAGCGATCATTGCCGGCACAATAACCAGCAGGAAAAGCAAATTTGGATCAGCAAAAGTAATTCTGCTCATACGCCTTTTCCTCCCTGCTTTTCTGTTTCATCATTCTTAATTTCAGCCGGTTCATCTTCCCTGGTCGCTGATACAAAATCCCATGAAGATGTAAAAGTTGTGTCATTTTCGATCGGCTCAGGCTTGTATTTGGCAAATTTCACAAGATCAGCGGCAGTCAGGACAGATTTTAACTTGTTGTAAGATTCATTTTTCCTGAAACCCGTTCTTACAAGTGCCTCAAGGGTTTCAGACGTGGTAAGCTCAAGGGAATAAACCTTAAATCTGTTTTCAAGGTACTGCCTGATAATCTCAGTGAGCCGCGTATAATACTTCTTTATTTCACCATTCTGCCATAATTTTTCTTCCCGGAGCATTTCCAGCTCCCGGAATGCTATTAAATGTGCCGGTTCGATGATAGCCGGTTCAATTATTTCTTTCTTATTTTTTTTGAACTTTTTGATTAACCTTAATAACAGCCACACTACTACAGCCGACAGAAATGCAAAAAGAACCCATGGAAGTATCTCACCTAACGTCAGGGGTGCCCTCTGTGGTGCAACTATATCAAATATTCGGGCTGCAGTGTCGGGAGGGGTTAGTTTGACTCTTGCCACCTCAAGCATGGAATAATCGGAAAAAAACCGTTTCACTCCTCCGGAATCAGTAATTTCAGCATACATGGGATCGACCATGTAAAAACCCGAATCAAAGGATGTAATAAGATACTTTTCAGTAATTCTGATCTTGTTCGCATCAAGGCTTGCTGTATCGATCAGAGGCCCTGACAATATCTCAATATTTCTGGTTATTGAATCCCTTAAAATGGGAATTGAAAGCTTCAGGCCGGAGGGCTGGTCGATTGTCACTGAAAAATTGATCTGATCACCTATATATATTCTTGAAGTATCGAAAGCCGCGGTGACAGAAACCTCCTGCCCTCTCAATGAGAAGGACGTGATCAGAACCAGAAATAATATTAAAAAATCATGCTTCCTCATTACAATCATCTGTTCTCAAACAGCTTGATAAGCGGTTTAACGTAATCATCCCCTGTGCTCAGTTCTGCAAAATCAACACCGCACCTTTTAAAGGTATTCCCGATACTTACAATATGGGCATTCCACCACTCTGCATAGTTTTTCCTGATTTGCTTTGAAGATGTGTCAATCCATTTTTCAGCGTTGCTTTCCGAATCAATAACCTTTAACAATCCAACATCAGGCAGTAATTTTTCGAGACGGTCAGAAACCTTCAGTGCCACAACATCATGCTTGCTTGCTGCGATCTTTAATGCTTCCTCAAATTCAGGAGCTATAAAATCGGAAATTATAAAAGCTGTGCACCTCTTTTTTATCGCATTTGTAAGGTATCGCAAAGGTTCGCCAAGATTTGTCCTGTTACTGCCGGGTTTAAAATCAAGGAGTTCCCTTATTATCCTGAGTATATGTTTTCTTCCCTTCTGGGGAGGGATAAATTTCTCTACTACATCGGTAAAAAACATTACGCCTATCTTATCATTATTATATATTGCTGAAAATGAAAGCACAGCAGCAACTTCGGTCATTATATCCCTTTTAAAGCTGAGAGTCGATCCAAAATTGCCGGAACCGCTCACATCAATAAGAAGCATGACCGTCAGCTCCCTTTCTTCTTCATATACCTTTACCCATGGATGATTAAACCTTGCTGTCACATTCCAGTCAATGCTTCTGATATCATCTCCATACTGATACTCCCTTACCTCGCTGAAGGCTATTCCGCGCCCCTTGAAAGCACTATGGTACTGCCCGGCAAAAATATGCCTGGTCAGACCACGGGTCTTAATCTCTATTCGCCTTACTTTTTTTAAAAGATCGACTGCTTCCATTTTCCAGGTACTAGTTGCCAGGTGCTGGTTGCCAGTTGCTTGTTACTGGTAAAAAGTCCCCGGTTAGAAAATGACAACCAACCAGCGACAAGAAACCAGTAACAAGTAACTTTTCAGGGCACCTCGACTACATTGAGTATTTCAGCAATTATCTTATCCTGATTGATATTCTCAGCTTCGGCCTCATACGTCAGACCTATTCTGTGACGCATAACATCCGCACAGACGCCTCTGACATCCTCAGGAATGACGTACCCTCTCCTTCTTATGAACGCGTAAGCTTTTGATGCCAGCGAAAGGTTATATTGAAGCCCTTGGTGATGCGCCGTATGAAATCATATTTTTAAAAGAAGGAAGACCATATTTTTCAGGATTACGGCTTGCAAAGACAATATTCAGAATGTAATTTTCAATCTTTTCATCCATATATACTTCCCTTACCACATTTCTTGCCCTCATGATATCAGTTGTCTTTAACACACTGTTTGCTCCCGGGAAATCTTTTGCCAGGTTTTCCCTGACAATAAGTTTCTCCTCTTCCATCGTCGGATAGTCAATAAGGACTTTCATCATGAATCTGTCGACCTGTGCTTCAGGCAACGGATAAGTACCCTCCTGTTCAATGGGGTTCTGCGTAGCCAGCACAAGAAAAGGCTCTTCAAGCTTGTAAGTGTGTTCGCCGATGGTAATCTGCCTTTCCTGCATAGCTTCAAGCAGGGCGCTCTGAACCTTTGCAGGAGACCTGTTGATCTCATCAGCAAGAATAAAGTTTGCAAATACAGGTCCTTTTTTTACGATGAACTCTTCTTTTTTCTGACTGTAGATCATGGTACCTATCAGATCGGCAGGAAGAAGATCGGGAGTGAACTGGATCCTGCTGAACTTTGCCTCAATAATTGATGCCAGCGATTTGATGGCAAGTGTTTTTGCCAGACCCGGAACTCCTTCAAGAAGGATATGCCCGTTTGCCAGAAGACCTATCATAAGGGAATCGGTCAGATGTCTCTGACCTATTATCACCTTATTCATCTCCATCCTGATGATGTCAACAAATGAGCTTTCCTTTTCAATTTTTTCATTAAGTACTCTTATATCAGCTGTTTGCTCCATAGCTTAAAAAATTTAAGTAGCAAAGATAATAAAATGAATATGCCAGTAACACCGGCGTAACGACCGGAAATTGACACACAAAAGAAGGTTTAAGAATTCTAAAAAGAAGTTAATAAGTGTTAAAGTTGTGTTAAATAAGGCGGGGTGAAAGGATTCCATTTAAAGTCAGCCCTGATTGAGCTTCTTAAAAGCAAAATAAAAATCATGGGGATAAAAGCATTATTGAAGTGCTGGGGAAGGAATACCATCAATGCCAGAAAGATGACTTCACTATAAAAAACCACCCTGAACCATTTGTACCAGTTCCTGTTCAGAATGAGGCTTATCAGGCATACAATAATAAAAGGATTGAGCCATAGTATATTCAGGTTCCATTTCAGCTCATGGTGAGCAGTAATGAAATTAGCGAAGATCAACATTATTGCCAGGAATGAAAATATGGTGAAAAGAAATATATCCATTATATTATTGGCTGCCTTTCCCCTTAGCAATCCGGTAAGTATGATTACAATTATCAGAAGGAGAGAAATTACGACTAGTGGTGATGTAAGAATTTTGTTTGTCGCAACCGGCTGATCAAAGTCAAGTACAGTTTCAGGATCTGCTAGCAAAGGAATCATTTTACCTTCTCTGCGTATTATTAATTCTGATAATCCGTTTTTCAGATGATCGGGAAGGAACATCCTGTCCCTGAATGTGGCTTTTTTATCCCCGGGAGAGCCTATAAGAACGTCTATTCCCAATTTTATCCACGGATATCTCTTTTCATATTCACCTGTCAGGTACCTGAAAGTTTGGAGCTCTTTATTCTCGTCAGGAGGATACAGGAGATCATCACCAACGGCCTTTTCAATTATATCCCGGATCCTTGATGAACAATCATCATAATAAAAGTTATACTTATATTTCACATTTTCCGGCTTAAGGTTATCTGCCAAAAGCTGGAAAAGTCTTTCTATGTTCGCTGAATCCAGATTGAATTTCTGGGATATTACCCATCTTTCTTCTGAAAAATAATCTTTGAGAAATCTGTCGTATGGATATACACCAAGCATATAATTGAGCTTTCCCTTGGCAAATTTCCAGGCAAAATTTGGTGTGTTGAAGTCAAAAACACCCCAGTTATAAACAAGATCACTCTCTTCCTCAGGAATGACCATCCGCAGCGCGCTGTGACCATACATAGAATAGATTTCTGAGCCCGGGCCGCATGTAATAAGGTAAACCTCCGCCCTGGGCTGTTCCTGTGATGATGCTGCCTGAAGCATGAAAACAAACAGAATTGACAGATACTGAAATTTTGCTCTCATCCTGATTTTAAATTCTTAATTGTAAACCTAAGGGTTTTTTTTGAGATAAGGAAGAGTCGGAAGAAAGAAGACGGAAGACCGAAGAAAGAAGAAGCAAAATTAGAATATCTGGTAGTATTTCGACAGGTTTTGTCTGAGATTTATCCAGCATGGAGTATAGGGCATAGGGCATGAAACAAAATTAAAATTCCCCCTTTGAAGGGGGCAAGGGGGATGTAAACACAGAAAGACTTCTCTTCCCTACTTGCTGTTTCGCTCTATTTTATTAGTTTTATGCCGTTTATTCCTTTCGGCCAAGTAATTAATCAGAAACCTTTAAGTATACATGCATAAATCAAATAAAAAGAAAATGAAAAAACATCTGTTCCATGTTATTGCTTTAACTTTTATGATTTCTATGAGCTGCAGTAATGAGACCCCTTTTAAAATCACTGATCTTCATGTGCATTTAAAAGGCAACCTTACGATTGAAGATGCAGTTATTAAATCCAAAGCAGAAAATATCGATTATGGCATAGCTGTAAATTGCGGTGTTGGATTCCCGGTACACAGTGACAGCCAGATCGATTCGGTTGTTGCTCTCTTTAAGGAGTATCCCCAGTTTTATCTGGCAATGCAAGCCGAAGGACGAGAATGGGTGAATATTTTCTCAAAAGAATCGATGGACAAGTTTGACTATGTCTTTACTGACTGCATGACATTCACCGATGAGAAAGGAAGAAGAAACAGAATCTGGATGCGTGACGAAACATGGATTGATGACGAGGAGCAATTCATGGACTACCTGGTAAATACACTGGTCACAATTCTGAATAACGAACCGATCGACATCTATGTCAATTCCACTTTCCTTCCCGAACAGATGGCTGACAGATATGACCAGTTCTGGACTGAAGCAAGGATGGACAAGGTAATAAATGCTGCCAGGGAGAATAATATTGCAATCGAAATTAATAACAGGTACAGGATCCCGTCCGCTGAATTCATCAAAAGAGCAAAAAAAGCAGGCGTTAAATTTACCGTAGGCACAAATAATGTCAACGAAAATTTCTCGGGAGCTGACTATGCAATTGAAATGATAAAGGAATGCGGCCTGAAAGAAACCGATTTCTTCCTTCCCTCCAGAAAGACCAGGAGCTGATGCTCATGATATCATTTTGATATCACTATGATATTATTTTGATATCATTTTGATATCATTTTGATATCATTTTGATATCACATAATCATTATTCATTAAATTGCGTGGTTTCGACAAATATGGAGAATCTTCAATTAGCCAGAATATTACAGTTTCTTCCCGGAATAATACTCGGGTTAACTGTGCACGAATTCAGTCATGCCTGGGTTGCAAAGAGATGCGGGGATCTGACCTCAGAGCAGCAGGGAAGAGTCACATTGAATCCATTCAGGCACATTGACGCATTGGGTTTTATCATGCTCCTGGTAGCCGGGTTCGGATGGGCAAAACCAGTTGAGTTCAACGAAGCAAATCTGAGAAATCCAAGGAAAGATGTTATAAAAATTGCCATAGCCGGTCCAGTCTCCAACGCCTTGACGGCTATTATATTATCAGCCCTCTATGTGGTAATTTTCTACATTTTCAGAGAAAATTACTCCAATGGTATGCATATTCTGAATATTATAATGCGATATGCTATTTATATCAACTGGGGATTGTTTGTTTTCAATCTTATTCCTTTACCCCCGCTTGATGGTTCACATCTCATCCTGAATTATTTTAAAAAATTTCCTGCCCTTTATGAGGGATTTTACAAATATGGGTCCTATATATTTTTCGCGCTCATACTGGTTACTTTGATATCAAAAGTAAACCTGCTTCCAATCTGGCCGGTTGTTCAGTTCCTCGGAGATAATGTAATGTCATTTTTCAGCACTCTTCTCCCTTAATATTTCTATAAGTTCCCCCTGTAACAGGGTTTTTAATCCTCTGACACTTGATTTAAGGTCTGAAATTTAGTACCTTGTAGCAACTCTATTTTGTTTTGCCTTATTATACAATATTACCCTGATATGATTAATCCTGACTTAAATCAGAAAGACAGATTCCGGGAAGCCAGGGAGATGATGGTAAGGGTCCAGATAATGGATCGCGGAGTAAAAGATGAGTCCATCCTTAAAGCAATGCGGAAAGTCCCCAGGCATCTGTTTGTCCCCGAAGAATATATTAACGAAGCTTATTATGACAGTCCGCTTCCGATCGGGTATAACCAGACCATTTCGCAGCCTTATATAGTGGCATATATGACAGAAGCAGCAAAACCAGATCCCTCCAAAACGGCGCTTGAAATCGGCACCGGCTCCGGTTACCAGGCTGCGATCCTGGCCGAGACAGTAAAAAAAGTTTACAGCATTGAAATTGTCCCTGAGCTTGCCAGGGAATCAGCAGAGAGATTAAAAAACCTCGGTTATGACAATATAGTTATCAAATACGGAGATGGATACAAGGGATGGAAAGAATACTCTCCTTTTGACATTGTCATAGTTACAGCTGCTGCTGAACAGATACCCGGCCCTCTTATAGACCAGCTGGCTGAAAACGGACGTCTTGTAATTCCAATCGGTGAACCTTCTGCCGTACAGGAACTTATCCTCCTGGTGAAAAAGAACGGAAAAATTGAAAAGAGCCGTCTTACATTTGTGAGGTTTGTGCCCTTTAAAAGATTATAATGGTTACAGGTCCAGCATATTATTAATTTCTTAATATTTGTTGAACCCGAAGTAAACTTTTCAGAAATTAAATTGTTTATAGAGTGTAAAACCTCACTAAAATAATTTAATTATGAAAAAGCTTTTCTTCCTAATTACAGCAGCTGCTTTCCTGTCAGCACCTTCGATTGCCCAGGAGTCAATGTTTGTCAAAGGTGACAAAGTTTTCAGTATCGGCTTTGGACTTGGAACATCATTGTATTCAGGTTCTTACTACAAAATGACCTTCCCTCCGCTTGCTGGTTCTATTGAGTTTGGTGTCAAAGATGGAATTTTTGAAAAAGGAACTTTGGGAGTAGGCGCGGGCGCCGGTTATGTTGGCTATAAATATGAATATGCAGATTGGGGCTATAAATACTCCAATTTTATTCTCGGAGCGAGAGGATACCTGCACTATCCGCTGGTCAAGAAACTGGATACTTATACCGGTATTACCCTCGGTTACAATATTTCGAGTGCAAATGAATTCGGCACAAACAGCGGATATGATTATGATTATTCATCAGGCGGTTTTATATGGGCATGGTTTGTCGGAGGCAGATACTATCTGAAGGATACTTTTGCCCTGCAGGCAGAACTGGGTTATGGTGTTACTTACCTTTCTCTGGGTGTGGCATTTAAGTTCTGAAGTCATATATTCGGCCAAATATTAAAAAAGGAGACAGATTCGATCTGACTCCTTTTTTTCTTTGTAATTCAGGGACGATTGTTCTCTCCGCTCATGAGTCCGGCAGTTGTGACAGAGATTAACCACACGGTCATGTATTTTTTTTAAAAACAGGCGTTTATAAATCAGGTTAAAAATAAAATTGACTTTGACCTTAACAAGGTCTAACTTTGACTATACAGATTCGGGAGATAAATTGTAATTTAATTTATATTACTATGAGACTCTTTCTAAAAATCACAGTTATGGTTTTCTTTCTTACAGGTTTAATTGTAATC
The DNA here is from genome assembly GCA_963702415.1 of uncultured Bacteroidales bacterium. GTDB lineage: Bacteria > Bacteroidota > Bacteroidia > Bacteroidales > VadinHA17 > LD21. The sequence continues at coordinate 68,740 of CAVPCP010000007.1, read as the reverse complement.
ATGCAATCGTGCAAAAAGAAAGCCACTCTACCTGTCCTGACAACTTTAAATGTCACGGATATTACCCGGACAAGTGCAGTTACGGGCGGTAAAATAACAAGTGACGGAGGTGCTGAGGTGACCTCCCGCGGGGTCTGCTGGGGTATTGCTCAGAATCCAACTACCGGTTCCAGTAAAACAATCGACGGTAAGGGTACCGGATCGTTCACCAGCAATTTAACCGGATTGACTGCCGGTACCAAATACTATGTCCGTGCCTATGCCTCAAACATCGAAGGAACAAGTTATGGCAACGATGTTTCATTTACTTCAGATGCGCTGGGGCTGCCAACCATAACTACAACACCCGTCAGTGCCATAACAACAACTTCGGCCATGTCAGGAGGAGATATAAGCTCTGATGGAGGTTCTCCGGTAACTGCACGGGGAGTTTGCTGGGGCAAAGCAACCGGTCCTGATATAAACGGATTGCATACAACAGATGGAGGAGGAACAGGTAACTTTCCAAGTATTATTACAGGATTAACAGAGAATACAGATTATTATGTGAGGGCGTATGCCACAAACAGTGTTGGAACAGTATATGGCAATGAATTGCCTCTTAAAACTCAGCCAGTTAAAAATGTTACAGATATTGATGGTAATATTTATCAATATATTACCATAGGAAGTCAGATATGGATGACTGAAAACCTCAGAACAACAAGGTACCGTAATGGAGATCCAATTCCAACAGGACTTAACGACGCAGCCTGGGACGTAACAAACTCAGGTGCTTATGCAATTTACGCTAATGATGATGCCAATGATGACCAATTCGGAAAACTTTACAACTGGTATGCTGTTAACGACAGCCGCCATATCTGCCCGGCAGGGTGGCATGAGCCAGGTGATTTGGAGTGGAAAACCCTTGAGACATATCTGACCAATAACGGTTATGGATTCGGAGGCAGTGGAAATGATATAGCAAAATCGATGGCCGCAACATCCGGATGGGTTGAAAGCTCAATAGCAGGAAGCGTTGGAAATGATCAGTCTGGAAATAACAGCAGCGGATTTTCTGCGCTTCCCGGCGGATTCCGCCACTACCATGGTGCCTTTGATTATCTTGAGAATTATGGTTTCTGGTGGACTTCTTCGACTGGCGATTCCGGGTCAGATAATGCCTGGAGCCGTTATTTGCAGGATAGTTCTGTTGGCCTTAACAGTATTCAGTACGATAAAAACAAAGGCCTTTCGGTAAGATGCATTAAGGATTAAACAGGAGATAAATAACCATATTTTGCCTCAAGCCCCTGGAAAAAGTTCCGGGGGCTTTTTACTTTGAATACGTCTTATTTCAGTAATGGATAATATCTTATTTTCTCAACTCTTTTGGCAATTTGGTATGGCCTGCCGTGTATGACGTACCCGTGTATGCAGGACAAAGAACATCCATGCAGGAGTAGATAAATATTAAAGACAGTATTATTATCACATACAAAACGTATTTAATATTTAACGGCCTGTGTGACATTTTATAACGGATAACTGATTAATGCTGATATCAAAGGTACGATTATTCCTGAAATGATTCAGCCTTCGAAATCACCGTTCTCCAAGCTTTTAATATGTTGAATTTGGATTTTGTTAAAATAAAATTGACTTAGTCTTTAACAAAGGATCAGTCTGATTGTTTATTAAATGATCATACCATTATTATTAACCAAAATCACTTAAGATGAAGACAATTAGTTTGTTTACTTACAGATTTTTTTCTTTTTTGATCGTAGTATCTTTTCTGGGAACAGGCTCTTGCAGTAAAAAAGCTGCCGACCCTGACAACTGTGGTACCAGCTGGGCTTCGCAAGTCACAGCTGAATCTAACGCATTGACAAATGCACTGCAGACATATGCAGCCAGTCAAACTCCTGCAAACTGTACTTCGCTCAAGACATCCTACCAGAATTATCTGAATGCACTAGAACCTTTTGTCGACTGCGCTTCATGGACAGCACAGCAAAAGAATGAATTGCAGGCTGCAATTAATGAGGCCCAACAACAAATAAATACTCTCTGCCAGTAATAATCTACCGGAGGAGATACCCCCCGGGAATGACCTCCGGGGGGTTATTTATTGAAAGCCAGTAATGCCAATGAAAATTCTGAACCAGGTTTCGTTGGTAAAAACAGCTTTTGTGATATTCATCGATTTCCTACCTTTAAATCCCGGATTAATAAAAAGATCAAGCCAGATCAAATCGATCAAGATTCATTACTTTATTCCAGGCGGCAACAAAATCCTTAATAAATTTTTCCCTGGCATCTGCGCTTCCGTAAACTTCTGCAAGGGCCCTAAGCTCTGAGTTTGAACCAAATATAAGATCGACCCGGGTTCCTGTCCATTTTAGTGCTCCCGTTTTGCGATCACGTCCATCAAATGTCTCTCTGGTTTCAGAAGCAGGCATCCAGACCGTACTCATGTCGAGAAGGTTTACAAAGAAATCGTTGGTAAGAACTTCGGGATGTTCCGTGAAAACGCCATGTTTAGAGTTATCAAAGTTTGTGTTTAAAACACGCATTCCGCCTACAAGAACTGTCATTTCAGGAGCAGAAAGTGTCAGCAATTGGGCTTTGTCAACCAACAACTCTTCACTTGATATGGTATATTTCGTTTTTAAATAGTTTCGAAAACCATCTGCTGCCGGTTCAAGCACTGTGAACGATTCCACGTCGGTTTGCTCCTGCGATGCATCCATACGACCCGGAGTGAATGGAACAGTCAGAACAAAACCTGCGTCTTTTGCAGCTTTTTCAACACCGGCACAACCTGCCAAAACAATAAGGTCGGCAAGTGAAACCTTTTTGCCGTTAGATTGAGTGGAATTGAATTCTTTCTGGATACCTTCAAGCGTTTCCAGGACTTTCGTGAGCTGAGCAGGATTGTTAACAGCCCAGTCCTTTTGCGGAACAAGACGAATGCGTGCACCGTTTGCGCCACCGCGTTTGTCAGATCCACGAAAAGTAGAGGCAGAAGCCCATGCGGCAGATACCAGCTGAGATACTGACAGGCCTGAATTTAGAACCTTAGCTTTTAAAGCTGCAACATCTTTCTCATCAATCAATAAATGATCAACGGCAGGTATCGGATCTTGCCAGATCAGTTCTTCTGCAGGCACTTCAGCACCCAGGTAACGGGCACGTGGTCCCATATCCCGGTGAGTCAGCTTAAACCATGCACGGGCAAAGGCATCTGCAAATTCAAGAGGATGTTCATAGAAACGCCTGGAAATTTTTTCATAAACAGGATCAAAACGCAAAGAAAGATCGGTAGTAAGCATCGTTGGCGCATGCTTTTTGGACGGGTCATGGGCATCAGGCATGACCTTATCTGAATTTTTTGCTACCCACTGATGCGCACCGGCCGGGCTTTTTGTCAGTTCCCATTCATATTTAAACAGGTTTTCGAAGAAGTAATAACTCCATTTGGCAGGGGTCTGTGTCCATATAACTTCCAACCCGCTGGAGATTGTGTCGACCCCTTTTCCTGAGTTAAACCCGCTTATCCATCCCAGGCCCTGCTCTTCAATATTGGCAGCTTCAGGCACAGGTCCGACATGTACAACATCTCCTGCTCCATGGGTTTTGCCAAAGGTATGCCCACCTGCAATAAGTGCCACGGTCTCTTCATCATTCATGGCCATTCGGGCAAATGTTTCGCGAATATCTTTAGCTGCTGCAATAGGATCAGGATTCCCGTCTGGTCCTTCCGGGTTAACATAGATTAATCCCATTTGTACAGCTGCAAGAGGATTGTCAAGGTCGCGTTCTCCGGAGTAGCGTTTGTCACTTTCTAACCATTTGGATTCTGAACCCCAGAAAATGTCCTCTTCCGGTTCCCATACATCTGCTCGTCCACCAGCAAATCCGAAGGTTTTGAATCCCATTGATTCCAGGGCTACATTACCAGCTAGGATCATAAGGTCAGCCCAGGATATTTTTCGGCCATACTTTTGCTTAATCGGCCAAAGCAGCCTACGTGCCTTATCGAGGTTGACATTATCGGGCCAGCTGTTAAGCGGGGCAAATCGTTGCTGTCCGCCTCCTGCACCACCGCGACCGTCTCCTGTGCGGTATGTTCCAGCACTGTGCCATGCCATACGGATGAAAAACGGTCCGTAATGGCCGAAATCGGCAGGCCACCAATCCTGAGAGTCAGTCATTAGCTTGTGCAGGTCTTTTTTTATAGCATCCAGATCCAGACTCTTAAATTCTTCAGCATAATTAAAATCTTCACCCATAGGATCCGATACAGGAGAGTGTTGTCGCAGCATGTTCAATTTTAACTGATTAGGCCACCAGTCGCGGTTTTTTGTTCCGCCGGCACCAACACTGTGCTTATGAGTTGCTCCGGTAACGGGGCATTTTGCTCCATTGTTTGAGTTATTTTCCATTTTTAATATATTATTTCAGAGTAATCATTTATTGTCTTTCAAAAATTTACCTATGATTTGAACCTTTACATCTTCAATTTTAAAATCCGGTATTCTCTTTTTTTCGAAATATTTCTCTATCATTTCATTAAGATCTGTATCGACAAAGTCCTCAATTTGATCGGATTCGGAGCAATATAGATGATGATGGCTTTTCATAATGGCATCATATCTCATAACATCTCTTTCGGTTTTTACTTTTTTTATTAAACCATTGACAACCAAAGCGTCAAGAACTTTGTATACTGTTGCTGTTGAAATGTTAGGATAATTAATTCGTATAGTGTCAATTATGTTTTCAGCAGTTGGATGGTTATTGAGTTTAATAATAGCTTCCAAAATAGCAATCCTTTGAGGAGTCACTTTTAGTCCTTTCTCAATGAGTTTATCTCTTATTTCAGTTAATTCCATTACTAATGATTATCTAAAGATAATAATTCTCTTTAGATAATTAACAAATATAAGGCAATATTTCAAGAAAATCAAGTTTATCATAAATTATTTTCGCCTGAGATGCAAAATCAGATTGAACTCTTTTGCAAACCATTGGTTTTGAGGAATGGCCAGTGTAGGCGTTTGAACCCGGGCTCAGGTTATATCCGTTATGAACCGGCAGAGCTTGCCTGGGTCGACCAAGATGTTGTATGCTAATTGCATGTAAATGAGAAAAAGAAAAGAGGTTTGAACCTCTCTAACTCCTTATTTATCTTTGTGATTCCGGCGCGACTCGAACGCTCGACCCACAGCTTAGAAGGCTGTTGCTCTATCCAACTGAGCTACGGAACCGTTTTTCGGGGGCAAAAATACAATTTTTTTCAGTTATAACAAGATTTTACATCCCCCTACCCCCACCACAAATCTCCCCCTGCAGTCAGGCTCTTCGCTAAATTTGCCCACAGGGCAAATTTTTAACGCTCGGCCCCCCTTCAAGGGGGGAATAGGACCAGGAACCAGCATCATGAAACAATATGCCATCAGACCGATTTCATATAATTTATCAGGCCCTTTTTTTCAATAATCTGCTGAAGCTGTGCTGGTAACGGTTCGAAGCTGAACCGGTTATTACCAATCATTATCTCTCCTTTTTCAAAACTTATATCAACCTTATCGCCTTGCTTATATGCTTCAACAGCCTCTTTATGGACAATAAGCGCAAGTCCCTGATTTATTGATGAACGATAGAATATCCTGTTTACTGATTTGACGATAATTGCCTTTATTCCTGCATGGGCAAGTCCGACTGAAGGATGTTCCCTTGAACTTCCGCAGCCAAAATTATCTCCTGCAATTATTATATCACCTTGCCTTACATTTTTACTGAATGAGGGATCAAAATCCTCAAAAAGATGAGGAATTATTGCATCCGGATCGGTACTTAACACATTATAGGTATGCTTGCCGGCAAACATCTGATCTGTATTCAGATTATCCACATCTGAATAATTCCATACGTTTCTGATTTCCTTTTCTCCCCTGTTTTATTTCAAAGGTCTTACTCTGAGTGCAATTTGAAAGGGATATTTTTCATTTCCCTTATTCTTTCGGCGGATCTGTTATAACGCCTGTCAGGGCTGAATAGAGCAACTGTGGCAGGTGAGGCAAGATATATTCTTGCCTCCTTGTTTCCCATCCTTCCCGGAAAGTTCCGGTTTGCTGTTGAAATTACTGTATGCCCGTTAGCAGGTATTCCATGACCTGTTCCGAGACATGGACCACAGGAGGGTGTAAGAACATTTGCACCTGACTTCAACAAAAGTTTAAATTAATCCCTCCTCAATGCCTGAAGAAATATCTTTCGTGATGCAGGAATTACATTAAGCTGGAATCCTTTTTTTATCTTTTTCCCTTTAATATATCGCTGCAATCCTCAGGTCCTCAATCCTGTCCGTTTGTGCAGGTACCGATAAGTCCTTCATGAACAATCTGTTCCAGCTACTTCTGACAATGATTTAATATTATCAACATTATGAGGGGCAGCAACAACCGGAAAAATATCATCCAGATTGATCTCAATCTCTCTGAAATATTTTGCACCTTCATCAGCCCAGACTCCTTTATCTTTTCATTCCATAAAAATCACTCAAGTACTCATCAGGCAGGAAAAACAGCATTCTTCGCTCCCATTTCCGAAGCCAGATTGGCTATTGTCATCCTGTCGGAAATATTCAAGTGTTTCTACACCTTCACCATGATATTCAATCGACATATAATTTGCACCATCTGATCCGATCATTCCAATTATCCATAGTGCAAGATCTTTTGCAGAGACATTCTTCCTACAGTTTCCCTGTAAGGGTTATTTTTATTGATTCCGGAACCCTGAACCAGGTCTCTCCTCTTTTCCAGATGCCTGCAGATTCAGTTCGGTCGATTCCTGCAGCAAATGCATTAAATGCACCGGCAGTTGATGTATGGCTGTCGCTTCCGACAATCAGCATCCCTGGTTTTGCATGGTACGACATAATCTGATGACATATCCCTTTGCCGGCATCATAAAATTTTTTTATTCCCTGTTTATTAACAATATCCCTTATCTCCTGATACTGGGTTGCCATTTTTGCATCGGGCGGCGGGGCATTATGATCAAGAACAACAAGCATCTGATCGGGATCGGCAACTTTTCGCCTCCCATTTTCTGAAATGTTTTGTAAATGCTGGATGTATTGTCATGTGTAAGAATTATGTCAGGACGGGCAAAAACTATTGCTCCTGCAGGAGCTTTGAATATCTTCTCAGCAAATGTTTGTGATTCATATCTGTTCATGATTTAATAACTTGATTATAAATTGTACAAATAAAAATAACATCTATACAGTCAGAGTAAGCCCTCCTTTCTGATAAATTTCATACTGGACATCTGAAAAAGGTTCAGCTGCATGAGTATTTCCTATTGTCAGTGATTGTGAATATTCACCTGTTTTAAGATCTATTCTGATCATATCGCCATCTTTCAAGTTCAATATCAGGAAATGCTTTGCAGGTAATTATCGGAAATGCAGCATTTATTGCATTTCGCTCATAAATTACACCAAATGATTCTGCAATAACTGCCTTAATACCAAGTGAAGTAAAACAATCAACTGCCTGCTGCCGTGAGCTTCCGCTTCCAAAATTTTTTCCTGTACAATAATATCACCGGGTTTTGCTTTTCTGGCAAAATCCTCAAATCCTGTAAGATTATCGAAAGTATATTGTCCCATTTCCTTAATATCGGTTATTGACAGATACCTGTTATGGAAAATCATATCGGTATCGATATTATCTTTCTGATAATCCATATCCTTCCTTCAATTATTGATGTTTTTCAGTACCTGTAGCTGATCTGTTTTATCTAATTGCATTATTGCTGGACTGGCTTTTCAGGCTTTCTGAATACTGCAGGTTTATCAGGGATTTTTTCAGGTGTTGTTATATATCCTGCAACTGCTGATGCTGCAACTACTTCAGGAGATGCCAGATATACACTTCCTTTTCCCTGTTTTCCCGGGAATTTCTGTTTCCTGTACTTACTGTTACTTCCCCCTGTCCGTTCTGACCAACCTGGCCGGCAGCACAACCTGCACATCCTGCATTTGAAACAAGTGCACCGGCTTTCTTGAAAATATCGATTAGGCCTTCTTCAAGGCATTGTTTCCAGATTTCATCAGTTGCAGGCACAATTTTAAGTACTACACCCGGGGCGACTTTTCTGTCTTTAAGGATTTCAGCTGCTTTCTGCATATCGCTCATTCTTCCGTTTGTGCAGCTTCCGATAAATGCCGGAATCAATCTTTGTGCCCATGTACATCCGAGACATTAACAGTATCGTGAGGTTCTCCCGGGCGGGAAACCATTGGCCGAATCCGAGTTACATCAATATTAATGTTTTGTCATAAGCAGCATCAGTATCGGCATATACAGGATTAAATTTTTTTTGACCTGTTTTCTGCAATACTTCAATTATTTCGGCTGAAGGAGGAAAAAGAATTATTATTGCTCCCATTTCAGTTGCCATCGAGGAAATTGTTATCCTGTCGTCAAGTGTCATCTTTTCAACCGCATTGTCCATATATTTCAATCGAATATCCGAGCAATGAATTTGCCCCGAATATTCTAAGGAGATTAAGAACAATATCTTTTGGACTGACATCCGTCAGGAATTTTGCCCTTCAGGTTAATTCTTACTGATTGTGGAACCTTAAACCATACTTTTCCCTTGTGCCATGCTGCAGCAATATCCATATCGCCCATTCCCTGACCAAATGCTCCTACTGCTCCAAGAATATTTGCATGTGAATCGGTTGATACAGCAGTTGCACCCGGGATAAACATATCCCTCTTCAATCAGTATATGAGTTCCGATTCCTGCATCAATATCATATACCTTTATTCCGTTTTCACGTGCAAAAAGCTGCATATATGCTGATTAACAGCATATTTCTGATCAGATCCTGTCGGATTGCAATCGAATGTGAAAAATGTTTTTTCAGGATCTTCTATACTAAGTCCAAAATCCTTCATATTCTTTACCACATTTGCCCCACCAAAATCGCGTGCACCCTGCATCGATCTCAATATCGACAATTTCTCCGGGTTTAACATCTTCATATTTAGAATGATCTGCAAGTATTTTTTCAAGCAATGTCATTGCCATAGTAATAAAATGATTAAAGTGTGTATAAAATTTCAAAAATTGGAAATTATTTGAATTGTGCCCTGTAATCGCGTGGAGAGATCCTTCGTATTTTCTGAATTGTTTATTGAAATTCGAAATACTCGCAAAATCCGCATTGCTGAGCATATCTCCTGAACCTGGTATTCAGTCTCCCGCAGAAGATAGCAGGCTTTATTCGTCCTTACCCTGTTCAGGTATTCAACGAATCCTGCGCCACAATTTTTCTTGAAGTATCTGCTGAAGGAAAAAGGACTCATGTGGGCAATTTTTGAAATCTTTTCAAGCGAAATCTGCCTGGAAATAATTTTCTCTTATATAAGTATAAACATCTGTCATTTTCTTATTGCCTTTTCATCAAATGCCTGTTTATAATTTTCTGAGCATAAAGTACTTCTTTTTTCGGATGAGCACATAATCTTCAGACATTGAAAAAACTCTATCATTTTATCAATACCCTTGTTATTGACCATCTAACAAGATGTTGTTCAGCCTTTTTTGCATCCTCGAATGAAAATACAATACCTCTTTCCGATTCAATAAGCAGGTCCTGACAGTATGCAGTTCATGTTGTGATAAAAGTTCTTCTCCGAATGACGATAGTTTGAAATGGACCATTATCCCATGGTTTTCAGGAAGATGCTTCTCATTCCTGTAATAATTCCAGCAATGTGGTATGTTTCCTGCGATCAGTACCATGTCGTACTGGTCGAACAGTTCAACACTGTCTCCAATAATCCGGGTACCATTAATTTTGGTATTCAGCATTATCTCATATTCAGGATGAAAATGCCAGAACCCGTTTGTATCAGTGATATAGTCAGCCCTGAATCCGCCAGTGTCATCATAGCTTATCTTTTCAAGTTCAGCAACCATAGTACTGTTAATTATTGAACAGAGTGATCATTATCAAATTTAAACAATATTTTATCAAACTACAGCATGGTTTTATCAATATCTGGAACCTATTCATCAATATTGTAAGTGATTTTGTCCATAATATTTAATATATTTGTTTTGATTGTAATAAAATTATTTTTAAATTTGTTACCAAGCTCATGCTATTGGTATTAAGAGGAGAAAAGCAAGGGTTGAGAGTGGAGATCAACAGGATTGTATTGCAGACATTGACTTTCACATCTGGAACCTAAGGATTAGCGCCAGCTTACCATGGTTCCGTCCTTTTATCAGACAGTAGACACGGGAATTATCTCACTAATAAAGCCCGCTCCCTGATTTTCACGACAACCCTTCTCCTCTTATTTTTTCAGGCAGTCCAGTGACTGCTTTTTTTATTTTATGTATAATTTGCTGTTTTTCCGGTTAACAGTTAAAAGTTATCCTTTTATTCTCCGTTTTTCATTCATGCCATATCAAAATTTCATTATATTTGATTCTGATCGTCAGAATTGAAAAGACAATTGGAATCAGGAGAATCCTGTGTTCTTAAAAAAGCAGCTGATGAAAACATATATCCGAAGACGGGAAAAGAATGACAGTCTGATTGTTTTATACGGAGGATGGGGTACGGATGAGAATGTTTTCACACCATTATGCAACGATAATTTTGATTTTATCCTTTTTTACAATTATTCAGCAGATGAAGCCCTGGTGCTGCCCGAAACCAAAACATACAGATCGATAACCCTTATTGGCTGGTCATTAGGAGTCTGGGCAGCAGAATACTTAACGCCAAAGACAGGCATCAAACCCGATCTCACCATTGCAGTGAACGGCACACCGGTACCTGCCGATGATCACTACGGAATTCCCCTCCATGTCTTTGAAGGTACGCTGAATAATATTACTGAAGCCAATATGGAGAAGTTCTATCATCAGGATGTTTGGTGATAAAAAAACTTATCTCCGAAATGCTGAAAGGATACCTCACAGATCAGTTAAGTCGCTGCATGATGAGCTGAGATGGCTCTATAACCGCATTATGGAACAAAAAGAACCTGGATTTAAATGGGATTATGCCATAACAAGTGAAATTGACAGGGTTTTTCCGGCTAAAAATCTGAATGAATACTGGGAAAAGGAAAAAGAGACAAGACATATTGTATTGCCACTTCCTCATTATTTCTTTCATGAATGGGAGTCATTCGAGGATTTCGTGGCATTTGTCAGCAGGTACAGGAAGATAATCATAAATGATAAAAAACCTGTCCGATCACCTAATTAAGACTCGATCAGAGATCTTTCACCAATATATTCGAACCGGATGCTGCAATAAGATCTTCAAATTTATCGAGCATTGAAGTAATCTTATTGTAATCTTCGGTTTTTACAAATATCTGGTGTTCAGTCCCTTTCTTATCAAGCCGGTTTATAACAAAGCTTACCGACATTTTATTAATATCCAGGGCTGGCTGATACAGTCTCTCTTCATGTTCATTTTCATGAATCACTGAAATAAGATCAGCGCCATGAAGATCCTGTAAAATATCCATTACAAGTCTTACAGGTATTTTAAGACTCTTTGAAATAGTTTCAGCACTTATGGGTTTTTCACCGGTGGAAAAATTTCTTACAATCATGTTCAGGATCATCAGCAGAAGTGCCCTTCTTTGAAACTGGCTCACATTAAGAGCCTCAGCTTCAAACTCATATCTTGACAAATTCTGATTTGCAAATGAAAGCTCAGCTCCCAGAAGAACAATTATCCAACTGCTCTGGACCCAGATAATAAACAGGGGAATCGCTGCAAAACTGCCGTAAATGGCACTTAGATTAGTGATCCCAAACTGAAGGTCAATGTACAACCACTGAAGAAACTGGAGAATTGTACCTGTAACGATTCCAGCAACAACTGCCGGCTTCATCTTGACTTTTGTGTTTGGCAGGATCAGGAAGAGAATAGTCAGCGCAATCCATGTCAGTATATAGGGAGCAAAGTTTTATAAGGAAACCCACTATCGGCTTAAAGAAATCAAGTATCGCTGACCTGGCCATGAAGTCTGTGAGTTCCTGGTTCACAAAAACGGTTATACTGCTTGAAAGGATCAGGAATACAGGTGCAATCAGCATTATGGTAAGATAATCTGTGAATTTGCGATACCATGGCCTTGAAGCTTCGATCTGCCAGATATGATTGAAAGAACTTTCTATCTGATCAAGCAGAGACATTACTGACCAGATCAGAATTATAATACCTATCCCGGCGATATAGCCTCCCCTTGTTGCCTGAAGAGCACTTGAAGCCTGAGTTGTTATCCAGATTAAGACTTCCGGCTGGGTCTGAAATTCTCTTGTAAGCATCTCCTGAAGCTTCTGATCGAGTGCAAAACCCTTTGCTATGCCAAATGCAATCGCAGCAAATGGTATAATTGACAGCATAGTATATAATGTCAGTGAGGATGCCCGGAGCTGGACCCTGTCGTTCATGAAGCCCCTGGCAGCAACTACGATTATCCTTAGCTGTCTGAATAGGAATGATTTGCCTTTTGAGATATCGGACAATGAGGTGCGCCAGATCACATCATTTATATATCTGGCTTTTTCAATGATCCAGGTAACAGGATTTGTCATTTCTTTTCTAAAACTCTCAGTGTCAAATATACAAAATACCTCAGATAAATATTATTGCTATTTTTCAGCCAACTATTCCATAAAAAATAAATATTAACTATCGGGAATGGATAATAGTAACTGTGTATACTTTTATGTTTTGCATGTACTCATCCCCCTGCCCCCTTCTCTTGCAAACAAAAGAAGGGGGTGAGAAGGCTTTGCCCCTCTTTGCGAAGCAGAGAGGGGTTGGGGTGAGTACGTGAAGAAAGACGACTGGTAATCAAAAAATTTACGTACTTTATTACTGATTGCCGATACTTATAAAATAAATTATGATTTCAGAATTTGAGAGGGGCGCCGGAGAGGCGAAAGAATTAACCGGAATTACCGATGTTTAAATAATATCAGGAGGGATATTAAATATAGGCAGCAGCTTTCTTCTGCGGTGGATTTCCCTGTAAACGCAGAACATGCTCATTTTGTAAAACCTGAACAGACGAAGTGATACTTTTGATGAATCGAGCCTTATTTCCATTCTTTCCCTGTACCTGATAAATAAACCTGCAAATAACCTGGTGAGGTGAAAGAATTTCAGAAACCAGAAATGGTGAAGCAACCTTACAGTTGATTCAAAGGCCTTCTTATCGGTAACATTATCATAAAGCTTGCTCAGGTTTTCAATACTCGATTTTGTCTTTGCCAGGTAGTCTTTGTTTGTTTCAATGCCTTCATGGACCAGTCCGTTATCGATATGCAGAACACCTATGCCGGCTTTTTTAAGCTGATAGCTGAAGAGTGTGTCCTCATGACCGTATTGCTTTAGTTCCTCGTAAAACCTGAACTTGGAGAAAATCGACTTATCAATCAGAACGTTAAAAGTTGAAAAGCTGGTGTAAGGATGCTTGTTTCTCTCGGAAGCTTTTTGCTGCTCTTTTTCTCTTCCGTATTTCCACCTTAGAAATTTATCAGGATCACCCGGAGGAGTATCCTGATAAAGCACTCCCCCGATATAACACGACCGGAGCGCACATAATCAAGCCATTTAAGCAGAAATGATTCAGCAGTTCCGCGAATCATGGTGTCGGCATCAATAAAAAGAAGATAATCACCGATGGATTCAAGAATAAGGCGGTTCCTGATTGATGCCCTGCCAATATTTTTTTCAGATGAAATTATTCTGACGTTATCTCCTGCAAGCGCCTGATATTTCTTTCTGTACTCCTCAGACGATCCGTCATCACCGATAAGAATCTCACAGAATTCAGGAACCTTTGCCATTCCATCCTTCATATTGTGAATGAGTGCAACAATATCAAAATCATTCACCGGTATCAGAATTGATATCTTCATGTCAAAGGAGGTGCAGTTTAGTATTATCAAAAGTACGATTAATTTCCAATATTAAGAAAGAGAAGCTTTGGCAAAGAAATTGCAATGATTATTTTTGTCCCAAACATTTTTATATTATTCTTTAAATGAGAAAAATACTTTTTTGTCTGATGATGGTCTTACTGGCCTTTTGTTCCACAGGGCAGATCAAGGAAGGGTATGAAATTACCCTTAACATTTCCGGACTTAGGGATTCGACACTATATCTGGCATATCACCTTGGCGACAAACAATATATCAGCGACACGACCAGACTGGATAATAATGGCAACGCTGTATTTTCCGGGAGTGTAAGCCTTCCTCAGGGGATTTATATGATCGTTCTTCCTGGAAAACAATACTTCGAGATTCTCATGTCGGAAGATCAGCATTTTGATGTTTCATGCGCTTTCAATGATTACATTAATACTCTGAAATTTTCAGGATCGGATGAAAATTCAGGGTTTGTCGTTTATCAGAAGAGATGGATCGAAATGCAGAAAAAAGCATCGGGATTAAGCAAAAGACTTCAAACCAGCAAACAGAATCCCGATTCTCTTAAAATACTTTCAGAGGCCCAGAAAACGCAGGAAGAAAAAATGAAATCGTACCTGCACGAAGTGATTAAGGAAAATAACGGGAATCTCCTTTCAGTGCTTGTAAAGGCTATGCTTCCGGTTGAGATACCTGTTATCCAGGTGCCGCAGGGAACCAGAAACCCTGATTCAACAAAATGGGTCCTGACATACAATTACAATAAAAATCACTTTTTTGATAATATTGATATTACTGATGAAAGGCTCCTGCGCACCCCTATTTTACAGGCAAAGCTGAATTCGTACTTCAGCAATGTGGTGCTGCAGTCTCCTGATACTATCAGTAATGAGATTGACAGGCTGATAAGCAAGGTAGAAAGTAATCACAAAATATTTCAGTTTGTCTCCGTTTTCCTTTATAACCATTTCAGGGAAAGTGAAATAATGGGTCATGATGCGATAATAGTTAAGCTTGCGGATGATATCTACCTTTCGGGAAAAGCTGACTGGGTTTCAAATGATTTCAAAGATGACCTGAAGAAAGAGGTTGACCGGATGAGGCCGAATCTGATAGGGAAAAAGGCTAGGACCTGGTTATGGATTCGTATAAGGGCATGTTTGTTTCACTGTACGATGTTGAAAAAGAATTTACAATTCTGTATTTCTGGGAACCTGACTGCGGATTTTGCAAGGAAACTACACCAAAACTAAAAGCCTATTATGATAATGCCAAAAACCAGGGGATTGAGGTATTCTCAGTGTGTACTACAGCCGATAAACCAAAATGGAAGAAATACATTGAAGACAATAAGCTCGACTGGATTAACGGATGGGATCCGGAAAGGAGAACAAATTACGGATTATATTATAATATTGAATCTACCCCGATGATATACGTTCTTGACAGGAACAAAGCTATAATAGCCAAGAAGCTGAGTGTTGATGATCTTCCTTCATTTATTGATACTTACAGGAAATACTTCAATAAATAAAATGCCCGTCCCTGATCCATGCAATCAATTCATATATGGTATTGAACTCCTGAGCGGTTTCTGGTGTCCGGCATTTCCACTTTGAATTCTGTCCTCCGGGAGCTTCAACTTCGATTGAAGATTTCTTGTCAGTAACACTGTATCCTGCTCTTATAAGCGCTTTTTCGGTCCAGTATCTTTTTTCCTCCCCTCCGCTTACAAATACTTTCCCTTTCGCTTCATTCGGAATTGTGAAAGTACCATCAGAGGAATTGAACATGACCTTTGATTCGTCGAACAATGTTTTAAAGCTCCCCTCCAGCATAAGATCTTCTGGCGCTCCCTCAAGTATCCCCTGTTCTTTCAGGAGCCAGATCTTGTCAGCCTGATTTACTGCAGTTGACAGATCGTGAGTAGAGAAAACTATTGTTTTAGCCCTGGTTCGTGTCAGTTCATGCATCAAATGAATTATTTCAAATTTGCTGCTGATATCCAGGAAAGCTGTAGGTTCATCCATTACCATCAGCTTCGTGTCCTGGGCAAGAATCATTGCTATCATTGCTCTCTGGCGCTCCCCATCGGAAAGTTCCGTTACCGGCCGGTCCCTGAATTGGCCCATACCTGTTTTCACAATTGCCCCGGTTATTATCTTATCATCGGCATCACTTATCCGGCCTAACCAGTTCGTATACGGATACCTGCCGAGAGAAACAAGGTCATAAACCCTCATATTGCTTACCCTTACTATTTCAGTGGAGATATAACCAACCTTTTCTGCCAGCTTTACCCTGGGATATTGAATGATACTTTTGCCTTCAAGTTTCAGATCTCCCGAAATAACAGGCTGCAGGCCGGTTATGGACCGGAGAAGGGTGCTTTTACCGATCCCGTTCTTACCGATAACGGCAATCAGCTCTCCTTCTTTAGCTGAACCATTTAGCGGTGGAAGCAGGATATGCCGGTATCTTCCCGAAACGAATCCTATCTCAAGATTATCAAAGGATAATATTTTGTTTCTGTCGTTTCCCATTAAAATATATCACGGTATTTCTGATCGCGGAGAATTACCCAGATAACAACCGGAATTCCGATTAAAGCCGTAACCGAGTTGATTGGCAAAACATTGTCGGAACCGGGCATTTGCGAGATAATATCACTGATCAGCATTACTATTGCCCCTGTAAAGATTGTTGCCGGAATTAAAATCTTATGATCAGAAGTCTGGAACATAATTCTTGCCAGATGTGGAACTGCAATCCCGATAAAACCTATCGGCCCGCAAAAGGCAGTAATTGTACCTGTCAGAATGCTGGTCCCGGTTATTATCATAATACGCGAAAGTTTTACATCGAGGCCAATGCTTCTGGCATAATCTTCACCAAGAAGGTGAGCATTAAGCATCTTGACTGAAAAAAGGCTTATTAAAATTCCAATAATAACGGAAACCATCATTACGTTGAGCTGTGAAGAGGTCAGATTTCCCAGGCTTCCCATTGTCCAGATAATATAAGTCTTGAGCATCGTCTCATTGCTGAAATACTGCATGATACTGACAACAGATGCAATGGCGCTTGAAAGCATGATGCCAAGGATAAGCACTGTCATTATATTTTTCACCCTTGATGAAATGATCATTATAAATATCATTACAATTCCCGCTCCGGTCCAGGAAGAAGCCGCTATTGCCCAGTTGCCAATTCCTTTTATGGCGTCGGGTGACAGATTGGATGAGAATCCCATAATTACGAATGCGACACCAAGGCTGGCGCCGGAACTCAGACCGAGCACATAAGGCCCGGCCATTGGATTCCTGAACAGTGTCTGCATCTGCAATCCACTTATCGACAGAGCAATTCCAACTAAAAGTGCAGTGATTGCTTTTGGCAGCCTGAACTGCATTAGTATCTTTCCTGAAATATCATCAGAATTGCCAAAAAGAGCTTTAACAATGTCGAGAGGTTTAATGCTTACAGATCCCAGAAAAAGGTCAAGCAGAAAGGCAAAAATCAGTAAAACTATCAGACCGGTAAAAATCAGGCCAAATCTTTTCCTTTTTAAACCTGATTCATTTGACAAATGTTTTTTCCCTGACACCTTCTCCTGTTTTAATTTAATTTTTTGTAATAAACCAGTTCCCGGCCGGGGAAAAGTCCCGGGTGCAAAATTGAAGCAATATCATTCAGAATTATGTTCGGATTGAGAGCGCCTCCCTCCCAGTAATCATTTCCTCCGCTTGAATTTATCCTTTTGTTATTGTTATAGAGATTCCCGTTTTGAAAACATTTAAGCTCTGCCAGCCGGGGATCGATAGAAATTATTTCACTTCGGGCTCCTGCACTTCCCGTATTAAGCCAGTAATCGGCATTCAGTGCTTTTACAAAGACATTTTCGATTCCGGTCGGCATCGAAACAGAAGATACTGTATTTTGCCAGAGATAATCACCTCCCGCATCACTTATCAGCTGTGATATATATGAATTCCCCGGCGAAATAAACCAGGTATCTTTAAAAGGAAGCCCAAGAATAACTTTAGGTCTCTCATCAGCATTTTCCCTGATATATGTTTTAAGCTGGTTATATTTACTTTCAATTGTTTTAAATATTGAGTCAGCCATCTCTTCTTTGGAGTAAAGGGCACCTATCATTTTTATCCATTCCGCTTTGCCAAGAGGATCATTTTCAAGGTAATCGGCATTAAATATGACCTTAATGCCAAGCTCCTTGAGTTTCCCGATGTAACCGGCTGATTCACTGCCGATACCATAAACCATGATCAGATCTGGATTTATCTTCAGAATAAGCTCCTTATTCAGGTTATCCTCATAACCGACCTCAGATATTTTTTCTTCTTCAACCAATTGTAAAAGGTTCCGCTCAAACAGAAATCTGGTCCCTGAGAAACCGGCTACTGAGCCAGTTTCATTTAGGGCAGAGATCATTGCAAAATGAGTTGTCGACATACAGACTATTTTCCTGACAGGCACCCTTATGACACCGGAAGTATCTTTCAGTGAAGGCATTTTCTCTCCTTTCGGAACAAGATCCCATTTCTGTATAATATCATTGGCCCCCTGCCAGGGATTTATTAAATAGAGCTGCGAATACCCCTGATATTTTTCTATTTTAAATCTCTTCGCATAAGAAACAGCGGGCTTTTCAGTCGTTTTTAGACTCTCACCGATTTTACCTTGTTTACCCGTACAGGAAGAGACCAGAAAAGGGATGCAAACCAGCATTTTTAACATTTTCGGGAAAAATATCTGGTTTATTTTGGAAGGGAAGTTCAATCGGTTTCAGATTTAGTTTTTATTTTGAAACACATGCTGCCGGGATTTCTAAAGGAGGGAATCAGAGTATGATTCTTTGCTTTTTCTCCCGAAAGCTTTGAATATTTAATGTCTGGCAGGTCTTCTGACTTATCCCGGTTCCTGGAAGCCTTCCCATCCCGATGACCCGGGACAGTGGCAGGTAATTCCTGGAGCCATCATCACGCAAGGCGTGATCGGGCATCACAGCAGCGGGTACTGTCGCGGATTCAAACCGCATTCCCTTTTCATTACAATGTTCTTAATTCATTGTAACACCAAAACATATCAAAGGTAAATGAATTTTTATAATGATCTATACTCAGATATCAACAATTGGTTGATAAACGGATTGTCTATTAGAATTCTATATTGTACCGCATGAATTTCTTACGACTAACTCGGGTGTTATATTGACCTGGCGTTTATATTTGCTTTTCCCAGAGTTTCTGACTTCGGTCCAAATCATTGTGGCCACTTTCAGAGCCATTCCCGTTAAAGGTTTCCTAAGACAGGTTACAGGCGAGAACATTAGATCAAAGCCTATTCCCTCTTCCATTGAGATCAGAGCTATGTCCTGGGGTACACGAAGTTTCTTTTTTCTCAGCAGCGCCATGATCTTATAAACAAGTGTTGCATGCAATACAATGATTATTTCTGCCCTGTGCGGAGGTCTGAGATATTTTTCAATCTGGGCCGGATCAATTTCATTGCCCGTTATCGGTTGATCAAATTCGACAATAACCGGTTTGGATATCTCGCCTTTAAGGTCAATTTCACTTTTAAGAAAATCGATGACCGGCTTATCTTTACTGATTGAATTTTTATCAGCAGCAATCAGTATATTTTTGTAGCCTAATTTCCAGATGTGATCCACAACACTTTTAGCACCTGCCGCAATATCAGTGCATACAGTATTCAGGCGAAGTATCCTGACTGATTTCTCAAGCAAAACAAAAGGGTAGCCTGTAGCCCTCAGTGAACGGACAGTAAATTCATCTGCCGCCTCTCCCATAAGGATCAGACCACTGTAAAATTTTCTGAATGCGCCTACAAGCCTGTTATACCTTCCGTCATCCGGATCTTTTGTCATTATCGAGAACCCTACTCCGATACTGGCAAAAGCTTTCTGCAGAAATGGAGTTATTTCAAATACAAAAGGATCGTGAAGTGAAGGAACGATCATTCCGATTACGCCAGGTTTTTCTTCGACCGGCGAAACCTCTTTACGCTCATTAAGCAGGTCGAAGTAACCCATTTGTCTTGCAAGGGCAAGAACCTTTTCCTGAGTATCCTTGCGTATTCCATGCTGGTCAGCCTTGTTGTTCAGAACAAGCGATACCAGAGTACCGGATACGCCAAGCTTTGCAGCTAAATCTTTATTCTTAACTTTTTTCCCCATTTTTCCCCCAGAAATTCGAAGAAATAAATTTAGAACTATTTTTATTCAAAAAGGTGTTTTTAAGAATATTTAACAAAGAAAAGAACCTTCCGTAGAATTTAGTAATTGCCGGATACCTTTAATCTTAACAAAAATAAAGATCAATTGTTCGCAGAAAAGATCATCTTTTTGAAGGTTGTATTCCTCTCTGTTTTGCAGCTTCCTCAAGCCTTTGCTGCCATTTGGATCTCTTTAAGGGCTTCTTTCTGTTTTCTTCCAGAGTGGCTAATACTTTCTTCTCATCAATAAATCTCTTTGAAACTATATTCTGAAGGTATGTCAGTATATTAGCCAGAAAGTAGTAATATGTCAGGCCTGAGGACCAGTTATTAAGCATAACCATGAACATTAAAGGCATCATGTACATCATCAGTTTCATTCCAGGCTGATCCTGTCCGGGCGATGATCCTGTCATCTTCATGGTGAGGAGAGTGGAAGCGGTCATAAGCAGAGTAAACAGACTAATATGATCACCATACATCGGAATGGTGAAAGGCAGGGCCAGTATTGAGTCATAAGTAGATAAATCAGTTGCCCACAGAAAATGTTCCTGCCTAAGTTCGATTGAAACAGGGAAAAATCGGAACATGGCAAAAAGTATCGGCATCTGAAGAAGCATCGGCAGGCAGCCCCCCATCGGATTAATGCCTGCCCTTTTATAAAGATCCATTGTTGCCTGCTGCTTTTTCATAGCATCCTCCTTCCTGGGGAATTTCTTCCCCAGTTCATCTATCTGAGGTTTCAATACCTGCATCTTTGCAGTAGACTGGTATGATTTAAAAGTGAGAGGGAAGAGCACTATCTTTATCAGAATAGTCAGAATAAGGATAATTATTCCATAACTGGCAATATACTTTTCAAGCCAGTTAAATACCGGAATTATAACAAATCTGTTTATCCATCCAATTATGTTTTTACCCAGGAAGACAAGCTTTTCAAGCTCGAATCCTTCTTTTCTTAAAGTAGAGATATGATTCGGACCGTAATAAAGTTTCATAGCCAGCGATGTCTCCTGCCCTGAACTAAAAGGAACACCGAGTTCAGATGTAAAATGCCTTATGTATTCTGTCGATTCAGGTGTTTTTGTTGAGGTGAGCCTACCGTTAAGGAAAAAGTCCTTGGTAATCAGAACAGAGGAAAAGAACTGGTCCTGAAATGCAACCCAGCTCAGCTTTGTTGTAATATCAGTTTCATCCTTATCCTTTTGCTGCCTCAATCTAAGCTGATCAACATCATCCTGAAAATATTTATATTTTATGGTTGTATAATTATCTTCATTCTGTCTCCCCTTTTCCTGTTGCGGAACGTACATTCTCCAATCGAGTGTTAGAGTGTTCTGATTGGAAGCAATGATATTCTCCATCGATTTAAATGTCACATCGAAGTCGACCATATACTTGTCGGGTGCAAGAGTGTATTTATACTCTATATACTGGTTTTCGCCAGCCATAAGCCTGAGAATAACACTCTGGGGTTCTGAAGCAACAACAACCGACCTCTTTTCATTAACCGGTTTGAAGTAGAGATCATTAGTGAGAACTGCTTTATTATCAACAGTATAAAAATTAAACCCAAATACAGTTGAATCGCCTGAGAATAAAATCAGAGGAAGTGAATCATGAGTTCTGTAGTCTTTTAGCCGGGCTGAGAATACCCTTCCTCCTCTCGGGGATATTTTCAGTTCCAGTTTATTATTTTCAAGTACGATCATCCCTGTATCTCCTGTTACGGCTCCGCCGAATACACCAAACCTGCTGGAATCTCCCAAAACTTTGTAGACAGTCTGAGCCGGGTTTACAGTTTCAATTTTCTGAGCATCGGTGGAATCAGCTTTTTGAAGAGCAGGAGCAAAACCCAGGAGCTGGTTTATTTCGTTCACTTTTGCGACAGCCTCAGGCTGATTTGGCTTATACCTCAATGCATTAATGTATTCAGCCCTGGCATTTTCCAGATCTCCTTCTGCATAAAGCGAATCAGCAACAGCAACCACCTGTTTGTATGATTTATTCATTCTGTTGCCATTAAAAATGCTGAATCCGATAAATATTGCGAAAATCAGAATTATGCCGGTAATTGTATTCTTATCCATTCGTACCTTTTAATTTAAAAATCTTTTTCAGCAGTTGTCAGCTAATGCAGGCCTTAATGAAATTTACAAAAAGAGGATGCGGGTTAACTACAGTACTGCTGTATTCGGGGTGAAACTGAACTCCCACAAACCATTTATGTGAAGTTATTTCGATTATTTCTACCAGTTTTGATTCAGGATTAATTCCAACCGGGACCATTCCATTCTTTTTAAATTCATCATAGTACCGGTCATTAAATTCATATCTGTGCCTGTGCCTTTCAACTATATCGGTTTTTCCGTAAATTTTATAAACCAGGGAGTTTTTTGTAATTGTGCATTTGTATCCGCCCAGTCTCATCGTTCCTCCCTTGTTGGTAACACTTTTTTGTTCTTCCATGAGGTCGATTACAGGATACTTTGTCTTATGGTTAATCTCAGTCGAATGAGCGCCATCAAAATGCAATACATTTCTTGCAAATTCAATGACTGCGCATTGCATACCAAGGCAGATGCCCAGGAAGGGAATATTATTTTCCCTTGCGTATTTTGCTGTCAGGATCTTACCTTCTATCCCTCTTGAACCGAAACCGGGAGCTACCAGAACACCTTTCAGTCCCTTGAGTTTTTCATTCACATTTTCATCGGTAATTTCTTCAGAATGTATGTATTCAACATCAACCTGGCATTCGTTCATTGCGCCACTGTGGATGAATGATTCTGCGATAGACTTGTATGCATCAGGCAGTTCTACATATTTACCTATGAGGCCGACGCGTATAGTATGTTTTGGATTCTTAAGACGTTTAAGAAACTCCCTCCACTCAGTAAGTGGAGGTTCCTTTGATACAGGTAAAGCCAGTTTTCTGAGTACAGTCTGATCGAGTTTTTCCTCCAGCATCTTAATAGGCACCTCATATATAGTTGATACATCAACTGATTCAATTACTGCATTTTCCTCGACATTACAGAAAAGAGCAACCTTTCTTTTAATATCATCTGTGAGGTTTTTCTCCGTCCTCAGGACAAGGATTTCAGGCTGAATCCCGGCTTCAAGAAGAGATTTTACAGAGTGTTGTGTGGGTTTTGTTTTCAATTCACCTGAAGCAGCCAGATAAGGGACCAGGGTAAGATGAATTACGATACAGCTCTGTGAGCCAAGCTCCCACTTCATCTGCCTTACAGATTCGATGTACGGCAATGATTCCATATCACCGACAGTGCCTCCGATCTCGGTGATTACAATATCAAATTTATTTCCTGAACCGACAATTTTAATCCTTCTTTTTATTTCATCGGTTATATGAGGTATTATCTGAACCGTTTTCCCCAGATAATCTCCTTTTCTCTCCTTATTTATCACAGTCTGATAAATCCGCCCTGTGGTTACATTATTTGCCTGGCTTGTAGGTACATTAAGGAACCGCTCATAATGGCCCAGGTCGAGATCAGTTTCGGCCCCATCGAGAGTAACATAACACTCACCATGCTCATAGGGATTCAAGGTCCCCGGATCAACGTTTATATAGGGATCAAGTTTCTGTATGGTGACTGAGTATCCACGGGCCTGAAGGAGTTTTGCCAGGGAAGCAGAAATAATACCTTTACCAAGAGAGGAAGTTACTCCTCCTGTTACAAATACATACTTGACGTCAGCCAATTTCTTAAAGATTTATTTGTTATATTCTTATTGTTGATTCTTAATCATCGAGGCCTGACTGGTCAATCATCTTCACTTTTTCTTCCAGGGTCTTTATCATTTTCTTTGCACTTTCAATCTTTTCCCGGACTTCCCTGATCATGGTATCGGCATTTGTCGATTTAGCGAAGAACCCTATATTATTTTCCCAGAGTACGATATCCCCTTCAAGCTGTTTTATTTTCATAAAGAATTTGTCTCTTTCGTTACGGACTTTTCTGGATGCTTTTGGATTGGATTTTAAGTTGTCAAGCTTTGTTCTGTATTTCAGAATGCTTTTATCTTCATCGGCGATTTTAAGTTTATCGAATTCCTTATTAAGAGCACTTCTGTATCTATTTGTGATTTCTTCCTTCTTATTAAAAGGCACAAATCCTATTTCTGTCCATTTCCTCTGCAAATCCTTGAGTCTTTCAAAGGCTGCCTGTACGTCGGTTCCTGATTCAAATTTCTCCAGTTCTTCGATAACAGCTATTTTAGCAATAAGGTTGTCCTCATATGAGGTATCAAGTTTGTTAAAGAATTCCCCTTTCCTGTTAAAAAAGTGATCGCAGGCTTTGCGGAACCTCTTCCAGGTTTTTTCTGATTGTTTTCTCGGAACGGATCCGATTTCCTTCCATTCTCTCTGAAGCTTAATCAGAGCTTCGGAAGTCGCCTTCCAGTCGGAGCTCTCCTGAAGTGATTCAGCCTGAATACAAAGTTCGTTTTTCAGCTGAAGGTTATTCATCTGTGTCTCCTTGTTATCGGCATAAAAGCTTCTCTTCTTTTCGAAGAATTTATCGCATGCCTCCCTGAATCTCTGATAGACTTTGTTATTCTGTTTTTTAGGAGCGAACCCTACGGTCCGCCACATTTTCTGCAACGCAACAATTTTGTCAGCCCATTCATCGAAGTCTTTGAAGCTTTTTATTTCCACCAGATTGATAGATTCCACCTGCTCGCACAATGCTAATTTTGCGTCAAGATTTTTCCTCTGATCATCTTTTTGTTTCTCAAAGTACTCGTGATGCCTTTTATTTATCTGGGAAGTTGCCTCCTTAAATCGTTCCCATATCTCATTTTTTGATTCCTGCGGAACCGGACCAATTTCACGCCATTGATCATGAAAATCCTGGAGCAATCTGAAGGCATTTACCGGATTTGGCTCCAGTAACAGCCCTTCAGCTTTTTCGCATAACTGAACTTTTATTTCAAGATTTTTCTTAAGATCAAGATCACGAAGCTCCTTATTTATTTTGATGTAATCATAAAATACCTCTACACTGTGGTGGTAATTTTCCCACAGGTCTTTCAATGCTGATTGAGGAACCACACCAATTGAATGCCATTCATTCTGCAGGGTGCGGAAATCGTGAAATGTCTTATTTATCGATTCTTCGCGGTTGACAAGATCCTTAATCTTGTCAATGATGTCATATTTGTTTTTAAGGTTTTCGTATTTCTCAGCTTCCTTTACTTTTGTATAGTCAATCTTTTTCTCCCTGAATTTTTCGAGAAGTTCTTTCACACGATAGTCAAGCGGGTCGACCCATATTTTGTAATCTTCAATCTTTCCGCCGCCTTCAAGGAATTTACTTTTCCGTTCCTCGGTTTCCTGCTTAAGCTTTTTATAGAAAAAGACCTTTATTCTCTCGACATCATCCCGGATTTCAGATGGAGCTCTGTTTTCAATTATAAGGGCAAGTGTTTCAACCAGCTCAGTTTTTGAATACCCCGAGTAATCAACCGGAGGAAGTTCACTTTCTTCCGGATCAAGGGGTTCGTCATTCGATTTATGAAGCTTTCGAGAAGCTGCCTGTCTAGCTTTTTTTTCAGTTACATCGCCAGTCTCATTTACCAATTCTTCTTTTTCCTTCTCTTTCTCACTGTCTGCAGAAGACTCATTTTCTTCTGCTTTGTCAGTTTTAATGGCTTCTTCAGTACCGGCAGCATCATTAATTGCCCCGTTCTGTTCCTCCCGAACAGAGTCTTCCGGATTTTCTTTAATCATATTCAATCCTTTAAGGTTCAATATCTTTATGAGCAAGTCTCACCATGGCAAGGCATGGATTTTTCAGAGTACGAAAATATCGAATTATTTATTAAAACTCAAAGTTTTATCTAAAAATAAGATATTTAAATATTTATGAAGAATTGAGCAATAAACCGGATTCAGCTTTGCCGGTAATTGACCTTTTTAAATACAATAGCAGAGCTTTAAAAGATAAATAATATCTTTGGCAGAGTATTTAATAGTATTGGTTAAGTATTCATTTTAAGCAGAGCCGCAATGGAAACCAGGGATATTATATTATTTGCTTTTATATTTGCTGCTGCGGGATTCAGCCTGTACAGAAAATACGTAAAAAAGAATCAGCCAGGTCAGGCTGACCAGAAGGGGAAGGCAACTGGTTCATCATTTTCATCAGTAAAGGATGATGATTATGAACCCTATTCAAAAAAATAGGTTACCTCTTGTTTCTGGATACCAGATAGCGGAAGGGATTCAGAATTTTCTGGAGAAGGCTCAGATCATCTGTTATAATCTCGGCTGTACCCTGCATATTCTGAGTAAAATCAAGGTTCTTCCCGTACAATGTTGTCAGGCCTGAAGGGAGGCTCAATTCAATTACATAAGAATCGTTTGAAGGAACCAGTGAAATTGACTTTACAACTCCCCTGACCATTCCATATTCAAGGTATGGATAACCGCTAAGCTTTATGTTTACAGTCTGACCGGTCTTTACTTTGCCTGAGCGGTTCATTTTCAGGTTTATCCTTCCCACGTAATCGCCTGTTTCAAACGGAACGATACTTAATACTGGTTCATCTTCATTAACAATCTGATTCTCGCTCCAGAATTTTGTAAATGTAACTAGTACCGCTTACAGGGGAAATAAGCAGATAAGTATTTTCCCAGATTTTTATCTGTGCCTTAAGGTTTAAAAATGACTCATTAAGGACCGAATAATATTTCTCGCTCCTCCAGTTTCTTAATCCTATAATCCTGAAGGAGTTGCCTTTTTTCAGCCAGTTCAATAGATTTTGCCGAATGATCAAGCCTACCTGCTGAAGTTCAATATTAAGCCGTAAAAGTGACTGTCTCGATTTTTCCAGTTCACTTTCAGAATATACACCACTGGCAAAAAGCAGTGAATCCCGTTTGATATTTTTTAATTTCCAGAGCTCTGATTTTCAGCAAACAGTTTCTCTTTTACTTTTACTCTTCCTATATATACAAGGATTCCATCTATCTCGTCAGTTAGAGATTTTATTTTGTTCCCGTAAAAATCGTTGCTGTTGTAATTATTAAAGTCAGACAGGCTTTTCATAAATGAACCACAATAGCTCTGAATTTCACCCAGCTCAGTGAATTCAGGTAAAGATTCAAGCATACACCTTTTCAGGGCTGTTGATTGTATCGAGTATCACATTCAGCTTAGTTAATTTCATCAATGGAGGCGGCAGTTTCCATAACAGCGATCACTTCCTGATTCAATCTCATCCTTGTCCTTAACATACAAATTCTTAATCCGTCCGGTCAATTTCGATAACCAGTGTCACAGGAGGATTCACTGTTGTAATTTCGACCGGAGCCGGTATGTTATCGGGATATTTTATTAACCATGAAAAAAACAATAAAAGAATAAAGACGATCAATATAAGTGCGTTGCCCCATCTCAATATTTTTCCGGGTGGACTTCCCATTATTTCATTTACGGGCTCAGAATATAATTATTTCAGGTTTTTTTTCCTCCATACTGTTTTTTCAATTACCAAGTTCCAGCTGGTTTTTTACAAGGTTATAATAAGCTCCCTGCTTTTCAATCAGGTTTTCATGATTTCCTGTTTCAATAATTCTGCCCTTTGTCGAGCACTACAATCTTATCAGCATTTCTGACTGTACTTAAACCTGTGAGCAACAATGATAACTGTCTTTCCCTTGAAAAATCCGACAGGTTTTCAACTATTACTTTTTCATTATTGGCATCCAGTGAATTTGTTGCCTCATCAAAAATTATTATATCAGGATTTTTATAAATAACCCTTGCAATCAGAAGCCTCTGTTTCTGCCCTTCGCTTAGGCCATGTCCATTTGCTCCTATTTTGGTATTATAACCCAGGGGAAGTGATTCGATAAATCCTTTATATTTGCAATTTCGGCTGCTTTTATCAACCTTTCTTCATCAATTATCCTCATGATCCGGGAGCAATATTCCCTGCTATTGTATCAGGAAACAGAAATCCATCCTGCATCACTGCGCCGACTTTTTCCCGCCATAGTTTCAGACTTATGTTTGACAGATCATGTCTCTCCTATCAATATTTCTCCGTCTACCGGCTGATAAAACCCAAGGAGCATTTTCAGCAGGGTTGTTTTTCCGCTCCCGCTTGACACCAACTATTGCAGTTATTTTGTTTTCTTCTATATAACAATTCACATCTTTAAAAGCAAAAGGTGAACGGGGACCCTCATACTGGTATGAAAGGTTATTTATATATATATCCTTTTTATCAGGAAGCTTTCTGATTTTATTTTCCGAATCAGTTTCTTCATCGTCCATATCATGAACTTCCGCAAGCCTGTCGAGGCTCATTTTTGCATCCTGTGACATACGGAAAAAGCCTATTATCTGGCTTAACCGGAACATTGAGCTGACCGATAATAAACTGAACTGCAAGCATCATACCAAGAGTCATATCACCCTTAAGGACAGCAGTTGCAGCAACTATTGTAATCAGGATATTCGTTACTTCATTTATAAGTGTGCCGCCAGCTGACTGGTACTGAATTATGCCAAGTCCTTTGACTTTGAGCCCGAAAAGTGTAGCCTGATGGTTCTCCCAGTCCCATCGTTTGCTTAGCTCACTCTGAGTCAGCTTTATCTCCTGCATACCGTTTATCATGTTGATAAGCTTAGATTGGAGGCTGACATCTCTTTAAATCGCAGATGATCGAGCCTGCCCTTGATTTCATAAAGAGTGAGACCCATAACGATGTAAAGTGCTGCTCCTGCAAGGAATAGTGCAAAGAATCTTAATACTGAACATTGCCAGCACAATTCCGAATATAATCAGGTTTAAAAATGAAAACAATATGCTGAGGCTGGCAGATGTAAGAAAATCTTCAATCCTGTTATTGTCCTCAATGCGCTGGAGAATATCGCCTGTGAGCTTCGTATCAAAAAAGCAACCGGCAAGGACATCAGTTTCTGAAAAATCCTGATACAATAGCAACATTCACCCTTGAGCCTATATGAAGCAGCAGCCATCCCCTGATAAACTCTACTGACATTCTTCCAATAACAAGGGCAAGCTGGGCAAAAAGGATAAGGTAAATAAACCCTATATCATTATTATTCAGTCCAATATCAATTATCGACTGAGTCAGGAACGGAATAATAAGCTGAATGCAGACTTCCGATAAGAAGTCCCAGGATCAGCTGACCAAGGTATTTACGTAAATCTGAAATATTTTAAAAGGAACCTGAATCCCTGTTTGGCTTTATGGCCTTCATCATTCATAAAGTGCAGGAGTAGGTTCAATTATCAGGACAAGACCTGCTTTTTTCCTCAGCCAGTGTATTAGCCCAGTTCTTTTCAAATTCCTCGCGGTGATATTTTAACAAGTCCTGCTGCAGGGTCAGCAATCCATAACTTATCATCCTTTATCCTGTAAACAACAACGAAATGATTTTGTCGCCAATGTACTATGCAGGGCAATGGCACATTTTCCTTAAGCAGATCGTAAGGAATTTTTACTCCCAATGTCCTGAATCCCACTGAATCGGCAGCTTCCGAAAGACCAAGGAAGGAAACCCCTTCCCTGGTTATAAAGCATTTCTTTCTAAGATAATTCGAGTGAATAATTCTTTTTGTAAAACCCTGCTATCATTTTCAGGCAGGCAGGGCCGCAATCCATAGCATCAGATTGTTTTACAAATGGGAATAACATTTTTTAATGCTCAACCGTTTAATTATATGAAGTAAAGATATTTATTATTTGACATAAAATTACTTACAATATTAAATAACCCGTAACCTGTACTGACAAATCATCACTTTTACAGAGTGGAAATATTATATTTGTCAACTCATCAGGTCTTAAAAATCAGCAATTGTTCCGCAAGATTTCAGATACTGCATTAATTGAAGGGGTTCGTCAGCAGGACGAGAAGATACTCAACTGGCTTTATGACAATTACTATCAGACGGTAAGGCATCATGTTCTAAAGAACAGTGGATCGGATGCAGATGTTTCAGATGTTTTCCAGGAATCAATTATAACACTTTATCGCCAGATATCCGAAAATGAGTTGAAGCTGACAACTGATCTGAAAGGCTATTTTTTTGGAATTGCGCGCAATATATGGAGCTCACAACTACGAAAAAAAGCCCGGAATACTGAAATAGAATTTGATCTCCCTGATGAAACCGATGATGAAGATTCACAATCCTATCCTGGAAAGAATTGTAAACAGGGCTTTTCAGAAATTAAACCTGATTCCCGAACTATACTGACTCTTTTCTCAGAAGGTTTTTCCTATGCGGAAATTGCAACAAAAATGAATCTTAAAAATGAGACTTATGCAAGAAGAAAAAAATATCTGAGCAAAGAAGCTCTTGATGGAGCTTGATGAAATGGATCCTGAATATCAGGATTATCTTGGTTTTCGATAATGGAAAATCAAAAGAAAGGATAACAGATAAAACGACTGCAGCAATTATAGACAACAGTTTATACTGGATTGTATAAAGGGTGCGTTATTACCGTAAATGACAAGGACGACCAGAAATAGGGATGCGATCTCAGCATATCCGAGCTTCTTAAGGTATTCCATCCTTGCCTTCCTCAGAGCATTGCTTTTTGTCGCTCCCCTTTTTAGATACTTGTAAAAGCTCTTGACTATTTCTGTTCCCGATCTGTCCTCAATCTCCCACATTGACATTATAACTGACTGTCCACCCGAATAGATAAATCCTCTTGCAAGGCTTAGAATACCCTCTCCGGAATACAGAATTCCCGTTCCGGTATTGCATGAGCTGAGTACTACCATTTTAGCTTTCAGGGGGATATCATAAACTTCATAGGTATTTAAGCTTACCATCCTCCGTAGAATCACTTCCCTGATAAAACAACATTTTAGAATACATCGGATACTGGTCATTCAGGACTGTATGCATTGCCAGATGAATAATATCATATTTGCCGGCTTCAGCTCTTAAAAACTGATTCCTTTGCCCTGTTATTGATGAAAAGTCTCCCGCCGGTGAGCTCCGTAACAAATTCAGCCTCCATCCTTGCATATTCAGATCATAAAGGACTGATTTCCCTGCCTGTCTTGTTTTTAGTACAGAATCCACATTTATGCTTCCGGTATAAACGGGGGCGAAAGCAATAAGACTGTTTGAAAAACTGAAATCCTTCTTTAACGACTCTGCAAGCAGGGTCGCAGAATAGGTATATGAAATACTGAACTCCTTCATCAGGAATGGAACATCATTGTAAAGAACAATTTCGTCGGAAACCATTCTGACCGGAATTGCCTCAAAAGGTATATATGATAGAATATTATCAGGTGATATCAATAGTTTATTGGATATCAAATACTTCCTTACTGGTTCTATAATGAATTTGTACAGACTGCTTCCGATTTCCGTGTACTGGATAAAATTAGATTTTGCATTATCACGAGGCATGGATAACATGTTCCTGAATTCCCTGATGTTCTCAAAAAAGCCAGAATCGATCGGAACCGTCAGGAGCTTCATATATTTTCTGTTTGTCAGGAATATATAAAGAACTGTATCGGATACTACATAATTCAGATAATTTGTACTCCTTCCAACCACATGTGGAATATCTCCGGGCTTTATAACTTCCGTATTATATTTGATCGAATAATACTCGGGGTATTCTTTCTCAAAGAGATTTATAAGCGAATCACTTCTCTGCATTGATCCGAGCACTAATCCTTTCCAGTCTGAGATGAGTGACGCGTCGGGTGATCTTTTTAAATTTTCTTCTGAAATCCTTGCCTCATAATAACTTATTTCCGTCTTAAGCTTGCGTTCAAGATCTGCAATTTCGGCGGGGATATGAAACTGGGTTGCTTTTAGTTCCCTTGTTGAGGCAAGTAATCCTGCAACTTTACTTTTTTCTGCATATTCAAATGCCTTCTCCAGAAAGGAATCATTACCGGTATTTTTATAACACAGGTCAAAATCGCGTATCGTAAAAAGATAGGAATCTCTGAACCGGTCACCAAGGACAAGCCGGCTCTCCTCCTCACTTATATTAATCCTTACCTTATCAAGTAAACTGATTATTAATTCAGAAGTCCCGGAAGCGGCAAGCAGATAATCATTATCATGATTTTTGCTGAAAATGTCCCAAAGAATCTGGTATTTGGCTTTAAGTACATTTATTGACCATTGTAAATTCTCTATCATTGCTTCCTCCGGATTTTCGGCTGCTTCATAGCCTGCCTTGTTTTCAACATGGGAAAAAAGCAATTCCTGGATGATTTCAAGAGCTTTATCTGATTGCCCGTTATCTGAAAGAGCCAGGGAGTATCCCAATAGAACAGGTTCCCTGAGAGATAAATCCTCTTCATGGATGTTTAAATAGGCAATACACTGTTCATAAAGGGATAATGATTTTTTAGTATCAATATTAAAGGTCCTGAGATAGTCAGCATAGTTTTTCACCATTTCAATATAGTCTCTTGAATTTTCTCCATAAAAGCTTTTTGCCTTCGCCAGGGAACTTTGGATAAGGGCTTCACCTTTGCTGACTTTACCAGTGTTACCAAGTCCGATGGCAAAGCTGTTTAAAAAGTTAAGCGACAACCTGGAATTTGATGATCCTATCTTTTCAATCCCTCTATTAAAATATTTGTCAGATTTTTCGTTAAATCCCAGGAAGAAATAAGAAGCAGCAAGACTGTTAAGCAGGTTTATAAAATTCTCACCCTCCGGAAGAGAATATTCCAAATAAACAGATTCGGCCTTCTCAAGATAAATGACAGCTTTGGAATAGTCCGATAATCTGGTATAGCATGTACCAATATTTGTGTAGAGAATAGCAATATCATTATGGTTGCTTTCCTTAACTCCCCCTATCAGGCTGAGCGCCTTGTTTCCATAAGTAATAGCCTTGTTATACTCATTCAGACCGAAATAAGCATTTACCAGGGCAGACAATCCGGTGACCAGTAAAGGACTTGATTCCCCATAATTCTTCTTTTCTATCTCAAGCGACCTTAAAGTATATTGCTCCATCCTCCTGAAATCACCCAATTTGCTGTATGCCAGCCCCAGGTTGAAAAGACACTTGGCATGAATCTCATCATCAATTTGCATTTGTCCGCGTATTGAAGAAGACAGATTCAGCCAATTGATTGCTTCGGAGTATTTCCCGGACAAGAGATAATAGACCCCAACGAAATACTGTGAGTTTGAAGTGGTCAGATTATTATTATTTCCCTCTCTCAGGTTTCTTAGTATTAAGTTAAGTAATTGTTTCGATTTCACAGTATCCCAGGCCGTTATTGAGGCCAGGAAATCTTCATTCAGCTTCTCGAGAACCTTAATGGTGTCGTCTTTCTCTGACTGTTCATCATTTTTGGGATTACTCTGTTGAAAAAAAGCAGGAACGGATATGGTTTCATTATAATCAACACTAAATGACGGAACGCCGGCAATGCTGAAATAAAAGAAAACAATCAACCCAATTTCTTTTTTAGGATCATAAGGAGCTGCTGATTTTTGTTTTTCCCCGTAACAAAACCGCAAGTTTACAAAAAATGTTGGTACAATACCTAATTATGAACAAATTTTCTTTATGGTAAGTAGTTGATTCTCTTGAGCTAATAAAATATATTTAAAATAATTGTTTTTTATTGTCACAAAATGATGTATTCTGACATGATACATGAATTATAAACAGAACTACGAATTACCCGCATTTAGTATTAATGATTTAAAATCTTAAACAAATGAAAACCCTGAATTATGAAAAACATTGACGAAATTTTTGTTGAGTATGCTCTTACAGCAGAAGAAATGATTTGTGTTAAAGGTGGTGATCAGGTGGAACCTATTGTAATGCCATGTCCTCCTCCGGTTAGAATTTGATAATTACATAAAGGGTGAGGCCCTGCTTTAGCGAAAGCAGGGAGAATGACTTTTTCTTTTGAGACTTTTATAAAGTCTGGATTTTTCAGACCGGATTGTCAGCGCGATCCCGTATCTGGAATCGTGTTCAGTAATTTAGATGCATACTGCATTTATATTATCTGATATCATGTATTTTGAAATGGAAATAATTTTAAATAACATAATTATGAAAACAATCGATTTTTCATACTTCATCGAAAGGTATAATGCCGGAGAGATGGATGATGCTGAAAAACAATGGTTCACGAAGGAACTAAAGGACAACGAAAAACTTCGGAAAGAAGTCGAATTGCGCAGAACAGCTGATACAATTCTTAAAAATCAGGATCTGATGAACCTCAGAAATAAGCTTAATGCTATTGAGAAAAGAAGGGAGAAGGAATTCCTGTCAGAAAACCAGGGCGAGCGTTGAATATTAAATATGCTGCTGTAATTGCAGGATTTATCCTAATCGGCAGTATAGCTTTATTTTCTAACAGGAAAATGAGCACCGATGAAATTATGGATCGATATTATCAACCCTACGAAGCTACCTCCTCAACACGATCTGAAGAAGTGATTAAGAACACTGATTACTTCTTGCTCTGGAGTATTATCATATCCATGATTACCGCAATGCAGCGTTATACTTCAGTAAAGTTCTTAAAAATGAACCAGGTAACATGCATTCAGAACTGCTGAACGGAATTTCCAACTTTGAAATGCAGAACTATCCTGAAGCAGAGGGCTCCCTGTCAAAAGTTATTTCCGACAACAATAACTATTATATTGATCATGCCCAATGGTACCTGGCTCTTTGTTATATTCGCACTGATGAAAAACAAAAAGCTCTGAACAATTGGCAATTATCGAAAAATCAAAAACTATATACAGGAAGGACGCCAGGAAAATTCTGAAAAGCCTTAACTAAAGAATTAATCAGGGAAGAAATGTTTGATATTTCGGCACATAGCAAGGAAGAGGCTGGAGAATCCGGACAAATACGCAAAGACGCAGGCAAAATGACTGAATCTTTTAATCATAGCGTTGTTTCATGTCCGTCAATACTGACCGGAATGTCGCGTGAAATGAGAACGGAAATGAATGCTATTGTAGCATTCTCATTTCTGCTAAATAATAAGGACTACAGTGATTTTGAAAGGGAGGAATTCAGTGGTCACATCTATGCTTCCTGCGAAAAAATAATTTCATTATTTGACAATTTCCTAGATTTTGCAGTCATTGATACGGGTAATTCAAGGTCTGAATCTGGAATTTGCAATCCGAATGAAGTTTTTAACGATCTTTTCTCCGAATTCAGGGAATTTTTGAAGCAGGACAGGTTTAAGGATGTGATACTTGTTTCTGATAACCAGTCATTCAGCGATGCAGAGTACCTGATTGATATGAACAGGGTTACAAGGGTAATTCGTAATCTGTTCCAGAATGCTCTCAACAATACAAAATCAGGGTACATCAAAGTCGGGTATGACCTGAAGAATGACAGATTTACATTCCATATTCATGATTCAGGACAGGGTTATTTCAAGTGCAAAGAGTTTCTTCAGAGCCAGGATATGGCCCAGTCACTGACCAGGTTCAATGATACCTCCGCAGCAGTTAATATGGCTCTGACGCGAAAGCTTATTCAACTTATGGGAGGATCAATATGGATTGAATGCAATGGATTAATAGGATCAGGGATTTACTTTTCAGTTCCTGCGGGTAAAGCTGTCAATGTTGAAAATTCAGTCAATAAATTTTCGAATACCATGAGCACTATCTGATACCAGATGTAAGTTTGTATTTAATGTCTGTTCGTCCCAAGCATGAGCGAAAACAGCTGCTTACCAAGGCAGCTGTTTCTATTTCTTATATTCGATAATCTTTACTTCAGTCCTTCTGTTTAGTCTCCGACCTTCAGATGTCACATTATCCCCTACCGGGTCTGCATTGCCATAACCCCTGAATTTAAGCCGGTCAGAGGGAATACCGGTTGCCACAAGAAAATCAACCACCGAAAGAGCTCTCTTTTCAGAAAGATTAAGATTATGCTGATCTGAGCCGGTAGCATCAGTATATCCGCCTATCTCAACTTTCAGTTCCTTATTATCTTCAAGAAGATCGCTCAGTTTATTCAGTTCAGCCATCGATTCCTTTTTAAGCTGCCAGGAATCGACCTCATAGAAGACATTGGCCAGGAGCATCTTCTCCCCTACTTTTAGCTGGCTGAGTGTGATAATTTTCAGGTATGGAGCAATAATAGAATGCTTCCCTTCAAACATGAAATTCTCAGAGTAGAAAAGATATCCATCCCTGCTTACATTAAGTCCGTAATTAAACCCTGACGGCAGACAAACAAGAAAATTCCCGCCTTGATCGGTCGAATTGTTTACAATGGGTTTACCTGTCGACAGGTTTATCAGTTCATACTGCGCAACAAGGGTTTTTCCGGTACCCTTATCCGTTACTTTTCCCTTAAGATATGCAACAGGATCGGGTTGTATGGATTCATGCAGATTAAAAGTGAAAATATTTTTACCCCCCTGCTCATCTCTTTTTGATGAAAAATATGCTTTCTGCCCTCCCGATTCAATTACAAGACCCATTTCATCATTAAATGTATTGATAGGGTAACCAAGGTTCCGGGGTTCTGTCCAGGTGCTGTCTTCCTTCATTCTTGTGAAATAAATATCCAGCCCACCCATTCCGGGTCTGCCATCGGAAGAGAAATAGAGCGTTTTACCATCAAAATGAATGAATGGAGACATCTCGTCACCTGCATGTATTTATCCCATCTCCCATATTTTGCGGATTTGACCATTTGCTTGTTAGCTTTAAGTATTGAGTACCAGATGTCTTTCCCCCCGATGCCGCCTGGTCGGTTACTTGAAAAAAACAGCATTCTGCCATCAGCATTTACAGAAGGTTGCGACTCCCATGAAGAAGAATTTACCGGGTTGCCCAGGTTCACCGGGATACTACCATTTTCCATTGTTCGATTGCTGAAAAAAAGATATCACAACTGCCCAGACCAGTCGAACGTTCGCAGGCTGTAAAAAACATGTAGCTGCCATCGGATGATAGACTCTGAGCGCCTTCATTCTGGCCTGTGTTTAGAGGTGCCCCTGCATTAACAGCATTTCCCCATTCCTGATCTGTAAGATAACTTATATAAAAATCCTCCTGTGAAGTTCCTTTCCTTATCACATTTTCGCTGGGCCTTGACTGCCGTGTAAACATCAGTGTCTGTCCATCAGCAGTTATTGAAGGCCAGTACTCATCATCAGATGTATTTATACCCTCCCCCAGACTCTCCGGGCTGAATGGTACAGGATTCTTCACCGCTTCGATTGCGAACAGGCAGTTCTTTATATTCTTTTCTGCAATGTCCCTGTTTTTCGCAGAAATACTCTTCTGAACGATATAAACATTATAATGGATCAGGGCATTTTTATAGTCTCCGCTCATCATTTCAGCAGTCGCCATATTGAAAAATACAGGCATATAAGCTGTTGAATCTATACTGATGGCTTTTTGATAGTTTTTTGCCGCTTCGGGATATCTTTTCTGCTTTGAAAGGAGTTCTCCCAGCATCATGTATGCCTCATAAAATTTGTCGTCGATTTCTATTGCCTGATTGAAATACCTTTCAGCATTCGGGTAATCGATATAATCGAAAGCATGTCAGTCCTGTTTTGTAAGCTTTAAGGGCTTTGCCTGATGTAGTGTGGTATTGCTGGGAGAATCCCTTCTCTGTTGTGAGGCAGGATGTCAGAACTATACTTGCTATTATGAAAATCCTTACTATCATTTCAGGGAATATGCATGTATTTATGGACCTGGAGTGATACTCTCCAGAAAGGATTTTTCTTAACATATTCCACAATTTCCGGAATGACAATATCAAACCTGCTCCATTCGGGTTGCAGAAAGAGCCTGCATTTTTTTCCAACCATTTTCCGGTATTTCTCAGCCCATTCAAAATCTGCTTTATCTTCAATAATAACTTTTAATTCATCAGCTTTACTGCATATATTGCCGACAGGGGGCATGTTTTTTTTTGGTGAAAGACATATCCAGTCCCATTCACCGCTTAACTTATAGGCTCCTGATGTTTCAATAAAAGTGCTAATACTCCTCTTGTTTTAGTTCTGAACATAAATAATCAAGATTCCACATCAGGGGTTCACCCCCTGTAACAACAACAGATTTGGTGCCAGAACTTAACAGCATGTTCAACTATTCTGTCTGTTTCAACCAGAGGATGAATGCCCGGATCCCAGGAAAAACGTGAATCACACCAGTTACAGCCGACATCACAACCTCCCAGGCGGATAAACCATGCTGCTTCACCGGTATGAAATCCCTCGCCCTGTATTGTAAAAAATTCTTCTACAAGTGGAAGTTTATTGCCATCGGTATCTATGTTCTGTTTTGTCCTCATTCATTAAAAACGTAACATTTAATGATTTTATTTTCCAAACAGCAGCTCATAATCGCTGGGAATAGCTTTATCGACCCAGCTTTTCCGGAATTATTTTCCAGTTGTTAAGGGCAACAGGGTTAATGGTTTTCTTCATCTCCAGATAATTTAAGGATATAATATCTCAAATCCCTGTCAGTGGATGTTATCAAACGCGTCCGGCAATTCATTTTTACCTATACCTGCACCTTCTGTAAAATGTCCTCCGCCTCCGTTTCCCCTGTATGAATTGACAGCAACATTATAGGTTCTGTTCATTTCAAAAGGGGTTCCATCTGAAAATGATTTTATTGATATTCTCTTTCCCTCAGGTTTGCTGACATCAACCGTATAGTCAATCCCTGCTGCTGAATCAAAATTGTAAGGCTGGTTTTTCAGCCATGCCTCCTTTTGTCAGAATCGGCTTTCCATCATTCCGAAACCCTGAACTTTAACAGGTAATCGCCGGGGCTTCTCATCGTATTAAACCACTCTGAATAAGAATACTCAAGATACTTCTTGATCTCAACGCCACTCATAGACATGGTATAAAGCATATTCTCAAATCTGTATAACTTAAACATATCACCTACAGTAACTGGTCCTGCCGAAATTCTGACATCAAATGAAAGAGGAGCAGCAAAAGATATATCTGCCTTAGTGATTTCAAGCTGAATTGAATGGATCATATCAACAAATGGTGAAGAACCAAAATATGAATCCCTTGATGAGATAGTTTTTTCAGATACAGCTATCTCTTTCCGACATATTCCATAATCACTTCCTTCTGATCTGCAAATTTCTTAACAAATTCAGGATCAGGATCATAATTGTCAACATTAATAATTCTGCCTCTGAGAATCTTTTGTTTTTTACCGGTGATTTATCATATACGAATAGTTACATCAGCCCTGCGCAATTTTCTCAGATCGGCTTCCGCCATCCAGTATCAGGACCGTATCGCCTGTGGAATTAACAATTTTCTTATTTATCACATTATGGTTATGCCCGCATAAAATTATGTCAAATCCAGGAACATTCTACGCCACGGAAGCAGTACCATTTTCATCATAATGGCTGCCTTCCTGAGTCGATTCATCTCGGTCGTCCCATCCTGAATGGAACAGCCCGATTATCAGATCAGGATTTTCCTTCATAATTTCCGGCAATCTATTGTTTTGCTGTTTCAACCATATCCCTGAATTCGATTCCGGAATAGAGTTCAGGAGGAAGCCAGTTGGGGACTGCTGGAGTAATAAGACCCAAAATCAGCCACTTTGATGCCATTTTTTTCAATAATCGTGTAGGGTTTAAAATATGGTCTTACCGGTTGTTTGCTGACTGCATTTGCAGCCAGCAATGGGAAATTATACTCCTCTAACAAGTTTATCATAAACATCGATGACCGGCCTCAATATCATGGTTTCCGACTGTACAGGCATCATAACCAAGAAAATTCATTACTTCGGCATAAAATATGAGGCGACACTGTATCAATGAAATTGTAGTAATAAACCGCAGGCTGGCCCTGAAGGTTATCACCATTATCAAGAAGAATTACCGGATCGGTGTCTTTCCTTACCTTATTAACATATGAGGATACACTGGCAAGAGAAACCTTCATCTCTTTCTTTTCAATAAAGTCATATGGAAAAATAACCCCATGAACATCGGTTGTTTAAAGAATTGTAATCGATTTCTGCTCCTCTCCTGAGCAGGAGAATAGCAGAATAAGAAAAAAAGATAATCCTGAGATTCTGATAGTATTGATTCTTAATTTCATAGCAACATATTTAAATACTCATTACCAGATTATAGCCATTAATCTTTCCTTTCTCTGTCTGTGAAATACCGGACTGCAGTGAAAAGAAACAGGAAAAGACAAAGCTTCTTCATAATATGACAATTTTGATATCGGGATTATTTTTAAAACATAAACATAGGAAAGAATATTTACTTTCGATTATATTTATAAATGTAAATAAACAGCTCTCTGTTAAATTTGGTTAAAAAGAGGCTGGCAGGTTAAATCTAACAGAATGGTAAAAACAGGATTGGATCAGATAAGGGCTAAGTTGCCTCCGGGACTGAAAGGCAGAAAAATCGGAATATTATGCCATGCACCAAGTGTTGCAGCTGATTACTCGCATATAACAGAAATAATTTCTGAAAGGGAAGATTGTTTCATGACAGCAATATTCGGTCCGCAGCACGGAATTTATGGTCAGACTCAGGACAATATGATCGAATGGAAGAGCATCCGGCATCCATTATACAGAATGTCCCATTTACAGTCTTTACGGGGAAAAAAGAAAACCAACACCGGAAATGCTTTATAATATTGATGCTTTTGTTATTGACCTTCAGGACATAGGAGCCAGACTTATACACCTATATCTGGACTGTTAAGCTATGCATGGAAGCATGTTCAGAAAAAGGGATTCCTGTCTGGATTCTTGACAGACCGAATCCTGTTGGCAGACTACCATTTGACGGACCAGTACTGAAAGAAAAATATTTTACTTTTGTCGGAGGAGCATCAATACCTTTATGCCATCGGATGACAATTGGGGAAATGGCATTATGGATTAAGGATAAGTATTATCCAGGATGTGATCTCAATATCATTTGGATGAAAGACTGGAGAAGGAATTCTTGTATACTGATACAGGGCTTCCATGGGTCCTGCCATCTCCAAATATGCCTACACTTCAATCAGCCATTGTCTATCCGGGAACTGTTCTCTATCGAAGCACTTAATATTTCGGAAGGAAGAGGCACAACAATTCCGTTTGAGTTTTTCGGGGCTCCTTTCATTGATTCTGAAAAACTTAAAAAGAATCTGGATGCAAAGAATTGACCGGGTGTGCATTCAGAATACATAGTTTTATTCCAACATTTCATAAATTCACGCGGAGAACTCTGCAATGGCCTGCAGATCCACATTACTGATCCTTCAGTCTATTATCCAGTTGGGACTGCCTATGGAAATATTTGATGCAATTATTGAAACATCACGAGTGGATCGTCTGAAATTCAACCAGCCTCCTTATGAATATGAATATAGGCTTGATGCCTTTTGATATTCTGTCAGGGGATCAGGAATGAGTAACTCTTGATAAACAGATAAAGTATTAAAATTGAAAACGAAAGATGGCTAAGTGAAATTGAAGAGTTCAGGTGATTCATTCAGTCACATTTCTGTATATCCTGAATGAAAAGAAAGACTAGATTGAGTTGAAGATTTAAAATTTCGATTTTTGATTTGTAAAAGCTTTTCTATCAGATTCTTTGACAGAATATGGTTTGATGATATAATCATTGAACCCTGCAGCAATTATTTTTTCCCGTTCGGTAAGCAGACCATAAGCAGTCTGAGCAATAATAATAATTTCCTTTACATTCTCTTATCTTCTTTGCTGCACCATAACCATCAATAACAGGAAGCTGAATATCCATTAGAATTATATCCATCAGGATTATTGCCATCACAATGTCAATTGCCTCCTTACCATCACCGGCATTCAACATGATACCCCTGTTTTTTCAAGTATCTTATTCAGATATAACCTGCTTGACAAGTCATCTTCGACAATCAGTATTTTTTTTGTCCGGAGATATCTCAGTTCCCATTTTTACTTTATTCAAAAAGGCCGTCATCTCTGAGCAATAGCAAAATAGCTGAATGAGGGACGACAATATATTTCTCCTTATTAAATTCTATTTCGATTGCACTGTTCTGAAGGTAAACAGCCTGGTCGCCTTCCTTCGGCTGAAGAGGAACATATTTTGGTTCATCCGACCTGTTTTTCCAGGGTTCATCAATATCATTGACTGAAGGAATAGGATATCCCGGACCAACCTTAAGAACATATCCAATCTGAACCTTTTCATTCTCGTTCACACCCGGAGGAAGAAGAAGTCCGCTTTTTGTCTTTGACTGAGGTACTTTTGGTTTTATAAGAATTCTGTCACCAATTACTATCAGTTTCTGAAGTCTTTCTCATCTAACAATACACTCATATCTATATACAATAACGAACAAAAATATTAATTTTTAAATTAATCTGAATCTCTGCAAAATTAATTAATATTGTATTCATGTATGAACGCTATATCATTCGCTTTATTTTGTATATGGAATCTGACACTTACATAACTATCAAAGCCTTTTCACAAGGGATCTATAAGGAAAAAGGAAGCAGGTTTATTTCGATAGCATATCCTGTTTCAACCCTGGAAGAAATAAAAAAATACTTGAAAAATAAGAAAGGAACATCATTAAGCCAGGCATCATTGCTACGCATGTATGTTAGGTCAGGAAGGGAGACATTCAGGATGAGTGACGACGGTGAACCATCAGGAACTGCAGGCAGACCAATTATGGGACAAATCAATTCCTGTGAACTAACAAATATTCTTATAGTGTTGTAAGATATTTTGGAGGTACTCTACTGGGAGTCAGCGGACTGATTAACGCTTACCGGTCTGCAGCAGATTCGGCAATTAGTAACAGCTGAAATAATCGCATGTATTGTTCAGGATTATTTTGAGATGGTTTTCCCATATTCTTCAATCAATGATGTTATGAAATCATTAAAGATGAGGAAATAAGCCAGTCGCAGCAAAATTTGAAACTGAATGCATAATGACAATAAACTTCAGGAGTTCAGCCAGGGAAAGGATACTTAACAGATTATCGCGGATAAATGGTTTGAAGCTCAGGCATATTGCCACATTCTGATCTGGCAAATCAGGTCAAAAGTTGTTAGCTAGTTATTAACACACAATCAACAGGAAGCGATTGTTGAATAAATTTGGCTGAGAGTATATTTTAACGACCTCAAACAGCTATAATAATGAAAAACAGAAGTTTAGTATCTATTGATGATTTATCGACAGATGAGATCCTGAAGATTCTTGATGACACTGAAGAATTTGAGAAAGAATCCGTACAGAAGCTGCTTGAAGGAAAAGTGATTGCAACATCTATTTTTTGAACCTTCAACACGTACCAGACTGAGTTTTGAAAGTGCCATAAACAGGCTTGGAGGAAAAATTGTCGGATTTGCAGATGCAGCTAGTTCAAGTGTATCAAAAGGAGAAACGCTTAATGATACTATCAGAACTGTTACCAATTACTGCGATCTCATTGTCATGCGCCACCCAATTGAAGGAAGTGCAAGATTTGCCAGTGAGATATGCCACAGTGCCGGTCATAAATGCAGGCGATGGTGCCAATCAGCATCCTACACAGACATTGCTTGATCTGTATTCAATCCGCAAAACACAGGGAACGCTTGATAATCTTAATATCTTTATGGTTGGTGATCTGAAATACGGAAGAACTGTTCATTCCCTGATGATGGCAATGTCGAGATGGAATACAACTTTTAATTTCATTTCACCTGAAGAGCTTAAGATGCCTGATGAATTCAAATTGTATCTTGATAATCTTGGTCTTAAATACTATGAGCATAGTGATTTCACAGATATAATTTCCAAGGCAGATATAATTTATATGACCAGGGTTCAGAAGGAAAGATTTTCTGATCCAATTGAATATGAAAAAGTTAAAAATGTATATGTTCTGAAGAACTCCATGCTTAAAAACACAAAGCCCAATATGCGGATTCTGCATCCTCTGCCAAGGGTAAATGAGATTCATTCTGATGTAGATACCAATCCAAAGGCATATTATTTTGAGCAGGCTCTTAACGGAGTATTTACACGACAGGCAATATTATGTTCGTTTTTAGGAATAAAATAATTTAGAGGCAAATATGAAAGAACCAAAACAATTGAGTGTTAGTGCGATTCAGAACGGAACTGTAATTGACCATGTACCTGCCAAAAACCTGTTTAAGGTAATTCAGATTCTTGGTCTTGACATATTGATAATCAGATTACTTTCGGAACCAATCTTGAAAGCAAAAAACTCGGAAGAAAAGCAATCATCAAAATATCAGGCAAATTTTTTGAGGATAAAGATATTAACAGGATTGCACTAGTTGCACCTGATGCAAAACTGAATATTATAAGGGATTATGAAGTTGTTGAAAAAAAGATTGTTGAGGTACCTGATA
The DNA here is from genome assembly GCA_963702415.1 of uncultured Bacteroidales bacterium. Lineage (GTDB taxonomy): Bacteria > Bacteroidota > Bacteroidia > Bacteroidales > VadinHA17 > LD21. The sequence continues at coordinate 24,025 of CAVPCP010000007.1, read as the reverse complement.
ATATTGTAGGAATTGCCAAATGCATGAATCCAAAATGCATTACCAATTTTGAAACAGTAACAACAAGGTTTAAGGTGGTTTCAAAGAAAAATGTATGCATTGAAATGTCATTATTGCGAAAAAATAACCAATCAGGAAAATCTGCAAATATTTATTTAGTTATCCTATTCTTTCCAGACTACTTGCCAAGAATCGTTATAAGATATACTACCGTAATCTGTCATACGATTTTATCAGATCATCTTTCTTATCCTTTGAGGCCAGGATGCCGAAAATAAGGATCAGCACTGGTATGACCATTTTAATTCCCGGAATTATATGTAGCATCATATTTATCTACTGTAAAAAATGAATAATAAGCTGATTAAAACACAAGCAGGATCAAAGAAATATTATAACATTGGCAAAAATTACCTGAATCTTCCTGTTCCTGTAAAGAAATATTGCAATAACCGAGACCACAGAATCATCACTATTCAACAGAAAGTGGGAATATGCTTCTGAATTAGGTCTTCAATTTTCCGCTCCTGAAAGCTTCCAGGTCCCTCTAAAATTCATTGCCATTTCAGATCCTGATTGTTAAAAAACTTTAAAAAATTTCCTTTAAGGAATAATACTGACAATATGGATGTCAATAACAAGTATAATGACTGAATTCGCTGAATCATTATGTTCAGATTTTATTTTGAAAAATTGGCCGGTTAAAATAATCGTTTTTTTCAATAATAACACAAAACAGAGAAAAAAATAGATTCAGTTTTAAGAATATTTAACAAATATTTTCAGAACACAGATTCTTTAATGAATTCTAAATGATCTACTTTTGTCGTAATTCTGATAAACTGAAATTGAAGCAATGAACTTTCTGATTTGGAAAATGTTTAGAAATAAAATATTATTTAATTAACCACTTCATATTTTTATGAAAAGGAAAAAAGAATAATTATTACCATATCACTGATTATTGTGATTGCTATAATGATCCTCTCCCAAATTAAAACCCATCCTCGCTTCAAAGCCAGCAGGACAGGAAGTTCCGGGTAAAGTCAGGCAGTGCTCCAGCGGCAGGACCAGGCCGGCAGATTCTTAATGTCAGCGGATTTCTGATCCAGCCCAGGGAACTCAACCTGTATAACAGTACCGGAACACTAAGACCTGATGAAGAGGTTGACCTTGCTTTTGAAACTTCAGGGAAAATAGTTAGAATAAATTTCACTGAAGGAACCAGAGTAAAAAAAGGTGATCTTCTTGCGAAGATCAATGACAGACCATTACAGGCACAGCTTGAAAAACTTACGGCACAGAAAAAGCTATCTGAAGACAAAGAATTCCGCCAAAGGAGTCTGCTTGACAAAGATGCTATAAGTCAGGAAAGTTATGATCAGATAGTAACTGAACTTCAGACAATTCAGGCGGATATCAATCTTATCAAAGCTCGTATATCCGAAACAGAACTACGTGCTCCTTTTGACGGAATAATTGGATTAAGATATCTTAGTGAAGGAAGTTTTGCTAACTCATCGACCAAGATTGCCAGGCTGATAAAAATAAGTCCTATCAAACTTCAGTTTTCAATCCCTGAAAGGTATGCCGATCAGGTCAAAATGGGATTTCCTGTCACATTTACAGTTGATGGAACTAATCAGGTATTCAATGCTAAAGTGTATGCTATTGATCCACAGATAGAAGAATCACAAGGACAATTGTCATTAGAGCCCTCTATCCTAACAAAAATGAAGAACTTAAATCCGGGCGATATGCATCGGTTACACTCCTTCTTTCGCAGATAGACAATACAATTGCAATACCTACTGAAGCTCTGATTCCGGAGATGGAGGGCGAAACGGTATTTGTTTACAGGAATGGAAAAGCATCATCAGTTAAGGTTGAGACGGGGTTACGTACTGAATCTCTGATTCAGATAGTCAATGGACTTAAATTCGGAGACACATTGCTTACATCAGGGATTCTGCAGCTTCGACATAATCTGCCTGTTGTTCTTGACACTCTGATAGCTAATTAATATCCATTCATATAATTCATTAATGAGTCTATCATCAGTAAGTATAAACAGACCGGTATTTGCAACTGTATTTGCAATTGTAATTCTGCTTTTTGGTTTTGTTGGAGTTACATTTCTAGGAATCAGGGAATTTCCAAGTGTTGATCCTGCTATCATTACTGTCAGTACCTCCTATCCCGGGTGCCAATTCCGATGTTATTGAAACCCAGATCACTGAACCTCTTGAACAATATATTAATGGTATTCCGGGTGTACGATCGCTGACAAGTGTCAGCCGTCAGGGAGGAAGTAATATTACAGTTGAATTTGAATTATCAGTCGATCTTGAGACTGCTGCAAATGATGTCAGGGATAAAGTTTCTCAGGCCATGAGGATGCTTCCGCGCGATTGTGATCCCCCTATGGTTGCCAAAGCTGATGCTGATGCCAATCCAATTCTCTTTCTTACTGTTGAAAGTGATAAGAGATCATTGCTTGAACTTTCAGAAATTGCAGATCTGACACTTAAGGAACAACTTCAGACAATCTCAGGGGTAAGTGCAGTTAGTATTTTCGGAGAGAAACGATATTCAATGCGGCTATGGATCGACCCTGTAAAGCTTGCAGGGTATCAGCTGACTCCGATGGATGTCAGAAATGCAATAAACCGGGAAAATGTTGAATTTCCTTCCGGAACAATTGAAGGAACAAATACTCAGCTTACAATAAGGACCCTTGGTCTGATGACTACTCCAAAGGAATTCAATGATATGATAATAAAACAATCAGGCGATCAGATTGTAAGGTTCAAGGATATAGGCAGAGCTGAACTAGGCCCTGAAGATATCAGGGGAATTCTGAAAAGAGACGGTGTTCCTATGGTAATGATCGCAATTATTCCTCAACCAGGATCAAATCATATCGATATTGTTGATGAAGTTTTCACAAGGCTTGAATATATAAAGAAGGATCTTCCTGATGATGTTAACGTCAATGTGAACTATGATAATACTCAATATATACGTTCCTCGATAAATGAGGTTAAGCATACTATTTATATTGCATTTGCGCTTGTTGTGGTTATCATATACTTCTTTCTCCGCAGCTGGAGGGCAACTCTTATTCCGATACTTGTCATCCCTGTTTCGCTTGTCGGTTCATTTTTTATAATGTATCTGGCCGGATATTCCATAAATGTACTTACGCTGCTGGCAATTGTGCTGGCTATCGGAATTGTTGTGGATGATGCCATTGTGGTAATGGAAAACATCTATGTAAAGGTTGAATCGGGACTGGACCCTCTCGAAGCCGGTTTGAAAGGTTCAAAAGAAATATATTTTGCAATTATTTCCACAACAATAACACTGATATCCGTTTTCTTCCCCATTGTATTTCTTCAGGGAATTACAGGACGTCTGTTCAGGGAATTCAGTATTGTGATGGCCGGAGCAGTAGCAATTTCTGCATTTCTTGCTCTTTCGCTTACACCGATGGTTTCAACAAAACTCTTAAGACATGAAAAGAAACACAGCTGGTTTTTCAGAAAAACGGAAAATTTTTTTGAAAAACTTAATACTGCTTACAGAAATTCACTTGAATCTTTCCTCATGCATCGCAGGTATACATTTCTTATCCTTGCTGTTACATTCGTACTCATTTTCTTACTGTGGAATTCAATTCCTTCTGAAATGGCGCCTCTTGAGGACAGGTCGCAGATAACAATTAACACAAATGCTACTGAAGGTTCTACTTATGAATATATGCTGGCTTATGCTGACGATATTGCAAAACTGGTTGAAGAGAAGGTACCTGAAAGAATAAGTTATACAGAAATGGTAAGGGGTGGAAACATGGGTAATATCCGGGTTACGCTCGTGGAACCGGATGAAAGGGAAAGAACTCAGCAGGAAATTGCCGACCAGCTTTCAGCTGATCTGAGGAAAAAGACAAAAGCAAGGTCGTTTGTGATGCAGCAGTCAACCTTCGGAAGCAGACGGGCAGGTATGCCTGTTCAGTATGTTCTTCAGGCAACCTCAATAGAAAAACTGCGGGAAGTACTTCCCGACTTTATGGCTAAAGTGATGGACAGTGAGGTCCTTCAAATGGCCGATGTGAACCTGAAATTTACAAAACCTGAACTCAGGATCCATATAAATCGTGAGAAAGCAATTACTCTCGGGGTTTCCACGCAGAATATAGGACAGACACTTCAGCTTGCACTCAGCGGCCAGCGTTTCGGATATTTTTTCATGAATGGCAAACAATACCAGATACTTGGAGAACTTGCGCGGGAGGACAGGAATAAACCACTTGATCTTAAATCGTTGTATGTAAGAAATAACAGTGGTGAGATGATTCAGTTCGATAATCTGGTAACACTGACGGAAGAGACTGCTCCCCCCAGTTGTATCGTTATAACAGGTTTGTTGCAGCAACAGTCTCAGCAGGTCTTGCAAAAGGAAATACAATTAGCCAGGGACTTGAAGAGATGGACCGTATTGCAGATGAAGTTCTGGATGATTCATTCAGAACTGCTTTGGCGGGTGATTCAAAAGACTTCCGGGAGAGCTCGTCAAGTCTGATGTTTGCCTTCATTCTTGCATTGATTTTGATTTTTCTGGTTCTGGCAGCCCAGTTTGAAAGCTTTAAAGATCCGCTTATTGTTATGATGACTGTACCACTTGCCCTGACGGGAGCTTTGATATTCATGTGGTATTTCGATATCACCATGAATATTTTCAGCCAGATAGGTATTATAATGCTTATCGGTCTGGTATCAAAAAATGGCATTCTCATTGTGGAGTTTGCCAACCAGAGAAAAAGTGCCGGCATGGCTAAAATGGATGCCATTAAGTATGCAGCATCCTCCAGGTTTCGTCCTATACTGATGACCAGTATGGCTACAATACTTGGAATTTTACCACTCGCACTGGGACTTGGAGAAGGTGCACAGAGCCGTATTGCGATGGGTACTGCAGTTGTCGGGGGAATGGTATTCGCTACCTTCTTCTCACTCTATATTGTGCCTGCTATTTATTCCTATATTTCAAGTGAAACAAAAACGATTACAGATGAAAATAAAGTTTCTGTCAATTAATTTCATCCTGCTTTTAATTTTCTCCGCAGTATCAGGACAGGATGTAATATACAACCTCAACGAATGTATCAGAATTGGCCTTGAGAGAAATTTCTCACTGCTGATTGCACGAAACAGCGAAACAATTGCAAAAAATAATTACACAATCGGGAATGCAGGATTTCTACCTACCCTGGATCTGACAGGAAGGCATAATGGAAGTGTTAACGATATTGAAAGGAATTTTGAGGACGGAAGTCAGACAACTTCCGATAACGAATATAATACAACAACAGCCGCGGGTCTCTCCCTGGGTCTTACAATTTTCAACGGATTTAATGTACTTACAACCTATAAAAAGCTAAATGAGTTGAAGCAGATAGGTGAATTAAACACTCAAATGGAAATTGAAAATCTGTTATCGGATATTATTGTCGGGTTATTATAATTATATTCAGCAGGTACAGCTCTCTAAAAACCTTAAATATGCCGTTGCACTTTCCAAAGAACGTCTTCGGATTGATGAAGACCGCTATCTGCTGGGATCAAGTTCCAAACTTCAGGTATTGCAGTCGACGGGTTTATCTGAATGCCGACAGTTCAAGACTGTCGCGACAGACTGGAAGTTGTTCATGCAGCCCAGATACGGCTTAACGAACTGATGGCAGTTGAAGACCTGAGTCTTAACTTTACAACAAGTGATACATCAATTACAGTAAATCCGGAATTACTTTTTGAGAAGCTTCTGGATGAAACACTTATTAAAAACACCGGACTACAGCTGTCTGCCAAGAACAAGATAATTTCAGAATATGATTATAAACTGATCGTATCCCGCAGCTATCCTTATCTGAAGCTTCGACCGGATATAATTATTCTTTCAACACTTTTTATCCAAGTGAAACAAAAAACCAAAAAACAAATGGTCTTAATTACGGACTTACATTCGGAGTGAACATTTTTGACGGTTTTAACCAGAGAAGGAGTATCCGTAACTCATCTATTGATATTAAGAATAAGGAGTTGCAATATCTTGAAATTGAACAGGGAGTTAAAGCAGATCTGATAACCATTTACAGTGCATACAGAAATTACCTCAGGCTTAATAGCTCTTGAAACACAAAATCTTCAGACAGCGACTGAAAACCTTGAAATAGCCATGGAACGATACAGGCTTGGAAATTTATCAGGAATCGATCTTCGTGAGGTCCAGAAAAGCCTTCTTGATGCAAGGGAGAGCCTTCTCTCGGTTGAGTCGCTGGCAAAGCTGGCCGAGATATCGCTTCTGCTTATATCAGGTAACATAATGAATTACTTTTAGCAGTTTCTGAGCTCAAAATTCCCTATATTTGATCTTCATTTTTTCGTATGGAAAAGAAAACCGAACTGATTACAAACAGGGACGGAAGTATATTTCATCTGAATCTGCTTCCCGGTGACATCTCGGATAAAATAATCATTGTCGGAGATCCGGGACGTGTCGACATGCTTGGTTCCCTGCTTAAGGATATAAGGGTAAGAAAGGAAAACAGGGAGTTCAGAACAGTCACCGGAAGTTTTGAGGGTAATGAGATAACAATAATCTCATCGGGTATAGGAACAGATAATATAGATATAGTCCTCAACGAACTTGATGCTCTGGTAAATATCGATCTCACTTCAGGTGAGGTAAAAGAAGATCCTGTTTCGCTTGACCATCGTAAGGCTGGGTACTTCAGGAGGATTGAGAAGTGACGTTCCGGCTGGTTCAATTGTCTTGTCTGAAACAGCGATTGGCTTTGACGGCCTCATACATTTTTATGAAGGATACGACTGGCTGCTTGATAATATTCTATCGGCAGTTATAGCTGATTATCTTGAATGGCCCGATACCCTTCCTTTTCCATATGCAGTAAATGCAAGCAAAGAGCTAATAAGCTTATTTCAGAATGAGAACTTTATCAAAGGAATAACAATTTCAGCTCCCGGCTTTTATGCCCCTCAGGGAAGAAGGTTAAGGCTAAATACTTTCGATAGTGAAATTAACAGCAAGCTCGAACAATTCTCTTTCGGAGGCAGAACCATAAGTAACTATGAAATGGAGAGCTCAGCAATTTACGGATTGTCGGGGTTACTGGGCCACAAAGCTCTGACTCTCTGCGCTGTGATCGGGAATCGTGTAACCGGGGAATTCATCAATGATTACAAACCACTCATTATGGATCTTGCTCTGAAAGTGATGAAAAAGATTTAAGGATCTGAATTGTAACAAATGTTACAAATTGGCTTTATACCATTTTATTGCTTCGGCCATTCCTTCTTTTACATTGTGAGTCGGTTTATAACCTAATAGTCTTTGTGCCTTTTCTATTGAGGCAAGAGAATGAGGGATATCCCCTGCCCTTGACGGTCCGTAAACAGGTTTTATTCCCACAACTTCCAAATCATCCTCCGCTATCAGCTGCATTATCAGATCATACAATTCATTAAGGCTTGTTCTTTCTCCGTAAGCTACATTATATACCTGATTTATTGCAGACTGATCCTGTGCAAGAGCAGCAAGATAATTGGCCTGAAGAACATTATCAATATAGGTGAAATCCCTTGAGTATAAACCATCGCCGTTAATCACGGGAGGTTCATGATTCATCAGCTTTTTTACGAATAAAGGTATCACAGCAGCGTAAGCTCCCAGAGGATCCTGCCTGCGGCCAAAAACATTAAAGTAGCGGAGTCCGATAACTTCAATGTTATAGTTCACAGCAAAATTGGCAGCAAAAAGTTCATCAACATACTTTGTTATGCCATACGGTGACATTGGTTTTCCAATCTTGTCTTCGACTTTCGGAAGATCGGGATGATCACCATATGTTGATGAGCTTGCGGCATAAATAAACCTCTTAACTCCGGCTTCTTTTGAAGCAAACAGCATTTTGACGAATCCGCCAATGTTAACATCTGTTGTGGAAACAGGATCTTTGATCGATCGCGGTACAGATCCAAGTGCTGCCTGATGAAATACAAAATCGATTCCCCTGACAGCTTTCTCGCAATCGGAGTAATTCCTAATATCACCTTCAATCAGTTGGAAACCAGGATTATTCAGAAATTCCCGAATATTTTCCCGCTTACCTGTCGAAAAATTATCGAGGCATACAACACTATTCCCGTTTTCAAGCATTGATTCAACAAGGTTGGATCCTATAAATCCGGCTCCTCCTGTTACAAGCACTTTACGGCCGCTTAACGTTCTATTCATTTTATTGATTGTTTCTGATAAATACCTTATCTGTCCTCAGGATTTAACAACAGGCCAGATTATCTTTCGAATAATAGAAGTATCTCTTTAAGAATGAATTCAGCAGTTTTGCCATCACCGTAAAATCCTGGATATTCAAGATTTTGTCCTGACTGCATAAATCCGGCAAACTCATTTCTTATTAACTCAGGATTGGCATCCGCCAGCTTAACTGAGCCATTAGCAACGAGTTCAATCCATTCTGTCTCCCTCCTCAGCACAATGCACGGTTTCTTAAAGAAATGCGATTCCTTCTGGACACCTCCGGAATCAGTAATGATCATACTGCAGTTTTTTTCAAGGAGGGTCATTGACAAGGTATGAGACAGGAGGAATAACTCTGATGTAAGCGCAGTTCTTCAGATCTTCAAACAGGTTATTCAAACCTGATTTAAGTGAATTAATTGTACGGGGATGAAAAGGCATAACGAAAGGCATGGAATATTCCAAAGCCATATTCTTCAGTGTTGAGAGTATAGCTTCGAGGCGCCCTGTATCATCAGTATTAATATCCCGGTGTATAGTGACCAGGATGAATTTATCTCTTTCAAGTGACATGGATTCAAGGAGCGAACCCTTCTTCCTTTCTGCAAGTTCAGCAAAAAAGAGTGAATTATCGTACATGATATCACCCGTAAAATAGATCTTCGGATTGTCTATTGTGTACGGAGGGCTGTTTTCAGGCCTGAATCCTTCGTTTATCAGGTTTTTAAAAGCTGCGTTAGTCGGAGCAAATAAGCAGGGTTGAAGAATGATCACTCATAATCCTGTTAAGCTCTTCAGGCATGATCTTATTAAATGACCTGAGGCCTGCTTCAATATGGATAACCGGAAAATGAAGCTTTGCCGCGGCTATTGCTCCGGCAAGTGTGGAATTTGTATCTCCGTAAAGCAAAACAGCATCAGGTTTTTCACTCAGAAGCGCCGCCTCTATCCCTGTGATCATTGCAGCTGTCTGACGGCCGTGATGTGCAGAACCTACACCAAGGTTGAAATCGGGTTTATGAATTTCAAGCTCATCGAAAAAGACCTCCGACATCTCCTTATCATAGTGTTGTCCGGTATGAAGAGTAATCTCGGTGATCTCCTGCTCGAAATTAAGACGAATTGCCCTGCTTATAGCTGATGATTTTATTATCTGCGGCCTTGCTCCAACAATATTGAGCAGTTTAATTTTTGACATTTCTAAAGCGAGGTGAATTATTATCTGTTAAAGTTATAATTATTTCTTTTAGACAAACAAAAAAAATGGACACTGCATTTTTGCAGTGTCCATAAATTAAGTTGTATTCATTTATTTGGCATAATTTACTGCCCTGGTTTCGCGGATAACAGTAATTTTAATCTGACCCGGATAAGTCATTTCATTCTGGATCTTTCTTGCAATTTCAAATGAGAGGTTTTCAGCTTCTTTATCGTTTACTTTTTCAGCGCCAACAATAACCCTCAGTTCTCTTCCTGCCTGTATTGCATAAGTTTTCATTACACCCGGATACTGCAGAGCCAGCGATTCGAGCTCTTTCAATCGTTTAATGTATGATTCAACAACTTCACGTCTTGCACCCGGCCTTGCACCGGAAATGGCATCGCAGACCTGGACAATCGGTGCAATAAGAGTTGTCATCTCCGTTTCATCATGGTGGGCACCAATAGCATTGCAGATCTCAGGCTTCTCTTTATATTTCTCGGCGACTTTCATTCCAAGTATAGCATGAGGAAGTTCAGGTTCATCATCAGGTACCTTTCCGATATCATGAAGAAGTCCTGCTCTCTTTGCCAGTTTTGGATTCAGTCCAAGCTCTGCTGCCATTATTGAGCAAAGATTTGCTACTTCACGTGAATGCATAAGCAGGTTCTGTCCGTACGATGATCTGTATTTCATTTTACCTACCAGCCGGATAAGTTCAGGATGCAATCCGTGAATTCCAAGGTCAATAGTTGTTCTTTTGCCTACTTCAAGGATTTCCTCCTCAACCTGTTTTCTGGTTTTGTCGACAATCTCCTCAATCCTTGCCGGATGGATCCTTCCGTCAGTTACCAGCTGATGAAGTGCAAGCCTGGCAACTTCCCTTCGTATGGGGTCGAAAGCAGAGAGTACAATTGCCTCGGGTGTATCGTCGACAATAATTTCGACACCTGTTGCTGCTTCGAGAGCCCTGATATTCCTGCCCTCGCGGCCGATTATCCTGCCTTTCATTTCATCAGATTCAATATGGAAGACAGTAACTGCATTCTCGATGGCATTTTCAGCTGCAACCCTCTGGATTGTCTGTAGCACGATTCTTTTTGCCTCCTTGTTGGCTGTCATTTTAGCTTCGTCCAATATCTCGTTTATATAGGACATTGCTCCTGTCTTGGCTTCCTCCTTTAAGGATTCAATCAGATTATTTTTAGCTTCCTCAGCGGATAAGCCTGAGATGGCTTCCAGCTGATCAACCTGCTGCCTGTGAAGTTTAGTGAGCTCTTCATTTTTTTTATCGAAAAGTTCGAGCTGTGAATTAAGATTTTCACGTATTGAATCAGCTTCATTCTTTTTTCGCTGTGCTTCCTCGAGTTTCTGTGATAAAGTAAGCTCTTTTTGTTTGATACGGCTTTCGGCCAGATTTATCTTGTTATTCTTTTCATTTATAACCTTCTCATGTTCTGCCTTCAACTGTAAAAACCTTTCTTTAGCCTGAAGGATTTTTTCCTTCTTAATGACTTCGGATTCTGTTTCTGCCTCGGTGAGTATCTTCCGGCTCCTGTTCCTGAGTGCCAGTTGCCATACAAAATAGGAAGCAACGAAGCCCAGAATCAATGCCGAAACACTTAATAACTATTGTTAATGTCATAAAATAATGTATTAAATTATATATATAAAAAACCCGCAAAGTCTCTCCAACTTTTATAAAACCCCATATCTGAATGGCTGGAGTCGCTAATTCAGCTCGAACGTCCACTGTTCCGCCCTAAAGCGGAATCCCGATAAATCGGGATGAGGCCTGTTCTTCCTGAACTAAGTATTACTCCAAAGTTTTAACTGTTGAGTTTCAAAAACGAATGAAGAAACAATGCGGGCAATAAGTTTATTTTATTTTAAAGAACGCTGTCACTCTTTTCTTCAAGAACTGTATCAATTTTCTTAATAAGTTCTTTAATGGCACCAGGGAATTGATCGTTTCTTATTTTTTCCTCTTCTTCGTTAAGCTTGATCACATACTGAAGCGAAGCCATCGCCAGAAAGTCCTGAACATCTTTGTCCGAGTAGCGCTGCTTATACTGCATCACTTTCTCGTTAATCATTCTGGCAGCTTTCCTGATCTTTTCCTCGTTTTCCCTTTCTACCTTCAATGGATAATATCTGTCTGCCACATTTACTTTAATCGAAAGCTTATCATCCATTGTTATATCTTATCTGTTTAAAAGAGCAACACATCTGTCAATTTCCCGCACCAATTCATTTATCTTCTTCTTCGCCTCGGCGGCATTTTCGCCTTCACCCAACAATGCTCCTGATAATTTAACCCTTTCGTATTTAATTTCTAATTGCTTAATATTTTCTTCCTTTTCCTGAAGATTCCTTTTTATTAATTCATTTTCAGTTTTCAGTTCATTGTTTTTTGTCCTCAGGTCATCATATCTTTCAAACAATTCTTCAAGCTTTTTGTTCAGCAATGTCAGCTCCTCATTTCCCTGATCGGACATACTAAAATCTTTAATGCAAAGTTAACACTGTTAATGATATTTTCAAAAATTTAGCTCAAATAGTTTGGCAGAACAGCACAGAAACATAGTTTTGCATTTCTAAAACATAATTAACGACAGGCAATGGCATTTATTCTGATATTCATTATAAAACTATTACTTTTCAACACTTTCAGAGAAGAACCCGACAAACAGATTTCTTTTTATTTCACCGGTAAAAATTCCGCTTTCCCTTTCTGCAAATTTCGGAGAACTCAGGGTTGATCATTTTCATTCGGGACTGGATATCAAGACACAGGGGGTTACCGGTAAAGAAATTGTAGCGGCAGCGTCGGGATATGTGTACAGGATAAGCATTTCGCCAGGAGGATTCGGCAGAGCTCTTTATCTCAGACATCCTGAAGGGTATTCAACTGTTTATGGCCACCTTGACAAATTTACTCCTGAAATTGAAGAATATGTAATTTCAAGGCAATATGAAGAAAAGAGCTACATGATAACTTTGTGGCCACCGAAAGACAGATTTGTCTTCAATCAGGGCGATCTGATAGCATATTCCGGAAACTCAGGAAGTTCTTCAGGTCCTCATCTTCACTATGAGATAAGAAAATCAAACGGAGAACAGCCAGTCAATCCTCTCCTTTTTGAATTCGGAATTGAAGATGATATTAAACCTGTAATTGAGAAACTGTTTATTTATCCGCTCAGCAGCAACACTGTTATAAATAATCAGAACAAAACCTGTAAAAATCAATGTTTCAGGTGGAAACGGAAAATACACAATTGGCACAAAGAATGAAATTTCGATTAATGGCCTGTCGGTTTTGGTTTTAAGGCATATGATCTGCTTAAACGGAAGTTATAACAAATGCGCAGTTTATTCAATAGAACTAAGGATCGACTCTCTTCCGGTTTATAAATATGTAATGGATGAATTCTCCTTTAATGAATCAAGGTATATAAACAGTCATATTGATTTTGAAATGTTCCAGAAGGGAACGCGTTTATGCCGAGAGGGCGTTTGTGCTTCCAAACGACAAGCTAAGCCTCTACAAAAATGTTATCAATAAAGGAATCGTTAACTTTAATGACGGGAAAAGACATTATGTTGAAATAATAGCAGAGGATATCCATCAAAACAGGTCGCTCCTCTCCTTCTACGTAAATCCGTCACCAGTATCGGCTGATACAGATCTGATCAAGCCTGAAAGAAACAATACTGTTTTGATGCCTTACAACAGGAACAATAAATTTGTTTCAGGGAATGTTACAGTGAATATTCCATCAGGAACTCTTTATGACACTCTACATTTTGAATTTAAAATGATAAAGGCAATCCCGGATACCTATTCTGATATCTATCAAATTCATAACAAATATACACCTGTACATAAAGCTTATAACCTTTCTATTAAACCCGACAGGGTACCAGGGGGAAAAGAAACTAAAATGCTTATCATCCAGATGGGAGATGATAATAAAAAGATTCCGCTGACAAGCGTATGGGCAAATGGTCATCTTTCTGCCAATCCCCGGTCTTTCGGGACGTTTTTTGTCGGTATTGACACGATACCTCCTTTGATTTCTGCGAATGGACTTACCAATGGAGCGATTCTGACAGGGAAAACAGGACATCAGAATTAAAATCAGTGATAATTTATCAGGAATAAAATCATACGAACCGGAAATTGATGGTAAATGGGCATTATTTGAGTACGATCAGAAGAATGACCTGTTAATATATAAATTTGATTCCGCCAGAATTCAGAAAGGGACGAAGCATAATCTTTCCCTTAATGTCACTGATAACATAGACAATCTGAGTACTTATAATTGCGAATTTACCTGGTAATATTGAAACCTCATCCCCCCGCCTTTTTCCCCCGGTGAGTGAAAGGGGAATCGGATTATGAATAGATTCTGGCAGGATAAATCCCTTTTCTGATCATCTTCTTTATACTCTCAACAACAAATGGTTTGTCTTCACGGTAAGTTACACCGAACCATCTCTCGTTACTCATAAGGATCTGGATTGTAATTTCACCGTTCTTGACAAATTTATCCACTGATGTCGGAATATCAAGTTCCGATTTCAGATCCATTCCGTAGCTTATTGATGAAATTCCGGAATTCTTTACCCAGGAAATCATAACATGATGGTTTAAATCCCCATAAATTCATCGATACTATCTCATTTCCGGTAAAATGTAAAGTTTTACCATCAGGTCCCGGAGCAACAGCTCCCTCCTTTGTTTTTTCAATCTGTCGTGTTTCAACTATATCAATGCAGGAATCCGTCCTCGCCAGCCTGGCATACGCCGCGATTTACGTGCCCATGTTCCGACAGAGTATTCCCTAATTTGTAACCAACTATACAATAGTTATCAGGATTTTTGTCATTTACCAGAAAATCCCTGAGTATCTTAAATGATTCAACTCCATAATAGTCATCAGCATTTATAACCCCAAATGGTTCCTTAATCTTTTCTTTGGTAACAAGGATAGCGTGACTCGTTCCCCATGGTTTTGAGCGATCAGGGGCAACCTTTACTCCTTCAGGAAGATTAGTAATCTCCTGAAAAACATAATCAATTTCTATCTTTCCCTGAAGCCTGTCAACAAATCTTTCCCTGACCTGTTGTTCAATATCCCTCCGGATAACGAAGACAATCTTGCCGAAACCGGCACGTATCGCATCGTAAATAGAATAATCAATTATAGTCTCACCTGAAGGTCCTACTTCATCAAGTTGTTTGTTTCCTCCGTAACGTGTGCCCATTCCGGCAGCCAGTACTAAAAGCGTCGGTTTCATAATATATTATTTTTAGATTCACAATTATACTGAAAATATTGTTACTTTTATTAATCAGTTTTAATTTTCTAAATGGATTACAAGCTTGAGATTTGTGTCGACAGTGTCGAATCTGCGATTAATGCGCAAGCTGCCGGAGCTGACCGGGTGGAATTATGTGATAATCTTATTGAAGGGGGAACTACACCATCATATGGTTCATTAGTCTCAGCAAGAAACAATCTGAGTATCGGACTCCATGTAATTATAAGACCAAGAGGAGGAGATTTCCTCTATTCCGATCTGGAATATGATCTGATGAGAAGGGATATCGAGATATGCGGAGAATCGGGAGTTGATGGAATTGTGACCGGAATTTTGCTTCCGGGAGGCAATATTGATATTGAACGAACCGCAAAACTTGTTTGAATTTGCATATCCTATGTCTACCACATTTCACAGGGCATTC
Source organism: uncultured Bacteroidales bacterium (assembly GCA_963702415.1). GTDB lineage: Bacteria > Bacteroidota > Bacteroidia > Bacteroidales > VadinHA17 > LD21. Next base: position 8,726 of record CAVPCP010000007.1, on the reverse strand, counting down.
GACATGTGCAGCGATCCGGTTCAGGGACTGGAGGATGTTATTTCAACAGGTGCCTCACGGCTTCTTACTTCAGGACAGAAAAACAAAGCCCAGGACGGGATTGAGCTTATACGGCAGCTTATCATACAGTCTGGTAAAAGATTAATAATTATGCCCGGCAGCGGAATCGATGAAACAAATGCTGCCTTAATATTAACCGCAACAAAAGCCAGGGAAATTCACCTGACCGGAAGAAATATCATTGAAAGCGAAATGATTTTCAGGCGAAAGGGAATAAACATGGGAGGAGTTACAGGCGTACCCGAGTTTTCAAGAAAGGTGGCTGATACTGAAAGAATAAAAAAAATCATCGAAATCCTCAAAATGATATGATATCGCTTTGATATTTTATCGGTCTTGCTACCTTTGCATTTCCTTATTTCTAATTATCAAATTTTAACTAAAAATTAATATATAATATGAAAAGACTATTTACAGCACTCATTATTATTACTATTTCAGGAGTTTTTGAAGGACAGTTGACTAATGCCTGCACGAATTTTCTGGTTACGAAGGGAGCATCGGTTAAAGGATCAACAATGATAACATATTCTGCAGATTCCCATCAATTATATGGAGAATTATATTTCTGGCCTGCAAGAGACTATCCTGCCGGAAGTATGCTCGATGTTTATGAATGGGATACATATAAGTATATGGGAAAAATAAGGCAGGTTGCCCATACTTATTCTGTTGTTGGAAATATGAATGAACATCAACTGGCAATAGGTGAAACAACATATGGTGGTGTTGATGGAATGGAAGATAAAACTGCAATTATAGATTATGGAAGTTTGATTTATATCACACTTCAGAGAGCAAAAAATGCCAGGGAAGCAATAAAAGTAATGTCTGATCTGGTTTCTGAATACGGATATGCAAGTTCCGGCGAATCATTTTCAATATCTGATCCGGATGAGGTATGGATCTTTGAAATTATTGGCAAGGGTCCGGGTAATAAAGGTGCCGTCTGGGTTACAAGACGAATACCTGACGGTTTTGTTTCCGGCCACGCAAACCAGGCAAGAATTCAGACTTTCCCTCTGGCTACCGGGAAGAAAAACAGTATAGCCATAACTTCCAAAGACCTTGGCCGTATTTTTGATCCTGTTGTTGAATGTGTTTATGCATGGGATGTAATTGATGTGGCCAGGGCAAAAAAATTGTACTCCGGACCTGACGAGGCATTCAGTTTTTCTGATGCCTACAATCCAATTAGTTTTTCGGGTGCTCGATTTTGTGAAATCCGGGTATGGTCCTTTTTCAAATCTGTAAATGATGACATGGATCAATATTTAAATTATGTTTCAGGTAATGACCTTAGCAGACGAATGCCTCTTTGGGTAAAACCCAACCGTAAGATTTCGAACTATGACCTGATGAATTTTATGCGCGACCATCTTGAAGGTACACCTTATGACATGAGAACAGATATTGGAGCCGGTCCATTCGGATCTCCCTATCGCTGGCGTCCATTGGAATGGAAAGTTGCAGGTGATGCAAATGCCCCGGAGTATTGCAACGAAAGAGCCACATCGACACAGCAAACAGGATTTGTATTTGTTGCTGAAAGCCGCAACTGGCTGCCCGATCCGATCGGAGGAATTTTCTGGTTCGGTGTTGATGATGCTGCCACAACAGTTTTCAATCCGATATATTGTGGTATCCTTGAGGTTCCGGAGTGCTTTAAAGTCGGAAACGGTGACATGCTTACCTACTCGCCAACTTCAGCTTTTTGGGTATTTAATACAGTTGCTAATTTCTGCTATTCACGTTACGATCTGATGAGTGCTGATGCATTGAAAGTTCAGAAGAACCTTGAGTCAGAGTATACTTCTGAAACTGCTGAAATCGATGATGTTGCAAAGAAACTGTATTCCGAAAATGTTTGGAAAGCACGGGAATATCTGACAGCTTATTCAATCAAAAGTGCCCAGAACACTTTTGACCAATGGAAAAAACTGAGTGAATATCTGATTGTTAAATATATCGATGGAAATATCAAAAAAGAGAAGGACGGAAAATTCGAAAGAAGTGCCGATGGATGCCCTGTAATGCCACTGCAACCGGGTTATTCGGATAAATGGAAAAAGTCTGTCATTCAGGACACAGGGAATAAACTGCTTGTTCCGACAACAACTTCACATTAGTAATTTCAGGGAATAAAGTAATGATTCAGGATTAGCAGGCAGGATATTATTTTGAAAATTATAACCAATGCAATTGGGGAATAAAAAATATTATTGTAACTTTGCGACCTGTTTTAAAAATCAGAATTAAGGAAACAAAATTTTTGAGAGATGAATTTAATGGATGTTGTTGAGAAGGAATTGTCAGTAACCAATGAATTTCCAAAATTTATTGCCGGAGATACTGTTACTGTTCATTATAAGATTAAAGAAGGAAATAAGGAAAGGATCCAGCAGTTCCGTGGTGTTGTGATACAGAGAACCGGTACGGCCCATACCGAAACCTTTACGGTAAGAAAAATGTCAGGGAATATAGGTGTTGAAAGAATATTTCCTGTTTCTTCACCCTTTATTGATCAGATTGAAGTTAACAAGCATGGCAAGGTTCGCAGGGCTAAGATCTTCTACCTTCGCGATCTTACAGGTAAGAAAGCCCGTATCCGCGAGAAAAAATTCTAATAATTTGATGTAAAATAAAAGGAGGCTGTTTCAAAAGTCTGATTTCATGCGGTTTCTGCCCCCTGCCCCCTAAAGGGGGTTTGTTATGTATCAGTTTATCAATAAGTCCCCTTCAGGGGATTTAGGGGCTAAAGAAAATATGGACTTTTTAACAGCCTCATTTAATTTTCACTAAATTTTATTAAGCAGTTCTTCACGCTTAATTTTTGCTTCGTCAAGAAGCTTAGTGGCCTGAATATCAGCCTCATTTACCAGCTGATTTGCTTTCTTGTCAGCTTCCTTTTTAGCTGTTTCGGCTGCTTTCTGTGCAGCCAGTCTTGGCCAGAGCACCTTTTGTCTCAGCTTCTTTAATGAGCTTCTGGGCCTGGATATCAGCTTCCTTTCGGATTTTCTCAGCTGCAACGGCTGCTTCATCCCTTAGTTTCTGTCCCTGTTCTTCTGCTTCTGTTATTAGTTTGTCAGCCTGTATCTCGGCTTCACTTTTAACTTTTTCCTTTGCCTGATCTAATTCCTCCCCCACTGTTTCTTTAATTGTTTCCTTAACAGTTTCCTTAATACTTACCATGCTGTCAGGAGGATTACTTCCAAAGAATGGCGTTACAATCGGTTTCAGGAATGTCCCTGTCACTTTAACGTTTACCTTAATTATATCAGCAGGTTTAAATGCTATTCCGAGAGCAGCAGCCGAAACCGACAGGTTATCGATAAGTGAATTTACAGAGCTTCCAAGCTCAGTTCTTGGAATTTCAGTTTTGATGATATAATTGAGAGTCTGGTCAATACCCTGATCTCCGCTTATATTCATCCTGATGTTGCCAACTTTTGTATTAAAAGGACTTACAAGGATTCTGCCGTTATTTATTTTAAAACTCACATTTATATCCTTAAAAGTGTTTGTGTATTTATCGCTGAGTTTAAGTGATTCTTTCATTAATTTGTAAACAGATGATTCAACCAGGGTAACTTCATCCGACTTGAAGTTTCCCTCCGCCGCTGATCGTTGAAATTACAGGCATAAAATCGCTGCCCAGCAGGCTGCTGTAGGATAGTCTAACACCTACCTTCCCACTGACACCTTTTGCAGTGGGTGCAAGCATCTGTATTGTGTTGAAAGTATTGAATGCATCTTTAACCCCCAGATTTTCTATATTCATATCAGCTTTCATCAGAGGCTTAAGTATGTCGCGTGTATCATAATCAGCATTCATTGCAATCTTACCTCCCAGAAGATCCATCCCGGTCTCTCTGATGCTAAGTATTCCGTCCTTAACAATAATCTTACCTTTGACATTCTGTACTTTAATATTATTATAAACAAACTGATCGATAAGAGCATCAAAATTAAAATCGATGTTTTCAGGGACTTTTATGATAGTAAGTGCGGTGGTATCTTCAATTTCAGTAGTATCGGAAGCAATTTCTGACATAATATCAGAGAGATCGACAATTTTTGAACGAAGAGTCAGGTTCCCTCTGATAATTTCATCCTTTAAAACATATGCGATATAATTTTCGAGTTTACCGCTTAGTTTGAAATCGCTGGTACCGCCAATATTCAGATCAGCACTTTTCAACGAAGCAAATGCCGGAGTAAATTCAAAGCCGGCATCGTTGATCTTCACTTCAGGATATCCGGTCATTGCTACCGTCATTTTAGTGATATCCATTGTCCCGGACGCCTTAAAGTCGTCGTATTGTTCCTTTTCAATCATCGACATGCGACCTGCCATAGCTCACCGACATATTAATCAATCCTGAAAGGTTTATGCTATCGAGGGGTAAAGCATTTGAAAGTGCTGTAAGATCAATTTTACCCTTCATTGAGCCGCTGAAATCAGGATCACTCATTGGTGTTTTAAGGATGAACTTCATATCGAACGGATTACCTGCCAGTTCCATATGAAAGCCATTTATATTAACAATTGATTTATCCATATTTTTCCCATCGATGAAAATATCAGATTCAATATTGATATTTTTTATCTGCTCCGGAAGTGAAGGATAACTGACTAATCCGTTTTTAACATTCAGAGTAAGAGCAATATCGGGCATAGTACTGTCAGCATCGCTGTATACTCCTTTGGCTGTTCCTGAAAGGTTGAATTCCCCGCTGGTCTTAAGATCGCTGTAATCAGTCATATAAACTGCAGGTATAAGTGACAGAAGAGATTTCAAAGAAGTTTGTTCCGATTTATAAGTAAGGTCCATTTCGATATCATCTTCCGGCATGGCAACCATTCCTTCAAAATTCATTTTAAGGTCATTTATCAGGAGATAATTATCGCGCAGATAGAATTTCATACTGTCGAGCCTTGCAAGAAGATTTATTTTTGAGTCAGCCGTTGCCTTATTGAGGTACTTTATTCCATCCATTAAATATGTGAGTTCACCGGCACTTATCATTATTTCCAGGTTGGTCTCATTCTCTGTAAGATCGCCACTCATGGTACTGTTTACATCGGTAAGGTAGACTTCAATATCCGATTCATGATCAATATACGAGATCGAGCTGTTAAGAATTTCAATTTTTCTGAGCAGGATTTTCATTGCCGATGCTGATTCGTCTCCCGGAACGCTTTCGGTTGTATCTGCCATTATATCCCAGTTTGCGCTGCCATCTTTAAGAACAAGAGTTTTAATTGCAGCCTCATTAATTATTATTGATTTGATTTCATAGCCCGTTTTTTTAAACAGGCTCGGGAGATATAAGACCAGATTTAAAGATCCCAGGTCTGCCAGAGTATCGTTTTCGAACTTGTCAATACCGGCAACAGAGACATTATAAAGAGAAAAAGTAAGGTCCGGAAAGTTCTTTATAAATCCGAGCTTATAATCCTCAAATTTTACTTTTGCATTTACGGATTCATTAATGACCTGTTCGATCCTGGTTTTTATTTTGTCTTTAAATATGACCGGAATGGTAAAAATCAGTATTAGAATCAGAAGGATAAATCCCAGAATTATTTTCAGAAATATGCCAGTTATCTTTTTCATTTAACTATTGTTTACTACTGATTTCCAACGATATAAAAAAGGAATTATTTTATATGAAGGAACAAATAAAAGTAAGCAATAATCCAGGGTATAAAAAATTGCTATATTTGCGTCTCAAAGAGTTATAAGGTCCCGTAGCTTAACTGAATAGAGCATCTGACTACGGATCAGAAGGTTGGGGGTTTGAATCCCTTCGGGATCACCATTTAAAAAGCGTAATTACACATAATATCAAGTAATTACGCTTTTCTTTTAGCATGATACGGATTTATTACGTAAGATTATTAAAAAAAATTTATTGTACCTTAGACTTTTTTCATTTTTTTGAAGGTAATCTCCGTTGCTTTTCGATTTCGAATACTTGTATTCCGGAACAAGTATTTCAAATAATTCAACTACTTCCTGTTCTGAAAGGTTATATAATCCTTTTAATGAAGATATTACTTTAAGAACTTCAAGTTTAAAATCGTTCTTTTCAACTTTCGCTATCTTGATCTTTTCATTATGCGTCGGAATTACTTCTTCATTCATTGACAGCAATTCCTCATATAGTTTTTCTCCGGGACGTAATCCCGTAAACTCAATCTTTATATCCTTACCTGGCTCCAGCCCTGAGAGGCGGATCATATTGATTGCCAGATCAACAATTTTCACAGGCTTACCCATATCAAATACAAATATTTCGCCTCCGTTGCCCATAAAACCTGCCTCCAACACCAGCTGACACGCTTCAGGAATAGTCATAAAATATCTTGTTATTTCCGGATGTGTAACAGTTATCGGGCCTCCTTCCTCAATTTGCTTCTTAAAAAGAGGAATGACAGAACCATTTGATCCCAGAACATTGCCAAATCGTGTAATTACGAACTGGGTTTTTACACCCTCCTTCATTGACTTGGTCTGAACCAGCATTTCGCACATACGCTTTGAAGCTCCCATTATATTCGCCGGATTCACAGATTTGTCGCTGGAGATCATTACGAATTTCTTAACCCCATATTTAACAGCAAGTTCAACCATAGTTCTTGTACCTCCGACATTCACCCGGAGAGCTTCATGAGGATTCTCTTCCATAAGCGGAACATGCTTATAGGCAGCAGCGTGAAACACTATTTCAGGATGATATCTGTTGAAAATAAGTTCCATTTTTTCAACATTCGTTACGTCTGCAAGCTGTGATTTGAATTTCAGGTGCCCGTAATCCTTTCGCAATTCATTTTCAAGGTGAAACATAGGTGTTTCAGCCTGATCGACCAATATTATATTATTGGAAACAAACCGTGACAGCTGGCGCACAATTTCTGAACCTATTGATCCTGCTGCACCTGTAACCATAATAGTTTTATGTGATAATCCCTTTCTGATAAGCTCCATATCGAGCCTTATCGGATCCCTTCCGAGTAAATCTTCAAGTTGGACTTTCTGAAGCTGACGTATCTCGAGCTGTCCGTTCAACCATTTTTCTATGGCTGGTGTTTCAAGCACTTCAATTTTGGAATCAATTGCTTTTTGAATGATTTCACTTTTTTTAGAAGGATGGATCCCACGAATTGCCAGGATGAGAGTCTTTATTCTATGTTTTACCATAAAGTCATAAGACAGAATTTCAGGGCCATAAACATGGATCCCATTGATTTTCTTCCCCTGAAGTTGTCTGCTGTCATCAATAAATCCCTGAACACTATATCCTCCTCTGGGATCACTTAAAAGAACCCTTTTAACAATAAACCCCATTTCGCCTGCTCCATAAATCAGCACCCTGTTTTCCGACAGTTTAATAGACCTTGTTGCAAACCTGAAAATCATTTTGACAAAGATTCTTGAGAAGAACAGGTAGACAGTAATAAGCATGTAATGAATTAGAATTATCGACAATGGAATAACAAGGCTTTGATCAAGGCCCAGAATATTTCTGCCATGGACAAAACCATCAGGAATATTGTAGCTGAACTTGTGGAAACAAAAACAAGTGAAACGTCAGTCAGGGTGGTATGCCGGATCAGACCTGCATATGAGCGGAAAATCACTATAAATACAGCATAAACCAAAAGTGCAATTAAACCATGAATGATTGCCTGGTCATAAGGAAAATTGACAGCAATCAGGTTGTATCTTAATAGATAAGCAAAAATGAATGCTGTAAAAACAGCTGTTGTATCGTGCAAAAAAAGCATCCACCTTGGTAGAGAATACCTGTGGAAGATATCGGAAGCCATCGATCGTAACCACTCCCTCAAATCGGGGTATCTTTTTAACATCTGTTAATTTTTAGAAACCTGTTTTTTTATCCTGTTGTAAAATTTATCCGAATAGTTATATGCCAAATGTACGAAACAACAGGTTAACTACAAAATTATCATTACCTCAAAGTACCTCAATTTGAGGCATTTTGCTTTTCACCAACTCTGATTTCCGCATACATCAATAGATAAATTTCATTCAGGCCTTAATATATCAGTATTCATCAAAATATTAATTCGAGGTGCATTTTTTTATTCCTGTCTGTTCAGGAACCTGCTGGTAATGCTGACTGAACCTGAGAAGAATAGCAAATTGGTCTTAACCGGAAGAAATAATTTCCTTTTTATCAGTCAGCTTTGGTAAAAAGGATACTATTATGGCTCCGGTCAGTGCGATACATATCAAAATGATAAATCCTCCTGAATAGCTTTTCATGGCACTGTCGTATAAAGCACCTACCATCATGGGTGAGAGTGATTCTGCAATGCCATCCGCTACCAGAATAATCCCCATGACCCTTCCAAGAGTTTTAACCCCAAAAAGATCACCCGCCATAAGCGGGATTATCATATAATCGCCACCAAGGCCGATGCCGAAAATAACGGCAAAAATGTATAACCGGCCCGGAAAATCAGGAACCAGCAGCAATGGGATTGAGGATCCGACTATAATATAAATAAGGATCATAACATATTTACGTGGGAAAATGTCAGCCAGCATACCCATAAGCACCCTTCCGGCGAGACTCGAGAGCAGAACAAGTGACATTATATGGGCAGCCTGAGATTGTGTGAAATCCAGATC
>CAVPCP010000006.1:0-16809 GCA_963702415.1 uncultured Bacteroidales bacterium | reverse complement strand
TAAGATAAGGACTGCAGTGACAGATTGGGAAAGTGTTTGTATTGATACTCCCGGCGACCTGGATAATGCAAAAATATTTCTTGATCAGATCAAATAAAAATTCCTACCTTTAGCACAGATTTTGTGAGAGGTTAAGAAACGGATGCTTATGAAGCATATTTTACTCGTTATTTCTTTTTTATTATTTTCCTTAGGCCTTTATTCACAGAGGGATACAACCAGCGCAGTCAGGAATTACCCTCAGAAGACCTTTATACGGGAAACTGTCAGTTCAAATATAAATATCTATCCTATCCCCGTCCGTGAGAATAGTTTTACCATAAGAACTGACAGGGAAATGACCATGGTGAAAGTAACAAACATGATTGGGCAGGATATTTTCAGAGCTCAATATAAGGACCCGGTCTCAAATACAAAAGTCCTTCTTAAAAAACCAACAAGGGGTATGTACCTGGTTACCATCTCCTTTACCGACGGCACAAGAGTTGTGAAGAAGATCATGATTGAAAATCCCGAATAAAAGGGATTCTGAATGCCAAAAGCAGAGGCAGGCAGGGAGAAGGCCTGCAAAAAAACTAAACCATTTTAATATTGCCTGTCTTAAAGAACAATCTGTTTCCTTGGTTGTTTATATTTCAGGATACAGGAGATTTTATAATATGATTCATTGTATTTGCCATGGATGAAGCAATAAATGTTTTTTCAATAAGGGATCTTGAAAATTTTTCAGGAATAAAGGCTCATACAATAAGGATCTGGGAAAAAAGGTACAAAGTACTTGAACCAGATAGAACTGATTCAAATATCAGGACTTATAACGAAACTGAATTAAAGAAGATCCTTAATTTAGCTTATCTTAACAGAAATGGCCTGAAAATATCAAGGCTGGCAAGGCTGAATGAAGATGAACTCACGCTTCAGGTTATGAGTGTCAGCAGTCAGGATGAAAATCATGATCAGAGTTTCCATCCAGGAAAAATCCTTATGACAGCCATCAGGTTCAATGAATTCAATTTTAAGGAAGCACTCGAACCTTATATAAAAAATATAGGTATTGAAAATGCATATATCAGATTTTTTCATCCACTCCTCGAAAAATCAAGAATCCTGTGGCAAACGGGAAGCTTGTCGCGCGCCCAGGAACAATTTGTAAGGAACACCATCCGGCAGATCATGTTTGCGGAAGATAACAGGCTTAAGCAGCCTGCCATAAGGCCAAAAGCCTCATTTGCGATGATCAACACCTCGGGCAACCTCTCAGAAAATAATTTTCTTTTTTATAAGTACGTCCTCAAAAAACGCGGATATGATGTGATCTTTACCGGAGGGATACTGCCTGCTTCAGAAGTAATCGAAATCCATAAGATAAAGTCTTTTGAATACCTTGTTGTAAATTCCAGCGATTTTGATTTTGGCAGAAAAAAGATCAGCTACTTCAGCAGTATTGGAAAATCATTGTTTATCAAGAAAATAATCCTTACTGATTATCCGGGGTTTTTCGATAAAAAGATTCCTGAGAATATTGTCATTACGAGGAATCCTGAAGACTTTCGTAACGCAATTTACTCTCTTGATAACTAGGTAATTACAAACACCAGCAGGAATTCCTTACTTAAGATAAGATTTATCATCATTTAACAGACCTGCAAAATATTCTCTTTCATTGCTGAGGTCTACTGAAGTATTGTTGGAGGTTATGGTATCAATCCGGGAAATGATGGTTTCAGCGAATTTTCTTATCTGGACAGGTGAATCAGTCTGTATCCGGTGAGAAACAGCCCTGGAGATATTACTGATCTCCTGCCAGAGGTTAATCGTTGCGCTATCAAAATAACAACGGATGAACGCCTTCCAGATATAGTCAACTCCCAGGCTGGAAATATGAAGCATGTCTTCCTCATAAAAACGGTAATCCCGGAGATCGTCCATTACCAGCTCATAGGCAGGAAAATAATCCGGTCTGGACGGATGTTCAAGCAGCTTTTCTACTGCAAGGAATAATACCGATTTGCTCACCTGGTTCCCGTGGGCACCGTCTTTCCAGTGTCGAACCGGACTTATTGTAAAAATAATTTTCAACTCCGGGAAAAGAGCTTTCAGCCTGCCAAGCTGGTCTTCCCACAAATGTATAATCTCCTCGACTGTAAGCAGTTCATTGGTAAATTCCGAAGCCGGCATTTTATGGCAGTTAGACACAATTTTCCCCGACCTGGTAAACCTGAAAACTCTTGCAGTGCCAAAAGTAATGAAGAGAAATTTTGCCCGGGATATAAAACCAAGAGCTTTTTCTGATCTTGTATTAATTTTTTCAAGAATATCTTCCGGGTTTACTGATGAGAAATCAGTAAAATGATCAAAGCTGATCCAGGTTCCGGAGTTGTTGTACAGGTCGCCAATATCAGATTTTCTGCCACTCGTTATTGTGTCAAGAGTATTCCAGACTGAAACCGGATTATAAACAGTACCTGATGGATTTATCAGAACCGGCATCCGTCCAGCTTCAAATTGCCGGCCGATGGATGTGGCAAAGCATGAACCAATGAACATTGCAGGATCATTGTAGGTTATCCTGTGTATGGAAGGAGGAATGTTAAATGTTGTTCTTAGTTCCATCCCGGTAACACAAGCTTTTCAGGCAAGTTTTAAGTTGATCCAATCCATTATGTATTTGAATACATCCAGCCAGAATGACTCATTATGAAGCTCGTGATAACCACCTTCCCATATTTTCAACTCGGCAAGATTTGTTTTTGAAGCGAACTCACGACTTCCGTCTGGTGAACATATTTTGTCATCACTCCCATGTATAAGCAGAAGAGGCGTTTTTAACATGGAAGCATTTTTGAGAGTATTTTCCGCCGCATTCAATACAGCGTTAAACAGGCTTACCGATATTTTCCCGTGAACCAGCGGATCAATTTTATAATTCTTAACCACCTCCTTATCATGCGATAAATAATCGGCCACCAGGCCGGTTGGCTGGACCAGCGATGGCAATATGCTCTTCATTACCGCAGCCAGCTGCCTCTTTGATTTTTCCGGTTCAAATGCCAGTTTGAGCCATGGCGAAGTCACGATAGAACCTCTCAGTTTTGGATTCAGACGGATAAGATAATCGAGTACTATGTTCCCTCCAAGGCTGTGGCCGTAAAGGAAAAGCGGAATACCCGGGAAAGTCATTTTGCACTCATTAACCAGAATATCTATCATCCCGTCCGTCTGACCGTAACTCTTTATATACCCTCTCTTACCGTCTGAAAGGCCATGACCCGGCAGATCGACTCCGGCAAATGCGATTTTTTCCCTGTTGAATAATCCGGCCCATTCCCTGTAGCGCTGAATGTGCTCCCCCAGCCCGTGAATTAAAATGACAGCTCCCCGCATATTTTCACCGGGGCTTTTTATAAAACCTCTTAAAACCTGGCCGCTGCTTAATCGTATGTTGAAATCCATATTCTTTTTTCTTTAAAAGTACAAAAGAAAGAAAAATAAATCCTCATTCATTTAAAATTAAGTAACAACAGTTATTAAAGTATTGAAAAAGTATAATAAAAAACCCCTGCATCTATAATCTGATTGATGACAAAGGTTGTTCAAAATTCCTTTGTGCAACTATGTGACAACCCAGTGCGACTTTGTGTTTAAAAACGTTGAACACAGAACCACTAAGGACCCCGAAGTGCATCACAAAATATCACAAGTGAAAAACTTCACCTATTTGCTTTTCAACAACTTTAAAAAGATATTAACCATAAACATAATTTTTTTATAATTTAGAACACCCTCAGTTTTTCTATCATATTCAATTAATATCCTGCAATTTACCTGCTTCCCGCTTTTTAGAATGACCGTGGAATATAGGGATTTTAAGATATTAAGATTTTTTTATCTTAATATCTTTGTATACATTTGCTTAAACAATCAAAAAACAGAACCCATGACAGCTCACGAATTTAATAATAGCCTGATACAGATGAAAAGCAACCTTCAGAGGTTCGCAATGAGTCTTACTTCAGACAGGGATTCCGCCCTGGATTTGGTTCAGGATACTTACCTGAAAGCAATAACATACAAGGAAAAATTTGTCGATTATACAAACCTTAAAGCTTGGGTATTTACTATAATGAAGAATACTTTTATTAATAATTACAGGCGCCATGTCAAGGAAAACACGATAATTGACGGTACAAAGGATCTATATTATTTAAACATGCCTTATGATAAAGGATTTGTCTCCCCGGAATCAACTTATTCCCACGATGAGATTGAGAAAGCTATTGATTCCTTAAACGATGAATTCAGGGTCCCGTTCAGGATGCATGTTGAAGGTTATAAATATCACGAAATTGCTGAAAAGCTTGGCCTTAAAATAGGAACAGTTAAAAGCAGGATTTTCTTTACAAGACAGAAGCTTATGCTGATGTTAAAGGATTACGGAAGTTAGGTTTTAATAAATAAATACATGGTTTTTTAGGTTAAATAGGTTATTAGGGGGAAAAGGCTGATCTACTCAGCCTTTTCTTTTTAATGCAATTCCTGATATAACAAATAACAGGAACAATCCTGATACCAGCCATGCCCAGCTGTTGAGTGTTTTGGATTCAGCCCTCATAATATAGAGTTCAGTCAGGAAGAAATCAGAATTCACGGGCCATAAAAGGTAACCGGACGAATCAACAAGACCATTTGTATCAGTTAATTTACCAGGCATAATTGCCCGAACCGTATAAGGATTAAAATTGACCCAGAAACGGTCAGTGGCTATTGTTGCAGCTGAATCAGCTTCGGCTTTATATTTCAGGGCATTAGTCTCCCCTATGAACTTTCTAAGGATTGTACCATTCTGCCACAGACTGTCAAAATGATCAATATCCTTCAGAACTATTTCTACAAATTCATTTTCCCTCTGTTTCAAAGATCCCTGAGTCATTTCGCTATTTACTTTTTCTCCGGTGAGAGCTGCAAATTCACCAATCCATTCCGATACCAGATTCTTCATATACCATTTTTCCAGCTTCTTGTCGACAGTATCATTAAATGCCCTGTATTTAAGACTGTCAGGTCCATTCTGCTTTTCCACGGTGAGATAGTTGGGTGAATAAAACCATTGAAGTTCCTCATCGTTCAGATATTCCCGTACGGGGTATCCGTACTGCATCTTTTTATCAATGACTTCAGAGAAATTGTATTCTGTGTTAAACCATTTGAATTTCTTCCTGAATACAGCATGACGGATAATATCTCTATTGGCCCCGCTGTCCGACTTGTAAAAACTGTTAATCTCCTCAATGCCTGAAAATAGTTTTTCCGCACGCTTCACCCAGATTGTATCGCCTTCCCCGGTGAACTCAATTGAATCCCTTATTATCCATGTACTATCGAACGGGACTTGCAAATCAGAAACTTCAAATTTATTCTCAGAATTCCTCATTTCTATCCTACGCGTCACCGATCCGTCGCGATGAACAATATTTGTCACAATAGTCTCGGGCTGATTGCATGACGCTGCCATGACCAGAATCAACGAGATCAGATTTTTTAATTTCCTGTTTTTCATAATATTAAAGATCAGGTTTATTATTTTTCCCTTCATCAAGCCTTTTTTCAATGTATTTATTCAGTTCGGGATTCTCTTCAATTATCCTTAAGAGGTCCTTATACTTTTCCTCCAGGTCCTGGTACGAATCCAATAGCTCTTCCAGCTGGTTTTCAGAGATTTTTATTTCCCTGTCGTCTGATAAGCCTGAGGATATTTTATAAATAGTCAGTTTCTTATCGAATTCCGATGATGACGCGGTTCCCTGTCCATTTCCTGTAATAACCACCTGTTTGCTCATGTTATTCACCTGTTTCAGAATGCTTGCCTGCTGATAAATAAAAACTGCAACCAGGATAAAGGCAGCGCCTATTAGGCTTCTTCTGACCCAGCCTATATACACCCATCCGAAGATCGCTTCAATTAACCCTGAAGCGGTTTCAGTCTTGCTTTTTTCATGCCTGATCCTCCTTATGACCTCATCTTCCATTTCTTCGGACCTGGGCAACCCGGGTTTCGAATTCCTCAGGATTTCGATCATTTTTTTATACTTGTCATTTCCAGTTATCATTTCTATAAGTATTTCTGCAATAATGATTCGATATGTTTCCTTGCATGATAAAGGTTTGCCTTTATTGCCGTCATTTTCATTCCTGTTATATCTGCGATTTCATCATTAGGCATCTCCTCAAGTTCTGACAGGATAAATACTGCTTTCTGTTTTGGGCTTAAACTATTTGTTAGAAGACTTATGATCTGAGCATTCTCACTGTTTTCAAGTTCTGTTACACTTTCAGTTGACATATGGTTTGATATTACTTCCCATGTCTGGTCATCATACCTCTGTTCCGGCATCTGTTTCCTTTTTCTGAGCTGATCATAGCATTTGTTCACAGCAATTCTGTACACCCATGTTTTGAAACTCTCTGCTGTTTTAATTTTAGCAAGTTTTTGCCATATCGTCACCATGGTATCCTGAACTACATCCCGCGCAATATCCTCATCTTCCAGCATCCTGAAAGCTATCGAAAAAACCATGGGTGAAGCTTTTTCAACAACCTTTCTGAAATTGCGCCAATCTCCCTTTCTGCACTCCTCTATAAGTTCTTTTTCAATCAAGACTTCCTTAACTATTTATAAATAAGACGTAATTTTAACAGAAAGGTAAAAAAAGAAACGTCAAACCGGAGAAATCGGGAATTGTGGTAATAGTATTGTGAGATAATCGGGAAGGATCAATTGTCTGACCCGAGTGCATCTGCAATATTTCCCATCAGCTTTTCATACGTTACCCTTGCCATGGCAGTATTTCCAAAGAGCCTTGTAAAATTTTCCTTTGAAAGATCCTTCCATTGTTTGGGACTCATTACAGCAACTTCTTCATTTAATGTGAACTCCTGTGTCTTTCTGACTTTTGCTTTTTTATTCCAGGGACAAACTTCCTGGCATTTGTCACAACCATAGATCCTTTTGCCAAGATGGGGTACCAACTCCCCGGGAATCGGTCCTCTCCTTTCAATGGTTACGTTTGCAATGCATTTCCTGGCATCAATGGTTCCGTTATCGTTAATAGCTCCGGTAGGACAGGCATTCACACATAACCTGCACTCCCCGCAATATTCTTCGGTAAAAGGAGGATCATATTCAATATCTATATTAAGTATAAGTATTCCTATGAAGAAGAAAGATCCGATCTCCCTGTTGATAAGAATTGAATGGCGGCCCTGCCATCCCAGCCCTGCCTCTCTTGCCCATGGTTTTTCGAGTAATGATGAACTGTCGACAAAAGGCTTTCCTTCAGCTTCCGGTATAACGCTCTTTATCCAGTCCAGAAGCTTCCCGAGCTTTTCTTTAATCACTTTATGATAATCAGACCCATAGGTATATCTGGAAAGAACAGGCGCTTTGGGGTCTTTCTGTAATTTTTCGGAGTAGTAGCTTACTCCTGTTACAACCAGTGATTTCGCCCCCGGAAATATGGTTTCCGGATTGATTCTTTTATCAATGTCCCTGGCGAGGTAGCCCATGATGTCGTTCATACCTGCGTCAACCCACGATTTAATCCGCGGGCCATACTCCTCAAGTTTACGTGATTTAGCTATTCCGCAGATATTGAAGCCAAGTTCATGGGCTTTCTGCTTTATTCCCGAAGAAAGATCAGCCTTCTGAATACTGTTCACATTAACTACTTTTAGAGAAACCCTAATTCAAGCTTCGCTTCATCACTTAACAAGCTTTTATCCCATGGAGGATTAAAAGTCAGTTTAAGATCGCAGTCTTTAACGCCTTTTGTTCCGGCAACCTTGTATTTTACTTCTTCCACAAGTTCTTCCGCCATCGGACAATTAGGTGCTGTAAGTGTCATGGTAATATGAGCAATATGGTCATCATCAAGGTCAATATTATATATAAGACCGAGATCGTAGATGTTAACCGGGATTTCAGGATCGAATATGCTCTTCAGTACTCCAACTATTCTGGTTTCAATCTCAAGTTGTTCTGATGCATCCATAACCGTCATTGATTTAGTTAAAAATACAGCAAACTTTATTTCGGATTGCGGATATTGGATTTCGGATTTTTAAATCCGAAATCACAAATCCGCAATCCGAAATATCATTCTTTCATTACATTAACTTCGCTGTGCCTTATATGCCATTGCATAAAGCTTCATCTGCCTTACCATTGAAAGCAGTCCATTCGACCTTGTGGGGGAAAGATTCTGCCTCAGGCCAATCCTGTCAATAAAATATAGTTCTGCCCCTATTATCTCTTCCGGTGTTCTTCCCGAAAGAACTTTAATAAGCAGGCCGACAATGCCCCTTGTTATAATAGCATCGCTGTCGGCACTGAATGATATTACTTTCGCGTCATATTCGGGGTGAAGCCAGACTTTGGACTGACACCCCTCTATAAGATAGTCCTTTACCTTAAACTTAGGATCGATAACAGGCAATTCCCTTCCCATATCGATCAGAAGGTTGTACTTATCCATCCAGTCGTCAAAAAGGGAGAACTCCTCAATTATATTATCCTGAACCTCATTAATTGTCATTCCCGTAATTATGAAAACATGCTGATCACCTTTTCAATTCCCGTGCCAAGAGCGTCAATCTCTTCCATTGTGTTATAAAAACACATGGAGATCCTAACCGTGCCGTCAATACCGTAGCGATCCATTACCGGCTGTGCACAATGAGTTCCTGTCCTGACAGCAATCCCCATCTTGTCAAGTACCATCCCGGTATCATACTGATGAATATCCTTTAAAAGGAATGAGATTGTTGAGATTTTTTCCGGTGAATTTCCGAATATCCTGAGCTGCTTTATTGCAGACAGACGCTTTGTCGCATAATCAAGGAGAGCTTTTTCACGTCCTGCAATTTCATCCCTTCCCAGATCTGAAACATAATCCAGTGCCCTTCCCAGTCCGATAGCTCCGGCATAATTAACCGTCCCGGCTTCGAATTTAAATGGTAGTTCGTTATAAGTAGTCTTTTCAAATGTCACTTTTTCCACCATATCGCCGCCGCCCTGATAGGGAGGCAATTCAGAAAGCCATTTCTCCTTCCCATAAAGAACGCCGATACCTGTCGGACCATAGATTTTATGACCCGAAAAAACATAAAAATCACAATCAAGCGATTTTACATCGACAACACCGTGCTGGATACCCTGTGCCCCGTCTATAAGTACAGGAATATCTTTTGCGTGGGCCGCCCCGATTATTTCCTTTACAGGAAGGATGGTTCCAAGTGCATTGGATGCCTGTGTAACAGCAACGATCCTGGTTTTTGGAGAGAGCAGTTTAAGATACTCCTCAAAAAGAATCTCTCCGTTATCGCTGACAGGAATAACCTTAAGGAGAGCCCCCTTCCTCATGCACATCATCTGCCACGGAACAATATTGGCATGATGTTCCAGGGTGCTTAGAATTACCTCATCACCCGGATTGATATATCTCTCACCAAATGAAAAAGCAACTGTATTGATTGACCCTGTCGTTCCGGATGTAAAAACGATTTCTTCCCTTTTGCCTGCATTGATGAATGATCTGACCTTTTCCCTGGCATTTTCATAGGCTTCGGAAGTCATATCGCTCATTGCGTGCACTCCTCTGTGAATGTTGCCGTTATAGGTGGTGTAAACTTCCCTTACAGCGTCAAGTACACACAACGGTTTCTGGGTTGTGGCACCATTATCAAAATAAATTAGCGGTTTATTATAAACTTTCCTGCCAAGCAATGGGAAATCGGCTCTTATTTCTGAAATATCCTTCACTCTAGTATTAAATTACCCGCATTTAACCATACAGCTGGCACAACGCGACAATTCCCCTTTAAGCCTCTGCATTACCAGGTTATCCATCCTTTCGCGGAGCGCTTCGACCTTAATATTCTGGATTACTTCATGAGCAAACCCGAACATAAGCATAAGCCTGGCTTCTCTTTTATCAATTCCTCTCGACTGCATGTAAAAAAGGGCATTATCATCAAGCTGACCCACCGTGGCTCCATGACTGCATTTCACATCATCGGCATATATTTCAAGCTGTGGCTTTGTGTCCATTTTGGCATCATCGGTCAGCAGAATGTTGTTATTCTTCTGATAAGCCAGGGTACCCTGGGCATCAGGTGCAACGAATATCCGTCCGTTGAATGCACCGGTCGACATTTCGTCAAGTACCCCTTTGAAAAGCTGGTTGCTTGTGCAATTCGGGAAGGCATGTTCGATGTTTACATAATTGTCGATATGCTGCCATTTATCCGATAGATAAAGGCCATAGGAATTACATTCTGCTCCCTCTCCGCCCAGGTAATGGTATGTACTGTTGCGTACCAGCCCGCCATGAAGCGTTATATTATTCGAAGAAGTAAAGCTGCTCTTCTCCTGGTGAATAAATGTATGAGTTATCTTACTGGCATTGTTGTGCTCATTCTGCACCCTTATGATATCAAAATGCGAGTTTTCCCCTACATGTACTTCAGTAACGGCATTGGTAAGGAACTTATTAGGGGAAAGTGTGTGGTCGCATATGATCAGGGTAAATTCAGCATTTTCCCCAACTATTATAAGGTTGCGGTGCTGACTGAAAGTATCCTCTTTTGAATCAACAAGATTAACCACCTGTACAGGTTTCTTAAGAACTGTTCTGTTCGGAACATAAATAAACACACCATCATAAGCCATCGCCGTGTTTAGATGCACCAGTCCGTCTGTATCGCTTCCGGCATACTTGCCATAATGCTTTTCAATAAGATCCGGGAATTGTTTCGCTGCCTCATTCAGGCTTCCGATCGTGATACCTCCCGGGAGCTGGCGCAGCTTTCCGTTAACCGTAGGATAAAATCCATTTAAAAGAACAACGCCATGGGCATCAAGATCAGTGACATCACACCTGAAATCTTCCGCCTTCTGAAAATCAGAATCATCGGGAATGAAATAAGTCTTGTAGTTGTGCTTAAAAAAGAGATCAAGATTGGTGTACTTATATGACTCATTTTTTCTGGTTGGCACGCCAAGTTCCACGAACTTTGCGAATGCCTCTTCCCGGAAGGAATTAATATAAGGAGAAGAGCCCTCTGCAATTCTTTTCAAATTGTCTGAGTAGAGCCCAGAGTAGAATTCCGTTACTTCAGATTTTCCGTCCATTTCAATCTTGATTTTCAACTTCTTTTTTTATCCAGTCGTAACCCTTATCTTCAAGTTCAAAGGCAAGTTCCTTGCCAGCTGTTTTAACGATGCGTCCGTCGTAGAGAACATGGACGACATCGGGAACGATGTAATCAAGAAGGCGCTGATAATGAGTTATTACAATTGTAGAATTATCAGGACGTTTGAGCTTGTTCACTCCGTTTGCCACAATCCTAAGGGCATCAATGTCAAGCCCTGAATCAGTTTCATCGAGGATCGCAAGTTTTGGTTCGAGCATCGCCATCTGGAAATATCTCGTTCTTCTTTTTCTCTCCTCCCGAAAAACCCTCATTGACTGATCTGTTTGCAAGCTTGGAATCTATTTCTACCAGCTCCTTTTTGTCACGCATCAGTTTAAGGAAATCGGATGCCGAGAGAGGGCCCAGTCCTTTATGTTTTCTATGTTCATTAACGGCTGTCTTCATAAAATTGACCATACTTACCCCCGGGATCTCAATAGGGTATTGAAATCCGAGAAATATCCCCTCCTTTGAACGATCTTCGGGAGCCATCCCAAGCAGATCTTTACCATGATAAAATACGGATCCCTCTGTTACCTCAACAAAGTCACGTCCGGCCAGAACTGCGGCAAGCGTGCTTTTACCAGATCCGTTGGGTCCCATAATGGCATGTATTTCACCGGGTTTAACCTCAAGGCTTATACCCTTCAGTATTGCTTTACCGGCGATCGAAGCTTTTAAATTCTTAATAATCAGCATAAAAATATAATGTCAAAAAAATAAATTCTAACCCACACTGCCTTCAAGGCTTATCTGCAGAAGCTTCTGGGCTTCGACTGCAAACTCCATTGGCAGCTTGTTGATCACCTCTCTTGCGTATCCGTTTACTATCAGACCTATTGCATCTTCAGTCGATATTCCCCTCTGGTTACAATAAAAGATCTGATCCTCCCCTATCTTTGAAGTAGTTGCTTCATGTTCAACGATGGCAGTCTGATTGTCAACCTCAATATAAGGGAATGTATGGGCGCCGCATTTATCACCCAGCAGTAATGAATCGCACTGTGAGAAATTTCGGGCGTTTGATGCGTTTCTGAGCACTTTGACAAGTCCCCGGTAACTATTTTGCCCCTGCCCGGCTGAAATGCCTTTCGAAACAATTGTGCTTTTGGTATTCTTGCCGATATGGATCATTTTTGTTCCTGTATCAGCCTGCTGATGATTATTCGTAACAGCAACTGAATAAAACTCGCCGGTTGAATTATCACCGCGAAGTATGCATGAAGGGTATTTCCAGGTAATTGCTGATCCTGTCTCGATCTGAGTCCATGATATTTTGGAGTTCTCTCCCCTGCATAGGCCTCTTTTCGTAACGAAATTGAATATCCCCCCTTTGCCATTTTTATCGCCCGGATACCAGTTCTGAACAGTGGAATATTTTACCTCGGCGTTATTCTCTGCAATGATCTCAACAATAGCTGCATGAAGCTGGTTCTCGTCTCGCATGGGAGCTGTGCATCCCTCGAGGTAGCTTACATAGCTCTCCTCTTCGGCAACAAGAAGAGTACGTTCAAATTGGCCGGTGTTTGCAGAGTTAATCCTGAAATAGGTCGACAATTCCATCGGGCATCTTACCCCTTTCGGGATATAGCAGAATGATCCGTCGCTGAATACCGCCGAATTAAGAGTAGCAAAAAAATTATCCGTATACGGTACCACAGTCCCCATATATCGTTTTACCAGGTCGGGGTATTCTTTTACCGCTTCGCTGAATGAACAGAAGATAATCCCGAGCTCAGCAAGGGTTTCCTTAAAGGTAGTCTTTACGGAGACGCTGTCCATTACAGCATCAACTGCAACGCCCGAAAGATGTTTCTGTTCTTCGAGAGGTATTCCGAGCTTGTCGAAAGTTCTCTTTAGTTCAGGGTCAATATCATCAATGCTGTTAAGGGAAGCTTTTTGTTTCGGAGCGGCATAATAAATAATATCCTGGTAGTTAATCGTCGGGATTTTAAGATTGGCCCAGGTCGGCATCTTCATTGTCTTCCAGTAACGATACGATTTCAGACGGAATTCAAGAAGCCATTCAGGTTCGTCTTTTTTTTTGGATATCAGACGCACAGTATCCTCACTAAGTCCTTTGGCAATCATCTCCGTCTCAATATCTGAATAAAAGCCGTACTTATATTCGCCTGATGTAACATCGTTTATTATCTTATCCTGATCTTTTTCCATTTCTTTATTTAACTCCTTTAACCCCTACATACTAACAAGCTGAAATGATATTTGTTAATTCACGGATGATTTTTCTATCCACCAAATCCTTTTTACTTAGAACACCTTAATCCCTTTGGATTGTTGAATAAATCCCCTTTTCTGTACGCCCCTAAATCCCCTAAAGGGGACCGGCCGTAAGAAATTGCCCAGTGGGCATTTTCAGGGAGGGGCCAGCTTGCAGGGGTGGCTTTATTTATATCCATGTTTCTTTAACCCCCTTTAGGGGGAAGGGGGCAATAAATCTTGTTAATTATATTTAATCTAAATAAACATGCAAAAGTATTAAAAATATTATGATTCCGGAAGTAATCACTACGGAATCTGAGTATGTCATTTCCATAAAAAAATTGCGCGGAAAGAGATTTTAATCAGGTATTATAACGGAAATATTCATAAATTGCCCCCTATTTTTAATAGCCCCTTAACCTTTCAAATTAATTCATTCCCATGCCTAAAATATTGCACAGATGCCTGGCAAAATCAGGCAGGAGACTGCTTCTTCTGGCAGTTCTTTTATTGTCGCCGTTTTATCTTTTTGCCGCAGGAGGCGAGGTACCTTCCATAGGGCCGGTCCGTGTTGAATTTATCATCTTCGGATTTATCCTTCTTGGTGTGGCATTGTTTCACAAGCAGACATTCTGGGTGGCAGTTATCGGATTAAGTGTACTGTTGACATTTAAACTGATTTCTGATCCCGGCTTTCATCTGTTTGAACATTTCTTTGGAACAACTCCTTTTGGTGAACAGATTATGGATAAGGAACTCCGTCAGGGAGAATGGGGAATAATACTGAACCTTCTGGGATTGTTGCTTGGGTTTGCGGTTCTTTCAAAAATATTTGAGGAATCAAAAGTGCCTGATATACTTCCCAGGTACCTTCCTGATGACTGGAAAGGTCCATTCCTCCTGCTGATTTTTGTATTCATCCTGTCATCCTTTCTTGATAATATAGCTGCAGCGCTTATAGGTGGGACAATTGCTCTGGTTGTTTTTAAAAACAAAGTACATATCGGGTATATTGCTGCTCTGGTCGCTGCAAGTAATGCAGGCGGCTCAGGCAGTGTTGTAGGAGATACTACCACCACGATGATGTGGATTGATGGAGTTGATGCTTTCAATGTATTACATGCTTATGTAGCAGCATTTGTTGCTTTGCTTTTCTTTGCCTGGTTCGCGGCTCATCAGCAGCACAGATACCAGCAGATCCAAAAGGATGCTGATCTGAATGTAAAAATTGACTGGGTGAAAATATTGGTAGTTGCAATGATTCTTGCAGGTGCAATTATTTCAAATATCCTTTATGACATGCCCGCCCTGGGTGTCTGGATAGCAATAGTACTGGGAGTATTCTTTAACCGTATACCATGGAAAGAGGTACCAGGAGCCTTAAAGGGGACTATTTTCCTTCTCTGCCTTGTTACCTGTGCATCAATGATGCCGGTTGAAGAGTTGCCCAATGCATCCTGGATAACAGCGTTCGCTCTGGGATTCCTTTCAGCAGTGTTCGATAATATACCTCTCACTAAGCTTTGCCTCGATCAGGGACACTACGACTGGGGTATGCTTGCCTATGCTGTAGGATTCGGAGGTTCAATGGTCTGGTTCGGATCTTCAGCCGGTGTTGCAATAACAAACAAATTTCCTCAGGGACGGAACGTAGTCTTGTGGATTAAAAATGGCTGGCATGTTGCAGTTGCTTATGTGATCGGATTTTTTGCCCTTTACCTGTTACTTGGCTGGGAGCCGGCTGATAATAAAGAACATAAAATAATTAACTGCCCGGTACCAGGCTGCCCGATGGCGGGGCAGGGTGCCGGAGAGGCAGGTCATGGAACAGTTGGGTACTTTGATGTGCTGAAATAAGTTCTTTTACCGGCTTTCTTTAAATTCTTTCAAAAGTGACTGGAATACGTCTTTAACCGATTGGATCCTGGTAGCCCTGAATGCATTTGACCCGGCAAAAGCATAACCGAGCTCAAAATTCCCTTTCAGCGCGTTTTTTAGTGCAATGATGATACAATAGGGACTTTTGCTTATATCGCAGGTCTTTATGCACTTAAACGGACATTTCTTTGGCTGTTTCTTTCCTTCTTTTACTTTAGTTATAAAATTGCTTAGTATTGCACGGCCCGGCATTCCGACAGGACTCCTGATTATTTCAATATCATCTTCCGTTGCATCAATGTACGACTGCTTGAAAGCATCCGATGCATCGCATTCATCAGTAGTCACAAAGACAGTTCCCATCTGTACCCCCGATGCACCTAATTTCATAATATCATGAATGTCACCGCCTGTATAGATCCCCCCTGCTGCAATCAGGGGAATCGGCTGATTATATTTTTCTTCGAAAACTTTCAACTCCGTTACGATCTCAGGGACCAGTTTTTCAAGTTTAAAATTGCTATCGGTTATCTGTTCCTCCCTGAATCCGAGATGGCCACCGGCCTTTGGTCCCTCAACAATAACAGCATCCGGAAGATAGTCGTAATTAGATTTCCATTTTTCACAGATAATTTTCGCTGCCCTGGCTGAAGAGACAATCGGAATCAGTTTGGTAAGGCTGCCTTTATTCAGGAAAGAAGGCAGATCGAGCGGAAGACCGGCACCTGCAATAATAATATCCACTTTTTCAGAAATGGATGTTTTTATCATATCTGCAAAATTTGACATTGCAACCATGACATTTACTCCGATCACCCCTCTGGTCTTTTCCCTGGCTTTTCGTATTTCCTCCTTTAGCCCATAAATGCTTGCCTCAATGAAACTTCCCTTGTAATCACTGTAAAGCAATCCCAGTCCTGCACTTGAAATAACTCCGATCCCTCCTTCATTGGCAACAGCCGCTGCCAGTCCCGAAAGCGAAACCCCGACTCCCATGCCCCCCTGTACTATGGGCACGGCAACTGTCAGGTTACCAATTGTCAATCCTTTCATCTTTTCAAAATTTGAGCAAAGGTAGGCTAATAATGATACGACACTCTTTAAAAGCGACAATTAACATAAAGTGAGGAGTATAATTCACTTTATTTAACAATTGAACGAAATTATTAGGATCTTTCTACAGTTGAACCCTAAACTCGTCTTCTCATCAACTCCTCTCCCAGAAGGTAAAAGCTTATAAAGTCCCCCTCTCTCCTGGGAGCTAACCTATATACACAATTTATACTTGATTATAAATCAGGATGTTAAACAAGTAATAATTAAACGATATGATAAAGTCTATTTAACCACGGAGTCGCACGGAGTTAACACTGAGTTGCACTGTTTTTGTTTGTCATCTAAACCGTGAAAATCCGTACAAACTCCGTAAACTCCGTGGTTAAAAAACTAATAATCAGA
>CAVPCP010000005.1:0-18420 GCA_963702415.1 uncultured Bacteroidales bacterium | reverse complement strand
TTATTTAGAATAATATGGAATAAATTGATTATTAACATTATAAAACTAATAATATTTTAATATTAACTTTTTATTACTGATTGCCGATAGTCGTTATTTTTATAGTAATTTTAACCTTTCAGGTCTTTTTCTTAAAGTAAAAAAATTAATAACTGAATAATTATGAAAAACAAGGTTACAAAAGGGCTGTTGTTTTTATATTTGATGTCAATCTTAATTGCCTGTAATACAAAAAAAGCAGAACCTGCTGCAGTGATTGACATGGAACAGATAAAAAAAGAAATCCAGGCAAAGGAAGATGAATTTGCTGCAACTTACAATGCCGGAGAAACGAAAACTATAGGCTATTATGCTGATGATGCAATAACTTTTTCTCAAAACAACCCTCCTCATGTTGGCAAAGAAGCAATTGTAGAATATTTAATGGCCAATATAGATTCCTTAAATAAATCCAATAAAATTTCATATACAACAAATGAAGTTTTTGTATCAAGTGATGGTTTCAGGTGGTTGAAATTGGATATTATAAAGTAGTTGACGCTAATAATACAACTGTTAATACCGGAAATTACATGGTACTGTTTGTAAAAAGAGACGGGAAATATTCTGCTTAAGAGATATGAGTGCTTCTGATATGCCGGTTGATTAACGTCTTTCTGCCATCTCCACCACCCCCGTAAGATCTCTGAAAACTCTCGCCTCCACCTCCGTACGAAGTACGGGATGTGATCCTGTTGATCTGGACGCAGAGAAGTGGATAATTTTCTGGATGCAGATGAAGAAACGTGCTGATGAGATGTTGACGGCCGTGTGACGCAGAAGTTCCGTTGACTGACGGGTCGAAGGGTTCCGGCTGATGGACGGGTCGATGCAGAGGTTCCGGTTGACGGACGTGTCGACGCAGATGTTCCGGCCGATGGACGGGTTGATGCAGAAGTTCCGGCCGATGGCGGGTCGATGCGTTATTTCGATTATAATTGCCATTAGCCTTATTATGGTTAACGGTATTGGAAGTGTTTCTGGAATTATTGTAATTATTATAATTATTTGTGATTATGAATCACTACTGTATTGCCATGACCACCATAATAACCACCATGGTGATAATAATTATTATGATGATAAATGCCTACTGCCATTACCGTAAATGCTGCAAAATAAGGTGGATAATATCCATAATGATATGGCGGATAATAGGGCACATACACAGGGGAATACACATACTGCACGATTGGTGCTGATTCAACCACCACAACCGTCGTTGTTGCCGGCACACTAACAGTAACAGGGTCCGCACCGGTATACGCGGGATTAGCAGTAACTGCAGGAGTTGCGGCAGTTTTTGGTTCAACAATATAATCTTTACCGTACAGATCTTTATCTCCCACAATCTGCATCGTAATTTTTTTATCTTTATCTTTTGATACCAAAATGACGGCAACATCCTGTGTTTCTTTTTCAGTTGACCGCAACCTGAAGTACAAATGTAAAATCATCATCATCCTGCTTTGTAACAACTTTGATGAAATCAACTTTATTATCCAGATCCAAATCCAGGTTATTGATTCCTGTCTTTTCAAGATTTAATGACTTTTCAAATTCTTCAATTGTCTTTGATTTTTGAAAAAGATCCAGCACGGCATAAAGATCCAGATTATCTCCGGGCAGGCCCAATAAAGCCGTATCACTCTCTGTCTGACTCCCTGCCTGAGAAAAAAGAGGCAGTCCTGACAAACTCAATGCTAATATTATCAATGATAAAAAGCTTTTTTTCATGATATTAAGGTATAATTAATGATGAATTATTGCTCAAATTTACAAAAAATATACCTGCCAGAAAAGAAAAAAACTTGTATCTCAAATTGATGCAGCTTTTTTGTCCTGCAGTCCTGCAGTCTTATAGTCTTGCGGTCAATTAAATCATTAGTGTCTTGCCTGCAAATAAATTACTGTTTTAACAAAAGTCAAAAATATCTTAAAGGTCCGGGAAATGCAATAAATTTGCCGGAGTTAATGTTTATAATGCATAACAAACCTGAACTGGTCATTACAATCTGTTTCTAATGAAAAATATATTGACAGCAGTAATGTTCTTTTTTGGATTAATTCCTGCAGTTTATTCGCAAGATAAAATCATCACAATCAATAACGATACAATCGATTGTAAGATCAATAAAGTATCACGCAACACTATCTATTTTGATTTAAATACCCTGGGAGTGAAATCTTCGGGCGAGATGCCGCTAAATATGGTATCAGGCTATATCGTTGCAAAGGAAACAAGTCCTGAAGTTCAAGCAAAGACAAATACGGTTTCCGGTCACAGATTCCGCTTCGGATTAAGCGGCGGAGCCGGATATCTGCTTGGGAGCACACAAAATGCTGAGGAACAAATGGTAAGCCAGGGATTTACCTTCGAACAGGCAGAATCGTATTACAACGACATGAAACTTGGAATTACAGCCAGTGCTGATATTTACCTGCTGATTCCTCCGGATTATGGTGCCGGGATCAAATACAAATTCTTCTATAATTCCGCAAGCACTGAAGGCTTTATCGACCCTCAGGATGGTGTGCACCTGTATTATACAACCTACAGGGAAAATATCTACGTCAACTTTGCCGGTTTATCATTCTTTTATCAGCAGTTTATGGGAAGCCAAAAGTCACTTGTATTGAATTCATCCATTTCTCTCGGATTGACAACCTACAGGGATGAGGCTGAGTATCTCCATGGATATTACCTGCTTACAGGCAAAAATGTTGGCGTTGACCTTGGCATCGGACTGGAGTATTTCTTTACAAGCCGTATTTCGCTGGGAGCTGATTTATCAGTTTTCTATTCGTCGATCAGAAAGGTAAAAATAACAGATGGTACCAGCAGCTCGACGATCGAACTTGAAAAGGAGAATTATGAGAATTTATCAAGGATTGATTTATCAGCCGGAATCAGAATTTATTTTTAATGAAAATGAAGAAGATCCCATATATTTCCGGATTCCTGATCCTCTTTCTGACTGTAATTTCCTGCAATGATGATTTCCTGTCAAAGAACGAGGTGAACCTGTACACTCTTTCCGATACACTGTTCTTAACCAGCGATCAGCAGAACATTGAGACTACAGTCCAGCTTCCCGCTTCGATCAGTTCCGACTTTACAATCTTCATGCAGCCCAGGTGGCTGATATTTGATTCGATGCATGGTACTATCAGCGATGGTTCGGTTCCCCTGTCATTCAGTGTTGCAGAAGAGAATATTATGACCTGGTATCCTATATACCAAACCTATTATGCCACACTGATGCTTGATATTGAAAACCTTGGGCTGGTATCTCTTACGGTAGGCTGTGCCTATCTGGGAAATCCCACGCTTCAAAGCTCAACCACTTCCCTGAGCTACGAGGCTTCGCATTCCAGGACATTCACCATAACCAATACCTCTGAAGGCATCCTGAACTGGGTAATTACAGGGGCGCCTGACTGGCTTAAATTTTCTGTTCTTTCGGGAACTCTGTCATACAACAATTCAATAACAATTACCGCCTGGATAGACCCGGCAACCATTCCACAGGGTCAGGACCTTTCGGAAACTTTTAAAATTGAAAGCAACTCGGGCAGCGGTAATTTAACAATTCAGGTAAATGTCTCGAAAGAAGCAACAGTTCCTCCGCTGGTGAGCCAGATCCCCGGAACTGTTACTGATGCTGAGTATAATAATGTGAGAGGGATCATGGCTATTTGCACTAAGTCGCCCAACTCCCTGATCATAATAAATACATCCAGTGAAGTATCAAATACAATTTCGCTTGATAATATACCCGCTTGTGTCAGCATTTCCGAGGATGGTCATAAAGCTGTAATCGGATATTCAACGGCTGCAGTAAGTTATGTTGATATAGATAACCATATAATTTCACAGGATTATACAATCGATTGTGTTCCGTTTGATATTGTTCTTGGTGATAACGGGTGGTGCTATATTACCCCATCCTTTGATCAGTGGGTCGATTTCCGCAATCTCAATTTGATTTCAGGGGAGCTGGTTGTCATTCCATCAACGGGATGGAGCTTGATGTATGAGAAAACTTACATAAGGAAAGTCCCCGGTAAACCTTACCTGGTTTGCACCAGGTCTGGGGTGAGCCCTACCGGCATCATCATTTATGACATTACCAGCGGCATTGCGAATGAAACAATTACTTATTATCATACATCGATCGGAAAATTCCTGATATCAGAGGATACTACCAGATTATACGGAAGCTATAAAGATGTTTATGTTTTGCCGCCGTATGACGCGCAGTTTCACTCCTCATCCCCTGCCATAATAGGCCAGATCGATTCTGAGTTCAATACGATTTGCGCGATTGACGAATGCCCCGCCATAAATAGCATTTTTGCAGCTTTCAGCATTTACAATTACTCTTCCGGTGTAACAGAAACGTCGTCTTACATCGATCAGTACAGTACCACAAACCTTGGCAGGATAAGGGAATTCAATGTATCACCGGTTTATGTCACAGAAAATGGGATCAATTCGGTTTACGAAACTGGTGCCAGATATGTTTTCGTAAATAAAGAAGGATCGATGCTGTTTGCAGTAAAAAACCTGAAAGAAAGTTACAATAAAGAGTATTGGACAATCGAAACTTTCCATTTGTGAAAAGGAAGCATACTGTGCCGGTACAGCCTTACCGGTAAATCGCGGAACAAGCTACTGACTCCTTAAGGGTGCAAATCACCTGGGAATTAAACCTGACCTTCGCATCTCTATTCTTCGCTGGACATAGGGTGACTTCGGTAACCAAAGGCCGAAACTTAACGCGAAGACTGATTAAGTTTTTTACGTTTTAAAGTTATTGGTATGTTTTATTTGTATTATTATTATATTTGTGCCCTTGTTATTACGATTTATAATCATTTTAATATATTATCTTAATAAATATAACTAATGAAGCTCACCATTCCCAAAGATTACCATCCCCAGCTGGTGCCGGAAACAATGGAGCAGGCTATTAAAATGCTGAAAACGGTTTTCCAGGAAGAATTATCAAGGCAATTGAATCTCAGGAGGGTTACAGCCCCTCTCTTTGTTCTGGCGGGAACCGGGATCAATGACGACCTGAATGGTGTGGAACGCCCTGTATCATTTCCTGTCAAGTCGATGGGTGACCGCAGGGCAGAAGTTATTCAATCGCTGGCCAAATGGAAAAGAATGAAGCTCGGGGCTTACCGTATCCCGGCCGGCTACGGACTCTACACCGACATGAATGCAATACGCAGCGATGAGGATCTCGACAATATTCACTCCATGTATGTTGATCAGTGGGATTGGGAAATGACCATAACTGAAAATGACCGTAACCTGGAGTTTTTAAAAGAAACCGTAAGGAAAATATATGAGGCAGTGAAACACATGGAGCAATTTGTGTATAAAACTTACTCTCATATCTATCCTATTCTTCCCCGGGAAATAACCTTTTCCCACTCAGAAGATCTTTTAAAAGAATATCCTCATTTGACTCCCAGGGAAAGGGAGACCGAAGCGGCCAGGAAATACGGGGCAATATTTATCATCGGCATCGGAGGAGTGTTGCCTGACGGGATAATTCACGACGGGCGCGCTCCCGACTATGATGACTGGACCACTCCAACTGATGAAGGCCACAAAGGTTTGAACGGAGACATTATCTTCTGGAATCCGGTTTTAAATTCAGCAATTGAACTCTCTTCGATGGGTATTCGCGTTGACAGGGAGACCATGCTCACTCAATTAAAAATCAGGGGCTGTGAGGAACGTAAAAGTCTCGATTTTCATAAAGCTCTGCTGGAAGGGAGCATTCCTCTTTCAATCGGGGGAGGCATAGGGCAATCGCGCTTATGCATGTTCTTTTTACGTGCCGCCCATATCGGAGAAGTACAGTCCTCAATATGGCCTGATGAAATGATTGAAACCTGCAGAAAACATAATATTTATTTAAAGTAGGCCTTTATTTCAGAACCAAAAAAATTCTCTGTTATAAAGTTTGCCTGCCTTTAATTACAGGCTCATCTTATTGAACGGGACAAGGATTACAGCTAAATAGTACCATATTGTTTCAGGTACATTTATTATTGTATTACATGTATTATTTGTTGTAATACAATAATTTTTCTTATCTTTTGAAAAGCTCCTTTCTAAACTTCTTCAGAAGGATCTCCTCGCTTTCGTTGTTCCTGATCCCTCCTATCAGAACATCCCTGAGTATGTCTATTGCCCTGTCGTCGAAGCCCACCTCAATAGCAAATCTCCTTAGCAGTCTTATTTCATTATCACTGACATTTTCATCGGCCAGTACCATTTCTGCAACGTTATAAAGCTGGTCAAACTTATCCTCCAGGCTATACGGTGCATGATAAGCTTCGTGAGAGGGCTGGTTGATTAGCCTTTCAATTTCCTCATCGGTCAGACCAAACTTTACACCTTCTTTTTTAAGCAACTCATATTCTGCCGGACTTGTTTTACCATTTATCCGGAATACCTCAATAAGATTTAGATAATGCTGTCTGCCAATAGTCCTGCCATGATCTGTTGTAAAGTCGGAGAAACTCATATTCTGTTAACTTAAGTTATTAATTATGTTCTTAGTATCTTATACCTGTCAATGTAAAAACTCCCTGATTTCAGCAATAATTTTACTCAAAAAATTCTTAATCAAATCAGTACAACAATAGTACTGCCAATTTAGCAAATATTTTCTTATCGGAAGGATTAAAATGAAATTACTACGTTGATGAATAGCGTGCTGTCCGGTAGAAATTGGTAATCCTTCTGTGCCCATCCAGCCTTACAGTCCTGACACCTGAGGTATATGAAGTTCATTAGCAGAAAGCAGTTTCAGGGGTACAGGATCTGAAGTATTTATTAATTCAGTAATTGCTTGACTTTGTATCAGGGATGGCGTAATTTTATAAAAGCAAGGCAAAATTCCAGCCTTGAATTTTAAATATAAATGTAAAATCTCATCAAAATGGATGCATTATTTCATGGTAATTCTCTTTGGAGTCTGTTAATAAGGTTCCTAATGAACCTTATTTTTCTGTTTATCCTTATCAAGCTTCTTTATTTCAGGTACACAAAAAAGGAAAAGTTCCTGTTCACCTTTTTTCTGATCGGCGTAACGGTCTTCTTTATATGCTCGATTCTGAAGGATGTTACAATTGATATCGGGATAGGTCTGGGATTATTTGCCATATTCACTATCCTCCGGTTCAGAACAAGGAATTTCAGTGTTAAAGATATGGCTTATATCTTCACAACAATCGGAATCTCCGTTATAAATTCGGTCAATACACAAAGTATTAATTTGATCGGATTTTGTATAATTAATGCAATAATTATTCTTACAGCATTTATTCTGGAAGAATATCTTAAAAACAACAGCTTCTGTAAGTATTCGGTATATTATGACAATCTCGATCTATTAAAACCTGGCAGCAGGAATAAGCTGATGAAAGACTTATCATTCCGGTTGGGACATAACATTCTGAAGATCAATATCCGGAACATTGACCTTAAAAGGAAAATCGCGCAACTGGATGTTTTTTACAAAGAATAGAGCTGATGTCCGGTATTTCTGTTAAAAAAGAGACTGTCTCAAAAGCCTCTTTCTTTGAAGCCACCCCTAAATCCCCCAAGGGGGACTTATTGAAAAGCAATGACATAAAAAAAACCCCCATGGGGGGGTTGGGGGTGAAATCAGTCTTATAAGACAGCCTCTATTGTATTATTAAAGCAGGGTTATGCATAACCCCATTTCTTCATTACTTCAAGGTTTTCTTTTATACATTCCATCGGGGTTTTACCCTGATAGGACTCCTGTTCTATAATATAGACTTTAGTACCTCCGATTTTTGTAGCCAAATCAACTACTTCCCTGGCATTTACTATTCCCTTGCCAATTATTGTACTGACATATTTTTCGTTTCCTTCGGTAGCAACTATTTCATCCTTTACATGGATATTTTCAAATCTTCCAGGATATTTTTTTACCTCATCGAGAGCAACAGCTCCTCCATTATACAGATTCCCGATATCGAGCTGAACCACTACAAGTTCGGGGTCCATGCTTTTCATCATAATATCAAACAATCGTTCGTTGTTCAGCTTTTCGCTGAATTCAAAATCGTGGTTGTGATATCCAAACTTCATCCCCTGTTTTTTACACAGCTCTCCGCACTTGTTAAATACATCCATATACCGTTTGAAGTCGTCGTACTTATTCCTCATGCTTTCATCCATCGAAGGGCTGACAACATATTTTTGCCCAAGAACCGCTGCATCATCAACCGTATATTTCCAGCTGTCGGAAAAATCTTTTTTTGCTTCATCCCAGTGCTGTCTGCCCATAACTGTATGACCGCTTACCATTTTTAATCCAAGGCCATCGAGCACCTTCTTAAATTCGCTTGGCGTATAGCCATAGAATTTCCTGTTAACATAGTTAGCATGCTCAACATATTCGTATCCCATTTTGGCAACCTGGGTAAGAGATCCGAGAGGATCCTTTGACATCTCATCGCGCACAGAATAAAGCTGTACCCCTACTATACCCTTTTTCTTCTTTTTGGCAGCAAAAACTGAATCCGGAAGGAGGGCTGTGGCAGCTATAGCCATAGCTCCCGATTTAATAAATGTCCTGCGTGAAGTTTTCATCAATATTAATTATTAATTGTGAATTATTTAACAATAAAATAAGCTTCTAAAGTTATTAAAGTCTCACAAAGAAGCAAAATAAAACGTTGTTAAAAGGAGGCTTACTTAAAAACTTTCATTCCGGCAGACGGAATGAAACACGATATTTCCTTTAATCCAGGGATTTTAATTCAGATATTCTCTAATCCTCTTCCAGTATAATTCAGTCATCGGTCCTGACCCATTCCATCCTTTTGAAATCTTTTCCAGTTCATGAGGTCTGTGGAGCGAGGCATAATAAAGGAATACCTTTTTAGATAATAAAGGATCGAACATTTCAGTCAGGGAGTGATTACTGCCGGTTCTCCGGTTATAATCATCAATTCTTACCTGTCGTATCTGATAAATCCCAACGGCATTTTCAAACTCGTTATATGCCAGAGAATTTCCCATGGTTTCAACCATTGCCGTGGCATACAATAATTTTGAATAAGGCTGGATAGCCGGTTCTTTAATAACTGTTATGGTGTTGCTGTCGGGAGCAAATACTCTTATGGCTGAAAGAAAAAACAACACCGCAAGTATGTACCGCCTGAACTGGAAGAATATACCCGAAGACGAACTGCTGAAAGTGAACACTGACAACTTCATCAATGGGTTACTGCTTTCAAAATAACCCTTTCGAATTTTTTCTGACAATTCTGATAAAGGGTCATCAATTTTAATATACTTTTTCAAAAATTACAGATTTAAGTTTTGGGTTACGTAATTGGGCTGATATATTTTGTCGATTTTTGAAAAGTATTTAGGCATAAGTTACTAAATTTTTGGCAAAACCAGAACAAAAAATCAATAAATTATCAACAATAAAAAATAGAATCATCATCATCCGGCACAATGGCCTGATGAAGAATCAACAATTCAAAAAACAAATTGTTTAGAACTATCAGATAAGAGGTTTTCTTAAAGAGTCCAGCCTTTCCTGTATTCACAATGAAGGAACTGATCGGCTTCAGGCATATTTGAAAAACTGTATTTATCATGATCCCAGATCATAACCTCTCCGCCAAGCTTCTCTTTTACCTCATTGCGCAATGCAATATTCCCAAGAAGGACAGTCTCGGTAAGTGGTCCGGCCCATTCAAAATCTGATCCTGCCGGGGCTCCTCCCTTGCAGGCAAGTATCCACTCCTCCTCATGACCGGGGGATGAAGGGATATAGGGCTCAGGAGCTTTATACGACTCACGCAGTAAAGCAGGAATGATTTTGTCATCAAGGATCTTGCCTTTCTCTCCAACATAAAGAGTTCCTCCTTCTCCCATCTTCATACCCGGATCCATGTCATTAATCAGCAACGGACGAAGTCCGCCGTCATACCAGGTAAGAGTTACAGGGGGCATGGCTTCACGCGCAGGGAACTCATATCTCACGATTGACCCTGATGGATATGTCTCTTTGTTCACAAGCGTTGAAACGGCCTGGACCGTTACAGGATACTTTAATTTAAGTGCCCTGAATATCGGATCAAGTGAATGGCATCCGATGTCGCCCAGGGCTCCTGTGCCAAAATCCCACCAGCCTCTCCATTTAAACGGATGATATGCAGGATTATATGGCCTCATTGGTGCCGGACCAATAAAGAGATCCCAATCGAGGTACTCAGGAACAGGTGGAGTCTCAGCAGGACGGGATATTCCCTGGGGCCAGTATATCCTGAATAAGCCGTTATTCGGTCTGTCGGTCCAGACATGAACCTCGCGTACAGGACCTATTACCCCGTCCCAGATCATTTCCCTGAGGCGCCTTGGTCCGTCACCTGCCTGTCCCTGGTTTCCCATTTGAGTCGCAACCTTATACTCTTTGGCTGCTTTTGCCAGTGTTCTTGCCTCATAAACAGTATGGGTAAGCGGTTTTTGCGTAAAAACATGCTTGCCCCGCTTCATCGATTCCATGCTTATTACAGCATGTGTGTGATCGGAGGTTGCCACAATGACTGCATCAATATCTTTTTGCTGATCAAGCATCACACGGTAATCCTTATAGCGTTTTGCACCGGGATATTTTTCAAAAACCTTTAGTGTCTGTCCGCTCCAGTCGACATCGCAGAGCGCCACAATATTCTCGGTTTTGGCAACATTGTCGACATTGTTCCGGCCCATACCGCCGATCCCGACAGCTGCAATATTGAGTTTATCTGACGGAGCAATATGCCCCAGGCCTGCTACAGCCTGACGCGGAATGATAGTAAATCCTGCTAGTGTTACCACTGAAGTGCCGAGGAATCCGCGGCGGGTTATTGTTTTTGAAAACTTCTGTTTCATGGGATTATATTTTATCAGATTTAACCACATATGAGGAACTCAAAAGTTATCACAAAGGATATCAAAGGATCTTTTTGAAAAGTTAAGGCTTTCCTCCCTGAAAACATCCAAAATCCCGGATTTTTTATGCAAAATGTAACAAAAGTATCATTTTATGTAACAACAGAGGTGGTTTTTTACCTTTTGACAGCCGAACTTTGATCCTAAAACCAACGTTTTGCTGGTTGAAAATTGATCATTTTACTAAAGTTTTTTAATTACAAACTAAAAACAGAAATTATGAAAAAGTTGCTCCTGCTGTTTTTTGCGGCACTTTGCATAATTATTGCATCGTGCTCGAAGGATTCCGGGTTAGTACCCGGATCAGATCTCACTCTTGCCTTTAGCAAGGGATATCCTGCACACGGTCCGGTAATCGTTGTTCCGCCAAATAACGATGGCGACAACGACGGTGATACGGATGATCTGCTGGCCGCTATTAATACAGCAGAACCTGGAACGATAATTAAACTGACTGAAGGGGAATACAAAATCGGTTATATGGAAATTCTGGGATTCAATGGCACACTAATGGGTGCCGGAAGAAATAAAACAATCATAAATGTTGTAGGTCCAATTGATCAGTTTGAACAATATTACGATTATAACCTCATGCCTTGCTGGCTCAGAATAATCGGAGGTGATGTCGTTATTTCCGACCTTGCATTCAAAACCGGTGACGGTGTACTGGTAAAGGAACCTTTTACCATACCTGGTTTATATGATTACAAGTCGACCTTGATTAGCCTTGTTGTTGTTAATAATTACAGCGACCAATACGGGAAGGATGATCCTCAACCGATGGACTTTATGATAAAAAATGTTGATTTCCTGTGTGGTACACTTGATCCTGATTTATCTTATTACGGGGCGGGATACAATGTCTTAATGGCGATTTGGTGTGGATTTCCGTATTGGGATCCTCCGGCTGATGGGTATGTTTTGACAAAAGGCAATTATAATGTTAAGAATTGCTATTTTGAAACTACATATCAGGGATTTGAAGCATTGGGATTAGGCGAAGAAGCTGCATGTAATGTTAACCAAACAAAAACCAATGATGTCTTATTCGGTATGTTCTGCTCCGGTAATTTTGGACCAAAGATTAGTTTAACAGACAATACCTTCGTGAATTCCAAGTGGTTTGATATTTTTATTGATGATAATGACTGGGGACTGGTAATGGGAGATGAGTATTATAACAGGAGTGAATATTTGGTAAGTGGCAATAAATTTTATCCACTGCCCGGAGTATCTTCGCTGATATTCCAGGACACGAGGCAGCTGATGTTTCCTGATTTCTTCCATAATCCAACGCTTGCAATTATCAAGAATAACTATTTCAACCTCAGTGAAGGGTGTACCGGAATAAGTCTGTTTAGCAATACAAATGGCCAGATAAGGAATAACCGTCTTACAGGGAAGGCTGATATTGGGATCTGGATAGACGGATTAACCTGGTTTTTATATGAAAATCCGCCTGCAATCTATCCTGGAGGTGTATCAAAAAATGCCTTGATTCTAGGAAATAATTTTACAGGATTAAATGCAACTTATGATATATGGCTTGGTACCAATTCGATGAAATGCACTGTTGTCGGTAACGGTAAAGACAGTGTCCTGGATGAAGGGACAGGGAACAAGATTACCGGTATGAAAATGAAGCCTGGAGGAGGCCATATTGGTCCGACGATCAGAGATAATTTCAGGGAGTGGCATGGGATGAGGCACCATTGAGTAAAGAAAAAAAAGTAGGGTAAATGTAGGTAAATTCAATAATTTAACTTTTTAAGAAAATAACCTTTACCGATAAAGCACATCAGAGAAGAGCTCCCGTGATTAAATCCGGGAGCTTTTTTGTTTGAATTGCCGTCAGCTTTAGCTGACGGATTGGAGCTTACTCCCCTTTGCTGTGGGCTTTAGCCCAACAAGTGAGGGACTAAAGTCCCTGCCAGAAGGAGGCCCTGCTATCCGTCGGTTAAAACCGACGGTAATTGAAGTTTTGTGGTCCCAAATTTCTACAATATTCCCAATACTATCTCTTGTTTCAGCATTCTGAATAATTTCCCTGGATCTTGTTTCAATTACCGTCAGCTTTAGCTGACGGCTAGCAGCTTACCCCCCTTGCTGTGGGCTTTAGCCCAACAAGTGAGGGACAAAAGTCCCTGCCAGAAGGAGGCCCTGCTATTCGACAGACTCAGAATTTTTGTGCTAAAGTTTTTCAGGAGAATCATAAATAACATAACTTTATGTTTGTCTAACGCTGTAATTTCCACTAATATGTCCCACACAAGAATCTGGGTCCACTGCGTGTGGACCACCAAAAAGAGGATTCCTTATCTGAGTGATCAGATAAGAGATGCGGTTATTTCTCACATCCGCATAAATGGCAAATCAAAAGATATTTATATTGACCACATTAACGGTTATTATGAACATCTTCATGCTCTGATATCCTTGGGCAAAGACCAGGATATCGCCGACATAATGCAAAAAATAAAGGGAGAAAGTTCCTTTTGGATAAACAAAAACAGAATGACCAGAATTAAGTTTGAATGGCAGGATGATTATTTTGCAGTATCTATAGGAATGAATCAACTTGCAAGCTTAAGGGAATATATAAGGAATCAGGTTCAACACCACCGGAAAGTATCCTTTCAGGATGAATTAAATATGTTAATTGAGGAGTACAGATTGGAGGAATGATGGACTAAAGTCCATCCGAGAGATAGACTCTTTACCGTCAGCTAAAGCTGACGGCAATTGAATCATTGAAGGTATGAGGTTCACGGTGTGCGGAAAACTGCCTGCAGTAAACCTCTGACTTTTTGACAAATTAAAAAGCCGTCTCATTATTTACCCGAGACGGCTTTCATATTAAGATAATTTATATCTGAGTGCTATTTGCTGAGATTGGGCAATATGACCCTGTCAATTACATGTATCACTCCGTTTGTTCCCTGGATATTGAGAAGAGAAGGAACGAGGTTTGCATGACGATTGTTGAAATCGGTTATTTTCAGTTTCGATGCGTCGATCACAAAAGTGTCGTTACTGAGTGTTGTAACTTTAAGCGGACCAGCAGGAAGATCGCTTGAATAAACCCTGCCGTTTAAAATGTGATATTTTAAAATTTTCTGAAGACCGGTAGTCCCATATTTATTTATTACATCCTGAAGGCTGCCTACTTTAAGTTCACCAAGTAGTGCAACAAATGCATCATTTGTCGGGGCAAATACGGTGAACGGTCCGCCGTTCATCACAGCCTTCGTAAGACCTGCTGCATCGATCGCATCAACCAAGATGGTGAACCTGGGATCACTGTCGGCAATGGCGTAAAGATTCTTTGTTGGAGGAAGAAGGACTTTGTCAATTACATGAATGACGCCGTTGAGAGCCCTGATATTTGCATATAAGACTTTAGAGTCATTTATCATTACACCTCCATTGAGCTTTACCTCTACAGCTGAGCCGTTGAGCGTATGAACGAACCCGTTCTTCAGCTGGTTTGAGAAAACCTTGCCATTAACTACATGATAGAGAAGTATGGGTTTCAGCTGTTCAGCAGTAAGATCCCGAATGCCTCTGACACCTAAGGCTTTAAAAAGATTTCCAAAAGCCTCGTCGGTAGGTGCAAATACTGTCAGCTGGTTTTTGGCAACAGTCGAAAGAAGATTTGTCTTAATCAGAGCTGCAGTCAGATTAAAAAACGTAGGGGGTCTATTATAGCCACCGGATTTTTTGGCGATGCCTTCTGGTTCAGCAGCCTGCTCCATTAATAGTTCTGGATTGGCAGAGAAGTTATCAAGCGTTGCAGCAATATCTGCAAGACCTTCCTGAGGATTGCTCATTTCCTGTTCATTCTCCATCTTGTCGCAGCTTACTGCCAAAACAGAAATAGATAATACCAGGCCAAGAACCGCATTTCTCAGATTGAAAATAGATTCAAATTTTTTCATAGCATTTTTATTTTTTAATTTATGAAGGATAAACAATCAGAAATTATAAAATGTTCGGTAAATAATGCTATTTTTCGAACATTATTTTTCAAAATACTGATTATTACCGATATAATTTACTATAGTTTTCTGTTGTCGCTTTTTAAGATTAAAGCTTTTTTTTAATCACTGGTATTAATGAAGGTATCTCATGGTTAAACAAAGTATTAATGATTTAATCAGATTGATTTATTAAATTGCCTCTCAAAATTTGTAACATCATGCCCAGGAGAGAAGATATCAGGAAGGTTCTTATAATTGGTTCAGGTCCTATTATTATAGGACAGGCCTGTGAATTTGATTATTCAGGTACACAAGCCTGCAAGGCACTGCGGTCGTTAGGTTATAAAATAGTTCTTGTAAATTCGAACCCTGCAACGATAATGACCGATCCGGGGATTGCCGATGCCACATATATTGAGCCCCTTAATGAATATGCCCTTACCGAGATTATCAAGAAAGAGAGGCCCGATGCCCTGCTTCCGAACCTGGGCGGACAAACTGGATTGAACCTCTCTTCCCTTCTGGCAAAAAAAGGAATCCTCAAAGAATACAATGTTGAAGTTATAGGTGTCAACATTGATGCAATAGAAAGAGGTGAGGACAGGACAGCCTTCAAGGAAACAATGACCCGTCTGGGTATTGATATGCCAGATAGCAAGGCAGTCAATACGGTTGAAGATGCTGAAAAGGTTGCGGCTGAACTCGGATACCCGGTAGTCATAAGGCCTGCCTACACAATGGGTGGCACCGGAGGGGGCCTTGTTTACAATGTTGAGGAACTCCGGACAATTGCAAGCAGGGGTCTTTCTGCAAGCATTGTAAACCAGATACTTATTGAAGAGTCGGTTTTAGGATGGGAAGAGCTTGAGCTGGAGGTTGTGAGAGATTCAAAAAACCAGATGATAACAGTCTGCTTTATCGAGAATGTGGATGCAATGGGTGTTCATACCGGCGATTCATTCTGCACTGCCCCAATGCTCACGATCAGTCCTGAACTTCAAAAAAGATTGCAGAAATATTCTTATGATATTGTTGAAGCAATTGAGGTCATAGGCGGCACAAATGTTCAATTTGCCCATGATCCTGTTACCGGAAGAGTGGTCGTAATTGAAATAAATCCGCGTACTTCGCGATCATCGGCACTTGCTTCAAAAGCAACCGGATTCCCGATAGCGTTCGTATCATCACTGCTCGCCGGAGGACTGACACTCGATGAAATACCATACTGGCGGGAAGGCACACTCGATAAATACACTCCATCAGGTGATTATGTGGTTGTAAAATTTGCACGCTGGGCTTTTGAGAAATTTGACGGGCTTGAGGACAAACTGGGGACACAGATGCTGGCTGTAGGTGAGGTGATGAGTATTGGGAAAACCTACAAGGAGGCTTTACAGAAGGCAATCAGATCGCTTGAGATCGGACGGTACGGACTGGGGTTCGCTAAGGATTTTAATAAAAAGTCGCTGGAAGAATTAATGAATATGCTGAATCATCCCTCAAGCGAAAGGCAGTTCATAATGTATGAAGCTTTGCGTAAGGGCGCTGATATTGAAGAGCTCCACAGGAAAACCTTTATCAAAACATGGTTCATACAGCAGATGAAGGAGCTGGTTGAACTTGAGGAAAAAATCCTTGGTTACAGGGGAATGATGCTGCCCAATGATCTGCTGATACTGGCAAAGAAAGATGGTTTTGCCGACAGATATCTCTCAAAGTTACTTGGAATAAACGAAAAAGTTATCAGGGCAAAACGCATTTCACTCGGTCTTTCTGAAGCATGGGAACCGGTTCCGGTGAGCGGGGTTATGAATGCTGCCTATTATTTTTCAACATACAATGCCCCCGATAAGGTTGAGGTTAGCAACAGTAAAAAGATAATGGTCCTGGGAGGCGGTCCGAACAGGATAGGTCAGGGCATCGAGTTTGATTATTGCTGCGTCCACGCGGCATTTGCCATCCGTGATGCAGGTTATGAATCGATAATGGTTAACTGTAATCCTGAAACTGTTTCAACCGATTATGATACATCCGATAAGCTCTATTTTGAGCCCCTTACCGCAGAAGATGTCCTGAGTATTTATGAGAAGGAGAAGCCTGAAGGAGTCATCGTTCAGTTTGGAGGGCAGACTCCTCTGAACCTGGCAAAGGAGCTTGCTGAAGCCGGAGTTAAAATTCTCGGCACTACTCCTGAAGTGATCGATCTTGCAGAGGATCGTGATCGTTTCAGGCAGGTTATAAATAAGCTTGGGATACCTCAGCCTGAATCCGGAATGGCCAGTAATTTGGATGAGGCTCTTAAGATAACGGAAAGGATCGGGTATCCCCTTATGATAAGGCCCTCCTACGTTCTGGGAGGCAGGGCAATGAAGATAATTCTCGATGAGGAGATGCTTGAAGAATATGTAACGAAAGCTGTCGGAGTTTCACCCGACAGACCTCTTCTGCTCGATAAATTTCTTGAGGATGCTATTGAAACAGAGGCTGATGCAATATCGGATGGAGTCGATGCATTTGTCCCGGCCGTGATGCAGCATATCGAATATGCAGGTATCCATTCAGGCGATTCAGCCTGCGTGATCCCCTCTGTGGTGATAGCGAAAGATCACAAAAAAACTATTTATGATTATACCCGTAAGATTGCAATGGAACTAAAGGTCGTCGGACTTATGAATATCCAGTATGCAATTTATGAGGATACCGTATATATTCTTGAAGCCAATCCAAGAGCCTCGAGGACTGTTCCTCTTGTATCGAAGGTCTGCAATATCTCAATGGCACGGATAGCAACCCAGATACTTCTGGGGCAAAAGCTTTCTGATTTTAACCTGAAAAAAAGGACAATTAAACACTTCGGGGTTAAAGAAGCCGTATTTCCGTTCAATATGTTCCTCTCCATCGATCCGCTTCTGGGCCCTGAAATGCGGTCAACGGGTGAAGTGTTGGGAATGGCTGATTCCTACGGGATGG
The DNA here is from genome assembly GCA_963702415.1 of uncultured Bacteroidales bacterium. Taxonomy (GTDB): domain Bacteria; phylum Bacteroidota; class Bacteroidia; order Bacteroidales; family VadinHA17; genus LD21. The sequence continues at coordinate 414 of CAVPCP010000005.1, read as the reverse complement.
CATTCTTTAAATCACAGGAGGCAACGCAGTCTCCCCTGCCGATAAAAGGAACTGTTCTGATAACAATTGCGGACCGTGATAAGGACCGGATTATCGATTCAGCCAGGAATTTCAGGGACATGGGATTCAGAATATTATCGACCGGAGGAACAAGACAGTTTCTTGCAGAGAACGGCATTGAGGCTGAACTTATCCTGAAGGTTCATCAGGGAAGGCCCAATATTGTTGATGCCATCAAGAACAAGGAGATAGACCTTGTGGTAAACACCCCGGCCGGCCGTCTCAGCGAATACGATGATTCATATATCAGAAAGAATGCGATCAAATATAAAGTTCCATACATCACAACGACTTCGGCTGCCCGTTCTGCTACAGAAGGGATTAAGGAGAGACAACTTGGGGAATACAAAGTAA
>CAVPCP010000004.1:0-30874 GCA_963702415.1 uncultured Bacteroidales bacterium | reverse complement strand
AATTTAAGTGATTTTTAGATACCATCCTTTTGCTGATCGGATGCGAAACACCTTATTATCTGAAAGTTGAAAAAAACTGGTTGGTTCTCTCTAATGTCAGATTCTATATAAACAAAAAAAGAGGCTATCTTGTTGAAAGCCCCTTTAATTTGGGTCAATAGTATATTACTCTTTAAAATAGAAGTCTGATTCCGAGAAGACAACCCCAGGTACTTGATGTGCTGATATCTTTGCTGATTGTTGTCTTACTGGCAAAATCGTCAAGTGAATTTGCATTCAGGGTATACACCGGAGCAGCAGTTGCCGTACCTCTGTTATTTACTCTTAAAGGACGTACATTTTCATAGCTTGCAAGCGGATTATAGTAATATGTCCCCCACGAGTCGTTTATAAGGTTACCTATATTAAGGAAGTCAATGCTGAACTGCAGTGTGTACCTGCGATCGGTTCCGAAGTTAGTGAAAAGATCCTGAAGAAGTTTAGCATCAAATCTGTGAAGCCATGGCCTTATTTCACCGTAACGTTCTGCATACTGGCCTTTGCGGCTATTGAGGTATTCATTACTATTGACATAATTCCAGAAAGCATTACGCTGATCATCAGCAGTCATACCCCTGTAGGCTGTAAAATCCAGTTCGCTGGCAGTTGCAGGAATATACATCAGATCCGATGAAATACCATCGCCGTTGAGGTCGTTGGAATAAGTATAAGACCAGCGTCCTGTCTGATATCCCTGGTAAACGAGCGAAAATGTTGTTGCCAGATGCTGTGCGTACTCTATTTTGTATGAAATGTTACCTATTAGTTTATGAGGGGTGGCAAAATTAGAGTAGCTGAGACCCGGATTATTCAGGCTGGTCACAGAAGTGTTTGATGAAAAAGCAGAATAAGCTGCCGAACCCGGATTCGCTGTAATATCCTTAGCCTGAGTATAGGTATAGGCAACCATGCCAGCAAAGCCGTTTCTGAAGTTCCTTGTCAACTGTGCAGTCAATGACATCTGGTAGCCCTCGTCGGTATTTGCAAGCTCCATTGCACTTCCGACTGTACTGACAACTTTGTTGGTGGTCCAGTACTGACGGTTATCCGGACCCATCATTACACCGGCAGGATCTGATTCATTAATATTTACCTGCTTAATAGCGTTTATGTCTTTAGAAAAGATTGCTTCACCTGTAAATATCATATTCCATGGAAGTTCAACATCAATACCTATATTGGAACGCCATATCTGAGGTAATTTGAACTCTTTTGAAACCTGGACAAGTGCAGCACCGCTGGGCAGAGTGCTTGGGCTTTGCGGGAAGATATCAGGTCTGCTGGCAATAAATGCTTTGTAATCAGGCTGAAAATCAAGATCGACTAGGTTTACATTACCCGGGCCCCATCCGATCTCGGGAACCTGGATCAGCCCTGAGTTCGTTGGCTGGTTTGTGAACCATACAAAAGGAAGCATTCCAGTAAAGAGGCCTGTTCCTCCGCGGACCTGGAGGGAACGATCGCCAAGAATATCATAATTAAACCCTACACGCGGGGAAACCAGTAGCTGACTGCTGGGCCATGAACCTACATCCATCTTCTTGCCGTCAGCAAACGTAAGTGCCGAAATAGCGGGGTTGTCCTCAAGATCATCAAGGTATATCGGCAGTTCCAGACGAACACCATAGGTTACCTTTAACTTCGGGCCCATCTGCCATTCATCCTGTACATAAGCAGCAGCCAATCCAAAATTCAGCTCAGCTCCGGGAGCATCATTCCCGTTATAGCCGTAAGTTACACCAAATCCTGAAGGATCAGCACCATTAATAAAGTCATCAACGGAGGCGTATCTGTAATAAGATGTCCCTTCACGGATATATGAATTGTAGAAATAAAGATGATCGAAGGCTATTCCGCCGGTCACTGTATGGTTGTCGAGGTTAACTGTAAGGTTGTCAGTGAAGCTTAAGGTTTTGTTTGTCACTTTATTGTTGAAGCTGAACAGCTCATAGCCGAACGACATGTACTGGTCTCCATCCTTCCATATGTCGACAAAGGGGAACAATTCGGAATTACTTGTCCTTGCATCTTCAATGTAAGTATAACTGGCCAGGAACTTATTTGAGAATCGGGTTCCGAAATTGCTGTTAAGTTCACCGGTAAAGGAGCGGACTGTGTTTTTAAATCCGTAAAATGCATTTGAAAATGCCAGCGACTGGCTGCTTATCCTTCCCGAGTTGCGGAGGTTGTTTGGCGGTCCGCTGGTTGCATTTGTCTCCTGATCGGATGTTCCGACAACATCATTGTAACGGAGTGTTAGCTTGTGATTTGTATTTATGTTCCAGTCAATGCGTGCAAGGATTTTCGTATTCTTATTCTGGAAAGGATCAAAATCCTTGTATTTGCCTGCATCATAATTATATGTTGACTGAAGAAAATTCTTCACCAGTACCATATCTGACTCAAGGGTGCGTGATATTTTCTGATCGGCATTGGAAATGCCATCAGTGCTTGGCTTCCAGGTTACACCCGGGACAGTTTCGTTTTCAATTTCGCCGCTTACAAAGAAGAACAGTTTATTCTTGAGTATTGGGCCACCCAGGCGGAATCCATAGTTTTGAAGGCTCCTGGTGTTTGCACCGGCAACTTCATTCCCTTCAACCGAATTTCCTGTAAATGATTCAGGGCGCTGATATGTATAAACAGAGCCTTTGAATGTATTATCCCCGCTGCGTGTTACTGCATTTATACTGGCACCAGTGAACTGGGACATGCGAACATCATAGGGTGCTATATTTACGGAGATCTCTTCAAGAGCATCGAGTGATATTGGCTGGGCATTCCCTCCGGGAAGAGCGTTGCTGCTCAGTCCGAAATTATTGTTGAACGCAGCGCCATCGACTGTTATAGTATTGAAACGTCCGTCACGACCGGCTATCGAGTTACCCTGCGCCTGCGGGGTTAGCTTTGAAAAGTCAGTAATACTACGGTTTATAGAAGGGAGTGTGGCAAGATCACGGCTGTTAACGTTAGTCATACTGCCTGTCCGTTCTGAACTCAGAATTGAGTTTCTGGTTCCTGAGGAGACAACAACCTCCTGCAGGGTGGTAGTGGATTCTCCAAGTTCAGCATTCTGAACATAGATTTCCCCGAGTTTCAGGACAACATCAGTGTAACTGCTCGACAAATAGCCGATAAACGTTATTTTAATGGTGTAGGGACCCCCAACGCGCATGTTCTGAATACGGTAGTTGCCTTGTGCATCAGTCGTTATAGCATACTGAGTACCTGAGGGAACATGTACTGCGACAATTGCCGCTCCCGGCAATGGCTGCCCGTCACTGTCGACCACCCTGCCGCTTATCCCTGAGGTTGTTGCCCCCTGTCCGTAGATCATAACTGAAACCGACAGGAAAACCAACATCATAAAGACATTTTTCACTTGTTTTATCATAAATTTAGGATTAAGGATTAAGTAATATTTGTTTAATTATTATTGTAATAGAATGATACTCTGAACCATCGATAAATAACAAATTATTAATAAAGGAGCAGCAATTTACTTCTCTTTAAATGAAGCCTTTTAACCGCGTCTGCAATAGTTGTCAACAACTTATGAGAAAGGATTGTTAATATCTTTTAATGCTAATTTGCTCAGTATTTTAGCTGTTGCTCCTGCGTTATCCTTAACATAAAGTGAAGCCTTTTCTGCTGATTTGGTGTATTCATTTTTGTCAGTCAGCCATTTATCAATTATCTCCGAAAATTCTTCAAAGCTGGCAAAGCTTTTTGCTCCATTAAGACTTAATAAATCCATTGCTTCCCTGAATTTTTTATGGTTCGGCCCGAAAAGTACGGGAATACCCCAGCATGAAGCCTCCAGAACATTATGAATGCCTTTCCCGAAGCCGCCTCCGATTTCCGCTATCGAGGCATACCTGTATGCGGATGAGAGCATCCCTATATTATCTATTATCAGGACCCGCGCTTCTACTGATTTTTCCGAAAAACCGGAAAACCTTGCCACCTCACAGGTGAATAGCCTTTCGAGCCTTTCAATATTTGGCCTTTCAATTTCGTGTGGGGCAAAAACCCATTTCATCCTTTCCGGATACATATTAATATAACGGGCAATTATCTCTTCATCCGGCCGCCAGCTGCTTCCTGCCAGGAACAGTTCTTCTTCTCCTTTGAAACGTTCTATCTGAGGTATGCTCTTTGCTGAATCAGCTATCTCAACAACCCTGTCAAAACGGGTATCTCCGGCCACGGAAACATTTTTGATTCCGATCTTCGTCAGCAAATCCATCGACTGGTTATCCTGAACGAAAATATGGCTGAACCTGAAAAGTATTTTTCTGAAAAATCCTCCATACCATCTGAAAAAATGATGATTGATCCTGAATATACCGGAGATCAGGTAAAGCGGAATCCTGTTCCTTTTTATTACTGAGGTATAATTATCCCAGAATTCATATTTAACAAAGATCACCGCTGCAGGATTTACGAGTGAAATAAACCTTTCGGCATTCCCGGGTGTATCGGCAGGAAGGTAGCAGATATGATCGGCAATGCTGTAATTCTTCCTGACCTCATATCCCGAAGGGGAAAAAAACGTAAGCACAATTTTATATTCCGGAAAGCCTTTCTTAATTGCTTCAATCAGCGGCCTGCCCTGCTCAAATTCGCCGAGTGAAGCACAATGAATCCAGATATTTGTATTGCCCGGTGAAATATTTTTAAGTAATGAAGCCTCCCATCCTTTTCTGCCCATGGTCCATAACTTCGCTTTCGAATTGAAAGGCGATAAAAGTCTGGCTGCCAGAACATATATCAGAATGAAAAGATTATACAGGAGTCTCATAAATTATATTTAAGAATGACAAAAGTAGTAAAAAGGCGGAAGAATGTATTATGTATAAAAGGCGATGTATTATGTTTTAAAGCCGTTATGCTGTTATGCTGTTATGCAGTTATGCTGTTATGCTGTTATGTTGTTATGCAGTTATGTCGTTATGCCATTAATTAAATTACTCCTATTTTTGTATAAATTCCCCGGAAGCTATGGTTAGGTTAATTGCCCTGATTATTACAATTGTACTGCAAATACTTGCTGCATCAATAGCATTGAGGTTCATGAAGCTTACGAAATACCGGATTTCATGGATACTTTTATCATTATCGTTTGCATTTATGGCAGTCCGCAAAATAATCCAGTTTTTTGAATATTTCCGGGGAGCTCCTTCTTATACCTGGCAGATAATAGATGACTGGCTTGATGTTTTCATCTCATTCATGATAATAGTTGGCGTAATCCTGATCCGGGAATTGTTTTATTCTCTCAAGCGTTCTGACAGCGACCGGATAAAATCTGAAAAAAGAGTAATAAATGCTATTATTAACACTGAAGAAAATGAAAGGAAAAGATTTGCCAAAGATCTTCATGACGGGCTCGGACCATTAATGTCGACCGTCAAGATGTCGCTTTCCGCCCTGGGGGAACGCATAAAAGACCCATCCGGAACAGAAATACTTAATAATACCAATCACCTGGTGAATGAGGCCATCAATACTTTAAAAGACATTTCCAACAATCTCAGCCCGCATGTTTTGTCAAATTTCGGACTTTCAAGCGCATTATCAGCATTCATTGCAAAGATAAATCAGACAAAAGCAATTGAAATTGATTTCAAGTCGAATATGGAGGGCCAGAGACTTGAAAGCGAAAAGGAGGTGGTAATTTACAGGGCTGCATGCGAGCTTATAAATAACTCTATCAGGCACTCGGGTGCCTCAAGAATCGAGATTGAATTAAACAAACATGAAAAATTCATTACCTTGCAGTTTTATGACAATGGCCGTGGTTTCGACACATCATCACTTGGAAGCGAGGATTCAATAGGAATGGGGCTGTCAAATATTGAAACAAGAGTCAGGTCAGTTGACGGAGTATTCATCCTTGAAAGCACACCGGGAAAAGGAACAAGCGCCCTTATCAAAATCATAGAATAAACCTCTACATGGAAAAAATCAGAATAATTATTGCAGATGATCATCAGCTTTTTCGCAACGGCCTGAAAATATTGCTTAATGCATTTCCCGATTTTGAGGTTACAGGAGAAGCATCCAACGGAGAAGAATTCCTTAATATTCTCAGGAACACCGATGCGGAAATTGCACTGATGGACATTAATATGCCCGAACTGGATGGTATTGAAGCCACAAGAAAAGGCCTTAGGCTGAAACCCGACATAAAAATTATAGCACTTTCAATGTATGGTGAGGAGGAATACTATTATAAAATGGTTGATGCCGGAGCCAAGGGTTTTGTTCTGAAGGACTCGGACATCTCTGAAGTCAAGGAGGCGATCATTACAGTAAGCAAGGGTGGAAATTATTTCTCCCAGGAATTATTATATCATGTCATTCAGAAAATTAAACATCGCGAAAGTGAAGGCAAATCGGCCAACCTGTCAAAAAGAGAGAAGGAGATCCTTCTTAAAATATGCGAAGGGTTTTCAAATCAGGAGATTGCAGAGACTTTATTCATAAGCAAAAGGACTGTCGACAAGCACAGGGCTAACCTTCTCGGCAAGACAAATTCAAAAAATACTGCCAGTCTGATTCTTTTCGCCATCAAAAACAAACTAATAGAGATATAATCGCGTTTTCTCTCTAAATTATCCAAATATGAGCGAATCACAATCTCTTGGACAGAAAGGGGAAACACTTGCTATCGAATATCTTCAGAAAGCAGGTTATAAGATCAGGCACAGGAATTGGAGATCAGGGAAAAAAGAGCTGGATATTGTTGCCGAAAACAATGATTTTGTCGTTTTTGTCGAAGTTAAAACGCGAACTGACGATTACCTGGAGCACCCCGCAAATGCAATCACCAGGGAAAAACAGAGGTCAATCATCTTTGCTGCCGACGGGTATATTCAGAGATATAACCTGAGCAAGGAGAGCCGGTTCGATGTAATTACCGTAATTGTAAAAGGAGAGACTCCTGATATTGATCATATTGAAAATGCTTTCTACCCGACTTTAAGATAAAACATGAAACATGGGTTTGGAATAATCGGTGCAGGAGCAATTGCGGAAGTCCACGCAAGGGCTATAGATACCATAATGGATGCAGAACTTATAGGGGTCTTTGATCATAATCCTGAAAAAACTGCCAGCTTCAGCGCCAAATATAATTGCAGGCCATTCACCACTGCCGAGGAGCTTTGCAATGACAACAATATCAATATAGTATGCATCTGCACACCCTCCGGACTGCATCTCGAACCTGCTCTTACCGCAATAAATGCAGGAAAAAACTGCGTAATTGAAAAACCTCTCGAAATAACCCTTGAGCGTTGCGACAAGATCATCAATGCCGGCATCCAGCATAATGTAGTTGTATCAGGAATATTTCCAATGAGGTTCAGCCGTGTTTTCTCCGAACTTAAAAAGGCAGTTGATGAAGGCCGTTTTGGAAAGCTTGTAATGGGCGATGTATACGTAAAATGGTTCCGGAATCCCGAATACTATACAGATGTAAAATGGAGGGCGAACCTGCTTTCCAGCGGCGGGGGAGCCTTAATGAACCAGGGGATACATTCCGTGGACCTTCTGAGATGGTGTATGGGAAAAGTAGAAGCCGTATGTGCCTTTACAGGACTTGTGGGTCATGAGAATCTTGAGGTTGAGGATGTTGCCGCAGCCACACTGAAATTCGCAAACGGAGCATTGGGTGTGATAGAAGCTTCAACAACTGTCAATCCCGGATTCTTCCGCCGGCTTGAAATTCTTGGAACAAAGGGATCGGTAATTATTGAGGAAGAGAAGATCCTGGCCTGGAATTTTGATGAAGAAAGGGAATCCGATCAGAAACTCAGGGAGAAGTTTTCAGAGAATAACAATTCCGGCGGTGGAGTATCCGATCCGAAAGCAATAAGCGATATAGGACATTTACGTCAGCTTCTTGATATCATCAAATCGATTGAGAACGGCAATCCGCCCGCAATAGATGCCCTTGAGGCACGCAGTGCAGTTGAACTTGTACTCGCTGTTTATACCAGTGCCAGGAATAAAAGGATTGTTTACCTGTAAAAATTACTAGTCTGCCATAAGGTTGCAGCCGCGGATATCACTGTTATCGAACCGGCCCGAAACCTCGAATCCGCCATTTTCATGCAGCTTCCCGAAATCGCTTGTGGAAATAAATGAACAGGAATAGATATTTGCCAGATCAATAATATTTATACCTCCGGCTTTATCATATTCATTAATGACCGATAGCGGGTCATGAGGATCTCTTATCATTATTCTCATCCAGGGAGGAGAGTTAAAAATACCGCTCCCTTTTGAATATGCCTGGCTCATGAGTTCAGTCATTCCGTATTCAGAATGTACAGTTTGCAGATTCAGTTTTTGCATCAGAATATTATGCAGCTCCTCTCTTGTAATCTCCTTCCTTCGTCCCTTCATACCGCCGGTTTCCATAACTATGGTCCCTGAGAGGTCAGACGAGCATGCTTCAGCAAGGTCAAGCAGAGCAAAACTGACACCTATAATAAACGTCTTTTGCCCGGCAGATTTTGCCTTATTGATATTTCTGATCAGATCACCAAAGTTGTCAGCATAAAATCCACTGTCGCTGTTCAGGCTTTTTTTTATCAGATACTTCATCATGTAAACCAGCGATGAGCCCTGATGTTCAGTATATGAAGGAAGGATGGCTGCTATAAAATATTCCGATGGCTCTCCGTAAAAATGGGTGAACGATTTCAGAAAGCTTTTCTCATAAATTTTCAGATCATGTACAAAATGCCGGCTTGGTTCAGTTCCTGTTGTCCGGCTGCTTTCAAAGATCATTTCAACAGGCAGGTTTTCAGCTATGACAGTCTGGCTTTTAAAAAAACCGACAGGCAGGAAGGGAATATCATTGAAGCTTTTTATCTTGTTTGCTCGTCTTCCAAGGCTTGAAATGAAAGCTTTGTAGACGGGATTATGTTCCGCCTGATACCTGAATATCTTGAGGGCTGTTTCAGTAAAAGAAGCATTGTCTTTCAGGTCAAATATCAGACCGGTCAGATCACCTGTCATTTACCGGGGAAAGTTAATGTACCATCGGGCTGGTATTCCCATTCAAATGTACATTCGCCATAGTCTACTCCCGACCGTACTTCGGAAATTGTCGAAATAATCCGGAACTTTGAATAATTGTTTGTTCCTGATCTGTATATCCATATCTGGTGAGCTTTTAAAGGAGAAGCCAGTCCTTCCCACTCCGTTGGCAGAACAGTTGCTGACTTAAGATTATCATATGCTGCTTCTGCTGAAGATGCATCGTTATACTCACCAGCTTTATAGAATGAGTTGTTCAGATTATTTGCCATCAGCAACAAATTGGTACCATCGCTGTCGATTGTTATATCGGGCGGCGGGGTATCGAGGGTTGAGACTTTTTTAGCTTCTGAAAACAGAAATCCGTAAACATAATATGTCGTGCCAAGGGTCCTGGTGTTATTAATAGTAGCGGTCCCTGAAGTTTCCGGAGTATCGTCCTTACTGCAGGAGACCTGCAGTAATAGTGAAAGCAGCAGAATAAATAACAAGTTCTTCCTCATAATCGGTTACAAAGATAATTGAATTTTGGGAAGTGAAAAGGAGGTTGTCTTTAAAGTCTGATTCCATGCGATTTCCGCCCCCTTCCCCCTAAAGGGGGTTTATTATGTATCTGTGTATCAATAAGTCCCCTTCTGCGCCTTCGCGTAGCCGCTTCGGCGGAGCAAGGCAGGGGATTTAGGAGCTAAAGAAAATATGGACTTTTGAAACATACCCCCCCCTTTAACAATTTTATTTCAGAATTTCATCTATTCTCCCCTGACCGCTGTGATTCCGGGTAGCTTTTTACCTTCCATATATTCGAGCATGGCACCACCGCCGGTGGAGACATAACTCACTTTATCGGCAAGATTATTCTTATTGATGGCGGCAACTGAATCACCACCTCCTATAAGGCTGAATGCTCCTTTTGCGGTTGCCGCTGCAATAGCCCTGGCTATCTCCGTGGTTCCTTTCGAGAATTTTTCCATCTCAAACACTCCCATCGGACCGTTCCACAAAATGGTCTTTGATCTTCCGATAACTTCCGAAAATTCCTTTATTGATTTTTCAGCTATATCAAGACCCATCCATCCGTCATCCACAGCATCAATTGCCGTAATTCTGGTTGCTGCCTCATTATCAAACTTGTCGCCGTTAAGGCTGTCGACAGGCAAATAAAGGTTCACATTTTTCTCCTTTGCCTTTTCAATGATTTTTAGAGCAAGATCAAGCTTGTCCTCTTCACAGAGTGATTTGCCAATCTTTCCTCCCTGTGCCTTTACGAATGTATAGGTCATTCCTCCTCCTATTATCAGGTTGTCAACCCTGTTGAGCAGGTTTTCGATAAGCAATATCTTGTCTGATACCTTTGCGCCACCCATTATTGCAGTGAACGGACGCTGTGCATTATGCAGGACCTTGTCCATGGCTGCCAGTTCGCTGTTAATCAGGAATCCGAACATGATTTTGTCTTTCGGGAAGTAATCGGCAATTACTGCAGTGGTACCGTGTGCCCTGTGAGCTGTCCCAAATGCATCATTAACATAGACATCGGCATAGGTTGCCAGCTTTTTGGCAAACTCCTTCTGTCTTGCCTTAAGTTCAGTCTTGGCTGCTTTCTTTTCTTCATCCGTAGCGGTTTCGGGCAGTATCGGCTTACCTTCCTCCTCCGGATAGAACCTTACATTCTCAAGAAGCAGGACTTCACCCGGCTTAAGCGCTGCCGACATTTTAACAGCCGATTCCCCAAGGCAGTCATCAGCGAACAGGACCTTCATTCCCAGATGTTTTTCAAGAACAGGCAGGACAGGCTTAAGGGAATATTTCTCCATCCTTCCTTCGGGACGTCCAAGATGAGACATCAGTATTACCGAACCTCCGTCGCTCAATATCTTTTTAATGGTAAGCAGTGCTCCCCTGATACGGGTATCATCTGTAACAACAAATGTTTTCTTGTCAAGAGGCACATTGAAATCAACTCTTACAATGGTTTTAATTCCTTTAAAATTGAAATCCTGAATCATTTTCATAGATCGTATATTTTATAATTAATACAAGTTTTTTCTTGTACAAACCTACACTATTTTTGGAAATAACTATAAACTTTAAATGTTTCCTCTTCTAAAAAGATTAACTAAATTTGAACAAAAAATTATGGCAAAGATTACATTTAAAGGAACCCCTGTCAATACCTGTGGGAACCTTCCTGCAAAAGGGACATTAGCCCCTGAATTTGCGCTAGTTAAATCAGACCTGGGAACAATGACTCTGTCAGAGCTGAAAGGGAAAAAAATTGTATTAAGTATTTCTCCAAGTTTTGATACCTCGATTTGTGCCACTTCCGTGCGTAAATTCAACCAGGTGGCAGCAGGAAAAACGAACGTATTGGTACTGGCAATTACAAAGGATCTGCCTTTTGCCCATACCCGTTTTTGTACAACTGAAGGGATAACCAATGTCATTACCCTTTCGGGATTCCGCGATAAAGATTTTGGAAAGTCATACGGGATTGAACTGATTGATGGTCCGTTTGAAGGTCTCTATGCGCGAAGTTTAGTTGTAATTGACGAAACCGGTAAAGTAGTTTACACTCAGCTTGTTCCTGAAATTGCTACTGAGGCTGATTATGATGCCGCTCTTGCAGCATTATAAAAAACTGAAAACTGTTTTGTCCGATGAAGTTTTCCGATATCCCGGGGCAAAAGGAAATCATTAATAAGCTTATTGGTTCAGTGAGGTTGGAACGGGTGAGCCATGCCCAGATTTTTGCCGGCCCTGAGGGTTGTGGCAGTCTGGCGCTGGCCCTGGCTTATGGCCAGTACGTGAGCTGTGAAAACAGGTCGCAGCACGACTCTTGCGGAATATGCAAGTCGTGTGTCAAATATGAAAAGATGATCCATCCCGACCTTCATTTTGTTTTTCCTGTAATTAAGGATAAAAAAATAAATGAGCCGGTAAGTGACAATTATATTGAACAGTGGCGTGATTTTGTAAAGCAGGCTCCATACTTCGGACTGAATAAGTGGCTCGACTCCATCGAAGTGGGAAATGCCCAGGGACTGATTTTTGCTTCAGAGGCATCTGAAATAATTAAAAAACTGGGCCTTAAGGCTTTTGAATCGGATTTCAAGATAATGATTATCTGGCTTCCTGAAAAGATGCATCTTTCAACAGCAAATAAGCTTTTAAAGCTGATTGAAGAACCCCCTGAAAAAACTCTTTTTCTCCTGGTTTCAGATGAACCTGACAAAGTTGTGCCAACCATACTCTCGAGATGCCAGATGGTTAAGATCCCTTCCTTCACTACAGGGGACATTTCCGCATATCTGACAGAGAGATTCCGGATCCACAAGGCAAAAGCAGATGACATCTCAAGGGTTTCCAACGGGAATATAAACAGGGCAATTGAACTATGCGAAAATGAAGATTCTTCTCTTCTAAACCTTGAACGTTTCAAAAATTTGATGCGATTTGCCTGGAAGCGTGATGTTGTATCGGTAATCGGCTGGTCAGAGGAGATGGCTTCAATAGGAAGGGAACCCCAGAAAAGATTTCTTTCCTTCTCCATGCGATTAATAAGGGAAAATCTGATGCTCACCCTTGATCAGCTGAAAAACAGTCTTGTATTCATGACAGGAGAAGAGGCTGAGTTTTCCTCAAAGTTCCATCCATTTATCAACCAGAAAAATATTTATCCGATCACAGAAGAGCTTAATAAATCGTTCGCTCATATCGAAGCAAACGGCAATGCCAAAATAATTTTCCTGGATCTGGGGCTTAAGATTACCCGCCTTATCGTCCACTGACAAGTAACAGGGTTATTGAAAGTGATTCAATTATTCACTACTTTTGCGGGATTAATTCTGCTTAAAAGTTCCTTATGACAGAAAATGAAGAATTACCGGGGCTGCATGGTGAAGAGCTCCAGTTACATGATATAAAATATAAACCCGGCTTAAACAAACTTGATTCCTTCAACTGGTTAAAAGACATTGAATTTATTCCTGAAGAAACAGATATTGTCGAGATCAGGTTTAAAAATACCAGAAAAGGATTTTTCCGGAATGTCAACAGCCTGAGACTGGAAACAGGCGACATTGTAGCTGTTGAAGCATCTCCGGGCCATGATATTGGAAGGGTCTCCATGGTTGGACCGATATTAAACGAAAGGCTGAAGAGGCTTAAGATACATCCCTCTTCGGATGATCTTAAAAAAGTCTACCGGAAGGCCAAAGCGGTTGATACAATAAAATGGGAAGAGGCAAAAAAGCTTGAGACACCCACGATGCTAAGATCAAGGCAGATAGCCGAGGAACTCAAGCTCAACATGAAGATCGGCGATGTTGAATATCAGGGAGACAAAACCAAGGCTATCTTCTATTATATAGCTGACGAGAGAGTTGATTTCAGGCAGCTTATTAAAGTTCTTGCCGATGAATTCAGGGTAAGAATTGAAATGCGCCAGATAGGGGCCCGTCAGGAAGCCGGACGAATAGGCGGAATAGGTTCATGCGGACGTGAATTATGCTGTGCAACACATATTTCCAACTTCGTTTCAGTCACAACCACTCACGCAAAATACCAGGAGCTTTCGTTAAATCCGCAGAAACTTGCAGGGCAATGCAGCAAACTAAAGTGCTGCCTGAATTTTGAATTTGACTGCTATGTAGATGCCCAGCGCTCTTTTCCATCCAGGGAGATTCCACTGGAACTTGCAGACTCTACTGCTCATTTTCAGAAAATGGAGGTCCACAAAAATATCTACTGGTACAGTACTGATCCGGGTGCACCCATAAATCTCACTCCGGTACCTGTCGACCGGGTAAGAGAAATTCTGATGTTAAACAGAAAGGGACAAAAACCTGATAAGCTGATTATTGCAGATGAATCAGCTGAGCTTAACGCTGTTTCCCACGATATTCTCGGGAACAACAGCCTTACCAGGTTTGATGTTCCTGAACAAAAAGATCATCAGCGCCAATCACAAAAAAGAAAAAACAGAAGATTTAATGACAAAAGGAACAGATAAATATGCTTTTATCCTTTTAATGGCTCTGTTTCTGATTTCATGTTCCGGAAACGTTGTCTTTACCGACTCAGCCGCAATGAAGGGCAATGTCTGGAAACTTTCTGACATACAATCATTTGAGATACAAGTTAAGGATACAGTCAGCAGCAACAGCATAAATTTTTTAATCCGGACCGGTTCATCATACCCCTACAGGAACATTTTTCTTTTTGCAACAACTGTGGCTCCTGACGGTAATAGTATTACCGATACACTTCAGTATGATCTGGCCGATGAAAAAGGGAACTGGTACGGAAAAGGCTTTGGTGAAATTCATGAGCTGAAACTGCCTTACAGGTCAAACATATTCTTCCCTGTATCAGGAACCTATCAGATAAATATTCAGCATGGAATGCGCATCAGTGAACTCTCCGGAGTTTATGATTTCGGAGTGAGGGTGGAAAAGAACCTTAAATAGGATTTCCGGGGTGGGCAAAAACAAAATTGCACGATGGGCAGAACTGGGTACTTACAGTAATGTCATCCAGCCGGTAACAGGCGAAATATGGGGAAAAAACCATTGGATAAAAGGCAGCTGGAACCGGGATGTCTTTAAAAACAACAATCCTGTAATTCTTGAACTGGGCTGCGGAAAAGGAGAATATACTACCGGTCTTTCAGTTTTATTCCCCTCCACTAATTTCATAGGAGTCGACATTAAAGGAGCCCGTATGTGGAGGGGGGCAAAGACAGCCAGCGAGAAACAGCTGAAAAACGTGGCTTTCCTGCGCACGAGGATAGAATTTATCAATTCATTCTTTGCCACTGATGAGGTTGATGAAATATGGATCACATTCCCTGATCCCCACCCCGGCAATATAAACTCAAATAAACGGCTTACCTGTCCCTGGTTCCTGAACATTTACCGTAATTTCGTGAAGGAGAAAGGTATAATTCATCTTAAAACCGACAATACAGAACTGTACGATTATACAAGGAAACTGGTCAAGGATAATGGCCTTGAAATAGTTTTCTCAACAAATGACATGCACTCAATGTGCCATAAAGATCTCCACCTGTCAGGCAATCTCTGCCCTCACCATGGTGAACCCGGCCCTGAGGAACTTGTTTCCAAAGAAATTCTTTCTATCCGGACTCATTACGAAGCGAAATTCCTCGAAAAGGGAATGTCAATAAATTATCTTGCATTCAGACTTGAAAAAGATAAATCAATTTGCCATGCTTGGGAACAACCAAAATGAGAATGATTTCTTTAAAAGAGTATATGAGGTTACCAGGCTGATCCCATATGGAAGAGTCACCTCGTATGGCGCTATAGCCAGGTTTATTGGCTCTGGCAGATCTGCAAGAATGGTCGGATGGGCGTTAAATGTGTCGCATAACAAACCGGAATTTATCCCTGCTCACAGGGTAGTCAACAGGAATGGCCTTCTTTCCGGGAAACATCATTTCGGAAATTCCACAACCATGCAGCAGCTTCTTGAGAATGAAGGAATCATTATTGAAGATGATAAAGTGACAGAATTCAGGGAGAAGTTCTGGGATCCATCTTCAGAACTTATCTGAATTTTTGTTTTACCGGAAAATTTTATTAAAATTGCAGCTTATTTATATTTAATTTAAATAAAAATAGAGCCGAGCTATAAGGAGGCTGTCTCATAAGACTGATTTTACCCCCAAACCCCCCAAGGGGGGCTTTTTATGTCATTGGTTTTCAATAAGTCCCCCTTGGGGGATTTAGGGGTGGCTTTAAAAAAGAGGCTTTTGAGACAGCCTCCAGCGAGGTGTCAGCCTGCAGAGCCGGTTAAATGAGGCAAAGCGGATTTGAATAAATTAAAAAACCGATACGTTTATTAATCCAGATAAAATTAAGATGTTCACCAAAGACCAGATAATTAAAGCACTGACGAAAGTAATTCATCCCGAAAAAGGACAGGATATTGTCAGTCTGGGCTTTATCACTGAAATCGTGACCGGGAAAGATGGAATAACCATTACCCTGATGCCGGAGAAGTCGAATGATCCTTTTATTTCTTCCATAAAAAGTTCAGTTGCCAGAACTTTAAAAGAGGTTCTTGGGTCCGAAGCCGTAATAAAGGAAATCATAGTTCAGCCCAGGATTAATGTACCAAAACACCATGAGAGAGAAAGGGATGTTTTACCGGGTGTTAAGAATATTATTGCTGTCTCGTCAGGGAAAGGCGGGGTTGGAAAGTCAACAATAGCTGTTAATCTTGCTATTGCCCTGTCCAGGAAAGGATTTGCCGTCGGCCTGCTCGATGCTGATGTTTTCGGCCCTTCGGTGCCAAGAATGTTTGATGCCTTGGATTACCATCCTGAGGTCACAAGCGAAAATGGGACAGATCGTATTATCCCCTTAACAAAATATGGAGTAAAAATGCTCTCGACAGGCTTCTTCGTCAACCCTGGCGATGCTGTTGTCTGGAGGGGACCTATGGCGTCAAGCTTTCTGAAACAGCTGATAACGCAGGGCGACTGGGGTGAACTTGATTATCTTCTGTTCGACCTTCCCCCCGGGACCAGCGACATTCATCTGACTCTTGTCCAGGAGGTTCCTGTAACAGGGGTTATTGTTGTCAGCACACCGCAACAGGTGGCTATTGCAGATGCCATAAAGGGAATTTCAATGTTCAGAAGCGAAAAGATCAATGTCCCTGTGCTGGGGCTGGTGGAAAACATGTCGTGGTTCACTCCTGCTGAACTTCCTGACAATAAGTATTATATTTTCGGGAAAGGCGGCTGTAAGTCACTTTCCATTAAAATGAATGTCCCCCTTCTTGGCCAGATCCCTCTCGTTCAGGGTATTTGTGAAGGAAGCGATAACGGCCATCCTCCTGTAATGGATAATTCAGTTACCGGCAATGCATTTATGGACCTGGCTGAAGAGGTAATCGTAAAAGTCAATGAAAGGAATAAAGAACTGCAACCGACGATAAAAGTAGAAATGAATAAATAATAAAATAAAAAAATGGCAGAACAATCAAGCATTAAAGAACGTGTAATTAAGGCATTAAACAGGGTAAGACCATATCTGCAGAATGACGGCGGAGATATTGACCTTATTGAAATAACTGACGACCTCACGGTAAAAGTCAAACTTACAGGTGCATGCCATGGTTGCCCATTCAGCATGCAAACCCTGAAAGCCGGTGTCGAACAAGCCATCATTCAGGAAGTTCCCGAGATCAAAAAAGTGATTTCAGCCTGAGACTCAGGACTCTTCCAATTTTGATTACCTTTGAAATACTATACTCAGTTTAAGTCAGTTTATAGTATTAAAAAGTATTTATTGTTTTCAGGGAAAGTATCATATAAATTTCTGGCATTACTGGGACTTCTTTTTTTCCTGACAAATTGTTCTGTCGAGAAGAATACGGGGACATCCAGATTTTATCATGGCCTGACTGCAAAATACAATATCTATTTCAATGGCTATGAGAGTTTTAAAGCCGGCATTGAAAAAATAAACAAAGGATACGTCGATGATTATTCGGAAATGCTCAGGGTTTTTGAAAGCAGCGATCCGTCAACTGTTTCGCTCTGCTCATCCGATATGGAAAGAGCTATCCAGAAAGCATCAAAACTCATCTCTCTGAAATCGATTACAGCCAGGCCGGAATTTGATCCGGGAAAAGACCTTTCAGAAAACGACAAAGCCCTTCTCGAAAAGAAGGAGTTCAACGAGTGGGTCGACGACAGCTATTTCCTGGTTGGCCTGGCCCGTTTCTATAAACATGAATTCAACGACGCAGCAGCGGTTTTCAGTTATTGCATTGCCGAAGCCAATGATCCGGATATCCGCACTGAGTCTTCCATCTGGCTGGCAAGGATAAACAGTGAAAAGGGAACTTATATAGAAGCCAACAGGCTGTTGAATGAGATCGAATTAATCGCCGACTATCCACGGGCTCTTAAGGCTGTTTATTATACGACAATGGCCGATATGCATATAAAACAAAAAAATTACCAGGATGCTATCGATCCGCTTACAAAGTCGCTTAATTTGATTTCCGGGAAGAGAGCCAGATACAGACTTACATATCTCCTTGCCCAGTTATACGAAAGAACAGGTGATTCTGAAAAGGCGATTTCATTATACAGGGAAGTTGTTAAAATGAATCCTCCATATGACGTGGAATTCAATGCAAGGATAAATATTGCCGGTGTTTTTGATGTCAATTCAGGAAATCCTGACGAAATCAGGAAAGAGCTTGAGAAGATGCTGAAAGATTCAAATAATAAAGAATTCCAGG
This sequence comes from uncultured Bacteroidales bacterium, assembly GCA_963702415.1. Taxonomy (GTDB): domain Bacteria; phylum Bacteroidota; class Bacteroidia; order Bacteroidales; family VadinHA17; genus LD21. The sequence continues at coordinate 12,493 of CAVPCP010000004.1, read as the reverse complement.
ACCAGATCTATTATGCTCTTGGGAACCTGATGAAGAAAGAAGGTAAAATGGATGAGGCGCTCGGGTATTATATCAAATCAGCAGCAGCAAGTTCTGCTAATCAGAACCAGAAAGGCAAGTCGTACCTTGCTCTTGCTGAATATTATTATAATGTGCCTAAATATATGATGGCCGGAAGATATTACGACAGCACCATATATTTCCTTGACCAGAATTATCCCGACTATAAAGCACTAAAGATCAAATCAGAAAATCTTAATTCACTTGTCGAACATCTGGACATCATACAAAATGAAGACAGTCTGCAAAAAGTGGCTGCAATGTCTGAAAATGAAAGGGATGCATTGATAGCAGGCATAATCGATGAAATAACAAGAGCTGAAAGTGAAGGAAGAACCTCCGAATATTCCGACAGGGCGAATATTGGCCAGTATTATGAAAATGAGAGAAGATTCGAGGATAATATTGCCCAGGAAGGGAGATGGTATTTTTATAATCAGACGGCTCTCTCATTCGGACGGACTGAATTTCGCAGGCGGTGGGGCGACCGGCGTTTTGAAGATAACTGGAGAAGATCAAATAAAGCAAGTGTAAGTATTCAGACGGTTACTGCCGGGCAGGAGGAGAACGGAGGTCCACAGGCCGATACCGCTGAAACACTGGTGGACTATAAGAAGCCTGAATTTTATCTTAAAAACCTGCCCCTGAATGATTCTTTGCTTGCTGTATCGAACGAGAAAATTACAGTCGCCTATTTCAATGCCGGCAGGGTCTTTCAGGAAAAAATATCTGACAGGCAAAAAGCGGTTGAAGCCTACGAAACATTATTGTCGCGCTTCCCCGACAGTTACCTGGCTCCTGAAGCGTATTATGAATTATATAAGCTCTATAAGGATGAGAATAATCTTAAAGCTGAGGTCTCACGCCAGCGCCTCCTGGAAAAATATCCCGACAGTGAGTTTTCAAGAATAATATCCGATCCGGATTATTATAATAAAAGGATGGCTGAAATCAGGGAATCTGAAAAACAGTACGATGCCGCATACAACCTATATTCCAGCGAGGATTTTACAGGGGCAATTGCCCTATGCGACAGCGTAATTATAAACAAACCGGGAGAGAATCTTGTTCCTAAATTTATGCTCCTTCGTGCATATTCTGTTGCCAGGATCAGTGATGAAAGAGGATTCAAGGAAGAACTGGACCGTCTGATTAAAGCATGGCCCGAAACCGCTGAAGGGAAAAAAGCTGCCGAAATTGCTGCATATCTGAACCAGAAAATTCCCGAACTTAAAATTGAGGAAGATAAGGCTATTGCGGCAGAACTCTATTTGGCTGATACAACGGCATTATATTCATTCTGGGTAATAATAATGGATAATACCTTTAATGTAAACCAGGCTACATTTGATGTGATAAGCTACAACATTGACAATTATACAAATAAGAATTACGGTACACAGGGATTTCTTGTTGATAATAAATATGTGAGAATTATTGTTTCGGGATTCTCCGATAATTCCCAGGCCTGGGAATACTATGATTCATTTAAAGCAGAAAAAGCTATCAGAAACACCTCAGGAGCCCGGATTATGACCTTCCTTATAAATAGTAACAATTCAGAAAAACTTGAAAAAGATAAAAATCCTGAACGTTACTATCTTTTCTTCAATGAAAATTACCACTCCCGACAAAAGATTAGGTAATTTTACATTCTGAATTCTTAACAGATGCAATGAGAAAAATCAGGATATTATGGACCGACGACGAAATCGAGGTCCTGAAGGCGCATGTATTGTTCCTTAGAGAGAAAGGTTATGAAATTGATACCTGCACCAACGGGATTGACACAGTTGATCTTGTCCGGCACAATCCTTATGATCTTATATTTCTCGATGAAAGCATGCCAGGGCTAAGCGGACTGGAGACTCTCCGGCTTATTAAGGAAGTACGGAGCGACATTCCTGTGGTTATGATTACCAAAAATGAAGAGGAAGGGATAATGGAGGCAGCTATTGGATCAGAGATGGCTGATTATCTTATTAAACCTGTTAAGCCCAATCAGATCCTGCTCGTAATAAAAAGAATAACTGAACAACGAAGGCTTATCACTGAAAAGACTACTACCAATTACCGTCAGGAATTCAGCAGCATAGGGAACCTTATTTCATCAGCCAGGAACCACACTGACTGGAAAGAACTTTACAGGAAAATAACTTTCTGGGAATCGGAGCTTGAAAAATCTTCCGATCCCGGAATGAGCGGGATACTTAAAATGCAGGAAAATGATGCAAATAATGCCTTCGTAAAATACCTGGTAAATCATTATCTCAGCTGGCTCGACCCCGATGCTCACGATAAGCCTGTTTTGTCGCCTTCCCTGTTTTCGCAAAAGATCTTCCCTAATGTCCAGCAGGGCAAGCCGGTGTTCTTTGTTCTGATCGATAACCTCCGATTCGACCAATGGAAAATGATAGCTTCCGAACTTGCAGGAATATACAGGGTGATAGAAGAAGATATTTACTTCAGCATCCTTCCTACTTCAACCCAGTACAGCCGCAATTCAATTTTCTCAGGCCTCATGCCTTCGGCTATTGCAGCAATACTTCCCGAATACTGGGTGGAGGACGACGAAGAGGAGGGCAAAAATCAATTTGAAGAGGAGCTTTTCAAATACCAGCTTGCCCGCAAAGGATTTAAATATAAGTGGTCATACCACAAAATCATAAGCAACCAGGAGGGACGCAAAGTCAATGACAAAATGAGGCAGTTGCTTGATAACGACATCAATATCCTTGTATATAATTTTGTAGATATGCTTTCGCATGCAAGGTCAGAGATTGGCCTTATAAGGGATCTTGCAAATGATGAAAAAGCATACAGGAGCCTTACAAGGTCGTGGTTTATTCATTCTCCCCTGTATGAATTGCTTATTGCTCTTTCAACCTATCAGGTAAAAATCATATTCAGTACCGACCATGGAACGATCAGGGTGCAGAATCCCATCAAAGTAATCGGCGACCGGAAAACCTCTGCCAATCTTAGGTATAAAATGGGAAGAAATCTCGATTACAATCCGAAACAGGTATTTGAACTCAGATTCCCGGAAAAAGCCGGTTTACCCAAAACAAACATTACCTCAAAATACATATTTGCCCTGAATAAGGATTTCCTGGTTTACCAGAATAATTTCAATTACTATGCAGGTTTTTACAAGGACACTTTCCAGCACGGAGGTATTTCCATGCAGGAGATAATGCTCCCTGTTGCCTGTCTGGAACCCGTTTCATGATTAACTACGAGTTAAAATGAGGATCGTTGTTAAAGACAAAAAACATCTGCCGTCTGTAGCAAAAAGGTTACTTGAATATACATCGGGCAAAAAGCTTCTGGCATTCAGCGGACCGATGGGATCAGGTAAAACAACTATCATAAAAGCAATCTGCAGGGCTCTCGGGGCCGGTGATATGGTAAGCAGCCCTTCGTTTACCATTGTCAATGAGTATATAACAGTGAAGGGAGAGATCCTTTATCATATTGATTTTTACCGGATTACAAAGAAAGAAGAGGTACTTGACTTTGGCATTGAGGATTACTTCTTCAGTGGTTCATTTTGCTTTATGGAATGGCCCGAACTTATTGGTGAAATTCTTCCTCCCGAAACTGTCAATATAAGAATTACTGTTGACAACAAGGAACAGAGGATTCTTGATATCTCATAACCTTGCCTTATTTTGTTCCTGTATTGCAATTTTTTTACCTTTGAGAAAATAACCACATTCTTATTATGAATGAGAAAGCTAAAAACGGGAATATGAGTTTTGGCCATACTGCCTTCATGCCTAAGGAAGAACAACTTGAGACAGCCGTAAGGCATAAGAAGATCTCAATCGGAATTCCAAATGATAAGAAAAACGATGAGAAAAGAGTAGCGCTTACTCCTGAAGCTGTAAACCTGCTTGTTGAAAACGATAATGAGGTTATCCTTCAGAAAGGGGCAGGTGCGGGAGCAAACTATTCTGACAAAGACTACAGTGAAAACGGAGCAATAATAACAGAGTCTCCTGCCAGGGTGTTTAGTGCTGACGCTGTGATCAAGGTTGCGCCCTTCACCACTCAGGAGGCTGAGTATCTTAAAGGAAACCAGATAGTTATGTCTTTTCTCAATGTTCTGAAGCTGAGTGAAGAAACCCTGGCAAAGCTAATCAGGAAGAAAGTGACGGCAATTGCTCTCGAAAAAATGCGCGACAGCAATGGTGTCATGCCTGTTATGGAATCGATGAATGAGATCAGTGGTGTAACTTCTATTCTTATTGCTTCTGATTATTTAAGCAACCACCATGGAGGCAAAGGTGTTCTGCTGGGGGAATTACCGGTATCACGCCTACCGAAGTTGTGATAATCGGAGCCAATACTGCTGGAGAATATGCAGCACGTGCTGCAATTGGGTTAGGGTCAACGGTTAAAATTTTTGACACCTTCCCTTCATAACCTTAGAAGATTTCAGAACCTTATAAATCAGCGTCTCCAGACATCAGTTTTTCATCCCCAGGTGCTTAAAAAAGCTCTGAAATCTGCTGACGTTCTGATCGGTGCAATTGAACTTGAGGACCTTCGTCCATGGTACTACATCACAGAAGAAATGATCAAAACCATGAAGAAAGGTGCTGTGGTTATTGATCTGAGCATCGACCGCGGCGGCTGCATCGAAACGACTGAATGCCGCACTCTGAGAGATCCTGTTTACGAGAAGCATGGGGTGATCCATTTTTCAGCGTACAACCTGCCTCAAGGGTGGCCCGCACGGCTTCGATTGCACTCAGCAATATATTCAATCCTCTCTTTCAAAACATTGCTGAAACAGGAGGCATCATACAATTGCTTAAAAATGACCGCGGGATTCGCAGCGGAGTCTATCTCTTCAACGGGATACTGACAAACGAGACATTAGGCCAGAAATTTGGCGCAATTTCAAAGGATCTGGATCTTCTGATTTCAGCTTTCTGAAACATAAATCCTGGTGCAGTTAATTATGTAACCACAAGTACCAGTAGCAACCAGCTTTATCCAGACTAATATATTCGAGACATTTTCCCCGGGTACTATTTTTGCTTTACGGCCAATATAGAAGGCCCTGTTATCATTTATGTGACCAGCCGGGAAATCAAAGAATACAGGATATTTATAACCCGATACTGCTTCAGCAATAGTTGCTTCGGCACTTTTTCCCCAGGGAATCTTTGTGTCCTCCATTTTTGTCAGCCCTCCCACTACCAATGCCGAAAGTCCTTTAAGCTTTCCGGCAAGCCTTAATGATGTCATCATCCGGTCGAGATGATAATAATACTCCCCTACCTCTTCAATGAACAGGATCCTTCCCCTGGTTACTGGTTCAGCTTTTGTTCCGATAAGGCTGTAAATCAACGACAGGTTACCTCCGGTCACTTCACCTGATATTTCGCCGGGGCGAAGAAAATTCCCCTTCCACGATAATGGTTTATAATTTCCGAAGAGTGCGTTATGAAGAGTTTCAAAGGTTGCTTCTGATTTTTCCTTATCCGTATAATTAAGAGGCATATCTCCGTGTATTGAAATAATTCCGCATACTTCACTAAGCCAGAGATGCAGAACTGTAATATCACTGAATCCGATATACCACTTGGGCGCTCTTTTCAATGCTGAAAATTTCATCCTGTCTATTATCTTGAGCATACCGTAACCTCCTCTTGAACAGAAGACGGCCCTGATGCCCTGATCATCTGCAGTTTCCTGAAGATCATGAAGGCGCTCATCATCTGTACCGGCGAAAGGCCCTGACCGTTTTAAAATATTCTTCCCGGTCCTTACTTTGAGTCCCTATTTTTCAAGGAATACAACGGCCTGATTGATCTTATCCTCATCAATCGCCCAGGAGGGAGAGATTATTGCAACTTCATCACCACTTTTAAGAAAAGGAGGCAGAATTTTTTTTGGAGCCATCTTATTAAATTATCATGTAAAAATAATCCTTATTGTCATCCCGGGCAACTGGATGAATAAACATTATCTTTGTTCAATTTTATAAATATTAAGCATTTATAAGACTTATGAAGAACTATAAAAGATATCTTATCACTTCAGCTCTTCCCTATGCTAACGGGCCTTTGCATATTGGTCACCTGGCAGGAGTTTATGTGCCATCTGATATTTACACGAGGTATCTCAGGATGAAAGGAGCCGATGTCATTTCAGTATGCGGATCGGATGAACATGGAGTCCCGATAACCCTGAAAGCACGAAATGAAGGGATTACACCGCAGGAGGTGGTTGACAGATATCATTCCCTGAATAAAAAGGCCTTTGAGGATTTCGGAATTGCTTTTGATATTTATTCAAGGACATCAAATAAAGTGCATTATGAAACGGCTTCCGAATTTTTCCTGAATCTCTATAATAAGGGTGAATTCATTGAAAAAACAAGTGAACAATATTATGATGAGGAGGCCGGATGCTTTCTTGCCGACAGGTATATAACGGGTACCTGCCCGCATTGCGGAAACGAAAACGCTTATGGCGATCAGTGTGAAAAATGCGGTACATCACTGAGTCCGAATGATCTTATAAATCCACATTCTACAATAAGCGGAAGCAAGCCTGTTCTTCGGGAAACCCTTCACTGGTACCTGCCTCTCGATAAATATGAGAGCTGGCTGAAAAAATGGATACTCGAAGACCATAAAGAATGGAAAACCAATGTTTACGGGCAGTGTAAATCGTGGATCGATCAGGGTTTACAGCCCAGGGCTGTAAGCCGCGATCTCGACTGGGGTGTTCCGGTGCCTGTTGAAGGAGCCAGGGCAAAGTGCTTTATGTATGGTTTGATGCACCGATAGGATATATATCAGCCACAAAGGAACTTACTCCTGACTGGGAAAAATACTGGAAGGATCCGGAAACAAGAATGGTTCACTTTATCGGAAAGGACAATATCGTGTTTCATTGCATTATCTTTCCTGCAATGCTTAAGGCTGAAGGTTCATATATTCTTCCTGACAATGTTCCTGCAAATGAGTTTCTTAATCTCGAAAATGACAAGATCTCAACATCCCGGAACTGGGCTGTCTGGCTGCACGAATATCTCGAGGATTTCCCCGGCAAGCAGGATGTACTGAGGTATACACTTTGTGCAAATGCTCCCGAAACAAAAGATAATGACTTTACCTGGAAAGATTTTCAGGCACGGAATAACAATGAGCTTGTTGCTATACTCGGAAATTTTGTCAACCGCACCCTTGTACTGACAAACAACTATTATGACGGGAAAGTCCCGCAAAGAGGAATAACTGATGAAAATGACAACAGAGTGCTGGCAGAGATCTCAGTAATCAAGAAAAATGTCGAAACCAATCTCGAAACATTCAGGTTCCGGGAAGCATTGAAGGAAGCCATGAATCTCGCAAGGCTCGGGAACAAATATCTTGCTGATGCCGAACCATGGAAAGTCATCAAAACTGATCCTGAGAGGGTAAAAACCATCCTGAATATTTCCCTCCAGATAACTGCCAATCTTACAATCGTCCTTGAACCATTTCTTCCCTTTTCAATGGAAAATCTGAGAGAATGGCTTAATATCAGTAATCAGTCATGGGATGATGCCGGGAGGGATGACCTTCTGAAGCCTGATCATCTGATAAATAAGCCGGGTCTTCTGTTTGAAAAAATAGAGCAGGAAGAGATCGACCGACAGATAAGCAAGCTTGAATCATCAAGGAAAGCAAATGAATCTGCATCATTAAAAGTTTTGCCATCAAAGGATCCTGTAACATTTGATGATTTTTCGAGAGTCGATATAAGGACTGCAACAATTCTTGAAGCTGAAAAAGTGCCAAAAACCACAAAGCTCCTTAAGCTTAAGATTGACACCGGGCTTGATATCCGGACAATTGTGTCAGGAATTGCAGAGTATTATGAACCTGAATCAATCATCGGAAAGCAGATTTCGATAGTTGCCAATCTTGAGCCGAGGAAGATAAAGGGGATTGAATCAAAAGGGATGATCCTTATGGCTGAAGATAAGGATGGGAAACTTGTGCTTGTTTCGCCGGTTGATAAGGTCAGCAATGGGAGTGCGATCAAATAGGCTTTCTTTTCGAGATCCAGGTACCGGGGAATTTTTTTGAAATGCTGTCCCTTGTAGTCACCGCCGACTCCATGTTAATGCATGTCGTTGCAGTGACTCTGAAAAACCCATTTGAAGCCTGGCTAATCTCAGGGTTGAAACCCTCTGCCTTAAGGCTGTTTACATGCGACAATGCATTTTGTTCCGATTTAAAGCTTCCGGTTATAATGCTGTACTGGCCTGATTCAGCCGGGGCAGGAGCAGGTGCAGGAGCCTGAACAACTGGAGGAGGAGGCTCGTCTATGACTGAGGTGCTGGTGTCGGGTATGATAACAATCGCCTCATCGACTGCTTTTTTATTACTTTCAAATTCAGCTGCAATCAGTGGATTCAGCGTCGTTACCTCAACTTTTGCTTTAAAAAGGTTTGTCTTCAAAGGCACTGCAATGAGAAGCGCCAGCAAAGGGATTATCGCTGCTGCCCTCCACAGGTTCCTTCGCGTTGAAGAACGCGTTACAGGGTCTCTGTCGATATGCCTTACTACCCGTTTTCTGACATCATATTCCCTTACTGTGGCACACTGAAATGACTCAAGTCCGAAAGAACCCGGGAAGTAATTAATATTTTGTTCAGGCTCAAAACAGACACTATTTTCACTATTGTTTTCAAAGGTCCCCAGATGGTCAAATACAAATTTTTCGCCTTTTGCAAGCCTGCCAGAAAGCACTTTTACAAACTCGTCAACCATGTTCCGTGCATCACCATAATTAACCCCTGCAGCCAGTGAAATTTTACTGATCAGAAGTCCGTCGTTATGGCTAAGGTTCCTGTTAAAGGAGATTTGTTTGACAGGCGGATAAAAAGTACCTGTAACATTGTCAATCCGGGCCGGGGAAAAGTTACCGATAAATCCACCAAACCCCGGCACAATGACGCAATCGTGTGTGAACAATAATTCCCTTATGAAAGCTTTTATATCCAAAAAAAATGCTGATTTGTTCGCAAACAAATTAAGATCAAACTATATGTTTTTCCTAAGAAAACAATTTTATGTTATCAACATTTTGACAGAACTTTATCAGCAATAAATGAACATCATTTTAAATGGGATGAGTTTTTGAGTGTTACGAAAACTCACGCCTAAAAATCATTATCTTCGTAGCTTTAATAATTTCATCTCACATGAGGGAAATTCAGATGGTTGACCTGAAAACCCAGTATGAAAATATCAGGTCAGAAATTGATAATGCAATTTTTTCGGTTATAAACTCAACAGCATTTATTAAAGGTCCCGAGGTTAAACTGTTTGAGGAAGAATTGCAGGCTTACCTTGGAGTAAAGCACGTAATTTCCTGCGCGAACGGCACTGATGCACTCCAGATTGCAATGATGTCGCTGGGACTTAAACCGGGAGACGAGGTTATCACAACAAACTTTACTTTTATTGCCACAGTTGAAACCGTTGCCTTGCTTGGATTAAAGCCGGTTATTGTAGATCCTGAACCAGGAAATTTCAATATTTCAGTCAAAGAAATAAAGAAGGCGATCACACTAAAAACAAAAGCGATAGTCCCGGTTCATCTGTTTGGTCAGTGTGCCGACATGGAAGGCATAATGAAGCTTGCAAAAGAGAATAACCTTCTTGTAATTGAAGATGCTGCCCAGGCAACAGGGACTGACTATATCCTGCCCGGGGGTGAGATCAGAAAAGCAGGAACAATAGGAAATGCAGGCACCACATCTTTTTTCCCTTCCAAGAATCTTTCATGCTTTGGCGATGGAGGAGCAATCTATACAAATGATGACGACCTGGCGAAAAAGTTGCGGAGCATAGCCAACCACGGAATGAAAATACGGTATCACTATGACGATATTGGCGTAAATTCGAGGCTCGACACATTGCAGGCTGCAATTCTGAGGGTGAAGCTGAAACACCTCGACCGTTTCAATAATGCCAGAAAAGCTGCTGCGGATTATTATGATAAAACCCTGGCAGGATGTAATGAAATTGCTGTCCCGGAAAGAGAAAAATATTCATCCCATATATTTCATCAGTATACGATCAGGGTTAAAAATGGCAGACTGACGGGTACCTCGATCGTCATGCCCGGCCCGCGCCTCGACGGTGCCAGCCTATTCGACCTGATGGACAACGAAGGCGTCACCGGCTCGCTCGGTGTACCCACGGTCTGGCGAGGCCTGATCAATGAGATCGAGAAGCGCGGCCGCAAACCGAAGGCCCTGTCGTTGGCCATCATCGGCGGCTCGGCCTGCCCGCGTTCGATGATCGAAGAACTGGAGCGGGCCGGCGTCGAGGTCAATCACGCCTGAGTCAAGAAGATTGTTGTTGACGGCTCTCAGGTCTCCTACGTAGTGAGTCTTCCATGCGAACTTCAGCGGGTTTGGACTTGCCAGGTGGATGAGTGCCATGGCCTCCAAAAGATTGTCAGCCGTTTCGAAGGCCGAGTTGCCCTTGCCTATGATGAGCACGCGTTGGTCTGTAAAATTATGCGGGTGATCGGAGACGTCAATGTAACTCTCGACCAGTTCTATACCCGGAATCGGCGGCACGTAGGCTTTGTGAAGCCCTGTGGCCACGATCAGACAAGGTGCGCGAGACCGTTGCCATCCTGATCGAGCACGCAGAACTCAAGGCCCACCTTGGCTATGGAGACAACAGTCGTGGCATAGCGAATCTGGAGTGCGTGGCGCGTGGCGAAATCATCTAGGTATCGAACGAGGTGATCTGCAGCCGGGAAGTATTGCGTGCTATAGTGCGCGAAACGGTCCTGCTCGTCGTTACTGATAAGCGAGTTCCAATCGAAGCGAAGACGAACCTCCGAAAGACTGCTACCAATGTGGACTTTGTTGGCGGATATCAAGTGGCGATGGCGAGGAAGATAGGAGAAAAACGAGCCCGGCGCTGTGTGGCGCTCAAGTAGCAAATAACTGCGACGGCCCTGCTCAAGAAAGAAAGCTAGTTGCAGACCACCGGGTCCGGCTCCTATGACGAGTACTGTGTGCGAGTCAGCATTCTACAATCTTCCCAGGACGCTATCCAAACACGCATAACAGTTGAGCCGAAAGCCGCATCCCATCCCTCACATCAGAGGCAAGCATCGTCTCGGCGAGCCGGAACCGCGAGCATCACCCGCTGCCGGTTGAAACTCAGTTCCCGGCTCGCCACTGCGTTGTTGAACGCAGACGAAGCTGGCCAGCGAAACGACACCGTGACCGTGTTCTACCAGTGCGCTACGGTGTCGAGGCGATCGATGTTGATCTTTCCTTCCTGGAACACCGCCTGAAGCTGAGAAATCAAAGTTGCCAGGTGTCTCTGTGCGTTCTCTGGCGTAAACTTGATCTCACTCGCACTCTGTTGTTCGCTCTCCGTCAGGGGCCGAAATAGATCATGTCCCAGTAGGATTTTCCGCTCGGATGTACCGGGATGCTTGCTCGATTCGGATTCGGGTTTTGTGGCCATATTGTTTGCTCCTTGTGGTGTGGCTGGCCGGTTCAAAATGTATCATAAGTCGCTTTGATGACTTCTGATGTAGTCCATATTCCATTCTTTATCACGGTTGAGCCGGCGAGCTCCCGATGAGGCCATTGGGACATCCTCGACAGATGTAGATCGGGGGATGCAGAATTGTAGCGACGCCCCGGAAGTCAGTACCTCCCTTGCCGGTGAGTGGCGGTTGTGCTATCGTATAGCGCAGCACAAAGAAGGGCCGGGCGTATCCGCCCGGCCCTTCATACGAAAAACTTATAGCCCTTACGCTGTCGCTTGCTTCTCGTCACCATGGGAGTCTACCTCCTTCGTGACCGGGCACCTTCTGCCGTTCGGATTTCTTACCGAGCACGGCCAGAATCTGCCGGTACACGTCTGGCCGAAGTATCATTTGAAGTACGGCGCGTTCAGGTTGCGCCAGACCTCGCAGTGGGCAATGGGTGCCGGCGACGGATACTCTCACTCAAGGTCACCGCGTCCCCCGGGATCCGGCTGATGATCGGCAGGACGATTTTTTATTTTCCGGTTCGGCCAGCGGCGTGACCATGACCTCCACTTCCGCGTTACCCGTACGGCACCAGTTGGTGGCACTGGCGCTGACGGTATAGATCCCTGGTGCCTGCCAGGTGTAGGTTGCGGTGGCCGGACGCGATCAACCGAGTCCACTCATCACGTTCCGAGTCGGTAAGTGGGGCGAATGCAGGCATAAAGTAGCTCAGTGAACACAAAAGTCCGTGGCCCCAGAAAAACCGCGGACTCATTTGACGTTCCGAACCGCCCTGCTACAATGGGGGCTATGCTGCCCGGATCCTGGGACTACAGGAGACGGGTTCGAAAGCCGGTCAGTTCACACCTGGTCGGCTTTTTATTTGCCTCCGGCGTCGGCC
>CAVPCP010000003.1:0-219009 GCA_963702415.1 uncultured Bacteroidales bacterium | reverse complement strand
GCTTCCCGATGGAAATAGAAGGGAATTATGTTGATTATGTTGTTGTCGTGAATAAAATAGGGATCCCGGAAAAGATTGTTTCAGGTACAACGCAGGTAACCAAAAGTCCTGACAGGTTACTGATTGCTGAATTAACCGCTTCATTTCTTGAAAAGTCGGGGATACTCAGAGACGAAGTTACAATGCAGGCAGGGGCTGGAGGAACCTCTCTGGCTATTGCTGTCTTTATTCATGAAATCTTTAAAAAGAAAGGATGGAAATCAAAATTCGGGTTTGGAGGCAGCACTAAATACATGGTTGACATGCTTGAGCATGGACAGATGGGTTATATTCTTGATGCCCAGGCTTTTGATCTTGATTCCGTTAATTCAATCGGGAAAAATGCCAATCATATTCCTTACTCTGTTTTTAATGCCTATAATTATCATTCCAAAGGGAACCTTACAAGCATGATGGACATTATGATCCTGGGAGCAACTGAGGTTGACCTGAATTTCAACGGGAATGTTGTTACTCATTCAGATGGTTATCTCCTTCATGGAATAGGAGGATGGCAGAATTGCCTTCATGCACGTAATGTTATTCTCCCTGTGCCTCTTTTCCGCGACCGGATACCCGTAATAGTTGATGAGGTTACTACTTTGTGCGGCCCGGGAGAGCTTATCGATGTAATCATCACTGAAAGAGGAATTGCCATCAATCCGCTGCGCAGGACCTGATTGAAAGTGTCAAGAGACAGCGGACTTCCTGTCAAAGACATTAGCGAACTCAAGGATGAAGCAGAAAAAATATGCGGTAAGCCATCAAAAACCGATATTTGAGGATAAGGTAGTTGCAGCAATAAAATGGGTCGACGGTACTGTAATTGATGTTGTCAGAAAACTAAATGGTTAATGAATAGAATCAATGGAAAAATATAAATGTGCTATTTGCGGATATGTATATGACCCTGAAGAGGGTGATATTTCATCAGGAATTGAGCCAGGGATCTCTTTCAGCGATCTTCCGTCTGACTATATTATGTCCGGTATGCGCGGCAGGAAAAGATGAGTTTTTTGTCTGTGACTGAATCCAGGTTCTCGGTTTAGAGGACAAGCTTCCTGTTGCCGTTAAACGGTATATTTCTGATGACATCAGTCAGCAGTTCCCAGAACATCCCGACTGTTGCAATTTCAATCTTTTCTTCAGGGGTATGGGCTCCTCTGATTGTAGGGCCGAAACGAAATCATATCAATACCTTTATATTTCTCGATAGATCAGGCCGCATTCAAGACCAGCATGAATAGCTCTTACCAGGGGTTCTTTACCAAAAAGATTATTATAGGATTTACGGGTAATTTTCAGGATCTCTGATTTCAGGCTGGGCTTCCATCCGGGATAACCGTCAGAATGCACTACCTCTGCTCCGGCAAGTTTCATGCACGACTCAACCATCGCTGCAACATCGTATTTGGATGATTCAACAGAACTTCTCTGGGTAGTAACTATCCTTATCTTATTGCCTTCAATGAAACTCACTGATGCCAGATTTGTTGATGTTTCAACCAAATCATCCATCTCCTTCGACCAGGCTATGACACCATGCGGGCAGCAGGTAAGAGAATTCAGAAGCTTGACCTGGCTTTCAATATCCATGATGATGCCGGAGCTTCGACTTCTTTAATCGCAATCTTAAGATCTTTCTCAATTTCACCAAATTCCTCATTCAGGACATCCTGAAAGTCCATTAACCCACTTTCTGCACGATCTCTTTCTATGTTATCAACCGCGATAAGTGCAAACGCCTCCCTCGGGATTGCATTCCGGAGATTTCCACCGTTAAACCGGCACAATGCGAATATCGAACTTATTCGACAGGTTCCAGAGGATCCTGTTCATCAGCTTCACGGAATTTCCATATTCTTTGTGGATCTCATCACCTGAATGGCCGCCATGAAGACCTGTGACGGAAATTTCAAATCCGGTCATTCCGCTTTTCAAAGGAACACTTTTATAAGTCAGTTCACCAACAGTATCCATACCGCCGGCACAACCAATGAAGAGGATCCCTTCGTCTTCAGAATCAAGATTAATCAGTATCCTTCCTTCAAAAAAACCAGGTTTCAAGGTTGATTGCTCCTGTCATACCTGATTCTTCATCAACAGTAAAAAGACATTCAATTTTACCCGATTTCAGGCTGGTGTCAGCGAGTATCGCAAGCTGTGACGCAATTCCGATACCATCATCAGCTCCCAGAGTGGTTCCATTGGCAGTAACCCATTCACCATCAACACGGGGAATGATGGGATCAGTCAACCAGTTGTGAGGGTAATCAGCATTTTTTTCTCCAACCATATCCATATGACTTTGAAGAACAGTTGTTTTTCTGCTCTCATAACCTTTGGATGCCGGTTTGACGATAATGATATTTCCAACTGAGTCTTCCTTTGACTCAAGATTATGAACAGATGCAAAATTCAGAAGGTATTGTCTGATTTTTCCCTCATTTTTACTTAAACGGGGTATTTTACAGATCTCTTCGAAATAGATCCAGATTGGTGCTGGATTTAATTCAGATAAAATGCTCATGTCGAAAAATAATCAAACAGTAAAGTATAAAAGTACAGTTTTTTTACATTAATCAGATTGCAGTGTCAAAAATTAATGGATAAGAGATCTGACAAATTTTGTTATTTTTACGATTGACTTGATAATTTAAATAAATTAAAAATCTATGGCTAAAAGGACTATTGTTACATTACCGGGTGATGGCATTGGCAAAATCGTGTTAAATCAGGCTTTAAGAGTTCTTGATGCTGCAGGTTTTGAGGCAGATTATATACATGGAGATATAGGTTGGGAGTTCTGGTGCAAAGAGGGTAATCCTTTGCCTCAGAGGACACTGGATCTGTTAAAAAAGCATAAGATTGCACTTGTTTGGAGCAATAACATCCAAACCCAATGAAGAAGCGAAAGCTGAACTCAGCCCTGCTCTGCAGGGAAAAGGATTTAGTCTATTCCAGCCCGATTGTGGGGCTGCGTCAGAAATTCAATCTTGATATCTGTGTCAGACCTTGCAAGTCGTATAAAGGTAATCCTCTCAACTTCATCAGGAGAGGGAAAGGGAATAACATTGAGGAACCATTTATCGATGTTGTTATTTTCCGCCAGAATACTGAATGCCTGTACTCAGGAGTTGAATGGACAAATCCTCCGGAAAATGTTTATCAGGCATTGAAAAGCCATCCCAAGTTTGCTGAGAATTTCGGCAATGTACCTGTTAACGAGCTGTCTGTTTCAACCCGGATCTTTACAAAAAAGGCTACCGGAAGGATACTGACTGCTGCGTTTGAATATGCAGATAAAAATGGTTATTCGTCAGTAACCGTTTGCGAAAAACCAAATGTGATAAGGGAAACGTCAGGACTGATGTGGAAGACTGGCAAAAGATATCCAGAAAAAGCTCTTTCCCGGGAATAAAGCTTAATAATACAAATATTGATGCCCAGATGATGTGGCTGACCAAGAATCCTGAAGATTACGGGGTTATTGTTGCCGGGAATATGTTCGGAGATATCGCTTCAGATGCTTTTGCAGGACTGATAGGGGGACTTGGTTTTGCTTGCAGTGCTCAGTTTTCTTCAGATGGAATTGCAGTATTTGAACCGACTCATGGTTCGGCACCAAAATATGCAGATTATGAAGTACCGATTGTAAATCCGATTGCTATGATTGAATCGGCCTGCATGATGCTTGATTATCTTGATGAGAAAACCATCGCAGAAAAGATAAGAAAAGCTGTTGCTGAGATCATAATGGAAGGCAAAGTAAAAACATACGATATGATGAAGATGACTGGCCGTCAGGAAGTAATTAGATTACGGTGCAGCTTCGACGATACAGATGACCGATGCAATAATTTCCAGAATCATATAATTACAATCCATAAAAAATGAACACCACTGTAAGAGACTTTGGCCTGAACTTGAATGGATCAACGATCAATCGCTGAGGGAAAAAACCGCCAAAACATGGGAAATTGCTCTTGAGAGAAGTGTCCTGAAAGCTGAGGACCTTGATAATATACCGTTTACGCTTCTTTGCGGACCGGACCTGAAAGTCAGTTTCATGGAGCATAAAAGATGCGTCGTGCATATTGCTAAAGCGAGCGGGGAGAAGATGAATGAATTCTTTGGCAAGGATCTTCCGGTGAATATGGATGTTCTTATTGCGGGAGCTATTCTTGCGGATGTGGGCAAATTGCTTGAATATGAATTAGATGGAGACGGTAAATCAATTCAGGGAAAATACGGTCAGTACATCAGGCACCCTTTCTCGGGAGTTTCGCTTGCCGATGAATGCGGCTTGCCGCCGGAAGTTTGCCATATCATTGCCGCTCATGCTCATGAAGGTGACCTTGTCAAGAGAACAACAGAGGCATACATTGTGCATCATGCCGACTTTATGACCTTTCTTCCTTTTAAAAGCCGCCTGATTGTCTGATATTCCCGGGTAAGTATCAGCCCAGTTTCATTTTCTCAATTTCCTCAATGTTCCTTTCATTACTAACGTCCTTGCCATCGGGAGAATAGAGGTACTCAATAAGATCTGTGTACCTGTCCATTATTTTGCCACGGACCATTTTCATAGTAGAATTCATTAATCCGTTTTCTTCATTAAATCCCTCTTCAAGGATACCAATGGCAACAGGAAGCCAGCGCTGTGGAAACATTTGACCGTACTTCCCGTTTGTACGATACTCGTTTACCTCATTTTCCAGAAGGGTTGTTACCGACTTTTTCCCTTCATCTGAAACGGCCGTAAGATTTTTTTCTTCGAGATAAACTTTAAGCGCATATTGATTCGGGACAATAAGAGCTACTGTGTAGGGCTTCTGGTTGTTATAGAGCAAACATTGATCGATATATTTTGACTGTCCGGAAATTGCTTCCTCGATTCCTTCAGGACTGAATTTTTCGCCGTCATCAGCAATCAGAAGGCTTTTGAATCGTCCAAGGACATAAAGGAATCCCTCTTCTGACATATAACCCATATCCCCGGTATAGAGCCATCCATCCTTTATAGCTTCACGGGTTGCCGATTCATTTTTCCAGTACCCGTGCATTACATTACCGCCTTTAATGACAATTTCTCCTTTTTCTCCTGCAGGCAGCTCTTTACCTTCATCATCGCAAATCTTAAGGTCCATGTTATTGACAAGGGCACCGGATGAACCAAGCCTGTGTTTGCCTGCAGAGTTTGAGGAGATGACGGGAGAAGCTTCGGTCAACCCATAACCCTGATAAATCGGTATTCCCAGCGCATAAAAGAATCTCTGAAGTTCAATTTCCAGCAAGGCACCTCCGCCAATAAAATAGTCAAGCTCTCCTCCGAAATTCTCACGGATTTTTTTAAACAATATCTTATCATAAAGGTCGATCAATGGTTTTTTAACTCTCTGTAATCCGCGGCCTTTATTCCAACCCTCCTTATTATAGGAATAGCATATTTTAATAGCCTGATTAAATAGAATTTCAACCATTTTGCCTTTTTCCTTAATTCCCTTTTCAATATTCTTTCTGAAATTTTTAGCTATGGCCGGAACACTCATCAGAAGATTTGGCTTTATCTCTTTCAGGCATGATGGCAGATTCCTGAGGGTCTCCATGGGTGTTTTTCCTGTTTTGACTGAAGCGATGCTGGCACCTTTCCCCATAAAGGCATAAATACCGCAGGTATGGCCAAACGAGTGATCCCATGGAAGTAAAAGCAGTGTCTTGTAGAATGGAGGAATGTCCATCAGGCTGTATGACTGGTAGACATTAGTGACATAATTTCCATGAGTAAGAATTATCCCTTTTGGATCGGCCGTGGTTCCGGAAGTATAACAGATATTTGCAAAATCGGAAGGTTTGACGGATGTGAAAATTTCTTTAAATTTCACTTTGTTTTCAGGCGACTCGAGCCATTCCCTTCCAATTTTTCTTACTTCATTAAAATGAATTTCGTTATCCTGCATATTCTTCCTGTGTATCAAAATGGATGATTTTTTCTATTGACCTGCAATCGCCGATTACCGGTTTAATCTTATTGGCCTGGATTGATGAGACAAGAACCATTCTTGATCCTGAATGATTTATCCTGAATTTGATTTCCTCGGGAGTAAGTTTGACTGAAAGAGGTACATTTACTGCACCAATGTAAAGTATTCCCAGTTCTCCAATGACCCAGTTGTTACGGCCTTCTGAAATAAGGCTCAGTCTGTCGCCCTTCTTTATCCCAAGCCTCATAAGCCCGGCTGCAAATTCATAAACCTGCTTTTGTGTTTCTCCATAAGTCGTTCCTTCATATTTTTCCTGGGGTTTTTCCCATAGATAAACATTGCTCTCGAACTTTTCTACGCTTTCTTCAAAAAACTGTATAAGAGATTTCATCGGGCAACAGATTTATGTCATTACTTTTCAGTCGTCTAATATACAAAATCTGTTATAATCAGGCCAGCCTGATAAGTTTAATATCATTTGGATTGGTTTTCAATAATATGTATATTTGATTTTAGTCTTGAACCAATAGTTTGTATGCATCTACACAAATCTTAAGCAATTCATTATGAGACATTTTATTACTATTTTCTTCCTGGTATTCCTGATATTATTTCCTTCATGCAAAAATATCAGGGAAAGGGGGTTATTCGGTAAGAAAGCAAGAACTCTCGAAATGTTAAAAGCGGAGCAGAAGCTTGTTCGTGTTGCAGACTCATTGAAGAGAGTTGAAAACCGTCTTAAAGCAATAGAAGAGGCCCGTCTGGATTCTTTGAGAATGGCTGCTGAAGCTGAAAAAGCTGCATTTGAAGCAATTGATAAATTCAACATTGTTGTCGGCAGCTTTATTACTCCGGAATATGCCCAGGCCTGGGCGGAGGAGTACCGGAAACAAGGCTATGATACCAGGGTAATCAGGATGACCGATAGTAGCTTTGAACTGGTTGTGGCTGAATCATATGACCAATTCTCAAAGGCAATTGAGCGCCTGAACGTGTTTCAGACAACAGTTGATGTTGATACCTGGCTTTACGTTCACAGATAGCTAATCTGCTATCGGAAGATTGTTGAGGTACGGCCCGGACCAACTGAAACCAGCTTAACTGGTAATCCGGTCTGTATTTCAATGAAATCAATATATTTCTTAAGATTGGCAGGCAGGGATTTGAAATCCTTAATTGCACTGATGTCCTCATCCCATCCCTCAAGTTCAGCATAAACCGGTTCAGGAGCTGCATTGTTATCGAAAGGAATTTCTTTTTGTTCCTTGCCGTCAACCTTGTATGAAGTGCAAACCTTTACTGTTCTGAATCCTGAAAGGATATCGGATTTCATCATAAAGAGCTGAGTTACTCCGTTGAGCATTACAGCATATTTCAGGGCAGGAAGGTCGAGCCATCCGCATCTTCTGGGGCGCCCTGTCGTTGCCCCGTATTCACATCCTTTCTTTCTCAATAGCTCACCGGTTTCATCATTTAATTCTGTCGGGAATGGTCCGCTGCCAACCCTGGTACAATAAGCCTTGAATATGCCAAATACTTCCTTTATGCTTTTCGGGGAAATCCCAAGTCCTGTACAGGCTCCGGCACTGATTGTATTTGAGGATGTTACAAAAGGATATGAGCCAAAATCAAGGTCAAGCATGGTCCCCTGGGCGCCTTCGGCCAGAACTTTCATTCCATCAGACAAAAGCCTGTTAATCAGGTATTCAGTATTTTCAATCCTGAATTTCTTTAATAATTCAATTCCTTCAAACCATCCCTTTTCGTGCTCCCTTAGATCAAACTCAAAAGCGTAATTCTTCAAAAGCGAAAGGTGAGCTGCTGTGTGCTCATTGTAGAGAGCTTTGAAATTGTCCTGTAATATGTTTCCGACCCTCAGTCCGTTACGGCTGGCTTTGTCAGTATATGCAGGACCTATTCCTTTCAGGGTCGATCCGATCTTCAGGTTGCCCTTGTAATTCTCATAGGCTGCATCAAGGATTCTATGGGTGGGAAGGATCAGGTGTGCCCTGGTGGAAATAACCAGCCTTTTAATTAATTCATCCAGAGGTACCCCGAGTGTCGCGATCTCTTTTTTAAAGACCGCCGGATCAAGGACAACCCCGTTACCAATTATATTAAGTTTACCCTGATGGAAAATACCTGAAGGTATAAGATGCAAAACATGCTTAACATCATTAAATTCAAGTGAATGGCCCGCATTGGGTCCGCCCTGAAATCGTGCAACTACATCGTAAGCCGGACTTAATGCATCAACTATTTTACCCTTACCTTCATCACCCCACTGCAGCCCCAGAAGTATATCAATATTCATAATAAGTTTTTATACTCATAAAAAAGATAACGAAAGATATAATCTTTTTAAGAGCTATGGCCTTCTGCTGAAATTTTGTTGATAAAAATCTTATTCACTTCATATGGCAGCAATGTATTATTGGCTGCCCTATTTCCCAGTGTTAAAATTAAAGCTTGCACCAACACCCAAAGAAAGATATGTGTCATATCCGATTTCCGGTCTGATTGACCATCTGTCAAGATCACTGCTGAGTCCAATACCGAGACTTATCCCAGGTGTGACGTATCCTCCGAAAGTACCAAAAAGCACATGAAGTTTTGGTACAACGGTTAATTCAAAGATATCCGTTTTTCTGAAAAAGGAGAGATAGACCCTTGGATCAAAAGATAACCAACCCATGCCTCCGTTTTTTATTTCCACTGCTTTAGTGTTGTAGAAATAGGCTCCCAGGGGCAAGCTTATTGATAGTGTATTTTCAATGAGCATGAGCTTATTGTCTATCTCAAAATAACTCATTGAATTCATCTCATTGAATTCTTCATTTATTTCATCGAAAATTTTCTGAAATGTAATTGTGGGAGAAATATATTCATACCTGGCCTTAAGCGTATATTTATCAGTAAAGCCATAACCAACACTTACTCCGTAATTCTGATTGATTAATGCAGTTTCGAGTGTGTCGTTCATTGCATTATATCTGGAGTACATACCCCGAACTTCTATCTGCCCCTTATTCAGAGTTTTTGCACTTTCGTACGACAGGTTAATCGGAGCAAAGCATCCTGACATAAGAACGGACATTAAACTTAAAAGAACAAGCTTTGTTTTCATGAGTCAGATTTTTTAATTTTCTAACTCAAATTTTAAAATAATATTGTGATAGCTAGTAATTTAACTACATTTTTGATCCCTATTAATGTGACTAATAAACCCCTTCGGAACATAAAAAGGACGAAATCAGTCAGCTTTTGGATTCTTAAAATTACCGTAAATATATAATGAATGATATATCGGGGAAAAGCTGTAAAGTCCGCTAGCTGTTTTAATTATTTCCTGTATACGGGGATCGCAGAATTCAAGGACCTTGCCTGTTTCGATATCTATCAGATGATCATGCTGTCCGCACTGGTAAGCTCTTTCAAACTGAGCAATATTCTTTCCGAACTGGTGCTTGGTGACAAGATTACAGTCGAGAAGCAGTTCAATTGTATTATAAAGGGTTGCACGGCTGACCCGGTAATTCTTGTTCTTCATAAAAATATAGAGCGTCTCAATATCAAAATGGCCGTTCCTTGAATAAATTTCATCCAGTATGGCATATCTCTCCGGAGTTTTTCTGTGCCCTTTCTTTTCAAGGTATTCAGTAAAAATCTGTTTGACTGTTGACCTGGTATCGTCATTAATCATATTTGGTCTAATTTAAAATAATTACAAAAATAGGATTTTTTTATCAGAAACAGATTGAAGGTAAAGTGCAGGAGTCTATTCGGTAAAATCTTCGACACGCTTGATGCTGTCGATGCCCCTGACATTTGATATTTTGAGAATAAGGTTGTTAAGGTCCTGTGTGTGATGCACATAAAGGTCGATAGTTCCTTCAAATATCCCGTCTTTGACACTTATGTTGATATTGGTCATATTGACTTTAAGCTCAGACGATATAATATTTGTAAGATCATTTACCATTCCGATCCTGTCGACACCAGTCATGCTGACCCTTGCCAGGAAGGAAACCAGCTTATGTATCGCCCACCTTACTGCAATGATCCTGTTCCCTTCATTGGACATAATTCTTATTGCAAGCGGACATTTCGGCTTATGAATTATTATAGTACCCTCAGGGGAATGGTATCCGATTACTTCATCACCGGGGATTGGGTTGCAGCATTTTGCAATTTCATAGGACTGTTCGGAATTTTCCACGTTCTCTCTAAGGAGGAACGGGGATGCATGATCGATTTTTTCCTCCCTGACCTCTGCTTCTTCCTCTGTTTTTTCTTTTTTCCCGCCCAACAGCTTCAGTTCCCAGTATTTAATAACATTTTTGGCAGGATTCTTTCTGATGATCTTTTTAAGATTATCAAGGTTTAATGTACCGAGTTCAATCCCCGAATATAATTCATCTTTGTTCAGCACGTCAAATGACTGCATGATCTTTCTCAGGATCTCTGTATTTGGCGAAGCACCAAGTTCGGCAAGCCGTGATTCAAGGATTTCCATTCCTTTTTGTATCCTGCCTGTAGATTCTGTTTTAAGGGCATTTTTTATGGCGTCCTTGGCTTTGGAGGTGCATACAAATGAGAGCCATTCTTTTTCGGGTTTTCCTATATCTGAGGTGATGATTTCAACCTGGTCGCCGCTCATAAGAATTGAATTAACCGGATTCAGCTTGAAGTTTATCTTGGCTCCGATTGCCTTATTGCCGATTTGGGTATGTATTTCGTAGGCAAAATCAAGGGCAGTTGCTCCTTTAGGAAGGCTGACAAGAGTTCCCTTTGGTGTGAATACCATTATTTCGGATGAGAAGAGGTTCATTTTAAATTCGTCGAGGAACTCAACCGGATCTTCATGCGGATTTGCGAGCATCGACTTGATCTGCCTGATCCATTTATCCAACTCAGTTTCGGGTGTATTGTCGCCTTTGTATTTATAATGAGCTGCGTAACCTCTTTCAGCTATTTCATCCATCCGCTTGCTCCGGATCTGGACCTCGACCCACCTGCCTTCAGGTCCCATAACTGTAAGGTGCAGTGCCTCATAGCCATTGGGCTTAGGTCTGCTTACCCAGTCTCTCAGCCTGTCAGGTTTTGGAAGATAAGTATCAGTGATCATGGAGTAAATATTCCAGCAGGTTGTTTTTTCGGGGATTCCCGGTAAAGGCTCAAAAACAATGCGAACAGCCAGTACATCATAAATTTCTTCAAACGGAACATTTTTCGACTGCATTTTTTTCCATATGGAGAAGATCGATTTAGGACGTCCGTTTATATCAAAAGAGAGGCCTTCCTCCTTTAGCTTATTTATTATCGGAAGGCTGAATTTATTTATCAGTGAATAATACTTCTTTTCCCCGTGTTTAAGCTTTGTTGATATCTCTTCATAGATAACAGGCTGACGGTATTTAAAGCTGAGATCTTCCAGCTCGGTTTTTATCGCGTAGAGACCTATCCTGTTTGCAAGGGGGGCATAAAGGAATATTGTCTCACCTGCAACCTTCATTTTTTTGTTCTCCGGCATCGAATCGAGGGTCCTCATATTATGAAGCCGGTCTGCAATCTTAATCAGGATCACCCTCAGATCGTCTGAAAGCGTCATCAGCATCCGCCGGAAATTTTCCGCCTGCATCGATGAGGAAGTCCCCTTATTATATGTGCCTGATATCTTTGTAAGTCCGTCAATAAGGGAAGCTATTTTAGGTCCGAAATCCTTATTTACATCTTCAATGGAATAATCTGTGTCTTCAACCACATCGTGCAGAAGAGCAGTGGCTATTGACCTGGCTCCAAGTCCGATTTCCTGGTTTGACAATTTTTGCAACGCAAATAGGATGTATGATATAAGGCTCACCGGACTTCCTTCGCATATTCCAGTGAGCTTTATTTGCCAGATTAAATGCTTTATCTATAAGTTCCCGGTCTCCGGGATTTTTGCACCTTAAAAGATTGTTTACCAGTGAATCATATTCAGACTGAATATGCTTTATATCTTCATCATCAAAAATATCCTTGCTCGCCATAAATACTCTCTGTATCCTTTCCTGTAAGATACAAATATAGCTCTATTAGATGAGATTCTTAAGCAGGGTTAAGAATTGTTGCTGGCTATGCCCACCGACTTCGTCGGCTGTAGCCAACTATGTCGGTCGAAGGCCGAAGCTTTAGTACAGGTGGGTTGCTGGGTGCTGGTTGCCGGGTGATTTTAAAAAAAGAATAACTAATATTTATCTGAATTTTATGATAGTCACGGTTCCGGTGCGGGAGATGTTTTTCCCTTCCGGGGTCTTCAACCTTATAAACCACAGATAAACCCCCTGAGGAACAGGATTCCCATTATCTGTTCCATCCCAGGATTCCATGAAATCTTTCGATTCAAAAAGAGTTTTTCCCTGCCTGTTGCTAATTAAAAGAGTGTACTCAGCGGGAGTGAAAGTGATCACGGGCCTGAATAAATCATTCAACAGGTCACCATCAGGAGAAAATATATCCGGAACTGTTATAACTTCATCAATTTCTACGCAGACCTGGTTTGAACTGCTCTCTCCGTTCTTTCCGTAAGGATTACCCGATTCAGAAGCGGTCACATAAAAGCACGCTTTTCCCTCTGTTAATCCGTACATTATTTCAGCAATGCTCAATGTAAATGTGGTATCAGCAGGTCCAAGCAATGCCGTTTCCCTGAATCCGTTGCCGGTATCTGTGAAAAGCCTGTAGCCCGAAACAGAACCAAGCCAATCATGATATTGGTTCCATTCGAGAATGATATCGCTGCCCGTGTTTAGAGCATTCAGGACAATATTTGATGCAATGTTTGAGCTGACCGCCAGAATGTTGCAGCTGTTTATCGCTGAAATTCTATAAAAATTAACTATATCCGGGTCAGCTGTTTTATCTGTATATAACAGGGTTTTTTCATCACTTCTTATCACTGTAATCTGCTGAAATGATCCTGAGTTTCCGCTTCTTCTTTCAAGTGAGTAAAGATCGGTCTCGGAGGAAGGATCGATACTGAATGAAAGTGCTATTTCATCAGCTTCGGTTACGGTAGCGAAATCGGCATTGATCCAGGCCGGGATATTTTGTGTTTTCACATCAACACACGGTTTGTTTGATCCCGAAGCCATGCCGTTTTCGAGGATTGCTCTTACTATAAAACAATACCGGACTCCGTTTGTAATATTTTCCAAAGTAAAGGTGCTTACATTATCAGAAACATGTCCCGCAAGGTAGTATGTCCCGCCATTAACTGAAACAAGCACTTCATAACCTGTTACTTTTACTGGTGTTGATAAGTATTTGTTCCACTGTATATTGATTCGGTTGTTACAAGTATCTATTTCAGGATCTGTATATATTGTACTGAGGTTATTTGACAGAGGACTGATATTCCTTGAGTTGTCAAAGGCTGCAATAACATAAGATTCAATTCGGTCATTTGAGTAAGGATTCAGGAAAGAAAAGCTTGTTGCTGAAGGATTAAAAACTGTATCAATGATATAACCTTCTCCATTTCTGTAATAGTACACTGCAAAGCCGGCCAGATCAGGTTCAGGAATTGCTGACCAGGTCATTTCTGTCCTTCCGGTTATCTCATTAATAGTTACATAGTTAAAAACCGGGGATTCCGGAGGATCTTCATCTCCCTGACCAACCATCGAAGCCGGGATTAAAGCCAGCATCATAATTACTATATATCTGGTGATGATTTTCATCCGGCTGTAATCTCATACAGATCTTCAATTTTATAATAAGTTCCCGCAAGCACTAATATTTCATCAGGAGTAATCGTCATGATAGTATTCATAAGCCTTGTGAAATAGCTGTAATCAAGGTCATATTCCCAGACTGCCCTGAAAGTATCGGCAAGTGCAAAGGGACCGTCGAACATCCTGACCATTTCGCCTGACATATAGTTCCTCACAACCTCAAGTTCTTCTTGTGCAACAGGTTTTGTCTGAAGCAGCCTGATCTCCTTATATATCTCATCAGCAGCCTTTTCCGCGTTCTTTTTTCCGACCTCGGTTGAAATTACCTTGAAACCTGAAAGATCCAGTGAGGAGACTGAAGAGTTAATTCCATAAGTAAAACCTTTTTCTTCCCTTATATTCTTCATAAGCCGCGATCCGAAATAACCTCCGAGAATCATATTGAGAAATTTCAGACCCGGATAATCAGGATGACGTTTATTGATTGTTGAAGAACCAATCCTGAATGCGGTTTGGATTGCACCTTTCTTTTTTAAGTGAATCTTTTTTTCAGATGACCCTTTGAATACAGTTGCTGAAACCTCTGTATAAATCTCCCTGGAGTAAAGCTCACCGAAATATTTCCCGAAAAGATCAGTGGTTTTTTCATGGATGCGGCCTGATATTATCACAGTCATATTTTCAGGCAGATAGAATTTTGAATGGAAATCTTTCAGGAGTTCCGGGCTCATCATTTCATAATCATTTTCCCGGATCTGGCGGCCATACGGGTGATGTGGTCCAAAAACTGATTCAAAGAACTGGTCGGTAGCAATATTCTGAACTTTTTCCCTGTTGATCCTGTACCAGTTAAGCCTTTTTTTCATAAGCATATTCAGTTCCTTTTCAGGAAAAACAGGATGAAAAAGAATCTCTTTTATTAATTCCAGAGCTTTTTCAATATGCTTATTCAGAAAATATACAGTTAAACCGGCTATATCCTTTTCAGCGGTAAGGCTTAAAAATATTCCGTAATAGTCAAGAATCGCATTCAATTCTTCCGAACTATGATATTCCGACCCCTCTGTAAGCATCATATTGGTCGAAGTTGAAAGCAGCGGAAGGTTTTCCCTGACCAGCCCTGCCCTGAAAATGAATTCCATTCTCATAACATCTTCAGTACCGGCATTAATAAGGTACAGTGATACTCCGTTATTTAATGTTACCTGTTCCACCGGCATGTCCATGCCGGCATTAATTGGAAAAACCGATGGTTGTATTCGCTTAAAACTGGTCATAGTCACTTATTTGTGGCTGAAAGGTAAAATATTGTCGTGCAGTTTTCCTGATTCAGATAACTGACTGCAGCCTCCCTGACCATTTCCTTGCTTACAGCCCTGAATCTTTCTGTCTCCCTGTTCACCAGATGAATATCTCCAAGTAATTCGTAAACTGAAAGACTCATGGCTTTATTCAGTATACTGGTATTTGAAAGAACTGTGGAAGACTCAAACTTGTTTTTTACTTTTTCCAGTTCCCTCTCAGTCAGTGAAGAGTCTTTTAACTCGTCAATGACTTCATTAACAGCTTTTTCTGCATCTTTGATATCTGTTCCCTTCATGAGTTTTCCGCTCAGTATAACCAGTCCTGGATCAATATCAGAGGTAATATATGCATTGATTTCACTGAAAAGGTTTTTTTCTCTGACAAGCTTGTTGTAAAGCCTGCCTGATTCACCTCCGGCCAGCAGGTCTGTTAAGAGGTCGAGGGTATAAAAATCATCGCTGATACGCTTACCCATGTGCCATGCCTTATACAATGCATCAGCTGGAACTTCTCTTTCAACTTTCAGATTCCTTTCCACTTTCTGGGGTGGTTCAGAGGGTAGCCTTCTTTCTGCCGCTGCTCTTCCGGGAATTGAGCCAAACCACTTTGTGGCCAGATCATGTGCTTTATCGGTATTGATATTTCCTGCAAGCGTCAGGATTGCATTACCTGGTGTATAACGGGAAGAAAAGAAATTCCTGACATCGTCAAGGCTTACATTTTCCAGATGAGAGACTTCCATGCCTATTGTAGGCCATCTGTAAGGATGAACAGCGTAGGCCAGGGGCCTTAAAAGAAGCATTACATCCCCGTATGGCTGATTAAGGTAACGCTGTTTGAATTCCTCAATTACGACACTCTTCTGGATATCGAGTTTGTTTTGTGTAAAGTCGGGTGCCAGCATTCTGTCAGATTCGAGCCAGAATCCTGTTTCAATATTTTCAGACGGTAATGTAAGATAATAATTGGTTATGTCATTATTAGTAAATGCATTGTTCTCTCCTCCTGCAAGCTGAAGAGGAAGGTCATATTCCGGAATATTAGCTGACCCGCAATACATAAGATGTTCAAACATGTGAGCAAGTCCGGTCATTGCAGGGTCTTCATCTTTCGATCCAACATCGTAAAGAAGATTCATTGCCACAAGAGGAGTCGATCTGTCTTCGTGAATTATTACTCTCAGCCCGTTTTCAAGTCTGAACCTTATGAAGTTTATCATACCGCGAGATCTTACAAAAAGACAAACTTAGTTAAAAATCGGAGAAGGATTGTTATTGTTTTTATATTTGCAAAGTTATGTTCAGAAACAGGTTTTTCAGGAAATTCTATACTCGTTATTTTGTCGGAATTGATCAGGTACGATTAGTTTATATCCTTAGCCTGGTAGTCGGATTACTCAGCGCTCTTGCAGCTGCAGTGCTTAAAAATGCGATCCATTATACAAACAGGATACTTACTGAAGGTATAACCCCCGAATCGGGGAGCTACTTTTATCTTGCATATCCTATTCTTGGCATGTTGATAACATTATTGTTTGTCAGGTATATAGTAAGGGATAATATCGGACATGGAGTAAGCAGGGTTTTATACGCAATTTCAAGGAAGAAGAGCCGGCTGAGACTTCACAATACATGGACATCGCTTATAGCAACTACAATGACAATCGGATTCGGAGGTTCGGTGGGAGCTGAGGCACCGATTGTGCTTACAGGTTCATCGATTGGATCGACCATCGGCAGATTTTTCAGATTAAACTACCGCCAGGTTACACTCCTTATAGGTTGCGGAGCTGCAGGCGCCATTGCCGGGATCTTCAAAGCTCCGATTGCGGGCATAGTTTTCACCCTTGAGGTTCTTATGCTTGACCTGACAATCTCATCCATAGTTCCACTGCTTATATCTGCGGTAACGGCAGCCACTGTAGCTTATTTTCTTATGGGTGATAATGTTTTGCTGACATTCAATATTACCGAGGCTTTCAATATCAGCAACATTCCCTGGTATCTGGTGCTTGGAATAGTCACAGGACTGGTCTCGGTATTTTTTTCGAAAATGACACTATTCCTCGAGAGCAGGTACGAAAAGATTAAGAACCAGTTCATCAGGTTTGCAATCGGAGGAACAGTTCTTGGGTTGCTTATTTATCTTTTCCCTCCATTTTATGGTGAAGGGTACAATGCTATCATGTCTATTCTTCAGGGGAATGCCAATGCTTTAATTGAGAATTCCGTTTTTTTCAGATGGGCTGATAATTACCTGGTATATATTTTATTTTTTGCCGGTCTTGTTTTGCTTAAAGTTATTGCAAGCAGTTCCACCAATGGCGCAGGGGGGGTAGGAGGAATTTTTGCTCCGACACTGTTTATCGGAGGAGTTGCAGGATTTGTTATCTCAAATCTGCTTGGTAAATTTACGGGTGCCGATATCCCGGATAACCGTTTTGTCCTGGCAGGAATGGCAGGTACAATGGCAGGGGTGATGCACGCTCCTCTTACAGCGATTTTCCTGATAGCCGAAATGACAGGAGGTTACTCGCTACTCATCCCGCTTATTATTACATCTACCATCGCTTTCATAACCACAAGGGCTTTTGAGCGTCATTCTATATACCATGTGGAACTTGCCAAAAGAGGTGAGCTTATAACACACGATAAGGATAAAGCTGTTCTTACGATGATGGACTGGCGCAGGGAGATTGAGAGGGACCTCATAAAAGTCAAATCGAATGATAATCTCGGCGATCTTGTCAGGGCCATTACAAAATCAAAAAGAAACATCTTTCCTGTTGTTGATGAATTCAATATCCTTGAAGGGGTTGTGCTGCTCGATGATGTCAGGGAGATTATGTTTAAAAACGAACTGTATGACATTACCAGTATCAGGGAACTAATGACAATTCCTCCTTCCTATCTGGATGTAAAGGAGAACATTGAAACAGTAATGGAAACCTTCAGCAACACAGATGCATGGAATTTGCCTGTTCTGGATAAAGGATACTATGTTGGTTTTATTTCAAAATCAAGGATTTATGCCACTTACCGTGAATTGCTCATTCAGTTTTCAGAAGAGTAGGAAAATATTTTGTACGACATAATTTTAAATTTATAAGCAGTATATTTGTTTGTATCAAGCAATAATGGATTCCGGTAATTAACCGGATGTTATCCTTTTACCCTGCACCAATTATTTAAAAACTACATACTAATGACCAAAGACACATTGATATTTGACCTGATTGAAAAGGAACGTAAGCGTCAGGTAAATGGTATTGAATTAATTGCTTCAGAAAATTTTGTCAGTCCTCAGGTCCTTGAAGCCATGGGTTCCGTTCTGACAAATAAATATGCCGAAGGGTATCCCGGGAATCGTTATTACGGCGGATGCGAAATTGTAGACCAGACCGAGCAGATTGCGATTGACCGGCTCAAACAGCTTTTCAATGCTGAATATGCGAACGTTCAGCCCCATTCCGGAGCCCAGGCCAATATGGCTGTATTCATGGCTGTAATAAAGCCAGGCGACACTTTTATGGGCCTTAATCTGGCTCATGGCGGTCACCTGTCGCATGGATCGCCGGTAAATTCCTCGGGAATCCTTTACAGGCCTGTTGCTTATAGCGTTAAAGAGGATACCGGACTTGTCGATTATGATATGATGGAGGAGGTTGCCCTTAGAGAAAAACCAAAGATGATAATTGGTGGTGCTTCTGCATACTCGCGCGACTGGGACTATGAAAGAATGAGAAAAATTGCCGATTCAGCCGGGGCAATTTTCGTTGTGGATATGGCACATCCGGCCGGACTTATTGCAGCCGGATTACTGAATAATCCGCTCAAATATGCACATATAGTGACATCAACCACTCACAAAACTCTCAGAGGCCCCAGAGGCGGAATAATTCTCATGGGTAAGGATTTTGTTAATCCATGGGGTATCACCACCCCTAAAGGAGAGGTAAGAATGATGTCGTCGCTTCTTAATTCGGCAGTTTTTCCGGGTATCCAGGGCGGACCGCTTGAACATGTAATTGCTTCAAAAGCAGTTTCATTCGGGGAAGCTCTTCTGCCTGAATTCAACATGTACCAGTCGCAGGTGAAAAAGAATGCCTCAGTGATGGCTGAAGCATTCATGGACAAAGGGTACAAAGTTGTTTCAGGAGGCACTGACAATCATCTTCTGCTTATAGATCTGAGAACAAAATTTCCGGAAATATCAGGAAAGAAGGTCGAAAATACCCTGGTGCTTTCACATATTACTGTAAACAAGAATATGGTACCGTTCGACAGCAGGTCTCCATTTCTGACATCAGGACTCAGAGTAGGCACTCCAGCTATTACAACCAGGGGACTGAAGGAAGAACATATGGGAATAATTGTGGAATATATTGATGAGGTGATTTCAAATATCGAAAATGATGCTGTTATAAAAAGAGTAGGGGAGGAAGTTGTGAAAATGATGAATCCGTTCCCGCTCTTTTCAATGTAAATGACAATTATCAGTTTAAATTAGAGGATTATTTAGTATTTTGGAAGAAAGCAGCGATCAATCCGGCTCCCATTGGAAAAACAAAAGCTTATATATATTGTTGATGATGATCCCCTGATTACTCGTATTGTTACCAGGAGACTGGCCTCAGAAGGATATCTTGTGGAGTCATTCCGTTTCGGCGAAGAGTGTCTGGATGAAATCCACAAAAATCCCGATCTGGTAATACTGGATTATTTTTTTGTCAGCGAAAATCAGAAGGTAATGAACGGAATGGAAGTCTTTAACCGGATAAAAGAACTAAGGCCCAACACTCCTGTTATTATACTTTCGGGGCAGGAAAAGGAGAAATTGTCCTTGAGCTGGCCAGGAAGGGAATAAATGCCTATATAATCAAGGATAACAATCTGATTAATAATATTTTTACTTCCTTCAAAGAAGTCTTCGAAAGGGATAATTAAGACTTATCTGAGTTTGAAGTTGTAGGTGATCGTTCCCTTCTGTACTTCACGGGCGTCAGCCTTTGGTTCAAAAGTAGCCTTAAGCGCAGCTTCTTTGGCAACTCTCAGCAGATACTCATCAAGGGTTGTAGAGCCCTTTGATCCGGGTACTGCCTGTATTACTTTACCTGCCCTGTCGACACTTACTTCAACAACAACTTTCCCCTCACCCTGGTAATCATATTTGGGATTGGGAAGCGATTGAAATCCTCGTCCCTGAAGATCGTAAGAGATACCCTGGTTCCCAAGACCGCTGCCATCACCCCTGTTTTTTGAATCCACTGATCCTGTCTGAACACCCTGGTTCCCGGCTCCGCCGGTTTCACCTTCTCCTGTGGAAGAGGTTCCTGCATTTTTGGAATTAGCCAGGGCATCGCGAGTTTTATTCATTATATCAGCCTGCCGCTTTTGCTCGGCTTCAATTCTTTTCCTTTCCAGCTCTTCCTGTTCTTTCTTTTTTCTCTCAATTTCAATTTGCTCCTTCAGCTTTCTGTCAGCCTCGATCTTCTCGAGCCGTTTTCGTTCAACTTCAGGATCGACTTTTTTTACCTCGGGAGCCTCTTCATTATTCTGTGTCAGCAAAGCCTCTTCATTCTGGACTTTTGTTGCAGTTACCGGCGGTGGAGGCGATGCCTCTTGCTGGACAGCCGGAGGGGAAGGTTCGATCAATCCTATTCCTGTTTCATCAGTTCCGAAGTTCACAAGTATTCCTTCTTCAAATTCAGGTGGTATAGGAGGTGCAAAGGCCACTACTATCAAAATAACAAACAAGGAAACTGCTATTATTGATGTACCGATAATGCCTTTCTCTTTTTCAGAAGGAATTCTCCTCATATCACTATTTTGATGATGTTGCAATTATTAATTTATAGTTATTAGCCTGAGCAATATTTAAAACAGCCACAACGGTTTCGAAAGGTACGCTTTTATCAGCATGAAGCGAAATATATGTTTCAGGATTGGCTCCAAGCTTTGTTTTAAGAACATTCTCCAGTTCCTGAAGTGTTACCGGCTGCTGTTCCACATAGTACTTTCAATCGCTGGTGATTGAAATAGTAGTCTGTGGTTTGGCTGAGGTCTGCGTACTCCCTTTTGGCAGAAGCAGTTTCAAAGCATTAGGATGAACAAGCGTTGATGTGAGCATGAAGAATATAAGAAGGTTGAATACAACATCAGTCATACCAACCGAGCTGAAATTCATGCTTATCTTATTTCTTTGCGATATTGCCATTTTACTTTCAGGTTTTTGCCGGTTCATTCAGAATATCCATAAATTCAGTATGTGTGGCTTCAAGGTTGAAGACAACCTTTTCAGTCTTTACAACCAGTGTATTGTAGGCAAAATATCCAAGGATCCCGACGATAAGCCCGGCGACAGTTGTAATAAGGGCAGTATATATACCTTCGGACATCATTGAAACATCAATATTGTTGCCTGCCTGCTACATATCATAGAAAGACTGGACCATACCTATAACTGTTCCGAGGAATCCCAGCATGGGTTCAGCACCTGTTATTGTTGCAAGGGTAGGGAATCCTTTTTCAAGTTTCGAAATTTCAAGTTTACCTACATTTTCAATTGCAGTATTTATATCCTGGAGCGGCCGTCCAAGCCTGCTGATGCCTTTCTCGATCATTCTTGCAGAAGGGCTGTCGGTCGATTTGCATAGTGCAATTGCAGCATCAATTTTACCATCGTGCATGTAATCCTTGATCCTGTTCATGAAGTTTGATCTTCCCTCGTAGCTCTCTTTATAACAAAATATCTTTCAATAAAGATATATGCTGCAACGAATGACAATAGAATAATAGGAATCATTACCCATCCACCTTTAATTGTAAAATCAAGAAGTGTAAGTTTGGCTGTGAAGTTGACTGAACTGCCACTGGTCCATCCTGCTGAAAATTGTAAAAACCCCATATTTTCCCTTTTATATTTCGTGTATAACAATCAATTAAACTTCTCATCCTTTATTTTTCAGGGGCGAAGTTATTAAAAAACGGAAAAACCGATGTCTATTATCTGGTTAATAACAATGTGAAAATATTTATTAACTCTTATTTATTCTTTTTTACAGGAGTCTTCTTCCTCTTTTTTCATTTCAGATTCTTCTTCCTTTTTTTTAGAATATCTGAGAATTTATCGAAGTCCTTTTTGAAAAATATTCCAATACCCTGGGTATAAAGGATACGTTTTCCGATATAGATTGTTGTATCTGTTGAATACTTTAAACTTTATTTTGTCATTAATTCTATATTCAATATCGAAATCCCCTGTCATGAATTGAGTGTCGCTGGAGGACTGTCCTGGTCCCTCTTACATCAAAGTTCCCATTTATTGTTACTTTATCGTTTAGAAGCTGTGTTGATAGTGCTACCTGGAGCTCCTGGCTGTTTATGTCTTTATTGACCCGGGCCTGTAAAGAAATCCGATATCAAAATCATTGCTTATCTGTGAAAGCCAGTTGCTGAGCTGGTTCGAAAGCATTTCGGTTGTTGTGACAGCCATTGCGGCTGTTCCTGAGGTGGCAGATGAGCTACCTGACGTGGAACGGTATGACGGTTCAGGATAGAAGCTGTTCATTACAAGCAGATAAAGGAACTGCCGGCTTAATTCTTCCTCGGTGGCAATGGCATTTCTCAGGTATGTTCTGGTCGCCTCGTTGGCATTTGGCAGGTAAATATTGAATACCACCACCGGATTAAAAAGATTTCCTGTAAGAAGCAGCTGGACTCGACAGGGATTCTTTCATTATTCTTTCATCCTGCAGATATCGGATAGAGCGAAGCTTTCAGGTTCTTGTACTTTGCTGTCAGGTCTATATCGGCACTCTCGACATCACCATTGAAGGTTATTTTTCCTCCATTCTCGACATCAATCCTTTTATTTAAAATATTCTTAAGTGTAAATAGATATTCCCCCTCTTCAATTGTATAATCGCCATATATCCTGAATTCACCTTTTTTGTCAAGGCTGATATTAAGTTTCCCTTCTCCGCTTCCGCTTATTACATCGCCGGCTTTTGGATCAATAAGCAGCTGAACCTCAGCATCGGGAGTAACATCGAGGTCAAAATTTATCTCCAGCATGGTACCTGCCGATTGCAGCTGGGCTGTCTGCGACTTTTTTTTGTCATCTTCCCTGACGGTATCGCGGGTTACAAATCTTACAAATGAGTATTCTGAAACCGATATACCCTGTATTTAGTGGAATGAAGAACTTTGTTTCCTTACCGGTTTTCGCTGATATATCGAATTAAAGAAGATTCGGGCCGCTTTTAATGGTAGTTACACCTCTTGCATAGGCTGTTCCGTAGAATAATTCATTATCCTTCTCCTGCGTGTTCATTACGAGGAAATCATTATCATCCATCGTGATAATGAGGTCTGTTGAAAAGTCATTAAAGGATTTATGATATACTGAGCCAGAAAGGATAGCTGAATTGCCTTTCTCATCCACGATCTTTATGTTCCTGAACTTTATCCCTGCTTTATCGAATCTTATTGAGTCATTAACTTTATATCTCGTCTGCAGGTAGTCTATTTTCATAGATATATTTTCAGCCATCAGAGCACCGGTAAGATACAGTTCACCAGGCGCACCGTCGAGATTGATTTTTCCCGAGACAGTCCCGTTAATTCCGGTTGCAAAGAAACTCAACAGAGGATTAAGCGCATCGACAGGCAGATTGGATGTATTTCCAGCCAGGTTGAATTTTTTTGTTCCCGGATCATAAATTCCTCTGATATCTATGTTTTCTTTGCCATTTAAGTTATTGCTTGCATTTATTTCAGCAACTTTCCTTAAAGGATTCCAGGCTGACTTAATTGAAATATCACCATATTCTCCCCCAGAATTGAAAAGCCATCGACAGTAATGTTGCTTTCTATTAACGGATCCTTAAGAGCACTTGAAATATAAATATTGCCATTAATAAAACCTTTGGTGTTAAATTGCAGGTCATCTTCATCTGCCTCCTTTTCCTTTTTACCCATCTGGTTCAAAACACTGAGATCAATGCCTTTGAATTCCATCTTAAGAGTATCCCTTTTATTACCTGAAATGGTTCCATCAATTGAATAAGAGTTATTCCGGCCGGCTATTGTAAACCTGTCAATCCGGGTTGTACCAGAATCAATGATGACAGACGATTGCCTTACCTTCCAGAGATTATTGCTGGTATAGACATCCGAGGAATCAATTTCTATTTTCAGCAATGCACCGTCCTGTCCTGACTCCTTTTTGCTGAATGATCCCCTGGCAGCGAAAGAACCTTTTTGAATGTTTTTTTCCTTATTGTCCCAGTTAAAATTAAGTGTAAAATTATCAGGTCTGGTATGGAATCCTGCTGTAAAGCCCTTAAGATCTGACTGCCCCAGGATCGATAAAGATGAGCTTTTAAGATTTGCCATAAATTTATTTCCTGAGTAGTTAGCACTGATTGCCAGATCATTGAAAATGTTATTCCTGTAATTTAGCATTTTTGCATTTGCATTAATCAGGATAATGCTGTCCTGAAAAATTGTGCCTGTCACTGAGCTTTTGTCTGATAAGAGTAGACCGGTTTTTAAGAAATTATTTATCTTATCAGTATTCTTGAAGTTTAAGGAAAAATTGAAATCATTTCCCGGATGGCCTTTTTCTGAAACAGGAGCCTTAAACCTCGATGGCATCAGTGAAGCAAGCGCTGATTTAACAGCATATCTGATCTCACCGAATTCATAATAGCCTCTCAGGTCAGCATCCACAAAATCAGTCCTTAATGAAATGGCCGGCTTATTGTTCTCTGTAAATGCCTTTAATGAGAAGTTGTACAGATCGAGCTTGTTGTTATACTTCCTTATGGTTGAATTGAGCAACCGTATTTCTCCGAAAAGGTTATCAATATTATTGCCTTTGAAATTTGCAGTGGCAAGCATTGCAATATAGGCAGTGGTATCAGCTTT
Organism: uncultured Bacteroidales bacterium; assembly: GCA_963702415.1. GTDB lineage: Bacteria > Bacteroidota > Bacteroidia > Bacteroidales > VadinHA17 > LD21. The sequence continues at coordinate 194,031 of CAVPCP010000003.1, read as the reverse complement.
GTCGAAATTCAGTTTATAAAGATTAGCTTCTGATACGTTCAGGGTAAAATCAAATTCCGGAAGTTCATTGCTGAAATCAAGCAGCCCCAGCATATCCATTTTAATGTTGCTGTCAGAGATCTTGATATCTCCATCCCATGTTTTCTCAGTAAATAATCCGTTAAGAGCAACGTTGCGGTAAACATATTTATTAACCTCAATACTGTCAATTTTCCCTTTGAGATTTCCTGAGATCTTTTTCGAGGATGTCGCAAGACCATCGACAGTAGTCTCCATGGTCAGTTTACCAAAGAGCTCACTGTTATTGGCAATCCGCCCCAGATCCACATCAATTCCCCTGACAAAACCCTTAATCCTGAATCCGTTTTTTTCTTCAGGACGGAATGAGATATCAGTGCTGATATTGCCAATTTCTGTTCTGATCATGCCATAAGTAACAAAGTCGGTTAAGAAACCGGTAAAATTTCCGTTAAATGAGATATCCCCCATTTTATAAAGCACCTCTGGGAGTTTAAGATAAGCAGTATTGGGCAGCCTCATCCCATTAAAATCTTCAGCATTGGTATTCAGGCTGTTAACTTTAATATAAATGAATGCTTCTTCGAACATAGGCAGGCCCGAGATATCAAAATCACAATCAAGATTACTGTAGTCCTTATAAGATAACTGTATATTTCTGCCTTTTAATTCCGCTATTGTTCCGGTGACTTTGCCTGATAATTCCAGCGATAAATCAAACTCGCTTACCGATGGCACAAAGTACCTCAGATCGGCGCTGCTTATAAGGGATTTCTGAAATGCAAAGTCAAGCCTGACTTCATCACTGAATCGGTTAAAAGAGCCTGATGAATCAGGAGAGATAACAATATGTTCCGCATTTATTATCGAGCTGTCGAGATATAGGAAGAGATCCCTGAATATTATATCATTATCAGCAAAAACAGCCCTGCAATTCATACTTCTGACAAGGAACCCGTTCAGTTCAGAAAATTCCAGGTCATAAATCCTGAATGTAGTTGAATCATTTCCTGTCATAAAATCGTCTAATTCACAATTTATACCGGCCAGTTGAAGATTATTGAAATTGATCTCAGTGCTTGTTTCAGAATCCCTCATATTCCGGAGCAGGAATCTTCCCTCCCTGATTTTTATGCTGCTGACTGAAATAAGAGTACTGCTTTTTCCCCCTGTACTATCTGAAGATCTTAATTTGTCAAGTGCCCAGGTAAGATTCATTAATCCTGCAGAATCGGTGATAAGGGTAAAAGTTGGTTTATCAATTTCAACCTGGCCAAGCCTTAATGTTTTTTTCCCCAGGTCAATTCTGATAATACCAGCAGCAATCCTTTTCGAATATATTAGTGTGTCGCTGTGCTGGTCCCTGAGTAAAACTTCATCCAGAACCAGCTTATTGAAAAATGAATATTGGACTCTTCCGACAGAGATTGTAGAGTTTAACTTTTCAGACAGATAGCCGGTGATCCTTTTGACAATAAGGGTCTGAACTTCAGGAACACGAAGCATAAGTGAAAAGGACGTAGGAACCAGTAAAATGATACCGATCAGGATTGCAAGGTACTTAAGTGATTTTTTAATACTTTTGAGCATTAAAAATTCTTTAATTTTTATACATCAAAATAACCTAAAAAATACGGAATATCAAAGTAGGTATGGGAGTTACGATATTGGCCATAGAATCTTCATGTGATGACACATCAGTTGCTGTAGTAAGAGACGGATATATTCTTTCAAACCTTATTGCAGGGCAGGAAATACATATGTTGTATGGCGGTGTGGTTCCCGAACTGGCTTCAAGGGCGCATCAGGCCAACATTGTTCCGGTAACGGATGTCGCGCTTAAAAAAGCCGGAGTGAAGCCGGATGAAATAGATGCTGTTGCATTCACCCGTGGACCAGGATTGCTGGGCTCTCTTCTTGTAGGCACATCATTTGCAAAAGGTTTTGCGCTTGCCCGCGGTATCAGGCTGATTGAAGTAAATCATCTCCAGGCACATGTCATGGCACATTTTATTCTTGAGAAAGAGAGCAGTAACCAGGATACCTTCATTTCCCTTTTCTATGCCTGCTGGTTTCAGGAGGCCATACCAGAATAATAGTGATGAAGAAGCATCTGGAAATGGAAATACTCGGGAACACGATTGATGATGCTGCCGGAGAGGCATTTGATAAATGCGGAAAGATTATGGATTTCCCTTACCCGGCCGGCCCTTTAATTGACAAGTTTGCCGCTCAGGGAAATAAGAATGCATTCAGTTTCTCAAAACCGTCAGTAAAGGGACTCGACTTCAGCTTCAGCGGATTGAAAACAAATTTCCTGTATTTCCTCAGGGACAGGATAAAGGAAGATCCGGAGTTCATAGCAAAGAATAAGGCTGACCTCTGCGCTTCGCTGCAAAATACCATTGTCAGTATTCTTACAGGCAAGCTGGTTAAGGCCTCTCAACAGACGGGAATAAAAGAAGTGGGGATTGCAGGAGGCGTTTCTGCAAATTCAGGACTGCGGAATGCTTTTTTTGCCGAGGGAGAGAAGAGAGGCTGGAATATATTCATTCCTCCTCTGAGCTATACAACAGACAATGCTGCCATGATTGGAATAACAGGATACTACAAATACCTGAAAGGTGAGTTTACAGGTCAAAATGTAGTCCCGCTTGCCAGATTCTGAGTTTTCAGGACAAAAAAACAAAAACTGTATAACAGATTCGGTAAATCAACCGTTATCTGTTATTGACTTATTATATTCGAAGAAAAGGATTTTTTCAGAATGAAGGAACTGACACTAACGGGCACCAAAAGTTCCCCGGAGATAATTTTAAATCCGTCGGGCATCATTAAGATCAAGGGACGTTCGATCAGTGAGAATATACTTGATTTTTTCAAACCGGTCGAGGAGTGGGTGATTGAATATATTAAAACGCCTGCAGATGTTACCTGCCTCGATATCACCCTCGAATACTTTAACAGTGCCAGTGCCAAGCTCCTGATCCAACTTTTTCTGAAGATATCATATGTTCAGCTGAAAAATAAAAAGTTCATAATCAACTGGTACTATGAAGAGGGAGATGAAGATATACTGGAGCGGGGGAGTATTTTTCCTCGGTACTTAATATTCCTTTTAACTTCATCAGGATCACATAATCCTGATAAATAGCTGATCAGGGTCGCTGATCAGGATTTTTTCTTTTAAAGTAAAGAAAAAACGGAACCCCCAGGAGCAGGAAACAGAAGCCTATTGCCATATGCAATGGTTTGTTTATCGCGATGTTAATAATGAACCAAATATTGATAATTATGAATATAAGGGGAGTTACAGGATATCCGAATGTCTTGTATGGCCGATCAGTATTTCTTATTTTTTTTCTGAAAATGAAAATGCCTGCTGCTGCAAAAGTGTAGAAAATCCATTCGACTGATACGGTATATGTAATGAGATTCTCGAGGGTTCCCCAGAAAAGCAGAAGAATAACCGACCAAACCGATTGTATAATAATTGCATTTACCGGAGTTCTGAATTTTGGATGGACTTTTGCAATACCCTTGAAAAACAGACCGTCTTCTGCCATTGCATAATAAATACGGGGGGCTGAAAGAGTGTAAATACCGATTGTCCCGAAAGTGCTTACGGCGATAAGTCCGGCAACAAGCATTCCTCCAAATGGAATGATTGTACTGACTGCTTCTGCAGCAACTTTTTCTGAAGAAACGATCTTTTCAACCGGAAGGAGAAACATGTAGGAAATATTTACCAGAAGATAAATCAGGGTAACAACGGCAGCTCCGGTGATCATGGCGATCGGAACATTCCTTGAAGGATTTTTGGTCTCACCGGCAAGAAATGAAGCATGCTGCCATCCACCATAAGAGAAGAGGACCCCGGTGAGAGCAACTCCGAAAGCAGATAATCCGGCGCCTGTTGGCATGTCAAATCTGAAATCGCTGAAAGACAGGTCAGAGCTGCCGAATATGATCCCCGAACAAATAATAATAAGGATTCCAATTATTTTAAGACCTGTGAAAATATTTGAAAATATCTCCCCGAATTTTGCCCTGAAAACATTAAGCGCAGTGAGTAATGAAATAGTGATTATGCCTGATTATAGTTTTCCAGGTATTATCCATTGGGATAAAGAAGCTGAGATAATGCGCGAAGGCAAGGGAGAGTACTGCAATCGATCCGGATGTGATTATTACAAGGTATGCCCAACCATAAAGGAAACCCAGCCATCCTCCATAAGCCTCTTTTAGAAAAACATAAATACCCCCGGCCTTTGGAAAGAGTGCCCCCAGCTCCCCGAAAGTCAGAGCTCCTGTCAGTGCAATAAGACCGCCGAGAGCCCAGACCAGAATAATAAGTGATGAAGATGGAATAAGTCCTGCAATCTGCGATGGAGTGACAAATATTCCCGATCCGATGCATGATCCTATTGCAACCATTATCAACCCGTAAAGGGTAAGCTCTTTCGCCAGTTTAGTCATAAATGATATTAAGGACTAAAGTCCTGTGAGTTATCTTCTATGCGTATAACCACGGCTTTAAAGCCGTGGTTAAAAGATAAAGGATAACTCCAGGACTTTAGTCCTTAAATTTAACTCAAATAAATCATTAACAAAAAAAGACCTTCCCCTTTCGGTGGAAGGCCTTTCCGGAGGTTATGACAGACGTTAACCCCACTTTAATTTGCTGAGGGATCGGCAACCTTTCCCATGAAAATTATTGTATTGGTTGTGGTTTCTCTGATTATATAAATAAAAGGATGATCGAGCTTCAGAACCAGAGGCGTCGGAGGCGCCGATGTCAATCCTATTTCAACAACAGTGGCTGCAGCAGCTTCTGTCCCTTCTTCATTTGTTTCAATAAAGGACTGATGCGCTACATCATTTATCAGAAGGTCATACAGATCAGTGATATTTGAAAAATCAGCATTGTCAGTAAAAGCTATTCCCATACCCATATCGGTAAGTATATCTTTCAGCTTTTTCTTGAACCCGTACTTAAACCTGGGGAACGACAGATCTGTTTCCCTGCTGCGCATCTGGTTTATCCAGCTTGTATAATTTTCATCACTTACCATTGCCAGAGTGTTATTAAAGCTGCTCTGATCGTTGGGAATAATGATATCCATTACAAAGTTCCCCTGTCCGTAGGGAAATTCAGCCACGACAAAACCATCTCCTTCATGAACTCTAAAATCATTTTTCTGTTTCATCATCGGAACATCAACATGACTGCCGCCGGATTTATAAAACGGCATCTCTGCTGTTTTGGATTTGTCAAACTGTGATTTCCATTTTCCCTTGAAATATATTGCATTGATAAGAAGCATTACAGTATTATCCTCCAGCTTGTCGATCATCTCCTTTATCAGTCCGTTCGTTTTATCCTCGATCCATACATTTATCTTATCAGGTGCAGCAGCATCATTTATATCAAATGACCGGGATTCAGCATCATAGTAATTTGTCAGAATATCTGTAAATGACTTCTTAACAGTAAAATTCTTTTCAACCCATACGGAATTAGCGATTGAGATCAATACTCGCTTGTCAACCGATAATAGGGCTCCGGTCAGATTTTTATAGGAATCATTTATTTCGTCCGGGGTTATCCCATTCATCCTTAATGCTTTTAACATTGAATCGCGGGTGGCGCCATCAGCTCCGTTAAGAGTCATCGAAAGAGCATATGAGATACTCAGGGGAGAGATCATGACATTTTCATTTTCCCCGGCGCTGCCGAGTACTTTCATGAAAATATCGAAGGCAAACGAATTGCCTGATTCAATCAGGGTAATCTGGTCCTGTGTGAGATTTATCGGAACAGGCTCATTTGGGAGCTCTTCCTCTGATTTACTGCACGACATTGCAATTATTGTGAATTATTACAAAAACAGCAGCCAGTTTTACGATTATTTTGCTTGCCATATTGTATTTTTTGGTTTAAACGACCAAACTCTGATAATAATCTGATGAAGCCCGGAATAGATATCAATCCGGCTCAAAAACCATGCCATTGATTCATTGTTTCTTCCGGTGTTTTTTGCTTGTTTCAATGTAACCTTTCAGGCTATAGATGGCAACAACTAACAAAATGAGGCTTATCGTCAAAAGGAGAAAAAATGACATCAGTGTGAGGGTCTCTTCTCCGGGTACCGGATTTCTAAGTTTTAAGATATATCCGAATACTGTAAAGATAAGAACTGTAATTGCCACTGCGAAGTTGAAAATAATTGAGGAGGCATTTAGTATCCTGGTGGATTTGTAGTATTTGCTGTTTTTAAAACGCTCATAAGAACTTCGTGCATAATACTGTGCTCTCTGTCGTGATCTGTCCTGTCTGTATTTCCTCCACTCTTCAACAACCCTGAAATAATCCTTGTCATCAAGATCTCCTTTTTCATGGTTTGCCATAAGGAAATCATATGCCTCAGTCACTTTAATGAACATGTCTATAGCATCCGGCGATTGGTTAATATCCGGATGATATAATCTGGCCTTTTTCCTGTAAGCTCTTTTTATCTCCTCAAGGGAGGAGTTTACCGGAATTCCAAGGATATTATAATATTCGGAAATCAGCATACTTTAAGCAATAAGGTAAACCTTAGTTGGTTGTTGCGGGTTGCCGGGTGCTTGTTGCTGGTTTTTTCTGCAAATCACCTGGTACCCTGTACCTGGCACCTGGTACCAGCATTTACTTTACAATCCCGGTAAAACCCATGAATGCAAGAGCGAGAATACCGGCAGTAACAAGTGAAATGGGCACACCGCGCATTCCTTTGGGAATATCAGCCAGTTCAAACTGCTCCCTTATTCCGGCAAGAATGATCAGAGCCAGGCCGAAGCCAAGGGCTGTTGCGGCACCGAAAACCACTCCTTCAAGAAGATTATAATTCTTTTTGATCACAAGAATTGCCACACCGAGAACAGCACAGTTCGTGGTTATCAAAGGAAGAAAAATTCCAAGGGCCTGGTAGAGTGGCTGACTGATTTTCTTCAGTATGATCTCGACCATTTGAACGAGGGCTGCTATCACAAGGATAAATGTGATGGTTTGCATAAATGCAATGCCCAGTTTGTCAAGTATATAAACCTGGATCAGGTAAGTCACCATAGTGGCGAGGACGATAACAAAGGTTACTGCTCCGGCCATGCCCAATGCGGTGCTCACTTTATTGGAAACGCCCAGGAAAGGACATATTCCGAGAAACTGAGCAAGAACTACATTATTGACTATCAGTGCAGAAATAATGATCAGAATATATTCCATTGCGATTTGATTTTAGGTCTTCTTAATTTTGTTTACGAGTGCAATCATGTATCCAAGTGCAATAAATGCACCGGGGGCCAGTATAAATACAAGGATACCGTCGCCATTGATAAATTTATAACCGAATATTGCACCGCTGCCCACTATTTCACGGAAAGCGCCAAGAATTCCGAGTGCTATTGTAAATCCAAGTCCCATTCCGATTCCGTCAATACAGGATGACCATACAGTGTTCTTGCTGGCAAAGGCTTCTGCACGCCCAAGCACTATGCAGTTAACGACAATAAGCGGGATAAAAATGCCGAGGGTCTTGTACAGATCCGGAACATAAGCCTGCATGACAAGATCGACTATTGTAACAAATGATGCAATTATTATAATGAACGAAGGTATCCTCACTTTGTCGGGAATAAGATTTGCCAGTAGCGAAATAACTACATTTGAACCTACCAGCACAAATGTTGTGGCAACCCCCATTCCCAATCCGTTCAGCGACGAAGATGTTGTGGCAAGGGTAGGGCAGGTCCCGAGGACCAGGACCAAAATAGGATTCTCCTTTAATAATCCTTTTGTAAAATTTTGAAGCTGATTCATTTCATTCCTCCTTTCTGAAGAGTATTATAAGCTTTGGTGACAGCATCGCAAAAGGCTCTTGAGCTTATGGTAGCTGCTGTAATTGCATCAACCGGGCCTCCATCCTTTTTAACCTTCAATTCAAAATCTGCCGGGTTTTTATCGTTAAACTGGTCCTTGAATTTCGGTTCAGTCATTTTGGTCCCCAGTCCCGGTGTCTCTTTATGTTCAAGAACCGTGATGTTAAATATTACCCCATCAGGTTTAAATCCTGCCATCATACTAATGTTTCCGCTGAATCCTTTTGATGTAAATGTGTTAACGGCATATCCAACAATTGTTTCATCTTTTTTAGCCGGATATATTTCGAGGCTGTCACCATCACCGGTAGCCAGACGGAACATCTCCTCGTTAGGATTATTGGTGAATTCAGGAACCACCTGTTTTATAGCGTTGAGTTTTTTATTCAGGTTTGAAAGCTCAATGGGCTTCTTTAGTGAATTCATAAACAAAACCCAGGCAGGCTGATGATACCAGTGATATCAGAGTCAGCGATAAAACCATATTCTTAAATGTCGATTCGGTTTTAGCCATTTTGTACCTCCTCCCCAAATCTTTTAGGTTTAATATATGCATTCATAAGCGGCACAAATGCGTTCATTATTAGTATAGCGAAGGAGACCCCCTCCGGATAGGCGCCCCAGACTCTTATTATTACAGTAATTAATCCGATGCCAAAGCCATAAATAATCATTGATTTTGGATTCATCGGCGAAGTGACATAATCTGTCGCCATGAATATGGCTCCAAGAAGAACACCGCCTGCCAGGATATGAAACCCCGGATCAGCATTTTTTTCAGGATTTACAAACCAGAGTATTGCCGTAAAAATTGCCATGGTCCCGATTATGGAAACAGGGATATGCCAGGTTATCACCTTTCTTCCAGAGAAGATAAACAAATCCTATTATAAGCGCTATTGCTGCGACTTCTCCCATCGATCCTCCCATATTTCCCAGAAACATCTGTGACGGAGTGGGAATTTTATCCATAAGTTGAGATAATGGTTCTCCATTCTTTAGTCCTTCCTTTATTACAGCCAGCGGTGTAGCCCCGGTTACTGCATCAAGGTAACCTGTCCGAATCCTTTTGGAACCGGCCAGCTGGTCATCTGGACAGGGAATGAGATCAGCATAAAGACTCGTCCGACAAGCGCCGGGTTAAACGGATTATTACCCAGCCCACCGAAGGTCATTTTTGCAACAGCAATTGAAACAAAACTTCCAATAACAATTATTAATACCGGAATATTGGAAGGAAGGTTAAAGGCAAGAAGAACCCCTGTCACCAGTGCTGATCCGTCGGTTATTGAAAGTGGTTTCTTCAGAATAAATCTCTGTATAAGATATTCAAAAAGAAGGCAGGAAGCAACTGAGGTTGCGGTTACTATTACAGCTCCGGTTCCGAAATAAAAAACTGAAGTTATAAAGGCAGGGATAAGTGCCAGGACAACATTCAGCATCAGCTTTTGCGTCGATTCTTTTCCGTGTACATGCGGCGATGGTGATACATTAAGAAGATTACTCATATCTATTTACGAATTCCTGTTATTTCAAATTCCTTTCACGTGCCATTTTTATCACAGTTGATTTACCAAGCCTGATATAATCGAGCAATGGTCTGCTGGCAGGACATGTAAAGCTGCAGGAACCACATTCCATGCAATCTGTTATTCTCTCTTTCTCAGCCCTTTCGAATAAGCCTTTTTCTGATAATGTCATTAAAAGAAATGGTTCCAGGTTAAGCGGACATGCTGAAACGCATTTTGCACATCGTATACATGGTTTGATTTCATCTCTTAATGATTCCTCGGCCGGAACAATAATGACCCCTGACATCCCTTTTACAACCGGCACATCAGTATTATTCAAGGCTTTTCCCATCATCGGGCCACCATTGATGATCTTCCCGGTATCATCAGGAAGGCCGCCGGCTGCCAATAAGCTTGGTTACAGATGTCCCGGTCCTTACAATGTAATTACCAGGCTTTGAGAGCGATTTGCCAGTGATAGTTACAACTCTTTCAAAAAGAGGTTTGTTCTTCTGCACAGCTTCATAAACTGCAAATGCAGTTCCTACATTGTGAACCACAGCACCAACATCAAGTGGTAACCTTCCCGATGGTACTTCCCTGCCGGTAAGAGCTTTTATAAGTTGTTTCTCGGCACCCTGCGGATATTTGACCTTTAAAGGATAAACAGTGATGCCTTTAAATGATGTGGCAAGCTTTGTAATATGGGCGATTGCATCCGGTTTATTGTTTTCAATTCCAATCATTGCCCTTTCAACATTCAGGGCCTTCATCAGGATTGTTGTACCGGTAAGAATTTCTTCCCCTTTTTCAAGCATGAGCCTGTGATCGGAAGTGAGATATGGCTCACATTCGACTCCGTTTATAATAAGTACTTCACATTTCTTCCCTGACGGAACTGTGAGCTTTACATGCGAAGGGAAAGTAGCTCCGCCTAATCCAACGATACCTGATTCGAAACATCTTTTTGACAATCTCTTCCGGAGAGAGTTTTATATCCCTGATTATTTCCTTGCTCCTGTCGATTGTATCCATCCATTCATCGCCTTCAACATCAATAAAAACTGCAGTTTGTCTGTATCCGGTACTGTCAGCAGCAAAGTCGATCTTATTTACCTTTCCGGATACCGAGGAATGAATATTGGCCGATACGAACCCTTTACCGGCAGCAATAAGCTGACCGGTCTTTACTGTATCTCCTTTATTGACAACAGGATTGGCAGGAGAACCTATATGCTGTGAAACAGGTATTATAACACTTTCCGGAACAGGAAGATATTCAATCGGAATATCGGCCGTAAGCTTGTTTTCAGGTGGATGAACACCTCCGAGGGGAAATGTTTTCAGCACTATTTTATATTTTTAATTAGCATAATTACTAAACGTTGGTAACCTCAGCCTGAACTTCAGCCTTCGGTTTTCTGGGCGGAAAGTTCAGTTCAATTATGGCATTTGTCGGACACTCGGTAACACATTTTCTGCAGAATGTGCATTTGGTGGCATCAATATACGCAAGATTGTTTTCAATTGTGATCGCCCCGAACTCACAAACCTTAAAGCATTTGTTGCAGGCAATGCAGGCCACTTTGCAGGCTCTTCTTGCCGGACCTCCCTTATCGCAGTTGGAACAGGCAACATATATTTTCCTGTCTTTTTTTGCTTTTTTTCGTAAGTTCGATAAGATTTCTGGGACAGGCTTTTACGCATGCTCCGCATGAAACACATTTTTCATCGATTATTACCGGTAACCCTGTTTCCGGATCCATGTATAATGCATCAAATTTACATGCTCTTTCACAATCACCATTGCCCAGACAGCCATAACTGCAATCGGTTTCTCCTATGTAAAGGCTATTTGAGATCCTGCAATCTGATGCTCCATCATATTGTGATGTTCGGGGTCTGTATTCCGGTGTGCCATTGCATAATAACACTGCCACCATGGATCTACTACCGGAGCCGTCTTTCCCAAGATTTTTGCTACTTCTGCCATAACCGCTGCTCCGCCAACCGGACAATTCAGACCTTCAAATGTATCAGCTTTTACAAGTGCTTCTGCAAAATTCCTGCATCCTGCAAAACCACATCCTCCGCAATTTGCGGCCGGAAGTACAGCCTGGACCTCGTCGATCCTGGGATCTTCAAATACTTTAAATTTCTGAGCAATAAAATAGAGAATAACTGCTGAGACAATGCAAGCAGACTCAGACATATTATTGTTATCAGTACAGTAGAACTCATTAATTATGTTTTTAACTTAAAGATGAAACTCCGGTTAATACTTTTCCGAAATAAATAAAGAACCACATAATAAGGCAATAGAAGAGAAACAGAAATCAAACCGGCAGCAGCCTCTTTAACTGACATGGAATCAAGGATAATCAGGCTGACAATAAGTAATACAAGTGGACCCAGATAGCTTATAGCTACCGCTTTATAACCTGTTGCCCGCTCCATTATAATAGTTACGGTGTCGCCGGGCGAACATTGTACTTTCCTGTTACATCAATTATCTTTTCCTCTTTTCCTGAAATACCACACATTCCTTCGGCATGACATCCCGAGCATGCCGAACAGATGTTATGCTGACAAGTACAGAATTGGCATCAACTTTCTTCACTGTTCCGTCGTGTTGAATAGCTCCTTGTGTACCTGAATCTTTCATTGCTGCATGCGTCTTATATGAAGGGTTCAAAATTATAATCCTGTAAAATTCTGATCTGCTTTTTGTCAGGTTTCGCATGTAATTCAATTATTTATATTGATTCTAATTAACCTATATTACTCCACGACTGCTTCACGCTGAACAATCTTTTCAACTCTGTTCTTAAAACAATATTGACCGGATCTTCCAGCATGGGATCCTTGGCAAGAATTTTTTCCGCAATATTTCTTACATATTCAATTATCTGTCCGTCTTTTCCCAGGTTGGCAATTTTCAGGTCAAATGGAATTCCGCTCTGAACTGTTCCTTCAATATCTCCCGGTCCCCGAAGCTGGAGGTCAGTTTCAGCAATCTCAAAGCCATCGTTTGTCCTGATCATTACTTCAATTCTTTTAGCTGCCTCTTTCGATAGCTTATCTGAGCTCATAAGAATGCAATATGACTGGTCAGCGCCCCTTCCAACCCGGCCTCTTAGCTGATGCAACTGTGAAAGGCCGAATTTCTCAGCGCTTTCAATTACCATTACTGATGCATTCGGGATATCGACACCTACCTCTATAACCGTTGTTGCTACCAGAATATGGGCATGGCCTTCCTTAAAGAGCCTCATCGAAGCTTCTTTCTCCTGGGGAGTCATTTTACCATGAACAATGCTTATGCAATATTTTGGAGCAGGGAAGACCCTCGAAATTGTATCCCAGCCATCCTCAAGATTTTTATAATCCATCTTTTCCGATTCCTTTATCAGTGGATATACAATATATATCTGACGGCCTTCGCCAATCTGGCTCCTTATAAAACCAAATACCTTATTTCTCTCTGAATCATTGAAATGCATTGTCTTTACCGGAACCCTGCCAGGTGGTAATTCATCAATTACCGAAACATCCAGATCGCCGTAAAGAGTCATTGCAAGCGTTCTTGGGATTGGAGTTGCGGTCATTACCAGAACATGGGGAGGATTGATGCTTTTCTCCCATAACCTTGCTCTCTGTGCAACCCCGAATCTGTGCTGTTCATCGATTATAACAAGTCCCAGGTTATTGAACCTTACATTTTCCTCAATGAGCGCATGTGTTCCAATCAGTATATTCAGTGAACTGTCCAGGAGCGATTCATCAATTATTTTACGAAGACTTTTTTTCGACGAACCTGTAAGCAGACTGATATTAATACCAATTCCCTTAACCATTTTGCAGATCGTTTCATAATGCTGGTTTGCCAGGATTTCAGTGGGAGCCATAAGGCATGTCTGATAACCATTGTCGATGGCTATAAGCATGCTCATCAGTGCAACGAGGGTTTTCCCGCTTCCCACATCACCCTGAAGAAGACGGTTCATCTGTTTTCCTGATCCCAGATCCCTTCTTATCTCTTTCATAACCTTCTTTTGCGCTCCAGTAAGGGAAAATGGTAAATTGTTGTAATAGAAGCTATTAAAGAAATTACCTACACTGGAAAAAACAAATCCTTTGTATTTCCGGTTCCTGTTGGATTTGAACCTTAAAAGATTCAGCTCAATGAAGAACAACTCTTCGAATTTAAGTCTGTATCTCGATTTTTCAATTTCATTGTTGTTTGAGGGAAAATGTATCTTATGCAGAGCATCATGAAGCTCCATAAGGTGGTATCCTTCAACTATATAATCGGGTAATGTTTCCGGGATCCTGAACTTTATCTGGTTCAGAAGATTGCCAATTAATTTACTTATTGTTTTTGACGTTATAAACTGGTTCTTAAGTTTTTCTGTTGTACTATACTGGGCTTGTAGTGAAGAAGATATCCTTTGTGAAACTTTTTCAGAGGCCTCTATCTCAGGATGGATTATATTTATCATTCCATTGAATACACCTGGTTTCCCGAATACGATATATTCCACACCCGGTGTAATAGCTTCCGGTTATCCATTTTGTCCCTTTGAACCATATCAGTTTGATACTCCCGGTTTCATCGTTGAAATCAGCAACCAGCCTCTTCCCCGCTCCATGTCCTTCGGTATAATATCCTTTTATTAATCCCTTTATCTGCACATACGGAAGCTCAGGATCGAGCTCAGCAATCCTGTAAAACTTGGTTCTGTCGATATATTTAAATGGGAAGTAATACAAAAGGTCCCGGAACGTATTTATATTGAGTTCCTTATTGAATAGCTCGGCTCTTTTTGGACCAACTCCGGTCAGAAATTTAACATCTGTATCAAGAAAATCCGGCATCTTTTAATCGGGATAAATTAGAAAAAAGATACCCGAAATTACTTATTTTTGATGACCTGACCTAAATGTATACTCCATTGTAATATGAGTGTTTTCAGTGCTGTGAGATTTATTAAATACCTGTTGTTTTCACAGCACAGGAACGGCCATGGAATCCATAGTCCGTTTGCTTTCGATCTTGTTTCCGGGATCTTCCGGAATAAAATTGAGCCTGATATTGTCTTTAGTATTGAAAAGATAAGAAACAAATTACTTAACGATCCGCGGCCTATAACAGTTAATGATCTTGGAGCGGGATCGGATAAATTGAAAACCAGTCATAGAAAAGTGTCTGATATAGCCAGATATTCAGCGGTTCCAAAGAAATACGGATTATTGCTTTCAAAAATGTCAAAAGCTTTTGGAAAGCCGCTTGTGCTGGAGTTTGGAACTTCTCTGGGTATAAGCACAATGTATATGGCCTCTTCATGCGGAAATTCAACAGTAGTAACGATGGAGGGATGCAGGGAAACATCTGAAATTGCCGAAACAAATTTCAGGGATGCGCGACTTACCAATATAAGGCTCATAAATGGCTCATTCGAAAACACTTTACCCCGGCTGCAAAGAGAAAAAATTACTCCCGGTCTGGTATTTATTGATGGAAATCACCGGAAAGACCCCGTTATAAGGTATTTCGCCCAGGTCGCAGATATGTCTGATAATAACACCGTTGTCATAGTTGATGATATAAATTATTCAAGGGAGATGGCTGATGCCTGGAGAGAGATTAAAAATCATAAAAATGTGACAATGTCAGTTGATATTTTCCGGATGGGCATAGTTTTCTTCAGGAAAGAATTAAATCATCTTACTTATGTGGTCAGGTATTAACAAAAATTAAGTTTTAATAATTTCTTATTTAATATAATTAGGCTAATTTCGAAACTTCAAATTAAAACTTGTTATGGATAAAGTAATTGAAATTCAGAATATTGTTAAGAATTACCAGGTAGGCACAGTAATTGTAAGAGCCTTAAGAACGGTTTCGATCGATATTGCAAAGAATGAATACGTGGCTATTATGGGGCCGTCGGGATCAGGAAAATCAACTCTTATGAACCTGCTTGGCTGTCTTGATACCCCTACCAGTGGTTCATATATTCTGAATGGCACGGATGTCAGCAAGATGGAGGACGATTACCTTGCAGAAATAAGGAATAAGGAGATCGGATTTGTTTTCCAGACTTTTAACCTTCTTCCAAGATATACTGCTCTTGAAAATGTTACTTTACCGCTTATTTATGCAGGAGTTCCCAAAGCAGACAGAGAGAAAGTGGCTCTTGAAACGCTTGAACAGGTTGGACTCGGAGACAGAATGACCCATAAACCAAATGAATTATCGGGCGGCCAGAGACAACGAGTTGCTATTGCCAGGGCTCTGGTAAATAAGCCATCCATTATACTTGCTGACGAACCGACAGGTAACCTCGACAGTAAAACATCAACTGATATAATGGGGCTTCTTGATGATATACACAGAAAAGGCAATACTGTAATTGTTGTAACACACGAGGAAGATATTGCAAAACACGCTGCCCGCATAATAAGACTGTTCGACGGAGAGATTGCTCAGGATTATGTCAACGAAAAATATGTTAAGGCCTGATAATCTCTTTTTTCTATTTATCTGAATTTAAAGAATTTCATATTTCCACCTGAAAAATGAAGATCTACACCCGTACAGGTGACGATGGCACTACTTCATTAGCCGGAGGCAGGAGAGTTCCAAAATACAATCTTCGTATTGAGGCCTGCGGTTCTGTCGATGAAGTTATTATCATGGATTGGCCTTATAAGAGATTTCAGGGAGAACTCCGGCCGAAGGGATACACTCATATACATCCAGGATCAGCTGATGAGATGTGCTGTTACCCTGGCAACTCAAAAGGCTGACAAAAAGGAGGATGATCGCCTGCCTGAAAAAACATCCATTTCATTTCTTGAAGATGAAATTGACAGGATGGAAGCCAAACTTCCCCCGATAAGGAATTTTATCCTCCCTGGAGGATCCATACTTGTATCTTATTGTAATATAGCACGAAGTGTTTGCCGCAGGGCAGAAAGGAGCTGTTGTGGAACTAAAAAATTCTGAAGATGTTCCCGGAATAGTACCTGAATTTATTAACCGGTTGTCAGATTATTTATTCGTTTTATCCCGCCTGATCAGCTTAGAGCTTGATAATAAGGAAATTACCTGGTCTGTTTGACCGATTTTAAAAGTAAAAATATAGTATTGTTTTTTAAATAAAATAATATATATATTTGCAGACTTTATTAAATCAATTATTAATCATAAGACATGTACTGGACACTTGAATTAGCATCAAAACTTGAGGATGCTCCATGGCCTGCCACAAAAGATGAGCTGATTGATTTCGCCATAAGGTCAGGTGCCCCGATGGAGGTGATAGAAAATTTACAGGAGATTGAGGATGAAGGAGATATCTATGAAAGCATTGAAGATATCTGGCCTGATTATCCAAGCAAGGACGACTTCTTCTTTAACGAAGATGAATACTAAAAAGAAGGCTGACTTTATAGGTCAGCCTTCTTTATTTTATAAAAATATCAGCCACATTTTTAGGTCTTAAATGGTCAAGCCACGAAAATCCTTCGAGACGGAGAGTTCCGGGGATCACCTCTGATGGCGGATCAATAACACCTTCTGGGTTCTGAAACTCGTTGATCTCTATTATTTTACCGTCCTCAATAAATATTTCAATACTGGCGCATTTTGCCTGGTTTACTCCTACAACTTCATCCCCATCGATAAGAAAATATATTGTCTCCCCATTGCCTTCTATGTTAACTTTATATAGCGCATTATCTTTGAAGTAGCCGGTGAGGGTCCTTCCTTTTATCTGATTGAATCTTGAATCATCAATCTGGCTTGTTACAAATACTGAATTATATAATTCCAACCTGTCGGCCTTCTCATTCTTTGTGAAGATAGCCATCGAATCGGAAACAAGCTGGTTCTCCTCCGACCAAATAACCGGCGAATAGTATAGTCTGATCACTGAATCGCGGAATGAATATGCAAGGGAATCGCATCGGCCCTGGAAATCATTGCTGAAAATCCTGCAGCCATGGTAAGCCCTTAAGAGCCTGTAATCTTTCATAGCAGAGTCAGACCTTGTTATTGCGCTTATTGTATCGGCATGAAGAAACAACGAATCATTATCGGCAATCTGAATAAAAAGAGCCTTTTTTGTAACCATGAATCTTTCAGGACTTTTATAGTACCAGGCATAATCTCCCTTTACAATTATGTTATTTGTGGTATCGGTTATACTTGTGTTGTTGTAGGCAAGGCCAAATCCTTTTATCCCATCGTAGTAGAGTGAATCGCCCCTGATAATCTGCTGTCTGTTATCAATAATTGCATTTTTCCAGATTCTGGAGATATCATTTTTTGTGTCGTACCAGCCTCTTTCACAATACAGGTAAATGCTATCGCCTTCCATCTCCGAAGGACCCATGAAGAAAGCAGTTTCAGTTTTTGAGTTGTAATCCATAGTGTCGGCAGTCATCAGATAATCGGGATTCACGATTTTCACACTATCCTTGAAATGAAACAGGTTCTCGGAGGTGTAATAGATTCCAATTATGCTTGTCAAGGTATTCTGGCCGTTGATTATTCTGCCTCCGGTGTTGTACCTGGCGATTTTCTTTGCTACATCATATTTGACCGACTGTGTAAAAATGTGGGTTTCATTGTCAATCATCTCTACATTCCCATCAACAGATGCAGTCTCAGAACCTCCGTCATAGAAAAGGCTGTCGCCGCGAAGCTCCAGGGTGTCGCCCTGTTGCATATGTATTCTGCTGTATGCCTTAATCTGGTTATATCCTGTATAGAACCAGGCGCTGTCGCAGGTCATAAAAATATTATTGTGTTTGAGCGAGACATTTCCAAGAAGCCGGGTAATCCTTTTTCCGGTGTTTCTTTCGATTTCATCAATGCCCTCATCGGCATTTAAAACCTCTATCATTCTCTTTCCGGGTTTCTGCTGTGGGAGATCCTGACTGAAGAAAACCGCAGAACAAAACAGAATGCCTGCTGATAGAATTGCTTTCTTGAATGTTAATAAAAAGAATGAGGGTATCATTGATACTATTTCAACCATCCCTGTTCAAGAAATTTGCATGATTTGAATTCCTCGCTTATCTTGATATAGGTGGTCTCAATTTTTTTGTTGATCCAGTCCATGTATGTGGTCTGACGGTCACTTGACAGTAGTTGCATTATAAAAGAACTGATAATCATCTTTAAGGTTAGCCCTGTGGGCAGGTATTTCGTCATCGAGCCTTACTACCCTGAATACAGTATTGCCAATATCATCAGTTGTCTGGAAAGGATCAGAAATCTCTCCGGTTTTCAGGTCCCTGACTTTAACATACATTTCCTTGTTCAGTTCATCGAGTGAAAACCAGTTGATACGGTCCGAGGGATTTGTGCTGACAAATTTACCGCCGTTGATCCTGCTGTCGGCATGGGTCGAATATCTGATGGCAACGTTTTCAAACTTCAGACTGTCTTTCCTTATCAGTTTTGTCAGGCTGTCGAGCCTGGAGATAGCTTTTTCTGCTTCCTCCGGTTTTACTTTTGGCCTGATCAGAATATGACGGGTATTTACGAGATCACCCTTCCGGTCGATCAATTGAATAATATGAAATCCGTATTTGGTTTCAACAATTTTTGATACTGTATTTTTTGAAAGGCTCCATGCAGCATCTGCATACTCTTTTTCAAGCTCCCCGCGTAATTTATAGCCAACTTCGCCGCCGTTGACGGCTGATCCGTCTTCAGAATGCATGATAGCCAGCACGTTAAAGGTCTTGCCAGCAAGTATCTGACTTCTGATATCAAGGAGCTTTTGCCTCGCATCAGCTTTATTCTCTTCATTCCGGGGAGGATCGAGCTGAATTATGCTTATCTGGACTCTTGAAGGAATGACAGGAAGACTGTCTCTTGGAATTGCATTGAAAAATCTTTTTACATCATTTGGCGTATGGACAGATCGGCAGCAATGCTGTTCTGAACCTCCGCGACCACCTGTTGCTCAACCAGCGCTTTCCTTATATCTCTTCGGATCTCCAACATGCTTTTTTTAAAGTATTCTTCAAGCGCCTTCTCGCTTCCTGCCTGCCTGATTGCCTCATTCATTCTCATATTCAGGTCACTTTCGACCATATCGTCAGTAACTTCTATACTGTCGATTCTGGCCTGATCAATAAACAGCTTGGAAATAAGCAATTCCTGAAATAAGCTACACCTGATATCAGGAACAGGAGTCCTGGTGCCTCCTCTTCTAATGTCCAGAACTGCATTTTCCACATCTGAAAGATAGATTTCCTCATTACCTACAATTGCAGCTATCGATTCCACAAGTACCTGGGAATTTGCAGATGAAATACCCCACATTAACCCTGTCACTGTCAGCAACGCTAACCTTATTCTTCTCTTCATCATCAATAAATCTTAAAATCGTTTACTTTAAGAGCTTCATTATAAATTCCGTTTTCAAGGTCCCGGATATACTCAAGCCGCCGGTTATTCCAGATTATTCTTTTTATATCCCTTTCAACATATTCAAACGGAGCAAGAGTGCCTCTGAGCCTGTAATCATTTATTGTGATCAGGTAAACCGATGATGAATCGCTCGATTCATGATATCTCGATCTTTTCAGGAAATTTTCCTGATTGCTGATCTCTTCCTTCAGTTCCAGGGAAAGCCTGTCCATTGTTATCCAACTCTTCATTAAAATCATCAAACTTCTCGGCAAACTGGTAGCAGAGACTCTCAAGTTCCTGAAAATCTTTCTGCTTGTCTGACCTTGAGAGAGTTTTAATTTTATAGATATCTGGTGTCTCAACAGGCAGTTTTATAAACAGCGCCTTAACTATGTTTGACGTAAGAATGAAGTTGTTCCCATTGTTACTATAATAACTTTCCAGTTCCTCCCGCGTGATAACTGTATCCATATTCTGCAGCATCATCATTCTCTGGTATTCATAAATAACCAGATTCACCCTTGTTTCCCCGAGCTGTGTTTCAATTTCGTTTCTTAGATCGGGGGAAAGATTTGATTCGGCTTTCCGGAACATAAGTTCACGTCTTGCCCATTTGTTTATATAATTCTGGATTGCAACTGCACTGTCGGCAGGAGTAAGTGCATCTTTTACCTGATCAGGAATCTCATCATAATATAGTGTAACATTACCCGCCATGGCTACTGGTATCCTCTTTGTCTGAGTACCATCAGATATTGCAGCCGTGCAATGCAATCATAATAAGATATTGCAGCAATTATCTTATTCATTACCAATTCTATTCTTTACTTCTTCAAAAACTGGATTATCAATTTTAACGGTATATCTTTCCTTTAATTGCCTGATCCATTCCTCCGTAAGCCACTCCTGGTAACCCGAAATCATTTCTGCCTGAACTTCATTAAATGCCAGTGGTTCAGGAGAATTTACTTTTCTTATTATCAATTAATCGAAGGAAAACCATTTTTGCTGAAGGAGTGCATTCCGGTGCTCCACTCGACTTTGTCAATTTCCGGATCATCACCGGTAAACCATTTTCCCTCTGTTATAGTAAGAAGCGTATCTCCTTTTGTATTAAACTTTTGCATCAGTCTTGCATCGGGATCAGGTTTTGCGGGAATATTTTTTATATGCAGAAGCAAGTTTTTTCTCTCCTCCTGATTCTCTAAGTGTATAGATATTTCCCTCAATGCTCTTTTCTGAAAGGTAATTGTTTTTATTCTGTTCATAATAATTAAACAATCCGGCTGAATCGTCCTGTGCTTTGTTCCATACTTTTTTTGACTGAGATATCGAATAACAGTATTCCATCATGAAATTCAAGCATAAGATATCTGAAATCCGGATATTTCTTCTCAAGAACAGAATTCTCATAATTCATGATATCATCAGACAGTATTGATTCAATCGATGTGTCAATATAGTATTTAGGATTCTTTGTTACGACCATATTGCTTCTCTTTTCAAGGTAATCGGCAAAAGCTTTTGCCGAAAGTTTCTGGTTTGCAATATGAATATATATTACCTGAGGGAATTTTTTTTCTGTCATATTTTGAAACACCCTGGATAATAAGAGTGTCGGTAGTTGCTTACAAACCATTTATATACAGCAGGATTGATTCTGAAATTATACTCTTTTTTAAGCTTATCTATGAATGATTTTTTCCCTGATCGAAATAAGATTATGACTGGTTGAGCTTGCTTTCGAGGTACGATTTTGTCTCTTCATAGGTTCCGGGGGCTTTTTGTCCAGAAGTTTGATTATATGAAATCCATAAACAGAACGGACAGGTTTTGTATAATCACCGGTATCCTTTATTGAAAATGCAGCTTCGGAAAAATCGCTGATTATCTCTCCTGCTCCAAACCAGTTAAGTTCACCTCCATTTGCCGCAGATTCTTTATGATCAGAATAGGCTGATGCCAGTTTCGAGAATGATTCACCATTCCTGTAAGTCTTGAATATATATCGTTTATTTCCGTCTCTGCCTTCTTTACTGTTTCTTCACTCGCACCCGGAGGTGCTGCTTTCATTATATGCGCAACCTGTATTTTCCCTTTTGAGGGACGCCTGTCAGTGACTTTTATAATATGGTATCCGTAAGGAGTTCTTACAGGCATTGAAATGCTCCTGGTTTTCAGTGTATATGCGGCTTCTTCAAATGGTGTGATCATCTGGAAAACTGTAAAATATCCAAGATTGCCATTGTTCATTAGCACCGACTTGTCATCGGAAGTAGCTTTTGCAACCTTTTCAAATGCTTCTCCTGCGATTATTCTTTCTCTGATATCAATGCCTTTTTATAAGCTTTGATTGTATCTTCCGGTGAAGCATCGGGAGTACAACTTATAAGAATATGGGATGCATTTACTTCAGAAAGCGATCGCTGGTATGCCTTCCGGAGCAGTTTTTCCTTTATTTCAGGATCAGTCAGATAACTCTGGCAAGCTGATTCCTGTATCCGTTAAGTTCTTCCCTGAAAGCTATTGGTTGTATCGTACCCCTGTTCAATGGCATCAGCCACCTTAAGCTTAAAAGCGATGAACTGTTCGAGGTAATCGTCAATGTCGGTCTTGTTGAGAGGGTCAAGACTTTTTTTATACATTCTTATAAACTCTCCCGCCTGTACTTCCCTGTCCTGCCACTGTCATCAATATTTTATCGTCAGGATCCTGTGCATAACAGATAACGCTAATAGTAAGAAAAACAGTAATGAAAGGAGTGATCTTATTTTCATCTGTATATTGCTGAGATCCGTTATTCAAATGATTTCCTGCTGTAATTTGGAGATTCCCTTGTTATTGTAACATCGTGCGGGTGACTTTCAATAATTCCTGAATGTGTGATTCTGACAAATTTTCCTTCTTTTTTCAGAATGGATATATTTTTTGCGCCAAGATAACCCATTCCGGCTCTCAGTCCGCCTGTCATCTGGTAAATAACTTCCGCGAGGTTGCCTTTAAATGGAACTCTGGCTTCTATCCCTTCAGGGACAAGCTTCCGGATATCATCTTCCACATCCTGGAAATAGCGGTCCTTGGAACCCTGCTGCATGGCTTCAATTGATCCCATTCCCCTGTAAGCTTTGAACTTACGGCCATTATAGATGATTGTTTCGCCGGGCGATTCCTCCACACCGGCAAAAAGTGATCCTGCCATAATTGAATCAGCTCCCGAGGCCAGGGCTTTAATTATATCGCCCGAATATCTTATTCCTCCATCAGCAATAACCGGTATCCCGGCGCCTTCTATTGCTTTGCAACATCATATATTGCTGATAGCTGAGGTATACCAACTCCCGCAATAACTCTTGTTGTGCATATTGAACCTGGTCCGATTCCCACCTTAAGTGCATCGGCACCCTCATCAGCCAGTCTCTTTGCAGCCTCTGCAGTTCCAATATTTCCTGCCACAACGTCCGTTGAAGGGATAGGCTTTCTTTATCTCTTTCAGAATCCTGATCACACTCTTTGTGTGGGCGTGAGCAGTATCAATTACAATTGCATCAACTCCGGCATTTATAAGTGCTTCAACCCGCTGTAAGGTATCTGATGCAATACCGACTGCCGCTGCAACCCTGAGCCTTCCTTTTTCATCTTTACATGAATCAGGCCGGTCCTTGGTTTTTGTTATATCCTTGTATGTGATAAGCCCTATAAGCTTTCCCGATTCATCAATCATCGGAAGCTTTTCAATTTTATGCTTCTGAAGGATCCGGGCGGCAGCTTCAAGGTTTGTCTGGTGATTTGTTGTGATGACAGTTTGTAGTCATCACCTCGGTTATTTTCTTGGCACGGTTATTTTCAAACCTGAGATCCCTGTTTGTAACAATACCCTTGAGAATACCATTCTTATCAACTAACCGGTATACCTCCGATCCTGTATTCGCTCATCAGGTTCATTGCCTCTGCCACAGTAGCTTCAAGACTTATTGTAATCGGATCAAAAATCATTACATTCTCAGCCCTTTTTACCCGCTTTACCTGTGCTGCCTGTTTCTCAATCGACATGTTTTTATGGATAACACCTATGCCGCCTTCCCTGGCAATGGCAATTGCCAGTTCGTCTTCAGTAACAGTATCCATTGCTGCTGAAACAATCGGAGTATTGATCCGGATGTTCCGGCTGAACATTGAGCTTAGATCGACTTCCCGTGGAAGAACCTCGGAATAAGAAGGTACCAGAAGTACATCATCAAAAGTCAGTCCTTCATAAAGTATCTTATCTTTAATAAATGACATTGTATGATCGTTTTAGTTTTTGTGGGCGCAAATTACGAAAAAAAATCAGACTCTGAAAACAAGTAGTTTATTAATAGTCTTTTATCTAATCAACACTCAATTCCCTGGTTTTTGATTGCCTCTCCCCAACCCCTCCCCCAAGAGGGAGGGGCTTTAAAATCAACGAATTAAGTCCCCCTCTCCCTTGGGAGAGGGGGATTTAGGGGGAGAGGCAACCTACTGCATCAGCAATTAGGAAGTCGGAACAGGAGAATGAATAAAGGGGACGAGTGCATTAAAATTTGCTACATTTGTATATGGCTCAGCCGGTTTTATATATTGAACAATGCCGTAAAATACTGACAAAATACTGGGGATTTACTTCTTTTAAACCTCTCCAGGAAGATATTATAAGATCTGTCGGTGAAGGACAGCGATACTCTGGCCTTATGCCAACAGGCGGTGGTAAATCGATCACTTTCCAGGTGCCGGCCCTGGCACAAGAAGGTATCTGCCTTGTCATTACCCCGCTGATCGCATTGATGAAAGAACAGGTGAACCGCCTTAACAGCCTGGAAATTAAGTCGATCGCTATTCATTCCGGAATGTCGAGGGAAGAGATCGACATTGCCCTCGAAAATTGTATTTTTGGTGATTATAAATTTCTTTACATCTCACCCGAAAGGATTTCAACCCAGATTTTTCAGGGTAAGGTAGGCCGGCTAAACCTGTCGCTGGTTGCTATCGATGAAGCACATTGTATCTCTCAGTGGGGATATGATTTTCAGTCCCTCTTATCTCAAAATTGCTACTCTCAGGAATCTTATTGACCCAAAAGTGCCTTTTCTTGCACTTACAGCTACTGCAACCGCTCAGGTCATCGAGGATATAATGGATAAACTGGCATTCAGGGAGAAAAATGTGCTTAGAACGAGTTTTGACAGGAAAAATATTTCATACCTGGTAAGAAATGCAGAGGAAAAGGGCACCTATCTGGTTAAGACACTTCAAAAGGTAAATGGCAGCGGAATTGTATATGTAAGAAGCAGGAAAAGATGCAGGGAAGTTGCTGAAATTTTGGTTGAGAAGGGTATAAGTGCCGATTTTTATCATGCCGGATTGTCTGATGAATTCAGGGATAAAAAGCAGGCTCCTGGACATCAGGGAAGACACGTGATTATTGTTGCAACCAATGCTTTTGGCATGGGAATTGACAAATCCGAAGTACGATTTGTAATTCACTGGGATATCCCTGATTCCATCGAAAACTATTTTCAGGAAAGCGGCAGGGCGGGACGGGATAACAAGCCCGCTTTTGCCGTACTCTGTACTCCCCATCCGATAAAAACAGGCTTAATGAGTCACTTAGACATAAATTTCCTCCTGTTGAGAAGATCAAGGATATATATGAGGCTTTATGCAATTATCTTAGGTTCCTCTGGGATCAGGGAAAGACAATGTTTTTGATTTCAATATGGCGGATTTTGTTTCAAGATACAGGCTGCCTGTAATCGAAACCTATAACAGCCTTCATTTCTTCAGAGGGAGGGTTATATGGAATTCACGGAAGAGATCAATAATCCTTCCAGGGTGCATTTCATTGTCGAGACGCGATGATCTGTACAAATTCCAGGTTGCCAATGAATCATTCGACAGATTTATTAAGCTTCTGCTTAGGTCTTATACAGGAATGTTTACTGAATTTGTCGCTATAAATGAAGATACTCTTGCCAGAAAATCTGCAATATCGCAGGGATACCGTTTATCAGTACCTTGTTAAACTCTCTTCCTTGAATATTATCCGGTATATTCCCGGGAAAAAGACAGCCCTGGTTATCTTTACCGAAGAGCGGCTGATGAGGAAAGCACTGATGATTTCTCCTGACAACTATCTTCATGTAAAAGAAAAGTATGAAGTCAGTCTCAAAAGATGATTGAATATGCTGATTCAAAGAACCAGTGCAGGTCGGTCATTCTACTTGATTATTTTGGCGAGGAATCTGACCGTTGCGGAATCTGCGATGTTTGCCGCGAAAGGAATGAACTCGATCTGAGTAAATATGAATTTGATCTGATCCTTGAAGAGATAAAAGCATCCTTGAAGCAAGAAACCTGATGCTGAAGAGCTTGTAATGATGATCGATTATCCTGAAGAAAAAGTTATCAAAGTGATCCGCTGGCTGCTCGATCACAATAAGATCAAGCAGGACAAAGAGAGGAGACTAAGCTGGGAAAAATGACTGGCGTTGAACATATGGTGGGCCTCAAGTGGTTTGCAAAAACAACGGGTACTGGAGAGCAATCCTTCGGCTTTGACCCGAATACCGGAAATTTGTCGTACAGGAAATACAGGATAACAACCAATACCGCAACCCTGAGAGAGTCCTACACGGGATTCAACAAAGCATCATCGGTTACTGAAGGAACGTATAACCTGGTATTAACTTACGGTCCAGGTAATCAGAGGATAAAGTCGGTTATGAAGAACAACGGCAACCCCGTCAAAACAAAATACTATTCCGGTAGTTATGAAAAGGAAATTACCGGCAGTACACGGGAACTTCATTACATTAACAGTCCGTATGGTCTGGCAGCGATACTTGTTAAGCAGGGAACAACAACCACGACATATTACACTGAAACAGATCATCTGGGATCAATTGTCGGGCTTTTAAATGCCGGTGGAAGTTACGCCGAAAAGTTTTCTTTTGATCCCTGCCTGTCCCGCACCGAGGTACGAGGTCGGGAGGGACGGAGGAGGAACCCTGCCAACTGGACATTTACAGGGGTGCCGCAGCCGGTTCTGACTGACCGTGGTTTTACCGGACATGAACATCTGGATCAGTTTGGTCTCATCAATATGAACGGGAGAATATATGATCCGGTTATTGGCAGGTTTCTGGGAGTTGATCCGGTAATTCAGGCGCCTGATAATTCGCAGAGTTTTAACGGGTATAGTTATTGCCTGAATAATCCACTGAAATATTCGGATCCGAGTGGTTTTAGCTACCAAAGGTTTATGGAGATACTATCACAAGAACAGAGAAATAATGATCAAGGGACTGTATTTTTCAATAATTATGTAGGCTGGTGGCAGGATCTTCAGAAATCCTATTCGGAAGGAGAATGGCAATATTATGTTTCAAGCTCTTATCATGTAGAGGGTACTAATTCCCAACTTGGAAGGAAAGGAACTGAAATTGGCTATTGGATAAAGACTTATAGCCACACATTAAACTCTAACGGAGGCAATATTCATGTTTTAAATAATCCGGGGAGTGTAAGTATAGCACTTGAGTTTGTTCCGATACCATCTCCCTCATCGCAAGGGGGTATGATGCTGCTAAACGAAATAGATGGCTTTAAACGTATATGGAATAATTCATTTTCTGAGAGCACGGAATATGGTGCATTGGTGACATCTAAAGGACTTATTACCTTCAATGTGGGGAAAAATGGAGGTGACCTCTTTGGGGGATTAACGTCAACTTGGAAAGGGAATAATTGTTTTGTTGATTTTAATGGGAAAAGTTATCAGATCCTAGGAAGTGTTCATGTACACTGGGATAAAAGCATGGATACAACCCCTTCATATTGGAATCCACAGACTGGTGATGGAGACCAATCAGCTGCATACTATACATTACGAGGTCAGGTACCAGTATTTGTTTTAGGTTGGGATGAAAATATTTACAGCATTTCCTACAGGGTAAATTTTTCGAACTTCCTAAGAAACTATAATGTAAATTCTCTGCTTACCGGCAACCTAAGTTTAATCCGCCTTCTACAACAAAATCCATAAAGCATGAAGAAGTTATTTTTTATTCTGCCCATAATCATCTTTTGCCAATCATGTATTAAGCCTGATAAAGAGGTAGAATCTTTAAAAGACTTTCAGGTAAAGATGTATGAAAACTACAGCTTCAACAATGATACTTTTAGAAGGTTTGTTGAAGACTACATTAATCTGCCAGAAAACAAAGAAAGAAAAGTATTCACTTTATACATTGACCAGAGGATGGATACTCTTTTATTTACAATTTGGAGGAATCCTAGCAAAACAGTTGAGCTTGAAAACTCTTTTGGATATTTTTATTATAAAGAAAAGGCAATAATTATATATTCTCCTTTCTTTAAACTATTTGAGATGCATAGAGATACTGTAGACGGACGAGCAATCTCAAAGCTGTATAATGAAGAATTAGAGTATTTTAAAACGCATAAGCAGGAATTAGTGATGTGGCAACTCCAAATCCCTTACCATGGCAATGCTTTTTCCATTCAAAAGAATTTCAACAAAATTTACAATACAACAAAACCACCAATTCCTGATAGTGTTAAAGTTAATATTAAATATCAGGCAGATTGAAACTAAAAAATAAAGAACCCGAAACCCGCTCCAATTTGGGGCGGGTTTTTGTTATTTAATAGGGTGGCAACCTTTTTCTTAAGTAAGTTTTTAAATTTCTTTTTTAAGATATAATGATCTTATAAGCTTCTCGACCGGTGTTCATCCACGGAGAGCACGAACTTTGTCCGAAGCCGTGGCGGGAGTGTTAGAAGCAAAGAAAGTACGGAATAAAAAAAATTCTTTACCTTTATACTGAGGTCTGCTGTGGGTTTGATTTAATACTTTTCAATCAGATTAAAATGTTGGAAGAAGCCAATCTCAATTCTTGTGGTTTTGCTAGAAATAATGATATTAAATGGAAGTACCAATTTGGCGCCTCCAAACTTGATATAGCAAAATGCGACATCAAGGTTCAATAAGAAAATTTACAAACGCCAAACACAAAACTAATGGTAAAGAAAGACTCTCAGATAATGATCCCGGATGAAGTGATCATGAGCAAGATTATTTTGATCAGGGGTCAGAAAGTTATGATAAGCAATGATCTGGCTGAATTATATGGAGTTACAACAAAGAGACTCAATGAGCAGGTAAAACGAAATATTAAACGCTTCCCTGGCAACTTCATGTTCCAGTTAACTGAAAAGGAAAAAGAAAAGGTGGTCGCAATTTGCGACCACCTCCGGAACCTGAAATACTCCCCGTATTTACCTTATGCCTATACAGAGCATGGATCTGTTATGCTTGCAAATGTTCTGAATAGCGACAGGGCGATACAGGCGTCTATCCGGATCGTTGAGATCTACATTAAAATGAGAGAGTTGGTACTGACCCATAAAGACATTTTACTGAAGCTGGAACAACTGGAAAAAAGGGTTGGCGGGCAGGATGAGAACATAGCTATGGTCCTTCATTATCTTAGAAAGTTTATTGATGTCCAGAAGAAACCCAGGAAGGTAATAGGTTATAAACCCTCCGGGAGTGACAAACAATAATCCCCCAAGCTATATTAATATAATGCGACACTATGTTAAAAAGCCGCTCAGCCTGACGCACCCACTGACCAGGAACACAGTCTTAAAACTTTGGCTTAGTAAAGATAGCTTCCGCCGCCCCCGCAGTCAAGGTCAAGCCCTTCGGGTTCCTGGCAAAGACTTTTTTCTTTCAATTGTCCCGATAGCTATCGGGATCAGTTGAAAAAATAAACTATGTATCTTTAGGGTAATAACGTTCTTTGAAAAAAAGCCTGGCACCTGGTCATTGAAAAGCCAGAGACCTGATGTAAAAAGTGGCTTTACTGGTACACCTATTGCCTGAATAATCCACTGAAATATACAGATCCAAGCGGTTATTCATACCAGAGGTTCATGGAGATATTTGCAGAGGAGCAAAGGGATAATCAAACATCGGAGTTTTTTAATAATTATCCCAAAGGATGGCAAGAATTTCAGGCTCAAAACGCAAACCATTATTTTATAACATTGCCATCAGAACCAGGAAAACCAAGAGTACAGGTGGAGATTCATGTGACTCCTTTAGATAACTGGGGCCGTTATGAAGTTGAAGTAAGAGTATATGGTAAAATGTACGATGAATATAATTTTATGCAGACAAAATCTTTTGAAAATGAACGACCTTTTCTCCTCGATAAGGGATGGGAATACAATTTTGGATTTTATCTCAGCAATCTGGATCTAGTTTGTTATTCTGCGGATTATTATAGGAAAGGGTCAGATGGATATTTTCAAGATCGGCCTAGTGCTTTTGCATTTTCTGCTGAGTTATCACTCTTTGGAAAAAGAAATAATTATTGGGAGTATATTCAAACATATAATTGGGGATATTCAATTCAAAACGGAGCTTTAGAAAAGGAATATTTTAAAATCAATCCAAATCCTAGCAATTTACAACAAGACTACATTAAAAAAATTCTTAATCATTGGAATAACCAATAATAATTTGTGCCATCATGAAAACAATAATTATGCTATTTGTTTTTATTAATCCCATATTATCTAATTGCCTCAGCAATAATACTTCTGATCCGATTGTTAAAATTACTTTACGTGGGGTTTATTGTTTACCTGAAAACAGATTTCTATCGGATGATAGTATTATATACTTTCTTATTGATCTTGAAATAATAAATAATTTGGACGAGTATTGTGATTTTATTACATATGATTGCGCAGCAGGAGCAAATTTAGTCATCGAATCAAAAAATTTAAAAGTCTGTGCAAACAACTGCGGTAGCAATTCAATAAAGCATGTTAGACTACAAAAACATGAAATTTTTACATTGCCCATTATCATGGCTGGTAATCGGTATGATAATGTTAAAGATGTCAGGTTAGGCTGGATTTTGACTACCGATTATGATAATTTCAGACAAGCCGCAGGACAACGTGGAGTTGACAATGTCAATGTAATTTGGAGTAATAAAATAAAATTATCTAATTCTGGAGGAGATGTATATAAAATTTCAGAATAGCGGATAGGGATAGAATCGGCGAACAAACGTTTAACTTTGATGCAAATCCCGTAAACCTTGCATCGAGAAGTTATAAAAAGACAAACAACCCAGCAACAGTGACCGAGTCGTTTACATATGACAATCTGAACAGGCTGCATTCTTACCAGGTCACAGGACAATCCAGCTATACTGCTAATTATTCTAACAACGGAAATATAACATTCAAAACTGATGCGGGTTCCTATAGCTACGATGCGACTAAATTAAACGCAGTTACATCGGTAACAAATCCACTCGGGTTAATTCCTTCAAACAACCAAACAATAGAGTATAACGGATTTGATAAGGCATATCAGATAACAGATGGAACTTATGTTCAGGATATAACCTACAGTCCGGATAACCAGCATATTAAATCCGTATTTAAAAACAATGGTACTGTTTCAAAAACAAAGTATTATGCCCCGTGTTATGAGAAGGAGATAAAATCCGGAGTCACCAGGGAACTGCATTACATAAGCTGCCCTTACGGCCTGGTAGCAGTTCTGAGTCATTACGGTTTGAAGCTCGACAAGAACCACCGCCTTCGATGTCCCTTCCACGATGATAAAACTCCCAGCTTTCAGGTATCCCCGGCTTAAAATTACTAAACAACATTTGCTCTGCGAAAAGGCTTATATGCTTCAGGGTCAATTAACCATCTGCGAATGTCATGAATAAGGTGTTCTTTAGTCAGCCAGTTCAGTAAGGTTAATATTTTTCCATCTTACTTTTATCCCGCCTCCGCTATGGATCTGGAGCATTATCCGGCCTTTGCCCTGACCAATCTTTTCATCGGTCAGTTCAGTCATTACCTCTCCGTTAAGCCATGTTGTAATATTATCTCCAACTAACTTGATCCGCATTGTATTCCATTCCTCTTTTTTTAGGATTTTTTCCTTTTCGTCGGGGATCTGCCAGATCCATCCTCTTCCGTATGATTCATAGATGCCTCCGGTATCATTACCGGGAGGTGCCACTTCAACCTGCCATCCTGATATCTGAACTCCGGTTTTGATATATGATCGGATGAAGACACCGCTGTTACCATTAGCCTCCTGTTTAAACTCAAGGGTCAGGTCAAAATCATCAAAGTATTTACGTGTTCCCAGGTAGCCATATTCCTTGTCAGGTCCGCTTTCGCAAACCAGCTCTCCGTTATCGACATACCACTTTTCAGTTCCATATATTTCCCACCCGGTCAGGTCCTTCCCGTTAAAAAGTGATTCCTGCTTTGGTTTTCGTGGTAATTCCTTTATTTTCATATTTTTAAACCACACCCTGCTTCCATGGTCCTGAACTGCAAAATGGCCGCTCCTTGCAAGTCCGTACTCAGGGGCAAAATCCCATTTGCCGCTCTCTTTCCGTTTAAACCAGTCTTCCGTCCATGCCTCAAACTCAATCACCTTCTGTCCGTTGAGCCAGTGTTCCACATGACCATTGTCAAAGACGATCTTTGAAGTGTTCCATTCACCAGCTTTTTCGAGAACTTTTTTTGTCGTATCACAAACGTACATTGCATAATCAGCTGCGGCTTTCTGCCATTCCTCAATAGGGGAGGCGAAACCGGCATCGTCAATGAGCTGGAATTCAGGACCTGTTACATAAGGAACTTTTAACTCGGGACGTTCCACTACATGGTAAAGTAGCCCGCTGTTACCGCCATCAGAGATTTTCCAGTCGAATGCTATTATGAAATTCTCAAATTCCTTATCTGTAACTATGTAACCTGTGCTGTCGCTTCCAAGCCCGAGCGATGTCAAAGTTCCCTTTTCTGCTTTCCAGGGAGCTGTAATCGCTGTTCCGGTACTGCCTTTGAAATCGCGCCAGCCATTGAGGCTCTGTCCGTCGAAAAGAAGTACCCAGCCTTCTGATACTTCCTGATCGGTAAGCTTGTTGCCAACTTGTTTGCATCCCGTAATAAAGAATCCAACAATAATTATTACGAACCAGAGGGAGATGTTTTGTTTCATATGTTTTGAAGTTTTAAGTGACTATTGTGACCTGAGTGGTTAAAGTTATTAAACTTTAAGTTACTTTCGGTACTGTATCGTGGCAAAATATCTAATTTTGCAGGTCAACGAATTTGATGTTATGCTTAAGAATACCGATCCGGTTTTTTCAAGAAATGTTGTTGAATTTACTGCAGCTGCAAATGAGTTCTGTAAATATGCAGAGCATGCGGCGGAGCTGAAGGGAGATGAATTGCTTAAAATCCTTCAGCGTATTCTGCCTTTCCTCTACCTCAAAGCATCTCTTCTGCCATCGCTTGAACCTATTTTTGATGACGGTAATGAAAACTTCGTAACCGAATCGGACTGGACATCTATGCATGATGTTTTAAGGGAGAAATTAGGGACGGCTGATGATTACCTCGAGGTATTTGATGAGAAGTTGAGTGAATCAGAGGGACCGGTTATTTCAAGTATTTCAGAGAATATGGCCGACATCTACCAGGATCTTAAGGATTTCCTTCTTCTTTACCAGACCGGAACTAATGAGGTGATGAATGATGCTGTTTGGGAATGCAAACAGAATTTTGAGAACTACTGGGGTCAAAAGCTTGTAAACTCCTTAAGAGCAATTCACAGGTTCATTTATTCAGGTGAGGAAATTGGAAAAGCAGAATTAAAAGATATCACGGGTGAGGAAAGAGATACATCCGCATGGTTTATTTCAAAACGGCAAAAGGATTTAAAAGGAGATGGTAAATAACAGTTACAAAGAATCGATAACTCCGGAGGAGCTTGAAAAGTGCGAACTGTCGTGGTTCAAAGGTGAGATAGTGGTTGTAGAGGATATAAAATCTTTCAGAAATATATTTCCAAGACTACTTGGATCGGAGATTCTGGGATTTGACACTGAAACCAGGCCCTCATTCAGAAAAGGGAGAAAAAACAAAGTTTCTCTTATTCAGCTGGCAAATGAGAATCTTGCCTGTCTGATCAGGATCAATAAAATAGGGATACCATCAGAACTCGCCGGACTTCTGGCAAATCATGAAGTAATAAAAGCAGGAGTGGCAGTTCATGATGATATAAGGTTTCTTAAAAGGGTGAAGGGATTCTCGCCTGAAGGATTTATCGATCTGCAGCAATTTGTAAGAGAGTTTGGGATTCAGTGTTCAGGATTAAAAAAACTCTCCGCGATCGTTCTTGGATTCAGGATATCCAAGCGTCAGCAGGTTACCGACTGGGAAGCTGAACACCTTTCCGAGGCTCAGCAGATATATGCAGCAACTGATGCGTGGGTATGTTATCAGATTTATAAGAAACTGGTGAATGGAAGTGAAAACCCCCTTCCCGGCCTTCCCCCTAAAATGGGGAAAGAGTAGATCGAGGGCGTATCAGAAGTCCTTAATATTTTACAGGTGCAAAAAACTAAAATAGTACTCAAATCGGGTAAGGACCAGGCGGTTCACAGATATCATCCATGGATTTTTTCAGGAGCAATAAAAAAAATCTATGGGGATCCTTCTGAAGGTGATATTGTAACCGTTTTTGATAATAAGGATAATTTTCTTGCAGTCGGCCATTACCAGCCGGGAACTATAGCAGTCAGGATCCTTTCATTTGAGGATACAGAACCGGATTTACAGTTTTTCAGGAACAGGATAATAAGCGCAATAGAGTTCAGGAAATCAATTGGCCTGATTGGAAGTGATGTGACTAATGTTTACAGGCTGATTCATGCTGAGGGTGACAACCTTCCGGGTCTGATTGCCGATTTCTACAATGGGGTTGTTGTAATGCAGATGCATTCTGTGGGCATGTACAGGATAAGAAAAGAAATTGCAGCCATTATCTCTGATTTAATGGGCGATCAGGTAACGGCAGTTTATGACAAGAGTGAATCGACAATTCCCTTTAAATCAGGGATATCAGGTGTTAATGAGTTCCTTTACGGAAATTCAGATCCTGTTGTTGTAACCGAGAACGGATTCAGGTTCAGGATTGACTGGACAACAGGTCAGAAAACCGGATTCTTTATTGACCAGCGCGAAAACCGGAAGCTTCTTTCTGAATTCACAAAAGGAAGAAGTGTCCTTAATATGTTCGGATATACAGGAGGATTTGCAGTATATGCAATGAAAGATGCGGCACTGGTTCACAGTGTCGACAGTTCTTTTTCGGCCTCAGAAATGGCAGATGAGAATGTCAGACTTAATTTCGGAGATGATGAACGTCATGTCTCATATCAGGTTGATGCATTTGAATTCCTAAATGATATAAAAGAAAAATATGATCTGATCATTCTTGATCCGCCCGCCTTTGCAAAGCATAACAATGTTCTGGCGAATGCCCTTCAGGGATATAAAAAACTGAATATGAAGGCTATTGAGCAGATCAGGCATGGCGGCATAATTTTCACCTTTTCCTGTTCGCAGGTTGTTACAAGAGAGAATTTCAGAAAATCGGTATTTGTCGCTGCAGCCAGCACCGGAAGAAAAGTAAAGATATTGCACCAGATGAGCCAGCCGCCTGATCACCCGGTAAATATATACCACCCTGAAAGTGAATATTTAAAAGGGCTTGGTTCTGTATGTTGACTAAAATATGAATGAAGAAACATATTCATCATGTACTCATCCCCCAGCCCCCTTCTCTGCTGTCGCAAAGAAGGGGGTGTGTACCTGAGTAAATTAGTGATTTCCCACTCTTTACGAAGTAGAGAGGGGGATAAAAGGGGGTGAGTACATGTAAAATTGAACTATTAAAAGAATTGAATTATGAGTGCCAATAAAAATATTGTTCTGGTAGCAAAGAAACTTGGCCTTCATGAGTGGCAGGTGGAAAACACTATCCGGCTGCTTGATGATGGGGCAACAATCCCATTCATCAGCAGGTACAGGAAAGAAATGACAGGAAGTCTCGATGAGGTAAAGCTGATGCACATCAAGGACGAATACAACCGGCTTAAAGACCTTGACGCCCGTCGCGAAAGTGTTATCAAGTCGATCGATGAGCAGGAAAAAATGACACCTGAGCTAATGCTGAAAATCGAATCAGCTCTTACAATGTCAGAACTGGAAGATATCTACCTGCCATTCAGACCGAAACGACGGACCAGGGCAACAATAGCCAGGGAAAAAGGGCTGGAACCTCTTGCCTCGATCATTCTTGAACAGAAAGAACAGAATCCTGAACAGAAGGCTGCCGAATTTCTGAATGATCAGGTGCTGACTGTTGAAGATGCCATTGCAGGAGCCTCCGATATTATTGCTGAATGGATAAGTGAGAATGAGAAAGCCAGGAAACAGATGAGGCGTCTTTTTGAAAAGGAGGCCGTGATTTACTCAAAGGCTGTTAAAGGGAAAGAATCGGAAGGAATGAAATTCAGCGATTATTTCGACTGGTCAGAATCCCTGGGAAAATGCCCTTCGCACAGACTCCTTGCTATGAGAAGGGGAGAAGAAGAAGGATTTTTACGTCTGACAATTGAACCTGATGAAAAGAGTGCCCTTGATATACTTAATTCACTGTTTGTGAAGGGGATAAATGATTCATCAGGTATTGTTGCCGAAGCTGTAAAGGATTCCTGGAAAAGACTGCTCTCTTCATCGATGGAAACGGAGTTCAGGAATATCTCAAAAGAAAAAGCTGATGAGGAAGCTATCTCTGTATTTGCTGATAACCTCCGACAGCTCCTGCTGGCATCGCCTCTTGGTGAAAAAAATGTTCTTGCCATCGATCCGGGATACAGGACAGGCTGCAAGATTGTTTGCCTCGACCGGCAGGGAAGCCTTCTTCATAATGAGACAATATACCCGCATCCTCCTCAAAATGAGACTGCCCTGTCAATAAAAAAAATCTTATCCCTTGTCAATGCCTACAAGATCGATGCTATCGCTATAGGTAACGGTACTGCAGGCCGTGAAACTGAAGACTTTATAAAATGGGTCAAGTTCGACAAGGATATACAGGTATTCGTTGTAAGCGAAGCAGGAGCATCAATATATTCAGCATCTAAAATCGCACGTGATGAATTCCCTGATTACGATGTAACAGTAAGGGGAGCGGTCTCTATCGGAAGAAGGCTGATGGACCCTCTTGCCGAACTTGTAAAGATCGATCCCAAATCGATAGGTGTGGGCCAGTATCAGCACGATGTTGATCAGCAGAAACTTCAGAACTCTCTCGATGTTGTTGTGGAAAGTTGCGTGAATGCAGTGGGAGTGGAGGTAAATACGGCGAGCAGTCATCTGCTGACCTATGTTTCAGGTCTTGGTCCACAGCTGGCCCAGAATATAATTGATTACCGTTCCGAAAACGGACCGTTCAGATCGCGAAAAGAACTGATGAGTGTTAAAAGGATGGGAGAAAAAGCATTTGAACAGAGTGCAGGATTTTTAAGGATCAGAAATGCGGATAATCCGCTTGATTCAAGTGCTGTTCATCCCGAGAGTTATCATATCGTTGAAAAAATGTCAGCTGATATAGGTTGCGATGTCAGGGAGTTGGTATCCAATGAGACAAAACGTAAGGAGATTAAACTGGAGAAGTACATTTCACCAACAACTGGTTTGCCGACATTAAAGGATATAATGGATGAGCTTTCTAAGCCGGGCAGGGATCCGCGTTCAAAAATAAAGGAATTCAGTTTTGCCGATATACATACGATGGAGGACCTTGTGCCTGGAATGATAGTCCCGGGAATTGTAACAAATGTTACAAAATTCGGTGCCTTTGTTGATATCGGAATAAAGCAGGACGGCCTTGTTCATATATCCAACCTCAGCAATTCATATGTCAGCGATCCTTCCAAAGTAGTGAAGCTGAACCAGCATGTAATGGTGAAGGTGCTCGACGTCGATATCGACCGCAAAAGGATCCAGCTTTCTATGAAGGGTATTGATAAGAAATAGGGTGGCTATGGGTGAAGAGTCTTCCGCCTCTCCCCAACCTCCCGCCAGGGCGGGACAGGCTCTCCCCCAAGAGGGAGGGGCTAAGTCATTGTATTACATACTATTCCCCCTTCTCTCCTGGGAGAAGGGGGTTAGGGGGATGAGGCCGAGAGACCTGGGAGAGGGGGAATTAGCGGAGAGGCCGAAACTCGCATGAAAAAATGAAAGAGTTATATAGTAATGCTGAGCATATAAGATAAAGAGCTATTAAATTTTTAAAAATGAGAAATCTCCTTCTTTTATCACTGATATCTTTACAGATCCTTTCTTCCTGCAGAACCAAAATCCATGAGGTTTTAATTGAAGCTGAGAGTTTCAGCAATAAAGGAGGCTGGGTTGTCGATCCTCAGTTTGTCGAGCAGATGGGATCTCCATACCTGCTTGCCCATGGTATGGGTACTCCTGTTCAAAATGCTCAGACAGAAATTAATTTTGAATCAAGCGGAATATATTTTGTGTGGGTCAGGACAAAGAACTGGGCTGCCGGAGAATGGGAAGCTCCTGGCAGGTTCCGGCTGCTTTTCAACGGGGAAGAACTGGAATCCGCATTGGGCACCGGCGAAGAAAACTGGAGCTGGCAATATGCGGGGAAAATTACTATTGACGATACAGTAAATATTTTGGAACTTAAAGATCTGACTGGTTTTGAAGGAAGGTGTGATGCAATTTACATGAGTACTTTAAAAAAAGAACCTCCTGCAGCAGAAGGTGAACTTTCAGCATGGAGAAAGAGACTGCTGGCTGAAACTGAAGATCCTGCCAGATCCGAAATCTTTGATCTGGTGGTTGTCGGAGGCGGGATAGCCGGTTGCGCAGCCTCAGTTGCAGCGGCAGAGCAGGGAATGAAGGTAGCTTTAGTTCACGACAGACCTGTCCTGGGTGGGAATGCAAGCAGTGAGATCAGGGTTCATACAGAGGGAATTACCTGGAAATCAGACAGAATATTAAGCATGCTTAATACCGTGTGGTGGCCAAATGGTTCTCCTGATGCTGCACTGGATGACGAAAAGCGTCATGACTTTATAAAGGGATATGATAATATCAGTCTTTTCCTCAACTGGAGAGCCTATACTGCCAGTACAAGCGGTAACTCAATTACTTCTGTTGATGCCAGGCATACTTCAACCGGAGAAACAATTAGGTTTTCAGCGCCCCTGTTTATAGATTGCACGGGCGACGGCTGGATTGGTTTCTGGGCAGGTGCGGAATATATGTATGGGAGGGAAGATTCCCTGAAATACAATGAGAACTGGGACAGGTACAGGGAACTCTGGAGCCCGGCAACGGCCGACAACAAGGTTATGGGTTCGTCAGTGCTCTGGCGGACATACGACTCGGGCGCTCCGGCTTCTTTTCCCGATGTTCCATGGGCTATGGCTACAGCAGGCGATTATTCAGCCACCTCTGGAACATGGAAGTGGGAATTCTCCCGCAATGATCTTCACCAGGTTGATGATGCTGAGTATATCCGCGACCATATGTTCAGGGCAATTTACGGATCCTTCTCCAATGCAAAAAAGAATCCCGGAAATGCTAACCTGGCTCTTGAGTGGGTCTCTTATCTCGTCGGTAAAAGGGAATCGAGGAGGCTTAAAGGCGATTATATCTATACATTTAATGATGAGAGGAATATGGTTGAATTCCCCGATGCGGTAGTAATGGAAAAAAGGAATATAGATGTTCATTACCAACAGATAGAGACCGATTCATTGCAGCCTGATTTTCTCTCAGAAGCGCTTTATTACCCGGTCGATCATTATTATATACCTTACCGTTCTCTCTATTCAGTAAATATTAGTAACCTCTTCATGGCCGGAAGGTGCTTCAGCTGTTCCCATGCAGGACTGGGAGGACCAAGGGTGATGAACACCACCGGACAGATGGGTATTGCTGTCGGGTATGCTGCATCATTATGCAAAAAATACGGTACAGATCCAAGGGGAATTTACGAAAGCCACATCTCGGAATTGAAAAATATGATAGAAAATTCCGGTATACCAAAATGAAACCATATCGGAATGTAGCAGAGACGTTGCATGCAACGTCTCTACAACTTAATATTGTTATGGGTAAAATAATTATTGTTTCACATATATATTATTGCTGTATTACAATAATAAATTATCGTATTTTCTGGTAATTTGAGAAATTTAAACTAATATCTATCCATCATGAGAAAAATACTTTTTTTAACAGCTGTTTGTTTTACCGTATTATTGTTGACAGGCGCCTGCAATAATGCAGTAAAACCACCAATTGCCAATAAGATACCACATGAGGTCTTTGATAACAGAACTGACAATTATTTCTGGATGCGGCTGAGCGATGATCAGAAAACTGACTCAATTCCTGATGAACAAGCACAAAAAGTTCTCGATTACCTTAACATGGAAAATGAGTATGCCAAATCAACAATGAAGCACACCGAAGCTCTTCAGAAATCACTTTTTGATGAAATGGTGGGCAGAATAAAGAAAGATGATGAATCAGTCCCTTACCTTGAAAATGGTTACTATTATTACACCAGATACACTGAAGGTAAGGAATATCCTGTCTATTGCCGCAAAAAGGGCACCCTGGATGCTCCTGAAGAAGTAATCCTTGATGAAAATAAACTTGCTGAAGGACAGGAGTTTTGCTCTGTTGCCCAGGTAAACGTCAGTCGCGACGGCAGGATACT
This sequence comes from uncultured Bacteroidales bacterium, assembly GCA_963702415.1. Lineage (GTDB taxonomy): Bacteria > Bacteroidota > Bacteroidia > Bacteroidales > VadinHA17 > LD21. Next base: position 153,437 of record CAVPCP010000003.1, on the reverse strand, counting down.
GGCGTACAGCATCGATACTGTAAGCCGAAGACAATATGATATTTATTTCATTGACCTTCAGACAGGTAACCTGCTACCCGAGAAAATTGACTCTGTATCAGGTCAGATGGTGTGGGCTGCAGACGGAAAAACTCTTTTTTATACCGCTATGGATACTGAAACACTTCGGGACAATAAGATTTTAACCCACAAACTGGGGGAAAACATTATTAGCGATGATACTGTTTTTCTGGAGAGTGACGAAACATTCAGCGTCTACCTGACCGAGACCAAGAGCAGGAAATACATTGTTATTCAGTCACAGCAGACGCTTTCGACCGAAGCCCGACTGATAGATGCTTATAAACCTGATGCTCCGCCAATTGTATTTGAACCCCGTAAGGTGAATCATGAATACCAGATCGATCACCTGGGTGGTGAATTTTTTATCAGGACCAATTCCGGCGGAGCATCGAACTTCAGGCTGATGAAAACGCAGGAAGACAAAACTGAAATGAAGTTCTGGACGGATGTAATTCCTCACAGGAGTGATGTTTTATTTGAAGGTTTTGAACTATTCAATGGCTATCTGGTAACCAGCGAGCGGATTAAAGGTCTCAGTAACCTGAGGATAATTGATTTAAAAGATAAAAGTGAACATTATCTCGATTTTGGCGAAGAAACATATACTGCCGGCCTGAATGTCAATCCGAATGCAAATACTGATATTCTGAGATACAGCTATTCCTCTCTCACCACGCCCGGCTCCGTGATTGACTATAACATGAAGACACGGGAAAAGAAACTGATGAAGGAACAGGCTGTACTGGGAGGGTTTGATAAATCGAATTATGAATCAAAGCGCCTTTGGGCAAAAGCCGGCGATGGAACCATGGTTCCCATTTCACTCGTTTACAGGAAGGGCTTTGTTCAGAATGGAACTTCACCGCTTTTGATTTATGGATATGGTTCTTACGGATATTCGGCCAATCCAGGATTCAATTCATCAGTAATCAGCCTTCTCGACAGGGGTTTTGTTTATGCAGTTGCTCATATCCGCGGAGGAAGCGATATGGGCCGCTTCTGGTATGAGGATGGAAAGCTGTTTAAAAAGAAAAATACTTTTACTGATTTTAACGATTGCTCTCAATTTCTGGTTAATGAGAAATATACATCCGCCGACAGGCTTTTTGCTATGGGAGGAAGCGCAGGAGGATTATTAATGGGTGCAATCCTGAATATGAGGCCCGATCTCTATAAGGGTGTTATTGCAGCTGTTCCGTTTGTTGATGTGGTGACAACAATGCTCGATGAAACAATTCCACTTACAACTTCCGAATGGGACGAATGGGGCGATCCAGGGAAAAAAGAATACTACGATTATATGCTATCGTATTCTCCATACGATCAGGTTAAAGCTATGGACTATCCAAATCTCCTGGTTACTACAGGTTTCTGGGATTCACAGGTTCAGTATTGGGAACCGGCCAAATGGGTTGCAAAGCTCCGTTATATGAAAACTGATGATAATATTCTTATAATGGACTGTAATATGGATGTAGGACACGGAGGCGCATCAGGAAGATTCGAACGTTACAGGATCACTGCGCTTGAATATGCATTTATCCTGGATATGGCAGGGATAAAAAAATAACTATTCTAGATTTTAGTAGGAGGGTGTATCTAAAGGCTCTTTTTTAAAGCCACCCCTAAATCCCCCAAGGGGGACTTATTGAAAACCAATGACATTAAAAGCCCCCCTTGGGGGGTTGGGGGGTAAAATCGTCTTATGATACGGCCTCCAACCACATACCTGTTAATTCATCGGAAAAGCCATCTGGGTCTGAATTGAATTTGTCCTTGGTTTCAAAGCTGGTTTGCCGGGTAGTTTTGCATCCCTCATTGCGGCATTATATGCAAATGATGCAGTTATGACGGCATTGTGTTTCAGATCGGCCATTACAAGTCTTTCATAGGTGTCCATAACAGTATGATATCCACGGTCGTATTCAATTTCATCCTGGATGAACTGGAATCCTGGCAATCCGACTGCATCAAATGACTGGTGATCGGTGCCTCCGGTATTCCTTATTGCAATTGTCGATACTCCCATATCTGCAAATGGTTTCAGCCACTCTTCGAATATTGGTCTCACCATATCATTTTCCTGCAAATAGATACCTCTGTATTTACCGCTTCCGTTATCCATATTGAAATAAGCTGCAAACTTGTCGAAGTCAGGTTTATGTTCCTTTGTATTGGGATCCACCAGGTATTTCTCGACATACCCGCGCGATCCGTTCAGTCCCTGTTCCTCTCCGCCCCATAGGGCCACCCTGATGGTCCTTTTTGGAGCTGCATCAATATTCTTGAGAATACGAAGAGCTTCCATCATTACTATGCATCCCGAAGCATTATCGGCTGCCCCGGTACCTCCGTGCCATGAATCAATATGGCCCCCCAGAAGCACAACCTCGTTCTTTAACAGCTTATCAGATCCCGGGTATTTCTCCGATGACATTAAAGATTTTCGGACTGTCAAAAAACTTATTCTGGATCTCAATCTCCATTTCAACAGGTACATTATGCTTTATCAGCCTTTCCATTCTGCCATGAGCCTCAACAGGCAGGTTTAACTCTGCAATAGGTTCAGGATTGCCGGCATTATAACTTGCTCCGGTTGATCGCGGTACATTGAATGTTCCCGAGCTGTTTAATATAACTGCGGCACCTTCTGTTTTGATAAATTCCGAAATTTTAGCTCTTAGTGTCATTTGCGCGGCATAATTTGCAAAATCTCCCGTTGGAGACCTGCGTCCCTGCTGCTGTACTGCTTTTGATAATTCTTTAAGCTGCTCATCGGTGTACCTGCTTGCAAGAGGTTCATAACTGACTTCATAGGTTGCTGTTGATGGCATCATTACAATTTTACCGGTGATTTTGCCTTTATATTTTTCAAGATCAGTTTCCGATTTTACATCCAGAAGAATTACTTCACCCTTTACCAGCCCCTTTGTACTGCCTGTCCATGCTACAGGATTGCATGCAAAATTTGTATAATAGGGAGCTGTCATTGCAGCATAGGACTTTAAGGTTATCCCAGCCTCCACGGTTGAAATCTCTTGCTTCTTCGATTCTTACATTCTGAAAACCAAGTTCTTCCATCTTTTTCTTTGCCCATTCATTCCCCTTGTACCCCCTGTCGATCCTGTAAGCCTTGGCCCGGCATAGTCAGTCAATCCATAAGCAAGCTCTTCAATAGCTGAGTTTTTAGTCCTTCCTGCTTTGATCTTATAAATCATTGTAAGGTCAACCTTCTCTGTCTGTGAAAACAATATTGCCGGCAATAACAGAAAAAATGCCATACTCAAAAAAGTTACTTTTAGTTTTCATTTTTTGTTTGATTTATCAGAAGTATCAAAATATAGAAAAAAAAGAAAACTGAAATCTGTTATTCGGAAATCTTTTAACATTATTTACCTTTGGCTTCGTGCTGGAGGCAAATTACAGGAGGTTAAAACATCCCCCTGACCCCCTTTAAAGGGGGAATATTTAGGGTTTACTTTTGCCTGTTGCCATTCGACTGTCACCTTTTATCTTTTATCTTTTTACTTTTGTCTTTTATCTTTTTATGATTTATCCTGAAAATTTTGAAATAAAGACAGGTTTTGACAGGATCAGACAGTTGCTTGCTGACAAATGCCTTAGCCCGATGGGCAGAAAACAGGTGGATGCAATCCGGTTCATTTCTGACGCTGATTCATATCTTTCAGAATTTCTGCAACTTTTGAATTCCAGAAGATACTGACATTTGAAGATTATTTCCCCTCTGAGCATTATTTCGATATTTCCGGCTGTCTCAACAAGATCCGGGTTGCTGGTTCCTTTCCTGAAGTCGCGGAAGTTTTTGACCTTAAAAGGACAATTGAGACCATAAAAGCTATTACTGTATTTTTTAAAAAGAAGGATGAGAAAGATTATCCTGTTCTGAAATCGATTTGCAGCACCGTTAAGTTCTATCCATATGTTCTTGATTCAATCGACAGGATAATTGATAAAGAGGGAAAGATAAGGGATAATGCTTCCCCGAGGCTGAAAGAGATTCGCTATGAAATCTTACAGAAAAGCATTCATGTCTCCAGGCGGCTGAATTCCATTTTGAAACAGGCACAGATCGATGGAATTGTCGATTCAGATACAATGGCATCAGTACGTAACGGAAGGGGAGTGATCCCTGTGAATTCATACGACAAAAGGAAGATTAAAGGGCTGATTCATGATCAGTCTGCTTCAGGAAAAACTGTATTATATAGAACCTGCAGAAATAGTTGAGATCAATAATGAGATTATTGAACTGGAATATGAGGAAAGGAGGGAGATTGTCAGGATACTTACTTCATTTGCCGACGATATCAGGCCTTATATTGATGACCTTCTGCAATCAAATGATTTTCTTGGCGAGATCGACTTTATAAGGGCTAAAGCCCTGCTGGGCAATCAGCTGGGATCAATTAAACCAGCTATCGGAACCACCGGTATTTATTGGAGGAAAGCTGTACATCCTCTTTTATCCATGGCTTTTAAAAAGTTAAAGGGCAGGAAAGTAGTTCCTCTTGATATCGTGCTTGAAGAAAAGAACAGGATTGTATTGATATCAGGGCCCAATGCCGGAGGTAAATCAGTTTGCCTTAAAACTGTCGGCCTGCTTCAGTATATGGTTCAGTGCGGGCTGACCATACCTGTAGGAGAAGGATCGGAATCAGGAATTTTCAGGAACATATTTATTGATATCGGCGACGAGCAGAGTATTGAAAATGATTTAAGCACATACAGTTCACATCTTATCAGCATGAAATATTTCGTCAGGAATGCCTCCAGCGATACCCTGCTCCTGATAGACGAGTTTGGAACAGGCACCGAACCGATGCTTGGAGGTTCAATAGCTGAAGCAATTCTTGGTGAACTGAACAGATCAGGATCGTATGGTGTTATAACAACCCATTATACTAATCTTAAACATTTTGCCTCGCTGACTGAGGGGATTGTCAATGGCGCTATGTTATTTGATAATCATCTTATGCAACCTCTCTTTCAGCTTAGCATTGGCAAACCGGGAAGTTCTTTTGCCTTTGAAATTGCCAGAAAAATTGGCTTACCTGAAGAGATACTTGCAAGGGCATCTGAAAAAGCAGGTGTCAAGAATATTAATTATGACCGTAACCTGAAAGATATCGCAAGGGATAAACGATACTGGGAAACTAAAAGACAAAGCATACGGCAGCAGGAAAAACGGCTGGAGGAGCTTGTCAGTCAGTATGAAAAAGAGATATCCGGGGCCAGGGATCTCAGGAAGGAAATAGTTGCCAAAGCAAAGAATGAAGCAGAAACACTGCTGAATGATATCCAACAGGGTAATCGAAAATACAATCCGGCAGATCAGGGAATCGCAGGCTGAAAAAGAAAAGACAAAAGATGCGAGACAAAAGCTTGATGAGTTTAAACAGGCTGTTGGTGAGGAAATTAAACCTTCAGAAACGGCCTCTGAAGGGAATGTGGCACGACTGGCCAGAAAGGTGGAAAAAATAAAACCAGCAATAATCAGAAGCAGGGAACAGATCCCCGTAGAATCCGAAAAACCCTTTGTGCCGGGCGATGCAGTAAGAATGACAGATACCTTGGCTTCAGGTGAGATAATCAGGATCGAAAACAGGATGGCCCAGATTGAAACGGGAAGCCTCACTATTTTTGTCCCTCTTGATAAAATTGAGAGGATAAGCAGATCAGAACTCCGGAAGAGCTTACGATCAGAAAGTAAATTGCCTGAAAGAGACCCGCTGATTACCCAGCGAAAACTTAATTTCAAACCTGAAATAGACATCAGGGGGATAAGGGGAGAGGAAGCCCTGACCCTTGTCAGGGATTTTATCGACAATGCACTAATGGTTCAGCATCGCAATTTAAGGATCCTGCATGGAAAAGGGAATGGAATTCTTCGCCAGCTTGTAAGGGAGTATCTCTCATCCATGAATATTGTCAAATCCTACAGGGATGAACAGGTTGATCTGGGAGGATCAGGTATCACAGTAGTTGAAATGGATATTTAATAAAGTCTTATGGAACCATAGGAAGCAGTTACCCTAACTTTTGATGAAGGAGAGCTTTCTTTTCCGACTATACCAGTTGTCTCAGTTGAATTATTCTGGACAATCCGGCGCTGATGCTGGAAATTTTCTTCATCAAACTTAAGATCGCCATAAGATAATTTAGCATCGAGTACATAGCTGGCACCGTCGTCAATACCAAGTTTCACCCCTATATACCGCGAATCTGACTCAAGCATTTCAAAGCCTGCAGGAACATTATCAACAGTCAGTGATCCGTAACCCCCTTCAAATTTCAGTTTTTTGGTCAGTTCCCCTACGTTAATATCAGCGTAGCCGGCATTAAGGACAAGATTATTGATCTTTTCGATATTGATATTGTCATATTTTGTATCACCTACAACTGAACTGATCTCCTCAATCTGTATTTTGGAATATTTGCTGTCGAGTATCAGAGCCTGTGCTTTACCAATTGCAAAGCTGCCCGAATATCTTACCGTGGCATCGAGCCATCCTGCAGATTCAATGTCAGCTTTCCCGTATGCAACTGAAAGAGAGTTTAAAGGCTTTTCATTACCGCGGGCAAGATTTTCCGCAACAAGGTCCCCATACTTGATATCAAGTCTTACCAGTCCCATGATTTCCTCAAGTTCAGAGTTACCATATCTGTTGGTAAGGGTGAAATTGATCCTTGCGGGCATTTTTACTTTGTAATCGATACTGAACGTTTTGGAACCGCCGCCCCATCCGCTGAAGTTGAATTTGTCATCGATAATGGTTTTAGCCTTTACCACATCACCTTCTTCCGAAAACTCCACATTAATATAGCTTAAAAGCTTCTCTGCCCTCTCTTTGTTAGGGTATTCAACAGTGACTTTTACATCAACAATTATCTGATTCTGGTCTGATGTTTCAACAACAACATCCCCGTATTTGTTACTGATATCAAGCGTTGTACCTGAGCCAGCCGTGTATTCCTGGTGAAATACCTTTGATACTTCCTGTGATGACAGGGTTGTTACGGAAAGGAATACCGAGAAAGCGAGCAGTAATCCTGATTTATAGTTTAGTGTTTTCATTGTCTGAGTTTTTAATATTTTCATTTCTGACAGCTTTAAGTTGATCTAATATGTACGACATAATTTCCACTTTGGTCTGGTAATGCTCTATCATGGCATTTATTATTCTTTCATCGTTGGGGTTTGCTTTAAGTTCGTGCTGAAGCTGTACATAAACAGAATCCATTCCCTTCATTTCGCTCATGAGCATTTCCTTTTGTTCAGGATTATTTTTAAGATCGATGGTACCCAGTTCACTTTCCATAAGTCTGACCTGGTGGTTATAATAATTTTCTACTTCCCTGTACTGTGGAGATACGTCGCCAAGAGTCATTCTGTTCCTTTCGGGCCTGATGAAGTTATCCCATGTCCAGAGTGACGAAAGAGTTACCAGCAGTGTAACAACAGCTGCCTTCAGAAGATAGGGGACAATACTTCTTTTGATTGTTCCCGTCGAGAATCTCATTGCGAGCTTCAGTTCGAATCTCTTAAAGTGCCCTTCTGATGGCTCTGCTCCATTAAGGAACTCCTTATTATCCCTGATTATGTCTTCTACGTTTTTCATTTATGATAATTTTTTCATTTTTTCTTAAGTTCAGCAACAAGCTTCTGTTTTGCTCTTGAGAGCTGCGACCTGGAGGTACTGCTCGAAATCGAAAGGATTTCTCCAATCTCATCATGGTCATAACCTTCAAGAAGGTAGAGCGACAGGATTATCCTGTACCCGTCAGGCAGCCTGTTGATTGCTTCCTTTACTTCTTCCACCCTGATATCAGCCTCTTCTTTCCTTAACAGGTCCTCACTGCCTTCATCCCTGATACCAATGTGAGAGTCAATGTCTTCAAAGATCGCTTTTCTTCTGCTCAGGGCGTCGAGTGAACGGTTTATCACTATTTTTTTCAGCCATGCACCGAAACTGACAGTTCCTGAGTAAGTATCAATTTTCTCAAAAGCCGACAAGAACGATTCCTGCATCACATCTTCGGCTTCCATTGCGTCGTTTACGATCCTCAGACTTGTGTTGTACATTGCTTTATAGTACAACTTGTAAATCTGGAACTGAGCCCTCTGGTCACCTGTCTTACACCCGTCCAGGAGGTCCTGGTGTAAGTTAATGAATGCTGCTTCTACATTTGCCATCTTTCTATAAGAGCTGGTTATTTTCTGAGCTGCGGCACCCACTGTCTTTTAAGTTTTACAATCAAAAGACGGGAGTGAAAACTAATTGCTGCACTCAATTTAAGAATTTTTCAGAATTTTCACGAAGAAAAGCATAATTATTCCCTGAGTTACCTCTCCTGATGCATAATCAAGTTCTGAACCAAACATGCTGTGAGGAATTGAGAAGATCAACAGCAGCACAACCGCAGCGAGGATTGTATAGAAAGGTTTCTCTTTCTTACGGTTCATGACCACGGCAATTATCCAGAATATGAAAGCTATCAGGGTTTTATTGTCAGTCAGGTCCCAGCCGAAGGGTACCCCGGTCCATAATTCGCCAAATGCATATTTCTGCACCAGAGGTCCGAGTATCATTCCTCCTGCAAAAAGGAGTATGAGGGTCCACAGCGAGTATTTTCTGAAGAGCGGATGTTTTGTAATGGCTAAAAGTCCGGCGAGTGTTGAAAACAGCATCGCCAGGAACATGAACAGGATGTGAGGAGTGAGGATGAATGATGGAACGGCTCCCTTAAACCTTATAATTATCGGTGATTCTTTAAGCAGGGAACTGGTCCCTTTTGAATCAGTCACCTCGATATAATATTGCAGCTTCCCGGCTGGCGGCTGCTGCGGTACTTCGGCAAAGAATCCTTTTTCTTCAGTTATTTTAAAAACTTTGTTCATAAGAAAGGAATTGACCGGGTACACCTTATACCTGAATTCACTGACGCTATATTTATCGGTGGTCTTAAACCTCTTGTAAAAGAGTTTTGCGTTTATTGAAGTATCAGCAATCTTCAGTTTGACTTCAGGCCGTTCATCAAGTCCGAGGCTCCGGATGAGGGTCACTTCATAAACTGAGTCGTTCACGGTTATATTAACCGCTTTTGGATAGGTCGGACCGGTTTTCCTCTGGTAATAAGCTGCACCAAGGGTTATTACAATAGCTAGGAACCAAAGAGCGAATTTTTTCATTCGATTATGCTTTTATCTTAGACGTACATTTTCTATAATTGTATCAATAATACTTCGGTTTTACCTTTTCTGAGAACTTCCACGCTGATTGTCTGGCCATGTTTTAGCTGCCCCATCCTGTACATATAATCCTGAATGTTGTTAACCCTCTTTCCTTCAATAGATGTTATTATGTCACCGTTCTTCATTCCTCCGGCGGCGGCAGGTTTGCCAGGGGTGACAAAGTCTGCACGAAGGCCGTTTTGCACATTCCCTGCAAAATCGGGCATTATTCCCAGAGTGACACCTTTTCGTCTCATCATCCGGTTCACTTCAACCTTAGGCCCGGCTTCGGTGAATTTTAACCTTTCGGGATTGTTGGCAAAATCAGCTGCCACCTTAAAGATCAGGTCCGATATCAATACCATGCCAGGATAATTGATTTTCTCCCAGGTATCGGATGGTGTATGATAATCGAGATGGGCACCTGTTGAATAAAAGAGAACGGGGATATTTTTTCCGTAAAACGATGAGTGGTCCGATGGTCCGTAGCCCTCATCCGAGAAAGCAAGATTTATATTGGTTGTATCGCTCAGAGATCTGACAAGCTTTTTTAGGCCTTCTGCCGTTCCTGCTCCTCCGATCTGTAAGGAACTTGAATCCTTTAGTCTGCCGATCATGTCGAGATTGATCATGGCATTTACTTTTGTCAGATCGACAGGAGGATTCTCGGTGAAGTATTTTGAACCAAGCAATCCTGATTCCTCACCTGAAAAGGCTGCAAAGATAATGCTCCTTTTATGACTACCCTTTGTAAGGGCGAATTTTTCTGCAAGCTCAATCATTTCTCCCACACCGGAGGCGTTATCATCAGCACCGTGATGAACGGCAACTGTATCGCGGGCCCTGCTTGATGATCCGCCCATTCCAAGATGATCGAAATGTCCTCCTATAATAACATATTCATTTTTAAGCACTTCATCTTCACCAGGGAGGAGCATGACCACATTCCTGGTCGTCGATTTTATTTTTATGATCTCAGATCCGGCATATACCTTTGCTCCTGTCACAAAACCTCCGGCCTTTTTTGTACTGTTAATCGTTGCTTTCAAGTTCTGCGACAGTTTTTTCCGTTTTAATCAGAATTTTATCGGCAACATCCCTTTTAATTCTTAAAACAGGGATCTCGACAGAATAACCTTCGGAGGAGAGTGATTCAAAGGTGTCATTGGCATCGGTAAGAGGCCCGGAAACCATCAGAACACCTGACGCCCCCATGTCTTTTGCAAGCAGTGCTTTATCCCTGTCGCTGTTGAACGGGATAAATCCGCTTACGGATTTTTCCGGTTCAGGATCGCCGCGGAGTATAAGCACCCATTTCCCTTTGACATCAGTATTGTCATAATCATTCCATTTCAGGCTGTCGTTGTTTATGCTGAATCCGTATCCTGCAAAAACAATATCAGCTTCCAGTTCTGAATTACCGCTGAATGAGAAGGGCATAAAATCTATCTGACGGAACGAGTTCTTCTCCATTCACAGACAAAAAATTCTTTTCGCCGGCAATCACTTTATCAGTGACTTCGTATCTCTGAAAACCGTCACCGGAAATGGGAACAAGCCCTGCAGCAGCAAGCTGGTTCTTTATATAGACTGCAGCCAGACTGTCACCCGGCGAACCGGTCAGCCTTCCTTTCAGTGAGTCGGACGAAAGATATTTTATGTGGTCCTGAAGCTCACCGGTTATGATTTCCCTTGTTACTGATGTGCTGCAGGAGTAAGCTATAATTGCAATAAAAATAGTTACATGAAGAATTCCTCTGGTATATCTCATAATAAAATAAATAGCTTAATTATTAATTATTTTACATCGCCTGAAATGCATAATCCATGTATCCGGGTACTCCTTTTCCCGGAAGAGAGACTATTGAATAATAACAATCTGTTTATTCAAAAAGTTTAAAAGCTTCTTTAATAAGTCCGATGGCTTCCCTTAACTGAGTTTCATTGATCACAAGGGGAGGAGCAAAGCGGATAATATGTTCATGCGTAGGTTTTGCAATTAACCCCTTGTCTTTCATGGCCAGACAGACATCCCATGCAGTTTTGCCATTTTTGGGTCTGATCACGACGGCGTTAAGCAATCCTTTCCCCCTTACAAGTTCAATCATTTCAGATTTTATACTACGCAATTCATCACGGAATACTTTTCCCAGACGCTCTGAGTTTTCTGCAAGATTTTCATCCTTAATTACTTCAAGTGCTGCAATTGCGACCTTTGCATGCAAGAGGGTTGCCACCAAATGTCGATCCGTGTTCTCCCGGCTTTATTGTAAGCATGATTTCGTCATCGGCAAGCACTGCGGAAACAGGCAATATACCTCCTGACAGGGCTTTCCCGAGTATCAGAATATCAGGACGGACACCCTCGTGATCACAGGCCAGAAGCTTGCCTGTCCGTGCAATTCCTGTCTGAACTTCATCAGCAATAAAGAGGACATTGTTTTTCCTGCACAGGTCATATGCTTTTTTCAGATATCCTTCGTCAGGAACAAAAACCCCTGCTTCCCCCTGTATGGGTTCAACAATAAAACCTGCAATATCCGGATCCTTCAAAGCATTCTCAAGAGCATTAAGATCATTATAGGGTATAATTATAAAGCCCGGAGTAAACGGACCGTAATGGTTCCTGGCATCCGGATCGGTCGACATTGAAATTATGGTGATTGTCCTTCCGTGAAAATTACCTTCACAGGCAATGATCTTCGCATTGTTTTCCTTTATCCCTTTTTTCTTATATGCCCATTTGCGGCATAGTTTCAGGGCAGTCTCATCACCTTCAGCCCCTGAATTCATTGGCAGTACTTTATCATACCCGAAATACTTAGTGACATACTCTTCATATTCACCAAGAACGGAATTATAAAATGCCCGTGACGTTAGAGTCAGCTTCTGAGCCTGATCTGTCAGGGCTTTGACTATTTCAGGATGGCAGTGACCCTGGTTGACTGCAGAATATGCTGAAAGAAAATCAAAATATCTCTTTCCCTCAACATCCCATACAAAAGGACCCTGACCTCTTTCAAGAACCACCGGAAGTGGATGATAATTATGAGCACCATATTGTTCCTCACGATTTATATAATCCTGTGTATTCATATCATTGATTTTTAACTAGTTGTGAAATATGAAATTAAGATACAATTTTACGAAAGCTTTTCGTCATTTCAAAATGTCAACGGTTTCAACAAGCTCTTTGTGGGTGTCGTCGCAAAATTGCTGGTTTCTATTTATAGTGTTCGTCTTTAGTTTTTACTGAGAGGAATCCATCAGGCATTGGTGAGAGCACTGTCATCATCTCTCCGCTCTCCGGATGGGGAAACAATAAAGAATATGCATGAAGCCTGACACGTCGTATGAAATCAGCTGAGGCACCGTATTTTCTGTCTCCTACAATTGGACAGCCGATATCCGAAAGATGAACCCTTATCTGGTTCTTGCGTCCTGTATCAGTTTTAACGTCAAGGAGGCTGTAATTGTTGAGCCGTTTAATTAGTTTGTAGCTGGTTATTGAGAATTTTGCATTGGGCGCCTCGCGGGTCGAATGCATCTTCTGGGCATTATCTTCGATCAGCCAGCTTTTAATGGTGTCTTCACTCTTCTCAGGAAGACCTTCCACAAGTGCATAATAATGCTTTTCAGTTTTTACCCACTCTTCCTTAATAGTTTCCATGGCATCATGGGATTTTGCAAAAAGCAGTACGCCCGAAACTTCCTTGTCGAGCCTGTGAACCACATACGCCCTTTCTTTTCCTTTACTTTGTTTTCGGAGATACTCCGATATAATTTCATAAATGCTCAGACTTCCATCAGTGCTTGATGTTGGCTTACCAGCAGGTTTTTCGACAACAATTACATGCTTGTCTTCATACAAAATTGCAAAAGGAATACCTGCTTTTGCTGCTTTCACCGTTTGAGGGATGGTCTCAACAATATCACCCGGTTTCAAGGGATATGAATGTAATGTCACCGGCTTACTGTTTATGTTGACAGTACCGCTTCTCAGCAGCTTCTTTATCCTGGTTCTGGGTGAATCAGGATAAAGCTCAGTGAGAAATTCGAGCAGGGTGGATGGTTTATTTACTGTTGTTTTCAAATAGCGGTTTATTATTCAGATCAGGTCTGAGTTTTGCTGTCCTCTCAAATGATTGCTCATGGCGCCATTTCTCAATTTCTGCGGCATGACCGGAAAGGAGAACGTCAGGTACTTTCCATCCATTAAAATCTGCGGGCCGTGTGAAAACAGGCGGAGCCAGAATATCATCCTGAAAGGAGTCGGAGAGGGCAGATTGTTCATCCGACATTGCCCCCGGGATGAGCCTTACAATAGCATCGGTTATAACGACGGCCGGTATCTCGCCACCCGATAAAACATAATCGCCAATCGATATCTCTCTGGTGATCAGATGATCCCTTATCCGCTGGTCGACACCTTTGTAGTGCCCTGCAAGAATAATGATATTGTTCTTAAGGGAAAGAGTGTTAGCCATTTTTTGTGTGAGGTGTTCTCCATCGGGCGAAGTATAAATTATTTCGTCATATTCTCTTTCACTTTTTAGCTTTTCAATAGCTTTATATACAGGTTCGATCATCATGACCATTCCGGCACCGCCTCCGAATGCATAATCATCGACTGTTTTGTATTTATCCTTTGTAAAATCCCTGAGATTTAACACATTGATCTCCACAAGTCCTTTTTCTCTTGCCCTTTTCACTATTGAGTGGTTCAGCGGGCTTTCAAGCAGCTCTGGCTGAACAGTCAGAATATCAATCCTCATTTTAATATTTTCCTCAAAAGTACATAAAAAGCACAGAAAAATATTTTGTCAGGAAATGACTGGACTATTCAATTCTCAGGGCATTGGCTGGATTGTAATTAGCTGCTTTAATAGTCTGGTAACTCGTCGAAATCCAGCCTATCAGTAAGGTGATCAAAGTTGCCAGGATAAATATAACCGGATTCACAGATATCCTGCTGGCAAATCCTTCCAGCCAGAAATTCGATCCGAAATACGCAACAGGATAAGCCAGCAGGGAGGAAATAATGATAAGGAACATAACCTCTCTTGATAGTAATTCAAGTACGGTTCGTGTGGAAGCTCCGTAACTCTTTCTAATTCCTATCTCCTTGGTTCTCTTGTTAGTTATATATGTGACCAGGCCTATAAGTCCCAAACAGGCAATAAAAATTGCAAGGAAAGAGAAAATCAGGAAAATCTTTCCTGTCTTCATTTCCGAGGAATAAAGATCATTCCATCGGTCGGTGAAAAATTCATACTGGAATGGCATGTCTGGTGTAAATTTTCGCCATGTGTCTTCGATTGCCCTTATGGTACCGGGAATATCATTTCCTGATATTCTCACAACAGCGAACTGATCACCGCCACCCCCTCTGTTGACTGTAAAACACAACAGGTGTTATGGCTTTATGCATCGACTCAATATTAAAATCCTTCATTACACCTATAATTTTAAGCCTGTTCCACTGCTGTGGTCCGGCAGGCTGAAGTATGAATTTGCCAACCGGATCCTTCAATCCAAGTGACTTTACAGCGGCTTCATTGATCAGGACTGAAGTCGAATCTGAACCATATTCACGCGAAAAAAAACGTCCTTCCGTAAGCTGGACCCCCAGGGCTTCAGGAAAATCAAAACTTACAGATGTCTGATTAATAAGATAGGTGTTTTTTTCAGGATCATCATCATTAAAGAAGGCATTATTGTTAAATTCTGTTCCCGGAACAGCCCTTGAAAATCCGGCTTTTTCAATACCGGGAATCTCAAGGAGCTGTGTTCTGAATGATTCCATCTGCTTCCAGAAAGCATCAACCCGGCGTATTACAATCAGATTATCCTTACTGAATCCAATATCTTTTTTTGTCATGAAATTAAGTTGATTATACACAACAATTGATCCGATGATTATAACTATGGATACAGTAAACTGAAAAACCACAAGAACTCCCCTGAATCTTTTTGACATGGAACCTGGACTCATTGTACCTTTCAATACTTCTACCGGATTATATGAAGCCAGGACGAAGGCCGGATAGATCCCGGAAGAGATTCCGATAATTATTACCAGTGCAATCTAATGATAATATCCCCACTATATTGCCAATCGGACTAAAGGAAAGTTCTTTGCCAATCAGTTGATTGAAACCTGGCGTTATTATAAATACAAGGCTTAGTGCAATTAAAGTGGCTATCGTAACAATAATCAGAGATTCTCCAAGAAATTGAATTATCAGTCCTTGCCTTATTCGCGCCTGAGACCTTTCTTACACCGACTTCCTTTGCCCTTCCGGCCGATTTGGCAGTGGCCAGGTTAACATAGTTGATTATTGCGACCAGAAGTATCAGTATTGCTATTACGGCAAATATATATACCGTAGTAAGGGAACCGGGGGGTTCAAGATTATACTGTGTTGCTCCCTTAAGATGTATATCCTTTAGGGGTTCAAGGACATAACTGAAATCATTACCGGCTTTCCTGAAATCTTCAATTGTCTGGCCAATAATCTCCTGGAGCTGTGGTCCAACGTATTTAATTACCATCTCCTGGAACTTCTCCTGAAGAATATTATTGTCAGTACCGTCACTGGTAACGATATAAGTGTAGAAACTATGACTTATCCAAAACTGATCATTTGCCTGGCCCGGGTATGTGCTCATCGAAGCCAGCATATCAAATTTGATATGCGAATTATCAGGAACATTCTGGATGACTCCGGTCACCGTATACAGAACAGTATCCGATTCCACATTCATCCTTTGGCCCATTGGATCCTTATCCCCGAAATACTTTTTTGCATATTCTTCGGTAAGTATCATTGATCGCGGGTAGACTAATGCTGTACCTGGATCTCCTTTTAAAAGTTTGAAACCGAAAACATTAAAGAATGTGGAATCAGCAAAAAGTACACCCTCTTCATTGAATTTTTTATCACCAACCCTGATAAGCCAGTCACCCCACCCTCTTACTCTTGTAGCCTGTAAAACCTCAGGGTAATCCTTAAGCATTGCCTGTGCCATAGGTGCAGCAGTTATAGCCTGATCAAGTTCTCCGCCTGCCATACGGCCCACAATTTTTATTCTGTAAATATTCTCATAATTGGTGTGGAACCTGTCGTAACTAAGTTCATTTATTACATATAGTGAGATGAAGATAAAGCTTGTTAAACCTATGGCAAGACCACCAATATTAAGCAAAATATATCCGCTGCGCTTTCTGATATTACGGACGGCGTTAACGAAAAAGTTTTGTAACATCGTTGAGGTGTTTTGTTAGATTAAATAGTGATATTTTCATGTAAAAGACTATTAAGTTTCCGGAAGGTTGCAAACTTTTTGGAATTATTAAAAAGGAATTACAGGATTTTGAAATAATACCTGCCTCCTGTAACAACCTTTTCAAATGCTATTCAGTTCTGATTGAATTTGCCGGGTTCATAATTGCTGCCTGGTAAGCCTTGAAACTTATTGTTATAAAGGTTATTACTATAGTAAGCAAAGCAGCCCCAAAAAGGAGGAGTGCTCCGATTTTTGTCCGGTAGACGTAATTCTCAAGCCAGTTACTCATTATGTAATAAGCAGCAGGGACAGCAATAATGATGGAAATGACTATCAGAATGATGAAGTCCCTGGATATTAATCTGACGATTACATTTTCATTTGCACCAAATACTTTCCTGATACCGATCTCTTTTGTCCGCTGCTCAACCATATATGCTGCCAGTCCGAACAATCCAAAACAGGCGATAATAATGGCAAGTATTGTAAATATTGTGAAGATCAGACCTCTCTTTTCATCGGCTTCGAATTGCCTGTTAAACCTCTCTGAAAGATATGTATATGTAAAAGGTTGATCTGGAAAAACCTCTTTCCATTTGCTTTCAATAAAGCTCAGCGTCTCCTCTGAATTATTTCCGCTAAGCTTTACATATATTATGTTATTTAATTCGCGGTAGACCAGCAGGAGTGACTCAATCTCGTTGTACATACCTGTCTGATGATAATCCTTCATCACCCCAATGACTCTTGCGTTAATTTGGCCTCCATCTCCCAGCTGGACCTTTTTTCCAATTGCATCTTTCCACCCCAGTCTGTTTGCCAGGGTTTCATTCACAATAACACCTGTAAGTGTATCCGACGGCATATCCTGCTGAAAATCACGGCCGTTTACCATTTTTATTCCAAGGGCATCAACAAAATCATGGTCAACAACTGCAAAATTTATTCCCCTTTGAGCCATTCCCTGGTCCGTTTCCATATTGAATATAACTTTGGCTGACCCTTCTCCGATCTGTGTATTTGTTGATGTAACATATTTTATATCATTGTTTTCCATGAGAGCAAGTTTAAGGACAGGATATTTTCGGACCATGCCCTGGTTGAGCTGAAGTGTAATGACATTTTCCTGGTTAAATCCCTGGTCCATATTCTTCAGATATTTCAGCTGCCTGAAGACTACCAGTGTACATACAATCATTACAACTGATATTGTAAACTGGATAACAACCAGGATCTTTCGGAAAAGACTTCCTGCAGATCCCTGTGTGATTTCGCCCTTCAGAACTGTTACAGGACTGAAGCGTGAAAGGAAAAAAGCAGGATAGCTGCCTCCCAGTATTCCCACTATAAGGATTACGCCAATGACCGATACAATTACTACCGGGCTGTGCAGCAAGGAAAGATTGAAGGATTTTCCGGCAAGCAGATTGAACTTTGGAAGAAGTACTATCAGAAGTATTACACTGATTATAAGTGATATAATAGTCAATACAACAGACTCTGAAAGGAATTGAGCTACAAGCGGTCCCCTGCGTGACCCGACAACTTTTCGCAAACCTACTTCCCTGGCCCGGCTTCGCCGAACGGGCGGTAGCGAGGTTCATATAATTCATTGCCGCTATCAATACGAGAAAAAGAGCAACAATCCCAAATATAATAACATAAGTAATGCTGCCAGTCGGCTCTGGTTCCCCTGCATTTGTCGAATAAAGATGAATTTTAGTTATTGGCTCCAGAATGTATTCAATTTTAATTTTAAGTGGTTCGAATATCGTTTTCATATGGGCATCGTACATACCCTGAATCTTGGTTTCGAAAGATTTTATATCCAGGTCACCCGGAAAGAGGAGATAGGTAAAAACGCCAAAATTGCCCCAGGTTCCAAGTTGTTTTGGAAGATTATTCCTTGCAGCAATTGCATCAAACCGGAAATGTGAGTTAGTCGGAACATCTTCAATTACCCCGGTAACCTCATAGGTGTTGTCACCTTCAGTCAGCGTTTTTCCGATTGGATCGCTGCTACCGAAGTACCTGCCTGCGACAGTTTCTGTCAGGACTATTTTTTTCGGATCAATTGTAGCAGATTTCACTTCACCACTAATCACCCTGAAGGTAAATATGTCAAAGAGTGTGGAATCGGCATAGTAAAAATTTTCCTCGATGAACTCTTTATCTTCAAATTTATAAAGAGCTCTGGGCATATTAATAAAACGCACAAAGGACTCTACTTCAGGGTAATCCTGACCACCTGCGGTCCCATGGGAATTTGAGCAACATTCCAGGTGAACTGATCATCCGGTTTCAGTAATTTTTGAAGAGACGCGGTAAATCCTGTCAGCATTTTCGTGATACCGGTCATAGCTTAACTCATCAGAAACATAAATTATCAGGAACAAGGCACTCGTTATTCCCAGTGTAAGTCCGAGTACATTTAACAGGCTGTAACCTGAATGCTTACGTATATGCCTGAGGGCTGTCTTAATCAGATTCTTTATCATAGGTTTATTTTAAGGTTAGTATGAATCTTAAAAGTAGGTTATTATTTTTCAAGGTTACAAGTTTGTTATAACTTTAACAGGACATTAACAGATTCCTTTAAAAATAGCTTGTTATATTTTTTTTCTGCCTCATAAAGACTTTATTTTTTTCATAATGCAACGTAGAGGATAAAAATTCGTCCTTATTATAACTTTTACAACCAACCCATGATAACAAACATTTTGCGCCTTTCTTTACGTAATGTGTTTAAAAACAAGGTTTTCGCGTTACTTAATATTTTTGGACTTGCAATAGGACTCACGGCGTCATTGCTCATACTTTTATGGATTCAGGATGAATTGAGCTTTGAGAAGTTTAATGTGAATGCAGAAGATATATACAGGGTGGAAGAAGACCAGTTCTACTCCGGTGAACGGTACCATGTAACAGTAACACCTCACCCGAGCGGTCCGGTCTGGAAAGAAAAAATTCCTGAAATAATAGAACAGACAAGGTTAAACAGGTTACCGAAGATACTGTTCAGGCTGGATGAAAAAGTATTTTTTGAATCCTCAATAGTTGCTGCCGATTCCGGATTATTTAAGGTCTTTACAATGCCTCTGGTTACTGGTGATCCCGGAACTGCCCTCAATTCCCCGCACTCAATAGTCCTGAATGAAAAACTTGCTGCCAAATATTTTGGGGATACTAATCCCATCGGAAAAACTCTTACTCTTGATAATAAATACGCCTTCATGGTAACCGGTGTAATGAAAGATCTTCCGAAAAATTCCATGTTTACCTTTGAAGGGATTATTCCATACTCATTCCTGACAGAAATAGGAGCAATAAGCAACTCATGGGGAAGTAATTCGATTCTCACTTTTGTACTTTGTGAAAAAGGAATTGACATTGGTGCTGTGAATAAGAAACTGACTGATGTCGTACTTGAATATCTTCCTGAAACAACAACAAAATATCTCCTGTTTCCACTGCTTGATATTCACCTTCATTCACAGTTTGGTTATGAGATAAGCAAAGGTCCTGTAATTGTTATTTATATCTTCACTCTTATTGCTGTTTTTGTCCTTATTATTGCATGTTTCAATTTCATAAATCTATCCACTGCGAAAGCCTCAGGGCGTACAAAGGAGATAGCGATCAAGAAAGTATCCGGCGCTGATCAGTCAACCCTGATTATACAATTCATGCTCGAATCTTTCTTCATGGTTTTAATTGCACTTGTATTATCTGTGATCCTGATGGGACTTTTACTCCCTTTGTTTA
The DNA here is from genome assembly GCA_963702415.1 of uncultured Bacteroidales bacterium. Lineage (GTDB taxonomy): Bacteria > Bacteroidota > Bacteroidia > Bacteroidales > VadinHA17 > LD21. The sequence continues at coordinate 133,066 of CAVPCP010000003.1, read as the reverse complement.
ACAATATTTCCGGAAAGAGTTTTATACTTAACGACCTCCTCAGTCTAAGGTTCATAATAAGTATAGTTGTTACCGGAACCATTACCGGAATTATAGCAGGATTATATCCTGCCTTCTACCTCTCATCTTTTAAGCCAGTTGCAATTCTAAAAGGAGAACCCGTATCCGGAAAAGGTAACGGAAGGCTCCGGCAGATCCTTGTCATAATTCAGTTTGCTCTATCAGTCCTGATTGCAGTCGCATCAGTCTTTATGTATATGCAGTTGAAACACCTCCAGAACAAAGATCTTGGATTCGATAAGGAGAATCTTGTATGTATTCCAATGCCCACCGACAAGGACTTTAAGGCTAAATATTCTTCTTTGAAAAATGAACTTCTGAAGGAAACACTTATAGAGGGGATTACCGCCGCAAGAAGTAATCCTGTTAGGATTGGAAGTAATTCCGGTGGTGCTGACTGGGAGGGCAGGGATCCGGAAAAAAGGGTTCTGATAGGCACCAATGCAGTCGATTATGATTATATCAAAACCATGAAGATGGAACTGGTATCCGGCCGTGATTTCTCAAGGGATTATGTATCCGATTTTGCAAAAGATACGATTGGAAATTTTCTTGTTAATGAAGAGGTTGTAAAAATTATGGGGGTTGAGGATGCAGTGGACAAAAGCTTTAGCTTTATGGGCATCCACGGAAGAATTGTGGGTGTACTGAAGAATTTTCATTTTAAAGGAGCCGATCAGCCTATCGAACCGATTGCATTTGCATTAACAGACCCCAATTTTTTAAATTTTATCCTTATACGACTCGCACCCGGAAATATTCCAGGCGCTCTAAAGGATGTCGAAAATGTCTGGAATAAAACGATTCCAGAATACCCGTTCGATTATTTCTTTATTGACGAGGATTATAATAATCTCTTCAGAGCCCAGCTTCGCCTGACAGGCTTGTTGAAGTATTTCACAATATTAGCTGTTGTAATAGCCTGTCTAGGCCTTTACGGATTATCTGCATTTTCGGCCGAGAGAAGGACAAATGAAATCGGGATCAGGAAGGTTATGGGAGCGGGCATTTTGAGGATACTTTATTCAATGGTGAGTGAATTCCTGCTCCTCGTCCTCATTTCACTGATCATTGCTCTGCCAGCAGGATGGATAATAGTATCAAGTCTTCTTAAACAATTTGCCAGCAGGATTGAAATGAAAATTTATGTTTTTGCGATTATTGCAGCATGTACCCTTATGATTGCTCTTGCAACAATCATCTTCCAGGCAGTTAAAGCATCACTGGTTAATCCTGCTCTTGCACTTAAATCCGAATAACCCTAAGTACTAAATCAACATGTTAAAAAACTTAATAACATACAGTTTAAGATCATTCAAGCGTCAGCGCTCCTATATAATTATAAATATTCTTGGACTCTCCGTCGGCATAGCCTGTAGTCTGCTTATAGCGCTTTTTGTAATAAACGAGGCCAGCTATGATAGATATAATACCAAAAAGGACAGAATCTTCAGATTAATCCTCAATGGCAAAATGGGAGGTCAGGAAATCACTGCATCCGCCACACCATCACCTATGGGCCCTACTCTGGTAAATGAATTTCCTGAAGTTGAAGATTTCCTTAGAATGAACGGAAGGGGTCCGACAATAGTTGAATATGAAAATCAGACTTTTACAGAGGAGCACCTGATTGAAGCAGATTCCTCTTTTTTTAATTTCTTTTCAATACCTGTCCTGAAAGGCGATCCGAAAAACCTGCTTAACGCTCCTCATAAATTAGTACTGTCGGAATCAACTGCGAATAAAATATTTGGTGATGAGAATCCGATTGACAAAATTCTTAAAATAGGTTCTGATACAGTTAGTTATATAATATCAGGAATAATGGCTGATGTTCCCGGAAATTCTCATTTTGAGGCCAATATGATCTCCTCATTTCTTTCAAATCCAAGAGCAAATAGTCCCGTCTGGTTAAGCAATAGTATCAGTACATATATTTTATTAAAACCAAATTCTGAATATGTTAATCTTGATGCGAAATTATCTGATTTATTAATTAAATATGTTGGACCGGAAGCCCAGCAACTTTTTGGAATATCATTTACTGATTTTATTGCACAGGGAAATAAATACAGGTTTTTTTGTCAGAATCTCAAAGACATCCACCTTGATCCTTCAATCCAGCAGCAGTTTAAAGATGCCAGCGATCCTAAGTATCTGTTGATTTTCGGGAGTATAGCCATACTCATTGTATTGATTGCAGCAATTAATTTCATGAACCTTTCAACCGCACAGGCATCGCGGAGGGCAAAAGAAGTCGGGATAAAAAAAATTGGTGGTTCTACGAAGGGGATGCTTATTACACAATTCCTATCAGAATCTTTTATTCTATCATTCATATCACTGATTTTTGCTTTGGTTTTTATAAAAATAACCATACCATATTTTAACAACCTGCTGGGTACAAGTCTTACTCTGGGACTTATTGCAGAATGGTATACTATACCTGCGTTGGCACTATTCACGATCCTTGTCGGATTACTTTCCGGAAGCTATCCTGCCTTTTTCCTTTCCTCATTTAGTCCCCAGGAAGTATTGAAAGGTAGTATTAAAAGCAGCATGCAGAATGGACGAATTAGAAGAGTCCTGGTTGTTTTTCAGTTTACCGTTTCTATTTTACTGATTGTTGGCACAATGGTTATGTACAGTCAGATAAAATATATGCTAAACAAAGATGTCGGATTCAGCAAGGAGCAGTTGATAGTAATAAACAGGGCAGTAGCACTGGGAACAAAATTAAAGTCATTTAAAGAAGCTGTTAAGGAGATTCCAGGGGTAATTAATATTGCCAGTTCCTTTGGCGTTCCTGGCCGTAATTATAGCAATAATGGCTATATGATAGAAGGAAGGAAGGACGAAACATTCCTGATCCAGACCAACTATATTGATTACGACTATCTTGACACCTACGAAATGACACTCTTATCAGGGAGATCCTTTAATGAATTGTTTAGCTCCGATAAACAAGCTTGTTTGATTAATGAGACGGCTGCTAAAGACTTTGAAATTGGCGATCTGGAAAAGGCAAGATTCATGCAACCGAGTGAAGATGGAACCATTAGTTACCTGCAAGTAATTGGGGTTGTCAGGAATTTCAATTTTGAATCACTTCGTAATCCTATAGGTCCATTTATGTTCTGCCTCAAAACTGATGATATGCCCGGGGGATATTTGTCCGTAAAGCTTTCTGCTCAGAATTATTCAAAGACGATAAGTGAGATTGAAAAAAAATGGCAGGAGTTCACAACAAATGATCCGCTACAGTATTATTTTATAGATGAGGATTTTGGACAGATGTATATACAGGAAAAACAGAATGCCCAGATGGCGGTTATCTTTTCAGTACTGGCAATATTTATTGCATCGCTTGGTCTCTTCGGACTTACATCATTTACTGTAGAACAACGAACCAGGGAGATTGGAGTGAGAAAGGCGATGGGCTCTTCTATTACCGGTATATATATTGTTATTTCGAAGGAGGTTATTATGCTTGTTTCAATTTCAGCCCTTATTGCATGGCCATTAATTTATTTTATTGCAGACAAATGGCTGGAGAATTTCTATTACAGAATAAGCCTTAGTGCTTTAAGTTTTGTTGCAGGCTTAGCTATTGCTCTTGGTATAGCGATCTTTACAATCAGCTATCGGATTCTCAAAGCGGCCAGGGTAAATCCCGCTCAGTCGCTTAAGTATGAGTGACCCATAAAATCGGGATTAGAAATGATCGGTTGAAAATAAAAAAATAAAATACTAATTTAAACTAAATTATTATGCTACGTAATCTCATCAAGTATAGCCTAAGTTCATTTAAAAGGCAACGTGCATACGTTATTATTAATATCATTGGTCTTTCGATTGGGGTAGCCTGCAGTCTGCTCATTGCATTGTTTGTAATAAACGAGGCAAGTTATGACAAGTTTAATACAAAGAAAGACAGGATTTTCAGAATGATCCTAAACGGAAAGATAGGAGGCCAGGAAGTAACAACCACCTCCTCCGCCGCAATTATAGGACCGACTATGTCAAAGGAGTTTCCGGAGATTGAGGATTTTCTGAGAATGACAGGCAGGGGCCCGACTGTGATTGAATATAATAGTCAGGTGTTTACTGAGGAACATTTGATTGAAGCAGATTCATCATTCTTTAATTTTTTCTCGATACCTGTTCTTAAAGGAGATCCAAAGAATTTGCTTAATGGGCCTCATAAATTAGTTTTGTCAGAATCGGCGGCAAAAAGAATTTTTGGGGATGAAAATCCCATTGATAAACCCATTAAAATCGGAACCGATACAGTACGGTATATTGTTTCGGGAGTAATGAACGATATTCCGGGAAATTCTCATTTTGAGGCTAATATGATCTCTTCTTTTATGACTAACAGAAGATCGAACGATCCAACATGGTTAAACAATAGTTTCAGTACTTATCTTCTTCTGAAACCAAATACAAGCTTTAAAACTGTTGATGAAAAAATCCCGTCAATGCTTGAGAAATATGTTGGTCCTGAACTCCAGCAATATATGGGAATAAGCCTGGAAGACTTTCTTTCACAGGGAAATAAATACAGGTTCTATCTGCAGAATCTTACTGATGCCCATCTCGATCCATCAATAGAACAGGAATTTAAGGCTGCGAGCGATCCGAAGTACCTGCTTATTTTTGGTACCGTTGCGATACTCATTGTTCTTATTGCAGCTGTTAATTTCATGAATCTTTCAACTGCACAGGCTTCCAGGAGAGCAAAAGAGGTGGGTATTAAAAAGATCTCCGGATCAACAAGAGGAATGCTTATTACCCAGTTTCTTTCTGAATCATTTTTACTCTCCCTCATTGCATTGTTTTTCGCTCTTGTTTTAATAAAAATCACTCTTCCTTATTTTAATGATCTGCTTGGTACTAATCTGACTCTGGGACTTTTCAGAAACTGGTACACAATACCTGGTCTTATCATATTTACTGTGATTGTAGGATTTCTTTCAGGTAGTTATCCTGCTCTTTTCCTCTCATCCTTCAATCCATATGAAGTTCTTAAGGGGAGTGCGAGGAATAGTCAGAATAACGGAAGGCTCAGACGCATCCTTGTTGTTTTTCAATTTGCTGTATCGATACTTCTTATTATTGGCACCTTGATAATGTACCGGCAGATTAATTACATGATCAACAAAGATGTTGGTTTCAACAAAGAACAGGTAATTGTTATTAACAGGGCAGAGGCTGTCGGAGGGAAAATGAAATCCTTTAAAGAGACAGTAAAGAATATTCCTGGGGTTGTCAATATATCAAGCTCCACAGCAGTTCCTGGCCGGGTAAACAATAACAATGGTTACATGATTGAAGGAAGGAAGGATGAAACATTTCTTGCAGTATCCAACTGGGCCGATTATAACTTTTTGGAAACATATGGCATGACTCTTGTTTCGGGAAGAAATTTTAATGAATCATATTCTTCTGACCAGCAAGCGTGTATAATTAATGAAACTGCCAAAAAAGATTTTAATATAACAGACATTGAAAAAGTACGATTCATGAATCCTGATGATTCAGGTAAGATAGGATATATCCCTATTATAGGAGTAGTGAAAAACTTTAATTTTGAATCTCTTCGCAATCCCATAGGACCTTATTTAATCAGGTTTCAGAATGAAGGTATGTTATGGGGTTATATTTCGATCAGGCTATCACCACAAAATATCTCAACAACGATTGGTGAAATTGAAAAGATATGGAAGGAATATGTATCAAATAATCCTTTGCAATATTACTTTGTTGATGAGGATTTTGAGAAGATGTATATCCAGGAAAAACAGAATGCCCAGATGGCAGTTATCTTTTCAATACTTGCAATATTTGTAGCGTCCATCGGGCTTTTCGGGCTTACCTCATTCACAGTTGAGCAGAGAACCAAAGAGATCGGCGTAAGAAAAGCAATGGGATCATCTGTAAGCGGGATATATTTTGTGATTTCCAGGGAGATCCTTATCCTCGTTTCAATTTCAGCTCTGATAGCATGGCCATTAATTTATTATATTGCAGGGAAATGGCTCGAAAACTTCTACTACCGGATTAATACCGGGGTGATAAGTCTTTTTGCAGGATTAGCCATTGCCCTGAGCATCGCATTAATTACAATAAGTTACAGGATTATGAAAGCAGCCAGTGTCAATCCAGCCCAATCACTTAAGTATGAATAAAATCATACGGCATGTTTAAAAACTACCTTCTTGTTACCTTCAGGAACCTCCTGAAAAACAAAATTTTTACAATAATCAATATCCTGGGACTGGGCATCGCGCTTTCGGTCTGTATCGTAGCGTTTTTTAACCACATGTTCAATTATGAATTTGACCGTTTTAATCAGAATTTCAATGAAATATACAGGGTAACCAGTTTCAGGGATATGCAGGGCAGGGAGCAGGAATATGGCATTGTTCCCGCAACTTTGGGACTGCAGGTCAAAAATGATATTCCGGGAATAGAAAGAGCTGCAAGGCTTATGAGGACAGGTTCCCCGGTCAAAATCGGGGATAATGTATTTCCTGCTCAGGTCTCTTACATCGATCCTGAGTTCCTGGATATTTTTACATTTACAATAATTAATGGTGATAAACAAGCAATTGCCGGTCAGGGAAATGTTCTGGTAAGTGAAACTATGTCGAAAACCTTATTCGGTGATGAGTATCCTGTTGGCAAGACTATTTCGATAGTGAATGATCAGAATAAGGAGTACACTTTTACGGTTGGTGGAGTCTTTACTGATATGCCTGATAATTCCAGTTTTAGAATAGATGTTCTTTCACACTTTGATAATTTCCTGTTAATGTGGGATTTGAATGATGCTGATTGGAAGTTTATGACAACTGTGCTCTTTGTTCAGATCCCAAATAAGTCTCTCCTGGCTTCCATTTCTGAAGGACTGAAAACTTATCTTCCTGTTCAGAATATGGCAAGGGAAGATTTCAGGATAAACCGTTTTTCCGTTGTTCCGCTTAAGGATGTAGGTGCCAATACCAGAAATATCTGGTCTTCCGGACTTTTCCCTTCCCTTCATCCTGCAGCACTGATTGCTCCAACCATCATGGCATTATTTATTCTTCTGATCGCCTGCCTGAATTTTGCTAATACTGCCATCGCTATTTTCAGTAAGAGACTTAAAGAAATAGGACTTAGAAAAACTTTCGGGGGCCAGCGAAAACAGCTTATTTCGCAGTTCATGTTTGAAACATTTATAATCTGCTTTCTGGCACTTTTGACAGGGATTGCCATTTCTTCAGTGCTTGTCCCTGCTTACAGCAATCTATGGGCTTACATGTCAATAGAACTGAGTTTCAGCAGATATCTTTTTTTCTGGGTCTTCCTTGTACTTCTTCTGTTGGTTACCGGTTTTATTGCCGGGGTATATCCTGCAATCCATGTAAGCTCATTCAGCCCGGTAAACATTATGAAAGGAGGCAATCTCTTTAAAAGCTCCGGAAATCTTTCTTCGGTTCTGCTCACTTTGCAGTTTGCAATTTCTGTAATGGCCCTCGTTATGGGAATAGCATTTTGCCAGGAATGCTGAATATCAGCGAACTCTGGATCTTGGATATGACCGCGATGAGCTAATTGTGGTACCGATCAACCAGGAGCTTTTCACATCATTCCGGAATGAAATTATTTCCAATCCTAAGATCATTGCTGCTGAGGGTACAATGAACCACCTTGGTTGGGGAAGCTACAGAAGACCTGTCAAGGATGCTGATAAACAACTGGAGGTTGATGTAATGGATATCGGACCGGATATCCAGAAACTATAGGACTCCGGTTGATGGAAGGCCGCCTTTTTGAAAAAACAAGGATATCAGCCGACCGTGAAAATAATTCTATAATTGTAAATCAAAAACTTGTAAAGGATTTTGGATGGAATGAGGGTACAGGTAAAACAATTACTCTTTATGACACCACAACACTGAGAATAATAGGAGTTTTGGAAGATTTTTATATGAGTGGGGTCTGGGAGGCGATTGAACCTGCAATGCTCAGGCTGTCGACAAGCGACCAGTTCAATGTCCTTGCTGTAAGGGCAAATCCTGAAGATCTTCCGGGTGTCCTGGATTTCATCAGTGAGAAATGGAAATCACTCGGAACGAACCAGATTTTTGGCGGCAGGCTCCAGGAAGACCTGATGCAGGAAGAAAAAGATATTAACGGGAGTATCCTGAAAGTAAACCTCTTCCTTGCCATAGTTGCAACAATGTTATCTCTCATCGGGATGTACAACCTTGTATCGCTTGATATAATCCGTAGGACAAAGGAAGTAGGAATCAGAAAAATACAGGGAGCTCCGGTTCCTTTGCTCATGTTTCTGTTAAGTAAAAAATTCCTTCTTATTCTTTTAATTGCTTCAGTTCTGGGATGTGCAGGCGGATATTATATGTCTGTGGCTTTGATGGACAGCATATGGGATTATTTTGTAAGAGTAGGGGCGGGGATGCTGATTTTGTCAGCCATGATTATGATTATAGCCACTGTGGTGACTTTAAGTATTAAGATAATAAGGGCTGCAATGAAAAATCCGGTTGAATCACTGAGGTATGAATAAGGTAATTGAGATCAATAAGGACATGCCATGGCATGTCCTTAATACATTTTGTTAATCAGCTGACCGATCTCATCGCGCTTCTTAAGAGGGAAAGAGAAGCTCCTGCCATCACGGGTTACTATATTCAGTCCCTTTAATGCGAAAAATCCTTTACTGTAAAATATTACTTCAAGAATATTCTCAAAAAGGATCTCCAGGTTAAAAATGCTGGCATCCTCTTCCAGCGGTTTAAAGTAAATTCTCTGATTTGTGACTATAAGTTTTCCGCTAACTGTTTTATTGTCAACAATCTGATTTGTGTCTCCTGCTTTCAACACAACCTCATTGGAATTTAATTTGACTGTCATTTCAGATGGTTTTATTATAAAGACGTCCGATGTAATAAAACGTTGCATGGAAATTCAAATTAATTAAACGATAAGATGTAAGTCGTCGCAAAGTCGCAAAGACACAACGTTAACTGATTTTCTTTGCGATCTGTTTTTTACCATTTTTACTCCTTGGAGAGGACTTGGGGGTTTATAAGGTATTTCAATGTCAAATAATTAGACAAAATTTATTAATTTCGGAATTCAATTATCAGGTTATGAATAAAGGATTTGGGAAACTGGTTCATGGTGCTTCGCCGACAATGATCAATGTTCTGAATATTGTTCAGAAAGTAGCTGCTACCGATGCCAACGTTCTGATTACAGGCGAAAATGGCACAGGTAAAGAGCTTATCGCACTTGAAATACATAACCGGTCGAAGAGGGCAGGGGAGCTGATGATTAGTGTAGATATGGGTTCTATATCCGAAACCCTTTTGGAGAGTGAGTTATTTGGTCATGTAAAAGGAGCCTTTACTGATGCCAGGGAAGACCGCAGGGGAAAATTCGAACTGGCAAATAAGGGAACACTTTTTCTTGATGAGATAAGTAATCTTTCACTGCATTCGCAAGCTAAACTGCTAAGCGTTCTGCAGAGCAGGAAGATTGTCAGGGTGGGCTCAAATAATGAAACACCCGTCGATATCCGGCTAATATGTGCAACAAACCGCGATCTGCTGAGAATGGTTCAGGAAGGAAGATTCCGCGAAGACCTGCTTTACCGGATTAATACCATTATGGTCGAGGTTCCGCCTTTACGCGACAGGGTTGATGATATCCCGATACTGGCAAATCATTTTCTGAGGGCATATTGTGAAAAATATGAAAAGGCTCCCCGGAAAATTAACACTCATGCTCTTGAAAAACTGGCTAATTATACCTGGCCGGGTAATGTAAGGGAACTTCAGCACTCAATTGAAAAGGCTGTTATTATGAGTGATTCTGCTGTCCTTCTGCCATCCGATTTTGAATTCAAACCTTCATCAAAGCCTCTCCATCAGAATGAGCTGACACTTTCCGAGATGGAGAAGAAAGCAATACTTGAAAGCCTGAAACGGAATAACAATAATCTCAGTGTGGTTGCTAAAAATCTGGGAGTTACACGGCAGACTCTCTACAACAAACTCAGGAAATATAACCTGTAGTGGGTAAATTGTACGGGCGTTGCATGCAACGCCCCTACAGCCATCATTATCAGGATACTATCTGCCCGTCAAACAGATTCACGATCCTGTGTGCATAACCTGCGTCTCTCTCGGAGTGTGTCACCATGATAATGGTTGTACCTTCCTTATTAAGTTCAGAAAGCAGATTAATTACTTCAATACCGTTTTTTGAATCAAGATTTCCGGTCGGTTCGTCTGCAAGTATCAGCCTGGGATTGGCCACAACTGCCCTTGCTATTGCGACTCTTTGCTGCTGGCCGCCCGACAGCTGTTGTGGAAAATGTTTTGCCCGATGCGTGATCTTCATCCTGTCGAGAGCATCCTCAACCTTTTTCTTCCTTTCGCTGGTCTTCATTTTCAGATAGATCAGCGGTAACTCCACATTTTCAAATACATTAAGCTCATCAATCAGATTAAAGCTCTGGAAAACAAAGCCTATGTTTCCCTTGCGGAATACTGTCCGGTCGCGTTCCTTTAAATTAGCCACCTCAGTTCCGTTAAAGATATAACTTCCTGATGAGGGGTTATCAAGCAGTCCCAGGATATTTAACAGAGTTGATTTTCCGCAACCTGAAGGACCCATAACGGCAACATATTCACCCTCTTTTACATTGAGATTGATCTTATTGAGAGCAGTTGTCTCAACTTCTTCCGTTCTGAAGATCTTAGTTAAATCGTTGGTTTTGATCATGACATTTATTATTAGTGTAGAATTAAACCTATTATGTAGTTTTAATGGACATTTCGGATTTGGCTTCGCCGAGCTCGCTTCGCTCGGTTCGGATTTGCGATTTCGGATTGAGAATATTTCTTAATCCGCAATCCGCAATCCGCAATCCGCATTAACTTAAACGTTTATTTTTTAAATACCAATTTCTCATTCTTGCCGAAGGTTTCATAACCGGATACAATTACTTTTTCCCCGGGACGAAGCCCGTCGAGCACTTCATAATATTTGGGATTTTTCCTTCCGATGGAAATTGTCCGCTTTGTTGCAAATGTTTCAGCCGGATCCAGCACAAATATCCATTGTCCACCGGTTTCCTGAAAGAATCCGCCAATGGGAACAAGGACCGATACCTTTGGCTGTCCCAGCTGAAGGCTTGTATAATAGGTTTGTCCTGTTCTGATGTTATCAGGCATGCTGTCAGCGAAAATCATATCAATTTCAAATGTCCCGTTGCGTACTTCCGGGTATACTCTTCTGACAACCAGATCGAACTCATTGCCCTGCCTGTCGAGAGTAGCAGTCAGCTGCGTCCTGACCCTGTCGATGTAATGTTCATCGATCTGTGCTGTTACTTTATAGGATGTAAGAACATTTATCTGTCCCATGTTAGCTCCGCGTGATATTGATTGTCCTATTTCAGGAACCAGGAGCCCCAGCTGCCCGTCGACAGTTGCCCGCACATTAAGGTTTTCAACCCTCTGCCTTACGAGCCCCAGGTTTCTGCGCATATTTTCAAGGTTGGCTTTCAGGGTTTCAACCTGAACAGACCGGAATAATGAATCCTGCTTCTGCCGTTCCATAAAGAGTTCTCTTGACTGGATAGCCATATCAAGATCCTCTTTTGAGCGGATAAACTCTTCCCTCGAGATCAGGTTGTCTTTCATAAGCTGAACATTCTGATCGTAGTTGCGCTGTTTCCTTTCATTGTCATACTTAAGGCTGATAAGTTCTCTTTTAATTGAAATCCTTTCCTGTTCCATTGTTACCTGAGTATTTCTCAGGAAGTTCTCCTTCTCTGCAAGCTGAGCTTCGCTGTCGAGAATATTGAGGTAGAGGTCAGGATTGCTGAGTCTCAGAATGATGTCGCCTTTTTTGACCATTGATCCTTCTTCAATCAGGATCTCTTCAACGCGTCCTCCTTCCTGGGCATCAAGGAATATGATGCTTATGGGTTCAACTGTACCGGGTACGGTAATGTAATCGTTGAACTGGTCTTCTGTGACGGTCTCAATTATTAGTTTTTCCTTTTCAACCTTATACGTGGAGGTACGGTCAGTGAAAAAGGCCATATAGAACAATACCAGAATTATGATCCCGAAAACTATGTATCCTATATGTTTCTTCTGAAGACCTTTTTTCTTTGGAATAGCTTTGTCCATTTTTTCTAAAGGGGTATCCATTGCAGCTTTATTTGTTTAATTTAATTGGTTTGATATGATTTCCTGATATTCACCTGTTGAATAGAGTTTAATAGAAAGTCTCTTTATCAGAAGCAACAGCTTTGTTCTTAAATTTTCTGTCTCAGCCCTGAAAAGTGATGTCTGTGCGGCTGAGTAATCCGTAACGTCGATAAGGCCTGTCTCAAATTTCTTTTCCACAGCCTCAAATGATTTCCTGTTAAATTCATAATTGGCAACAGCTGCAGTATATTCATCCTTTCCCCGGGTATAATCAAGACAGATATTCTCTATTTCGGTATATAATGTATTCTTCTCAAGCTCAAGCCTCAGCTCTGCATCATTTCTTCTCAGCTTAGCCAGATTCAGATTTCTTCCGGCGGTATAATTATTGAAAATCGGAATATTAAGCGAAGCATAAACTGCCTGACTGTTATTGTTTTTCAATTGTTCATTAAAAGGATCCTGTTCAATTACTTCATCCTCGCTTATCACTTTATAGTATCCTGTATAGATTGAGCCGCCAACTACTATCCGGGGTGCAAAATTACCCCTGGCAGCTGAAACCTGTTTTCTTGTCGCCTCTAATTCATAATTAATGGCTTTCAGCCGTGGAAGTATTTGAGAAGCAATATTGTAAATGCTGTCGGCATCATAAGTTTCATCAGCAATAAAGGTGCTGTCCAGACCAGGCATATTAAGATTAAAAGCTGTACCAGGTTCAAGCTGTAGCAGGTGTTTCATGGATGTAACCGCTTGGCTGGTTGAATTCCTTGCTATCGTAAACAGTAACCTGTCTTCCGATGTCCTGCTCTCCATCTCATATTCCTTCGAGAGTGCCTCTCTTCCTGCTTCCACCATTTTCTTAATTCTGAAAAGCTGTTTCTCTGATAGGTCGAGCTGCATTTTAGCGGCATCTTCAAGGCCTTTGGCATATAGGACCTGGTAATAGGCCATGAGGATTTCAACTACCAGAGTATTTGTTTCAATTTTTTCTGTTTCAAGCCCGGCTTTAAGCATAAACTTATTGGCAGAAATAGTGTTGGCAGTTGCAAATCCGCTGAAAAGCTGGACTGATGAATTCAGGGCATAGGAATTACTGATGTTTTGCTTGAATGTAATCAGGTTCGTCACCGGATTTATTGATCTTCCGAAGCCCAGATTGGCATCTGATCCGAAGTTCAGCGATGGAATAAGATTCATTTTCGACTTCAGCAGGTCACTCTCTGCTGATTCGGTCAGCAGTTTTTGCCGTTTCAGCCCGATATTGTTTTCGACAGCATAGTTAATGCAATCCTCAAGTGTCCATTTTGCAATCACCAGGGCAGCAGTATCCCCCTGGGCAGTAATCTCCCCGGGGTTTAAGATCAGATATAATATGAACAGCCAGAAGGTATTTTTCATTTTTGCATTTCCAGATTTTATGTATTACAATATTATCAAACTTTGTACCATTATTACTAAGTATATTAATATCAATATTATAGCTAAGGTATTATTATTGCAGTACGTAAAATTATTAGACATTAATTTGTCTAATAATCATACAATATCCGGTAATCAGATATCCCTGGATACAGCCTTTAAACATAACTGCTTTGGGTACAATAGTTACCAGATACCCGGAATGAGCCTGTACCTGGTTTTTTGAAGGTATTCCTTATAACCGTCGAGGTTCTCAGAAAGAAATTTTTCTTCACTTAATATCCTGAATAGGATTAATACCGTTATTAACACCGATCCGATAAGTGCCCACCATGAACCGAGCGAAATGGGAGTAAATCCATACATCAACAGGTTCCCTGAATACATTGGATGCCTTACAATGGCATAAGGACCTGTCGAAATAACCTTCTGACCGGAGTTTATTTCAACTACTCTTGATGCATAGCTGTTTTCCCTGAATACCATTATGACAATTAAGTAACCTGCAAGAACGAAAATACGGATTTTCTGATTCCCAACATGATTTCTGGCTCTCTTTAGTTCATTCTTTTTTAGGATGTATCTCATCAAACAATGCATCAAAATCCTTCAGCAGATATTTTGCTTCAAAATTGTCAGGATCTATCTCAGAGGCACGCTGATAACTGCTTCTGGCTTTTTCCTTATCCCCCTGCATGAGGTATGCTTCCCCGATTTCTCCATAGAGCTTTGATGAAAGGGGGTAGAGCTCAATACCCATTCCGAGTACAGTAATGGCCTCCGCATATGATTTGCTGCCAATAAATTCATAACCGAGAATGCGGAAAACCATATCCGACAGCTCATAATTTGCTGTATCAGATTTTATTCTTTTAAATTCTTCTATTGATGATTCAATTCCGTTATTCAGGAATTTTGATCTGAGAATCTCTTCCGCGGATTTCCTGGCCGTTGGTGAAAGTGGTTCAAGGATAAAAATAAGATCACTCGGAAGAAATGTCTCCACTCTGATTACTTCATAACCTGCTGCACTGGCACTTTTATCAATGCGTTCCCGGATCGTTGGTACCTTCACATCAGGTTTGCTCCTGTCGATCCCGAACTCCCTGTCGATCTCCTTATCAGACGGATCGAGTATAACAAGAGTTCCACCAGGCTTCAGGCTCTTTTTTATGTTTTCCAGAAGTTTATCCGGATTTTCAATCATGTGATAAACGAGCACCATTATCGCCATATCAAGAGATTTTTCGGGGAGTAGAGGATCATCTATAATCCCTGTGATTGTTTCAACGTTGGTGATACCAAGTCTCCTGCATCTCCCTCTCAAGTAGGCAAGAGATACTTCATCAAGATCATTGGCATATACTTTCCCGGATGATCCGGTCTCATTTGCCAGAAAAACAGTGTATCTTCCACGCCCTGCACCAATCTCACCTATAATCATACCTTGTTTTACACCGATTGCCTTCATCACTTTTGCAGGAGGCTGCCGTTCATTTATCTGAACTTCCCATGGTTCTTCAAGTGAGATCTGACCCGATAATCCAACACTTATTAGATGGAAGGCTATCACAAACAGATTTGTGCTGAGGTTTTTAATGATTTTCATTTCAATATAATTATAATCCACTGACTCCGTATGATGCAAATACCGGAATAATAATCATCAGGTCGGCGCCTGCATGGATAAGCATTGGGGCAATTATGCTTTTAGTATATTGCATTGCGTATCCGCATACCATACCGAGGATAAACACTATTCCTGAAAAGAGAATGACATTTGGCTGGTAAATAACTGTAAGATGAGGTGCCGCAAAACAAACAGAGGTTAAAAGTATTGACCAGAAGGGTTTGAAGAATGCATTTAACCTTTCAAGCAAGGCACCCCTGAAGATAAGCTCCTCCATTAATCCGTTGGCAATTACGAAAATAAGTATCCATGGCCAGTTTTTACTTACAAATCCTGCTTCTGGTTTCTGTTGAGGATTATTCAAAGCAAGGTATCCGAATAGCAGGAAAAAAAGTATTCCGGCAACAAGACCTGCTATCAACCTTCCTTTTGTAATGTATAGATTTTTTAAAGTGTATC
Organism: uncultured Bacteroidales bacterium; assembly: GCA_963702415.1. Lineage (GTDB taxonomy): Bacteria > Bacteroidota > Bacteroidia > Bacteroidales > VadinHA17 > LD21. Next base: position 117,253 of record CAVPCP010000003.1, on the reverse strand, counting down.
CGGCAACCAAAAACGATACTATTATAATGGAACATATTATAAATGAGTCGCTTAGTTTGATCAGCGCAAAACCTTTGGACGTTTCCTGATTAAGGTTCCAGAAATCAGATGTAAAAGGCATAGCTATAAGGAATGCAAGATTTAGCGCAAGTAACGCAAAGGAAAGATCCCTGGCTTCAGTTTGATTCCTTCTGGAAAAATATCTCCATAAAATGAAAAACACAATCAGAAAGAAAGTTCTGATTAACAGTTTAAGGGTTGAAGGTATAGAGGTGAAAAAGGTCATGCACACGAGAAGTATTACTGCCGGAATCACAAGATATTCGAAGAGTTTATTTGTTTTCATAGACTAATTTATAATTTATCAACCAGGATGGATCCATCCTATTCTTTTGGGAAGGAGAAATGCATCTGCACCATAACCCAATGGTTATTCCTATTTTCAAGAACACCTGTCCACCTGGTGTTCAACCAGCTGGCAGGTTCGCCTTTCCACTCGTTGATATCATCCAGGATACAATAGAACCATGCAACTGTACCTGACTGAGAGAGAGATATTTTCAAATCCCTTATCTCGTAACCAATGGCTTTAAATCCTGGATCACCCCAGATGGATTCATTTTTTTTGAATTCATAAAATCCCTTTGTTACCCTTGGGCCGGGACCAACCTCAAGATAATCGGAATCATTGGCGATTATGCTATAAAGCAGCTTAAAATCTTTATCCTTTGCCCATCCAATGCAACTCCGGATCGAATTCTCTATTAATGGAAGTTCTGTTTTCATGTCAGCAAAAGATTTTACATTATTAAACTGACATGAAATTAAGAAAATCATACCTGAAATTAGTGCAAGTCCCGGGAGCTTACTTTTCATGGGTTTAGTTCTTATATATGAAATTATGATTTGATAACATCTAATAGTAAATTTACAAAATGATTGCCTTCATTTCAAAATAAATCAACAAATTGCATGTATTGGTTAATGAATGGTGGTTTTAAGGAGATGTTTCCGGTAATTCAGTGATCTAAGCAGAAAATTGTGCTTAATTATCATAAACGTTTTAGTTTGATATCAAAATGATATCAAAATAATATCAAAAAGATATTAAATGGATTGCAGAGAAAACTGCGGCGCATGCTGCATAGCAGTTTCAATTTCCTCCCCAATACCTGGTATGCCTGAAGGAAAGCCTGCCGGAGTCAGATGTATTCATCTTTTGGAAGACAACAGGTGCGCATTATATAATTCCAGCGAAAGGCCAAAAGTGTGCAGTGATTTTAAAGCTGAACCTGAGTTTTGTGGAAAGGACAGGGAGGAAGCCCTTAAGATCTTAAAATCATTATCGGATTAGCCCTGCAAGTTCTGCAAGTCAGTATTGACTTGCAGAACCTGCATGACCTGCATGACCTTCGTCAATGCTTCGGCGGGCAAAGCCTGCACGACCCAGTTATCAGTTCCTGTCCCAGAAAAGCTTTGTTGTGGCCTGATCGCCTCCGATAGCGGCAGCAGCAGCAGTATAGTTATGCGAGGTTCATCTTGTTTTCATTGTACGGGATATGGCATCCTCATCGGGATGTCCGAATATTCCATTCCTTCGGGAGGATTAAGAACAGGGAAATCAAGCCTTCTCCATTCAGCCCATGATTCAACACCCCGGTCAAATAAACCAAGCCACTTCTGGTCACCTATCTTTTGTTTGTATGTACCCCCGGCAGTTGCATATGCCACAGATGGTTGGGACAGATATGAAGCAGCCGCATCATCCGTTACACCCCAGTATTTCATGCTTTCCAGAATTGCATTGTTGTAATGCCCTGCGGCGTCACCGGGAACTCCGTATATGTTTCTTTCAGCAGCTTCAGCCAGAAGGAATTCCACCTCAACATAGTCGCACATTATAACAGGATATTTGGGATCGATCCTTATCATATCAGAAAAATGAGAATAGCTGGAATAACTTGAGGCACCTTCTTTACCATAAGGGAGACCAACATATTCATCATTGTATTTTGTGAACCAGATATCCCGGCGCGGATCATTCAGGGTATTCATCATATCTATAATTGTATTTGTCGGACAGAAATCATGCCTGGCCAGTATTACAAACTCGTTATAATATGAATTGACAAGCGGCACTGACCCCTATATATTTCAGGATGGCACTTTCCGACTGATCTGTAAAAACTCCCGAAGCGATTGCCTCGTTTACTATTGCAGCTGAATTAGATGCCGGTACATCTGCCAGCCTCATTCCGATCCGTAATTTCAGGGAGGCTCCAAATTTTCTCCATAAATCCACATCGCCGTTATACAGGACATCAGCTGGTCCAAAACCATCATAGTTGCTGTTAAGATCAGCAATGGCTGAGTTGAGCTTTGTCACGAGATCCATGTAAACAGTAAATGCATCGTCATATTTCGGCCGGCTGTTTTCGGCTCCCATAAGTGCTTCCGAGTAAGGGACATCGCCAAACGCATCGATCAGGATCTGGTAAGTATAAACCTCGCAAATAGTAATTATGGCAAGCTTATTCTTCTTCTTGCCGATTTCAACCTCGGAGGGAATGTTAGTTGCTTCAAGCTTATCTTTCGATTCCTTCAGATTTTTCAGGACATCACGGTATAGTACTCCCCAGTAGGTGTCGGGGATCTGTCTGTCCTGAAAATTATACCTGCTTTCTTGCACATAAGTGACCTCGGATTGATATTGAACAAGCAGTCTTGAGATATTGTCGTTTACATTTATGTCGCCGATAAGACTGTCGAGAGCTACAAGGGCAGTGGTAAAAACTGATTCAGGCGAAATAACTGTTGGATATTTTGGATCGATGTTATCAGGAAGTTCACAGGAACTTACCAGAGCAACGAGGATAATTATCAGATATAGAATTTTCTTTTTCATTTTCTTAATTGTTAGATTGGATTAAAAGTCAACTGAAAGGTTCAGCCCCAATGTCCTTGTCGATGGATATGCTCCGTCAGCAATACCCTGTATATTCCCGGCGCTCAGACTTGCCTCAGGGTCGTAGTAAGACATATTCTTATGAATTATCCAAAGGTTTCTTCCTACAATTGAAAGCGATACTCTTGAGACTGGTGTCTTTTCGAGCATTTTTAAAGGAAAGGAATAACTTAAAGCTACCTCCCTGAGTTTGACATATGACGCATCATAGATGTAGGCAGCTGTCGGAAGATAATCATACTGAAATGCACCATACCAGTCTCCTGCCCAGACATAAGTTGTGTTAGGATTTCCGTTCTCATTAACTCCATCATTCACTATTCCTCCGCCATCTTCAACCGGATCACGTTTTGGATTACCCTTATCATTCAGGCCGGCTGTCTCTGCAAAAATCCCGGTTGACAGGCCATACTGCATATCAGCTGAATAGAGGTTCCCTCCCTGTGAAATATCAACCAGACCTGAAAGAGAAAATCCCTTATAATTCAAGATAGTCGTAATTCCTGCATTCCAGTCGGGCAGGGTTGATCCCAGAAGTGCTATCGGATCATCTCCTTCCAGGTACATCCCGTCTTCATCCGACTGTTCTTTGGCCATTTGTGTAGACAAAATCACTGCCTCGCAGCATTCCATAAGGTTGTCCAACCACGAGGTTTGTGCTTATATCCCATTGTGCATTGAGAAGGATATTCTCAACCCCTTCATAAAGACTAATTACTTTGTTCACATTCCTGAACCAGTTTGCCTGAATATCCCATGAGAAATTGCCTGTCTTTATCACTGTTCCGGTAAGCGAAAGTTCTACCCCCTTGTTCTCAATTTTACCTGAATTGACATATCTCTGGTTGTACCCTGATGCACGGCTTATGTTAACGGGAGTGATCTGGTCAATACTGTTTGTCTTATACAGCGAAAGGTCAAATCCGAACCTGTTGTTAAAAAATTTTGCCTCCAGTCCGGCTTCAATACTTTTTGTTCTTTCCGGCTTAAGTTCCGGATTCTGTAAAACCCTGTTTACAAAGTACCGGCCGTTTGTTTCCCAGTTGGCTTTCTGCCGGTATGTTGATGTCAGGCTGTAAGCAGGGGCATCATTCCCTACCTCGGCATAATTTAGCCTGAGCTTGATGAATGAAAGAACAGGCGATCCTTTGATGCCAGGCAGTTCAGAAAAGATAAAACTTGTAGATACCGAAGGATAAAAATAGCTATTATTATTTTCCGGTAAGGTCGAGGATATATCGTTTCGCCCTGAAACATCTAAATAAATAAGATTCCTGTAACCCAATGATAGGTTGCCGAAAAGACTGTTGACTCCGGATAACAATTGATATTCAGTGGTCTGAACCGGTGATCTTGAATTATAAAGATTATAAAGTTCCGGAACTATCAATCCGCCAAGGGTTGATACATCTGTCAACTTGCTGGTGGTTCTTCTGATATTTGAGCCTAAAAGCCCGTTTAATGAGAATTCTCCAAAATTGTGGTTGATTCTGGCCATAAAATCAATATTTGTTTCAGAGAAATCCCTGAGAAACTTCCTGTATTGTGAAGTCTGGTTACTGTAAACAGCCACTCTTTCTTCCTGAAATTGTGAATAGGTGTCTGTTGCAGCCCTTCCTTCCAGGATAATCCAGGGGGCTAGTCTGTACCTGATCGTTGCAAAGCCAAATAGCCTGTTCCTGCCGTCATCTTCGTAGTTCATATTACGGGTCCAGTAAATATTATTGTGAAAAATAGGGGTGAGGTCATCATAATAGGCATAGTTCCATGTCCTCTGCCGGCCATCAGGGGTCTTCTGGTATTTTTTAAGGTCCTCTATATCGACATTGGCCTGGAACCATTGTCCCAGTGATTGCATAGGGTTTCCCGGATCATATCCCGTACCATATCGTCCCTTGGTATAATCATTAATATATGAAACACTTGATTCGGCGCTAAGTTTGTCTGTGAAATTATAACTGCCGTTGAAGTTTACAATATTTTTCCTGATCTGGCTGTTTGGCATAATCCCTTTTTCCGTAAGGTTGGTATATGACAATCTGAAAGTACCTTTATCATTACCACCGTCGAATGCTATGTTATAGTTTTGCTTTATACCGGTCTCAAAAAAATCTCTCAGATCATGTTCTGCTGTAACCCAGGGAACCGGTTTAAGATAATTTTCAGAATCGGTGGGTTCAAGTCCGACCCAGTCTATCACCATTAGTGAGGGATCGAATTTAGCACCCCAGGATGCATCCTCGGATGTCGGGACAATAAGTTCACTGGATCCGTTTCCATCCAGGTCTGCCTGAAAGAAGTAACCTGACTCATCCTCATAATAGGCTCCGTAACCACCGCCATACTCTTTTTGCATTTTGGGTAATGTCTCCTGATCAATTTTGGAAAATGTCAGTCCGGCAGAATAATGAAACGCCGATACCTTTCCTGGACGTTCCTTTCTTTGTTGTTATCATTACGACTCCGTTTGCCGCCCTTGAGCCATAAAGAGCAGTGGCAGCTGCCCCCTTAAGGACCGACATTGATTCAATATTATCGGGGTTGATGTCGGCCGCGGCATTACCATAATCGTAGCCCCCGTTGCCGTTTACCTGATTGTTGGTATTGGGTATAGTGTTATCAATAGGTACCCCGTCAACCACAAACAATGCCTGGTTGTTATTCATCAATGATTTGTTACCTCTAATGAGTATGTTAGCTGATCCTCCCATGGTATTTGATTGTTTTATCTGTACTCCGGAAACTTTCCCGGAAAGTGAGTTTACAAAGTTCGATTCCTTTGTCTTGCTAATATTATCTCCTTTCACTTCCTGGACAGAATAACCTAATGATTTTTTCTCGCGGGAAATACCGAGAGCAGTTACAACGACCTCATCAAGCCCTAAAATGTCTGATTCCATAACAACATTAATTACATTCTGATCGGTAACCGGAATCTCCTGCTTTTTCATTCCTATGTAACTAAAAACCAGAGTAACTGCATTCGGAGGTACAGGTATAGTGAATTTACCATTCAAATCGGTAAGTATCCCTATTGTGGTACCCTTAACTGTAACAGTTACTCCGGGCAGAACACCCTCTCCTTCGGTAGCAGAGGTGACAGTCCCGGTAATATTCCGGGTTTGCGACAGGAGTGCTGAAAAACCTGTAAACACAAACAAGCTGACAAGAAATAAATATCTCATATTATATTAGATTTAGTTAGAATTTCGAAAAATGAATGACTGGTAATGAGAAGGACTTAATCGGGTATTCCTCTCACATTTAATTGGTTTGCATTGGTAAAGATCCCTTGCAACTCAGGAAATACAGTTATTTACTGTAACTATTGTCCTCTGATTAAAACTTGTCTTTTCATGGGAATTTAAATCTGGTTAATACTAAAGTTACTGTCCAAAAAAAATCCTTAACTGTCCATATGAATTCAAATAAGTCATAATCAAAATTACGTACATGATGAATGCAAAAAAAAAATATTCAATAAACTGCACACAAGATACTGTGAACGGCACATCAGTGTTCTCAATGTGCTTTTTTATGAGGTCAAACAGCTGAAATATGAGGTTGAACGAATTGTCGGTTATTCGTCCCCTGAACATAACGGCTGAAGTAACTTGTCGAAATCCATTTTTTTCAATCTGACAGTCGAATTTCCGTGAGAAGCGGGGAGTACCCAGTAAATAGGAAAAACACCTCTTTTCAACTGGATTTTGACAAAAAATGTTATTCATATACATATATCTGAATTTCACTGCATTTTGGATGATTCTGATATTATTTAATGAATTTGATACTATCTTTGAATGCAAGACATAAACCATTTTAATATGCACAGAGAAGTGGTTAAAAAGGTTTTTTCCGGTAAGAATCTTAATTTCTATATTCTTTACTGGATTTTTTATGTCCTCTTTTTTTCTTTCCAAAGGTCTATTGCGCAGCAATATTTCTTTTTAGTAGGGGGGCTGAATCTTGATTATCTGGAATCTTTAAGGTTATCTTTTCTGACAAATCTGGCTTTCTTACCGGGAGTGATAATCATAACACATCTTGTAGTTGACGATGTCCTGCCCAGGTTTTACTTCAGCAACAGGTTTTTTCTTTTTTCCCTTATAATTGTCCTTATCGTTGTTTTATACCCAGTCATCCCGTATCTGATCCGGATGTATATTGTTGAACCCTTTATTTTTAATGATCCTAACGACTATACACTGTACAACTATCTTGCTGCAATTCTGATTTTTGTTTTTGGAATGGCACCGCTCGCCGGATTTAAACTTTCAGGGCATTTGAGAGAAAAAACTTTGCTTCAGCAGAACATAGAGCATGACAGACTTGAGTCAGAACTTAAGCTTAAGGAGGTTGAATTAAAACTATTAAAGAGTCAGATCCATCCCCATTTCCTGTTTAATACGCTTAATAATTTATACTCCCTTTCTCTGGAGAAGTCAGATAAGACACCTGACCTGATAATCCGGTTAGCTGATATGCTCAGCTATATTATATATGATTGCAACTCTGACAGGGTCCCACTAACAAAAGAAATAGATTTTCTTAACAGCTTCATAGAGTTACAGAAAGTCAGGTACGATTCCTGTGATATTCAATTTAACATTGAAGGTGAATTGAATAATATGCAAATTGCCCCGATGATACTTCATACTTTTATTGATAACAGTTTTAAACATGGTCCGGATAAAGATTCAGGAACTCCCTGGATAAGAATCTCAATTGTCAGGAATGGTGGTCTGCTTTTCTTTACTGTTATCAATAGTAATGTAAATGATCCTGATAAAGAAGACAAAGCTTCAGGAATAGGGATTAGCAATGCGAAGAAAAGGCTTGAACTTATATATCCTGGAGAAGCACGATTTGGTTATTAATCATTCCGATAATACATTCTCGGTTTTTCTTAAACTACAATTGCAATAAAATGGATTGTGATAAAACAAGATGTCTGATTATTGATGATGAACCCCTTGCAATAAAGCTTATAAGAACACATCTTGGTAAGCTGGAATCTTTTGAGATTGCCGGGGAATGCAAAAGTGCCCTGAAAGCAGTTGAATTTTTGCAGAGAGAAAAAATTGATCTGATGTTTCTGGATGTCAATATGCCTGAGATAAGCGGCCTTGATTTTCTTAAATCAATTCCGGATCCTCCTTATGTAATAATAACGACAGCATACAGGGAATATGCAATTGAAGGATATGATCTTGATGTTGTTGATTTTCTGCTAAAACCCATATCATTTGAAAGATTTCTTAAAGCTATTAACAGGTACTGTAACCGGTCCCGGAAATTGGAAGCCAAAAACAGCGGGTGCTCCCTCTAAATCTCAGGAATTGAAGTTCATTTATATCCAGGATGGTAAAAACATCTTCAAGATTCTTTATGATGATGTCCTTTATTTTGAAGGGTACGGAGAATATGTAAGAGTAATTACAGCAGGCAAAAACTATATGGTTCGGGATTCTCTCACGGAATTTGAGAATAAGTTTTCAACGGAATACTTTATCAGGATACATAAATCATATATCGTAAACATTCAGAAGATTACTGGATTTAATGCAATCCAGGTAATCCTTAAAAATACCCAGTTGCCTATTGGGAGAATGTATCGTGAGAAAGTAATGAGTATTTTAAAACCTTCCGGAATAGTTAAATAATTCAATTTGCAGGCCCTACTTCAAGGAACTATAAACTATCTTACCCCCGGTAATTGTATAATCCACCTTAGTTTTCATAATCTGGTCTTCCGGAATTGTCAGCAGGTCCCTGTCGACAATGACAATATCAGCAAGGTAGCCTGTTCTTATCATTCCCTTGCGGTCTTCCATGAACTGGGCATAAGCCGAGCCCAGAGTATAGTATTTTATTGCTTCCTCCATTGTAAGTTTCTCTTCCGGGAACCACCCGTTACCTTCTTCTCCAAGCCTGTCTTTTCTTGTCACAGCAGCATATAATCCCTCCATCGGGTTAAGTGGTTCTACCTGATAGTCTGTACCGAATGCAAGCATGACCCCGGTTTGCTTAAGGCTTCTCCAGGCATATGCACCTTTACTTCGTTCAGTCCCGATTCGCTTTTCGTAAAATCTTTTATCAGATATACAATGTGTGGGCTGCATTGAAGGTATCACTCCGAGTGCTGCAAAGCGCGTAATATCTGTCAGACTGGAGTGTTTGGGTGTGTTCATCGCGATGCCGGCTGTCGCGTTTTCCATTCTCTTTTTGTGCCTTCTCATACGCGTTAAGGGTCCAGTTATTTCCTTTGTCGCCTATTGAATGAACTCCGATCTGAAATCCCATCCTGTCGGCTGTCACGACCATTTTCTCAAATTTATCATATGGCATCATTGCCAGTCCTGATGATTCCGGATTATCCGCAAAAGGTTCAAACATCAGGGCTGTTCCTGATCCTATTGTACCATCGATGAATGCCTTAAGATAACCGAACCGGATCCAGTTATCCTCCGGCGGATATTTCTTTCTAAGCTCTTATATTTCTGCAGGACGGAAGTATCTCCTGTCAATGGCTTTCCGATATCAATCCTGCTTGTAAGATTACCCTCCGCCTGAAGCTTTTCATAAGCGTTGAAATCTGCGCTTCCCGGGATCTGAATGCTTGTGACCCCGTACTCCCTGGCTTCCTTTAATGCAAGCAGATATCCCTCCATGTCTCTTGCTGACTCTTCTTCAGGAGTCCTACCGGTTTTAACTGCACCTGTTCTTATAAGGCTTTCCGCTTTTTCTTTAAGTATACCGGTCGGCTCTCCTGTAATAGGATCTTTCTGGATCTCGCCACCGAAAGGATCGGGAGTATCCCTTGTTATGCCCGATTTTTTCAGGACATAACTGTTAACCAGGACCGAATGCCCGTCAGCACGGCTGAGGACAACAGGATTATCGGGTGAGACTTTGTCTATAAGTTCTTTTGCCGGCCATTCCCTGTTAATGAACATTTCATGTTCCCAATGTCCACCCTCTATAAGTTCTCCCGGTTTTGATTTTAAACCTGTGTCTTTCACCTTTTCAGTAATCACAGAGGGATTGGTTGTATAGCGAAGCTCAATATAATCAGGATCGAGCGGACCAAAATGAACATGGGCATCGTTGAATCCCGGAATTACGAGCCTTCCTGCTGCATCAATAACCTTAGTTCTTCCTTCAGCTATCATCCGGGATATCTGACTGCTGGTACCCACTGCTAAAATCTTTTCTCCCTTTACAGCAACCGCTTCAGATACAGGATTATCCTTGTCTATTGTAAGCACCTTGCCGTTAATAATTACAAGATCAGCTTTTTCTTTTTTATAGTTTGAAGATGAAGTAACCATAAATATTATTGATAATGAGATAATTATATATTTCATACAGGCAGTTTTGCGTGCGATATTTCAGGAAACATCTTTATTGCAAAGATATAATTACTTCGTGTTACTTTGTGAAATACATGGTGTTCCTATTATAAAACTCTTTCGTTTTTTCCTGGCGGATTTCGGCTTCTCCCCCTAAATCCCCCTCTAACAGGAGAGCTACTCTTTATACACATCTTTCGTTTTAAATCTTACGCGTTCATTATGTGTAAATTACATATCGTTATAGGGAACATATTTATTGTATTGCATATAAAACTTACTGTATCACAATATGAATTATATTATTGTTTGTTCTGTGAGATCTCATAAATCCCCATTACAATTAATGATTCCGGGACTGGTAAAATGATAATAAATCTTGAAAAGATTTAACAAAGGCACCACAATTTGTGGTGCGATATGAATAACCTCCGGTGAAACCGGAGGTCGGTATCCCCCACCACTTATCAGCTCTGCAAGAGCTGAATATGCTGTCTAAGAGAAGTATCTTATTATCTATCCTTAACCCCGATTGTATTAAGGCCTTTCAGGGCTTGGGGTCAGAAGGGTGACCTCTACCTCCGGTTGCACCGGAGGTTATTCATATTCAGTCATATTCATGACTGTTCTGTTAAGCCCCTTGCAGGGCTTTGGATCTGAACTAACCTGCCTGCCGGCAAACAGGTCTGCAATCAGGTAAATTATCGGGGGTGTAGAAATAGTGAACCTAATCCAGCATTGCGGAACGAGCTCACCGAAGGAAATACCCATCCAATAACCTGATTTTACGTCAGGGAGGATGTGTATAAAGAGTAGCCCAGGAGAGAGGGGGACTTAGCTTTCACTAAAAAGCCCCTCCCTCTTGGGGGAGAGCCTGTCCCGCCGTGGCGGGAGGTTTGGGGAGAGGCTATTTTTACCAGCAAATACAAAATTGCTCTTTTCTTTTTTGTTAAGTTATCTATTTAGATGTTCCCAGTTTATTAGTAGGCGTGTACTTTGTGGTAAGAAAAGATTTACCACCACACACAAAGAATGATACTAGGGTTCACAAAGTCAATAAGAAACGAAGGTATCCATGACTATTTAACTTAACGTTAAGAAAATTTGTGATTTTATTTGGATTCTACTGTATTAAATCTTATAATTTCGCAAAAACTTAAGTACATGAATATTGCACTTATCGGATATGGCCGCATGGGGCATGAGATAGAATCAGCTGCCGTCAGCCGGGGTCATATTGTAAAGCTGGTTGTGGATAAGGACAACCTTTCCGACCTGAATGAGGCCAAAACAAAAAAGATAGATGTTGTTATTGAGTTCACAACCCCTGAAACTGCCTTCGAAAATATTCAAAAGTGCCTGAAAATGAAGCTTCCTGTTGTATGCGGTACTACAGGCTGGCTGAATGATTATGAAAAAGCGACAGCACTGTGCAAAGAAACCGGGGTGTCGTTTATACACTCTTCCAACTTCAGCATTGGCGTTAACATCCTTTTTAAGCTGAACTCAGAACTTGCCAGGCATTTGTCAGATTATACTGATTATAAACCATTTATTGAAGAGATCCACCATACTAAAAAGCTTGATGCCCCGAGCGGTACAGCAATTACACTTGCCGGCGGTATTACCGACCAGCATTCCGGGTACGACGGGTGGAGTTGCGGTAATAATTTGTCAGACAGGGAGATTCCTGTCCGGTCAGTGAGGGAGGGACTGGTACCCGGGACGCATCTAATAGTCTGGGAATCTGACGTTGACATTATAAGTCTGAAACATGAAGCTAAAAGCAGAAAAGGACTCGCTCTTGGTGCTGTTATTGCTGCTGAGTTCATCCATACCAGAAAAGGTGTGTTCACTATGGGTGATGTACTGGGATTCTGATAAATATTTATAATTTTACCGGTTCTTATCTAACAATGCAAAATGACTGAATTATTAAAGCGAAAGCACATAAGATTCGCAATTGCCGCACTTATTTATGTCCTGATAGTGATATGGATCGGGAAGTGGTTGTTGCTGCTGGGTTTGGCTATCATTTACGATCTCTATGTTACTGAAAGGGTAAACTGGACCTTCTGGAAGAAAAGGGATGGCAGGAACAGTACGTTCGTTGAATGGCTCGATGCTCTGATATTTGCTGTTATTGCCGTGTCGCTGATTAACATATTCCTGTTCCAGAACTACAGAATCCCCACAGGTTCAATGGAAAAATCGCTTCTCATCGGCGACCATCTGTTTGTCAGTAAATTAGCATACGGGCCAAGGATGCCAAATACACCTGTTGCTTTTCCTTTCACCGCGAACACAATGCCCATTACAAAAGGCAAATCATGGTCGGATCTTATCCATTGGCCTTATAAAAGACTGGCCGGACTCGGTAAAGTAAAGAACAATGATGCAATTGTCTTCAATTTTCCGGCAGGAGATACTGTTGTTCTGGAAGAGACTGAAACTGCATACTATGAGATTGTCAGAAGGACTGCAAGGGAAATGATGCAGAGAGACAGCTACAGCAACAGGAATCCGGGACCTTATAAATACTACCTGGAGGCTGCCAGAAAAGAAATATGGGACAGATTTAACTTAATATACCGTCCGGTTGACAGGCGCGACAATTATGTTAAGAGGTGTATTGGTATCGCAGGCGATACACTTTATATTAAAGGAGGGTCAGTCTATATCGACAGCAAGCTTGTTCCGGTTAACAGTACCCAGCAGTTAAACTATGTGGTTGCTACCAATGGTACCTCAATAAATCCAAAGGCCTTCGAGAGGCTCGGTATTTACAAATCGGATCAGAATGTTGTTTCAGGATCGGCATATTATATGCCCTTGACCAAAGCCAATGCCGAGGCAATTTCCAAATTTACCAATGTAAAGGAGGTCACGCCATTGTTTTCGGCCCCGAGGGAATATGCTCCCCATATTTTTCCTTACAGCAGGACATACAACTGGAATGATGATAATTTCGGTCCGCTCTGGATTCCTGCGAAAGGGGCTTCGGTAAAACTCGATACTTCAAATCTTTGCCTTTATGAACGGATTATTGATGTCTACGAGGCCAATGATCTGCGGGTTGAAGGCAATACCATTTTTATTAACGATAAACCGGCTGATGCATACACCTTTAAAATGAACTATTATTTTATGATGGGAGATAACAGGCATAATTCAGCCGATTCGCGTTACTGGGGCTTTGTACCTGAAGATCATATTGTAGGCAAACCAAAGTTCATATGGCTCTCCCTTGACAAAGAGGCCTCAGGGTTGAAAAAGATCAGGTTCAGCAGGATGTTTATGAAGATAAAATAGAATATAACAAAATAGGGACATGCCATGGCATGTCCCTATTTTGTTATTGTATATTGTTCTCTATTTCACCTTTTCAACGATCGCCCTGAAGGCATCGGGATGGTTCATTGCAAGATCTGCAAGGGTTTTCCTGTTGAGGGAGATACCCTTCTTTTCGAGATTCCCTATAAACTGGGAATAGCTCATATCGTACTGGCGTACTCCTGCATTTATTCTTTGGATCCACAGTGATCTGAATTCACCTTTCTTTCTTTTCCTGTCGCGGTATGCATACCCAAGACCTTTGTCGAGAGTATTTTTTGCTACTGTAATAACGTTTCTTCTTGAACCGAAGTTCCCTTTTGTCTGCTTAAGAACCTTTTTCCTTCTGGCTCTTGATGCAACTGCATTTACTGATCTTGGCATAACTCATTTTTTTTGAATGTCAGCGTTCCGCTTTAAACGAAATCTTTTGTGCTGAACAATCTGTTAATACTGGTTTTAATTTATCAATACGTGAAACAATTATTTATTGCCTGCAAGCATAAGTTTTACATTCTTTTTGTCTGTCTTGTCAACCAGGCCGGAATAAGTCAGATTTCTCTTACGCTTGGTTGATTTCTTGGTCAGAATATGACTCTTAAATGCATGTTTCCGTTTGATCTTTCCTGTTCCGGTAAGAGAAAATCTCTTCTTTGCACCGGAATTAGTTTTCATTTTTGGCATTTTCTGTACGAACTATATTTATAATAACTATTTCTTCTTTTTCGGAGAGAAAGAGACAATCATTCTCTTTCCTTCCAGACGTGGAAGCTGTTCCACCTTCCCATAATCTTCAAGGTCATTTGCAAACTTAAGCAACAGTACCTCGCCCTGCTCCTTGAATAATATCGATCTTCCCTTAAAGAACACATAAGCTCTTACTTTTGCTCCTTCTTCAAGGAATCTCATAGCATGTCGGAGCTTAAAATTATAATCATGATCGTCGGTATTCGGACCGAACCTTATCTCCTTAACCACAACCTTGGCAGCCTTTGCCTTAATTTCTTTCTGTTTCTTTTTCTGCTGATAAAGAAATTTCTGATAATCAACAATTTTGCAAACAGGGGGATCCGCATTTGGGGAAATTTCTACAAGATCGAGCTCCATCTGATCTGCCAGTCTCAAGGCATCCTGGATACTCATAACTGCTGTTTCTATTTCATCACCGACAACCCTGACCACTTTAGCAGCGATCCTGTTATTAATCTTGTGAGCCTGCTGAACAACTCTTGCAGGACTTCGCCTAATTGGAACGGTAATAGCTATTTCCTCCTTACTTTTGTTAATACTAGTTTTAATTCAAAAAGTCTGATCAATAAGTCATTTCTCTTTTAATCTCCCTGGTAATAAAGTCGGCAAATTCTTCAAGTTCTCATGCTTCCTTTATCACCTTCACCCTGCTTTCGGACAGCAACTGTTCCGTTTTCAACCTCTTTTTCGCCGATGATCAACAGGTATGGGATCCTCTTTAATTCATTATCCCTGATCTTCTTACCTATTTTTTCACTCCTGTCGTCAATCAGTGTGCAAATATCGGAATTATTTAGAAAATCCAAAACTTTTCCCGCATAATCATTAAATTTTTCACTTATTGGCAAAATGACTGCTTTTTCCGGAGCAAGCCAGAGTGGGAATTTACCTGCTGTATTTTCGATCAGGACTGCAATAAAACGTTCCATTGAACCGAATATGGCACGGTGGATCATTACGGGTCTGTGTTTCTGGTTATCACTTCCATTATAAGTCAGGTCAAATCTTTCAGGAAGGTTATAGTCGACCTGAATGGTTCCAAGCTGCCATTTTCTGCCAATGGCATCTTTTACCATAAAATCGAGTTTCGGACCGTAGAATGCAGCTTCGCCCAATACAACAGTTGTTTCAAGTTTCTTCTCATCAGCGGCCTCAATTATGGCTTTTTCGGCTTTTTCCCAGTTTTCATCCGATCCTATGTACTTCTCTTTATTCTCCGGATCCTTCAGGGAGATCTGTGCCGTGAAATCTTCCAGATTAACGGCTTTGAAAATAAACTGCACCAGGTCGATTATACTTTTAAATTCGTCTTTAAGCTGGTCCGGTCTGCAGAAATGATGCGCATCATCCTGTGTAAAACTCCTGACCCTTGTAAGGCCATGTAATTCTCCGCTTTGCTCATATCTGTATACGGTACCGAATTCGGCCATTCTCAGGGGAAGATCCTTATAAGAGTGTGGTGTGGCATTAAAAATCTCACAATGATGAGGACAATTCATTGGTTTCAGCATGAACTGCTCACCCTCCTGGGGTGTGGATATAGGCTGAAATGAGTCTTTACCGTATTTCTCATAATGCCCCGAAGTTTTGTACAGGTTCACATTACCGATATGAGGAGTTGCTACAATCACATAGCCTCTTCTTTTAAGCACTTTGGTCATGAAACTGATGAGATTCTGTCTCAGTTCGGCTCCCCTGGGCATCCATAACGGGAGTCCCATACCCACCTGTTGTGAAAAGGCAAAAAGCTCAAGCTCTTTGCCTATTTTCCTGTGATCCCTTCTTTTTGCCTCATCAAGAAATATGAGATAGTCATCAAGCATTTTCTGTTTAGGATAGGTCACACCGTATATCCTGGTAAGCATTCTGTTTTTTTCATTACCCCTCCAGTAGGCACCGGCAACATTCAGAAGCTTAATGGCTCTGATAGGCTCTGTTGAAGGCAGATGAGGTCCGCGGCATAGGTCAGTAAAATTACCCTGCGTATAAAGGGATATTGTTCCATCTTCAAGTTCGTCAATCAGCTCAGTCTTATAATGGTCACCCTTTTTAGAGAAAATGTCAAGCGCTTCCTTTTTGCTGACATTTCTCCTGGTATAAATCAGGTTTTTGGCAGCCAGTTCTTTCATCCTGTTTTCGATTAAAGGCAGATCATTGTCGGTGATCACCTTTCCCTCGCCGGGATCAACATCATAATAAAATCCATTCTCAATTGCCGGACCTATTCCGAATTTCATTCCCGGATAAAGGGATTCCAGTGCCTCAGCCATAAGATGTGCCGATGAGTGCCAGAATGCATGCCTGGCGGCCTCATCATCCCATTTGTGAAGCTTCAGTGTTGCATCTGAAATAATTGGTCTTGTCAGGTCAATAACCTCACCGTTTACTGTGGCAGCGTACACTTCTTTTGCCAGCCTTGGACTGATTTGTTCAGCTATTTCAAAACTACTGATGCCGCTGTTATACTCTTTTACAGAACCATCAGGGAAAGTTATCTTAATCATTATTCCGGATATCTTTTTTATTGGAGTGCAAAGTTAATTATTATTTCGAAATTTATTACCTTACCCCCTAAATCCCCCTCTCCCAAGGGAGATGGGGACTTAATTTGCTGTTTGGGGAAAGGTGAATTTATGGCACGTAATTTGGATTTAATTATCTGAAACATTAATACTCAAAGCAATGAAAAAGCTCATATATCTCTCACTGGTTCTTCCCATGATACTTGTTTCATGCGAATCGTCGCCCATTGCCATGTTTTCAGCAAATCCCGGTAATCCTGTAGTCGGGGAGGAGGTCTGGTTTACAAATGAATCAGATAATGCTTTTGATTTTGAATGGAATTTCGGAGACGGATATATTTCGAACGAGCCAAATCCGATTCATAGATTTACCTCAACGGGAACCTTCACTGTTGTTTTAAAGGTATGGTCTAAAAGTGGCCTGACGGATGAATCGTCCCTTACTCTGGATGTAAAAATCCCAACACTACTTGAAATAGAGGTTCTTGAATACTTTGAAGAGTATCCCGTTGCAGGAGCAAGCATTATTCTGTATCCAACACTTACTGACTGGGAAAATGAAACCAATATGATTAATGAAGGGTTTACCGATGCTGAGGGCAAAGCAGTTTTCTCTGATCTCGATTACATCGTTCACTATGTCGACGTTTGGGAAGCAACACATGACAATTACACTCTTAAAAGCGAGGATGTGGGATTTATAAGGACTTCTGAAATAATGCCGAACAAGATAAACAGGTTCATTGCATATGTCGATTATGTTGACCATGGAAAAGGAGAAGGCAAGCGTGGCAGGACAATGGTCATTAAAAAACTGGAAAGGAAATCAACAGATAAAATGCAACCGGAAGCATCTTCGGATATCAGCGGCTGGCAGGAGCTGTACGAGAAAAGGGTTGGTAAGAAATAGATTATTGTATTGAGGATTGCGGATTGCGGATTTCGGATTGCGGATTGAAGAGTACAGTATGAGTTAATGGGCAAACGTAAAGGAGCATTTAAATGCGAAATCAACAATCCGCAATCCGAAATATCTAGAACCAGTTCCGGACAAGGTTTTTTCTGTCATGCTGGAATTCACTCAGCTTGTAAACTATAGCATTGTCATCCGATTCAATCTGATACTCCCAGTATGTTGAAAGCGGACCCGGGGAAAACTGTATTCTTTTTATATAAAGCCTGTCGCCTTTTTGAAAATCACATCTTTCGCCGTATGCGGAGATTTTGCCATAAGTGCTGTCCATTGAAGTTTTGATCCATAAAAGATAAGGTTCCCCGAATTTTTCAGGAATGTGCTGCCTGTATTCAATAAAGTTACCGACATATTTTCTTGTCAGCAACAGAGAGTCTTCTTTTACGGACGACTGCTTCGATGTGGCACAGGAGACAAGAAGCACCAATCCTATGTATATCAGTCTTTTCATTCCTTTCATTCATAAACAAAATTCATCTTCCGCTTTCAGAGTAGTTTCTGTAAAGAGGATATAATCAGATGATTCTACACATATTTAACGTATAAAAATACAAAAAATTACTTTGTTCCGAAATGATGTGCAATTTTAGTATCAGGGTTTCCCGGGGAAAGCAACGACACCCTCGAAGCTGCTGAGTCCTTTTTCAGTTCTTACTGACATTGCAGGATTCCCGAGTCCTTTCATTGTTGCACAGCCTAATTCTCCGTATTTATTTATTGCAACAAATTTCTCGCCCGGAAAGAATCCGGGATTTATCTTCCTGTACCTGTCCGCAATCATATTGAGGGCCTCTTCACAGGCTTGCTGAGGGGTTTTGCCTTCCTTCATTTTAAGTACCATATAATATGATGCACAGGATTTGATAACATCCTCTCCGCGCCCCGTGGCACCTGCTGCACCTACTTCATTATCAACATAAAGGCCTGCCCCTATGATCGGCGAATCACCAACCCTGCCATTGAGCTTGAAGCTCAGTCCGCTTGTTGTTGTACAGCCCGCAATGTCGCCGTTTCTGTCGATTGCCAGAACGTTGGTTGTCCCGTAATGATGCTCAATGTCAGGGAAATCACTCCAGTATGATTCATTTTTACTTAGATTCTGTAAGTGTTCCGGAGAGCCCCAGTCATCTGCAGGACTAAGCTCTTCCTTCCAGCGAAGCCAGATCTTCCTTGCTTTTTCAGTAAGCAGATTCTCCTCACTGAATCCCCAGGCTTTTGCGAATTCCAGTGCTCCGGCACCAACAAGCAGAACGTGATCAGTTCGCTGCATTACAAGCTTCGCAACGGATGCGGGTGTTTTGATGTTTTCGAGACAGGCAACAGCCCCGGCTGAATAGGTTTTACCATCCATAAATGAGGCATCAAGCTGTACAACACCTCGCTCATTTGGCAATCCTCCATAACCAACACTCGTATCTTCAGGGTCGACCTCTATTACATTTGCTGCTTTTTCGACGGCATCTACTGCATTCCCCCCGGCTTTCAGTATTTCCCAGCCAGCTTCCATGGCGTTCCTTCCTGTTTCATTAGTGTGACTTGTAATTATTACAGGGGTGATGCCTTTACCGGATTTTTGAATTGGACTTCCGATGAGTGACGGGAAAACAAATGCACCGGTGCCTGCACCTATGGTCCTGTAGAAGAATCTACGACGGGATAATAAATTTTTCATATATCAGATATTTCCTGTTTATTAACAAATAATTATAATGATCTCCAACAGATGTCAGACCTTAAAAAAATCTGGTCGTTCAGCCATCCCGGACAGTTGGTTGTGATCCCTTTTACCCCTAATATAAAGCCAGCACCCACACCAATGATTTTTCAATTATTTGCCAGCACTTTATTAAGTTCATTTTTAATGATACCTGACCAGATCCGAATAGCCCTCACTACTTAAATGGAGCCTGTCTTCCACAAAAAGTTCATTTTTGGGCAGACCGCTGGTTGTGAGGAAATATTTTTCAGTATCGATATAATAGGTATTCCTGTGATCCTCACAGATCTTTTTTATCATTTCATTTGCTTCTTTTATCTCCGGCCATACATGCCATCGTGCCGGAGTAGGGGTAATGCTGATCCAGAAAACTGGTACATCTGTAAATTTCCGACGGATTATGTAAAGGGATTTTTTGAATAACTGGGATACCTCAAGAGGACTTTTGTCATTTTCGCCACCAGAGATATCATTTGCTATAAAAATAACGATTGCCTGACAATCGTGAGGATATATTATTCTGTCGGCATAAACAGCAAAGTCGCTCAGTTTTGCTCCTCCATAGCCTCTCTGGATAACGTTATATGGCAGCATATCCTTTCCGATGGATGACCATAACCTTATGCTGGAACTTCCTGCAAAAAGGATTGCATCGGAAGGGTAGGATTTTGAAATGTCCAGCTGTTCAAACTTCTCAATATCACTTTCCCATGCTTTAACTTCCGGCAGATCACTGTATTTGCTTAACGGGGCACAGGAAAACAACAGAAGTAATAATATCAGAAACAGATTGCGTACCATAGTATGTGGATTTAAGTTTATAAAGTTAAAAGTAATTTGTTAAAAAATTAAAATAAAGCAAATGGCCTGATGAAAGATTTTTGCAAGGCCGAATAAAAGGTATTTTTTTAAGAAAAATAAATTACGTTTGTAATAGCTAAACCTAACTATACTTAAAAAGTCATTTCAATCATATGTCGAAAAATAAGTTGTTCCTCACTAAACCGCTGGGTCAGTTGCTCAATGAATCGAAGGAATCCGGCGGTTTAAAAAGATCTTTGACAGCACTTAATCTCACTACTCTCGGTATAGGAGCAATAATAGGAGCCGGAATTTTTGTCCTGACGGGACAAGCCGCAGCTCAGTATGCTGGTCCGGCTATTGTAGTTTCCTTTATTATTTCAGGTCTTGCCTGCGGTTTTGCAGGATTATGCTATGCTGAGTTTGCTTCGATGATCCCGATTGCAGGAAGTGCCTATACTTATTCTTATGCCACACTTGGAGAGTTTCTTGCCTGGATAATCGGATGGGATCTGATCCTCGAATACCTTTTTGCAGCCTCCACAGTCTCTGTCGGATGGTCGGGATATGTGGTTAGTTTTCTTAAAGATCTTAATATTTTTATCCCGCCCCAGTTTACAGGCGCCACGGGCACGGTTCTTATTAATGTCCCTGAAATGGGATGGAAACCTTTAACTGATGCTTTCGCCCAGACCCTTGCAGGTTCAGGAATCAGCGTCGATTCTCTGGCCCATGTTACATGCATCCTGAATCTGCCTGCCATGTTCATAGTGGCTTTATTGTCAACCTTGCTGGTAATTGGAATAAGGGAATCGGCTAACTTCAATAATATCATGGTAATAACAAAAGTATCAGTTATTATCCTGTTTATAGCAATTGGATTTATGTTTGTCAAATCGGTGAACTGGCATCCTTTTATACCAGCAAACAAAGTAGAGATCAACTCCCATTTCAGAGTACGGCTCTTTGTGGGCATGGCTCAAAGCCTACAGCTCTGAATTCGGCAAGTTTGGATTCAGCGGAATCCTCCGGGGGGCAGGGGTGATTTTCTTTGCTTATATAGGATTTGATGCGGTTTCGACAGCTGCACAGGAGGCAAAGAATCCTCAGAAGGATATGCCGATTGGAATTCTTGGTTCACTAGGGATCTCAACAGTCCTTTATATTCTTGTTGCGATAGTCCTTACCGGGATCGTAAGCTATACAGCACTTAATGTTCCTGATCCTGTTGCTGTGGGAGTCGATGCCATGGGAAAAGGGATGTTCTGGCTGAGGCCGATTGTAAAGATTGCTGCAATTGCCGGATTAAGCTCAGTAATTCTTGTAATGCTGCTAGGTCAGCCGAGGATCTTTTTTACAATGGCAAAAGATGGTTTACTTCCGCCGGTATTTTCAAAGGTACATCCGAAGTACAAAACACCATATATCAGTACCATTGTCACTGGAAGTGTTGCTATGATCATAGCCGGAATTCTGCCTATAAGCATCCTTGGCGAGCTGGTTTCAATAGGAACTCTGCTTGCCTTTATTATCGTATGCATAAGTGTACTGGTTTTGAGAAAATCGCAGACCTGAAATTCACAGGCCATTCAGGACACCATGGGTGCCATTGGTTCCGATCCTGGGAGCAGGAATTTGTTTTTTGCAGATGGCTGCCCTGCCACTTGATACCTGGTTAAGGCTCATAGTATGGATGGCGATAGGATTCTTTATTTATTTCTTCTATGGAGTAAAGCACAGCAAGGTAAGAGAAGAAAATAAGGGATAGCCCCTAAATCCCCCAAGGAGGGACTTATTGAAAACCAATGACATAAGAAGCCCCCCTTGGGGGGTTGGGGGTAAAAACAGTCTTATGAGACAGCCCCAGAGGTTTAAATTTCGTCCAGAAAAGACTGCTCCCGGCAAATCCCTCATATTATATCTTGACGCCATCGATTCTCCGTATGCTCCTGTTGATCTGAGTGCAATAATATCTCCACGGCGGGTTTCGGGAAGTTCAATAAATTTTGCGAAGGTATCAGCCGACTCGCAAACCGGTCCGACAACATCATATTTTGAGATAATACCGGCAGATGTCAGGTTCTCTATCTTGTGATGCGCCTGGTACAAAGCAGGCCTTATAAGATCGGTCATTCCTGCATCAATTATCGCAAAAGTTGTGTTGGTTCCTTTCTTGATAAAAAGAACTCTGGAAATAAGCGAACCGCATTGACCAACCAGTGATCTTCCGGGTTCAATATGGATATGCTGGCCTGGCCGCAGGGTTACAAACTGTTTTATCAGAGCGAAGTAATCTTCAAAACGGGCAGGCTTGTCAGGATTTTCATAGTCTATCCCGAGCCCGCCTCCCAGATTAATTATTTTAAGATCAACGTTTTGCGATGCAAACCACTCCTGTAATTCATTTATCCTGGAGCATAAGCTTTTAAAGACCGACAACCTGGTTATCTGAGAACCGATATGGAAGTGTATGCCTTTCAGTTTGACATGATTCAGCGTTGAGAGTTTTCCCAGCACCTCTGCAAGTTCCCATATATTGATCCCAAATTTACTTTCAGGAATGCCCGTTGTAATATATTTATGAGTATGTGCTTCAACATTCGGATTGATCCTGAGCGCAATAGTGGCAACCTTATTCAGCTTTTCAGCAATTGAATCAATAACTTCAATCTCGGAAATTGATTCACAGTTAAAACATAAAATGCCTGTTTTAAGAGCGGCTTCTATGTCTTTATCAGTTTTTCCCACACCGGCAAAAACTATTTCCGAAGGTTTGAATCCGGCTTCAACTGCACATTTTATTTCGTTAAAGGATACACAATCAGCCCCGAAACCGTATTCAGAAATTATCTTAAGTAACCTTGGGTTGGCATTCGCTTTAACGGCATAGTGTACTTTAACACCCATCCTGGCGGATTCATCCCTTACTGTTTTGCAGGTTGCATTTAAAACATCGAGATCGTAATAATAAAAGGGGGTAGGAAGATCCCTGAATTTTTCAATAGTCTTATTAGTGATCATTTTACTGGTTAAATAGGTATTTGTTGAGAAGTTTAAGTGAATTGATCTTGTCTTTCGAATCAATAAGAAGCGAAATGCTGTAAGGACTCCCTCCATAGGAGATCATTTTCAGGGGGATAGTATTGAGAGCTTCAAATATTTCCGGAGCGGAACCTGTTCTTTCTGTCCTGAAATCACCAACAATGCATAATATTGTCTGATCCTGTTCAACCTCCACTGTTCCAAGCTCTCTCAGATCTTTTGCTATCTGGTTGACAAATTGATGATTATCCACTGTAATAGAAACTGATACCTCAGAGGTGGTCACCATATCGATAGGGTGTCTTGTAAACTTCAAAAATCTCGAATATCTTTCTGAGGAATCCGTATGCCATCAGCATCCTGGCCGATTTGATCCTGAACACAGTAATGCCATCTTTTGCAGCAACCGCCTTGTAGTCCTGAAGGATGCAGTTTGAAGTTATCAGAGTACCTTCATCCTGAGGATCCATGGTATTTTTTAACCGCACCGGAATATTTTTCTCCCTTGCAGGATTTACACTTGACGGGTGCAGGATCTTGGCGCCAAAGTAGGCAAGCTCAGCTGCTTCATCAAATGAAATCTCACGGATTACACTGGTATTTTCAACAAATCTCGGATCATTATTATGAAATCCGTTAATATCAGTCCATATCTGGATCTCTGATGCATTGATTGCCGCGCCAAGAAGGGAAGCAGTAAAGTCGCTTCCTCCGCGCTTAAGGTTATCGATTTCACCATAAGCATTCCGGCAGATAAATCCCTGGGTAATGATTATTTTTTCATCAGGATTATTATTGAGCTCCCTCCTGAAATTCTCTGCAATATAAAATGAGTCAGGTTCTCCGTCTTTATCAATACGCATAAAATTCAATGCAGATAAAAGTACCGACTTAATATTCCTTTCCCTGAGAAGGTTATGGAACAGTGCTGTTGATAATAATTCGCCCTGTGAAAGTATTGCTTTCTCCTGAAGCATTGTGAAAGCATTTACAGTGAAATTACTTATATAGTCAAAATGAGAATTAATAAGCTCATGACCCTCCTTTTTAAAGACATCGGTTGAATAGAGATCATCCACAACCTGTGAATATTTGGATCTCAGGGCTTCGTTCTTTTCAGATGCTTCTTCTGTTTTACCTGCATACAGAAGTTCTGATATCTGAACCAGACTGTTTGTTGTACCTGACATAGCAGAGAGTACAACGATCACCTTTTCTTCCCCGTCAATCAGTGGTATAATTGATTTCATCCTGTCGGGATTTCCGACTGATGTACCACCGAATTTCATAATTTTCATTTTCTCAGTATTAAGATATTGTTATACAAAAAAACCTGCATCAATTTGCAGGTCTGTTTTATCTTTTAATGTTAAGTCATAATAAAAAGATTATGCAGACCTGAAGAAAAGATGTATTACAAGCTTTATGTGTTTTATAACTAGCATTTTCAAATAAAAATATCAGGGAGCAAAAATATACTTTTAATTAATACTGCGTATTTTATTACTATTTTTTTATTATTTTTGGCCGCGATTATAAAGCCGCCCAGATGGCGAAATTGGTAGACGCGCTAGTTTCAGGGACTAGTGTCAGCAATGATGTGCAGGTTCGAGTCCTGTTCTGGGCACAACTCAAAAGCGCTGAGCATAGAGCGCAGAGCACAGAGCAATAGACTCTGAGCCCTGAGCACTGAGCCCTTCGCATGATTGGACGCCCAGATGGTGAAATTGGTAGACACGCCAGCTTGAGGGGCTGGTGCCGGTTACGGTGTGCAAGTTCGAGTCTTGTTCTGGGCACAAAAAATAAATAGGGAAATGCCATGGCATTTCCCTATTTTATTTATTTTTTGTTTTTTGATTACAGAATCATAAACCGCCTGTAAAATATAAGGCCGGATATTCAGGTCAGATAATAAATTGTTGTTGCGTGTAGGATAAACGCGGTTTGAGAAGAATATGTAGCTTATTTCGTACACAGGATCAATCCAGACAAAAGTACCTGTATATCCTGAATGCCCGAAGCTCTGATCAGTTGCGCTCTTTGCCGGATAAGCTTCTTTCGGACCCAATTCCTCATTTTCAAGGAGAGGTTTGTCAAATCCCAGACCTCTTCTGTTTTTATTTTCAGGGAACTGAACCCGTGTATATTGTTCAAGAACATCTTTTGAGATAACCTGCTCACCTCCATACTGACCCATCCTCCTGTAGAGTTCCATCAGCTTCATCAGGTCATTGGCGGTCGCAAACAATCCGGCATGTCCCGAAATTCCCCCTAGCATTGCTGCTCCTTCATCATGCACCGTTCCATGCAGCAGTTGTCTTCTGAATAGGGAATCATATTCCGTTGGGATTATCCTGCTTAAAGGATATTTATGATACGGATTGAAGCAAATATCAAATGCTCCTAAACGGTGATAGATATTTTCCGTTACAAAATCATTCCATTTTTCACCTGTCAGGTTCTCTATTATTCCCGGAGATATTATAAATGTAAGATCAGAATAGACATATTTTTTTTCGCCAAGCGGGCTCTTTTTTATCTCTTTGAATATTTTTTTGCTGTAATTTCTATTAATATACAGGTTATCAGCGACTTTAAGAGGGTATTTCGCGGAAGATGCATGACTGAAAATGTTTCTCTTAAAGGATGAATCACGTTTTACAGTCTCCATCCAGAAAGGTATCCATGCTCTCATACCTGCCTGGTGAGTCAGAAGATCCTTCATCAGAAGGTCCCCCTTGTTTGTTTTCCTGAAATCGGGCAGGTAATCGCCCAGTTTCTTTTCCGGTGAGAACTTGTCTTCTGAATCAAGCAGCATTAACCCCGCAAGCGTTGCTGATACTTTGGTGACTGAAGCCAGATCGTATAAATCGTCTTTTCTAACCGGTATCCGGTTTTCGTAAGTATGGAAACCGTATGCTTTATGAAATACCACGATCCCTTTTCTGGCTACCATTACCTCACAGCCCGGGTAAGCTCCGGCATTTAATCCGATTTTGACAATTGAATCTATTTTCCTTGAAAGAAATTCTGAAGACATCCCTGCATTTTCAGGAAGTCCGTACTGAAGTCTCAGATTTCCCTGAGTAACAATCCCGAAGCCGGAGGGCCACTCCTCATTGATCGTCACAGGAAGGGTTCCACTGGCACCAATTCCGCCAAAGATCAGCTGAGCTGAAAGATCTTCAGTGAATACATTTTGCTGATAAGCAAGCACAAGTCCTTCTGAATCCTTCAGCGATCTGATGCTGTCGATCATGAAAGGATCTCCAAACCAAGTAATTATAGTCCGGTTATTATTGATTAGTTTATCAAGGAATCCTTTCATCCCGGGTGAAATCCGGAATCTTTCCATATC
Source organism: uncultured Bacteroidales bacterium (assembly GCA_963702415.1). Taxonomy (GTDB): domain Bacteria; phylum Bacteroidota; class Bacteroidia; order Bacteroidales; family VadinHA17; genus LD21. The sequence continues at coordinate 90,437 of CAVPCP010000003.1, read as the reverse complement.
GCAATTATCCGTTCCGTATATCCCTGCAATAACAATGTCGTATTGGGAAAGCTTAATCAGCAGATCATCCACTGCTTTACTATCTGAAGGATCGATAAAATAATTATCTGATGGTTGATAATCTGATATCCGGTCCTGAAACAATGTGGTTTTGTTCTCATTGACGGAGACTGAGGCTATCCTGGTTTTTTCCAGGTTCTTTAAGGGAAGTATATTATTTTCATTTCTCAGCACAGTCAGGGCGTTTGCATACAGTTCCCTGACAAGTGCTTTTGATGAGGGATGTTTTAATTCATTCTCCAGCTTTTCTTTATTGACAAAAGAATACTTGTGCAATCCTGCCAGGTACTTTGCTGCAAGTACTATTCTGCATTTTTTATCAATAGCCTCCTGAGATATCAAACCTTTTTTAATTCCTTCAGATATCCTGATAATGGTCTGTTCAGGGTTCTCTGAATATTCAGGCACTTCAAATTCTTCTCCCGGCGCCAGCAGACCCTCACCTCCTTTTAAGTAATATTCCATTCCGGCATCACTTTTAACGTCAGAGTATTTACTTGCTGTAACTATGCTATCATCCTGCAGTCCATTCATGTACATCAGTATTTTTCTGTTTGTATTTTCAGGATTTTCCCCAAAGGACCTGCAGTCTGAGATGGGATTTTGTTGTTTATTATTCGCATCGGAAAAATTAGCAATAGCGACATGAATGCCGGCTCTTTTAAACTGGTTAGCCACACTCTTTCCCATGCGATAAATCAATGAGTCATTCCGTATGGCTCCCAGAGTCATCGGCCAAGGGAATTTTACGATTTCATCCAGCCTCATCTTAAGTCCACATTCACCTTCTTCAGCAATTAACAGGGGAACTCTGGTTATCTTCTGAAAATAATTAAGCATTTCGGTTTGTTTATCTGCTGTAAAACCTTCAGACAATATAATTCCTCCTGCCTCAGATTTTTTGATGATATCACTCATCCAGACATCCTGATCAATATCACTATCCGGATAAGCTTTGATCCAGACAAGCTGCCCGATCTTTTCTTTAGGAGATAGTGAATTAAAAACGGAATCCACCCATGGATGATACAGGAACTTCATATAAGTGGAATCTGATTCCCGGGCACAGAGACCGGTAATTGATTGAAGCAGAAGAATAATGAAAATGTATCTGGTTGACTTGGAATGCATTGTGTAAAAAGTGTTTCTTGAAATATCTAATAAAAATAGATAAAAATCAGCAAGAAGTAAGATCTGCATAAAAACTAGATAAATTCAACCAATATTATTATATTTCACACCTGATCAACCTTCGGATGAAAAGAACCTTTTTTAATACTCTTTTATTAGTTCCCTGTTTGATTCTGATTAGTTTTGTTACTCTTTATTCTCAGGATATTAGCAAACTAAATCAGACTGCAACAGAAAAACTTCAAAAATGGAAAAACCCTTTGACCCAGTGGCAGCATATTGCTAAACCTAAACTAGATTCAGTACAGGTCGGGAAAAATCAAGAGACAATAACTCTCTACTTTGCGCCGGATTTGTCTTATTATCCTTTCAGGGAAGATAGCTATAACCTTTTTATGCAATCTTTCAGGAAGTCCCTCGGAAGAAAATTCCGGAAATACACGATAGAAGTCCTTACCAACAATTATTCACCCGATCAGCTTATCCCGAATTATTACCGTAAAGAACTTCCGGTTGATTCATTGAGATTCCCGGTTTTAAGTGAAAACAAAAAGGTACCAGTCAGGAAAATAGATGGGCACATCTCTTCAAAAGGACTCTATGGGAATTCGATAGCGCTGTGGCACAGTCACGGGTATTATTTTGAAATGGGACTCGACCGGTGGGAATGGCAACGTGCCAGGCTTTTCGGTACAGTGGAAGATATTTCGGTCATGGGATATGTGGTGCCTTATCTCACAATGATGCTGGAGAGAACCGGGGCAACAGTCTATCTGCCTAGAGAAAGAGATATCCAGACCCATGAGGTAATTGTTGATAACGACAGGTCAACCACTGGTTCTGAATTTGTTGTAAACACTGATAACATCGATCAGAAGATAGAAAAAGGTTTTCTGCTGACTGACACCCTTTTCCCAGGTTATAATCCCTTTCTTAAGGGAACATCGCTTCGGATAATTAATGATTCAGCAGCCTACATTCCTGAAATCCCTGAAAAGGGCGAATATGCTGTTTATATTTCATACCCTTTGCTTCAGGATAACAGTAAGGAGGTCAGGTATGCAGTCCGCCATACAGGAGGTAAAACAGAATTCATTGTTGATCAGACAATTGGAGGAGAAACATGGATCTATCTTGGGACCTTTAATTTCGATTCCGGCAAGAGCGCTATAAAAGGCTCGGTAACAGTTAAAAATTCGGATATTGACAATAAATTTATTGCCCTGGATGCCATAAGATTCGGTGGAGGAATGGGGAATGTGGCAAGAAAACCCTCCGCTGAAATTATTAAAAACAAGACATCGCTGAATGGATATAATTTTGGAGGAGATCTGGGGGAAATATCAGACACTTCAAAATTTACCTGGAAGCTGAGCGGTATGCCAAGATATCTTGAGGCTGCCAGATACTGGCTGCAATATGCAGGGATGCCCGATACTCTTGTTTACACTCCGACTAATTACAGGAACGATTACAATGACGATTATCAATCGAGAGGTTATTGGGTGAATTACCTTACGGCAGATCCTTATCGGTCTCTCAGCACTAAAAAAACCAGGGGACTCGGATTACCTGTCGACCTTTCGCTGGCGTTTCATACAGACGCAGGTGTTACGCCCGGTGATTCGGTAATCGGAACACTTGCCATCTTTTATACTCTGGCCGACAGCGGAAAATATCCATCAGGAACATCCAGACTGGTCAGTCGCGACCTGTCTGATATTATTCAAACACAGGTAGTGGAGGATATAAGGAAAATGTTTGACCCGGACTGGACCAGGAGAGGTCTCTGGGATAAGCCATACTCAGAGGTAAGGAGACCAAACGTCCCCGGTATGTTACTGGAGCTTCTGTCGCACCAGAACCTGGCTGATATGCGCTACAATCTTGATCCCCGATTCAGATTCGCCGTGTCCCGGTCAGTCTATAAGGGTATTCTGAAATACCTGTCGTACATTGAGAACCGTGAATATGCAGTTCAGCCTTTGCCTGTGAACGCATTTGCCATCATGCCGGTGTCAGGCAAAACTATAAGATTATCGTGGGAACCGGTTATTGATACTGATGAACCAACTTCAAAACCAGATAAGTATAAAATATACACAAGGACAGGCGACAGTGGCTTTGACAACGGATATGTTATTGAAAATACCTCTTTGGAGATAGAGCTTCCGTCTTATGATTCTATCTACAGTTTTAAGGTTACGGCTCTCAATGAAGGCGGAGAAAGCTTTGATTCAGAGGTTTATCCGCCGGGATTAAAACCGGTAGCACAAGCACGTTCTTATTGTCAGCGGATTTGATCGCATCTCAGGACCTTCCTGGTTCAATGCTGATAGTCTGGCAGGCATTGCCTGGTGGGATGACAATGGTGTCGCTTATCATAACGACATAATTACCATTGGCCATCAATATGATTTTAAAAGAAATAATCCATGGCTTGATGATGATTCACCGGGATGGGGAGCGACATATACTAATATGGCAGGGAAAATTATTCCGGGTAACAATTTTGATTATCCGCATATTCATGGTAAGGCGATTATGGCTTCCGGATACTCATTTTGCTCTGTGTCAGACGAATATTTTGTATCACCGGCCATGAATGCATCATCTTTCAAAATAATCGATCTTATCTTTGGAGAAGAGAAATCCACACAATTTTTCAATGACACTTCCAGGGTTGATTTTCGCATCTATACTCCTGAACTAATGGAAAGAATTAAACAGGTGACTCAGGAAGGAGCAGGCATTTTTATGTCAGGGGCATATGTCGGATCCGACCTTTTCGGACTAAAAGATTCAACAGCAATAAAATTTGCTGAACAAACGCTTCGTTTTCTGCCACGAACAGGTCATGCAGTGAAGGTTGGCAAAATCTATTCAACAGATTATGCAAAACCTGCATTTTCAGGAAAATTCAATTTCAATACAGAATATTCACCTTCTGTTTACTCAGTTGAAGCCCCCGATGCAATTGAACCGGCAGGCAAAGGCGCTTTCTGCTCATTCAGGTATGCTGAAAGCAATGCCTCAGCCGGTGTTGCATCTATAGGTGATTACAATACTGTTATTCTGGGCTTTCCATTTGAAACAATATTGAGTAAGGAACAGAGGGAAATGCTTATGAACCAGATTCTGAATTTTTTAAGGAAATAAAAATTACGATGGAAAAGAAAATCACATCATTTGTCCAATTTTCCGACAGGGAGTCGTTGGACTGCACTGTAAAGTCTCTGAAAGACTCCGGGGTAGTGGACAAAATTGTTATTGTAACAGGTATTGATTCCGTACCGGACTTCAAAGATCCTGAAATTACATATTTGAAGTCAGAAGGATTTTCTTCTACTGCATCAATGAAAAAGATGGCTGATTCAGCGGACACTGAGTTTATCCTTGTTTACACAAAGGAATTTCCGCTAGACCTGGGAAAATTTGCCCTCAGGAGAATGATGCAGGTTATTGAAAATGTGAATGCAGGAATGGTGTATTCAGATTATTTTGAAAACAAAAATGCCCTGCTTTCTCCTCATCCGGTAATTGATTACCAGGAAGGAAGCCTTAGGGATGATTTTAATTTCGGATCAGTAATTCTTTACAGAGCATCAGCATTCAAAGAGGCCTGCAGAACGATGGATAAGGAATTCAGATTCGCGGGATTATATGACCTCAGGCTGAAAATATCGCAGGAATACCCGATTATTCATCTGCCTGAATTGTTGTATACCGAAATTGAACCCGATACACGCAAATCAGGTGAAAAACAGTTCGACTATGTTGATCCAAGGAACAGGGCAGTTCAGATTGAAATGGAGGATGCCTGCACCGATCACCTCAAAAAGATCAAGGGCTGGTTGAAACCGGAATTCATGGAAATTAGATTTGATGAGACTGAATTTGATTATGAAGCATCGGTTATTATTCCTGTAAAAAACAGGGTGAAAACTATAAGCGATGCAATCAGTTCCGTGTTGAGCCAGCAAACAGATTTCAAATTCAATCTGATTGTGATCGATAATCATTCCACCGACGGAACAACGGAATTGATAAGTGAATTCACGAAGAAAGACGAAAGAGTTATTCACATTATTCCTGAACGCTTTGATCTTGGCATCGGAGGATGCTGGAATGAGGGCATTTTTCATACGCGATGCGGGAAATTTGCAATCCAGCTCGACAGCGATGATCTGTATATTGACAATAATGTTATAAGCAAGGTTGTGCATGCATTTTACAACCAGCAGTGTGCAATGGTTGTGGGATCTTATAAAATGGTGAATTTCAATCTTGAATCCTTGCCTCCGGGACTCATTGATCACAAGGAATGGACACCAGATAACGGTAGAAATAATGCATTGAGAATTAATGGTTTAGGTGCGCCCAGAGCATTTTATACTCCGGTTATCAGGAGTATCAGGGTCCCGAATGTGAGCTATGGCGAGGATTATGCAGTCGGACTGGCGATCAGCCGGCATTACCGGATTGGAAGGATCTATGAGCCATTGTACCTGTGCCGCAGGTGGGAGGGTAATACCGATGCCGCCCTTGATATAAGCCGGTCAAACGCGTACAACCTATACAAGGACAGGTTGAGAACAATAGAGCTTCTAGGCCAGGAAGCAACTGAACATTTTGTCAACTAAATAATTATTAAACCCCCTTTCTTATTTCAACCAAGGGGAGGGCCAAGCGTAAAGAACTAGCCCGGTGGGCTAGTTTAGCGAAGGAGCCAGGTTGCGGGTAGCCAACGCGGCAAACCGGCCTGTTCGCTAAAATAGCTCACAGAGCTATTTTTAAACGCTCCAGCCTCCCCTTGGGGGAAGGTTGGGAAGGGGGTTGAACCAGATAAGAAAGTATTATTGATGTACTCTGACCAAATAGACAAACTTTTTTCTGAACAGCTCCGGGAATGGGAGCTGGCAAGGACCAACTACAGCCAGCTTGAAAAAGTCAGGATCAGGAAATTCAGCTTCGGCACTTTTGAAGTGCTGGTTCAGTACAACCCTGAAAGGATTAGATCATCATCAGCAAAAGTCGATGCCAAATCGATAGGAGACAGGCCCTGTTTCCTTTGTGCCAAAAACAGGCCTCCTGAACAGAGGGGAATTGATCTTGATAATAATCTGACAATTCTTGTCAATCCCTTTCCGATTTTCAAAAGACATCTTACAATCCCTTTAGAATTGCATACTGATCAGAGGATAGGAAATAACTTTGATACGATGCTCTCTCTGGCAGAAGCAATGCCATTATTTACTGTCTTTTATAACGGGCCGCAGTGTGGTGCTTCAGCTCCTGACCATTTGCATTTTCAGGCTGGAAATATTGGTTTTATGCCTGTTGAAAATGATTTTCTCAGCGGAAGGCATCCAAAACTGCTCTCATCAGATCAAGGGATGGAGATCTGGAAATGGGAATCCTATCTCCGTGGTATAATTACACTGAAGGGCAGTGACAGGAAAAAGCTGGTAAGGGTTTTTAACCGGTTATTTGACAGGTTATCTGAGACACAGCCCGGCAGACCCGAGCCAATGCTCAATATACTTACCGGATATTCCCGGGATGAATGGACCATTCACATCATACCGAGGAAACAGCACAGGCCGCGACAGTTTTTTGCAGAAGGTGATACTCAGATTCTTATAAGCCCGGCTGCCGTCGATCTTGGAGGAGTCATTATTACCCCCAGAGAGGAAGATTTCCTGAGGATGACCAAAGACGACATTGAAGACATATTCCGGCAGGTTTGCTTTAATGAAAGTGAACTGGACGGTTTAATAAATGAAGAAATATGATAGAAAAAGGGAAGGTACCGGAATTACATGTAGGGATCTTTTCTGCGAAAGAGATCGTTTTCACCCTTAATGGACTGTTTACCGAAAAAAATAGTGGTGATCCGGTAACAGGAAGGTGGAGAGCAGAATTATCAGAAGGGGAAATAGTAATGAAAAATGATGAAAGGAAGTATGAGTGCAAAGCCCCGGTATTAATCTTTCCAGACGATGCTGCAAGCTCCTCCTTTACACTTCATGCTGTTACAATAGGAATTGACTTTCACTGGCAGCGAAATGAAGACCAGGTTTTCAGGGGAAGTCTTAAAATTATTGTAGAGAAGGACAAAATAACAGCAATCAATGTAGTGTCAGTTGAGGATTACCTTACAAGTGTGATCTCATCGGAAATGAAGGCAACATCATCAGAGGAATTTCTGAAAGCTCATGCTGTAACCTCCCGGAGCTGGCTGCTGGCCCAGATTGAAAAAAGCAACAAAATAAAGTCTGAAGGTAAAAAATACGATGCCTGCACAAGAACTGAAAATGAAATAGTCCGCTGGTACGACAGGGAAGATCATCAGAATTATGATGTATGTGCCGATGATCACTGCCAAAGATACCAGGGAATTACCCGCGCATCCACACCAGCGGTTGTAAAAGTTATAAATGATACATACGGTGAGGTGCTGACCTCTGAGGGTTCAATATGCGACACCCGTTACTATAAATGCTGCGGGGGAATGACAGAGCTCTTTAAAAATACATGGGAACCAGTTAATTATCCTTATCTTCAGGGAGTTATTGATAATCTGGCTCCCCCGGCAGGTTATAAAACTGAGTTATCAAAGGAAGAAATCGTTGAAAAGTGGATACTTGGAAATCCTGATGCATTCTGTAATACCTCTGAAAGGAAAGTGCTTTCTCAAGTTCTTAATGATTATGACCAGGAGACTAATGATTTTTTCAGATGGAAGGTGGTTTATTCTCAGGAAGAGCTCAGCGAGCTTGTCAGGGTGCGCACCGGGACGGATTTCGGATTAATTACAGGGCTTATACCTCTTGAAAGAGGATCTTCAGGCAGGATTACGAGATTAAAAATTGAAGGCACTATAAAAACAATGATAATCGGCAAGGAACTCGAGATACGGAAATCACTGTCAAAATCGCATCTTTACAGTTCATGCTTCTTTGTTGAAAAGCTTGGGTATCCTGACGAAATAATATTTATTCTTCATGGTGCAGGGTGGGGTCACGGTGTCGGATTATGCCAGATAGGGGCTGCAATGATGGGTGCCAGGGGATATTCATACCATGAGATTTTAATGCATTACTTCAGGGGCGCCCTTTTTAAAAAATTGTACTAACCTGGAATCATGTTTGTAATATTTTATTAATTATCTATGAATCAACAGAAAGAACGCTCCCCGTGGGCATGGATCCCGACACTATACTTCTTCCAGGGAGTGCCATACAGTATTGTGATGGTCACATCAGGTCTGATTTACAAAACAATGGGAATCTCAATTGTTTCATTTGCTTTCTGGACCAGTGTCCTTTACCTGCCATGGGCGATCAAACCTCTGTGGAGTCCTTATATTGATGTTGTTTCAACCAAAAGAAACTGGGTTATCTGGACCCAGCTTCTCCTTGGTGCCGCCTTTATTGCGGCCGGTTTGGTAATGCCACTTCCTTTCTTTTACCCCCTGAGCCTCGCTGTATTCGCCATCATTGCAATTTCATCAGCCAGCCACGATATTGCTGCCGACGGTTTTTACATGTACGCCCTTGACCAGCATAAGCAGTCATTCTTTGTCGGAATACGTTCAACCTTCTACAGGTTTGCAATGCTGACAGCCCTGGGATTGGTACCGGTGCTGGCAGGAACAATTCAGAAGAACACCGGTCTTGACCCGGTCACTTTCCAGGCCAGGTCAGTTCTTCCGGAACAATATGTACCTTTTAATCCTGATGAGATAAATATAGGGCAGACTCAGGAAGAGCCTGCGGTGCTTCTCTTTTCCTTCCGAGATAACAGTTCCTGTTTTTCAGGAAGGAAAAACCGCCCTCGATTCGGCTGTGGTCTATATTGTTTTGTCAGCTCAGCCGGAGGAGGGTGAGACTGTGGTTGTAAACCTTTCACGCGAATCGGGCAGTAAGGATATTGACCTTTCAGGAAATACAACAGGGCGGTTTGAATTTGACAGTAACAATTGGAACAAGCCGGTTGCTGCGTCGATAAAGGTTAATCATAACCTGACCGGTGAGACTTCCACACAATTCCTGATTACTGCAGGAAATATTGCATTCAGCTGGACGGCATCACTTGCGATACTGGGTTTTGTGCTCCTGGCCATAGCCATTTACAACAGGTTAATGATGCCCCATCCCGATGAGAAGAAAACAAGCGAGAGGATGGGATGGAGTGTATACAAGGAAGTGTTTGTATCGTTCTTCACCAAACCGGGTGTTGTGCCGGCACTAGTATTCTTCCTTTTCTACAGGCTTGGTGAATCCCAGCTGGTCAAAGTGGCGACTCCTTTCCTTGTCGATTCAAGAAGTGCAGGTGGTATAGGACTTACTTCGGCACAATACGGCATTGTTTACGGAACCATAGGAATGCTTAGCCTTACGCTGGGAGGAATTCTGGGTGGGATAACAGCTGCCAGGACAGGACTGAAAAAGGTCATTCTAATGATGGCATTGTGGGTAAACGTGCCCAGTGCTGTTTATATCTATCTTGCTCACTTCCAGCCAATGCCGGGTAATACAATGGTTTACCTTTCAGTTGCCTTTGAGCAGTTCGGATATGGCTTCGGATTCACAGCCTATATGCTTTACATGCTGCACTATGTCGGGGAAAGCAAGTTTAAAACCGCTGAATATGCGATAGGAACATCACTTATGGCCCTGGGCATGATGCTTCCCGGAATGATCTCAGGAGCCATGAAGGAACTCCTTGGCTATGAGAATTTCTTCATATATGTAATTATTTGTTCAATACCTGGCATCCTGGCAATAAAATTCCTTAAAATTGACCCGGCTTTCGGAATAAAAATGAAACAATAATAATATGAAATCAGAAATACTGTCAAAAGTTGAGGAATCATTTTTAAAAAGCTCATGTAGAGGCAGCTACTCAACAAAGCTGCCGTATATTGTGGTTCAGAATTTCCCTGACCTTGGATTGCTCACCTCACTAAGGTTCCTGGAATGGGTCTCTGAAAATCCTGATGGTGTTATCAGTCTTCCGACGGGGAAAACCCCCGAGTATTTTATAAAATGGACGAATAGACTCCTTGCAGAGTGGGATCTTAAAGAAAATCGTAACCTTATGGAAAAGAACGGGCTTACGATCAGCATAAAACCTTCATTAAGAGGGCTGCATTTCGTACAGATCGAGGACTTCTATCCCATTGACCCGAAACAGCATAATAGTTTTTATGATTATGTCAATACTTTTTATATAAAAGGATTCAATCTTGAACCTGAGAAAGCTTTACTTATAAATGCAGATGAAATAGCCCTTCCCGGGAGTAAGCATTTTACGGAAGTATTTCCGGATAACAGGATTGACCTGACACTTCGGAACAGGGAAGCCGGTTCGCATCTGGAAAGTCTGCAGCAGGATTCCATTTTCAGAATTGACAACTGGTGTACAAATTATGAGAACCGGATCAGGGAAATGGGAGGGATAGGATTTTTCCTTGGAGGTATGGGCCCTGATGGCTCAATAGCTTCGAACACCCGTGGAAGTGATCATAATTCTGCCACCAGGCTTACTGCAACCAACTTTGAGGCACAGGCTTCATCTGCAGGTGATCTGGGCGGCATTGAAGTGTCAAGGAACAGGCTTGTTATAACTATCGGACTAGGTACAATAACCTACAATCGAGATGGGGTGTCGATAATATTTGCAGCCGGTGAGGCAAAGGCACCTGTAGTAAGAAATGCACTTGAAAATCCTCCTGATAATATCTACCCGGCTACAGCCCTGCAGAGACAGAAAAATGCGCGTTTTTATCTTACCGAAGGAGCTGCTGTACGTCTTCATGACAGCATTGAAAAATACTACAGGGAGGGAGAATGGACATTTGAAAAAACGGAAAAGGCTGTTTTTGATCTCTGCCAGAAAATCGATAAGTATGCCCATAAGCTGGAAATTGAGGATGTGAAAAATGACAGATACTGCTGCCTCATTCCCAACCTGAGCATAGACCGGGTGCAGGAGGTAATTGATGCCACAAAACAGAAAATCATCAGAGGCAACAGGAAAGAACAAAACCAGGTATTCCTTCATACGGGCCCGCATCATGATGATATTATGCTGGGAATATTTCCCTGCATAATTCCGCAGCTCCGGGAGGCATCCAACAAGTTTCACTTCACCGTTTGTACCTCAGGCTTCACGGCTGTTACCAACGATATGCTTCAGGACTTCCTGCAGGAGACCCTGAATCATATTGAACAGGATAAAGTCAAGATGATTGAATATCCCGATTTCTTTGAAAAGGGATACAAATACAAGTTTGATAAGGATGTAAGCCATTATCTCGATAAAATTGCGGCAAAAGATGAACCCGGGAAGTTGAGGGGAGTATGTCACAGAATAATAAGGGTGATGGTCGATGTGTACAATCTGAAATCCGCGAAGGAATTGACTGACAAGATTGAGAAAAACATTGAATTACTGAGATCCAGCTACAGTGGTCAGAAAAATCCTCCTGATATTCAGAAGCTCAAAGGGATGATCCGTGAGTTTGAGGAGGAGCTTGTATGGGCTCATTATGGAGTAAAGGTTCAGGATATTCAGCACCTGCGGCTAGGCTTTTATACCGGTGATATCTTTACGCCCCAGCCGAACACAAAGCGTGATGTGGAGCCGATCCTGATGATGCTAAGAAAGGTCCGGCCGACAGTTGTGAGCATGGCGTATGATCCGGAAGGATCAGGACCGGATACTCATTATAAAGTGCTAAAGGCACTGGCTCAGGCTCTCAGGATCTGGAAGCAGGAAGAGGACCTGTCAAAATTGAGAATTGTCGGCTACAGGAATGTCTGGTTCAGATTCCACCCATCGGAAGCCAATGTGTTCACTCCTGTATCTCTGAATTCAATGGCTGTGCTGGAGAAGTCATTCAAGGACTGCTATATAAGCCAGGTGGATGCTTCATTCCCCAGCTATGAGCTTGACGGACCATTCTGCGATCTTTCACGGCAGATATGGGTTGAACAGTTTAAGCGTGTTCAGCTTGTTCTGGGTAAAGATTTCTTCTATGAAAACGAGAGCCCCAAGATCCGTGCAACACATGGAATGATATTCCATAAGGAAATGATGCTTGATGAGTTTCTAACGCATGCAAGTGAACTTGAAAAGAGTATGGAGGGAGAGGTCAGATAAGAAAAGCTTATCTGATCAGTATTCAGTACAACAGGTAAGTCTGGATCTTCTTCCTGAAAGCCGGAACAGAACCATTCCAAAGTTCAAGGATAGAGTCAACCCTGTAGCTTTTTGTAAACTCTTTTCTGATCTTATCTGTTCCACACACTTTGTCGAACATGTCAAGCCGTGATTTTTCACATAATGCAAACAGATCTTTCCCGGGCCATAATTTATGAGTTTCCTGCAGCAGATAAAACTGTATCAGGGTTAATGTGGCAACTTTGGCGTCAATTAAATGGATCTGTACTCCATGTACCATTTTACCCTGTGAAACACTGTAATATGGCTTGTAATGAACAGGTCTGAAGATCAGACCGGGCAGACCCAGGGCATTCATTGTGTGTGCAAGCGAATCAGCATTTATCCATTCGGCGGCGAATGTCTGAAATGGCAATGTGTAGCCAACCCCGATGCTTGCCACATAGAGTTCTCCAAGTATCCCTGTCGAAGGATAAAACTGGCAGGTGACGGAATGGGGAATATGTGGCGATGATGGAACCCATGGCAATCCGGTTTCCTCAAAGCTCATCTGCCTTTTCCAGCCTTCCATTTTAATAACCCGGAGATTGCATTTGATGCCGTTCTTAAGCAGTCCCTCGCCGTTGAGGAACATGGCAAGCTCCCCGACTGTCATGCCATGTATATAAGGTATCGGATACTGGCTGACAAATGAGGTAAATTCTTTTTCCACAAGAGGCCCTTCCATTTTTAATCCGCCAAGCGGATTCGGTCTGTCAAGTACAATAAAAGGAATGTTGTTTTCCGCAGCTGCCTCCATTGCAAGTCCGAGAGTGCTGATAAACGTATATGACCTTGAACCTATGTCCTGTATATCATAAACGAGGAGATCTATCCCCTCAAGCATTTCTTTTGTAGGTTTCCTCGTGCTTCCATATAAACTGAAAACTTTAAGGTGAGTCGATGGATCAGTTGCTGATCCGATAATTTCACCGGCAGCATATTCCCCCCTTACTCCGTGCTCGGGCCCGTAGAGTGCTGTAAGCTTCACTCCCGGTGCCTTGAAAATCAGATCAATGCCCGACTGCAGGTTCCTGTCTACCCCGGTTATATTCGTAATCAGACCTACTTTTTTGCTCTTCAGCATTTCAAATTTGTTTTTGGCCAGAACCTCCAGTCCGGTTTTAACTGTCTGACACCGCAAATTGAATGGCACAAATAAGAAATGCGTGACTGCAAGTATTTTTACAAATGCTGATATTCTGTTTTTCATGGGTTTATGTGTGGCAAGAGATGTTTTACTCCCAAATCCTGTAAAATAAGCTGAAATTACCGCAAATATAATCATGGGTTATGTCACATATTCTTATTTTTATGCTTTTTTATGTGCCCGTGATATGAAGAAAAGTACCGGCCGGCTGATTTCCCTTGATATATTCAGGGGTGCTACAGTTGCGTTCATGATCATCGTCAATACACCCGGCAGCTGGAAATACGTTTATGCTCCTCTGAGGCATTCGACCTGGCATGGCTGTACTCCGACTGATCTGGTCTTTCCTTTTTTCCTTTTTATTGTCGGTGTTTCGATGTGGTTTTCACTTAAGAAGTATGGACATGAGCTGAACGGAAGCTCGGTCCTCAGGATTTTACGACGGACAGCTTCGATATTTGCACTTGGCCTTTTCCTCAATATTTTTCCTTATTTCGATCGCGACTATTCGGCACTCAGGATAATGGGTGTCCTGCAGCGTATTGCACTTGCTTACGGGGCCGGAGCACTTATCTGCATGACTGTAAGGCGTGATTATTTATGGATTGTGACTGCGGTACTTTTGCTTCTTTACTGGGGAGTTCTGGCATTTTTTGGCGGTGCAGACCCATATAGTCTCGAAGGCAATTTCCCGCTTAAGGTTGATAAATTGATATTAGGCAGTAACCACCTCTACACAGGTTTTGGGATCCCGTTTGAACCAGAAGGTCTTTTGAGTACAATCCCTTCGGTATGTACGGTTATAATAGGCTATTACATCGGGGAGGTGATCGGTAAAAAATCAGCTAACGGAAAGTCTGTTATTAAAACCCTGGTCATAGGGGCTGCTCTGATAGGTCTGGGACTTTTATGGAACCTTCTTTTCCCGATTAATAAACCGTTATGGACCAGTTCTTATGTTCTTTATACCGCTGGCATTGCAATGATGGTCCTTGCAGTAATCTATTGGGTGGCCGATGTGTTAAAGTTCAGTTGGTGGGGCAGGTTTTTTGTTGTTTTTGGCACGAATGCACTCTTCTCTTTTTTCCTGGCAGGGATCTGGACAGATTTGATTATGTTATTCAAGGTTCCCTCGAACGGGAATGAGATCAGTATCTATACATGGTTCTATGAAAAAATTTGTATCCCTGTCGCAGGAAATATGAACGGAAGTCTTATGTTTGCCTTAATCCAGATGCTATTGATCTGGGTGATAGCGTTTGTTTTGTTTAGGAGAAAGATAATGATAAGATTGTAAGCAAGATAAAAGTAAAAAGATAAAAGAAAAAAGGCAAAAGTAAAATGTATTACATCCGCTAGCTGGCAATGGGGAACATTTTAACAGTGGAAATATTTTTATTCCCCCTTTGAAGAGCCTGCCCCGCTTCGGCGGGGGGGTAAGGGGGATGTAATACTAAATTAAATAATCAGTCATGGAGGATTTCGATATAATTAAAACAATTTCAGAAGGATATAAGGAAGTATTCGGTCAAATTGTAACGGATGTAACCCCATTACCCAGGTCCGGTTCAGACAGACGTTATTACAGGATTAAAGACAAGGGCAGGAGTATTATCGGGGCTTTTAATGCAAATGCCGAAGAAAATGAGGCTTTTATCGGCTTTACCAGGCATTTCATAACGAAATCGTTGCCTGTGCCTGAAATATTTGGTTTCATCCCTGAAAAATCAGTCTATTATCTTCAGGATCTTGGTGATGATAACCTGTATACATGGCTTCACAAACGGCCGGTAATTACTCCTTTTGATAATGAGACAATAGCGCTGTATAAGAATATACTTGACAAACTGGTACTGTTCCAGACCAGGGGGATAGAGGGTTTGAATCTCGATCTGTGTTATCCGTACAAAAGCTTCGACAGGCAATCGATGATGTGGGATATGAATTATTTCAAATACATGTTATTGAAGCTTCTTGCAGCTCCTTTTAATGAAACCCGGCTTGAACACGATTTCAATCTGCTGGCTGACTATCTTCTTGAAACCGGACAGGATTATTTCCTTTACAGGGATTTTCAGACAGCCAATGTGATGGTTGTGGGGGAGGAGCCATGGTTTATTGATTACCAGGGAGGAAGGAAAGGCGCTCCGCAGTATGATGTTGCGTCGATGCTTTATGATGCGAAAATTCCCATGACTCCAATGACAGGGAGTTGCTTCTTGAGTATTATATTGACAATTTCTGTTCTGTAACAAGAGAGGACCGTAATAAATTCAGAGGATATTATACCGGCTTCAGTATGATCAGGGTAATGCAGGCTCTCGGAGCTTTCGGATTCAGAGGGTTGTATGAGCAAAAGCCTACTTTTACCGAAAGCATAGTCCCGGGCGTCAGACTTCTGAATCAGATCATTGGTCTTGCTGAGAAACATATCAGCCTTTCAGAATTATACAGCGTGGTCAGAGCTATCCCCGGAACGCCGATATTTTTGAAGCTCTCGGAAAAAAGTCACCTCTAATATAAGGCAGATGAAAGCGATGATTATGGCTGCCGGTAAGGGTACAAGACTGGGTAAAATCACCGGGACAATTCCAAAGGTTCTTATTGATATTAACGGGAAAAGCCTTCTTCAGATAGCGGTCGAAACATGTTACCGTTATGGATTTGATGATATAATAGTCAATGTCCACTATCTGGCAGACAAGGTCGAAGAAGAGATAAAACGGCTTAACAGATCAGGATTCAGAATAACAGTTTCAGATGAAAGGGACCTTCTTCTTGAAAATGGAGGAGGATTGTACAAGGCCAGAGGCTTTTTTGACAAGAATCCGTTTCTCGTTTACAATGCTGATATTGTCTCTGACCTTGACCTTTCAGATCTCTACCAGTACCATAAGAAAAATAATGGTCTTGCCACTCTTGCTGTAAGAAACCGAAAGGGGAACAGGTTTCTGCTTGTTAATTCAGAGGGAGTGCTCAGGGGATGGTGTAATAAAGCTACGGGAGAAAAAATTCTTGCAGGAGATATTAATGAAGAATTGTCAGAAGTAGGTTTTTCATCGATGCAGATTATCGATCCGGAGATTTTTAATTATATGAAGGATGGCATTTATACAGTAGTATCTCTTTACCTTGAGCTGGCACCTTCGCATAAAATTTTTACTTACAGTTGTGATGATGGTTACTGGTTCAATGTAGGAACACCGGAAGAACTGGGAAACGTAAGGAAATTATTTTGAAAAGATCTGACTTGTCACCACCCCGTGCCATGCACACCGCAACTTATTCAAAGTTTCCAGAACGACCTTGTGAAGAGAATGAAGATCGTATAGATTTCAAGTCTTCCGATAATCATTAAAAAACTGAAGACCAGTTTGCTGATGCCAGGAAGGTGAGAATAATTCGACATCGGACCTATAGATCCGAGCCCGGGACCTGTATTTCCCAGCGAAGTTGCCACAGCACTGGCAGCAGTAACAGGATCCGTACCTAATATCACAATGATTATTGTTCCAATTAAAAATATGAACAGGTAGAGAATTATAAATGAGAAAATAGAGGTATTTGTATTATCTGATAAAGGCTTATTGTTAAGTTTAATCTGAGAGATTACATTTGGGTGAATGAGCTTTGTAATCGAATTACGGATGTTTTTAAACACTATAAGATGTCTTACCATTTTTATGCCTCCGGTAGTTGAACCTGTTGATGCGCCTGCAAACAGCATCAGGAAAATGATAATTAATCCTGCCGGTGGCCAATAAAGGTAATCAGCCGATGCATATCCGGTTGTTGTAATTATTGAAATTACCTGGAAAAATCCTTCCCTGAATGCAGGTTCAATTGATTTGGTTGTATTGGTAAGAAGAATACTTGTTGCGATTGTCCCGAAAAACAGTACTGTCACCAGATAAAACCAAAGTTCATCATTTTGCTTTACTTTCCTGAAATTAAGCTTCACGATATAATAATAGACAATAAAGCTTACACCCGAAAGAAACATAAACAGAGCAATAATATATTGAGTGTAGGCAGAAAAACCGGCAATGCTGGAGTTTTTTGTCGAAAACCCCCCTGTCGCAACGGTTCCGAATGTATGGCATATGCTTTCGAACAGATTCATATCACCCGGATACAGTAAAATTATCTGGGTAACAGTCAGTCCGAGATAAACATATAACAGCCGTAATCCTACTGATTTTGTCTTTGGGTGTATTTTTTCCTTGAGCGAAGATTCGAGGGGAAGCAGCTGATTGGCTGTCATGCCAAGTGTTGGTAAAATAATTATAACAAACACTATTATTCCGAGGCCTCCGATCCAATGAGTAAAGCTTCTCCAGAATAATATTGAGTATGGCAAAACTTCAACGTCAGTGATGATCGAAGCTCCTGTTGTTGTAAATCCTGATGCCGATTCAAAAAATGCATCAATAAAGTTGGTAATTGATCCACTCAGGATAAATGGCAATGTTCCAATGAATGAAAGGACCAGCCAGGATACGGATACTGCCATAAAACCCTCCCTTTTCTGCACTTTTTCCGATGAAACTTTCCTGGATACAGTATAAAAAATTGCTGATAATGAAATTGTTATTAAAAATGACCATATAAAAGGATAGACCGATTCTTTATATATAAATGCAACTGGCAAACAAAAAAGGAATGAAACTGCCTCAATGAAAAGTATTGTACTAAGTATATAAAGAATTACCAGAGGATTTATCAGCTTCATAACGGTATAGGGAAAACTTCAGGATCAAATATACACAGAAAATAACTCAAGTTACCAGGTGCTTGTTGCTTGTTGCTTGTTGCTTGTTGTAACTTTCTTATCAGCAATCGTAACCAGAAACCAGCAACACCTTTCAATTATAACAGAACTTCAATCTTATCACAAAGTCATCATCTATTTGGTAATCCTCTGATCAAATTATCTTATATTTGATACTGACTTATTAATAGTTTTTGATATGGGAAAAGTATTTGTTATTGGTGCAGGTGGAGTTGGCTCAGTAGTTATAAGCAAAATGGCTTCACTGCCTGAAGTTTTTACTGAGATACTTCATGCAAGCCGCACAAAATCAAAATGTGATGCCATTGCTGCCAGGATTGAATCAAGCAGGATTAAAACAGCACAGATCGATGCTGATAATGTTCCTGAACTGAGAAAGCTTATCAGAAGTTTTAAGCCTGATATCGTTGTGAATGTTGCGCTTCCGTATCAGGATCTTCATATTATGGATGCATGCCTGGCGGAAGGGGTATCATATCTCGATACTGCGAATTATGAGCCGCTTGAAGAGGCAAAATATGAATATAGCTGGCAATGGGCATACCACGACAGGTACAGGAAAGCAGGTATAACTGCAATACTGGGTTGTGGATTTGATCCTGGTGTAACATCAATTTTTACTGCATATGCTGCAAAACATCATTTTGATGAGATCCATTATCTTGATATTGTCGATTGCAATGCAGGAGATCACGGAAAACCTTTTGCAACCAATTTCAATCCCGAAATAAATATCAGGGAAGTGACCCAGAAGGGTAAATACTGGGAAAACGGGAAATGGGTTTATACAAAACCTCATCAGATACACAAGCCATTGAACTACCCCGATATCGGACCAAAAGAATCATATCTTATTTATCACGAAGAGCTTGAATCGCTGGTAAAGAATTTCCCTACTATTAAAAGAGCCAGATTCTGGATGACATTCGGACAGGAATATCTTACCCATCTGAGGGTAATTCAGAATATCGGCATGGCAGGTATTGAACCTGTAATGTTCGACGGGAGAGAGATCATCCCCATTCAGTTCCTTAAGGCTGTTCTCCCTGATCCGGGTGAGCTGGGTGAGAACTATAAGGGGCAGACATCGATTGGCTGCAGGATAAAGGGCATTAAGAACGGGAAGGAGAAAACTTACTATATCTATAATAATTGCAGTCATGAGGCTGCATATAAGGAAACAGGTGCCCAGGGTGTCAGCTACACAACTGGAGTCCCTGCTGCAATAGGAGCCATGATGTATCTGAAGGGGATATGGAAAAAACCCGGGGTATTCAATGTTGAAGAATTTGACCCGGATCCCTTTATGGAACAGCTGAACCTGCTTGGTCTTCCATGGGTGGAACTGCATGATGTTGATCTTGAATTGTAGTGATTGTTCAACGGAACTACTTATATACTTTGTCAATAGACTATACTAAAATACCATCACCCTGCTTCGTAATCGATGAAGAACGATTCCGCAATAATCTGTCATTGATAAAGCGGGTATCGGAAGAATCAGGCGCTGAAATTATCCTTGCGTTCAAGGGATTTGCCATGTGGGGTGTATTTCCGATTCTTAAGGAATATTTCAGCGGAGCTGCGGCCAGCTCAGTCAGCGAAGCCCGCCTATGCTATGAGGAGATAGGAAATCCCGCACATACATATTCTCCGGTTTATAAAGCCCATGACTTTGAATCAATCCTCAGATACAGCTCACATGTAACTTTTAATTCCCTTGCCCAGTTCTCTAAATATTCAGATTACTCTGGCAAAGTCGCAGGTAAAGGTTTCTGCAGGTTTAAGGATCAATCCTGAATTCTCTGAAATAGGCCATGACATTTATAATCCCTGTTCACCGGGTTCAAGACTCGGAATTACTGCCGATGAACTCACAATTAAAGGAATTCCGGATGGGGTAGAGGGACTGCATTTTCATGTTTTGTTTGAATCGGATTCCTATGCACTTGAAAAAATTCTAAAGGTGGTGGAGGAGAAATTCAGTTCTTTTTTCACGAAACTTAAATGGATAAACATGGGTGGGGGACATCTGATGACCAGGAAAGGATATGATACAGAACATCTTGTAAAGATACTTAAGAGATTCAGGGAAAGGTCTGGTCTTCATCTGATTCTTGAACCCGGGAGTGCATTTGCATGGGAAACAGGCGAGTTGGTATCGACTGTTGAGGATATCGTAGAAAACCAGGGCATCAAGACTTCAATTCTTGATGTCTCATTTACTGCACATATGCCCGATTGCCTTGAAATGCCATATAAGCCTAAAATAATCGGGGCTTCAGATCCCGTTCAGGGAAAACCAACCTACCGGATGGGTGGTAATTCATGTCTGTCAGGTGATTTTATGGGTGAATGGTCATTTGAAAATGAACTTAAACCCGGCGACAGGATCATTTTCCTGGATATGATCCATTATACCATGGTGAAAACAACAACATTCAATGGTGTACACCACCCTTCAATAGGGATCTGGACCAGAGATAATAAATTCAAATTAATTAAAGAATTCGGATACGAAGATTACAAAAACCGGTTGTCGTAATTACATGCTGATTACACCTGACCCTATCACCTCATCACCATTATACCAGGCTGCAAACTGACCAGGAGTAATTCCCCGCTGCAACTTGTGAAATATAATATATATGCCATCGGCCTTTTTGAAAAGCCTGGCCTTTTGCAAGGGTTGTCTGTATCTTATCCTGACCTCATAATCCCTCGTCTCGTTCAATTCCATCTCAAGATCTCTTCTTATCCAGTGGACTTCATCATTCCTGATGAATAATCCTTTCCTGTATAACCCCGGATGCGATTGTCCTTCGCCCACAAACAACAGGTTGTTTTCAATATCAATGCCTATAACAAATAATGGCTCTTTAAAGCCTCCGATATTTATCCCTTTCCTCTGACCAATGGTAAAGAAATGAGCGCCGTTATGCTCTCCGATTATTCTGCCTGAACCCTGATAGTACTGGTGCGGCCTTGAGGCTGATGACAGTTCTTCTTCGTCAGATGTATTCTCAGGTAATCCGGAAGGCCATAATTTGTTACTAAAAGTAACCGGGATCTCAACAACAGAGCCTTTACTTGATTTCAGCTTCTGCTGGAGGAATGTAGGAAGATGCACCTTGCCGACAAAGCATATACCCTGCGAGTCTTTTCTGTGGGCAGTTGCAAGTCCCAGCTTTTCAGCAATAGCGCGCACTTCCGGTTTGGTCATTTCACCGACCGGGAAAAGGGCATACCCGAGCTGATACTGGCTGATCTGGCAAAGAAAGTAACTCTGGTCCTTATTAACGTCAGTTCCTGCAAGCAGTCTGTAAAGTTTTTTATCTCCCTGTCCGATTGTCTCTTTACGGCAATAATGACCTGTTGCTACATATTCACCTCCCAGCTTCCTTGCTTCATCAGCAAAAGAATCAAATTTTATTTCCCTGTTGCATAGAATATCAGGGTTTGGAGTACGGCCTTTTTCATATTCCGAAAACATGTAATCGACAACCCTTTGTCTGTAGGGTCCGCTAAGATCAACAGAGTGAAACGGAATATCAAGCTTCCTGGCCACCATCTCAGCAAACATCAGATCATCTTCCCAATGGCATTCGCTCTGAAGCAGACCTGTCGTATCGTGCCAGTTCTTCATGAAAAGACCTCTAACTTCATACCCCTTCTCTTTCAGAAGCCATGCTGCCACACTCGAGTCAACACCACCCGATAATCCTATTACCACCCTTTTTTTCACCGCGCAAAGTTAATTAAATTGGCTAACTTTACCCTGTAATGGGTGTCGGAACATTAACTATCTATAGCGCTTCAGCAGGTTCTGGTAAGACTCATAAGCTTGCCGGGATCTACATTGAAAAGCTGTTTAAATCCCGTTTCAATTACCGTAAAATCCTTGCGGTTACTTTTACTCACAAGGCAACTGCAGAAATGAAAAACCGCATCCTGGAGGAACTGGATAATCTGGCTTCAGGAGAAAAATCAAAATATCTTGATGATCTTTTAAAATCGACCGGAAAGACAGAAGAATTCATAAGAGAAGAAGCGAAAGAGATACTGACTTCAGTTTTGCATGATTTCTCAAGGTTTTCAGTAAGCACCATCGACAGCTTCTACCAGAAGATAATCAGGGCATTTGCCCGCGATATTGGTCTTCATTCTGGCTTTGATATCGAAATTGACCATTCTGCTGTACTTGCTTCGGCTGTCGACAGGATGATCGATTCTGCCGCTTCTGATCTTACAGTAAGAAACTGGCTTTCGATGTATGTCAGGGCAAATATTGAAGAGGGGAAAAACTGGGATCTTAAGAAAAATATTATAGGGCTTGCAGGTGAGATCTTCGCTGAAAAATTCAAACTCCTTTCATCTGATGAAAAAAAGAGACTCATGGACAAAGGGTTTCTTAAATCATATATAGCTGAGATGCGTTCAATTCATCAAGCTATCAGCAGGGAAATGAAGGAGATTGGTTCGAAATGTCTTATGATTTGGAACAAATATGCTCTCACGGAAGATATGTTTTACCAGAAAGGTAAAGGAATTCCAGGTCACATACGATCGCTTGCCGGCGGAGAAATGAAATATCCTAATAACTATGTGCGTGCAGTAACCGGCGATCCCCCAAAATGGTGCACAGGGAAGATGTCTGCACAGCTTGCAGCGGCAATCGAAGCAGGACTTGAGAGTTCAGTCAGGGAGGCAATATACAGCTATGACCGCAACATCAAATCATATAATACAGCAAAACTGATCCTGTCAAACATCTACATTCTGGGAATACTATCTGATGTTCTGAACCATGTACATCATATAACGAGCGATGAGAACATCTTCCTTTTATCTGATGCCGGTGAGCTTATTTATCTGATAACAGAAAAAGACCAGACCCCCTTTATTTATGAAAGAGCGGGCAATACTTTCGAGAATTTTATGATAGATGAGTTTCAGGATACATCTATTATTCAATGGAAAAATTTCAGACAGCTTATTGATAACAGTATGGCTCAGGGATTTGAAAACCTGGTAGTCGGAGATATAAAACAATCAATATACCGATGGAGGAACAGCGACTGGCACACTTTGAGCGATCTTAAGAAAAAAGTTGACGGCAAACGTTATATTTCGAGTTCGCTCGATACTAACTGGAGGAGTTGCAGAAATATAATACGGTTCAATAATGCCCTGTTTTCAATAATTCCATATCAGATCGATGAGGAAATATCAGATCATAAACCGGAAATGAGTTTTCGTGAACTCTTTTCCGAAGCTGTTCAGAAAGATCCGGGGAGAAAAGAAAACGGTTATATCAGAATCGAATTTGTTGAAAATCCGGAAGAATCAGAATGGCAGGAAGTTGTCCTTAAAAGGCTTCCCTCAATAATTGAAATGGTTCAGGACAAAGGTTACAGGGCTTCAGATATCGGGATTCTTGTCAGGGATAATAAGGAAGGCGCAATTATTCTTAAGGAAATAATCAATTACAGTCTGTCGTGCTCTGAAGATAAGAAAAAAAAGTACAATTATAATATCGTATCCGGGGAGTCTCTGCTTCTGGTCAATTCGCCAGTTGTTAATTTCATTGTTGCAACACTTATGGTTCTTGTTAATCCTGAAAATATGATTGGCAGAGCTCTTATGCTAAGGTATTATATTTTTGCTACCGGAAAAAAGGGTGCTGAGCAGATACCCATGAGCAGTGAAGACCTCGTTGAGTATTCTTCCTTATATTTTCCGGCCGGTTACAATGAATTTCTGAGCGAAATAAGGTATCTGCCACTTTGGAATATTACTGAACTGACAACAGGCTTTTTCGGTCTTGGAGACTATTCATTCAATGTTGCTTATCTTAACAGCTTTCAGGACCTGGTAATTAAATATATCTCCTCAGGAAATCCCGATATTCCATCATTCCTCGAATGGTGGGAATCGGAAGGTATAAAAAAATCAATATTACTCCCGGAACAGCAGGATTCAATGAAGATTCTGACAATTCACAAATCAAAAGGTCTTGAATTCTCTGTCGTTTTATTACCATTTCTCTCGTGGAATTTAGATCATAAGTCATTTCATTCAAATATACTCTGGGCAAAACCCGGTTCTGCTCCTTATAATGAGCTGGGGATTGTTCCTGTAAGATACAAAGGCGAGCTTGCCGATACGATTTTTGCAGAGCAATACTACGAAGAAAAATATTCGGCATACCTCGACAATATTAATCTTCTGTATGTAGCCTTCACACGGGGAGTAAACGCAATTATCGGTTTTGCTCCCGATCAGCCCCGTCCGGAGAACAGGATTGCCGGGGTAATTAAGAATGCAATAAGCTTCACTGAAGAGATTCCGGGTTTTTCAGATCTCTTTTTCCCAGGTCATTATGATGAGCAGACCAGGGTATTTGAATATGGCGTTATACAGGAAATCGAAGTTGACAGGAAAATCTCAGATGTCCCGGTAATTACTGAATACCAGGTTAATGACAACACAAGCTCACTCAGGCTGAAGCTGCACTGGGAGAATTATTTCAATACCGGGAAATCGGCTGTCCGTGAAAGGATTAACTATGGCAAAGTAATGCATGAAGTTTTTAGTGAGATTACTACTACTGATGATATTAATAATGCCATAAGGAAGAAAGTAATTGAAGGGAAGATTCCTGAATCTGTGGAGTCACAGATCCGTGAAAAGATTGTAAAGCTTATAAATCAGCCGGTAATCAGGGAGTGGTTTGAAAAAGGCAACGAAGTTTTGAATGAAGTATCAATTCTTATGCCCGACTCTGATTCCAAGAGACCTGACAGAGTAATTCTGAAGAACGGAAAAGCAACAATCATCGATTTTAAATTCGGTGAGGAAAATCCCCGATACCTTTTCCAGGTCAGACATTACAGGAACTTGCTCATTGAAATGGGCTATGAACAAACTGAGGCTTTTTTGTGGTATGTTGATGCTGATAAAATTGTAACTATCTGAATGGGTGCAGTAAAAGACATAGCAGGTTTGTACCCATGGGGAAATGAACGCCGGTTCAATGCATTCTCCGATTATTTTCGCAGGCTTTATGGTTCGAGAATGCAAAAAGTATCGGTAGATGCAGGTTTTACCTGTCCTAACCGTGACGGAACAAAGGGAACGGGCGGTTGTACTTATTGCAATAATAAAGCTTTCAATCCCTCTTATTGCGTGCCTGAAAAATCAGTTACAACACAAATTGATGAAGGCATTAAATTTCATAAAAAAAGATATAGAAAAGTCGGGTCATATCTTGCTTATTTTCAGGCCTATTCAAATACATATGCTCCAATTGACCGGTTATCTGAATTGTACTATGAGGCTCTGAATCATAAAGATATACGGGGATTGGTGATTGGTACCCGGCCTGATTGTTTAAATGATGAGATCCTGGATTTTCTGAAAGAGCTGTCAAAACGATGCATTCTTTTGTTGGAATTGGGATTAGAATCATGCTATGACAAGACTCTGCTTCGGATAAACAGGGGGCACTCTTTTAAGGAGGCAGTTGATGCAATTGAATCGGCAAGTTCGAACGGACTTAATGTCTCAGCCCATTTTATTTTCGGACTCCCCGGTGAAACCCGTGAGGAAATGCTTAGGGAGGCGGATATAATTTCAGGATTACCACTTACAAGTGTAAAATTTCATCAGCTTCAGATCATAAAAGGGACTCGGATGGAGGAGGAGTATAAAAGAAATCCGTCTGATTTCGAAATTTTCAGCTGGGACGATTATCTCAGTTTTATAATCAGTTTTCTTGAAAAGCTTAATCCGGGTCTGGTCGTTGAAAGATTTACAGGGGAAGCCCCTCCGCGGTTCCTTGCAAGAGAGGTATGGGGTAAAAAGAGATCAGATCAGATTATCGGTTTAATTGAAAAAAAGCTCGAAGAACTTGATACATGGCAGGGGAAAAGGTACAACGTCGTAATGGCATAACGGCATAACGGCATAACGGCATAACGGCAAAACGGCATAACGGCAAAACGGACAAGATGGTGTATTTTCTTGAAAGAATAGCGAAGCTTCTGTACGAGGAGAGTGGTGACGAAATAAGGAACCATTGTCTTGTGTTTCCAAGCAGGAGGGCCGGGCTCTATTTCCTGAAATATTATGCTTCTCACCTTAAAAAACCTTCCTGGACCCCTTCGATCCTTACCATTAATGACTTTTTCGGATCATTCTCTGATCATATTGTTGCAGATAATGAAATACTCCTTTTTGAACTTTACAGGATTTACCGCGGACTGAATAAATCGGCTGAGAGTTTTGATGAGTTCTATTTCTGGGGCGATATGCTGATCAATGATTTTGATGATGTCGACAAATATATGGCCGATGCTTCCGTTTTGTTTCGTAATATTCAGGATTTTAAGAATATCGATTTTCAGTTCGGGGATATCGATAAGGAGCAGGCTGAAATTATTAAAAGGTTCTGGTATCATTTTGAACCTGAAAAAAAATCGTCTGAAAAAACCGGGTTTATTTCGGTCTGGTCAATCCTGACAGATTTATATTCCGGCTTTAAAGCTTCTCTAAGATCAAGCAATCTGGCCTATGAAGGGATGATTTTCAGAGATGTGGCTGAAAATTTCAGGAGTGAAAGGCATCCTGAATTAAAATGGACGAAAATGCATTTTATCGGATTCAATGCCTTGAATAAATGTGAACTTGCAGTTATGACCCGGCTTCATAAAGAGGGCATTGCAAAATTCTACTGGGATTATGACAACACTTATATAAAGAAGGGAAAACAGAATTCTGCCGGGTATTTTATGATCAGCAATCTGGAAATATTCGGGAATGATATGCCGGACGACTGGCATTATGATACGCTACTATCGACTGACAATAAGGATGTTGTAAGGGATATAATTGAGACTACATCAGATATTGCCCAGGTAAAGCTTGTCCCTGATATAATTGATCGGATACCTCACTTATCAAAGGATGATGCACATCATACCGTTATCATTCTTGCCGATGAAAGTCTGATTGTTCCTCTTCTTACCAGTCTTCCAGGGAATACTGATGAAATAAATATTACAATGGGATATCCGCTGAAGATGACCGGTGTATATAGCCTTGTAAAGCATCTTCTTAACCTGCAGCGAAACTCGAAAATGCAGAATGACGAGGTATACTTCGGATATCATGATGTATTTGAGATCCTTAAGCATCAGCTTGTTGAGAATAATGTAACTGAAGACGGGAAAAGAATAATTGATGAGATCGTTAGAAGAAATCTTATCCGGATTCCATCCTCATTTCTTTGCAGGTCCGGAATTCTCAAGACTATATTCAGGAAAGCAGATAATCCCGGCCAGCTTTCACAATACCTGAGGGATATCCTGTCAGTGGTGCCTGTAAGTGATGTAAATGAAGATGGTACTGTGAAGGATCAGCTTACCCAGAAAAAACTGGTAAACGAGTTTATCTATTCTGTGCTTCTTTCAGTTAACAGGCTTGAAACAATCATTAGCACGTCGGATGTCAGTTTTAAAAATGAGACCTATATGAGGATCCTGGATAAAATCCTTAAGAACCAATCAGTTCCATTTTCAGGCGAACCACTGTCAGGAATTCAGATTATGGGTTTTCTTGAAACCAGGGCTCTCGATTTCAGGAACATTATAATGCTTTCGGTAAATGAAGGAATTCTGCCTTCAGTTACTTCAGGATCATCATTTATCCCGTTCAGTATCAGGGAGGCTTTCGGGCTGCCGGTAAACAATCATAAAGAGTCAGTTTATGCGTATCATTTTTACCGGTTGCTTCACAGGGCTGAAAATATAACCTTTATTTACAACTCGGATTCAAATGGCCTCAGGACAGGAGAGATCAGCAGATTTCTTACCCAGATGAAATACGAACAGATCATTAAACCTGAAGTTTTGAACATAAGCTTTGATATAAGGACTCCGGTATCAATAGGATCTGAGGTCATAAAAAATGAGAACCATATAAAAAGGCTGCATTCTCTCTATATTGATCCTGAAAGCAAAGCCTTATTATCACCTACTGCAATTAACACCTGGTTGAATTGCCGGATGAGATTTTACTACAGGTATGTAAACAGACTGAAAGAACCTGAGATAATGTCAGCTGAAATTGATCACGCAGTTTTTGGGCAGATACTTCACATGATTATGAAAAAGATCTATGAAGGGTTGATTAACAGCGAGGTGTCTGCCGTTTTAATTGATTCGCTGGTCAAAGATGAAAGCGGGCTTTTGAATATTATCGATCGTGCAATAAATGAGCATTATAACTCAGATATGAACAGGACCATGAGTGGTAATGATATTATAATCCGGGATATTCTGCTTGTATATTTCATGAAAATTTTGCAGTCTGATAAAGCCCTTGCCCCTTTTACTGTAACCGGACTTGAAGAATCATTTCATTTCAGACTTTCGTTTGAAGGCAACGGAGAAAACAGAATAATCAGGACTGGAGGTAAAGTTGACAGGATAGACCGACTTTCAGACACCACAAGAATTGTGGATTACAAGACAGGAGAAACAACAGAAAGAATTAATTCGATAAGTGATCTTTTCGCCGACGACCGGAAAAAAGAGCTGGATGGGTGGTTACAGACACTGCTATATTGTGAAGCCTGGTTAGTTGGCAATGAAATGTCCATTGTCAGACCATCAATCTATAAAGTGAAGGAATTATCTGCCGATAAATTCTCAGATACCCTTAGAATTAAGGAAGAAAAAAACAGTGATTTTATTCTGAATGATTATCGGACAGTAAGAGAGGCATTTTTAGGAGGTTTACGGGAAGTGATAGCGTTAATCTTCGATCCGGCAGAACCTTTCAGAATGACAAAAAATCTCAATAAATGTGGTTATTGTCCCTACCGGTCTTTGTGTCAGAGGTAGGTTACCCGGCTGTTTATTCCATCTCACGCTGCAGAGCCGCCATCTTTATTGCCGTCACAGCTGCTTCATCGCCCTTGTTACCAAGCTTACCTCCAGCCCTTTCAAGTGCCTGTTCAGTATTAAGTGTTGTCAGTACACCAAAAATAAACGGGATATTGTATTCGAGATTTAGCTGGGTGATTCCCTGGGTAACACTCTGACAGATGTAGTTAAAATGCGGTGTCTCTCCCTGAATTACGCAACCCAGGCAAATAACAGCATCCAGGTCGTCATATTCTGCAAGAAACTGTGCCCCAAGGGTAAGCTCAAAACTACCAGGTACATGCCTTATAACGATATGGTTTTCTTTGGCACCGTGTTTTTTAAGTGTATTTATACTCCCTTCAAGCAAGGCATGCGTGATTTCCCGGTTCCAGTCAGAGACTACTATACCAAACCTCATTTTTCCGGCATCGGGAACTGATGCAGCATCATATTCTGACAGATCGGAAGTGCTCATTTATTTAGACAGGAGTTTTGCCCTTGCGATATATTTTTCAATGGATGAACCTTCGGTGCTACCGGGATATTCATCTTTTATCTGCTGATACAGTTTTAGGGCATCTGAGTATTTACCGTTCATTTCATAAAGCTCGGCTGCCTTCATCAGGAATAATGGAGTGTTAAATGAATTTTCGGCAAATCTGGCTGCTTCAAGATACTGAGAAATCCCTTTCTCAACATCCCCCAGTTCAACATATGCATCGCCTGTTGCACCTATGGCTATTGAACCTATAACTTTATCTTTCTTAGAATATTTTTTAAGGAAATCAATTGCTTCCTCATAGTTCCCAAGATGGAGATAGCATATTCCGGCTCCGTATTTCGCAAGATTGCCGGCACTGGTAAATTTATACTCTTTTGCTATATCAAGAAATCCAAGGTAATTGCCATCACCATTCAATGCAAGGCTGATTGAATCCAGTTCAAGATATTTCTGAGCCTGGTACATCTGAGACTGGGCTTCATCATTCTTTTTACCTATGTACATTTTCCCCAGCCAGAATAATCCTACCAGGACAACCAAAACACCCAGAACAATCAAAAGCGGTTTATAGTTCTCTTCCAGGAATTGTTCAGTATTGGTCAATGTCTGCTCTACGTTCTTTATACCCTGCGGATTATCTTCTTTCTTAGTCTTTGCCATAACAGTTTATGCTTAAAACACTTGAAAAATTAACTTCGCAAAAGTAGTGCTTTTAAAATAATTCTGAAACAATAAGATAAAAAAAAGGAAATAAAGATTGTTAGATGTAATACATTTATATTCAAATATTTAAAATAAGTGCTTCGCTGGCTGTTTCTTTTTTTTAACTTTGTGCAAACTAAATAACCTATAATCCTTAAGCACAAATTCCAACCACTGACCCTTGAACCCTTGAACCTTGAACCTTGAACCTTGAACCTTGAACCTTGAACCTTGAACCTTGAACCTTGAACCTTGAACCTTGAACCTTGAACCTTGAACCTTGAACCATTGAACCCCAATATGCACCTTAAAAGACTTTCTCTCACAAATTTCAAAAACTACAGCCAGGCCGACCTTGAATTTTCACCCAGGATCAACTGCATCGTTGGCAACAATGGTGTCGGCAAAACCAACATCCTCGATGCTGTTCATTATCTGTCACTGACAAAAAGCTTCTTTAATAATATTGACAGTGTAAGTATTAGGCATGAAGAGGACTTTTTCATAATTCAGGGATTATTTGTCAAGGGTGGGGAAGAGGATAATATTTTTTGTTCATTCCATAAGCACAGGCAAAAGGTTCTGAAACGGAACGGCAAGGAATATGAAAGGCTTTCTGATCATGTCGGTAGGTACCCTGTGGTAATGATCTCGCCGGCAGACAATGCTATTATAAGCGAAGGAAGCGATGAAAGAAGAAAGTTCATGAATAAAATTATAAGTCAGTATAATTCTGAATACCTTGAATCGGTCCTGAACTACAACAAGGCATTGCAGCAGAGGAACAGGCTACTGAGGGATTTCGGCTCCTTGAATAATTTTGACGAAGAAATGCTTTCAGTATGGGATTCCCAGCTTGTCAGATATGGCATGTTTGCCTGGGCTGAAAGAGAAAGGCTTATTGATGAACTGATTCCTGTTTTCAGGGAGTACTACTCATTGGTAACAAACCAAAAAGAAAAGGTCAGGCTTAAATACTTTTCTCACCTCAACGATGGAGTCTTTGGTGATCTGCTTAAAAAAAGCCTGTCAAAAGACAGATCGCTCGAGTATACCACAGCAGGAATTCACAAGGATGACCTGCTTTTTGAGATGGATGGTTATCCGGTACGATCGCTCGGGTCGCAGGGTCAGCAGAAATCATACCTGGTCGCCCTCAAGCTGGCTAAATTCGAATATATAAAAAGCAAAGCCGGCTATTCACCCATCCTGCTGCTTGATGATATTTTTGATAAGTTTGATGCTGAACGGGTCGCTCAGATCATCAGGCTGGTAGGTAATCATCGCTTCGGGCAGATTTTTATAACTGACACACATCAGGAGAGGCTTCATGAAATTCTGAATGATCTTGATACTGATTACAAGCTTTTCAGGATTGGAGAATCGGGCATTGATGAGATAATTCAAAACGGCAGCAAAGAAGCATGAGACGCAGTAAAACAATATCCCTTGCTGAAGCTATAAAAGACTATGTCAGGGAAATGAATCTCGAAGGCAAACTGACGGAGGTGAATCTTATCAATTCGTGGGATGAGATTGTGGGGAAGGCCATTTCCACAAGAACTTCAAAAGTATATATCAGGGATCAGATACTTTATGTTCAGCTTAACTCCTCTGTAGCGAGGAATGAGCTGATGATGCTCAAGGAAGCACTTCGCGAGAGACTTAATGAAAAGGCGGGTAAAGAGGTAATTAAAGATATAGTTTTAAGATAGATCCCTGATCGAGTAATCAGAACCCGAGATCAATATTGATTTGGTGAGCAGTTTTGATGATGTGAATAAAAAATCTTCATCTTTATACCTTAATTTTACATTTTGCTCTGCAATTTCAATAAGTACAGGGGTACCGGTTTCCTTTTGCACTATGAAATCAGCCAGTAAAAGGGCTTTCTCAATACCGTCTCCTCTTTTAAAATTCCATACTTCGTCAGGCAGAGCCAGACGCCTTCCATCATAAATTGATTCATCAGGCAAAGCCCCAAGGATTTTAAATACTTCCATAACCGATTTGCCATTCAGATCCGTAAAACAAACAGGATTTCTTTCAATTGCAGCTTTGACAAACGGGAGCCAGCTGATCTTATCCATTTGCCTGTAGACATAGAGTGTCAGCAATGCAGTTTCAGATTTTTCGGCAAGACCTGAAATGATTTCAATTATTTCTTCCCGGGAATCTTCTGCAGAGAAAACCGGGATAGAAGTGCTGGTAAATTTCTTATTGTCAGCAGGAATTTTAGGATCGGTAAAAGTGAAATCATGGAGGTCACGGAACATTTCATCAATTACGTCACTGAAAATTTCACCGGCTGAATTTTTAAATTCCTCCCTGAACTCATCCGGTTTTTTCCCCTTTCCATGCCTTATAATATGCTCAATTTCATTCAGCATGATTTTACCCGGGAGGGGGCTGAGATGGAATTCATCTCCTTCTATCTCATTAACAAGCAGATCCCTTGTCTCGCACGATACACTATATTTACTGGTATGTTCATATTCGAACATTTTTTCAAGGCTTATAAATCTTTGTTTGCCCGAACATTCGCAACGGTATTGGAACAAGGTTTTGTATTTTGATTTGAAGCGCAGAAAGTTTACGAAAATAACGTCTGAGAGTTCAGCGGTCAGGAATTCCTTTAGTCGTACCGAGAAGAGTTTGTAGGCATCTTTGCTTATTGTTGCTTCCTCATAAATAGTGTGTATAAAACCTGATATATGGGAAACAATAGTGACACGTTCATTTTCGAGGGCCCTTCTTGCTTTTTCTGACAGAGATGTGCCGTTATACCACATGTTCCTGGTAACAATTCTTCTGTTATTGGTAATAAGGCCATCTTTCTCAGTAATAAAGTTCTGAGAATGAAGAGGAGTAGCAATCAGGAAAATCTTGTCGAGGGAAATCCGGCCGATAACAAACATCGCGGCGGCGTAAAGAGCTGAAAGGGAAACACATTCACCGGCACCGGTTGAAAAATTCTCCTTATATCTGAAAGCTGTCATGGCTTCTACAGTTTCGGTCTTCCAGTAAGGAATTACATCGGTGGTGTATTTGTCCAGTCCAAAATGTTTCCGGATATCAATATCAAAATAGTATTTGTCGCCCTCATATCCAAATAGCGCATTTGACTGCCTTAAAATCTCCATGTCGAAAAAATCGCTGAACCTGTTTATTTCCCG
The DNA here is from genome assembly GCA_963702415.1 of uncultured Bacteroidales bacterium. GTDB lineage: Bacteria > Bacteroidota > Bacteroidia > Bacteroidales > VadinHA17 > LD21. Next base: position 56,761 of record CAVPCP010000003.1, on the reverse strand, counting down.
GGCCTTTGTAGTAAGTCCCCATGTGGAAAGATCGAGATTGAAATTATAGTTCTGGATAATGTATTGTTTTATCCTGTTTGCCTTGTATGTAAAGCTCTTCTTTTCAATTTCCCTGAACCATGGATCATCGCGCCATTTCCATATTATAGGTGACATTATATTAGCAAGGACGAGGGGGTAAAAAAGCTGTGGAAATATAAATATCTCCATATCCGAAAGCGTAAAAGCCGAGGAATATTTTTCCAGGGTTTTCTTTTCAGCAAAATCTCCGGTTAAATCAGATCTCATAGAATGATTAAAAATTCTGCAAATCTAACAATATTAATCTTTCTGCAATACAGTATAAGGTTAAGATGGAAGGGTGTAAGGTATGAGAGCCCGGAAGATGTGGTGGGTTCTTTCAGTATCTCTCAATTTCTGAAAAGAAAAAATTAGCTTCACGTGCAGCGTTTTCATCGCTGTCGGAACCATGTATGGCATTCATTTTCAATGAAACGGCAAAGGTTTTCCTGATGGTGCCCTGTTCTGCTTTATTTGGATCGGTTGCCCCGATAAGCTTTCGAAATTCTTCAACTGCATTTTCATGTTTAAGTATCATCACCACCACCGGACCGCTTGTCATAAACTCAATAAGCTCCTCAAAAAATGGTTTTCCGGTATGTACCTCATAAAACGACTGTGCCTGATGGATTGTCATACTCACCATTTTTATGGCCGAAAGAATAAATCCTCCCTCATTTATCATTGATAAAATCGGCCCTGTCTTGCCAGTCCTTGTGGCATTGGGTTTTATAATTGAAAATGTGAAATTTCCGTTCATATTTCTGTTTTTGTGATATTCCTTAATCAGTTACGGTCTAAAGGATTATTTTTTATCTTTAACAACTTGATTTAACAGCAATAAAAGTGATTGACCTGTCCAAATATACAAAAGAATTATCGGAACATCTGGATTCATCTGACAGAATATTAATCATAAGTCATATCAATCCTGACGGTGATGCCATAGGTTCTCAGCTGGCCCTTTTCCAATATCTTACCAGTAAAGGGAAGAAAGTAGACATGATGTGCCCTAATAACCTTCAGGAGTTTCTCAGATGGATGGATGGGAGCAGTAAAATTAAGATATTTACCAGGAGCAGGGAGAAATGCATCTGTCTGATTGAATCAGCCGACCTGATAATAATGGTTGATTTCAATCAGCCTAACCGTCTTGGAGAAGCTGAAAAATATGTTATGGAATCATCTGCGGTAAGGATCATAATTGATCATCACCTCGGACCTCATAATATGGCCAAACTTCTTATTTCTGATCCAACAATGTGTTCCACATCAGAACTTGTTCATGAAATCATAACTATATTAAACGGGGCGCCCTTTACCGGCAAATCCTACTCAGAAGCCATATATGTCGGGATATTAACCGATACCGGGAACTTTGAACATGGTGCTTATACGGGCAGGACTTTCAGGATTGCAGCTGACCTGATCGAATCAGGGATTGAAAAAGAAAGAATAATTGATGTTGTATATAACAACTTCTCCGCTGCAAGGATGAAACTTCTTGGATTCTCCCTGTATCAGAGAATGACTGTTTTGGAAGATTATAATACTGCCTATATCTGCCTGACAAAAAAGGACCTTCTGGAATTTAACCATGTGAAAGGGGATACTGAAGGATTTGTAAATCTTCCTTTATCGATTAAAGGGATAAATTTTGCAGTGCTTTTTATAGAGAAGGAGAATTTCGTTAAGCTCTCCTTTCGTTCAAAAGGGAACTTTCCGGTTAATGAATTCGCATCGAAATATTTCTCAGGGGGAGGTCATCGTAATGCTTCAGGCGGAGAATACTATGATTCCCTTGACAATACTGTAAACTATTTTCTGAAAGTGCTGGAAGACAATGCGGAACTATTGAAGTCCGGTTTTAAGATATGAGAACAGGAATAACAGTATCATTGATCTTTTTATTTTCTTTCGTTTCATGCCGGAGTGATAAGGTTCCCGGCGTCGCTACAGTTAAGCCAGGGAAAGATGAAATGGCCGATCTTAACAGATATCTCGTCCAGAAAGACAGGGAAATCATTGAAAATTATATTGAAAGAAAGAATCTTCCGATGAAAGAATCGGAGACAGGACTATGGTATTTGGTTGAAAATGAAGGTACTGGAAGATACCTGAAGGATTTCGACAGAATAGTACTGAATTATGAATGTTCCTTGCTTGACGGAACAGTATGTTATTCTTCATCTGACCTAGGCCCGAAAGAGGTCATTCTTGGAAAGACTGATATTGAACCAGGGCTGAATGAGGGGTTAAGGCTTTTAAAACCCGGTGGTAAAGCAGAGTTCATTTTACCACCCTTTCTTGCTTATGGTCTGGTTGGTGACGGGAAAAAAATTCCACCGAGAACAATCATCGTTTATCGTGTTAGTATTATTGGTGAAAACTAACAGGATCGATTTTTGAGGGAAAACACTTATTGAAGGATAAAGACAGCCATCCGGTCGTTTATCTGCGGTATATTCTTCTTCCAATCAGCAACTCTCATGGTTCTTATAAATTCATCAGGAAGTGTAATATTCACGGCAAGACAAAGCTGAGTGTCATTACTGCAGGTAGCAAGTATAGAATCAAGCATTCTTTGGTTACGATAGGGAGTCTCCATGAAAATCTGGGCAAAGCCGTCATGTGATTTTCTTTCGAGTTCTCTGAGTTTCGAAACCCTCTCAGCAGGCTTGACCGGCAGATAGCCGTTAAAAGTGAAATTCTGTCCGTTCAGCCCTGATGAGATGAGGGCCATCACTATTGATGATGGTCCGGATAGCGGAATCACCCTGATCTTTTTCCTGTGAGCAAGTGAAACAAGCATTGCTCCGGGGTCTGCAATGCCAGGAAGGCCTGCTTCGCTCATAATTCCCATATCTGATCCTTTAAATACCGGATCAAGATAATGGCCGATCTCCGATTCAGTAGTATGCTCGTTCAATTCCTGGAAAGTCGTCTCATTAACAGGGAAATCCTTGTCGATTAACTTCAGATATCTTCGCGAACTTCTTAAATCCTCGACTGCAAAGAGCCGCAGCGATCTGATTATAGCAAGAACCTTTTCAGGTATAACTTTGCGATAATCATCATCCCCCAAAGTCACTGGTATCATATAAATTTTCCCCGTCGCCATATCTGGTTTTGTATTGTAAAATTAATAAATATGAAGCAACCTTAATTAATAAGATGCGAAATTAGTAATGCATGTTGTCTGTTAAGGAATTTTAATTTAGGTTTGCTTTGAAATTATATTAATGTGAAAATTACGTTTCTTGGCACAGGTACTTCTCAGGGGGTTCCGGTAATTGCCTGCGACTGTAAAACATGTTTATCTGATGATTATAGAGATAAAAGGCTCAGAACTTCAGTTCTTATTGAGATTGATGAAACCATTCTTGTAATTGATGCAGGTCCTGATTTTCGCCAGCAGATGCTCAGGGAGAATGTGAAACGGCTCGATGCAATAATTCTGACGCACGAGCATAAAGACCATATTTCAGGGATGGATGACGTCAGGGCCTTCAACTATAAAAGTCAGGATGCTATAGACATATTTGCAGAGGAAAGGGTTCAGAAAGCTGTACGAAAGGAATATTCATACGTATTTGCGGAATACCAGTATCCGGGGGTTCCTAAAATGAGACTGAATCCTGTTAATGATTATGTGTTCACAATAAAGGGTATAAACCTGATTCCGTTGAGAGTATTCCACTACCGACTTCCGGTTTATGGATTCAGGATAGGGGATTTCGCATATATTACAGATGCAAACTATATTCCTGAGGAGACTAAAGAAAAATTATTTGGTGTTAAGTATTTTGTTATAAATGCTTTAAGAAAAGAAAAGCACATTTCTCATTTCAGTCTCAGGGAAGCAATTGATGTTGTCAGAGAAGTATCCCCCAGAAAAGCTTTTATTACCCATATCAGCCACCAGATGGGCCTGCATAAAGAGATAACAGCAACATTACCTCCTGAAATAATGCTTGCCTTTGATGGTCAGAGCTTCCTGTGCGATGAATAATTTCTCCCAGAGTTATTTCCTTTTGTAACTTTTAGCAAGCTTTTTCTGGTAATCATTCGAAAAGTAGTACTTGTTCCTTCCCAGCTGCTTGGTGTTGGTTCTGGAAGCTTTCATCCTTTTCTCATAATACGGATTCTTTTTGGAAGATGCACAACCGGCAGTTAAAATGAAAATAAGCGGAATAATAAGGAGAAGTTTTAATATTTTTTTAAGGAGTTCCATATTTTGAGCTATTTCCTGAATACTTTACAAAAACAATTTTATTAGTCTTTTGTAAATTATAAATTGCGGTTTATTTTATTTACTTATTTCAAATCTCTCTTAAATGATATTTCTCAAAATTATTATCCGGATTGTCATTGCTTCTTATATTCTATTAACTCCACTAACGGTAAGATCACAATCACTTTCCATAGTACATTTTTCAGATCAGGCAGGGCTTAAAACTGATAGTATTACTCTGTCTGACAATACAAATCTTGTTAGTAAACGCAAAAAACCGGTTTTAAGTTTCCTGCTTGATGAAAAAATGTTTACATCCGGGGATGTTCCTGCTGAAAAGACTGCCAATGCTTATTTACTGACATTTGAAAACAAGGTCAGACTGACAATTGAAAATGCCGGTTCAGCAAATCTGGGATGGGCATGTGATATTGAATTTGAAAATTTTTCCCCTGATACTGTTTCCTTAAGCAACGTCGTTCCTTTTGATATTGATAATGAATCTGTTAATATAACCGGGAGAGGGCCATGGGATCTGGCAAGAGCCTTTTTGTTTCGTCCGGGATACAGGCCTGTCAGGGTAATCCTGCCCGATAACGCATGGGAATTGGGTTATTCTTCTTTTGCTGTTAAAGACGGGTATTCGGTTTGTGCTTTAGCCAGGCGTCAGCAGACTGAAAAAGGGATCAGGCAGAGGTATCAGACTCTTCTTCCGCCGGGAGCCAGGGTCAGTTATAAAATGTATGCAGATGTTTTTAAAGGAGAGTGGCAGAATGGTTTACGCTTGATGTTCAGAGACAGATACTTATACGATATTGAAAAATTTGATAATTCGCTGTATGAGAGGCCCGATCTTGCCTGGATTAAGAACAGTTATCTTATTATATTACAGATGGCCTGGGACAGGGAGTTTTTTGACAGGACAACCGGGAAGTACACTTTCCCTGATTTGCTCAGGAAGGGGAATGAACTTTTCGGCAATATTGATGTATACGGAATATGGCCCACATGGCCACGTCTTGGCCTTGATCAGCGCAATCAGTGGGATCTTTACAGCGACCTTCCGGGAGGAACCCCCCAGCTCAGGAATTTCAGCCGTCTGTTGAAACAGAGTAATTCGAAATTTTTTATTGCTTATAATCCCTGGGACAACAGTACCAGAAAAGAGAGTCATTATAGCGGGATGGCCCGGCTTATCAAAGAAACAGAAGCCGATGGTGTTGTGCTGGACACAAAGGGAAGTTCAAGCTTTGAATTGCAGGCTGCAGCCGACAGTGTCAGGAAAGGTGTTGTAATGTATTCGGAAGGGATGGCGATAACCAGGGATATGCCGGGAATAATTTCAGGGCGGGTTCACAATGCTATATTCTTGAGCCCGGAACTGAACCTTAACAAATTGATAAAACCTGATTTTTCGATCTTCAGGGTTTGTGATGTCGGAGAGGATCTCATTCACAGGGAGCTGGCAATAGCCTTCTTCAATGGTTATGGTACAGAATTGAATATGTTCCGTCCTGGTGGTAGAGACGATGATTACAGAGCTGATCTTGAATATCTTGCAAAGACTACCTTCACCCTGAGGCAAAACAATGATGCGTTTCTCGACAAAAACTGGACCCCTTTGATTGAGACGGTTGCCGATAATGTCTTTGTAAACAAATGGACTTCGGGGCAGAAAACAATATATACTGTTTTAAATATGAGATATGAAGGGTTTGAAGGCAGATTATTTAAAATAGATAGTATAAACGCGAAACATTATGTTTCCCTATGGAATCATGAAATCATTGTTCCGGTTACGGAAAACGGGATTGCTTATGCTTCAGCAGAAGCGGAAGGATGGTCTTCTTCTTATGCCGGCACGCGAAGGGAAGGATCGGTCGATTGTATTGCAGAATTCCCAATTCTGCTTAAAACTGAAGTTAAAGGCGATTCAATTTATATTAAGGCTCCGGTTAAGAATAAAATCATAATTTGGAAAGGGAATCCTTCATATAAGACAGATTTCAAGGAGTTTAAGGAATTAAATGACACAATTTTAAGAATAAAGGACATTTTTGGCTATTTTGAAGGGAAAATTGTAGTTCAGCTTATTGAAAATAAACAACTTCTCGACGAGAATATTCTTCAGGTCAAAGGCGGAAAGCCATGGCTGGTAACTAAGGTGGTTCCTACAACAAGAGCAACTGGTATTGCACCTGATATGATCCTTGTGCCCGGGACTGAGTTTTCATATGAAGTTACAACAGCAGAAGACTTTATGCCATATCCCGGGGTCAGCGGCATAGCGGTAAAGGTTGATAGTTTTCTGATCGATAAATATCCGGTGACTAATGCCCAGTATTATGAATTTCTTCAAAGCACAGGATACCGGCCCTTTGATACAACACGATATCTGAGGAACTGGGAAATGGACATATATAAACAGGGTCAGGAAAGATACCCGGTTGTTTATGTGAGCACCGAAGATATGAGGGCTTACGCAAAATGGGCAGGGAAGAGACTACCTACCCAGGCTGAATGGCAGCTTGCTGCCCAGGGTACAGACAAAAGGAAATGGCCGTGGGGAAATGAATTTCATGGCACTTTGTGCAATAATGCCTTTAACAAACCAACTCCTGTGGATGCTTTCTCAAAAGGAGCCAGCCCTTACGGAGCAATTGACATGGTTGGCAACATATGGCAGATGACCAATGACATGTACTTTAACGGATCTTATTATTTTGTTGTGATCAGGGGAGGAAGTTACTATCAGCCCGACTCAAGCTGGTGGTATATTCAGGGAGGTCCGCAACCTCTCGACAAAACTCAGATAATGCTTCTCGTTTCTCCTGGATTTGACAGAAATGCGACCGTTGGATTCAGGTGCGTTAAGGATATAGACAGTAAGAATTTCAGAGGAAAGAGGTGAACGTACTCACACTTTCAGTTTCTTTTCAATTTCGTTGATCTGATTCCTGAAATGTTTATCGGTGTCAATAAGGTTGTTGACAGTTTTACATGCATGAAGGACTGTAGCGTGATCCTTGCCTCCGATATGGGAGCCAATACTGGCAAGAGAAGCTTTTGTAAGGCTCTTTGAAAAATACATTGAAACCTGCCTTGCCTGAACTATTTCTCTTTTTCTGGTTTTCCCCTGAATAAGATCGATCGGGATCTTGTAATAGTCGCATACAATCTTCTGAATATATTCAATAGTAATTTCACGACGTGATGTGCTAACCAGTTTTTCAACCATCAGCTGAGCAAGATCGAGAGTGATCTCTTTCCGGTTAAGGGTTGATTGTGCATAGAGTGAGATAAGGACAGCTTCAAGTTCCCTTATATTATTGGATATATTGGCAGCCAGGTATTCGAATATTTCATCAGGCAATTCAATCCCGTCATTATAGGCTTTTTTCTTAAGTATTGCGAGCCGGGTTTCATAATCAGGCCTCTGAAGATCGGCCTGCAAGCCCCATTTAAACCTCGACAGAAGCCTTTGTTCCATTCCCTGAAGCTCCACCGGAGGCCTGTCGCAGGTAAGGATCAGTTGTTTTCCCGATTGATGTATATGATTGAAGATGTGAAAGAAAGTGTCCTGCGTTTTTTCCTTGCCTGCGAATTCATGGACATCATCAAGGATCAGAACATCAATCATCTGATAAAAATGCAGGAAATCATTTTTGTTGTTGTTCCTCACAGATTCAACAAACTGCGTCTGGAATTTATTTGCATTTACGTACAGAACAACCTTATCAGGATGTTTTTCCTTGACAAGTATTCCTATGGCCTGTGCGAGGTGTGTTTTCCCCAGCCCCGAATCGCCATAAATCATAAGAGGGTTGAAAGCAGTGCCTCCGGGGTTATTGCCTACAGCAATTCCTGCGGATCTTGCAAGCCTGTTGCATTCACCCTCCACGTAATTGCTGAAATTGTAATCAGGATTCAGCTTGGGGTCAAAATGCACTTTTTTTATTCCGGGAATTACAAAAGGATTTTTTATTGAGGGCTGTGTAGCATCAAAAGGGACCTGTACAGGCTTATTGTGAAGATCTGTCTTGTTCCTGGAGGGATATCTTACGGTGTAAGGTTTCCCATCGGAGTAATTGGCATTTTCAAGTACCACGTTGTACTCCAGTTTGGCATCTGCACCAATTTCACGCCTGAGTGTTTTACGGAGGATATCAATATATTGCTCTTCGAGGTATTCATAAAAAAACGGACTTGGAACCTGAATAGTCAAAATATTATTTTCGAGTTTTAAGGGAATAATGGGTTCAAACCAGGTCTTGAAACTGACGGATGGAATAATGTCTTTTATTATCTGCAGACAATTATTCCAGACATCATTGTGCGTTTTATTCATGAAAATTACTTGTTATTAGTTCTGGGGTTTTAACTAAAGCTGATTCAGACAGCAATATTTGTAAAAAAAAAACTTAAAAAAAAAATTTTTTTCGCTTGGTTTTTAAAAAAATAGTATATGGTTTTAGCCATCAGTAACTTATAAGAAAAAATATTTTTTATTAATTTAAACAATTGATTATAAGATATATACAAATATATAAGTTGTTTTGTTGGTGTAATCCAATTTATTATGAAATATTAATCAAAATTCATCATATGATTATAAAAACGAGGAGTTTTTTGCCATCATTTCCAGAACATATAATAAGATCAAGATAATCTGAATTTTGCAAAAATCCTATTCTTCCGGGACATTTTTTTTGCCAAATACAGAGAAATTAACATAACGTTTGGGATTGGCCTTTAAATCGAGTAGAAGGAGATTCAGGCTCTCCAGACTGTTTGAAAGATTCTGATAGAGCGTATCATTTGTCATCAGCTTTCCTGCTGTTCCCTGACCGCTGTTTAAGTTTTCCATCAGCACACCTGCTTTTTCAAGGCTGACCTTAAGATTATTTACTGAACTGTAAATATCTGCTGCGGCAAGGGTGTCAGCAACTGTTTCAAGGCTGCTGAAAACTGAAGTCATCCTGCCGGAATTTTCAGCCAGCATCTGTGTAAACGCATTAATATTCTGCAGTGTCGATTTAAGTTCAGCCTCCTCAATACTCTTTGCTGTGTTGCTGAGGCTGGCGACCCCTGACCTTAGGTCCGCCGTAAACTCAGGATTCATGACTTCATTTATCGATGTAACAACAGAATCAATTACGGTGATTAGTTCAGTCACCTTATCTGTAATCGGAATAAGCTCATTCTCAACTCTGGTGATTAGCGACACCGCAAGCCGTCCCGGTATTGTGTCTCCATTTGAGTAGGTACCCGGTCCTTCTCCATAAACAAACTGAATCTTCATACCGGCAATCAGTGAAGCCGATGTGATTTCTGCGATCGTATTCCTGGGAAGTTTAAATCCCTTATCGACAGTCAGGGTAACAAGAAGCCGGCCGCTTTCAGGATCAAGGAACCTCACCGACTGGACAACCCCGACTTTGAATCCGTTAACCTCTACCGGGCTTGATTCAGCAAGGCCTCCTACTTTGTCATACACAGCATAATAATGGGATGTGCTGCTGAAAAGATTTTTTCCCTTCAGAAAATTAAATAACCAGATAAAAACAATGATTGTTAAAAGAACAGTTATTCCAATCTTGACTTCAGACGAGATTTTTTTCATTTAGAGGCAGGTTAATTTTTATTTTTTTGAGTTTAACGCTTCCTGCAAAGGTAATATTTTGTCATTCTTTACTGCAATAACAAATGCATCGGGATAGAGAGTCAATAATTTCTTCCGGTATTCTGCAGCCTGCTCATAGTCATCAAAACTTCCTGATGCATACTTAAAATTATCCTGGGAGGGGAGTTCAACCACATCTTTCAGACCTTTAAAATTTTCCGGAACCAGCGCCTTTCTTTCGGCTGTGGTGGAGATCTGTATCATGTATTTCAATTTGTCTGCCGTTGAAACTGATTCCCCGATCGTGGAATCAGTAACTTCTGACTTTTCCTTATCAGCTGAGGTAGAAATATTAGACTTTTTATCAACCTCGTTAATATAATCGCGAGTGGCCCTGTAAATTGCTGATGCTATGAGGTCTTGCCCCTCTTTAGAATTCAGGTATTTTTCTTCTTCTGCATTCGTGATGAAACCTGTCTCGACGAGAACACTTGGCATGGTTGTCATATAGAGGACCCAGAACCCGGCCTGTTTTACGCCACGGTCAATCCTCCCTGCCCGGGTTTTAAACTGACTCTGGATACCTGAAGCAAGCAGGGTGCTTTGTTTCTTGAAAGTATTTTGCATTACTGTGAACATAATATAAGATTCCGGCGATTTTGGATCAAATCCTTCATATTTTTCAGAGAAATCATCTTCAAGAAGTATTACTTCATTCTCCTTCATGGCAACCTCAAGATTCTGTTCATCCTGAGCCGGTCCCATTATCCATGTTTCTGCCCCTTTAATGCTGCTTTTGCTTATCCAGTTTGAATGTATGGATATAAACAAGTCGGCTCTGTTTTTATTTGCAAACTCTGGTCTGTCTCTCAATTCCACAAATACATCCGTTTTCCTTGTATAAAGAACTTCCACATTATTAAGGTTCATTTCAAGATATTCACCGGCTTTTAAAGCGATTGCAAGATTAATATTCTTTTCCTTGCTGCCGTTCGAGCCGAGAGCTCCCGGATCTCTACCGCCGTGTCCGGGATCAATAACTATAATCCACTTCTTCTCTGACTGATCAATGGGCTTCCATGCCGAGATCACCACAAAAAGAATTGTCATGAAAAGCAACTTCAATACAAATATATAATTGGTACGTTCTTTGCCGTTTTTATAATCTGGACCCATATTTAGTTCCTGTTTTTTTAATTAGTTTTGCGCCTGACATCAGGACGTTACGCAAAAACTGTACAAAAATAGTATTAAAGTTGTATTTTTTTAAACAAAAATGGCTACTTGTAGTGTTCCTTGCGATGGTCCCGGTTATTTCATCGCTCTCACAGGAGAACATTTCGGTTCCCGATTCAAACCTGATAAGGCAGGACTCGCTTTTAACCGATACCCTTTCACTAAACCTGAAAAAGATATCTACTGATGCAATTGACAGGCAGGTTACTTACAGATCGAGAGGGCTTAAGAAAAATGATCTGGTTAATAAAAGGGTCACTCTGCTTGACGAGGCAGAGGTTACATACGGAGATATAGAGATTAAGGCAGACTCAATTGTATTTGATATGCTGGCGAATACGGTATTCGCAGCCGGCAGAACTGATTCGACAGGAAAGGTAATTGGTTCACCTGTTTTTAAACAGGGATCACAGGAGATAGAATCTGATTCTCTTTTATACAATTATTTAAGCCGTAAGGCCATAGCTTATAAAATTGTCACTCAGCAGGATGAAGGAGTGCTCCACAGTGAGGTTACAAAGCTGCTTGATGACGGAACCTCAAATATTTCCAGAAGTACTTACTCAACTTGCGATGCCGAACATCCGCATTTCTATATAAACCTGCCAAAAGCAAAGATATACCCGGGTCAAAAAATCATTTCCGGTCCGGGATATCTGGTTTTGGAAGGAATTCCGCTTCCTGCTGTGCTCCCTTTTGGATTTTTCCCCATTCAGACAAAAAAAGCAGCCTCCGGAATTCTCATGCCCAGAATAGGACAGGAGCAGGATAGGGGATTTAGTTTAACCGATGGTGGTTATTATTTTGCAATAAGCGATTATTACGACCTTTCCCTGAAGGGGAACATTTATTCCAATGGAACATGGATGGTTACAGCCCAGTCAAATTATGCAAGGAAATACAAATTCAGCGGGAATTTCCTGTTCAGCTATGCAAATAATATTACAGGGCACAAGGGTTTGGAAGACTATAGCAAGAGCACAAATTATAAGCTTGGCTGGGCTTACAGTCAGAATCCCAAAGCACGACCCGGATCGGTGTTTTCAGCAAACGTCAATATTAGTTCAAGCGGGTATGACAAAACCAATAGTTATGATGTTGCCGAGCATGTAACAACCCAGAGGCAATCGAGTGTGAGCTATTCAAAGTCGTGGGAAGGAACCCCTTTCAACCTCTCTGCAAGCATGAATCACAGCCAGAATGTTAAGAATAAGACTGTAGATCTTAACCTTCCCAAGATCAATTTTAATATGAGCAGAATTTATCCTCTTTACGGAAAGAATAGCACCGGTTCCAAGAAATGGTATCAGGAACTGCAGATTCAGTATTCTGCTTCGCTCGATAACCGTATAAGCACATATGACAGTCTGTTATTTACCAGTGATGTATGGAATAATATGCAGAGTGGTTTCAAGCATGAAGCCCCTTTAAGCATACAACTCAGGCCGTTTAAGAATTTTTCAATATCGCCACAGGTGAGTTATAGTGGTGTTCTCTATACACAAAAGTATGAGAAGAGGTGGGATCCTGAATACTTTGATGCCGACCGTAATGAGATCGTTCCAAGTGTAGTTACCGATACAATAAGGGGATTGTCATACGGACAGGCAATTAATCCATCAATTGGTGCCAGTTTCAATCCTCAGATTTTCGGAACGTACAAATTTAAACCGGAATCACGAATTCAGACCATACGTCATGTCATGAAACCTTCGGTAAGTTTCAACTATGTACCATCATTCGATGCTCTAAGCAGTGATATGTACAGGACGGTTCAGACGGATACGCTGGGAAATACCAGAGAATACTCGATTTATGAAGGAAATATATATGGAACACCTGCATCATCTAAGCGAAACGGTTCAGTTTCCTTTAACCTGACAAATATTCTTGAAGCAAAAATGTTTGAGAAGAATGACACCTCCTCCACACCGACTAAAGTAAAGATTATTGATAATTTTGGCATATCAACATCCTACAATATATTTGCTGATTCGATGAACTGGAGTCCTGTAAGTATGGGCTTAAGGACGACTCTCTTTAATAATATGGGAGTATCAGCCAATGGTATTTTTTCGTTGTATGGTCTTTCCGCAACCGGAAGTCCGGTTGGAACATCAGCGTTTGCCCAGAATGGAAAGCTGTTGAGGCTCACGAATTTTTCTGTAAGTCTCGATTTTGACCTCGGCCAGCTTATAAGAGGCGGTAAGGATAAAAATCAGCAGGGAACAGGACAAGCTGCTCCTCCACAGCGTCAGGCTGACGGGACAGTTGAACAAGGAAATCCTGACCCGAATGAGGGTTTGTTCGATGAATATGGTTATTTTATTTTTGATGTACCATGGTCAATGAGGGTCAGCTATAATTTCAACTATTCAAAACAATACCTGGAATCAAGTATAAATCAGACCCTTTCAGTAAATGGTAATGTAAATCTGACAAAGAGAATGGGGGTTACCTATACCAGCGGCTATGATTTTGCACAAAAAGAAATAACCATGACACAGATCGGGATAACACGCGACCTGCATTGCTGGACAATGGCCTTTAACTGGATTCCCAATGGTACGATGAAAGGCTGGAACTTCACAATCAGGGTGAAGGCTGCCATGCTTTCAGATCTTAAATACCAGCGGCGGAAAGATTTCCATGACGAATATTAATCGCCACCTACCCCCTAAAGGGGGTTTTAATAAGATACTGATAAATAAAAAGTCCCCTTCAGAGGTCCCGATAGCTATCGGGATAGGGGCAAAAAAAAGAGGGAGTTTTGAACACCCTCTTTCTGTTTCAACAATAGAATATTATTCCGCTACAATCTCGAAATCAACATCTACCTTAACTTCCCTGTGCAGTTTAATTATCGCTTTGTATTTTCCGACTTCCTTGATCTGATCTTCAGGAAGTGTTATGTTTTTGCGGTCAATATCGAATCCTTTTTCCTTAAGTGCTTCTGCAATCTGGATAGTATTTACTGAACCAAATATTTTACCCGATGAACTGGTTTTAGCACCTATCGAAAGAGAAACAACACCAAGTTTTGAAGCTGTTTCCTGAGCTGTAGCTTTGATTTTCTCTTCTTTATGGGCTCTTTGCTTCAGATTTTCAGCATGCATTTTCTTGGCTGAAGAAGTTGCTGCTACTGCATATCCGTTCGGAATGAGGAAGTTTGTTCCATATCCGTCCTTAACATTCACGATATCGTCCTTTTGCCCAAGCTTGTTGACGTCCTGTAATAATATAATTTGCATAATATAGTCCTCCTTATTTTAATAGGTCAGTAACATAAGGAAGAAGAGCAATATGACGGGCTCTTTTGACCGCTTTAGCCACTTTCCTCTGATACTTGAGTGATGTCCCGGTTAATCTGCGCGGCAATATTTTCCCCTGGTCGTTAAGAAATTTTTTCAGGAACTCAGGATCCTTATAATCAATATACTTTATTCTGTTCTTTTTAAACCTGCAGTATTTCTTTTTTTTGACTTCAACGGTTGGCGGAGTCAAATATCTTATTTCTGATTCATTCTGTGCCATATCTTATTCCTCCTTCGTTTTACCTGATTCTTTTTGTTTTCTTTTCTTCTCTGCATATTCGATGGCGAATTTTTCCATCCTGAAGGTTAAAAACCTTATTATTCTTTCATCCCTGCGATACTGTAACTCGAGCTTTTCAATAAGATCGCCGGTTCCTTTGAATTCGATGAGATAGTAGAAGCCTGTCGACTTCTTCTGGATTGGATAGGCCAGCTTCTTGAGGCCCCAGTTTTCTTCATGAACAATCTCACCGCTGTTCTCGGTGATGACCTTCTTGAATTTTTGTACCGCTTCCTTCATCTGGTTCTCAGATAAAACGGGAGTTGCAATGAAAACGGTTTCGTACTGATTTAACATAATAATTAATTGTTTTTAAATTTTAAATTTTCAGCTCGCAAAAATACAATAATTTATTTAAAGAAAAACATATTGAAGAAAATTAAAGCATAATCTGATAAGCTTGTAACGGCTATTATGGTTACCACAACATCATGTTAAAGTACCAGCAGGTTTTTCCGGAATTGTTTTTGATTATATTTGTGTAACAAAAAAACACAGGGAAAGGCATCATTTTTTTTATGGAGAATTTTATTGTATCAGCAAGAAAATACCGGCCGGCTACATTCGATATGGTAGTGGGTCAGGATTCCATAACGAATACTCTTAAAGCAGCTATTAAAAGCGGACATCTGACTCAGTCGTACCTTTTTTGCGGACCAAGGGGAGTAGGCAAAACAACATGCGCCCGGATTTTTGCAAAGACAATAAACTGCAGTGACCTGAAAGAAAACGGTGAAGCCTGCGATAAATGCGAATCGTGCCTCTCCTTTAATACTCTCAGGTCTTTTAATATACATGAGCTTGATGCTGCCTCAAATAATAAAGTAGATGACATCAGGAGCCTTACCGATCAGGTCAGGATCCCTCCTCAGGTGGGGAAATACAGCATATATATAATAGATGAGGTTCACATGCTCTCCTCATCAGCATTCAACGCGTTCCTAAAGACACTTGAAGAACCTCCGCCCCATGCGATATTCATACTTGCCACGACTGAGAAGCATAAGATCATTCCGACAATCCTGTCAAGGTGCCAGATATTCGATTTTAACCGGATAAGGCTTGAGGATATTGTCGGACGCCTTATGTATGTGGCTATAAATGAAGGAATAAGCGCCGAGGAAGAGGCCCTTCATGTTATCTCTCAGAAAGCCGACGGAGCTCTGAGGGATGCACTTTCCATTTTTGACCAGATTGTAAGCCTGAGCGGAAAAAAAATAACATATAAGGATGTTATTGAAAATCTGAATGTTCTCGATTATGAATACTACTTCAAAACAGTGGATGGAGCTTTGCTTGGCGATTTTTCATCGGTTTTAATGACTTTTAATGAAATATTGGAAAAGGGATTTGACGGGCATAATTTTGTATCTGGTCTGAGCAGCCATCTCCGCGACCTGCTGGTATGCAAGGATGAGGTAACTCTCCGGCTTCTCGAGGCAACTCCTGTTATTAAACAAAGATACCTTCAGCAAACCAGGAATTGTCCTGAGGAAATGATTTTCAAAGCCCTTGAACTGGGAAGCAATTGTGACATCTCTTATAAAACAAGTAAAAATCCCCGTCTTCACGTTGAGCTGTTCCTGATAAGGTTATGCAGACTAAACGATGGCCCTTCAGAAGTGCCAGAAAAAAAAAAGTATGACCTGAGTCAGGGTGAAAAGAAAACAGAGGAACTTCCCCTTCCTTCAAAATCTGAAATAATCAGGGAGAGTGCGGAACATGAAAATCAGAAAATCAGGAATGATGATATAAATACCGGAAAACACTCCCCCTCTGTTGAAAAGCCTTCAAAATCATTTTCAATAAAGAACATTATCTCTGAAGAAAAGAAACTGATCCGCGATGAGATAAAACAAAGTGAAGAGTCTGAAGCTGCAGATGAAGAGGCTCAGGCAGAGCAGCTCAATCCTCTTTCTTATGAGAAAGCATGGAATGAATATATTGACCAGTTCAAGGGCGAAGGTACGAGAATCCTCAGCATGTTTAAATCTGTAAGGACAGAACTCGAAAACGATCAGGTTATCAGGATACACCTGAGTAACGCGGCTCAAAAGGACCTTTTTGTTCAGAACTATAAACAGAAACTTGTGACCTTTCTCAACAGGAGATTTAAAACAGGGGAATTTGAAATTGAAACAGTTGTCGATCTGACGGAAACAACGGAGATGCTCTATTCCGATGAGCAGAAATACAATTATCTTTCATCAAAATATCCTGGGCTCAAGGATTTCAGGAAAGCATTTAATCTTGATATTACCTGACTTTTGCCGGGTCGGGCGATTTCTGAGCAGCCCCACCGGCTTATCATTTTCCCCGGTATACTCTTACAGCCACAGAGCATGTTACTTCTACCGGGCAGAGGTAATAAATAATCAGTTTTTGATGTATATTTGCGTTTTCAAACAGGATTGTTTTCCTTTCGAACATTAAGATTAAAACACTGTTATACAAACAAACCAAATTTTACGATTATGTTAAATAAAAAAGTAGAAGATATCTGCAACAGGCAGATAGAAAGAGAAGGATACTCATCAAACCTTTATCTTGCAATGGCATCATGGGCCGAAACCAACGGTTTCGGCGGCGTAGCCGGATGGCTTTATGCCCAGGCTGATGAAGAGAGATTACATATGCTGAAATTTATAAAATATGTTAATGAAAGAGGCGGAAAGTCTGTTATCCCGGCCTTCAAAAAACCGTCAGCGGAATTAAAGGGTGTTGATGAACTTTTTAAAGAAGTTCTTAAGCATGAAGAGTTTATTACAGCCAGCATAAATGAAATTGTTGCTCTGTCGCTCGGAGAAAAAGATTTCAATACTCATAATTTTCTGCAGTGGTTTGTAACCGAGCAGGTTGAAGAGGAAGCTTCGGTAAGGTCAATACTTGATAAGGTGCGCCTTGTGGGGAAAAACAATATGTATCAGTTTGACAGGGATATAATGGGATTAAGGACCCCGGCAGCAGGAGAAAAGGCTACTGCATGAGAAAAAAAGGTATAATAATTACCGTTTTTATAATCTTATTTCCTGTTTTAAATCTTAAAGCACAGGAGCTTATCTCAAATAAATCTGTTACAGGCATTTGTTATGCAGGTAACCGCATAAACAGGATCTATATTCCTCCTCCTAAAAGTTTCAGGACAAAATCTGATTCAAAAGGAGGGGGAAAGATCACTGTTCTCTATTCTGGTTTCTCATCTCAACCCAAAGGCTCAGTTGAATATGCTGTGCAGATACTTGAATCGGTACTTCCTTCAGATCTTAAAATGACTATCAAAGCGTCATGGAGTAAGATATCCAGTTCAGGCGTGCTCGGCAATTCCTCGATTACCGCCTTTGCTGCCGGATGGGGAATTGACGCAATTGAGCCAATGGCTTTTTACCCGGTGACAATAGCTGAAAAAATTGCCGGGAAAGGCCTTAACGGGGATCTTGAAGCTGATGTGGAACTTGTGCTCAACAGCTCAGCAAATTGGTATTTTGGCACCGATGGGAAAACACCTGTCGACAAATATGACCTGGTAACAGTTGTGATTCATGAAATATGTCACGGACTTGGATTTTTTGACAGCATGAATGCGGAGAGCTCTGTAGGGTCTTATGGATTAGGAACAATACCGATAATTTACGACAAGTTTGTTGAGAATCTTTCAGGAAAGAAATTAACAGATACATCATTATTCAGGCAAAATTCCAATAACCTGTACGAAGAGCTGATTAGCGGACAACTCTATTTTGCAGGACCAATAACACGCAGATATTTATCGGGAAACCGTGCAAGGCTTTATTCTCCGCCAACCTGGGATCCGGGTTCCAGCGTTTCTCATCTTGATGAACTAAGAACAACAGAGGCAGACGCCCTGATGACACCTTATATTGATCTAGGCGAAGCAATACATGATCCGGGAAATCTTACTCTTTCAATACTGGGCGACCTTGGATGGATCAATACAAGAATATTGCATGCAGAGCTAAAAGATACTGAAGAAAGCCTGTCGGAAATTGGCATTAATGTGACCATCAGGTCCGATACCACTTATGAAAGAAGTATGGTGGGTCTTGTGTACTCCTTTGATGATTTTCTGTCGGGTGATACAATCATGATGACCTCAGCTTCTTCCGATGATTATTATTCCAGTCTCATCCCGATTCCTTCATATAATCTTAAACTGGATTACTATTTCTTTGTGGCCGACGGATTTTCGCGGCTTTACAGATCTCCATCAAGAGCAGAAAAAGGACCTTACAGCGTTGTTATTGGACAGGATACAATAAAGCCTGTGATATCCCATACACCACCTGAATACTACTTTGAGAAGATTGATTCAGTTGTTTTTGAAGCAACCGTGGACGATAATCTCGGGATTGACACAGTTTACATGGAATACAGAGTGAACAGTGAACCTTCAAAATATTCTGGCTTAACATTAAGGAATACAAACGAATACGGCCTGAAACTGAATGTCGGACCGGAACTGCTTAAGGGCGGAGATACTTTGAAATACCGGATTATTTCATTTGACAATGCTTTGGCACGGAATTCTGCCCTTTCGCCCAAATCGGGATATCATCACATTAAGATTGAATCTCTTCTGCCGGTAGTGTCCGGTTACTCAACCGATTTTTCAGATGCATCAGCTGATTTCTTTAATTCTGGTTTTGAAATTACACAGCCTTCCAGTTTCAATAGTCCTGCACTGCATTCAGAACATCCTTATGAAAGTCCCGAAGAGGATGAGAAAAGTCTGGAATTCAGTTCAGTGCTGCGCCATCCGATACTTTTTGATGCTTCTGGAATGATAATTTCCTTCAGGGAGCTGGTCCTTGTTGAACCAGGGGAAGAGGGTTCTTTCTATGGATTCTCTGACTTTTACGATTATGTGATCATTGAAGCATCCAAAGATTTTGGAAAAACATGGTTCGGTCTGGCTGACGGATACGACAGCAGATATATACCTTCCTGGGAAAAAGCCTATAATAGCGGTGTCAATATTTTAAACTCATCCTACGCCGGCAAGGAATCCATGATGCTTGAGCACACATTTTACCCCCGGATTGAAGACAAAATATCTGAGGGCGAATCGCTGTTGATCAGATTCAGATTATTTTCTGATCCTTATTCCTACGGATGGGGCTGGGTAATCGATGATCTGAATATAAATCCCCTGGTTGATAATGTTGAAGAAATAAATAAGACCGGAATAAGAGTTTATCCAAATCCCGGGAATGGCCTGGTAAACATTTTGTTTGAAGAGGATAACAGCTTCAAGCCGGCCAGAATAAGCGTTTATAATTTTACAGGAAATTGTATATTAAGGGAAGAACCATCAGACGATAAAATGATTGCACTGAACATTTCAGGATTTCCTTCGGGATTATACTTCATTGTAATTAATTATGGAAAGGTTACGAGTACATTTAAATATCATCTTATAAGATAGGGTAACTGCCTCTGAAATTTTTACAGCCCCCATATTCAAAACTCTTCATGCGTACCTCATCTGAAAAAAAGCTAATTTTGCGGGATATTTTAAAAATCTGTAAAACAGTTGTAAATGGATATCATTAATAAGACACTTGGTTTCTTCCTGGGAAATAAGTATGAAAGGGATATAAAGGAAATAACTCCTTATAAAGTTGCAATACTTCAGGAATATGCTAAGCTTCAAAATCTTTCAAATGACCAGATCAGGGACCTCACTGCTGTAATAAAGCAGGAGATACATGGCGAAATAGAACCCGATGAGAAGGAAATAAGATCCCTGAAAGACAAAGCTGAATCAGAAGAGGATGTATACCGGAAAGAAGAATTTTATAATGAAATAGACAAGATCGAGAAGCTTATTGATGAAAAGCTTGAGAAGAAACTTGATATGCTTGTTCCACGAGCCTTCGCGATTGTTAAGGAGACTGCCAGAAGGTTCAAGGAGAACAGTGTGATTGAAGTCACTGCCCGTCAGTACGACAGGGACCTTTCAGCCACCAGGGAAAGTATAACTATTAAAGGGGATAAGGCTTTATGGAGCAACCGGTGGATTGCAGGAGGCAATGAAATTGTGTGGGATATGGTCCACTATGATGTTCAGCTTATAGGAGGAGTCGCCCTGCACAAAGGCAAAATTGCTGAGATGGCAACAGGTGAAGGTAAAACAGTAGTTGCAACCCTTCCTGTGTTTTTAAATGCACTTGCAGGAAGAGGAGTTCACATTGTGACAGTTAACGATTATCTTTCCAAGCGCGATTCGGAATGGATGGGCCCGATCTACGAATTTCACGGGCTGACTGTTGATTGTATCGACAAGCATCAGCCAAATTCAGCCGACAGACGGAAAGCCTACAATGCGGATATAACTTTCGGAACCAATAATGAATTTGGCTTCGACTATCTTAGGGATAATATGGCCATCAATCCCGAGGACCTTGTTCAGCGAAAGCATCACTATGCTATTGTTGATGAGGTCGACTCGGTACTTATTGATGATGCCCGTACTCCCCTTATTATTTCAGGTCCAACAGCCAAAAGCGATACTCAGCAGTTCGATGAACTTAAACCCAAAGTTGACAAGCTTGTCAGCGCCCAAAAACGACTTGTTACACAAATACTTGCTGATTCTAAAAAGCTCATCTCGGAAGGAAAGAATGAAGAGGGAGGCAAGCTGCTGCTAAGGGCGTATAAAGGTCTTCCAAAGAATAATGCACTGATTAAATTCCTGAGTGAAGAGGGTAACCGGACTCTTCTGCAGAAGACGGAGAACTTCTATATGCAGAACAACAGCAAGGATATGCCCAAGGTAACCGATGAACTTTATTTCATTATTGATGAAAAAGCTAACTCCATTGAACTTACCGAAAAAGGTCTTGACCTGATTTCCACCTCTGTTGAAGATGCAAGTTTCTTTGTTCTGCCAGATGTGGGTTCCAAAATTGCTGATCTGGAGAAGGCTGGCCTCAGCGACCGGGAAAAGCTTAAGATGAAGGATGAAATGCTTCAGGACTATGCGGTTAAGTCAGAACGTGTCCACACAATGACTCAGCTTCTTAAGGCATGGACACTATTTGATAAGGATATTGAATATGTGGTATTGGAAAATAAGGTCAAGATAGTTGACGAGCAGACCGGCCGTATCCTTGAGGGACGTCGCTATTCTGACGGATTGCATCAGGCTATTGAGGCAAAGGAAAACGTCAAAGTTGAAGACGCAACCCAGACCTACGCGACAGTAACCCTTCAGAATTATTTCAGGATGTACCATAAACTTGCAGGAATGACCGGTACTGCTGAAACCGAAGCAGGAGAATTATGGAATATTTATAAGCTCGACGTTGTTGTTATTCCCACTAACCAGAAGGTTATCAGAGATGATCGCGAGGACCTGGTATATAAAACCAAAAGGGAGAAGTACAACGCAGTTATCGATGAGATCGTTCAGCTGAATAAAGCCGGCCGTCCTGTTCTTGTAGGAACAACTTCCGTTGAAATATCGGAATTGCTCAGCAGGATGCTTAAGATGAAAGGGCTGAAACATAATGTACTTAATGCCAAATTGCATCAGCGTGAAGCTGATATTGTGGCTGAAGCCGGAAAAACAGGGACAATAACTATTGCGACAAATATGGCCGGCAGGGGAACAGATATCAAGCTGACCCCCGAGGTACGTGGGGCCGGAGGTCTTGCTATCATTGGCACTGAAAGGCATGAATCAAGACGTGTTGACAGGCAGCTGCGGGGCCGTTCCGGGCGTCAGGGCGACCCGGGTTCTTCTCAGTTCTTTGTTTCCCTCGAGGATGAGCTCATGAGATTATTCGGCTCTGAAAGGATAGCGGGAATAATGGACAAACTCGGATTGAAAGACGGAGAAATGATCCAGCATCCGATGATAACCAAGTCAATTGAAAGGGCCCAGAAGAAGGTTGAAGAAAACAACTTCGGGATCAGGAAGAGGCTTCTCGAATATGATGATGTAATGAATTCCCAGAGAGAGGTAATATATAAGAAGAGAAAACATGCCCTCCTTGGTGAAAGGCTTTCAGTTGACGTTGCCAATATGATGTTTGATGTCACTGAAAACCTGGTAGATGCTTACCATAAGGAAGGAGATTATGAGAATTTTGATTTTGATCTGATACGCTCATTCTCAATGGATTCGCCAGTACTTAAGCAGGATTTTATTAAGGTAACCTCTGAACAGGTAACAAATGCTGTCTATTCCAAAGTGCTTGAGACATACAAAAGGAAAATTGACACAATTTCGCAGCAGGCTTATCCGGTGCTGAAAGATGTGTATGAAAGGATGTCGCATGTTTATGAGAACGTCGTGGTTCCGATTTCTGACGGAGTCAGAGTATTCCAGGTTGTCACCAATCTGAAAGCTACCGCTGAATCGGAGGGCAGGGAACTGGCAAAAGCTTATGAAAAGACAGTAGTTCTTGCTTCTATTGATGATTCATGGAAAGAGCACCTTCGTGAAATGGATGAACTGAAACAATCGGTTCAGAATGCTACATATGAACAGAAGGATCCCTTGCTTATATACAAGTTCGAATCATTCGAACTGTTCAAGACCATTATTGCAAAAGTCAACAAAGATGTTGTCAGTACATTGATGAAGGGTCATATTCCAAGCCAGGATCCCGAGCAGGTGAAAGAAGCTCAAAGGCGCAGGCAGGTTGACATGAGCAAATACAGAGCTTCCAAGAGTGACTTCTCTCAGTATAGCAGTACAGGAGGTGGTGGAACCGGCCATGATAAGGACCAGAAAGTGGAACCCGTCCGGGTCGAAAAGAAGGTTGGAAGAAATGATCCGTGTCCCTGCGGAAGCGGAAAGAAATTTAAACAATGTCACGGATTGAATCAGCCATCAGCGCCTGCCGATCCGAGAGCAGCCAGGTAATCAGGTATTTGTGATCTCTTCAATTGCCTTTTGAATTCTTGTCATGGTAGGCCGGCTGGCGGATACCAGTGGAAGCCTCAGGTAATTCTGGCAAATATCTAATACACTAAGGATAGCTTTTATTCCTGCAGGATTACCTTCAGTAAACAACAGTTCAATCATTTCCATATACCGGAACTGAATCTCGCGTGCTGATCTGAAGTTACCCTTAAGTGCATGATTCACAAGTTCACTGCATGCTTGCGGAAAGGCATTGCCCAGGACAGAGATGACTCCTATTCCTCCGGTTGCAACTACGGGTAATGTCAGCATATCATCACCTGAAATGACTCCAAAGTTCTCAGGTTTGCCTTTAATAATTTTCATTATCTGGGTAAGATCACCTGACGCCTCCTTTACACCTGTAATATTCTCACAATTACGGGCAAGTTCCAGACATGTATCAGCTGATATATTACATCCTGTCCTTCCGGGGACATTATACATTATCACAGGTACGGGACTCCAGGTAGCTATCGATTTAAAATGCTGGAAAATTCCGCGCTGTGTTGGTTTATTATAGTAGGGAGTTACTGAAAGCAGGGCATCAATGCCTGTAAGGTCAGCCTGCCTGATGCTGTTTATAACCTCCTGGGTATTGTTGCCTCCGATTCCTGCCATAATGGGCACTCTTCCATCGACTGTTTCAATAACATATGAAATCACTGCTTTTTTTTCATCTTTTGTCAGAGTTACTGATTCGCCTGTTGTTCCCAGGGCAACAATATAGTTAACGCCTCCTTTGATAACATGATTAATTACACGGCCAAGAGCTGAAAAATCAATGCTTGAGTCATTTTTAAATGGCGTTACTATTGCCACGCCTGTCCCTTTGAATTTTTTCATTATCTTATAATTAAACTGCTTTTTTAGCGGTGTCGGAATTAATCATTTCAAGATAAAATAGAACATGTTCGAGGAATCTTTCAATATTTACCGGACTCTTCATGGAAATCATAACATCTAAAGGAGAAGTTATAGGTTTTGCACACGTAAGGCCTACTTTCAGACCAGCCTGAGACAATGAAGTAATATAAACAAGCGGGAAATGCTTCTTAAAATTGATGTCAATCAATACATCAAATTTGGTCTTAACAAAGGATTCAGATTCCTTGTTAACCGGGAGATAAAAGAAATTAACTTCTTTCTTTTTCAGGCAAGTCAGGTGCCTTATTGCGGTATATTGATTTGGAAATCCATTCAAAGGATAGTAACCAAATATTGTAACCTCTTTGCTGAGTTCTGCCATTTTTTGCTGGAATCTGGTTAATATAATGAAATCTTCAGGGTTAGATGCATCCCAAACCAGACAAATAGTTTTGATATGGTAAAAGTTCGTGTAATGAGGTTTCCTCTTAAACCTGGCAAGCTTGCCTGAAAGTATCGAGCTTCCTGCCCTTACCCTTAATCTCCTGAACAATTCCATTGTGCAAACCTAAGAGTTTTTTATAAATGTAAGCATTATTCTTCACCAATAATCTTCATAAATTCTGCCTCGTTCAGAATCTGAATTCCGAGCTCTTCAGCCTTCTCCTTTTTTGAAGGACCCATGTTATCGCCTGCGAGGATAAATGATGTATTACCGGAAATTGATGATGAGTTTTTACCCCCGTTCTTTTCGATTATCTCCTTGTATTCGTCCCTGGTATGTTTTGTGAACACACCTGAAATTACAATAACCTTCCCTTTCAGTGCATTTCCCTGCTCTTTATCTTTTATCCCGCCAGAAAGTTTAATCCCTGTCAATCTGAGCCGGCGGATTATCCCGGAATTTTCCGGATCGCTGAAATACGAAATGATGCTTGAAGCAATTTTCGGACCTATTTCCCTGACTCCTGTAAGCATTTCCTCATCAGCAGCCATTAATTCGTCGAGCGAAATAAACCTGGATGCAAGAGTTTTTGCTACAGTTTCCCCTACATGTCTGATTCCCAGGGCATAAAGCACGCGGTGATAAGGTACATTAACAGATCCTTTAATACTTGAAATGATGTTTCCCGCTGACTTCGCACCCATCCTTTCAAGAGGTATCAGTTGTTCAGTTTGCAGGTCGTACAGGTCGGCGATATTTTTTATCAGTCCTTTGCTGAATAACAGGTCAACTGTCTCTTGTCCCAATCCCTCAATATCCATGGCCTTCCGACTTATGAAATGTTCTATCCTACCTTTTATCTGGGGGGGACAATGCAAATAATTCGGACAAAAATGATTTGCTTCCCCTTCATTTTTAACAAGTGCTGTACCGCATTCAGGACAGGTGTCAATGAATTTTACAGGTTCGCTTCCTTCAACTCTGGAGGTATAGTCCACACCAACAATTTTTGGTATGATCTCGCCACCCTTTTCAACATAAACCATATCGAGTTGACAAAGGTCCAGAATAAATATCTGGTCGGCATTATGAAGAGAAGCCCTCTTTACAGTGGTTCCGGCAAGAAGAACCGGTTCAAGGTTTGCTACCGGAGTAACCGTGCCTGTCCTGCCAACCTGATAGGATATTGAAAGTAATCTGGTCAGTGCCTGTTCTGTTTTGTACTTGTAAGCAATTGCCCATCTTGGCGATTTGGCTGTAGATCCAAGTTCTTTCTGCTGAGCGATGGAATTAACTTTAATTACCACACCATCGGTCCCGTAAGGAAGTTCGTCCCTTTTGTTTTCCCAAAAATCAATAAACCTGATTACCTCTTCAATGCTTTTGCAAATCCTTATACTGTCAGCTACATTGAAGCCCCATTCCCGGGCAGTCATAAGATTCTTATAATGAGTATCGTAAGGAAGCTCTTCACCCAGGAGAAAATAAAAAGCGCAATCCAGATTTCTGGTTGCTACTACAGAAGCATCCAGCATTTTAAGTGTTCCGGATGCTGCATTGCGCGGATTGGCAAACAAGTTCAGTCCGTCTTTGGCTCTTTCCTCGTTTAACCGGTTAAAAACAGCCATGGGCATCAGTATTTCACCTCTGACAATGAATTCGTCAGGTATTCCCCTTTCATTAATCCTGACAGGGATGCTCTTTATTGTCTTAATATTTGCTGATACATCATCGCCTTTTGTCCCGTCGCCTCTTGTGACAGCTGTTGACATTTCTCCCCTGACATAGGTTATGCTTATTGAGGCTCCGTCAAATTTAAGCTCACTTACATACTCAACAGTCCCCGAAGCTGACTTGCACACACGGGTGTCAAAATCGCGAAGCTCCTCGTAAGTGTAGGTATTTCCAAGAGAGAGCATGGGATATTTGTGTTCAATCTGCCTGAATTCCTTTGATATATCACTGCCTACATGTTGTGTCGGAGATTCATCAATAATAAACTCAGGATAATTCTTCTCGAGGGTTTCAAGCTCATTAATAAGCAGATCGAATTCAAAATCTGAGATAACAGGCTGATTCAAAACGTAATAACTTCTATTGTGCTTTTCAATTTCCTTACGCAGCTTTTCAATCCGTTCCCTGGCTTCAGACTGGTTCATAGGATAATACTTGATAAGATTTTTAAGAATTTTTTTTTAACTCCAGACCCCGTCAATAGACCTGTTGCATTTGTTACATCTGCCAACGTTAATATTGTTGGCAACGATATTGTACCCCTGACGGACAATCAAGGTGCTTCCACAGCCGGGGCATTTTGTATCTGATACTTCACTTCCAGGCACATTGCCAGTATATATATAAATCAATCCTTCATCGGCAGCTATCTTAACAGCCTTGTTAAGGATATCAACGGGAGTGGGAGGGAGTTGTTCAAGCTTGTGGGTGGGGTGGAACCGGCTGAAGTGGACCGGTACTTTTTTGAATCCGTTTTCACTGAGCCATCTGCACATCTTTCTTATCTGATCAAGGTTATCAGTCCAGGTTGGGATTATCAAATTTGTGATTTCGAGCCATACACCCATATCCCTGTAGATTTTAAGGGAATCAAGAACCGGCTGTAATTTGCCACCCGATAATTTCAGATACGTACTTTCATTAAATGCCTTCAGGTCAATATTGGCAGCATCAATCACAGTGCAAAGCTTTTTAAGGGGTTCGGGGTAAATATATCCATTCGATTTGAAAATATTTTTGATGCCTGCTTTTTTTGCAAGTGAGGCTGTATCAAATGCATACTCATAGAAAGTCACTGGTTCTGAATATGTGTAAGCTATCGAATTGCAGCTCTTGCTGATGCATTCCGAAACAACTTTATCCGGCATTAAATTATAGTTCCTGGTTTTGTCAGGACTTGTCTGGGAAATTGTCCAGTTCTGACAATTAAGACAAACGAGGTTGCAACCGGCTGTTGCAATAGAGTAAGCTCTTGTTCCGGGCAGGAAATGATATAAGGGCTTTTTCTCAATAGGATCTACATTTGCTGAACATGGATTCCCATATGCAAGAGTATACAGCTTCGATTTAATGACTTTCCGGTTGTTGCATTTGCTTAGTTCTCCTTCCTTAAGAACACACTCATTAGGGCAGATCCTGCACATTATCCCTCTCGCAGTCTCTTCCTGAAACATTGCCTCCCTTCTGAAAGCCGGTTGTTCCTCCGAAGTAAGATCTGAAAGGATCTCAGTACCGGGAAGACAAAACATTCCGGCAGACAAAGCTGCACATTTCCTGATGAACTCACGCTTGCTGCTGTCAAAGCTTTTGCATTCCATTTATTGGAAATTTGAGATTGTCAAAAATAAGAAAAAACTAACGTTTAATTCTGATTGCTGCATACAGAAAGCCTGCAAAAATCAACATAGGAAGAATAAACAATGATTTGCTTATTCCAAGAAGCGGAACCGATACCCCTGAGAAAACGATAAATCCCAGTGCTGATCCTGCCAGATCAGCACTATAGACTGATGAAGGTTCGGAATTAATGATTCTACCTGATGTCAGATCGCGGAAAAAGCTCCCTGTTATCAGAGCCGGTATGAATCCTGAAATGATAAGCAATCCGGCAACAGCAACCGGAGCATTTATTGTCATTACTTTTTTTGCAGCCAGTCCTGAAAGCACATAGAAAGTTATTAACAGAAAAACCTTTATTCCTGGTGGTCTGGTCTCAAAAACATGCAAACGGCTTCCTGAACCGACAGCTAATCCGGTCATAAGTCCTGCTAAAATCAAACCTGTCATCTGGTACATATTTCCTATTGTGAGCTGAAGTATCAGCAGCAAAATTATTTCAAATCCTGCAAGTGCAAGTGCACTGAAATACATTATACTGTTTTCGGCACTTAGAGTTTTTAATGAAAGTGCGAATAGTAATACAAGGAGAACTATTGAGGGTATCTTCTCATTAAGGTTCTTGCTGATATTCAGCGATTGATAGTAAAAACAGGCAATTGGCAGGGTTGCACTGTTTTTCCTTATATCCGGATCAATCAGAGAGGTAATTTCTGACGATTTTGAAGTCAGGAGGTCATCCGACAGGTAATCGGGACCGACATAAATATTATTAATATTTTTATCCCGGGCAAGCTGGCAAATTGATGTCGATAATTCACTATCTGAGGCAATAAAATAGAGTTTATTGCCACTTACCGGAACAACATTTTTAAATACTTCCTTAAGGCTGTTGAAAATTGAAGAATAGAGCCTGACTGATTCCTCATTGAAATAATTGGGATTGATCCCGGGGGAACAGGAGAAAACGCCATCTGTATTCATCCTGCTTTTTAATGAGGAAAAGAATTCGAGGGTATAATACCTGTTAAGTGAAAGTGACGAAGGGGGAGGCAGCAGCATAATAACGGCATCAAACTTTTCTGAGGTCTTCTTAACAAAACTAAAAGCATCCTCATTTTCGATCTGGAGCAACTCTGTCCGGTAAGTGTTACCCGGATTATCAATTTTAGTTATTGCCGGATCGCGCTCCACGTAGATCACTTTTTGAACATTATATTTTATAATCTCATGCAGGCGCGATCCGATCGGACCTGAAATCAGCAATACATTCCCGGGAGACTCAGTCTGAAGCATTGCATAATGTATATCTTCTTCACTCTCAACTGCATCGTTGCTGTAAATCAACAGTCTATGATTATAATAAGTGCTTGATTCATTGTGATATTCTCCCCTTGTAATATTGCCGTAAGGTGTATCAAAAGTATCCGTTACCTTCATTCCCCTTAGCAAAAACTGCCGGAAAATAATGTCAGGTGAAGAAATGATAATGATTACAGATACAATGCAAGCAATAGTTTTAAAAGCAAGTTTTTGATTATTCCGGGCGATATAAAATGTAAGAAGAGCATACGAAATCCCAAGGGTGATGATCAGCAACAGACTTTGATATGTGTTTAATGTTCCATTGCTTAGCAAAGAAATTATTATTCCTGCAGCAATACCTCCGCCTGTTTCAATTGAAAATGATTTCCCGGGGATTAAACTAACTGCTTTACCTGCAGCGATGAGCTTTATAAATGTAAATCCGGAAATCAGACAGAATGGAATCAGAACAATAGCAGTAAAGACAATACCTGCAAGGAAGGAGGGAGTCTCTCCCGGATTCAGGAAGAGCCTTGAAAACAATAACATCAGCATAATTGAAACCAGCGGACCAAATGCAAAATAGAGATTGATCCTGCCCCGGTCCGTTAAGGATGAGCGTGGAGCCAATGCCGATCCGGCGGCTGAACCTATAAGCCAGGAACAAAGAAAAGCGCCTGCTACCAATTCATAACCGCCAGTAATATTCATTATCTCCCTCAGTAAAAGTAGCTGCACTGAAGAGCTTATAAATCCTGTGATAAAAAGATTTTCTGCTATACCGGATACAGGATCCCGTACTGTGGAATCATCCGGAGGATTTTTTCCCTCCTGACTTTCTGATGGTTTAATGTAGTAAGAAAAGTGCCAGAAGAAATGAAAAAGCCCTGTCAGGGTTAATCCGGTTCCAATCTCCACGTGCCATTTCAGGATTGTTTTAATAACAGGGATATCCCATTTATAAGTGATCTGGAGTGCAAGTATAAGTCCAGCCAGTGCTGTAAGGAGAAATGCCGATGCCAGGATATAGTTCCAGAGTCTCCTGTGAAACTGTAAAGAATAGATATTACTGCGGTAGAAAAAGTAACTGATAAGATAAAGGACAACTATTGTAATTCCTGTGCCAATGACATGATACATAGTTACTTTTTCTTTTCTTCAAGTACTATCCCTTCATAGATGTAAAGATCAGCATTTTTCCAGCCGTCCCATCCGATCCCGGCCTTATCACGGGAAGTATAACCCAGGAACTCATCAACACTCCAGTTATTTTCAACAGCAACCTGGGGCAGCATTGTTCCTGACCGGTAATCTTTCTTTATGTAAATTCCATGCCTTCCAAGAACTATCTCTTTCGGGCTGCTTATTTTTTTCAATGGTCCAAGGACGGTTATCTCGATATCCGTTTTTGGAAGTTCCTCTTTTGTGAGGGGAGAAAAACGGGGATCCTCAAATGCAGAAGAGTATGACGATTCCAGGACAACTTCATAGAGAGGATCGGAAGAGATGAACTTGCCAATACATCCTCTGAGAGATCCGTTGATCTTTAATGTAACGAATGCTCCAAAAGGCTTCTTAAATAGTTCCGGCAGAGTCTCTTTATTGACAGTGATCCTCTTTTTGTCATATAAAAGTGATTTTATATTATCACGTGCCATGGTTATCAGCTGATCCTTTTCCCTGCTGCTGAATTTAATTTCATCTGCAAGGTTTTTTGTCTGCTGCTTATCCTGATCTTTTTCGTAAAGAGTTATGGCATTATAGCCAACCACTTCTTCCTTGCTGCCATAACGCGAGTCACCTGAATTGCAGTAATCGACCTTTTTAAATTCAAGATCGGTGTTGTCCTCCGCCAGATAAAGAAGTAGAAGGCCGGATGTCCATCCGCACATGCTGGTGGATAATCCAGGGTCATTTACGTTTGAGTTTTTATTCAACACGCTCAGGAATGTTTTAGGATCGCCTGTAACAATTGCATTGGCTGTGGCATTATCAATCTCATTTGCTGTTTTGTATGACGGATAGTGTGAAAAATCGCTGCTTATTACAAAAAGATTCTCCGGAGTGAACCAGGGTCTCAGAATTTCAGCAATCTTCTTGATGTTGTTACTGTTATTTGTGGCTATAATTATGGGAACGACCTGCGGATTGTTACTAAAGTAATACTGGATTAACGGCATCTGGACTTCAAGACTGTGTTCCTGGTTATGAGCGTTGACCGGAAAATCGAAAAGCTTTTCCTTCTTCAGATTGTTTGCAATTTCCTTATTCACGGTAACTTTTCCGAGAGGAGTAATAAAATCCCCGGTATTATAGACTGAAGCTCCTTCAAAAGCCATCACATGGCTTGATCCGATCACAAAGATATTCTTGTAAGCTGTATTCCTGTCAATTGCAGAATAGGCAGAAGCAGCAACTGTTCCGGAATAAATGTAACCGGCATGAGGACTGATAATTGCCCTTACCCGGAGATGCCGGGTGGTTTTCACGCAACTCTCAAAAAGCTTCGAGATATCTTTTGTCAGTGTTTCCTTGTCTGCCGAATAGAAACGTCCTGCAGCAACCGGCTGCCTGTCTGATGACCTGGGCTGGGAGAATATATCCATGACGATAAAGATTGATAGCAAAACTAAGCATACTCTGTGCATAGCATAATGCAATTAATTTACCGTAATAAAGTTAGGTCAAAAATCTCAGAAAAATGTTTCAGGGGGAATGATAATGGATGAAAGATCTTAAATAAATATCATTGATTCTTTCAGTACTTTTCCGCTTTCGTCAGTCCCGTAGATTTTCAGCCCTACACTTACAGTAGCGTTGCTGATTACATCTATAACAGGGCTCAGATCATCTTTAATATCATCTATATCATCGAAATCCTCAATTGGAAAATAAATATGAAGGAAAAGAACACAGTCGGGTTTATTTATACCAGCAAGAGCTTTAACAATCTTTGCCAGCCATATTGAAGAAGCAGTATTGAAATACTCAAGATTTAATCTTAAATTTGAAGTCTGTTTTGGGTTTTTAACATATTCATTGACCCAGTCCAGAATTGGTTCAAAAATTCTTGGAGCGTTGATTGGTATGGATTTGCCTGAAAGTATAAGCTCACCACTCAGGAAGTTTAAATCCACAAGTGGAGTTTTATCAGTTTGTTCAATGAACATATTTTTTAACTCCTTCATAACACGCTCAGTTTTATATTCCTTCTTTAACTTAATAACATAATCAAAAGTATAACATCTTTTTATTTGTTATAGAAATTTTCATCAAAAAGAAATGATCAATAGTCAAATAAAATTGTTTATTGATATAAAAACAAACTGCCATACAATAAAAATAGTAATCATTGCTTCGCATATTGCCTGATTATACGACGCATATTATTAAAATGTTATATTTGCAGGCGGAAAATTTTTAACTATAATGGAGATTATTTTAAAGGATAAAATTATAGAAGCTGTTCACGTCCTTTATAATAGTGAAGTACCTTATAATCTTATCCAGCTGCAGGAGACAAGAAAGGAGTTCAAAGGGGATTTTACCCTTGTAGTTTTTCCTTTGCTCCGGTTTTCAAAGAATACGCCTGAAAAAACAGGTGAAAGCATCGGCAATTACCTCCTGAAATCATTCCCTTCAGTTTGCGGCTTCAATGTCATTAAGGGATTTTTAAACCTTGAGATTTCAGATAAATGGTGGATTGAGTACTTCGCTGATTTATCATCAGGCAAGGATCCTTTCACAAACTGCCAGGATCAAAGATCCGGAAGTGATCCTTGTGGAATTTTCTTCACCCAATACCAACAAACCACTTCATCTTGGTCATATAAGGAATAATCTGCTCGGATATTCACTCTACAGGATTCTCTCGGCTTGCGGACATAAAGTAGTAAAAACCAATATAGTTAACGACAGGGGCATCCATATCTGCAAATCGATGCTGGCCTGGCTGAAATATGGCAATGGTGAAACACCTCATTCGACAGGGATAAAAGGCGATCACCTTGTCGGCAAATACTATGTAAATTTGAGCAGGAATATAAATCCCAGATGGAAGAACTTGTCAGCAAGGGGATGAACGAAGCTGAGGCCAGAAATTCAGCTCCCCTGATGCTGGAAGCAAGGGAAATGCTGCTTAAATGGGAATCGGGCGACACCGAAGTTGTCGATCTGTGGAAAACAATGAATTCCTGGGTTTATGCAGGTTTTGATGAGACATACAGGATGCTGGGGGTTGACTTTGATAAGATCTACTATGAGTCGGATACATATATTAAAGGTAAGGAGATAGTACTTGCCGGGCTGAGGGATAATTTTCTTTATCAGCACAACGATAATTCCATATGGGTTGATCTTACATCGCAGGGCCTCGACCATAAGCTTCTTCTCCGGTCTGATGGCACCGCAGTATATATGACGCAGGACCTTGGAACGGCAGTTGCAAGGCAAAATGATTACCATTTTAATAAAACCCTTTATGTGGTCGGAAACGAGCAGAACTATCATTTCCAGGTACTAAGGGCATTGATGAAAAAAATGGGTTATTGCATGGGCCGACGGACTGATCCACTTTTCATATGGAATGGTGGAACTTCCGGAAGGTAAAATGAAATCACGCGAAGGAACAGTTGTTGATGCCGATGATCTTATCATGGAAATGAAAGAGACTGCAAGAAATGTTTCGTTTGAACTTGGGAAGCTGACAGATTTTACGGAAGAAGAAAAAGAAGATATATTCAGAAAAATCGGGCTGGGTGCTCTGAAATATTATATTCTGAAAGTCGATCCTCATAAAAACATGACTTTCAATCCGTCAGAATCTATCGATTTTAATGGCAATACAGGCCCTTTTATTCAATATACCTATGCAAGGATAAAGTCGGTTTTCAGAAAAGCTGACCAGATGGGAATTAATCCTGATCTTGAAGCAATAATCAATGTAAAAGCTGGCGCTAAAGAGATTGAACTTATTAAACTGCTCAGAAAATTTTCTGCTACTGTATCCGAAGCTGCTGCAGAATACTCTCCTGCTCTTATTGCAAATTATTGTTATGACCTTTCAAAGGAATATAATCAGTTTTACCATGACTTTTCAATTCTGGGGGAAGAAGATAATTCACTCAGGAACTTCAGGCTCTTCCTTTCAAAAGTAACAAGTGAGATTCTTAATTCAGGCATGTGGCTCCTGGGAATTGAAATGCCTGAAAGAATGTAGTTTATATTCATTTGCCTTTAAATATATGTTTGAAAATCTTAGTGACAGGCTCGAAAAATCCTTTAAAATTCTTAAAGGGCCAGGGCAGAATATCCGAAATCAACATTGCTGAGACACTTAAAGAGGTCAGAAGGGCTCTTCTCGATGCTGATGTGAATTTTAAAATTGCCAAGCAGTTTACTGATACTGTAAAAACAAAAGCTCTTGGACAGGAGGTCCTGAAATCGGTCAATCCGTCTCAGATGATGGTCAAGATCGTTCATGATGAACTTGTTGACCTTATGGGCGGCGATAAGTCCGAAATCAACATAAAGATCAATCCTTCAATTATCCTGATAGCAGGTCTTCAGGGTTCCGGAAAAACAACTTTCAGCGGGAAACTTGCAAAATGGCTGAAGAGTAAAAAAGGGAAAAATCCTATCCTGGTTGCAGGAGATATTTACCGCCCTGCAGCTATTGAACAGCTAAAAATCATCGGCAGTCAGATTGAGATCCCTGTTTATACCGAAGATGGAAACAGGAACCCGGTACAGATAGCCAGGAACTCGGTAAAAGAAGCAAAGCTTAAAAACCATGATGTTGTAATTATCGATACGGCCGGACGTCTGGCAGTCGATGAGGAAATGATGAATGAGATCGCTGCAATAAAAGATGCTGTAAATCCGCATGAGATTCTTTTTGTAGTGGATTCAATGACAGGTCAGGATGCCGTAAATACTGCCAGGGAATTCAACGATCGGCTTGACTTTGATGGTGTTGTCCTGACTAAACTCGATGGAGATACCCGTGGTGGAGCCGCATTATCAATAAAATCAGTAGTAAATAAACCTATCAAATTTGTCAGTTCAGGTGAGAAAATGGATGCAATCGACATCTTCTATCCTTCAAGAATGGCCGACAGGATCCTTGGGATGGGTGACATTGTTTCACTTGTTGAAAAAGCACAGGAACAATTCGATTCTGAAGAGGCAAGAAAACTTCAGAAGAAAATAGCCAGGGACCAGTTTGATTTCAATGATTTCATTGCTCAGATTCAGCAGATTAAGAAAATGGGTAATGTAAAGGACCTGATGTCGATGATACCTGGTGTCGGTAAAGCTGTTAAAGATCTTGATATCGACGATAATGCATTCAAGGGGATTGAAGCAATTATCAGGAGCATGACACCTGAAGAAAGGACAAATCCTGTGGTTCTTAACGGAAGCAGGCGTAAAAGGATAGCAACCGGCAGCGGTACCTCGGTTCAGGAGGTGAATAAGCTTTTAAAACAGTTTGACGAGACCAGGCGGATGATGAAGCTTATGACAAAGAATAAGAATGCAGCCAGAATGATGGGCAGAAAATAACAGAACAAAATGTACAATCTTATTGACGGTAAGAAAATAGCCTCACTGATTAAGCAGGAAATAGCTGGCGAAGTTGCAGGACGTATTGAATCGGGCAGAAAGAGGCCACATCTTGCTGCCATACTGGTAGGTGATAACGGATCATCTGTAACTTATGTAGATAATAAGGTAAAAGATTGTGCAGAGGTGGGATTCAAATCAACTCTAATAAGGCTCAGCAATAAGATATCTGAATCAGAGCTTATCAGGCAATTTTTGAACTTAATGATAATCCCGATGTTGATGGCTTTATAGTACAGCTTCCGCTTCCCGAGCATATTTCTGAAATCAGGATTATTGAAGCCATTGATCCTGAAAAAGATGCAGATGGCTTTCATCCGGTTAACATTGGCAGGATGGTTATTGGTCTTCCGGGTTACCTGCCGGCAACACCATTTGGAATTACAGAGCTCTTAAAACGTTACCGGATTGAAACATCGGGAAAATATTGCGTAATAATAGGACGCAGCAATATTGTTGGACGTCCGCTGAGTATTTTGCTTTCTCAGAAAGGGATGGATGCAACTGTAACAGTGGTTCACAGCAGGACAAAAGAATATTAATGACTATATTAATAAAGCTGATATCATAGTTGCTGCGATGGGTTCACCCGGCTTTTGTAAAAGCTGAAATGGTCAAGCCAGGAGCTGTTGTGATTGATGTCGGAACAACCAGGCTTCCGTCAGCCGAGTCAAAATCGGGATGGAAACTGGCCGGGGATGTGGATTTTGAGAATGTCGCCCCCAAATGTTCGTGGATTACTCCTGTGCCGGGTGGTGTAGGTCCGATGACAAGGGTTGCACTACTCAGGAACACGATGATTGCGGTTCAGAAGAAATAGGAAATGTTTTGCTGGTTGCTTGTTGCTGGTTGCTGATTGATCCTCAGTCGACAAAAAGTTACTCCCGTGAAGTAGAGATCATATCCTCCTTTTCCTCCCGGCCTGTTCGAAGAAAAAATCATGAAGTTATTTGTGAATTCTTCGTCACTGCTCATTACGGGCCTGTATTCATCTGATGACGAGTTAATCCCCGGGCCGAAATTGACCGGAGTACCCCACTGGCCATTGCTGAACATGGAATAATAGAGATCAAAACCACCAAGTCCGCCCGGCCGGTCGGAAGCAAAAACCATTATCTTCCTGAAAATAAATGGACACTTGTCATCACTTGTGCTGTTAAGAATGTCTGCTTTGGAAGAGGATTCAAAAACGTCGATTAAACCATTCATCCATTGTTTGTTCTGCCGGCTTTAAATGCAGATAAATATCGAAATTACCTTCAGCATTTGAAGTAAAATAGGCAGAATCCTGGTTGGTATCGAAACAGATATATGCATCGTCTGAGTCTGAATTCAGAAGTTCCAAAGGAAAGGGGCCGCTTATTTCAGGTACCGAACTGCCGAAAAAGGGGAGATGCTTTAAATAATAGAAATCAAGATTGCCATTTGTATTAACCGATGACAATTATATTGTACTCAAAACCATCTAAGGCGCTGAACAGACTATAGGGACCAAAGTCATTTCCGGCTGTGTTTGCTTTTGAGACAAGAGAATTCAGGAAAGGATTATTTGTCATTTCGCTGTTAAGATTGAAATCGCCTGTTTCCTGGTTAAAGACATAGGAAAAATCGCCATATACAAGGTCATACTGACCTCCGCTGCTTCCCCTGTTGCTTGAGAAAATCAGAGACGATCCGGCTGCAAGCACATTTATATCTGAATTATAATCATCGTATGCTGAATTGATTTCCGAAAGAATAATAAGGGAATCAGGAAAAGTGCCTTTCGGAAACTTTATCGGATTCTCTGTCTTATTACAGGATGCAAGTGCTGCGATAAAAAGTGACCGTCAGGCATAATAAAGCAGAATATGTAAGTAACTTTTTCATTTTACTGGTTGAGGTGACGCGTTCAGATATTAAACGAGCGCGAAATAATAAAATTATGGCTTAAAGTGATATAAAATGAAAAACCGGGTTTGTGCCCGGTCTTTCGAAGGTAGAATTTAGGTTAATTCTAGGGTAAATCAGGTATATGAGGTTTTGTGTTTTGTTTCTAAATCTATAGATGGAAAAAAGGTGCTTCAGGTTGCGTAGCCATTGTAAAAAAAATTAATAAATCTGATTGATTTATGCATACTATATTGTTTTTCAGCTGTTTGAAAATATGTTAAAATGTTGATAATATACCAATGGCCTAAAACAGCATGTTGAAAATGTTGTTAATTTTGTAAACAGTAATTTTCATGGGATGGAAGACGACAGGTTCAGTTTTTCGTATGAGGAGGAGTTAAAGAATGCCGTTCAGAAATTCGAACGGATGAAAAAGAATAATGAAAATTATTTCTTTGATGTTATTGAATTTGAGACTATTATTGACTATTATATCGAGAGTAATAATTCAATAAAAGCTTTCGAGGCAGCTACCCTTGCATCGGAGCAGCATCCGAATTCTGTATCGATCCAGCTTAGAAAAGCCAGGGTTCTGCTTGACAAAGGGCGTGCTGTTGAAGCGCTCAGAATCCTCAAGAAACTGGAGAATATTGAGCCCGGAAATCATGAGATATATGTGGCAAAGGGGACAGCAATGGGTATTCTGGGAGATATCCAGGGTGCAAAAAAGATGTTCGACTATGCTCTGACGCTTGATTCGGATGAACCCGGAAATATACTCTTTTCAATAACCTCAGTGCTTCAAAACCTGAATTACTATGAGTATCTTATCCCTTATCTTAAAAAGCTGATAAATATTGAACCGGATTTTTACGCTCATATCTATGATCTGGCATATGCATATGAGAAAACCGAGGATTTCGAAAACAGCATTGAGAACTATTTGAAATATCTCGAAAGCGAGCCTTTTTCTGACAGTGCCTGGTATAACCTTGGCATTATATACAATAAGCAGGAGCAATATGAAAAGGCTCTTGAAGCCTATGATTTTGCACTGGCAATAAATTCGCAGAACACCTTTGCCATTTTTAACAAGGGGAACATCCTTTGCAATCTTGACCGCTATAATCAGGCCATTCCCGTTTATCATGAATATATTGAGAATGAACCTGATAGTTTTGAGGCAATGACCTACCTTGCTGAATGTTATGAGAAGACAGGAGACCTTATACTGGCAAAGAAATATTACCATGAAGCTATTGAGCTTGCTCCTGAATATGCTGATCCCTGGTTCGGGCTTGGTATTATATCCCTTGAATCGGGAAATCCTGACGACAGTCTTATTTTTCTCAGAAAGGCAGTAAGACTCGACGATGAAAATCCAGAGATCTGGTATATGCTGGGGAAAGCGCATTATGCCAGAAAGGAAAGAAAGGATACTCTCAGATGTTTCAGGGAAGCATTGAAGCTTGATGCTTATTATAATGAAGTCTGGACGGACCTGGGAAGGATTATCCTCTATGACGGTTATCTGAATAAAGCACTCTCTTATCTTGAAAAAGCTTACAAAATAATCGGGGATGTTCCGGGAATAAATTATCTTCTTGCTTCGTATTACCTGCACAGCGGATTGATGGAAAAAGCCCACAGGCACCTGTCCCTCGCTCTTGATGTTGATAAGGAGATCTTCAGGGATTTTCATGATATTTTCCCTTCCCGGCTCTTTAACCGGAAGATCAAGAAGCTTCTCGAAAGCTATAATCTTTTATGATCGGGGAAGTACCACAAACTATAAACCCCGGACCTCAAACTTCAAACCTTAAACCTCAAACCTCATACCAATTCAATATGAAAAATATACTTCCATATATACCCGAGCGTCCTGCAAAACCAAGGCAGGCAGGCCTTACAATGGTGATGGATAAAGGGTCTCAGCATAAGGGAAGCTGAAGATTTTATGTCGGTGGGAAGTGAATATACCGACTTTGTGAAGCTGGGATTTGGTACATCACTGATCACACCAGGCTTTGAACAAAAGATCAGGATCTATAAAAAATCAGGATGCACACCTTATTTCGGAGGTACACTTTTCGAAGCTTTTGTTATCAGGAATATGTTTAAGGAGTTCGTGGAATTCCTCGATGAGCATGAGATTGATCTTGTTGAAGTTTCTGATGGTTCCTACGATATTGATCATGTCAGGAAGCTGGAATATATACATACCCTGGCAAAAAGAGGAACGGTTATCTCAGAGGTAGGCTCAAAAAAAAAGGATGTTATTTATTCTCCTGACCAATGGGTTGCAATGATGAAATCGGAACTGGACGCCGGTTCAGTTAAGGTAATTGCCGAAGCACGTGAATCGGGCACAATTGGAATCTATAATGACGATGGGTCTGTAAATCTTCCTCTTATAAAAGAGATTTCGGATCATATCGGGCTTGACAATGTATTATGGGAAGCACCTCTTAAATCACAGCAGGCCTGGTTTATAAAGCATTTTGGTGCAAATGTCAACCTTGGGAACATAGCCCCTAACGAGATTATCCCCCTTGAATCGCTGCGGCTTGGCCTCAGGGGAGATACTTTCTTCCAGTTCCTGCCCGATAATCTGAAAGGATAGCTATAAGTTGCCATGAGAAAATTCGGCCTCATTGGGTATCCTCTGGGACACTCTTTCTCAAAGAAGTACTTTACTGACAAATTTTCAGCGGAACATATTGAGAATTGCTCTTATGAGAATTATCCGATTGCAAGTATCGACCAGCTGCCTGATCTGATAACAGACAGCTGCCTTGAGGGCCTGAACGTTACTATCCCGTATAAATCAGCAGTCATTAAATATCTCGACAAAACAGATCCTGAAGCAGATGCTGTCGGGGCAGTAAACGTCATAAGGATAAACAGGAGAAACAATAAAACTGAACTATACGGCTTCAACAGTGATATTACGGGGATCAGGGATACAATTTCGCCGTTATTAAATCGCAGAATAAAAAATGCCCTTGTACTGGGAACCGGAGGAAGCTCCAAAGCAGTATGTTTTGTCCTAAAGAGTTTAAGTGTATCCTATACGCTTATTTCAAGGGAAAAGAAGCCCTCCTGCCTTACCTATTCAGAATTAACTCCTGAACTGATCAGGAATAGCCGGCTGATAATCAACACCACGCCACTTGGCATGTATCCTGATATAAAAAGTAAACCGGATCTCAGATACGAATTTCTTGGTAGTAAGCATATTCTTTTTGATCTTGTCTATAATCCGGAAATGACGGCTTTCCTTAAAACCGGGCAGGAGAGGGGATGTACTTTACTTATCGGGCCTGAAGATGCTTTATTCACAGGCAGAAAGATCCTGGGAGATATGGAACAATGATGATCTGTGATTAACCGGGGGGATTAAATATTTTGAGTTGCGTAGCATGATACGCCCCTGCAATCAGAATATATCTATTGTTTCTTATTCCCTCATCCAGTACATGGGATCGCAATCGATGCACTCCTGATGCCAGTATCCGGGTGTCACGTATCCTCCTTCAGGAGTCTTAAGAAGACATTCGTAGACTGCAAAAACGGGATTGAAGATTATGTCTGTTACACCAATGGTATAGGAAGGCTCTTCACCTGCAGTTTCTGAAGGAACTATTAATTCCTTGACTTCGAAATTATTAAATTCAAGAAGCTGACGCAGAAAAGCTGCCCGGGCGATATCAGCTCCGGATTCAACAATTGTACATCTGGTTCCGTCAATCTCCCCTACAATATGTTTTGCATTATTTAATCCCATCATAGTAACTTTTTTAAGCTCCAAAGCTGAAATCCTTTATGATTTCAAAGATAACACCTGCAAATCCTGTAAAGAAAATACCAGCAACGCAAATGCCAATAGCTAAAAGCGTTGGAAAATCGCTTTTAAATTTCCCTACTGGTGTTTCATTCTTATTGATAAACATTGCCTTAACTACCAACAGATAGTAATAAAGTGAAATTATAGTATTCAATACTGCAATCAGGACCAGGAGGTAAAAGCCCTTTTCAGCAGCTGCAGTAAACAGGAAAAACTTGCCGAAGAAACCTGC
This sequence comes from uncultured Bacteroidales bacterium, assembly GCA_963702415.1. Taxonomy (GTDB): domain Bacteria; phylum Bacteroidota; class Bacteroidia; order Bacteroidales; family VadinHA17; genus LD21. The sequence continues at coordinate 14,539 of CAVPCP010000003.1, read as the reverse complement.
CACAGGAGGTATGCCTGCAAGTGAAAAAAGAGCCAGGGTCATAACAAGGCTCAGTCGCGGATTGGTCATATACAACCCGTTGTAGTCATCAATATTCTCTTTGCCTGAAGCATTTGAAATTGCGGCAACAACACCAAAAGCACCCAGGTTTGAGAAGATATAGACAAGTATGTAGTAGACAACTGACGCCATTCCCGTCTGATGTCCGCCGATAACTCCCAGGAGAATATAACCAGCCTGTGAAATTGAGGAGAATGCAAGAAACCTTTTCAGATTCTGCTGCCTGATCGCAAAAAGGTTTCCAATTGTCATAGTGAGAACAGCGGTGACATAAATAACCTTCTGCCAGGTTTTAATTAAGACCGGGAATACCGTGAACAGGACGATTATGAAAATAAAAACAGCAGCTCCCTTTGAAATAACCGAAAGGTAAGCAGTTATATTCACAGGCGACCCTTCATAAACATCGGCAGTCCAGAGATGAAAAGGAACGATTGATATTTTAAAAGCCATTCCGGCAAAGAAAAATATGAATCCCAGAACTCTGAAGGTTACTGATTTCAAAACGATTTGCCACCTCACTGAAATAAAACGACCCGGTTGTCCCGTAAATCATAGAGAGACCATAAAGCAAAATTCCTGATGACAATGCCGATATCAGAATAAGCTTGATACCAGCCTCAGCCGATTTGTTGTTATACCTGTCAAATGCCGCCAGTGCAGCAATCGGAATAGTAGCCAGTTCAAGACCTAAATAAAACATCAGAAAATGTCCCGATGAAATCATGAAGTTCATCCCGACAAGGGTTGATATCAGAAGAATAAAATACTCACTTGTCTTATCATGATTTTCTTCTTTATTAAGCCATGTAACTGATTGAATCAGAACAATTAATGCACCAATATTCAGGATGTTCTTCATAATCAGCCTTATACCGGTCGATTCATACATACCTCCGAACAGGGAACCAGTTGGAGAGGGGAAAAATCCGATAACGGTTATAAGTGAAAACAGTATGACTGCAAACTGGCTGATTGATCTTTTCTTTTCCGGGTTCCATGAAATTTCAGCTATCAGAACCAGAAGAGCTGCAACTGTCAGCAACAATTCATGGCGCATTATCAAAAAATTATCTAAGCTCATATAAATAAATTGGCAGGGTAGTTATTTGTCAAATGCAATGTTGTATTCATTCACTCTTAAAAAGGATTGAAGGCAAGTATTTTATTAATAATTGGCTGCAGGCTGACCCCGATGACCGATGAAAGCCAGAAAGGCGCCAGGCCTATAAAAGCCACAAAACTGATCAAAGTTACTGCAGAAACTTTTTCATACCATTTTGCGTCGGTCAGATGTTCGTAATGTTCATTTGTCGTTGGACCCAGAAGGAGTATTGCAATGACTCTCAGGATATAAACGGCGGTAATTACAATTGAAGTCACAGCAACAATTGTAACAATTCTGTGAAACAGGTCAGGATGCTGGAAGGCACCTACAAAAATTGTCACTTCAGCTACAAATCCGCTTAATCCCGGAAGACCAAGAGATGCAAGACCTGCAATTACATAGCAGACAGAAAGGAAAGGAATCACTTTCATGAGTCCTCCCATTTCGTTTATCATTCTCGTATGGGTGCGGCCATAGAGCATCCCTATCAGGGCAAAGAATAAAGCTGTCATGAGACCATGTGAGATCATCTGAATTATTGCCCCGTGTCAAAGCAGTCTTGTTCATCATGAGGATTGCAAACAATACAAGCCCGCAGTGGCTTACTGAGGAGTATGCATTGATGTATTTAAGATCTTTTTGCGCAATTGCTCCAAAGGCACCGTAAACCACGCTTATTGAAGTAAGAATGATAAATATCCACGATAATTCCCTGGCAGCCTCAGGCATCAGGAAGATAGCTACCCTGAAAGCGCCATAACCTCCAAGTTTCATAAGAACACCGGCATGAAGCATCGAAACTGCTGTTGGCGCTGAAGAATGACCATCAGGCGACCAGGTATGAAAAGGGAATAATGCACCCAGAACTCCAAATCCGACAAAGGTGAGCGGGAAAAAGAGATATTGGGACGACAACGGGATGGTGATCTTTGAGATCTCCAGAATATTGAAAGTCAGTGGACCTCCATCAGGTGCTGAATTAAAATATATCCCCAGAATCCCGACAAGAAGCAACGCGGAAGCTCCCATCAGCATAAGCGTAAGCTTCATTGCTGAATACTCCTTGGGCCCGCTTCCCCATATACCTATGAGCAGATACATTGGTATAACTGCGAGCTCATAAAAAAGGAACATTGTGAAAAGGTCGATAGAAATAAAAAATCCAAATACTCCTGTTGCCAGTAATATCAGAGATATGAAAAACTCTTTGGTGAGGAATTCCATTTCCCATGATGCAAAAATTCCTGCAAACACCACAATAGAAGCAAGTGCAATCATAGCTACCGAAATTCCATCAGCACCTACCGCATAATGGATATTGAAGCTTTTAAACCAGACTATATCTTTGACAAACAGCATCTCAGCGGTATTGCCGGCATGCCGTGCCGAGATATAAAGGTAAATCAGCACCGCCGATAACAACAACTGAATTCCCATTCCGATGGCAGCCGTAATCCTGACATTCCGCATCTCTTTCGTCAGCACAATGCCGGTCATGGTCAGCACGGGTATTACAACAAACAGAGTTAAAATATCCATAGTTTGAAGACTTATTCCTTTAGTTTAATGCCACAGGTAAATAAATATTAACACAAGTAAAACTGCTCCCGAAACAAAAACAAAAGCATATTTCTGAATCTGACCCGACTGGAAACCTCTGATTCTGAAGGATATCACCTGAGTCACTGCTGCAATAGCATTCATTGTACCATCAACGATATGCCTGTCGAACCAGGCTACAGGTTCGGAGATAAATCTGAAAATGATCTTTTTAGTTACAAACAGATAAATCTCATCTATATAAAACTTATTATAGGACCATTTATAGGCGTATTTGAATGTTGCTGCCAGCCTGTCGGGAACAGGACTCTTTTTTGAGTAAAGGATAAATGCAACAAGTATACCCACCAGAGCTATAACGATCGACGGAACTGCTACTATCCATTCGATATGAGTCTCGAATGGCTTTCCGTCAGAAGTCACCAGCTCACTGAAGGGTATAAACCCTGAAAATGCCGCGCCTGTTGCAAGTACAATTAAGGGAATAGTCATTGTAGCAGGTGCTTCATGGGGTGTTTGATGATAATGAGTTTCTTTTCCCCAGAAGATATTGAAATATAACCTGAACATATAAAAGGCTGTAATCCCTGCAACTGCATATTGAACAGCAAAAAGGAATTTATTATGATGAAATGCTGCAACCAGGATCTCATCCTTGCTGAAAAAACCTGAGAAAGGAGGAATTCCGGCAATTGTCAGGCAGGCTATCAGAAAGGTTATATGAGTTATCGGAAGATATTTGCGAAGCCCGCCCATATCGGTCATATAATTGCTGTGAACAGCATGAATTATTGCACCTGCCCCGAGAAACAACAATGCTTTAAACATAGCATGTGTGAACAGGTGAAACATTGAGGCCATATAACCAAGACCCTCATGTCCGCCGTAACCTGAGACTCCAAGAGCAAACATCATATATCCGATCTGCGACATTGTCGAGTAAGCCAGAACTCTTTTAATATCTGTCTGGGTACAGGCAATTACTGCTGCAAAAAGTGAAGAAAATGCTCCAACATAAGCAACAACTTCAAGTGCAGCAGGAGCAGAGAAAACATATATCGGGAACATCCTTGCAACCAGGTAAACACCAGCCACTACCATTGTTGCAGCATGAATGAGAGCAGAGACCGGAGTAGGACCTTCCATTGCATCAGGAAGCCAGATATGGAAGGGAAACATTGCTGATTTACCAACACCACCCATATAATATAAAGATCATCGACCATGTCATAACCGACAAGCCCATGAAAGTAATACCTCCACCCTGGAGTATTGCTGGTCCGGTTGGATCGGTAAGAGTTATGAAATCAAATGTTTTTGTATTGAATGATAATATCAGGATACCGATAAGAAATCCCATATCCGCAAACCTTGTTACAATAAAAGCTTTTTTAGAAGCTCTTACGGCAGATGGTTTCTGGTAATAGAATCCGATAAGAAGATATGATGAGATACCAACAAGTTCCCAGAATATATACATCTGGAAAATATTGGTAGCCACTACCAGTCCAAGCATCGAAAAAGTAAAAAGGGACAGAAAAGCAAAGAACCGCTCATAACCTTTTTCACCCTTCATATAACCAATACTGTAAATATGCACCATAAATGAAACAGTACTGATTACAATAAGCATCATTACAGAGATCGGATCGAGCAGTACACCCAGATCAATATGCAGTTTATCTGTCAGTTGCAGCCAGGTAATACTAAACGGCAGTGATTTTCTGAAAAGCATCATCAATCTTTTCTCCTGAGAAGAAATATAACCAGGCTGTCAAGTATGAAAGAACTGTAATCACTGCCAATCCGGATGTTCCGATTAAACCCGATAATCTGGGCTTAAGCTTGTGACCCGCAAGCCCCAGCAATATAAAAATGAGAAAGGGGAGGAGGAGTATCCAGATTGTATAGGAGAAGTTAATCATAGATGGTTGGATTTCTATATAATTGTTTTCATCAGTATTTCATTTCATTAACATCTTCAACATTTATTGTTGTAAATCGTCTGTAAATATTGATTATAATTGCAATTGCAACAGCAGCTTCGGAAGCTGCAACCGCAATTACGAAAAGGCTGAAAAACATTCCTTCAAGCTTGTGCGGGAACAGATACCTGTTAAAAGCAAGGAAATTTATATTAACTGAATTCAGATATAAGTTCAACTGACATTAATATTGTTATAAGATTCCTGCGGGTAAGAAAACCATATACCCCTACAAAAAACATTATTGTTGCAAGGATCAGAAAATAATGTAATGGTATTCCTGTATTCATCTTTTTACTGGTTTAATGTTTGAGATTCTGCTTTTTTGGGGGCTCCTTTTTTAGCGATTACAATTGCAGCTATCATTGCTGCCAGAAGCAGAATTGAAATTACCTCAAAAGGAAGTACATAACCATCCTTCTCAACCGAAAGAAGACAGTTCCTATAAGTCTCATATCAACCTCCTTTGCAGCTTCGGCTGTTGCAGAAAACTTATAATCGAGGATGGTTACTATTGCAGAGAATTGCCCCGGCAATGGCTGCAAGTGCTGAAAAGAGCGATTTTTTCCATTCCACTGGTTCAAATTTCTGGTCTATATGACTTGTAAGCAGTATGGAGAAAATTATAAGAACTACAATACCACCTGCATAAAGAGTAAGCTGGACAGCAGCAAGGAACTGATAATTCAGCATAAAATAAAGTCCTGATGTGGAAACAAGTACAAAAAGAAGATATACTGCAGCCCTTAATATCTTCCGCTTGTAACTGTCAGTACTGAAAAAACAACTATCATCGCAGAAAAAAGAATAAACATTATCTGATTAGATGTCATCATTCAACTCCTTTCATTAATTGTGAACCGGGTTTATTTAAGGTTTTAATTAAGGGTGCCCTGTTGAAAACCGCATGTTCAAATTCCTGTGAAAAAGCAAGTGCATTTGAAGGACAGGTTTTTACACATAATGCACAGAATGTGCACATACCAAGACGATAAATATGCTTGTCAATAACTCTTTTCTTTTTTCCATCTTCTGTAATTATTGTTTTTGATATTACTTCAATTGATCCGTTGGGGCAATTTATCTCACAAATCCCGCAACCTGTGCATTTATGTTCATTTTTATCATTATGAGGCATTATCACCTCACCTTTGAATCTGTCGAACATCACAAGGTCTTTCCTGTTATCAGGATATTTCTGGGTAACAATTGTTCCAGGTCTGAAAAAATATGAACCTGTCACCTTCATGCCTTTCAGAAGCGACCAGACACCCTGTGCTATTTCTTTGAAATAATTTATTATACTTCTCATTCAGAGATATATATATTATAATAGTTATTATTAAAAATGCCAGCCCATAAGAACTATAAATGCCATTATCAATACATTGACAAGATTTATTGGTAACAGGTATTTCCATTCGAGTGTAAGAAGCTGATCAATTCTCAGCCGCGGGAATGTCCATTTGAACCACATCATCAGAAAGATCACAAAGAATGTTTTTCCAATATACCAGATGAATGGAGGAATGAAATCCATGACATGGTTAAATCCGTCCCAGTGGCCAACATGAAATGGCATCCATCCTCCAAGAAATACTGTTGCAGCTATTGATGCTACAATGAACATATTCATATATTCCGCAAGGAAGAAGAATGCAAATTTTATTCCTGAATATTCGGTATGATAACCTGCAGTAAGTTCCGATTCAGCTTCTGCAAGGTCAAATGGTCCGCGGTTTGTTTCAGCGGTACTGGAAATCAGGAAAATAATAAATGCAATAAATGCCGGAATATGACCTTTGAAGATAAACCAGCCGTCAGCCTGTGCTTCAACAATTTCCGAAAGCTGCATTGATCCTGCAAGAATCACAATAGTAATTAGTGAAAGTCCTACTGATAATTCATAACTTACAATCTGTGCACCGCTTCTCATAGCACCGATCAGAGAATATTTATTATTGCTCGACCATCCGGCAAGCAGTACCCCGATAACACCCATTGCCGAAACTGCTATCACATATAGAACTCCTATATTCAGATCGATTGCATGAAGTCCCTTTGCAAAGGGAATTGCTGCAATTGCCATGAATGAAGCAATAATTACAATAAAAGGAGCAAGGTTAAAAAGAAACTTATCGGCATTCTTTATTGGGATCAGCTCAACAAACAGCAGTTTGATAAGGTCAGCAATTGTCTGAAAAATCCCAAAAGGACCAACTCTGTTTGGTCCAAGCCTGTTCTGCATAAAAGCACATACCTTTCTTTCTGCATATACCAGGAACAAGCCCATCAAGTGCATAAAACAGCAGGATCAGTACTCCGATAATCAGCATCTCGATTACATTGTCCAGAATGGCGACATTGCATTCTGAAGACTTGTGTCAATCCATTGTGTCAGTGAAGTAAAATCATAAATGTCAAATGGCATATTTTACTTGTATCTTTAATTTCTGTTATTCATTATGTTATCGTTTCTAGTCTTCTCGGTCTCGTTTACTTCGTTCTTGATTCTCCTTGCCTAGCTCCAGGTCTCAACAGGGAACTCCGATTGTACCCAGTACCCCAGCACCCAGTACCCAGCACCCTGCTTCCTACCTGTCAATATCCGGAATCACCAGATCAAGTGATCCTCCTATCGCAACCAGGTCAGCTATCTTAAAACCTTTGGCCATCATGGTTAAGCACCGAGAGATTCACAAAATTCGGTGACCTGAACTTAACCCTGTAAGGATTTTTGTTACCGTCACTTATTATATATACTCCTAGTTCTCCGCGTGCAGTTTCAACTCTCTGATAATATTCACCTTCAGGAAGTTTGATAACCGGTTTCATCTTGACTGCATATGGCCCTTCAGGAATATTATCAATCAGCTGTTCAATGATATTCATTGATTCCCACATCTCCTCCATCCTTGCAAGATACCTGTGGAAAGTATCTCCTTCAGTAAAAAGTATCTCTTTGAATTTTACCCTGTCGTACGCGCTGTATGGCTCATGCTTCCTCACATCGCATGAAAAACCTGAAGCTCTGCCTGATGGTCCTGTTACTCCATATGAAATTGCATCTTCGAGTGATAATTTGCCGATTCCTTTCGTTCGTTCCTGAAAAATCACATTCCCTGTCAGCAACTGATCATATTCGGGTAATGTTTTTCTGAAATATTTTATGAATTCCTTTACCCGTTTCTGGAAATTCGGATGGATATCATACATCAGACCTCCCGGGACAATTATAGCTGACTATCATTCGGCCTCCGCATGTCTCTTCAAAAATATCCAGAATCTTTTCCCTGTCGCGAAATCCGTAAAAGAAACAGGTAAGTCCGCCAAGATCCATACCGAATGATGCCCACCACAGCTGATGCGACTGGATACGTGTAAGCTCCGACATAATTGTCCTTATCACTTTTATCCTGTCGGGAATTTCAACTTCAAGAGCCTTTTCAACAGTCAGGCAAACTGCTTCATTATTAATATGGGCCGACAGGTAATCCATTCTGTCTGTAAGATGAATTATCTGCGGATAAGTTATGCTTTCACACATCTTTTCAATTCCCCTGTGAATATATCCGATATGAGGTTCAACATTCTTTACAATCTCACCCTTAAGTGAAACAACAAGTCTCAGCACCCCATGAGTTGAAGGATGCTGAGGACCCATGTTGATAACATATTCCTGCTGTTCGTCGATGCCGATATTTTTTATTTTTTCTTCCATAACTTACTTGGTAACAATATTTATATCATCAACATAGTCTTTTCTTAGAGGGAAGCCCCATGAACTGTCAAGGAAAAGTCTTCTCAGGTCAGGATGATTTTTAAATTTTATTCCGAGCAGATCAAATACTTCCCTTTCATGAAATTCAGCAGTCTTCCAGATATCTGATACTGAATCGAATATGGGTGTTTCCCTGTCCGAAGTCCGGGTTTTCAGTACTATAATATGATCATGTTTTGTTGAGCGAAGATGATAAACTAACACCAAGATCTCTGCCATAATCCACTCCTGTAAGACAAAACAGAAAATCAAACCATGTCTCTTCATTTTCCCTCAGTTGTTTTGCCAGCTGGATGAATTTTGCAGGAGGTACAGTTACCTCAGTAAATTGTTTGCCTTCTTTTATCTCAATATCCTGTCCAACGATTTTATAAATTCTGCTAATTGAGTTTTATCCATTGATTGTCAGATTTCAGAAATAAAAGAATTATTTTGTATCGTGAGATGATTTCCGCTTTGCCTTGATTTTATAGTTTCAGTTTCTATCTTTCGCTGAAGCTGAAGCATACCATATAATAATGCTTCAGGCCGGGGAGGGCATCCCGGAACATATACATCGACAGGGATTACATGTTCAACACCTTTTACCACACTATATGAATTCAGGAAAAAGGTCCTCCTGAAATTGCACAGGCACCCATGGCTACTACATACTTTGGTTCCGACATCTGGTCGTAAAGCCGTTTCAAAACAGGAGCCATTTTATTCACTATTGTTCCGGCAACAACAATAACGTCGGCCTGACGGGGACTGGCACGATAAACTTCCATACCGAATCTGGCAAAATCATGCCGCGGAGCACCTGTAGCCATCATTTCAATACCACAACAGCTGGTTGCAAAGGTAAGAGGCCACAAAGAATTCTTTCTTCCCCAGTTTATTACATCATCAATTGTTGTTAAAAGAACATTGGTGCCGGATTCTTTTAATAGTTCAAGGCTTTCATTGTCCCTGAATTCTTCTCCTTCATTCCTTTTATTCCCATATAAGTGCATGTTTTTTCCAGGCATACAGTAATCCCAGACCCAGGATAAAAAAGAATATCACTATTTCAATAAATGCAGCCATTCCTACCTCTTTCATTACAACTGCCCATGGAAAGACGAGTACAGTTTCAACATCAAAAACCAGAAAAAGGATTGCAAAAAGATAATATCCGACATTAAACTGAAGCCATGTCACACCCTGGGTAGGGATACCACATTCGTATGGTTCAAATTTCTGGGGATTTATTGATTTTGGAGCAATTATTCCTGAAAGTATAAGGACCAATCCAACAAATATTGCACCCACCATAAAAAAGAGTACTAACCATTCATTACTCATATAACCAGGTTTTAGTTATTGGAAGCCGGCCAAAAATAGAATTTCTTTTTTTATTGTGAAATTATTAACAGTAAATATTTAATGATAATTATCACTAATTAGCCTGACGGACTGAAAGAGTGTTGCATAACCAGTGTTCAGTACCACTACAATTGCGCGTTCGACTTTTCTGTGGCCATAACCATTTTAATATTAAGCCTTACACCGACCTCAAGAACATCAACAAGATCCTGGATATTTAGACTTTTGGCAAATCTGAGAACGACAGTGGGGTTCTCGATGCCCCTTACATGTTCCTGTAATTTCTGTTCAAGTTCAGATAAAAGGACTTCCTTCTGATCGATGAAATATTTACGGTCAGCTGTAACTGTGAGATTTACCTGTTGCTTGTCGATTTCCTGTGCTGTCTTTGATTTGGGAAGAAGCACTTTGATTACATTGGGATTGGCCAGAGTTGAAACAATCAGGAAGAAAAGAAGTAGAAAAAACATTATGTCATTTAAAGAAGAGGTACTTACCTCGGGCTTGAATTGTTTGCTTCTCCTGATATTCATTTCAGATGACCTTTAAAAACTGAATAAGAGACTCCTGAAGGCTGATTACGTACCTGTCGATCTTCATTTGAAGGTAGTGATATGCTGCATATGCTAAAACCCCGACTATGAGGCCTGCACCGCTGCAGATCATTTTCTGGTACAGTCCTCCGGCAATTATTCCGATACTGATGTTATCAGCAAGAGAAATATTGTAAAAGATCTTGATAACCCCCGCAATTGTACCAATAAAACCGAGCATGGGAGCGACACTTGCGATTATACCGAGATAGCCGGTATTCTTTTCCATCTTAGTAATTTCCAGATTGGTTGTGGTTTCTATGTTTCTTTCAACCTCACCCAGTGGTTTACCAAGTTTTCTATCCCGCTTTCCAGAATTCTGCCAACAGCTGCCTGGTTGCTCCTTGCATGAAGGAGGGCATTGTTTTGATTTCCGCTTTTCAGGTCATTTACAATAGCTGGCATTAGTCCTTTATGGATAGTAGTCGTCCTTCTGATATAGGCGAGCCTTTCTATGAAAATGTAAAAGCTTACAAGTGATAAAAGAACAATTGGAATCATTATGATTCCGCCTTTCATAAGCAGGTCGAGAATAGTTGCAGCCTGGTCAGAAGAAGTTATGGCGGCTGCCGGTTCATTTAGTGCAGAAATCAATATCATATGCTAATGGGTTTTAATTGTTTAATATTTAAATTACTATTACAAACGATGAAAAGTTTCAATTATTTCCTTTCATACAAATATCTCCTCAGGGTACTCAATATCAACCAGAAACAATCCTTTTGCAGGGGCTGACATTCCAGCCGATGACCTGTCCTTCGACAGAATGATTTTTTCAAATTCTTCAGTATTGATTTTCCCGGTCCCAATTTCAACCATTGTCCCTACAATAGCCCTTACCATATTCCGGAGGAACCTGTCTGCCTGAATTGTAAAAACCAGGCTGCTCTGCGATTCTTCCCACCCGGCCCGATATATTTTGCATTTGTTCGTCAAGTTATCTGAATGCAGCCTGCAGAAGCTTGTAAAATCTGAATGATCCATCAGAATTGCCGATGCCCTGTTCATGGAATTAATATCCAGATTCCCGTAAAGAAACCAGCTTGAATCTGTGTTAAACGGATCCTTTTCCCTTGTAATATAATACTTATAGGTTCTTGACGCCGCACTGAACCTGGCACTGGAATCTGGTATGACTTTTCTGATGGCTGTTACGGAAATATCTTCAGGAAGAAACCTGTTCAGGCGGAACGTAAGATTCTTCATTTTATTCAGATCAGAATCGGGGTTGTCAAAATGAGCACAGAAGACTTTTGCATGCACCCCCGAATCCGTCCTGCCGGCTCCTGTTGTAGAAGTCTTTTGTTTCAGAATCCGGCTGAGCGCCTGATCGAGTAACTTCTGCACGGTGACTGAGTTTGGCTGTATTTGCCACCCATGATAGGAAGTGCCTTTAAATGAGATAAATATGAAATACCGGGTCAAAGCCAGAAAATTTCTGCAAATATAGACATTCAACCCTTAAATTCAGATTTATGATGATTTTAAAAAATTCATTTGCCTCTATTAGGAAAATCCATCTTTAAATGTAATTTTACGATCACCTAAAAATGATCTTATTATTTGTTTAACCTAAATCTTTCACAATGACAGAACAGAAAAATACACAAACAGCAGGCATGATGTTTATGGGAATGATCTTTTTCCTTTTGGGTTCGTGACAACTTTCAACATTACGCTTGCCGATAAGTTCAAATCAGTCTTCGAACTGTCAAACTTTCAAGCCCAGCTTGTAAATGGAGCTTTCTTCTTTACATACTTCCTCCTGGCTTTCACAGCAGGAGGCGTAATTAAGAAGATCGGATACAAGGGAGGCGTTATTCTTGGTCTTTTACTGGTCGCTGCCGGAAGCTTCCTTTTCTTCCCTGCCGCCAAAGCATTATCCTTCCCATTCTTCTTATTTGCAATTTTCATTATGGCTGGTGGAGTAGTATTCCTTCAGACCGCAGCAAATCCTTATGTTACTGCACTCGGACCATCGGAAACTGCTTCGGGCAGGCTTAACCTTACACAGGCCCTGAATTCCATTGCCACTTATCTGGCACCGATCCTTGCCGGCCTGTTCGTTTTCAGAGCTGCTGCGGGCGCTGCTCTTGACGCTGCGGAATCAGTTCCAACCACGCCTTTTTTAATAATTGCCATTGTTGTTATTGTTATTGCAATTGCGATTTACTTTCTTAAACTTCCTGAAATCTCAACGCAGGGTGTTGAAAAGAAAAGCGTATGGAAACATCCGCACGTAGTTCTGGGTGCAATCGCAATTTTTTGTTATGTGGGGGCAGAAGTCGGATCAGCTGCAATGCTTCAGAGATATTTCCAGGAAGCTTTGCAAATGGCCAGAAATGATGCCGCAATGATGATAGCCCTTTACTGGGGTGGCGCTATGGTTGGCAGGTTTTATGGGTCATTCATGCTTTCCAATGTTGAAAAATCAAAGAAATACCTTTACACAATTCTGGTAATCGCCCTTGCCCTTTTTGTTGGCTGGTTTGTAAGAAAAGAAATAAGTGATGGTTTAATCTTCGCAGCAATTGCATTGGTAAACTATCTTGCCATGCAGCTTGGCAGAGGAAATGCAAGCAGGTCCCTGGCTGTTTTTGGCATAATTGCTGCTTTGCTTCTTGTCACTGTTATGGCAGTCAGCGGTCCAGTGATACTATGGGTTGGATTCTCAATTGGGTTCTTTAACTCAATAATGTTCCCGAATATTTTTGCACTTGGAGTTGAGGGACTGGACAAAGGTGAACTCAGCATGGCATCCGGACTTATCAACACTATGATTGTCGGCGGAGCTGTGATTCCTGTACTGATGGGACTTATAGCTGACGGAATGGGAGTGAGATTTGCATTTATCCTGCCTATCTTATGCTACCTTTATATTGTGTTTTTTGCTCTTGTCGGAAGCAAACGAAGATAGAGTCTAAAATCTAAATGATGTTTCAGGAGGCCGTCTCAAATATTGTTTTGAGACAGCCTCAATATTAATTTCCCGACAATTATTATATTTACATTGATTCGTAAGTAACGTAATCAATTTATCCATGACAACAGAAAACTTAATACGCAAGATTAACAATGGAGATAACAAAGCATTCCGGGAATTGTACGGCAAGGATCCGTCTGAATTGAAAAGGAATTCCAAACGTTATACAGATCTTCTGAAGCGATTCAATACTGAATTCGGTAAAAAAGATGCTGAGTTTTACACTTCTCCGGGGCGTACAGAGATAGGCGGCAATCATACTGATCATAATTATGGACGGGTGCTTGCAGGAGCCGTAAATCTTGACAATGTATGCATTGCTGCCAAAAACGATACAAAGATTATAAGCATATTATCTGAAGGTTATCCGAAATTTGAAGTCGACACCACTTCTCTTAAACCCGTTAAGACAGAAAAGTATCCTCAGCTGCCCTTGTAAGGGGTATATGCTCGCGTTTTAAGGAGCTTGGACATGCCATTGGTGGGTTTGATGCTTGTATCGACGGCGGCGTTCCCAAGGGCTCAGGATTAAGTTCTTCGGCTTCATTTGAAGTGCTGATCGGCGCTATTCTCAGTGAACTGTTCAATAAGGGCAAGGTTGATCCGATCCAGAATGCCATCATCGGGCAGTACTCGGAAAACAATTTCTTTGGTAAACCATGCGGACTAATGGACCAGACTGCATGTGCAATGGGCGGGCTTATCACTATCGATTTCAAAGACCCTTCAAAACCAGTAGTTAAGAAAGTGGATTTTGATTTTGTGGCGACCGGTTATTCGCTGGTCATAACAGATACCGGAGGCAGTCATGCCGATCTGAATGAAGAATATGCATCATTACCAATCGATATGAAAGCTGTTGCTGCAGAGCTCGGAGCTAAAGTTCTTCGACAGGTAAATCTTAAGCAGGTCATTGAGATTATCCCCAAAATACGGCAAAAAGTGGGCGATCGCGCCATATTACGTGCAATTCATTTTCAGGGCGATAACCAGCGTGTGGTTGACCAGATTGTTGCTCTTGAAAAAAATGACTTCAAAGCGTCTGGGAATGGTGGTCGATTCTGGTTCAGCTCATATATGTATAATCAGAATATTTATCCTGTAATTAATGTAAAGGAGCAG
>CAVPCP010000002.1:0-99197 GCA_963702415.1 uncultured Bacteroidales bacterium | reverse complement strand
TCCGGAAACTTGCAGTATGCCGGAGCCAACCGTCCTTTGATTAGGATAAGAAACGGGGAACTGTCAGAATTTAAGCCGGATAAGATGACAATTGGCGTAGCTGCATTGAGGGAGACTCCTTTTACAAATAACATAATTGATATAAAGAAGGAGATACCTTTTACCTGTTTTCAGACGGATATTCTGATCAGTTTGGGGAAATGACAAATAAGAAGCTTAAGTATAAAAATTTCAAGAAGGTTATTGAACTCGGTTCAGATGCTGCCTATGGAAAGGCAGAAAGAGCATATCGAGTAATTCTTTCAAGGAGTGGAAAGGGAATGCCCAGCAAGTAGATGATGTTCTTGTTTTTGGTTTTCAATTTTAATTATTTTTATTATGATGAAGCTTACTGCTTTCAGAATCAAAAATTTCAGATCGATAGTAGATACCAGCTGGCAAAATCTTTCTCCTGATAGTATAACCTGTCTTATCGGGCAGAATGAATCGGGAAAAACATCAGTGCTTGAGGGATTGAAGAGTATTTTATACAGGTGTTATTACTGAAGATGTTCTGAGGAGCAATCTATCATTGCCGGAAGTCTGTTGCCGGTTTAGTATACCAAAAGGTTGGTTATCAAGTATTACTGATAATCCCGGTACTGAATTGAAAGAACTTATTATCAGAACTGACGCATCTGGAACTTACCAGGATTTGGATCGCAGATCTCTCATCTGTAATTAAAGTCAGTGGTAGAGATAAGCCAATATCTTGATTCACTTGAAGACGCATGGAAGATATACCTCGATGACGTTATAGTCAAACTGCAGGAGGAGATGAAGATTATAGGTAATGCAGAGGCTGATCTGGTGAAGTTGTCAGAAGAGGAATCCTATCTGAAAAAAGCAATTGCAGCCCAGGAGGGAAAAGGTTTTGCTTTCAGGTTATTTGGGAGAAAATCGGACGATACGGATACTTTATTGAAAACAAAAACTCCGGGACTTAAGAATCGCCTGAATGAAATAAAGAACCAAAAACAGGAGGTAACTGAGAGTCTTAATGGTAAACAATTGGTGAAAAGAGCCGGTGAAAAATGGAGGAAGCTTCAGGATAGATGTACCGAACTGGAAAATCATCATAATGAATTGGTTAAAAAGCTGGAGGATAGACATCAGAAGATGACACTTCTGATGCGACCTGTTGATGCTGAGGCAGATATGGAATGGAAGGCTATACTAAATGATTACAGGAAAACAAGAGCCGAAAAGGAGCAGAAAACAGCAGAACTTGAAAGGCATATAGCATTATCAGGTTATATTACTGAAGGAAGCGGATGGGAAGAAGCTGAACAAAAAGTGACTAGGTGAATTCTTGCATATAAATCCCAATATAACAGTGAGATCCTTGGGAAGAAATATTTTGAATATTCCCCGGTTATTGAAATGTTTGAAGATTTTGGAAGTCTCCTGCCTAACAGGATAGACATGGAGGATATTCTGATTGGCAATGAAAGGGTAGAAGGCTATAAGGCCGCTCGTAATTTTCTTACCCTGGCAAATCTTGATTACACTTTTTTTCAACAACCCTCAAGCAGGATTCTGAAGCAAAAAATAGAAAATCTGAACAATTCCCTTACCAAAAATTTTCAGGACTTTCTGGCAACAGTCGATCGGAAAAAATAATAAGATAAATATCCAGTTTGAGCTTGATCACTACAATTCTTCATATGGAGAGAAAGCAGGAAAGCCATATCTTGAGTTCTGGATAAAAGATGACGGGGAAAGGCTCTATCCAAAACAGAGGAGCCGTGGTGTCAGGTGGTTTTTATCATTCTATCTTGAACTAAAGGCTTCAGCCACGCAGAACAACCGGCAGTTGGTTCTGCTGGTGGATGAGCCCGGAGTAAGCCTTCATGCAAGAGCCCAGGAAGATGTTCTTAAGGTATTTGAAGATATAAAAGATATAATTCAGGTAATATATACTACGCATTCACCTCATCTTGTCGAAATCAATAAGCTGCACCGGGTACTGGCTGTGCAGCGTGACGACCTTGATAGTTTAAGAAGTAATACACGGATACTGGATCCGATGAGACTTTCAGCAGCATCGCCGGATACTCTTACCCCATTGCAGAGTATTTTGGGAAATCCATTGGCTGGAGAAGGTTTTTCAGCGAAAAGGGTAAACCTTATAGTTAATGATACCGGGTCATTTTATATGCTGAACGCCATATTCTTTTAACGGATTTAAAAGTGATATATGAGTTTATCCCATCTACAAATGTTTCATCTATTCCGTTGTTATGCAATATACTTATGGGATGGGGTATGGATTTTGCAGTATTGCTTTTTGAAAATGAAGAAGAGATATCAATAGAAGAGACTCTTCTGAAAAACACTATCTTCAAGACTGATAAACAGGCAGCAAGGATCATGATTATCAAGATTGCCTGAAATATTTTTAAAATCAGAAGATCTTTTATCGACACTTGATTTTAAAAATCATATTCTTAATACCAGGGAAGGAATAACAGTTCCTAATTCAGTATATATTAAGGAAAAAGAGCTTCCAAGCGAATTTTATTCTTAGCAGGTTCCTTTCAAATGTAAAGACAGGAAGATAACAATTAAGGATTTTGATGAAGAAACTGTTGAAAATTTCAGGCTTGTTACAGATCTGCTTAAAGTTTTTAAATAATAATCTAATTTATTTTGCACTTTATACTTGTTTTTCTACTTTTGTTGCGCCCACAGATAGTGGGTATATTATTGGAGAGATGGGTGAGTGGCTTAAACCAGCAGTTTGCTAAACTGCCGTATGGGTAACTGTACCGGGGGTTCGAATCCCCCTCTCTCCGCAACAGCAAAGCAATCCTCCGCCAGCCCGACTGCGGGATTTTTTGTTTTCAAATGAGCATGAATAGAGCTTGCTCGATATGAAAACTCATTTGAAAGCCTTACGAGTGAAACGCAGTAGGATTACTTTGGCTTTGCAAGGACCTCCCTCAGGGATCACGACCGAACGAAGTGAGGTCGTAATCCCAAGGTTCCCGCCCCCGATCCCCTGAAGGGGGCTTTAATATGATTTGCTTTGCAGTTGGCCTCACTGTCGCTTGGCAGGTAATTATTTCTTTGGCAGATTCAGCCTTTTCAGAAATTCATTCCAACGTGGATCCCCATGAAGAGGTTCAAAATTTTTGTTTACCGCCGCCCATGCTACAAAACCATGGTGTGGCTCATAATTAAGCCATTTAAAGGCATCATCTTTTCTTCCTAACGCGGCAAAAATCATCGCCCGGTTGTACGCGTTTATTGGCGTTACTTCTCTTTTTTCGATCTCATTCAGGATCTTTTCTGCTTCCTCACGGTGATCTGTAGCAATGTAAGTCAGGCAAAGGGCACTTAGCTGGTCCGGATAAAGCTCTGCAAGTTTCTGATGTATTTTAATTGCTTCTTCATTTCTCCCCATATTCAGATATGACCTGCCAAGTACGAGATATCCAATAGGATAATCTTTTTGAATTTCAAGGGATTTAAGGGCTTCCCGGATAGCTTCTTCATATCTGCCATCATATTCATAAAGACCCCCCAGCCAAGCTGTATGCAGGGGATTGAATGGATCATATTTCTGAGCCAGCTTATGTTCTGAAATTGCTTCTTCCATCCGGCCCCAGAGGTAAAGTCCCCATGCATAATGATAATGGGCCATATCCAGGTTCGGATTTAATTTCAGGGCCAGTTTAAAATGTTTTTCTGATTCCGTAAATTTCCATGATTTATAGAGGTATGCCATAGCAAGGGCAGCATGAACTTCAGCAATTGCAGAGTCAAGCATCATTGCTTTAAAGGCATATTCTTCTCCTTTTGCCAGTGCGTCTCCGGGATCCAGAAAACTATGCGCGATAGTAAGATAACCCAGTGCAAGGCCCGCATTTGCAAATGCATCTTCAGGCGCAACCCTTACCGCTTCTCGAAGATATTCCAGTCCATTTATCAGTCCTTGCTCCGTTGTTTTTTCCAGCTCAGACATTCCACGGGAATATGCTTCGTACGACTGAGGATTAACCAGGCGTGGCTGAGACAGTTTTACCAGATCCTGTGGCAGTAAGTCAAGATCGATTTTCTGAGCTATCTGACCTGCAATGGTATTATGCAATCTGAGAATATTTTTTCGATCACTGGTATAATTGTTAGCCCATAGAAGTCTCTCCTCAGGGAATATTTGTATCAGCTGGATCATAATTTCCTCCAGATCTCCTGAACTTAAAACAGAACCTTCTATCAGGTAAGCAACGCCGGCGTTCCTGGCTAATTCGGATATTGACATCCTGTTCTTTTCAAATGCAGAAGTTGTGCGCGATCCTACTACTCTTAATGGCTTTACCTGGCTTATTTTACCTAATTCCTGATATAAAGCTTCATGCTGCATTTCAGCCAGATAATCATTTGAATCACTTCCGGTAAGATTTTTGAAAGGCATTAAAGCAACAGACTTTTCAAGGCTCGCAATGTCTGCTTTTCCGATCCCTTTATCTATTAGATTGAAAAGTTCTATAACTATAAAAGCCGCAATAAGAAGGATGGTACCAGTCAGAAGGAAAACAAGTTTTTTCTTTGGTTTACGTGCAACTTCAGCAGGTAATTCAATTCGTTTTACCGTAACCTTTTCCTGTTCTGATTTTTCTCTGCCAGGAAAAAGTAATCCTTTATGTTTCAGATACCACTTTAAAATTATAGCAAGATTGCTTAAAGCCGGTTTTACCTGTTCAGGATCAAAATCTTTAGGATGAGTCCCAAAGGTTGACAGAGTATTAAGACCGTGCATTGAAGCGATAATATTATAAGGGACCTTCTCTTCCTTCTGAAGCTTATCAATTATGCCTTTCAGAGGCTCTGTCCCTCTCGATTTTTTAAGCTCAAGTTCACAGAGGTCGGTAATAATTACCTCAAGGCATCTCCTTGAATAGAGCAAGGCAACATTCTCATCGTCTGTGTTAATCAGGGAGGTCATTTCCTTTTCCAATTCAGGAAACATGCCTCCAAGAGATTCATGAAGATTCTCGAGTTCTTTTATTTCATAAGACCAGATTGCCATTTAAGGAGGTATTGGTTATGATAAAGTTAGAAAAGAGAAAGATACGAGCCAAAAAAAATAGCGGTACGACCTGGCTTCTTCCTAAAATTAGCCACTGGCTTATTTCTTACCAGTCGGCTCTTTAACGCTCATCCCTGTAAAGAGAGGCCGTAATCCTCCTTTCAATGCCCTTATTTTTAGAATCACTTGTTTATGAATAATATACAAGGGATTTTTATTTACATCAGATCACGGTCACAAAAACAGTTATCGGGGCTTTTCTTGCAAAATTATAATGCACTAAAACTAGAATTGACTTCGGCTCAAACCAAATAAAATATATTTAAAAATAAGGAAAGATTCCCGATGAAATTTTATCCATTAACCTTGTTAATAGTAATGGATTTCAATTATTTAAATAATTACACCTATGAAACGCTTATTTAAAAATTAAGTAATTGTTATCCTTATGTTTGGGATGGCAATTTATCTTCCTTCCTGTAAGAAGGAAGCGACTCTGCCCATTGTGACAGCTTATAAGGTCTCAGATATTACCGAAACAACTGCATCAACAGGAGGAACTGTTAAATATGATGGGGGAGCTGAGGTTACTGATATTGGTGTCTGCTGGAGTACTATACAAAATCCGACTGCCGACAATATCAAAACAATGAATAAAACTTATTCAGGAATCTTTACTAGTAATCTGGCAGGTTTAACTCCCGGGAAAACTTATTTCGTGAGAGCCTATGCAATTTATGATAATGGACCTACAATCTATGGAAACGAACTCAGCTTTGCTACTTCAATTGAACAAGGCACAGGGAAACGAAAAGCTGACTACACGGGGGAGGCACTTTACGATTTATCCGGATTTTCTATCGGCAGCAGCAACCTGAGTTAAATAATATGGGGAGGGAAATAATTAGCATATATGTGATTTTGACTATTTTTATATAGTGTAATTCTGAATTTTATATATCAGCATCAATGAATCTACGCAATTTCGAGTTCAAAGCCAGGGCAAAGGATCTTAAAAAACTGGAACAGAAGCTCCTTAAGCTTAATCCCGTTTTCAAAGGGGAGGACCATCAGACTGACACTTATTTTAATGTTCCCAGGGGCAGGCTCAAGCTTCGTGAGGGCAATATTGAAAATGCCCTTATTTACTATGAGAGACCTGATACTGCAGCCGCCAAAGCATCTGATATACTTTTATATAAGCACCTGCCTGAGATATCACTTAAAGAAATACTGGTAAAGACAAATGGAATAAAGACAACTGTTGATAAAAAACGCAGGATCTATTTCATTGAAAATGTAAAATTTCATTTTGATACATTAAATGAGCTGGGTTCTTTTATTGAAGTGGAAGCGATTGATGAAAACGGTCAACGAACCCTGGAGGAACTCGAAAAGCAATGCAAAAAATATTTCACTTTTTTTGGTCTTAGAGAATCGGATTTAGTAAATAAGTCATATAGTGATCTGATACTGGAAAGGCTGAATGAATAGAATTATTGGATCAGGCAGGGAATTCTTCAGGAATAAAGTTGTGGGCAAGTAATTTATTTTACCGTACAACAGCTTTAATCTATATTTGTATTATATGATTAATTGTTTCAGACTAATGAAAAGGACCTTTATTATCATCCTGTCTCTTATATGTTTTATCAGTCCTCTTTTTTCTCAGGTGCAGAAAACTTATTGCAATCCGCTAAATCTCGATTACGGCTATACTCCAATTCCCAATTTCAGTGAGGCAGGCAGACACCGAGCTACAGCAGATCCTGTAATTGTAAACTATAAGGGTGATTATTACCTGTTTTCAACGAATCAATGGGGTTACTGGTGGAGCAATGATATGTTAAAATGGAATTTCATTTCACGAAAATTCCTGCGTCCGTGGAATAATGTCTATGATGAGTTGTGTGCTCCTGCAGTTGGTATTATTGGCGATACAATGCTTGTATTTGGTTCGACATATACGAGCGAGTTTACGATCTGGATGAGCACGAATCCTAAAGGGGATCAATGGAAACCCCTTGTTGATTCATTTGAGATCGGAGGGTGGGACCCGGCTTTTTTTACCGACACTGATGGCAGACTCTTTATGTATAACGGCAGCAGTAACAGATACCCGCTCTATGGGGTCGAGCTCAGCAGGAAAACAATGAAGCCATCAGGTACAAGAAAAGAAATGTATTTACTGGAGCCATGGCGATACGGATGGCAAAGATTTGGTGAGTATATGGATGATACATTTCTGGATCCGTTCATGGAAGGCGCCTGGATGACAAAGCATAACGGTAAATACTACCTCCAGTATGGAGCCCCCGGAACTGAATTCAGCGGTTATGCCGACGGCGTAGTGGTTGGTGATAATCCTCTGGGTCCTTTCAATCCTCAGTCAATGCCATTCAGTTTTAAACCAGGCGGATTTGCAAGAGGGGCAGGTCATGGTGCAACATTTCAGGACCATTGGAGTAATTACTGGCATATATCAACAATAGCAATCGCGGTAAAAAACAATTTTGAAAGAAGGCTTGGGATCTGGCCGGCAGGATTCGACACTGATGGAGTAATGTACTGCAATCAGGCATTCGGGGATTACCCGACCTACCTTCCGGCGGGGAGCGAAGATCACCTCCAGAGTCGCTTTACCGGATGGATGTTGCTGAACTATAACAAACCGGTTATTGTGTCATCAACTTTTGGAACATACAATGCCAACAATGCTGTTGATGAAAACATAAAGACATATTGGTGTGCCTCAACTGGTAATTCTGGTGAATGGATCCAGTCTGACCTTGGCTCGGTTTGCAGTGTTAAAGCAATCCAGATCAACTATGGTGACCAGGATGCTGAATTTCTTGGGAAAATACCTGGTGTTTATCACCAATACAGGATCTTCGAATCAAAAGATGGCAGAAAGTGGAATCTTCTTGTCGATAAAAGTGCAAACGCAACAGATGTTCCTCATGATTATATTGAATTGACGGAAACAGTTCAGACACGCTTTCTGAAGCTTGAGAATATACACATGCCCACAGGTAAATTCTGTATCAGCGGATTTCGGATTTTTGGATCGGGCTCGGGCGAGAAACCCCCGGCTGTTGAGGGATTTACAGTGCTTCGGACTGAAAAAGATAAGCGGAGTGCCTGGTTAAAGTGGTATCAGGTTGACAATGCATATGCTTACAATATCTATACCGGCATAGCTCCCGACAAGCTCTACAATTGTATAATGGTTTACAATTCAAATGAATACTGGTTTAAGGCAATGGATAAAGAAAAACCCTGTTTTTTTGCTATTGAAGCTTTAAATGAAAATGGAGTCGGAGTACGGAGCGAAATTTTTAAATCGGAATAGATTCCAATATTCCACAAATTCAGGAATACCGGAAGACCCATAGATCCTGAAAATCCTTATGAAAAGTACAAATCAAATTACCTCGACATTCCGATGATCCGCTTTATGCTTTCGGTTATGGTTTAAGCTGCAGGATACAAGTTTTTCAGTTGATCCGGGTGAGGGTGAACTCTACATCGGGACAAATTCAGAAGAATCAAAGAAGCCTTTATTTGGTTTTCAATAAATCTTGCTGAATTTATTATCCGGTTTTTGCTGGATTTCTAAAGTGATCTAACTCAAAAAGAGAGATATATAAGATAATGTCAAAAATAAAAAAAATATCGTATATCCTATTGTCAGAATATAATAAATAGTTATCTTTGCACCTGTTTTACTCTAAAAAACGGTTAAAACTATATAATCGGAAATTTGACAAAGCAAAGTATTTAAAAACAAAAGAAAAATGAAGAACAAAATTTTAATGGGATTAGCAGCTGTTGCTATGGTTGCAGTCCTTTCAAGTTGTGGAAAAACACCCCAGGTAGAGATTGATGCCGCTAACGCTGCCATCGAAGCCGCCAAAACTGCTGAAGCAGCAGTTTACCTGCCTGCAGAATTTGCAGCTGTACAGGATTCATTGAACGCTGTTATGACTGAAATTGCAGCACAGGAATCTAAATTATTCAAGAAATTCGGTCCTGCCAAAACAAAACTTGCCAGTATTGTAACACTTGCCAATCAGGTTGCTGCAAATACAGCTACAAAGAAAGATGAAGTTAAAGGTGAAGTGGCAAATTTGATGACAAGCATTAAAACTGTCATTGAAGAGAACGGCAAACTTATCCCGAAACTTCCGAGAGGAAAAGAAGGAGCTGCTGTAATTGAACAGATCAAGGCAGACGTTGCAACTGTTGATGCAGCAGTTGTTGAAGCACAGGGTCTTTACGATAAAGGTGCATACATGGATGCTCTCAACAAGATCAATGCAGCCAACGAAAAAGCTACTGCTCTTAATACAGAAGTTAAAGAAGCTCTTACAAAAGCCAGGATTAAATTTTAATTCTGAACCGAACGATAATATTAAAAATCCCCGGGTTTTCCCGGGGTTTTTTTTAAGCTTTAGTTGAATGAGACTTAAGAAGGTCTGGAAGAAAAGAATACTTTTTGCTGCTATACTTGCATTAATACCTTTGGTAATAGTGCTCCTGGTAAGGCTTGTTCCACAACCTCCCAAAGGAGAAGTTGAGTATGCCAGACTCGTCATTTCACAGGCAACTTCGAATAGTGCCGCCATATATTCTAAAAAGCTTTACGGTGAGGCAAAGGCATTTTACGATTCCGCAATGGTTAACTGGAATAAGGAGAATGAGAGGTTCATTTATTTCAGGAATTATGAAAAGGTCGCGAGTTTTGCAGAACTTTCAGCAAAAAAGGCTGAACAGGCTACAAAAGTTTCAAAGAACAATGTGACTGACCTTAATATACTTCTTAAGCACAAGATGGACTCGCTTAACAAGATGGTCGGAAAGATCAATAAATATTTTACCGCCTATCCTTTATCTGATGAAGTTCGCAACCGGATTTCAAAAGGCAAAATGCTGCTTAAGGAATCTGAGGTGGCTTTTAAGAAAGGACAATTTGCTGATGCAAATAAAAAAATCACAGAATCAGAGTTACTACTTACTGATTCTTACAAAATTGCAACAACCAGTCTGAAAGAATATTTTAACTCTTACCCTGTCTGGAAAAACTGGGTTGATAAAACCATTAAAGAATCCCGACAAAATAAGAGCTATTCTATAATTATCGATAAATATTCAAGAAAATGTCTGGTATATCTTGGCGGAGTCAGGAAATATGAGTATCATGTAGAACTTGGTAAAAACTGGGTGGGCGACAAGAGGGTCAGGGGCGACAAAGCAACACCGGAAGGTATGTACCGGATTACTAGGAAATTGGGAAGCAATAAGACAAAATACCATAAAGCATTGCTGATCAATTATCCGAATGAAACTGACAAGGAAGAGTTCAGAAAGGAGATTGCAAAGGGAACGCTCCCCAGATCGGCCAAAATAGGAAGCCTTATCGAGATACATGGCGACGGTGGAAGAGGAATTGACTGGACCGAAGGGTGTGTTGCACTGACTAATTCAGAAATGGATGTTGTTTACAAGATCGCTTCGGAAGGGACTCCGGTTACTATTGTTGGCTCGACAGTTAATCTTAACCAGCTTCTTGATTGAAACAATTCATATATGGAAGATGATAAAATAAATACTCCGGTTTCGGATTCCGGAGAGGTGCAGAAACGGGATAACCCAGACCTCTCTTCTCCTCAAAATGTACCGGATACTTCAGTATCTTTTTTTCAGAAGGCCCTGGAGAACGAGAAGCTTATTAAAGCATTAAGAATAACTATCGGAACAATAATTTCCATCGTTACAATACTGATTATCGGAATCTTTTTTCTTTACCTTGTCCCGGGTCTGCAGGAAATTACATCGGGACAAAAAACGGAGTTTAAATACAATCCTGAATTAAAACAGGATAAAAACTACCTTAAACAAACAGCACTCCTTGCTAAAGACATCCAGCGCCTTTCAAAGAAGTATTCATCATTTACATCAGGTCAGTCATATATTGTAATAAACACCACGGATAACAGGTTCTTCCTGTACAAAAATAAAAAACTTATCAGAGAAGGGTTGTGCAGTTCAGGTAGTTATACAATGCTTAAGACAGAAAGTGAAAAGAAATG
The DNA here is from genome assembly GCA_963702415.1 of uncultured Bacteroidales bacterium. GTDB lineage: Bacteria > Bacteroidota > Bacteroidia > Bacteroidales > VadinHA17 > LD21. Next base: position 88,031 of record CAVPCP010000002.1, on the reverse strand, counting down.
GATCTTTAAAACCCCAAAAGGCAAATACCGGATACAGGGCAAAATCACATCGCCGGTATGGAGAAGGCCCGACTGGTCATTTGTCGAAGAGGGATTGCCAATACCTTCCGAAAATGATCCTTCCAGATGGGAATACGGAGTGCTCGGTAATTATGCCATGAGTATCGGAGACGGTTATCTCATCCATGGAACACTATACAAACGCTTTCTCGGAATGCCAGTAACCCATGGCTGTGTGAGACTTAATGATGAGGATCTCGAAGCGATATATAACACTCTGAGTGTTGGGTCTAAAGTATATATTTTCTGATCCTCTCAAAACTCAGACCATTATGGAAAATACTGAAAAGAAGAGACTTACGGGGATAAAGATCACATTGATCATTACCGGAGCATTCCTGCTTGCTTTTCTTGTTTATTACACCATATTATCTGCTTTGGCTCCGGCCAGAAAATTAGATGAAATTAAAACCAGAATCGGGTTAAGGCAAACTTCTGATACCAATACAGATGAAAGATATTATTCCGATTCTGCCTTTATAAGCCTTTCAAAGGAAAAAGCTTTCCTGAAGGCCACGATAAGCATGGCTGAAACCGATTCAGTTTATATGACACTGAATTTTGCTGACAGTACTGCAAAACTAGGGATCAGCGGTGTCGAAGTCCATTCTGCAAGGATAAGTGAAATGAAAATAAGCAGAATACTGAGTTCGGGAAATGAATACCTGATTTCGGAACTGTTCTCTTCTCCAATGAGTATTGTCCGGGATCTCGCTACGATCAGGAAAGAACCGTCTGATGATTAAAATGGCCCCAAAGGATACTTCTGAATTCAAACCTGATATTATACCTGACACTTCTGATTATGAGCCGGTAAATTATATTCTGGAAATGGATAATGGTGTACGGATATATATCTACCAGGATAATGACACAATAACCAGGGATAAAAACCAGCTATTCTTTTTTGATCTTAACGACAGACTCGACAATACCTGGAGGTCCCTAAAGAGTGTGATCCGGTTCAGGATTCCCGAATACCATCCTTACATTAAAATAAGGCTTCCTAAAGCCGATGCCAAAATTCTTTACAGGGCAATCCCAAGGAAGGGTCAGATAGCCGTTTATATGTAGCTGTTCTAAAACAGCACTACCTCTTTCACGGCTTAAAGCAGTGTGAGATAGTTTACTCCGTATCGCTACCTGAAGGATTAATTATTCATTGAAATCCAAAACTTATTACCAGCCCCCGGAATCTGAAATATGTGAATTGTGTAATAAAGAAAAATAATTCTGTAATATTCCATTAAGAAATAACTCAGAACTTTAATGTTAATTATAAAGTTCCCGGTGGTTTAAAGGGACACCATGTCAAAATAAAACTGGCCTTGGTTTTTGCAGGGTATAACTATGATAAAGAATTTGTTTAATTAATATATCAGATACTATAGTTCTTTTATCACTTAAACTTTAAAAAATGGAATTAGTTGTAATTCTTATCATTGGAGCAGTAGCTGGCTGGCTGGGCAGCACTCTTTATAAGGGAAGAGGCCTGGGATTACTTGGAAACATTGTGATCGGGATTATCGGGAGTTTTGTCGGATACTGGGCATTAGGAAAACTTGGCGTTGATCTTGGCAGCGGGTGGGTTGGTGTCATTCTTACAGGTGCTATCGGGGCAATAATCATTTTGATCCTGCTTAACCTGATATTTAACAGACGATAGCCAAAACCTGCTAAAAACACATAAAAAATTAATACCCAGGCTGCACTTACGACCTCTGCATCTCCATTCACCCGGCTGCACAACAAGTATTTTCAATATCTATCCTTGTCTGATCCATTATAAAGGGAAATTATCAAAATATAATTTCCAATTTTTTATGTAGATTTGGCAAACAACTTATTGCAATAGTTTTTTTATCTGTTGAGGGAAGTGGTGTGATAATTTGTGTGGCAAATTAACTTATATATCTGTAAATCATATTAATATTTCTTATTTGCCTAATCTGAATCCGACTCAAACCAATTTGATATTACATGTCACGATTTACTGGTATTATAGGAATAATCATAATTCTCGGTCTGGCATATTTATGGTCCAATAACAGGAAAGCTATCAATTTCAGGCTTGTTATTACCGGGCTTCTTCTTCAGATCGTTCTGGCCGTGTTTATTTTAAAAATCCCGATCGGACAGGACATTTTCGCCTGGCTTGGGAAAGTAATAAACAAGCTGCTTGATTTTTCGCAGGAGGGAGGATTATTTGTGTTTGGCGATCTTACTAAAGTCTCACAGATACTCCCTCCGGGAATTGTAAGCGCAGGTGTTTTTCTTTTTATCCTGATTCCCACAATAATCTTTGTTTGCGTTCTTGTGGCGATGGCCTATCATGTTGGTATAATGCAAAGGATCGTTGCCGTTCTTGCACGGTTTGTGCACTGGGCAATGGGAGTTAGCGGAAGCGAAGCCCTGTCAAATGTGGCCAGTGCCTTTGTGGGGCAGGTTGAAGCTCAGATTATGATAAGGCCATATCTCAAGGGTATGACCATGTCGGAACTTCTTGCTTCAATGACCGGCAGTATGGCATGTATTGCAGGCGGTGTCATGGCGGTTTATATTTCTATGGGAGTACCGGCTTCTTATCTTCTGGCTGCAAGCCTCATGGCTGCTCCGGGAGCTCTTGTCATTTCGAAGATTGTATTTCCCGAGACTAAAGAGTCGGAGACAAAGGGTGTTGTAAAGCTTGAGGTAAAGAAGCAAAATGCAAATATAATGGATGCAATTTCCCATGGGGCAACCGATGGGATGGCGATTTCAATTAATGTCATCGCAATGCTTATTGGTGTCATTGCACTTGTGGCTCTGGTTGACGCACTTCTCGGATACTTTGGCCTTTTCCTCGGCTGGACGGGAGCATCACTTGATTTTATCGGTCTTGATGTGAATAATCTTAGTCTGAAAGATGTATTCGGAGTATTCTTTTCATTGTTTGCCATTGTTATGGGAGTCACACCTTCCGAATCATTTGAAGTAGGTTCATTGATGGGTACAAAAATGGTAATCAATGAGTTTGTTGCATACTCTGACCTTTCACCCATGATACAGCAGGGTCTTCTAAGTGCAAAATCGATTGTTATAGCCAGCTTTGCCTTATGCGGTTTTGCAAATTTCAGCTCAATAGCGATTCAGCTGGGAGGAATAGGCGTTATGGTTCCGGAACGCAAAGCAGATCTTGCAAGACTGGGATTCAAGGCAATGATTTGCGGAACTATGGCTTCTTATATCTCAGCTTCACTGGCAGGGATATTGATGTAGGTGGATACCTTTGGAACTTGGCTTTCCGCCCGAAGTGGCAGTATTTGAATAACCTTTAGTGAAACCGGAGCAAGGCGAAGCTAAAATATAAATTGTTATATTTAAAAGTAGCTTATTGTTTTACAATAATTATTATATGATATATAATAATTATTTTACCTATTACAATATCCAATCTGGCTGCAGAGGGTGGTTGCCTGCGGCGAGCCCTAGGGGCAGATCCTGCAAAGCCAAAGCAAAGCCGGGGGGTTGCCTTCGGCGAGCCCCTTTGGGGCACCCTGCAAAGCCAAAGCAAACACTGCGTGTTTTATTTTTGTTTTCAAATGAGTCTTCATTCGAGCAAGCTCTATTCATCCTCATTTGAAAACAAAAAATCCACCGCCGGATGGCGGAGGATTGCTTTGGCTTTGCGGAGAGAGGGGGGTTCGAACCCCCGGTCCACCGATTGGCGGACAACGGTTTTCGAGACCGCCGCATTCGACCACTCTGCCATCTCTCCAGTATATTTAGCCGCATTCACCACGGCGTCTATCACGCTGGGCGTGACCATCTCTCCAACCGCCCGTGCGTGACCATCTCTCCAAAACTGGTCAAAAATAGCAAATATTTGATTCACTTTTAAGTCCTTCATCTGCATTCTGATCATCACCCGCCGCCAACCACAAACCACATGCCGCTTGCAGTATTCCTCACACCTCACACCAAAAAACATCCATATTTCTTTTGATAGCAGTTTTTTATAGACTTATTTTGCAGGAGGGAAAGGAATAAATAAACAACCTAAATTTATAGCATCGTGAAAAATACAATTAAAATTCTTTTGATAATGGCATTATCCGGATTCACATTTAGCTCCTGCAAAAATCAGCCTGAAGTTGATAAGACAAATCCTTTCTTCTCGGAATTCGATACTCCTTTCGGTGTTCCTCCTTTTGAAAAAATAATGGCAAAGCACTATTTGCCTGCTTTTGAAAAAGGGATGTCGGAAAACAGAGAAGAAATAGAGGCAATTGTAAAAAACAAACAGGAAGCAACATTCGAAAATACTGTGGAGGCTCTGGACAAGGGTGGGGAACTGCTTACCAGGGTGTCGTCTGTTTTCTTCGCCCAGACAGCAGCAAACACCAATGATTCGCTTCAGAATATTGAAGTAGAAATCTCTCCCAGACTAGCTGGCTTCAGGGATGAAATTAACATGAACCCTGAACTTTTTAAGAGAGTTAAATATGTTTATGATAACAGTTCCAAATTCAATCTGAACCAGGAGCAGAGTTTTCTTCTTGAAAATCTGTACAAAGCATTTGTAAGAAACGGAGCCAACCTGAATAAACAGGATCAGGACACTCTTAAAAAGGTCAATCAGGAACTGTCAGTTCTGACTGTACAATTTGACCAGAATGTTCTTGCTGAAACCAATAATTACAGGCTTGTTGTTGATAAGGAAGGAATAGCAGGTCTGCCTGAATCACTTGTCGCTTCAGCTGCCGAGGCCGCAAAAGCTTCAAACCTGGAGGGGAAGTGGGTTTTTACAACACAGAGACCCAGTATTTTCCCATTTCTTCAGAATTCTCCAGACAGGGGACTCAGACATCAGATTTTCAATGCATATATTAATCGGGGTAATAACGGAAATGAATTTGACAATAACAGGGTTCTTGCAGATATTGTAAGGCTTCGAGCCCAGAGGGCAAAACTGCTTGGCTATAAAACGCATTCCGATTATGTCCTTGAACCCGTTATGGCTAAGAAACCTGAAAATGTCCTGAATCTGCTTAACGACCTTTGGTCGAAAGCAATTCCCGTAGCTAAGAAGGAAGTCGGGGAGATGCAGAAAATTATTGATAAAGAAGGTGGCAATTTCAAACTCGAGCCTTCTGACTGGTGGTTCTATGCCGAGAAACTCAGGAAGCAGAAATATGACCTTAATGACAGCGAGCTAAGACCATACTTTAAACTTGAAAATGTCCGGGAAGGAGTCTTTACTTGTGCATCAAAGTTATTTGGAATTACATTTACTCCAATTTCAGATTGTCCTCTTCCTCATCCTGATGCTGAAGCCTATGAAGTAAAAGATTCAGAGGGATCTCACATAGGTGTCCTTTATATGGATTTTCATCCCCGCGACAGCAAAGAGCAGGGAGCATGGCAGGAATCATACCGTAATCATCATATTCTTGGCGGGCAGACAATTACGCCGGTGGTTACAACTGTTTTTAATTTTACGCTACCAGCCGGCGAAGTGCCTGCACTGCTGAATATGGATGAGGTTACAACGCTATTCCATGAATTCGGACATGCGCTTGATGCTCTCTTTAACCAGAATACTTATAATAAGACCTATGTCGCAAGGGATTTTGTGGAGCTTCCTTCACAACTGATGGAACACTGGGCAACTGAGCCGGAAGTATTGAATATGTATGCAAGACATTACAAAACGGGGGAACCCATTCCTGCGTCTCTTGTTCAAAAGATAAAGAACAGTGGTTATTTTAACCAGGGTTTCGATAATGTTGAAATTCTTGCCGCCTCTCTGCTTGATATTGCTTTCCACACTCTCGAAGCTCCCGCGGTTGTTGATATCCAGAGCTTTGAAAAGGAATATTTCGATAAGATAGGATTGATACCTGAAATCATCTCCCGGTACAGAAGCACATACTTTATTCATATAACCGGAGGATACGATTCAGGCTACTACAGTTATACATGGTCGGCGGTGCTTGATAACGATGCATTTGAAGCGTTTAAGGAAAAAGGGATATTCGACGGGTCAGTGGCCTCTTCTTACAGAAAGAACATCCTTGAGAAAAATGGCACAATGGATGCTATGCAGATGTATGTAAATTTCCGCGGACGTGAACCTCAGATTGGTCCGCTGCTTAAGAACAGGGGACTAATATCTCAATAAGAAGTTCTGCAAAGCGCTATTTGAACACGTTTTCGATTTCATCCAGGGAGACCCCAAGGCTGCTGACCGAAGCTTTATTTAAAAGAGTTTTTTCGCCTGTAGCATGAATTGTTATCTGGGTGTGCATTATGCTTTCTCCGGGTTTTAATGCTGCTGCAGGTGAGGAGGTCTCAAGCTCATAGAAAGGTCCCATTTGCGATCCATCCTCAAGGGGACCGTCGTTATATGAGTTCAGTGCATCGCCTGAATATGGATCATCCTGGATCTTCCAGGCTGAATTGACATATTCTTTTTCCCCCTCAGGCATTTTACAAATCAGCAAGGTAAGTATGTTATTATCAAAGTCATAACTCCCCATTGTTCCTGTTGCTCTCTTTGGGGGAATTCCTATTTTGCCCCTGCTCTTACCATCAGCCCTGAAAAAAATGATATTACCCGATATTTTCAGACGGTCGGCTGCGATTTTCCCAAAATAGCTGTCATTCACAGCAACACCCAGTTCATTCACATCACCCTGCTTAAAAGGAATGACTACTGTAACAGCCGGAGAAGGATTGAACATCCCGAGCATCCAGATTGACAGAAGTCCTGACTCTTTCTTCCATTCATTTGTTCCCTTGTTTATCAGTTTATTCTCTGACCTGTAGGCAACAAAGTTCAGTCCGGTCAGGTCTATACCAGTCTCCTTTAAAACCTGATCACTGTCCAGAAGAGTTACTTCTCTTTCAATGCCAATATTTAAAGCCGTTCCGCTATAATTCTCAATGTTGACCTCATAAGAGAAAGCGGCAGAAGTATCAGACACTTCAATCAAATTAAAGGGGATCGTATCAAGAAATGACGGAGTCTGCCAGTTTTCAAAAGTGAATTCATCTCCTTTCCTGAAGAAAATTGAATACTGACCTCCTTCCGGTCCAAGCCATAATCTTTCTTCGCCACCGAAAGGATTAATATGAGGCAAAGATCTTCCTGAAGAAATAAGTTCATGGTTTATCCATCCGAAGCTGAATCCCGAAGCTCCTTCGGAAGTGCTGGTCATCACCCTTCCCTGCCATAGAGGCACCAGAGCCAAAGCTGAATTACCTTTTTTTAATTCAATTACCCCGACATATTTTTTAAGGAATTCGAGGTTATAACCATATTGTTCTGTAGTGTCCCTGATCATTGTTTCCCGGATTTGGTTATTCTTTTTGCCCTGATCCTTTCCCATGCAGGAGAGAAGGGAAAGCGAAATTAAAACTGCAATTGTAATTTTATTCATTTCATTTATAATTTCATGCTGTTAATTTTGCAGCCAGTAAAAATGATTGCTAATTTATTGATAATCGTTCAATTTTTGTAAGTAACAGCTATCACAAGTGCAAATTTTAATATAATTGATTTTCAACTGTATAAAATTTAGTTCTTTGACATCCGGGTGATCTTGGTTTGTAAGTAGTTAATTTTGAGATAATTTGTTTAATTATGTTATGTTCAGTAGTTGCATAATTTCATTGTTAAAATCACTTACCGTTGGCTTTAGCCAACGGATGAAGATACAACCCAAGGTAGGGCTTTAGCCCACATATGAAGGACTAAAGTCCTTTATGGTGAGGCTGATATACCGTTGGCTAAAGCCAACGGTAATTAAAATTAACCTTAATCTGATCATAGTCTAAATATGATTTCATTTCAAATTGTCACGCTACTAAAAAACGCTACAACCCAGATTTATTCAAGATTTCAAAGAACGATATTTATTTTTAAGTCGACACTATTGAACAGCTATAATGATTAAAAGAATTCTTTGCGGAATGACTTCTGAGGAGATCCGGGATTTTGCCGGTTGTGATTATTCTCATGCCGTATCCATAACAAACAGTCTTTATAAAAGAAGAATAAATGATATTTCGCTTTTCAATGGTATTCCAAAAAGAATCAGGGATAAATTAGCCGACATCTCTTATCCGGGGATTTATAAACCCTCAGCTTCAGAAAAATCTAATGATGGAACAATTAAATACCTGTTCAGAAATGATCAGGGTCTTGAATTTGAAACGGTTTTCCTACAGGAAAAAAACAGAAATACGGTTTGTGTGTCATCTCAGTCAGGCTGCAGGATGGGTTGTCCTTTTTGTGCAACGGGGGAATATGGTTTCAGAGGTAATCTGTCAGCTCAGGATATTTTAAACCAGATCATTGGAATACCTGATTCCGTAAATGTGACTCACGTGGTTTTTATGGGAATGGGTGAACCTATGGATAATCTTGACAATGTCCTCAGGGCATGTAATATTCTTACGGCTGAGTGGGGTCTTGCTTTAGGTTCAGGCAATATTACTGTTTCAACGGTCGGTATTACAGCAGGAATTACCAGGTTTCTCAAGGAATCAAAATGTAACCTCACATTGAGTCTCTATTCACCTTTTCCGGAGGAGAGGGCTTTAATGGTTCCGGCGGAAAAGAGAGACCCTGCTGACAAGATAATTGACATAATAAAAAACTATCCTGCCGGCAAGAAGCGAAGGATGAGCATTGCCTATATCATGATCGGTGGTATTAACGACACGGATGAACATCTCCAGGGATTAATGAATCTTCTTCATGGATCAAAGCTCAGGATCAATCTTATTCCTTATCATCCAGATCCAAGGGCATAATAATATTTCATCTTCTCCGGGAAGAATACAACAGTTTAAACACGAGCTGGTTATCTCCGGAATTTCTGCATCAGTCCGTCAATCGAGAGGGATTGATGTTTCTGCTGCATGCGGACTACTGGCTTCAGGATTAAAGTAACAGATTTAGTATACTCTCGTTGCATGCAACGCCTGTACTATATTAAGAATTCGGATTAATTAGCTGAAAAAGATATTCATCCATATGACCCTCGGAAGTTTTGATCCAGTCCTTCTTTATTCCTGATTGCACGAATCCGGCTTTTTTAAACAGATCCATGCTTTCGCAATTATTGGCAAGTATATTGCAGTACAGCTGGTGAAGCTGAAGTGTGCTGAAACAATAGTCAATCAGGCATTTAAGAGCCATTGTGGCGAATCCCTTTCTGCGATATTTCTCATTGGCTATGAGAATTCCAACCCCGGCTCTTTTATGGAAGGGATCATAATCAAAAATATCAATTGTCCCTATAGTTGCATTATCAGCAATATGGTCTATCATAAGGCGCAACTGACCTGTTTGATAAATATCCTTATGCGAATTCTCCAGGTAACGTTTAAGGGTATATTTTGAAAAAGGAACAACAGTGCTGCTAATTATCCAGTATGATGCATTATTCTCCCATGAATAAAGCAATTCAAGATCTTCGGGCTCAAGTGCCCGTAACTGGATTTCCTTATATTTCATTAAAACAATATAACCCTGGACTTATTATTAATATGCCTTAACATTTATCTCTCTGATAAAGGCGTCATCATAGTCTTTCTTTACATCCAGCAAGAGCTTCTTTAGCTTGCGCTATGGACGCGTATTCTCCATATACGTATTTATAGAAACCATCATCAGCAACAACTTCTTTTACACCCTTGTAACCCGGGAATATTTTTCTGGCGTCGATTGGACTTCTTGTTGCCTTGAGCTGGATAGTAAATACACGACGAGTAAGCACAGGTTCCCTTATTGTTTGAGTTTCCGGTTGCTCAGGACCAGAGCCTTCAAGATCGTACTGGTTAATTATGTAAGCCTTATCAAGACCGATTCCCTTTAAATAACCAAGGTATGTCACAGCGTCGGACCGGTTATAAAATAACCCAAGTGCATACAGGTTCAGAGAATCAGTTTCAATTGTCCTTACAAACAGCATCTCATCTTTTATCAGATTACTGAAATATCCAGGATAGAGTTTCTCCTTTGTCGCCAAAAGGACAATACTGTATTTAATAGAACTGGGCTGTCTCAGGTATCTGGAGTATAAGACTCCTGCCTTAGGACAACACCCGTTTTCGGATTGACAATACCGAATGTGACCCTTCTGTTGTATTTCCTTCCTTCAGGATTATCTGTTCCGTCAGGGTTGGAGTTGACAGCAACAAAATTCGATTCGCCGAAGGCTTTTTTTACAAATTTAGCTCCTTCAATTCCTGAAAGGGTGAAATAGTCAATTACAGCCTGGGCTCTCTTGTCGGCAAGTCTCCTGTTATAATCTGTGCTTCCTTTTGCATCGGTAAAACCGGCAACTTCAATGGTCAGATCAGGATAATTGATAATTATATTCTTCAGAAATTCCAGTGTCGGTTTTGCCTCATCTGTTATCGCGTATTTGTCAAATTCAAACAGGACATTCTTAATTGAAAGGAAATCACCAGCCGAAACCTTCTCAGGTGTGAGCATTGGATTTACAGCCAGGTAGCTCCCGGAATAATAAAGAGGCAGACTCAGGCTGATTGTATCCGTATTGTATCCGTCATGACTTATATATACCTCATATTCCCCTGGTTTAATATCAAAATTGAATGTTCCGTCCTGACTAATCGGAATGTTCTGGATTATTTCTCCGGTTCTTAAATTCTTCAGCGTCACGAGTGCGATCTTTGGATCGACCTCCATCCCGTCTTCAAGTTTGATAGTCCCTGAGGTTTTGGTAATCTCATCTGCAGGATCGACTGCAACCACTGAATAAATATTCCTTATATTGGTTTTTTCATCAAAACGGCTTGCTACAAATCCAGGTGCATTGTTGTTAAGTATAAAATTGGTATTTTCCTGTACAGTATTGAAAGCATAGGGCATTCCTACCGGCTGTGTCCATGTTCCACCCCTGTCAATTGATCTGAAAACATCATAAGCGCCCATGCTTATATGCCCGATTGAGCTGAAAAGCAATGCACTATTTTCAACATCAAAATAGGGTGTGCTTTCATCATATGGAGTATTTATTGTGTTACCCAGATTAACGGGACGTTCCCACGAGCCGTCAGCAAGTCTCTTTGATGTCCATATATCAAGCTCACCTTCACCTTCCGGCCTGTTGCTTGAGAAGTACATCGTCTTCCCGTCAGGGGTAATGAATCCATGTGCCTCCCAGTAAATTGAATTGACATATTTCCCGACGCTTTTTATCTTCGACCATGTTGCACCACTCCTCATGCTGTAATAAAGATTCCCGTCTCCGCCGTCATCCATATACATTATAAGCATCTTTCCGTTGCCTGTAATTGAGTTTGTATAAAACCTGTCATATCCTCCAAGCTGTTGAGTGATGTTGGATAGGTTCACCCCATGTCCCATTTTTATAAGAACAATATACCTGGGTTAATCCTTCACTTTTAACAGTAAAAACAAAGACAGAATCATTTTTAGCAAGAACAGGATTGCAGGCTCCGGGATAATCTTTCAGCCATGGAGCGAAATATTCAGTGATTATTCTGAGAGGCCTCTTTTTCATTTCCATTGCATATCGGCAGTTCCTGATCTGCAGGTCAATAAAGTCCTGCTGGTATGTGTCGGCGTTATCAACGTTCTTTTTAGCGTTAGTAAAGAATGAAAGAGCCTGTTGCAAGCTGTCACATCTATGGAATGCGATCGCCAGATACAGATAGGTATCGAGAGGGGCTTTATCTCCGGTTTGCTTATACTCCTTTTCACTTGATACGATACCTTTTGAAGCTTTTTTCAGAAGGTTCAGGGCATCAGTTCTTTTGCCGTCCAGATTTAGATAGCAGATCCCCAGCTTGGCTGCCAGATTGTAATTATCAGGATAAGCTTTAACAAGAGGCTCATACAGACTGGCTGCCTTCAGATAATTCTCATCATAGTAGTAATACATGTCTGCATTCTTGAAATCTCTGAGAAATTCTTTATTTGGCGATCCCTGTGAGCGCAAGAGGGTGGGAGCGGTAGCCAGAACCAAAATGATGAATAGACTCTTCATGGGGTAAATGTGTTTCATTTCAGAATAATTTTAAAATGATAGTTCTAAAATTAGTATTATATTATGAAAAGATAGGTAAAATATTGAAAATAGTCTATTTCTTGATCAGAATATCGATCTGCCTGACAAAAGCATCCTTAAACTCCATTATCTGTTTCCTTTTCATAACCGTGTTAGCCTCGGTAGCGGAAGTATACCTGCCATATAGATAATGATACATTCCGTCGATTTCCTCCGTCTCTCTTACACCTGTAAGTCCCGGGAAAGTCGATTTTATATCCACTCGGGTGCTGGTAGCCTTGAGCTGGATCGTAAAATATTTTTGACTCGGCACAGCTTTTTCTCCCGACATGCGGGTAACTTTCTTAATGAACAGATCATCAGGATAACCCTTGCTAAAAAGATTATCTCTGTGAGCATATGCTTCATCCTTTACTGTAAAAATACCGGTGGTATACCTGTAGAACAGGTCCGACTCATTATAAAATACCTTGATGTCTGAAACGTATTTGAAATAACTGATATCTACAGGATTATAAAGTGCCATGACCTGTACGGTATAATACAGAATTGTTGTATCCAGCATATCATTCTCAGTAACATCATAAACCCTCAGGTTTCTGATCAGAATACTTGAGTCAATTTTATCCACCATAGGGATATCAGAAAGGTCGAGTTTTTCGTAAACAATCAACGGGTTTTTGTCAAGAACAATATCTTTAAGGTTAATAACCCTGGAAGGATTATTCATTACAATCGAAGTATCAGTATACTGAGGATAATATCCCTTAGGACCAGTATAAACAAGCCTGAATCTGCCGGGAGGAACAATAAAATTATATCTGCCTGTATTCCTGTCAGGATAACCTGTCTCGATTGTGTCGCCTGATTCTTTGTTGATCAGATAAATAATATTCTTTTCATCAAATGTAACGATGGTATCTTTCAGACTGTAATTACCTGATAATTCATATATCCTGTTAAGCCTGTAATTGGTCAGGGTAATGTAGAAAATCTCTTTCTTTTTATAGTCGGTTGTCATAGAATAAAATCCGTTCTCATCGTTGTTGAATGGCTGGAAAAATCTGTCATCATCTGTCGAATTTACCGGGAAACCCATATTTTCAGGCGATCGCCATGTTTTACCTGTTCCCTGACTCCTGAAAATATCATATCCTCCCATCCCGCTGTGCCCTTCAGAACTGAAATAAAGCAATGAATCGTTCAAGAGTGATAAATGGTGTATCTTCATTATAGACTGTATTTATCGTTTTCCCAAGGTTAATTGCAGGCCCCCAGTCTCCTGAAGCATCCTTTTCTGAAAGATAAATATCAAGTCCTCCGTTTCCGCCATCCCTGTTACTTGTGAAATACAGCTTCTTCCCATCAGCGGAGACTGATGCATGAGACTCATAGAATTTAGTATTAATGTTTTTGTTAAGCTTTTTAATCGGGGTCCAGTCTCCATCAACATATTCAGCCGAATAAATATTACCATCAAAATTATCGGTTTTATAGAGGAATAGAATTGTTCCATCATTATTGAGTGAACACGAAGAGCAATCATCTCCGGCTTTAAGCTGTGAATTGATTTCAACCGGAGGCTGCCATTTGCCTTTGATTTTTTTCGAGAACATAATGGCATTAATAATCCCTCTGCGTTCAGTATAAACAATAGTATTTCCGTCAAAACTGACAGCCGGATTTTCATTAATAGAACCCTGGCTGAATTCGGGACTTACAAGCTTTTTGCTTATTCCGGAAGGAGCCCCCTGATAGATGACAGCATTGTTGCAAGCCTGAATCTGCTGATCGATGAAAGTAAGATTTTTCATTCCTCCCTTATCCTTTGTCTCAGCCGCAAGCTTCTTGAAAGTTTCAAATGTATTCAACGCTTTTTCAAGCTCGTTGTTGATCATATATGCTTTTGCCAGAAAGAACCAGGCATCCAGAGGAGCTCTTTTTTCTTTGAATGAATTTATTTTGCTTCATAGCTTGAATGTTCTGACTGCAGATTCAAGGTAAGGTATTGCTTTGGCTTTTTCTCCGGGGATGTTAAGGTAGCAGGTTCCGATCTTGTATTGAATATTATAATTGTCAGGTTTATCCAGAAGCAGGTAAAGTGGATTTGCCAGTTCATACTCCTCAAAAAGATTAGCATGATTCTGCTTCAGCAAATATCTTCTTCATCTCGACATTTGGATTGAGCAGCAGCAGCAAAAGAAAATAACAACAGGGTAATTACCTGCAGTAAAAGGCTGAGTATTTTTTTCCTGACTTTAATCATCCTAACAAATATAACTATTTTAGGAAACAATAATGAGGCTGTCATCTAATTTTTCTCCTGAAATAACACCAACAGCTTATTTAACAGAAAGCCCTGCCTCCTGGTTTATTTGCAAAAAATCAAAATTAGCAATTATTGGATTCCTATATTCTGCTTACATAATTTAATTTATACCGGATCAGGAGTATAATTCTCAAGAATTTCTTTTATCCTGTTTATAAATTTGCCCGCCAGGGCTCCGTCAATAATGCGGTGGTCATAGCTGAGCGATAATATCATGATCTGCCGGATACCAATCACATCACCATCGGGAGTTTCGATTACTGCCGGCATTTTCCTGATTGCACCTATTCCGAGTATTGCTGCCTGAGGCTGATTTATTATCGGTGTTCCGGAGAGGTTATTATAGGTTCCGAAATTGGTGACTGTAAAAGTACCTCCTGTTATTTCATCAGGTTTAAGCTTGTTGTTTCTTGCCCTTTCAGCAAGGTCATTTACTGCCCTGGCAAGTCCTGTCAGGTTTTTCTCATTGGCATTTTTAATAACCGGAACAATCAGATTACCATCAGGCAGTGCTGTAGCCATTCCGATATTGATATTTTTCTTCTTTATTATAGTATTGCCATCCACAGAAACATTTATCATCGGGAAATCATGAAGGGCTCTCGCGACAGCATCGATAAAGATCGGTGTCAAAGTAAGTTTCTGTCCTTCCGCAGCAAGGAATTTTTCCTTTATGCTGTTTCTCCAGTTGACCATTCGGGTTACGTCTGCATCAATAAATGATGTGACATGCGGGGATGTCCTTTTCGACATTACCATATGTTCGGCGATAAGCTTCCTGACCCTGTCCATTTCAATTACTTCATCTTCGCCTTTTGGTACCTGCCGAATCTTTTGTATTCTCTTCCATAACAGGTTCCGGAATCTTTTTCTTCCTTTCGTCCAGCATCTTTAAAATATCATCCCTGGTAATCCTTCCATCCATTCCTGTCCCGGTTATCTTATCAAGGTCGGAATAGCTTATCCCTTCCTGTGCTGCAATATTTCTTACCAGGGGTGACAGAAACTTACCGGAAGGGGTACGGCTTTTCATTTCCCGTGTAACAATAAACTCCTCTTTTTTCTCCTTTCTGTCAGCATCAATTGTCTCCCGGATCCTTTCAACCTCTTTCTCAATTTTCATTGCTTCTTCAGGCTGAACTACAATATTATTTTCAAGAATTGCTATTGTATCACCAATTTTTACCACTGAACCTTCAGCGGCTTTAATTTCTAAAATAATTCCTGAGGAAGGAGCCGGTATTTCTGAATCAACCTTATCAGTAGCAACCTCAACAAGAGGATCATCCTCCTTTACTTCAGCGCCTGCCTTAACAAGCCATTTATTGATGGTTGCCTCTATCACCCCTTCACCCATTGCGGGAAGTATTATATTCATCCGTGCCATGTAATTGTTTTTATAATTTAACAAACCGGAGTCAAATTTGTTTAACAAAACCGAGACCAGTTGAAACAATCAGATCATTGATGGTAAGGATTCCTGTTGTTGATAGCCCTGCCAAGCGTTATTTCATCTGTATATTCAAGTTCATCTCCAATAGCCACACCTCTTGCCAGAGTAGTAAGATATACATTATATTTATCCAGCCTCCTGAAAAGATAAAAATTAGTTGTATCACCCTCCATGGTAGTACTGAGGGCAAAAATAATTTCGCTTATCCCTCCGTTTTTTACTTTCTCTTCGAGTGCATCAATTTTCAGATCGGCAGGACCTATCCATCGACAGGCGATATGACCCCGCCCAGGACATGATATACACCTTTGTACTGCCGTGTATTCTCAATGGCCATTACATCCTGTATATTTTCAACGACGCATACCAGACGACCTGTCTCTTTTTTCATCACTGCAGATATTACATGTCTCACTGTCTGAAATACTATTACAAATCCTGCAGTAATGGATTTCATCGTGAAGCCTGATAACGCATTCTCCGAATCTTCTTACCTCCTCAGGATCTCTTTTAAGCAGATTCATTACCAGCCTGAAAGCTGTTTTTCTTCCAATGCCGGGAAGAGAAGCAAATTCATTGACAGCATTTTCAAGAAGTTTTGAAGGATACTCTGAGAAGCTCATTTTGAAAGGTTTTAGACAAAAATAGTTCAATTATTACCTTTAAACTAAACCTGCCGGTAATTTTTTGTCTTCCATTCTTTTTGCTATCCTTGCAGATTAATTTTCATTTAGTATGAAACCATTACTGATCCTGGGTATATTTTTGGCCTATACAGTTCTCCTGTTTGCAGTTACCTGGATCACAGCCCGAAAGGCCAACAATCAGTCATTTTACATCGGCAACAGGATTTCGCCCTGGTTTGTGGTTGCTTATGGTATGATCGGGGCATCCTTGTCGGGAGTTACTTTTATGTCGGTACCCGGCTGGGTTAAAGAGACGCAGTTCAGCTATATGGTTGTGGTTTTTGGCTACCTGTTCGGATACTTTGTAATTGCTCTTGTCTTACTGCCGCTTTATTACCGACTGAAACTTACTTCGATTTACTCCTATCTTGAAAAGCGGTTTGGTTTCTGGTCATACAAAACCGGAGCCGGATTTTTTATCCTGTCAAGAATACTTGGGGCTTCCCTGCGTATGTTCCTGGTAATAAATGTTCTTCAGATTTTCGTTTTTGATGCCTGGAATGTTCCTTTCTGGGTTAATGTCCTGATTTTTATTACCCTTATAATCCTATACACTCTGAAAGGCGGCATCAGGACAATAGTCTGGACAGATACGCTACAGACAACATTTATGCTGCTTGCTGTTGTTCTTTCGGTGATTTATATAAGCAGGGAAATGGGGACCTCTGTGTTTAAGCTTGCCGGAACAGTTATTGACAGTTCAATATCCAGGATGTTCATAACTGACTGGCATAATGAGAGATTTTTTGTAAAGCAATTTCTCAGCGGGATGTTTATAACAATTTCGATGACCGGGCTTGACCAGGAAATGATGCAGAAAAATCTCAGCTGCCGGAACTTAAAGGAAGCCCAGAAAAATATGTTCACTTTCAGCGGAATCCTGGTTTTTGTGAATTTTCTTTTCCTTATCCTGGGGGCTTTCCTTCTTATTTATGCACAGAGCAAAAATATTACTGTTGCCTTAACGGATGATCTTTTCCCCACGATAGCTTTTAATTATCTGACCCCTGTTGCAGGAATTGTTTTTCTGGTAGGACTTATTTCTGCTGCTTTCCCAAGCGCTGACGGTGCACTGACATCACTCACAACCTCAGTCAGTATTGATTTTCTGGGTCTCGAAAAAAGGGAGGGAATGACAGAAGAGGCAAAAACAAAAGCAAGATATGCGGTACATATAACAATAGCCCTGATATTTTTTATCTGCATTCTTATATTCAGGTCTTTGAATGACAGGGCTATAATTGATAAGCTGTTCACAATTGCCGGATACACCTATGGTCCGCTGCTGGGCTTATTCAGCTTCGGACTTTTTACAAAAAGGCAGGTAAATGACAGGATTACACCTTTTATTGCCATCCTTTCACCGGTTACCTGTTATTTTCTGAGTATGTATTCAGTTCAATTATTTAACGGGTATAAATTCGGATTTGAATTACTCCTGCTCAACGGATTGCTTACATTTATGGGTTTATGGGTTTTCAGCCATAAAACCAGCACTTAAAGCATTAATAACCAGGCATTTGCTTTACCTGAAGCCTGATTCTTGCTGCATTACGCCTTCCTCTTCTGTTTCTTCAGGTTCCTCGACCACAACCGGCTTTGTTATTACCCTTTTGGTTTTGTAAGGAATACTCCATGAAATATAATAATTGATACCAAGCGTGGTAATTTTCCCTCCGTTTCCATAACCGGGAAGATAGATGGGTTTAAGGTCCTTTCCGCCGCCGCCTGATAATAAGAAATTTCAACCTTAGAGTCCATCCCAGGCTTAAATTTCTGAATAATTCAGTTCTGAAACCGGGAGCGACTTCAAGAAAATGTCCGGTGCCTGAATTTTTAGGGATTGAAGAAGAAAATGTACCCCAATAGTTTTCCTGTTCATACATGGGAGTCTCGGAATTGTAAATACTAAGGCCGTATCGCAATCCTAAACCAGCCCAGTATTTACCTTTTGATATTTCAGGTTTCAGGAAATTGAAATCGACACCAACCCTGGTAAAAACGCCGTTGCTATGATAATCGTAATTATACTGTGTATACCTATAGTCAGCATACCCACCTTCAAGGACAAACGACATCTTTTCACTTTTATCGTATGATACATATCCTTCCATACTAAGATGTTCATTATCATAAATATACATGCCAGGACCAACAAGGTCGAACCCTGCCCTGATCTTCAGGGGAAAAAGAACTGTATCCTGAGCAACCAGTTCAGCAGCTGAAAGTAATAGCAGGAGACTAATAAAATATGCGAATATTCTCCTCATTTACAGTGGTGATATTGCGGTTTATTATCAAGATAGTATCAATGTTGTTTTGTGAGAATGCATGCATATCAAGTGTATGGTAGACTGAATAACCGCACTCTTTTGAGATCAGATGCGGAAAGCTGGAATAATGGAACTCTATAGTGTCATTAATTCCATTTATCCTGATAACAAATGTGCTGCTGGGGGATGATGCATTCAATGGGAAGAGTGCCGGCTGCAATCCTGATAGCCTTTTCATAGATTTTGTCTGTTTGCCCGAGTCCTGAAAGAGTGACGCTGTCGGGTGCAAGTTTCTGTTTTGTGGAATTGATATAGAATGATGCTTTCAGATATGCGTTTGTCTCTTCAAAACAGGCGGCTGGTGTACATGATACCAGGTGCAATGAATAATATATGAATATCAGCGCAGGGAAGAAATAAGAAAGTCTCTTCATTTTAAAATTGAATTTAGCTTGCAACAGATTCCTGATGTATTCTTCAGCTTTTTTAAGAGCTGAGGGAATACCCGCAGGATTCCTGCCTCCTGCTGATGCCAGAAATGGTTGTCCTCCACCTCCTCCGTTGATCTCCCCGGCAATCTCTTTTATGATAGCCGTCGCATTTATGTTTTTCCCCTTTACAAGTGAGTCGCTTACCATAACCATGATGTTCGCTTTTTCACCGGTTCCGGCTCCAATTACTAGTACTGTATTATCAGATGAACTGCGTACCTGGAAGGCAATATTTTTAAGCATATCCGCTGAACCGGTATCAATTTTACCGGAAATGAATCTTATCCCTTTTATCAGAATTGCTTTTGATTCAAGCTCCCTGATAATAGCTGAAGCTGACTGAGCTTCAAATTTTTCAATGGTTTTTCTCAGAAGGGCATTTTCTGCAAGAATCTTTTCCACGCTTTCCCTGATGTTTCCGGTACTTTTAAGAAGAGCTGCGACCTCCTCGGTTGATTCAATTTTTTCATTAATATATTCCTCTGCCCTGGCAGCTGTTATGGCTTCAATTCTTCTTATCCCTGCAGCTATGCCTCCTTCGGATATGATCTTGATGATCCCGATGCTTCCGGTATTCTCCACATGAGTTCCTCCGCACAATTCTATTGATTCTCCAAATCTGACCACCCTGACGGTCTCGCCGTATTTCTCACCAAACAGGGCCATTGCACCCATCTCCCGCGCATCTTTCATGGAGATCCCTTCCGATACCCTGATATTGCTGCTCTCCCTTACGAGCTTGTTTGCTGTTTCTTCCACCTTCTTCAGTTCTTCTTTGGTAAGCCTGGTAAAATGGCTGAAATCGAACCTGAGATGATCAGGAGTTACGAGCGAGCCTTTCTGTTCAACGTGTTTCCCGAGAACCGATCTTAATGCATGATGCAAAAGATGTGTTGCAGTGTGGTTATTTTCAGTCATCTGCCGTTTCTCGGTATCGATCACTGCATGAAACCTGGCAGATGGATCAGTCAAGTCTGCCATGGCTCAGATGTATGATGGCATTATTTTCCTTTATTGTATCGAATATCTCTATCTTCTCCTTGCCGGATATCAGGAACCCTGTATCTCCTACCTGTCCTCCCGATTCAGCGTAAAAGGGAGTCCTGTCAAGTATGATCTGGAGGCTCTCCCTTCCCTTGAATTTTATTTTACGGTATTTTGATATCAGAACGTCATCTTCTGTAACAGCATAACCTGTAAATATTGTTTCCCCGGTCTCCCTGACAATTATCCAGTCACCGGCATCAACTGCTGCATCTTCCCTCGATCTGCTTTTCTGGTTCTTCATCTCATTCTCAAAACCGGCAATGTCAGTATTCATTCCATTTTCCTTCAGGATAAGCCGGGTAAGGTCGACAGGGAATCCGAATGTGTCATAAAGCTCAAAGGCTGACTTTCCCGGAAGAATATTTCTGCCTTCATTTCTTAGTTCTTCAATTTTCTTTTCGATCAGCTTCAATCCTTTTCCAAGGGTTTTCAGGAATGAGGTCTCTTCTTCAAGGATCACCTTTGCAATATGATCCTTCCCTGTTACGAGCTCAGGATAATTTTCCCCCATAACACCAGCAAGAACCGGAACAAGTTTGTAAAGAAACGGTTCTTCTGTACCGAGGTTGTTATAACCGTATCGGACAGCCCTCCTGAGGATTCTCCTGATAACATAGCCTGCTTTGTTATTTGAGGGCATCTGCCCGTCGGCTATTGAAAAGGATACAGCTCTGAGGTGGTCTGCAATAACCCTCAGAGCAATATCCCATGTTTCATTGACTCCGTATTTCTTCCCTGTGATTGCAGAAATCTCGGTTTATTACCGACTGAAAAACATCGGTATCATAGTTTGACTTCTTCCCCTGGACGACCATGCAGAGTCTTTCAAATCCCATTCCCGTATCAACGTGCTTTGCGGGAAGTTGTTCGAGTTTACCATCTGGAGAGCCTGTTATACTGAATAAAAACAAGATTCCATATCTCAATAACGTGAGGGTGTCCTGTATTGACCAGCTTATGCCCCGGACTTTTTTTCTTTCCGATTCATCCCTTATATCAACATGTATTTCTGAACAGGGACCGCAGGGCCCTGTTTCTCCCATTTCCCAGAAATTATCCTTCTTTGAACCCTCGATTATCCTGCCTTCAGGATCGTTAAAACAGTTTTTCCAGCAATTGAAAGCTTCGTCATCCCTGGGGACATTTTCTTCAGGACTCCCTTTGAAAATTGTTGCATAAAGCCTCTCCTCCGGGATGCCCAGTTGTTTTACCAGGAATTCCCATGCCCATTCTATGGCTTCCTTTTTAAAGTAATCACCAAATGACCAGTTCCCAAGCATTTCAAACATGGTATGATGATAAGTATCGTGACCCACCTCTTCAAGGTCATTATGTTTCCCGGATACCCTCAGACATTTCTGTGAGTTTGCTATTCTACTGCTAACGGGAAGCTGGTTCCCCAGAAAAATATCCTTGAACTGGTTCATTCCGGCATTTGTGAACATAAGTGTGGGATCATTCTTAATGACCATTGGTGCGGACGGGACTATCAGGTGATCTTTTGAACGGAAAAAATCAAAGAAACAGCTTTCTTAACTCGTTTGCTTTTAGTGTAATTAGCATATTACAACACAATAAGTAACTTAAATTTCAGTTTGTAAAATTAATTAATTGTTTTAGATTTGTCAGTTACGGTCAAAAAAACCAGAGCAGTTGATGTCCAGTAGGAAATATTTTCTTGATTTATCTGATCTTCAGTACAAACGGGTAAGATTACCCTGGAAGAAAAAGCTGATCCGCTTTACCTTGGGGGTTTGTTTTCTGTTACCGTCACCCTGCTGTATACTGCCATTATCAACGGTATGTTTGGTTCCCCTAAAGAAAAGGCATTGAGTCAGGAAATTGAAAGTATTAAGCTGCAATACTCCCTGATGGGCAGGGAAATTGATAACTCAGTGTTAATCCTCGATGATCTTGAACAATCTGACGGAAACCGTTACAGGCCTATTCTGGATATGGATTCCGTCCCTGCCTCGATCAGTAATATGGGAATCGGAGGTGTAAACAGGTATGAAGAGCTCGAGGGTTATGATAATTCAGCCTGATGCTTTCCTTCCGCACAAAGATTGAAGAGATCAGGAACAGGACAACTGTTCAGTATGAATCATTTAAAGCTATCGAGGAAAAAAAGAATGAATGGAAGAGGGAGATGGAATATCTTCCCATGATAAGCCCGGTTAATGTTATTTACAGGCTCGGTGACGGAATGAAATTCAGAGAAAAACACCCTGTTCTCGGAACTCCTCAATGGCATCACGGACAGGATTTCAGCGCTCCCTACGGGACACAGGTTTATGCAACCGGTTCCGGAAAGGTTATTGAAGCAGGATGGAACAGCGGATATCGGCAATTGCATCGTTATTGATCATGGGTATGGTTACAGGTCAACTTATGGTCATCTCAGCAAAATAAGCGTTAACTGTCGGACTGAATGTAAAACGGGGTGATATGATAGGTCTAAGCGGCAGTACCGGGACTTCATCAGGTCCTCATCTGCATTACCAGATTGATCTTTTCGGACAACATAAGAATCCTCTCTATTATTTCAATAATGATCTTACTGAAGAAGAGTATTTTGAAATGATTCAGACACTTACTTCCCAGACAAAATTCAGGTAATATTTTTCAGTATTACAAATGATCCGGACCTATGATCCATTTCATCAGGAATATTTCATAAGTAATATGAAATATTTATCTTTGCTGGATCATGGCCAACACGAAATACAAGTTTAATCCCGAATCACTAAGCTTTGATAAGATCCGACTGGGAGTGAAAGCAATTTTGCTCAGGTCCCTGGCATATATAATCGGATCAATTATTAATCGCAGTAGTCCTTAATTTCGTGTTTGGATTATTTTTTGATTCTCCCAGGGAAAAAGCCCTTAAACGCGAAATTGAGCAGCTTACACTTCAGTATGATTTAATTCACAGGGAAATGGGAAACCTTGAAAATGTGATCGACCATCTTCAGGAAACCGATGATAACCTTTACAGAACTATTTTCGGAGCTGAACCTGTTCAGACCACTCAGCGCCAGGCAGGTATCGGCGGGGTCAACCGTTATGATGAACTTGAGGGTTTAATAATTCCAAACTTGTAATTGAAACGGCAAAAAAACTCGATGTCATGAGGAAGAAAGTATATGTTCAGTCGAAATCGTTCGATGAACTTATATTGCTCGCCAGGGAAAAAGAAGATATGCTGAGGTCAATTCCGGCAATCATACCGATATCTACAAAGGATCTTACCAGGATTGCCTCAGGATTTGGATTAAGGATACATCCTGTTTATAAAATCAGCAAGTTTCATGCGGGAATGGATTTTACCGCTCCCCTGGGAACCGAAGTTTATGCATCAGGTGACGGGACCGTCAAATCTGTACAGTCGAGCAAAAGGGGTATGGGCAATTATATTGTTATTAATCATGGTTTTGGCTACACTTCAATATATGCACATCTTGAGAGTTTTAATGTAAAGGAAGGGAGAAAGGTCAGGAGAGGAGATATTATCGGATATGTAGGTAATACAGGAATGTCAGTTGCCCCTCACCTGCATTATGAGATCAAACTGAATGAAGTAAATGTCGATCCTGTAAACTACTTCTTCAATGACCTTTCACCTGCAGAATATGAAAAAATGATTGAGATCGCCTCAAAAACGGGTCAGTCATTTGATTAATATTACTAAGAACAGGGTAAGGGAAGAACGATAGGATATCCAATTATAGAAATACTAATGCCGTATAAGGAAAAGAAAATAGAAAAGCTCTATTATTCCATAGGGGAAGTTTCAAGAATGATTGAGGTTCCGGTTTCAACGGTAAGGTTCTGGGAAAATGAATTTGACATACTGAAGCCCATGAAAAATAAAAAGGGGAACAGGATGTTTACCGGAACAGATGTGAAGAACCTGATGATCATTCAACGGCTGCTAAAGGAGGAAGGGATGACAATGGCAGGTGTGAAAAAGAAACTTTCCGGGAAATGGGATGAAGCTGACCATAAATATCAGATCAACGAATCGCTTCAGAAGATCAGGAGTATTCTGCTCGGATTACGGGATAATATTTAAATAATATTATGTGCTCTAAATGCCACAGCGAAAACATTCACTATGAAACTTTCAGATCTTTGTAACTATCTCGATTCAGAAATTCCTTTATCGTTTCAGGAAGGATATGACAACTCCGGACTTCAGGTTGGTCAGCCCGGAAAAGAGATAACTTCAGCACTGATTGCTCTCGATGTTACAGAAGCAGTAATTGATGAGGCTTTTCAGAAGGGCTGTGACATTATTATTTCCCATCATCCCCTCATATTCAACGGGATAAAGAAAATAACCGGAAATTCATCAACCGACAGGATACTTGTCAAAGCCATAAAGAATGATATTGCTGTTTATTCAGCACATACCAATCTTGATATGTTGAGTAACGGAGTAAGCAAAAAAATGGCCCAAAAACTCGGTCTGCAGAATATTAAGGTCCTTGGCCTTTGAAAAACAGGCTTGTGAAACTGGTGACTTTTATTCCGGAAGATCATCTTGATAAGGTACGGGAAGCGATTTTTAATGCAGGTGCCGGAAATATAGGCAATTACGACCACTGCGGGTTCAGTGTTTCAGGAACCGGCAGCTTCAGGGCAGGAGAGGGGACAAATCCTTATGCCGGGCAGAAAGGTAAAACACATTTCGGGAATGAGATAAGATTTGAGACAATACTTTTCTCACATCTTAAAGAGAAGGTTATAAAAGCGCTTCTTGGAGCGCACCCTTATGAGGAAGTAGCCTATGACCTTTATCCGGTTGAAAATAATAATATTGAAATCGGACTGGGATGCACCGGTGATTTAACAGAACCGGTAAGCGAGATAAATTTTCTCAACCTTATCTCTTCAGTATTTGAAGCTCCGGGACTCCGTTATTCAGGGCTGACAGGCAAATCAGTAAAAAAGGTTGCCCTTTGCGGGGGCTCAGGAGCTGTCACTTTTAAATGACGCGGTTTCATCGGGAGCTGATGCCTTTGTTACCGGTGATATCAAATATCACACATTCTTTGAGGCTGATGGCAGAATTTTAATTGTCGATTGCGGTCATTTTGAATCTGAAAAATTCTCAATAGAAATTTTAAACGATCTAATTGTTAAAAAATTCCCTAAATTTGCAGTCCGGTTTTCAGAAACAAATACCAATCCGATAAATTATCTTTAAAATGGAAAAAGTCAAAACACACGAAGCTGAGATATCTGTAGAGGAGAGGCTTAGGGCGTTATATGGGTTACAACTTGTAGATTCAGAAATAGATAAGATCAAGACTCTTCGGGGTGAACTGCCTCTTGAAGTTCAGGATCTTGAGGATGAGATTGCCGGGCTCGAAACCAGGCTTGGTAATTTCAGGGAAGAGGTGGTCAGCCTTGAAAAAGCGGTTTCAAAGAAGAATAATGAGATAGCAGAGGCTGAAGCACTGATTAAAAAATACGAGGAACAGCAAAAAAATGTAAGGAATAACCGCGAATTTGACTCTCTTTCAAAAGAGATCGAATTTCAGAATCTTGAAATAGAACTTTTTAATAAAAAAATTAAGGAATTTTCTGTTCAGGTGGAAGAAAAGAAACTGGTAATTGCCGAATCAGAGGCAACATTGGCCGATCGCCAGACGGATCTCGAAAATAAGAAAAAAGAACTTGATGAGATTATTTCCGATACTCAGAAAGAAGAAGAGGGTTTATACAAAAAATCTGAAAAAATCCAGGCTGTGATAGAAGAGAGGCTGCTAACCGCATATAAAAGGATAAGGTCAAATGCAAGAAATGGGCTGGCAGTTGTTCCTGTTCAGCGTGATGCATGCGGAGGATGCTTTAACCAGATTCCACCTCAGAGGCAGCTGGACATCAAGTCAAGGAAGAAAATTATTGTATGCGAATACTGCGGCAGGATACTTGTTGATGATGAGATAATAAGCGAAAGCCACCTGTAGAACAGGGCAAAATGATATTGGAAACCACCTCATAAGGGTGGTTTTTTTATTTAATTAACTTTACATTATAATACTCTTATTAGTAATTATGACAAATTCTGATTTTAGAAACAATGATACTTGAGGGAATCCCGGAGACATTGCCTGCCCCTAAACCTTATGATCAGAACCTGAATCATGCCCCCAAAGGAAAAGATATACTGTCCCCTGATGAAAAGAGACTTGCCATAAAGAACGCCTTGAGATATTTTCCTGTTAACTTTCACATGATACTTGCTGGCGAGTTTGCAAGGGAGCTTAAATGATACCGGAAGGATCTATATGTACAGATTCCGACCTGATTACGAGATCAAAGCCCGCCATATTGACGATTTTCCTCATAATTCGCGGCATGCTGCAGCTATTATGCTGATGATTTCAAATAACCTTGACAGTGCAGTGGCGCAGCATCCTCATGAACTGATTACTTATGGCGGAAATGGCGCTGTCTTTCAGAACTGGGCTCAGTACAGGCTTGCAATGAAGTACCTGGCCGGTATGACTGACGAACAGACACTTGTTATTTATTCAGGTCATCCGCTTGGTCTTTTCCCTTCACATAAGGATGCGCCGAGGCTTGTTGTAACTAACGGAATGGTAATCCCCAACTACTCATCACAGGATCACTGGGAGAAATTTAATGCGCTTGGCGTTTCCCAGTACGGTCAGATGACAGCAGGTTCATATATGTACATTGGCCCGCAGGGAATTGTGCACGGAACAACAATTACTATTCTGAATGCCTGCCGAAAGCTCCGGGTGAATAATAAGAATACTGACCTGCCTCTTTTCGTATCTTCCGGTCTCGGGGGCATGTCGGGGGCCCAGCCCAAAGCTGCAGGTATTGCGGGTGTTATCTCTGTTGATAGCTGAAGTCAATCCAAAGGCAATAAAGACACGTTTTTCACAGGGATGGGTGGATGAAGTGATCACCGATATGGATAGTCTTATAGAAAGGGTAAATGTTGCAAGGAAAGAAAACAGGGTAGTCTCCATTGCATACCAGGGAAATATTGTAGATATCTGGGAGCAGTTTGCCAGGTAATAGTATCAAAATTGATATTGGTTCAGACCAGACTTCACTTCATAATCCCTGGGCAGGAGGCTATTATCCTGCAGGCATTTCATTTGAGGAGTCAAATAAGCTCATCTCTTCTGATCCGGAAAGTTTTAAAGAACTGGTGAGGGAATCTTTAAGAAGGCAGGTCAGGGCAATCAATATCCATTGCGAAAGGGGTACGTACTTCTTTGATTATGGGAATGCTTTTCTTCTTGAAGCATCGAGGGCAGGAGCTGACATTCTGGATTCAAATGGTAATTTCAAATATCCCTCTTATGTTGAGGATATTATGGGACCGGTATGCTTCGATTACGGATTTGGACCTTTCAGGTGGGTATGTTGTTCAAACGATCCGGCCGACCTGGAAATAACTGACAGGATTGCAGCTGAAACTCTGGGTAAGATACTGGTGGACTCTCCGCAGGAGATAAAGCAACAGTTGTCGGATAATATTCACTGGATAAAAGAAGCTGCAGAAACAGGCTGGTTGTCGGCTCGCAGGCGAGAATTCTCTATGCTGATGCGGAGGGCAGAATTGCAATTGCAAAAGCATTCAATTCTGCCATTCAACGCGGAATGATATCAGCTCCTGTTGTTATCGGAAGGGATCATCATGATGTGTCAGGAACTGATTCACCCTACAGGGAGACTTCGAATATATAGGGATGGTTCAAAATTTACGGCCGATATGGCAGTCCAGAATGTGATTGGAGATTCCTTCAGGGGAGCAACATGGGTTTCATTGCATAATGGTGGGGGAGTGGGATGGGGAGAGGTTATTAACGGAGGATTCGGGATGGTTCTTGACGGATCAGAAGAAGCTGAAAAAAAGCTCAGAATGATGCTTCATTGGGATGTAAATAATGGCATAGCCAGGCGAAGCTGGGCAAGGAACAGCGGAGCGATGTTCACACTTGAAAGGGAGATGAAGAGAACTCCGGGACTTAATGTGACAATGCCATATATTGCTGATGATAAACTCATTGCAGAAGCGCTACAGCTATAGCGACAATACCTTCCTCCCGGCCGATGAATCCAAGTTTTTCTGTAGTTGTGGCTTTTATTGATATGTTTTCGGGAAGTGTTTTGAGAATTGCTGAAATGGCTATTTTCATTTCAGGAGTATATGCGGCGATTTTAGGTTTTTCAAGGCATATGGTGCAATCGATGTTTCCAACACTATAACCCTTTTTCACTGATTGTATCAAAAGTCCTTTTCAGTAAAACCTTGCTGTCGATATTTTTAAATTCAGGGTCAGAATCAGGGAAATAATGACCAATGTCCTGTAATCCTGCAGCTCCAAGAAGAGAATCACATATTGCATGAAGAAGGACATCGCCGTCAGAGTGAGCAACGCAGCCATATTCAGAAGGTATCCTTATTCCCCCCAGCCATAGTTCAAGTCCTGGCTCCAGACGGTGAAAATCGATACCCTGTCCTATTCTGATGTTCATTGGGGAGAAATGCTGCCTTTCTTCAATGTGCCGATGTCAAATGCAAGCGAGAACCGGAGTGTCCTGGCCAGAGGGTGATTTGAAACAGTTGGCATAAGGTATGAGAAATCAATGGCGAAGCCCTTAAGCTTGAACCCTGCTCCGGCAGTAAAGTATTTCCTGTTACCCTTGGATTCATGTTCATGAAAATATCCTGCCCTCAGTGCAAACTGTTTATTATACCAGTATTCCGCACCTATTGAATAAGTTATCTCGTGCATCTCTTCGGTGAAACCTCCTGGTGCATCATAGAATGAATGGATTATTGCCGTAGGAACGCCAACATCAGGATCCATACCGTCAACTATTTCTCCATCAGCATCATAGATAGGAGGTGTCGGGACAAGGAGCTTATTTATATCAAATGCAAGTGAAAGACTGTTAAAATTATCAAGATTTATGGTCCATGCTGTACCAAGCCTCATATTCATCGGGATAAAATCGGAAGTCTGACTGTCAGAATAGCTCATTTTTGATCCGATATTCGAGAAATTGAATCCCAGTCCAAACTCCGCATCTTTACTGAACATAGTAATATCCTTTTTGTAATAGCCCGAGATATCTGCAGCAAATGAAGTACCTGGTTTTGTTGCTTCACCTCCCGAATAAGATCCTCCTGTAAGGTTTGAATAAATAAACCTGAAGGCAATTCCGCCTGAAAAATTTTCAGAAAAAAGCCTTGAGTAGCCAAGATCAAAGGAGAATTCATTAGGTTTGAATGTTCTTTCAAGGTTTCCGTATTCATCAGTAAACGGAACATCACCAAGGGAAGAATATACCAGGCTGGAGCTTATAACCTGTTTTGGATCAATCCTGTAAAAACCTGCAAGAGTGGCAATATTTATGTCTGGAACAAGGTTCCTTAACCAGGGGCGTATGATATTCCAACGCCGGCATTCTCTTCAATGAAACGCAAATTTAGCAGGATTCCAGTGCATGCTGAATGCGTCAGGACTTGTTGCCACACCTGCGTCTCCAATTGCTCCGGCACGTGAGTCAGGGGCTATGGTCAGAAAAGGAACCACTGTCTGAATGGCATTAAGTTCCTGTGCATAGGACCTGGCTGCTAACGCAAAAAACAATAAGAAACACAATAATCGGAGTAAACTTTTTCTTCATGCTGATATATATCTTTCTGAGATTTTGCAAATATAAAACAAATATTTCAGTGACTTATTGTGTCACTTGTTAATAAATGATCATTCTCCCTGAAATAGTGGCAGTTTCACCTTTTTCAGTTTTAATTGTGACTCTGTAGGGATAGACTCCCCTGCCTGCCCTTGATCCACCGGCACTGTTGCCATCCCATTCTATAGGAGCGAGCTGGTATCCGGTGGCAGGTACTGAAGCTTTTATGATTCTTATTACTCCTCCGCTCATATTGAATATTGCAACTGTTATATCAAATATTCACCGGGCCTGTTATGTTCAGAAGTGATATTTGTACCTGCTGTAAAAGGGTTAGGATAATTAATAAGGTTTTTCAGCATGAATTCCTCTCCGGTTTCGACGAGAAAAATTATCGATTCTTCATTCGAATTATTGAAATTGTCCCAGACTTTTAATGTAACAGTGTGACTTCCCACCCGCCAGTTCGGAAAAGTCGTAAATTACTTTTCCTTTATTGTAATTGTCAAAATCGTTTTCATAATAATTATTCAGGATAAATGATCTGTTCCTGTCATTATCAAGCCAGCATAAAAGGTCGTGCCCGAGGCCAGTTCCCGATGTGTTGATTCCTCCTTCATCCTCAATCAGTGCCAGGAGCCTTGGATTCTTGTCGGTTATACCCCCGCTTCGGAAGAGGGTGTCATTCAGAAAAAGCCTGATATCCGGTCCTGATGTATCAGAGTAGTCAGTGTTGCTGAATCCCCCTACTACAAAATCAGAAAAGCTACCGTTCATATCATAGCTTCCATCAGAGGCATAATAACTGATCTTTCCCTGCCCGTACGAATAGTCTATATCGCGCGGAACAATAAATGTAAATCTGAACCTCCCGTTTTCCACACTGGTTTTACCACTGAAAAGTATGTTGTTCTGAAGTTCAAAAATCATTTTCTGGCCACCGTCGTTTGCCAGTGTCTGAACCTCACGCGGTTTGCCGTAAACCAGTGGTACGATAACACCGTTGAAATCACTTTGCTGATGCCCTGCAAGGTTTTCAATATGACCGGTTACCGTAATCATGGAAAGGGCTTTAAGGGTATCGGAAGTTATCTCCTTCCGGTATACCATTTATTGAGTCAGTGATAACATTTCCGTGCCAGGGCCATGAGAGGCGAACTGGCAGGATCGCCGAGCAGCAGAAAATTCCTTTTGTTGGTATTGCTTCCGGTCCTGTTTTTCGCGATCCTGATAATATCTCCAATCCTCAGGGCATTTCCTTCGGGATCGCGGTCGAAAGCGACAGCAAAAATATTCCTGTTCAATGCATAATTCGGAGCAGAATAAACAAGCCTGGTTGTCGACATAAGTGCAATTGCACCTCCCTGTTGATCAAGAAGTATCCTTTCGCCGGATGAATTTTTAGCATTGATTTCACCTGTAGCGCTGTTTTTGATTATATCATCAAAGCGGCTGAATTCACAGGTTGCGGTAATAAAAAGCGGAAGCCGGGTAATGTTTTTCCACTGGTCTATACTCTCAGGGGTGACCACTCTTTCGTGTCCGAGACTCGTCTCATTGCCATGGCCGATATAATTGAATACAAGAGCTCCGGAATTAATCCGGTCATTAATTGCCTGTGTGACATCCGGATAAAACTGACCGGTTGATGTAGTAACCTGATTATAAGCATCAAAATAGATCTTTTCAATATTTACCCAGGGATCATTTTCTTTAATCAGATCTGCAAGTCCTTCTGCATCTGATATATGGGTATTGCCGTCTTCATCATCGGCAGTAATGCATACAATATTTTTCCAGTTCCCCTGATTTAAGGGACTGAGATACAATTCAATTTTTGAGATTACTATTCCTGCAGAAGCTGTATCAGATACAGGGATACGTCCAATCCCAAGATCCTCCGTGCCTGAGTCCTCTCCCTCGCCGTCCTCAAGGAGGCCATAAAAGTCATCTGAAGTAAAGGACGAAATAATTACGCTGGAATTCTTTGTCTGGTAAGTTGGTACGTAATTGGTATTTCCCGGTGGCGTGTGTTTTGTTGTCAAAGGAACCGTCACCGAATAGAAGGAGATACTTTAAGGGATGGCTTGAGTCCTTTTGAAGAAGAAACTTCATCCTCAGAAAATTCCTTATCGCTGCAATATCGGGAATGCCACCTGAAAATTCATTATAAATCTGGTCAGGAGTAACAATCAGCGATACAAGGCCGCTGTTTTTCAGGTGTATCTCAGAAAGTTTCTCAGCATATGGTTTAAATAAAGGGTGAGTGACAATTATCATATCAGCAGGGTAAGTGGCATGGAGATCCTGATTTGGAACAGCTGCCTGTTTTATTAAAGGAGTCATGGCATTGCTGCTGCTGAAAGCGATAAAGGTTCTCAGCGTATCTGTAGGCAGCCGGAAGGTAACATTATCCCCTGTCTTTGTATAATTGACATTTCTGGCAGAAAAAGGATCAGAAACATCCCAGATAGTTAATCCGCCCGGAGAACTTTTGATGGTGAATTGTGTAACAATACCCTGGCCAACAGATTTTGAATCGGTAAAATGCATTGACTGGCCGTCATAATTATTATTCCTTCTCGCATGTAATTTCACGTAATCAATCCATCCTCTTGCTGAGATATCTCCGTTATTGCCAAATGATACCTTAAAAACAGGTGATGGTGAGAGCTGGAAGATTTCGCCTTCAGCATCTGCAGTCTGGGCGAAAGTTCCTGTGGTTGATGCCAGGTTGACCCCATTTACCGGGATTTCGGCGAGGACAGATCCATTTTCGCTAAGCCTGAAAAGCGTTGGCGAAGAAGCTCTTGCCAGGACTCTTATACTATATTTGATTTTCTCAGTTGTGATAATGTCCTTAAATCCCGGATTTATTTCGGTCTCCTTTAAATAACTAACCGGCTGGTACCACTCACGGCCTGAATGAATGATATTTTCAGTTTCTATCTCATGTAAGTACAAAGCATCTGAAGCTGATGAAGCGTAATCAGCCTGTAAAGTTGATTCCACGACTGTTCTGGTTCTTTTACCCTGTGTCTGCCCCGAAGTAATAAAATAGAAGGCTGTATCGGAATAGTTATGCCTTATAAAGTTATAATCCCCTGTCGGATTGTCATAGATCCACCTGTTTGTGCCTTTACCATAAAACAATATGAAATCGCCTTCATTAAAAATCCCATCTGTACCCGTGTCTGCATAAATTGCAATTTCCCTGAGATCATCAGGATTTGATCCGTCATTATAATATGATAGCTGACCGGAATTGTTGCCAAAAATCCTGGGATTTGAGGGATATTCAAGCCCTAATTGCT
This sequence comes from uncultured Bacteroidales bacterium, assembly GCA_963702415.1. Taxonomy (GTDB): domain Bacteria; phylum Bacteroidota; class Bacteroidia; order Bacteroidales; family VadinHA17; genus LD21. The sequence continues at coordinate 54,626 of CAVPCP010000002.1, read as the reverse complement.
TCAGTCTTGTATAGTCAATCCTATAAATCCCGTCTTCTGTAACTGCTATTTTAAACCACTTGCCTGACGAAAGGACCGATGAAGAAGAATAATCTTCTGTCGCTCCTCCGACAACCGGTTTGAAGGAGGAGAGGACAAGAATCATAAATGTTATTATAGCCAGTCGGACCATTATTAACGGCAAAGATAGAAATGTAGTTCCAGTTTTTAGTTTAATTTGTGGGATGAATTCAATTTTAAACAAAATTTAGGACAGGGTCATTACGTTGATATTTCAGTTTTAAGAATTATTATGAACCGAACAGTTCTGGTTTCTATCATTATTTTGATTTTTTCTGATCCGGTCATTTGTCAGGAGACTAATTATGGTCCTGGTTATCAGACTCTCATGATAAACAATCCGGCATTTTCAGGCAGTAATTCAGACGGTATCATGAGGCTTTCATATTTTAATTTTTATCCCGGTAACCAATATAATTTCCATTCCGTTTTTCTGTCCTATGATTCATACTTTCCTTCCCTTCACGGGGGAGCAGGTTTCTATATTTCAAATGACTACATGGGAGGGATAGTTAATGAATTAAGAGGAGGGCTTTCATACTCCTATTTTTTACAGGCAGGCAGGGACCTCTATATTAATGCAGGGCTCTCAGCATCTTTTTTCCATCGCGGCTTTAATTTCAGCAATGCAGTTTTTCCTGACCAGATTGACCCGATGGGTGGTATTTCTGGTCCATCAGCTGAGCAGATGTCAAATGAAAATAAAACAGTTTTTGATGTCGGTACAGGTTTAATGTTCATTTACAGGAATGTTTCCGGTGGATTTGCCATATCTCATCTTACTCAGCCTGACCTTAGTAAAAACGAATCGTCTGCTGAAACGCTCGGGCGGAAATATCTCTTTCATTTACTTGCTGATATCGAGCTTAATAAGACGAACGACTTCAGAATACTTCCAATGGCATCTTTTGAGCTGCAGGGTAAATTTCTAAGTGCAGGTGCCGGGGCAGCGCTTGAAAACAATTTACTGTCAGTCAGTTCTGTACTGATAATAAATAATAATAAAAACCTGGATATTCAGGCGGGGTTTTCATTTCGATGGGAAAAAATAACCTTTTATTATAATTACAGGTTCAATTTAATATCAGGATATGCATTGATGCCTTTTTCGCTTGTCCATCAGACTGGCCTGACTTTCAGTTTGAACAATGTTGAAAAAAGAATTAGAACAGGGACAATAAATATACCTGATATGTAGTTATATTTGATGTCTGAAAAAATGACAATATAAAAGTATATTTAAAGAATCATTAAAGTCATTAAAATTAAGGAGTTATGTATAGATTCAGAATCTTGCCGGTTATATTGGTTGCTGCGTTGATTCTCTTTTCATGCAAGGGTAGCAAGAAAGGCGACTCAAATGTTTCATCCACTACAGGGTGGAGATACAATGATCCTGACAACGGAGGGTTTGAAGTTGCAATCGGGGCAGAGCAGAAAACAGGGCCTGGCCTTGTACTTATTGAAGGGGGCCGTTTTACAATGGGACGTGTGGAACAGGATGTGATGTTTGACTGGAATAATTTACCAAGGACCGTCACGGTCTCTTCATTCTATATGGATGAGTCAGAAGTGAGGAATGTCGACTACCGTGAATACCTGTTCTGGATAAAAAGAGTTTACAAGGATTATCCTGAAGTTTTCAGGAGAGCCCTGCCTGATACACTTGTCTGGAGGAGCCCGATGGGTTTCAACGATCCATATGTTCAGTATTATTTCCGACATCCTTCATATAATAACTATCCGGTTGTCGGAGTCAGCTGGACAAAGGCAAATGATTATTGTTTGTGGAGAACTGACAGGGTAAATGAACAGCTGCTAATCGATGAAGGCGAACTTAATCCTGATCCTAACCAGCTTAATGAGAAGAATTTCAATACTGAAGCTTACCTGGCAGGTCAATATGAAGGAGTTGTAAATCAGCTTCGTGAAAGCCTCAACCCTAATCAGACCGAAAGGCGTACCAACTTTGAAGATGGATTGCTGCTGCCGTCTTACAGGCTTCCAACGGAAGCAGAATGGGAATTTGCTGCCTATTCTTTAAAAGGTAACACGTTTGAAGAACGGGTTTACGAGAGAAGGATCTACCCCTGGGATGGTCATAACGTTAGGAACTCTGAGAAAAAATACCGGGGTGAAATGATGGCTAATTTCGTCCGTGGAAGGGGTGACATGATGGGTGTTGCAGGAAGCCTTAATGATAACGGAAGCATAACCACTGATGTAAAATCTTACTGGCCCAATGATTATGGTCTTTATTGCATGGCTGGTAATGTAAATGAATGGGTTCAGGATATTTACCGCCCTCTTACATCGCAGGATGTTGACGGATTCAATCCTTTCAGGGGTAACGTTTACACCGACCTCAGGAGGGATGCCAACGGGTCAGTGGTTGGGAAAGACAGGCTGGGACGGCTCTATGTTGATACCGTACAGGACATGGATGTTGCCAACAGGTATAATTACCAGAAAGGCGACTACAGAAACTACCGTGATGGCGATTTGCAGTCGTCGATTAAAAATGGTGCTGACTGGACTATCGATGATGCGAAACAGGGATCTTCAAGGATGTATGTTCAGGAAGAAAAAGACTATTTTACACTTATAAATGATAATGCAAGGGTTTATAAGGGCGGATCATGGAAAGACAGGGCATACTGGCTGAATCCTTCAACAAGAAGGTTCCTTGATCAGGAAAGCTGCCGTGATGATATCGGATTCAGATGTGCCATGATAAGGGTAGGAAGCCCGGCAGGACTATAATGGAATAACAGGATTTTAATAATAGCCTCATTATGCATCCATAATGAGGCATTTTTTTAAATTTATGAAAACGGAACAGTTATACAGGATTTTCAGGGAAGAATCAACGGGTATCTCAACCGATACACGGACTATTAAAAAAGGCCAGCTCTTTTTTGCATTGTGGGGCCAGAATTTTAACGGCAATAAATATGCCATTGAAGCCCTCGATAAAGGAGCTTCCTATGCAGTAATCGATGATCCTGTATATGAAACAGACAGGACAATACTGGTAGATGATTGCCTCCTTGAACTGCAGGCCCTGGCCCAGCATCATCGAAAAATGACAAAAGCTCCGGTTCTGGCAATAACCGGAACAAATGGTAAGACGACAACTAAGGAACTGATCGCTGCCATTATGTCAAAAAAGCTTAAGGTACACTTTACAAAGGGGAATCTTAATAATGAAATCGGACTTCCTCTTACAATATTAACAGCGCCTGAAGATATCCAGATGATGATATTGGAAATGGGGGCAAACCACCTGGGTGAAATCCGGACACTATGCAATATTGCCAGACCTGATTATGGAATTATAACGAATATCGGAACAGCTCATATTGAAGGTTTTGGTTCTTTCGAAGGAGTTCTGAAAGCAAAAACTGAGCTATATGAGCATCTCAGGAAAGTTAATGGTATAGCATTGTACAATGATAAAGATCCGTTGCTGACCGAAAGAATTTATAAGCTGGTAAACAGGGGAGTCCCTTATTCGAATCCTACGGGTGTCGAACTGATAGTTGAAGCGTTGCCTTCGGATATGAACCTTGCTGTCAGGGTCAGATATCAACATAGGATTCATGATATTCAGACGGGCCTCTTCGGAGCCTATAATCTGGAAAATATTTATGCGGCGATAGCAACTGGTCTGTTCCTGGGAGTGGAAATGGATGAGATAGCTGAAGCCGTAAGCAAATATCAGCCGGGCAATAACAGATCGCAGGTAAAAACTACTCCCAGCAACACCCTTGTATGCGACTCTTACAATGCCAATCCAACAAGTATGATGTTCTCAGTAAGATCATTTTTTGAGCTAAAAACAAGCAGAAAAGTATTGATCCTTGGTGATATGCTTGAGCTTGGTGAAAAAAGTGATGAGGAACATTTAAAACTTCTGAATGAGATCAAATCGTTTAACCCCGAAAAGGTTCTTCTTGTGGGAGCCACCTTTCAGAAGGTTTCAGCCGGTTTTGGCTTTAATTCGTTCCCGGATCTGTCATCATTAAGGGACTACCTGAAAGAAGAACCTGTTAAAGGTACTCTTATCCTAATAAAGGGATCAAGGAGAATGGCTCTCGAAAAGATATATGATCTGCTTTAGGAGGAGTTCTAGTTAACTTGAGCGGCTGTATCAGGTACAAACCTGATATTGATAATAATGACTTCCGATCTGCTTCCTGATCTGACTCTTGGTCCCCAGAGACCGTAGCCTGATGAAACAATAAAGTGAGTATTCCCTTTCTTCAGATATCCATAGCTCAGCTCATACATCCTGGCTGTTATGTAATTTAACGGCCACATCTGTCCATTGTGTGTATGGCCCGAAAGCTGAATGTCTATCCCATGCTTTTCCGTTTCACTCAGGTCAAACGGCTGATGGTCGAGCAAAATAACAGGTTTGGATAAATCAGCTTCGCTGACAAGTTCGCTGAGATTCTTGCGCTCTTTACCATAAAACCTCTTTGAATCCCTGTCCAGCCTGCCTATCAATTGAATACCGCCCTCTATTTCAATTACTTCGTCTTTCAGAATTCTTATTCCTTTACTTTCTATATAGGGGATGGTGCGCTTCGCCCCTCCGATGAATTCATGATTGCCTGTAATCGCATAAAGACCATCTTTACATTTTGGGCATGTGAAATATCCTAAAAGGTCATCCCGCAATACGGGGCCGATCTCTCCGTCAACTATATCACCAAGCAGAAGTACAAGATCAGGTTCCTGCTTCACAAGAATCTCCGATAGCTTTTTCATACTCCTCTTTCTGATTGTACTGCCCAGATGAATATCTGACACTGCTGCAATTCTGATGCTATCCAATCCGCCTGCCGGCTTGTTAATTGTTAAATTGTAGGATTTTACATGCGGGATAAGCGCGTTGACAAATCCACCTGCAATCAGGATAAAGGATAACAGGATAGTTGTAATATATGCCCATTTCCGGAAGGTCATTGCATTACCGCCTGTAACGATACCGGGTATCCGCAGAGCCAATAAAATAATATCAGAAAGTAACAGGAACAGGAAACCGTAAAGAATAAAGGCCATCCAGAATCCGCCGATGATATTCAGGATATCTGATAATACTGAGGAATGACGTGCTTCAAGGATCTTTCCAAGAACAAAGGTGGATGCCAGGATAATAAAAACAAACAGATACCAGACCCTGAAATTATGAAAAGCCTGAATAGAGTTATATCCCTTAATGTAAATATAAATATTTGCAGAAGAGTAAATTGTAAGTACTATTGCTAAAAAGATGATCAATTGGTGCATTTTCATATTAATTCAATTGGATTTTAAGTCTGCTAAATGTTTTTTCTCCTTTGATATAAAACCGGAAAACGATGCTCTTGTTCACCAGATGAACCAGGGACTTGCTTATTGTCAGATCACCGACCAATCTTCTTTTTTCCTTTAAGCTCTTAATGCTTTTATAATAATCAATATGGGCTTTCCATACTGCTTTCACGTTGGCCGGTCTGCCAATAAAGATGAACCTTATTGCAGCTAAACCGTCCAGTAATTTCCTGGCTAATATTATCCTGTGCAATTTATTATCAGGTAAATTTTTATAAAGAAGAAATAAATTATTACGGAAATTGAGATAGGTTTTTTGTACTGATTCATAAGGAAGGGTTCCTCCGCCAACGTGATATACCGTTGATTCAGGAACATAAGAAATACGGTAACCTGCAAGCCGGAACCGCCAGCATAAATCAATCTCTTCCATGTGCGCATAAAAATCGTTATCAAGTCCGCCGCATTTTATCCATGCTTCCGACCTGACCATCATGCATGCCCCTGTTGACCAGAAAATATCGGCAAAGTCATCATATTGCCCGGAATCTTTTTCGATGTGTTCAAAAATACGTCCCCTGCAAAATGTATATCCGTACTTATCTATGTACCCTCCGGCTGCACCGGCATATTCAAAATGATCCTTTTTATGGAATGATCTGATCTTCGGCTGGCATGAAGCAACATCCGGATTTTTATCCATGAATTTAACATGGGATTAAGCCAGCCTTCTGTTACAGCGACATCCGAGTTAAGAAGTACATAATATGTTGCATCTATTTGTTTAAATGCCCTGTTATAACCACCAGCAAATCCATAGTTAGTTTCAAACCTGATTATCCTTACATCTTTGAAATTCTTTGATGTCCAGTCTGCTGAGCCATCTGTCGAGCCATTATCTGCAACATATACTACTGTATCATGACTGGCAGAATACCTGACCACAGATTCAAGGAATTCCTGTAAAAACTTCAGGCCATTCCAGTTAAGTATAACAACCGCAGATTTAATCATCCAAATCCGTTTTTTTATATTTCCACCTGCGGTGAGTCCATATCCAATATTCCGGATTTTCCCTTATCAGTTCCTCAAGCCTTTTAACATGCTTTTCAGTCACCTCGTATTCCGGCAGGCCGAAGGTGCTCTCAAATAATAATTCCATGGTTACATCATAATATCCCCGCCTGATTTTCTGTACATTAACAAATACTACCGACATGTCGTATTTTGCTGCAATTTTTTCAATACCCAGAAATACCGGAGTTTCCTGGTTCAGGAAAGAAGTATAGTATCTGATCTGACTTTTTGCTGGTGTCTGGTCAGCCATGAAACCGTAAAGTGTTCTAATGTTTCTATTCTTATTATCAACTATTTTTCTGACAATATGTTTCATTGGTGCCAGTCCTCCATTATTTCTCGACCTCAGCCTGTTTAAAAACCTTTCAAATAATTTGTTCTTGACTGGCTTGTATACGCTGACGGTCTCATATTTTGTATAAAGGGGAAAGATAACTCCAAGCCATTCCCAGTTATTGAAATGGCTGTATACCATTGCCAGATCCCGCCCGGAACTATATAAATGTTCAATCAGTTCAGGATTATTATATTTCATTCTTTCCTTTAACTCTTTATTACTCAAATGAGTGAGTTTTAGAGTCTCAATAATAAGGTCGGTCAGATGCCTGTAATAATTCCTGGTAATCAGTTTAAGCTCTTCAGTAGATTTTTCAGGAAATGAATTCTTCAGGTTTTCGGTAACTACTTTTTTCCTGTATGACAAAAGGTAATAGAGTAAAAAATACAATATATCTGAAAATAAATATAAAATCCTTAACGGTAAGAGGGTCATAATCCAGTTTATGCCATAGAATATATAGAATCCGATTGTCTCCATTGGATTATGTGGTTCTATTTTTTCATAAAACCTCTGATAATTTCAATTAATTCATTATAAATAAAATGAGTTAGATGCAACTGTTTCATCACCGGTAAGACCTTTCATATTGCCCGAGAAATCGCTGAACTTTCCTCCGGCTTCCCTTACAAGAAGCATCCCGGCTGCAACGTCCCATAGTTTAAGGTCATATTCAAAAAAGAGGTCAAACCTTCCGCATGCCACGTAAGCCAGGTCGATTGATGCAGAACCTAGTCTCCTTAAACCGTGGGTGTTTTTTACCAGATAGGTCAGGAGATTCATATATTGATCGAGCCTGTCAAAAAGATTGTAAGGGAAACCCGTCGCTACCAGTGATCCGGATAGTTTCGGAATAGTTGAAACATGGATTCTTTTCCCATTTAACCAGGCTCCTCCGTTTTTCCAGGCTGTAAAAGTCTCGTTTCCTCCAACCTCATGTACCACACCGGCAATTACCTCATCGTTTTCCATTAGTCCTATGCTTATGGCATACGGCCTGACCCCATGGAGGAAATTGGTAGTCCCGTCAAGAGGATCTATGATCCAGTTATATTTCAATCCTTTTTTTACTGATGTCCCTTCTTCAGCAATAAATCCTGCTTCCGGAATAAGACGGCCCAGCTTTTCAATAAGCATCTTCTCTGAACCTTTATCGACATAAGACACGAAGTTGTTTAATCCTTTTGATTCAACCTGATTTATATCAAATACATCCGATTCCTTTTTTATGAATTCAGCTGCTGTTTTAGCTGCAGCTTCAATATCAGCACAAAGGGTTTTAAGATCAGTCATGTTTTAATTTACTAATTCAACATTCATTCTGCCTGACACGGAAATACCCGTGAGCTTTACTTTTATTATTTTGCCGGCAATGCCTGAATTCCATGGGTATTCAGTTCTGAGGTAGTTTCCCGTAAACCCTGTTATCATTCCTTCATGCCTGGTATGCTCAAATAAGACGTCACATAATTCCCCGGTATTCAGCTTACAGAATTCCAGATGTTTTTTTTCAGAGAGTGATATCAACCTCCTGCTTCGTTTTTCTCTGATGCTGAAAGTGACTTTGCCGGTCATTTTATCGGCAGGAGTCCCTGGCCGTTCCGAAAAATTAAAAACGTGAAGGTACGATAATGGCATTTCATTTATGAAAGTGTAAGTATCTTCAAAATCCTGGTCCGATTCTCCTGGAAAACCCACAATAACATCAGCCCCGATACCGGCCATATGGTATTTCCATTATGATTTTCCTGACTCTCTCTTCAAACTTCGCTCTTTTATATCTTCTTCTCATCATGCTCAGCACCTTGTCGGATCCGCTTTGCAGTGGGATATGAAAATGAGGCACTATTTTCCGGCTTTCAGCAGTGAGTCTTATAAGCTCATCGGTAAGGAGGTTTGGCTCAATTGATGAGATCCTGTACCTTTCAACACCATCGACCCTGATCAGTTCCTTCAGCAACGATAAAAATGTTTCTCCTGTCGATTTACCATAATCACCGATATTCACGCCTGTAAGGACAATTTCCTTTATTCCATTTTCTGCTATTTTCTCTGCTTCTCCGACAAGTGATCGGATATCCGGGTTTCTGCTACGCCCTCTGGCAGCAGGAATTGTGCAATAAGAACATTTGTAATCGCATCCATCCTGTACTTTTAGAAAGGAACGGGTTCTGTCCCCAGCCGACCAGGAAGGAAAGAATCTTTCAGGACCTCTGGTATCGCAGATATGGATCTCAGGGATATTTCTTTTCTCCCTGTTCTTAAGATACTCTGATATATCGAATTTCTCATTTGTTCCAAGCACAAGATCAACACCCGGGATGGATGAGACTTCTTCAGGATTCAGCTGTGAGTAACAGCCCACCACTGCAATAACAGCATCAGGTGATTGATTAATGAACTTTTTGATTGCCTGCCTGCATTTTCTGTCAGCGGTATCAGTAACCGAGCAGGTATTAATTACATAAATATCAGCCTGTGAATCCGATTTTACCTTTTCGAACTCATCATCAGGAAAAGACCTTGCTATTGTTGATGTTTCGGCAAAATTCAGTTTGCACCCCAGAGTGTGAAATGCTACCTTTCTTTTAATGGTCTTCATGATTAAAGAGCGGTTGTGAAGGCATGCCGCCAGATAACATCTCCATTAGATTATTTACGTTTTGAATCAGAGAGTTTTGTAAGGAAAACATTTTTGAATTCAATTTCTTTTCCTTCGCTCTGGAGACAGATATGTCCTTTGCTGGCAGAGATATTGGTGCCTTTATTCTGAAGCACCCCGTTTACATAAACCTCAATCGTATTTGCTTTACAGGTAACTTCCATCGTATTCCATTCCCCAACTGGTTTTTCAGATGATGCCGACATTTTTGTTACGACCCTCGAATTATTCTTTTGCTCATTCATTGTTGCTCCATTCATGCATACAAAATCGCCTGCACTTCCTGCTTTTAGCTGGCATTCAAATGTTCTGAGCCAGATCGTATCAGGCAGTTGGGCATGTATGAAAACTCCACTGTTAGAAGCTTCACCCGGATATCTCCATTCCACATGCAGAGTATATTCGGAATAGGAATCCTTAGTTCTCATATATCCAAATGGATCACCTTTAATATGAATCACATCCGTTCAGCACCGTAAAAACCGTAGCCGGATCAACTGCAGGATCCTTCAGAAAAAATGACCAGTTGGAAAGATCTTTGCCATTAAACAGCTGAATTTTTCCTTTTTCATTTCTCCTGTTTTGTTTGGTTTCATTATCCTTTTTTCTTGACTGTCCGCAGATCGTAGATGATGTTCCTCCAAACATTAATAAAACAATTATTAAGAAGAGTAAAGATTTGTTTCTCATGGTTTTATTTATTAAAATTTATATGTAAACTGTAAAATACTCAAACAAGTCTAAAGCAATTTGCTGGCAAGTTCAGCAAGAAAGCTTCGTTCCCCTTTTACCAGATTAACATGGGCAAAAATATCCTGGTTTTTCATTTTATCAGAAAGATAGCTCAATCCGTTTGATGCAGTATCAAGATATGGCGAATCAATCTGTTCAATATCGCCGGTAAAGACCATTTTTGTACCTTCCCCGGCCCTTGTTATGATAGTCTTGATTTCATGAGGTGTAAGGTTCTGAGCCTCATCAACAATGAAAAAGATACTTGAGAGACTCCTGCCCCTGATGTAAGCAAGTGGTGTAATGACCAGCTTTTCTTCCTTCATCATATCGTTTATCCTTATGAACTCCGGACTCTGGTGGCTGAATTTATGCTTGATTACGGTAAGGTTGTCGTAGAGCGGCTGCATATAAGGATCCATTTTTTCCTTAACATCACCCGGGAGAAATCCGAGGTCGCGGTTTGCCAGCGGAACAATCGGTCTTGCAAGGAAAATCTGTTTGTATCTTTTGTGCTGTTGAAGTGCAGCTGCAAGCGCGAGCAGGGTTTTACCCGTTCCCGCCTTTCCTGTAAGGGATACAAGCTGTATATCAGGATTTAAAAGAGCTTCAAGAGCAAAAGTCTGTTCTGCATTGCGGGGATCAATTCCATAAGTTGTCTGTTTGATTACTCTGTTAAGTATCTTGTTAACAGGATTGTAATGAGCCAGAGCGCTGGCTCCGCTATTCTTCATTATAAAAAACTGGTGCCCCTTCAGTCCTGCTTCAAGCTTAAATTCAGCTGCTTCAACACCTTCCGGAACTTCATAGAGCTTGCTTATCAGTCCGTGATCGACCCCTTCCAGCACCTGGATGCCTTTGTAAAGATCGTCGATGTTTGCTACTTTATCGTTCTCGTAATCCTGTGAAATGATCCCCAGTGACTTTGCCTTCATCCGGAGATTGATATCTTTTGTGATCAGGACAACTGTTTTATCCTTATTTGAATTGCTCACATACTCTGCAATTGCCAGTATACGGTGGTCAGCAGTCCTTTCCGGAAATGACTGGTTGACTTTTTCAGAAAAATCCCGCCCTGTTTCAATATGAAGATTTCCCAGGTTCTCTCCCAAGTGGTATATTAGCAGTTAAGAGCATATCTCCCGAGAGTTTATCCAATTCACGGGTAAATTCCCGTGCATGAAAATTTATAAGATCATTCCCTCTTTTAAATTTATCAAGCTCTTCCAGAACGACTATTGGAATGATAACATCATTTTCCTCGAAATTGTAAATGCATTTGTAATCGTGAAGCAGAACATTTGTGTCAATAATAAAAAGTTTTTTATTATGTTTTTTCCTCATAGTTAAGTAATTTAAAATCAATAAACTGTATTTATTGAATTGGTCTGTCAGGACAGACGCAAAAGTAACTAAAATAAAGAATACTTTGTTGCGTGTGTTGAAAGTATGTTAATTTGTAAATGACTTATGCCTTGAATGCCTGAGGTTCCTAAAGTGCCTGAAGTGATTTAAGGTTGTACATAAATAACGATGAATAGCGGTGAATTATAATCAGACAATTCAATTTCTTTACAGCCAGCTTCCTGCCTACCACAGGATCGGGAAAGCTGCATATAAGAGTGACCTTATTAACACTCTGGAGCTTGATAAGTATCTAGGAGAGCCCCATAACAGGTACAGGACAATTCATATTGCAGGGACTAATGGCAAAGGATCTGTGTCTCACATGATTGCCTCAGTACTTATGGAAGCCGGCTTTAAAACCGGACTTTATACATCGCCTCACCTGAAGGATTTCAGGGAGAGAATTAAAGTGAATGGTAAAATGATCACTAAAACTGCTGTGACATCATTTGTTGACCGTCATTCACCTTTCCTGATGGCTCTCAAACCTTCATTTTTCGAAATGACTGTTGCCATGGCATTTGAATATTTTGCAGAGAAAGGTGTCGACATTGCTGTTATTGAGACCGGTCTTGGGGGAAGGCTCGATTCAACCAATATTATTAACCCTGTGCTTTCAGTTATTACAAATATCGGGCACGATCACATGGATCTTCTGGGTGATTCTCTGGTAAAGATAGCACAGGAAAAGGCCGGGATCATTAAGAAAGGCATTCCTGTGGTCATAAGTGAAACACAGGAGGAAATAAGGAATGTTTTTTTAGAAAAAGCCAGAGAAACCGGGTCAGAAATATATTTTGCGGACCAGAATTTCACCTGTTCCCTGAATGACATGGATTATCAAACTGGTAAACGGATCTATTCTGTCATGCATAAATTCTCAAACGTTCTGTTCAGTGGCGAAATCAGCATCGGCGGAGATTATCAGTCGAAAAACATTCAGGCTGTTTTTCAGGCATTCATGGCACTAAGAGGAATCATTAAGTTTTCAGATAAGGATATCACCAAAGGTATCAGTAATGTAGTGGTTAACACCATGTTGGCTGGCAGGTGGCAGATTATCGGAAGGAAACCTTTGGTTATCTGTGATACAGGCCATAACAGGGAAGGGCTGGAATATGTTGTTAATCAACTGCAGATGATTCAAAAAAGAAAACTTCATATAGTTTTTGGCTTTGTCAGCGATAAGGATTTACAATCAGTGCTGCCTCTATTCCCTTCTTCAGCAACCTATTACTTTACCAAGGCTTCTGTTCCGAGGGCTCTCGATGAGAAAATCCTCATGGCTGAAGCTGCCCCATGGAATCTCAAAGGTAAATGCTTCCCTGATGTTAAATCAGCTGTTGCGGCGGCCAGGGCGGATGCATCAGAAAATGATCTGATATTCATTGGAGGGAGCACGTTCATCGTTGCCGATGCATTGTAATGTTTTTTCCCCTTTTAAATCTCAAGATATTCATCCACCTGCTCAAAATTTGCCATTGCAATTGCAGGACTGAAGAAACTTCTTCCGGCTGATTTTTCCTTTCACCATTTACTGTAGGGATTATCAACTGTGATCCTTGTCTTCCTGTTTGAGACATTGAGGCCTATTTCATACACCATTTTTGCAATTTGTTCCATTTTTACAAAATCAATTTTTTCAATAGTGTCGCCAGGTTTATGATAATCTGTGTGCAAACCTGTAGTGAAGAATAGTATTGGAATGTCTTTCTTTACAAAATTGTAATGATCGCTTCTTGAAAAGAGCTGCAGGGGGTTATTTCTTCCGCTTAGGCTGTAATCCAGGTCGATCGGTGACTTAATATCAGCATCATTTGCAATTTCAACAAGTTCCCTGCTCTGATTCCCGGTAATAACAAAAACACCTGATTTATCCGTCATGGGAGTGTCGTCAGTAGTATCAGCAATTCCCCTCACCCTTCCTATCATATCAATATTAATGTTGGCAACTGTATTCTCAAGAGGGAACAGGGGGTTATCGACATACGACTGAGAACCGAAAAGACCGATCTCTTCCCCGGTTAGCCAAAGAAACAGGAGTGATCTCAGAGGCTTTTTATCAAGGCTTTGAAATGCCTGGGCTATTTCAAGGATAGCAGCACATCCTGAAGCATTATCATCTGCTCCCGGATTAATTCTGTTGCCCTCTTGTCCAATATGATCAGCATGTCCGGAAAATATAACTATTTCCTTTCTAAGCGCCGGGTCGCTTCCTTCGATCCATGCAGCAACGTTATACAGAATTTCTTCACCTGTCTTTGATACTTCTTTAATTTTTAATCTCTTTTCAGGAATAAGGAAGGATTGAGATTTAAGGTTCAGATCAATAGTCTTTTGTAAATCATCAAGAGAATGTCCGGTTCCTTTAAGCAATTCATCAGCCACTGACCTGTGAACAAAGATTATTCTTGGCATCGCGGGCATATCTATTATCAATGGTTTTGATCCTTTAAGATATTTATTGGATTTTAATTCGTTTGCAATTCCCGGATACTGATGCTCTACTGATGAATATCCTGATTTGGGATCAGAGACAATCAGGATTGCTTTAGCCCTGGAGAAGAGCAGGTTTGTAAGCTTTGCCTGGATGCTCATGAATGATGACCATATCTCTTCTTCAAATAGATATTTTGTACCATCTTCATTAAGAGGTGACCGGGTCATTAAAAGAAGGATTTTTCCTTCAGGAGAAATATTTTCAAGATCATTGTATCTGTAATTATCGGCCTTGATTCCATAACCTGCAAATACCACTTCACCATCAATTTCGAAATCAGAGGCACCTTCAGGGAAAAGCTGGATCATAGGGTCTTTTATCAGAACGGAATCATTACTATTACTAAATATAGTTATCGCGGATCTTTCAGGATCAATGAATTTTTTCATTATGGTATATGGCTGAAGATAACTTTTACCATTTGCCGGTTTAAGCCCCAGGAGTCTGGCCTGTGATGCCAGGTAATTTATAGATATCTCAAGTTCCGGAGACCCGTTAGATCTGCCTTTCATAGCCGGTGAAGCCAAAAATGAAACATAGGCTTCCAGATCAGCGGAATTTATCTGGTTTATGCCATTGCTATTTTTTTGTGAGGATAAATTTACTGGGATTGTTATCGCTAAAACAATGATGCTCAGGGCTATAAAACTTTTTCCGTTCATTGATGCTTTTACTATTTAGGCCCTAAAAGTAAGAAAGTTTTTTCTTTTTAAGCTTAAAAGCTCATAATCAGACCATGAAAAGATATAAGCATTAAAACTCTTTTTGAGGGAAGTAGTTAGAATGATTTATTTTTTAGCTTTACGGATCAATTTAAAATCATGGGAAACAGCATATTATTCTGGATTGTTTTTAATGCTGTCATCTTCAGCATGCTTGCTCTCGATCTTGGCGTCATTAACAGGAAAGCCCATAAGATAGATTTAAAGGAAGCTCTTATCTGGAGCGGGATATGGATAGCACTTGCCCTGAGCTTTAACATATTTGTCCTGGTGGAGTTTGGAAAAACCAAAGCTCTGGAATTTCTGACCGGTTATGTCATTGAATACTCACTGAGCATCGACAATATCTTTGTCTTTATTTTAATCTTCTCATATTTTTCAGTTAAACCTCAATACCAGCATAAAATTTTATTCTGGGGAATTCTGGGAGCTCTTATTATGAGGGGGATATTTATTTTTGCGGGAGTAGCCCTGATAAACAGGTTCCATTGGATAGTGATCATTTTTGGAGCATTCCTGATCTTTTCCGGCTTTAAAATGCTTTTTCAGAAAGATGAGATATCAGTTGAACCTGAGAAAAATGCCCTTGTAAGACTATTCAGGAAATTCCTTCCGGTTACGGAAACGCTTCATGGGAACTCCCTGTTTGTAAGACAAAATAACAGGCTGGTTGCAACACCTTTATTTCTTGTATTACTGGTAGTTGAATCCACTGATCTGATTTTTGCTGTTGACAGCATCCCTGCAATTCTTGCGATCAGCAAGGATACATTTATTGTATACACCTCAAATATATTTGCGATATTGGGATTACGCTCTCTATACTTTGCAGTTTCAGGAATTATGGGATTATTCAGGTTTCTTAAAGTCGGGTTGGCGATTGTACTTTCTTTTGTTGGTTTTAAAATGCTCGCATCCTTTTTCCATATTGAAATTCCCATTATCCTTTCTTTGGGTATAATTATTTCAATTCTACTTGTTTCGATAATGGCTTCTGTCATTATTAAGAAGAAAGAATCTTTTCCCGATTTATTAAAGTGATGTAGTTTATTCACTTTTAAAGTAAAGTGTTAAATTTACAGCTCAGTTTTGTGAAGGGATTAATAGTCAAATACATTTCTAAGGGCGACTGATAATGGTTTCGCACAGGCAAAAACCGGCAATTCCGTGGTTATTAATTGTTCTTTTCGTAATAATATCTGCCAGCAGTATATTGTTGGGATTGTTCTATTATAAAAGTCAGAAAAGAAGACTGCTTAACGACAAGAACCTGGAACTGTCTGCAATTGCTGACCTGAAGGTAAGGCAGATCGCTCAATGGCGAAGCGAAAGAATAGCCGATGCAATCCTTATCGGCGAAAACAAACCATTTGTAAGACTTTTATATGATTACCTGACAGCACAAATAATAAGGCTATCCGTTCAGATATTGTCCCAGCACTGAAATCAGTTACCAGGAACATCGAATATAAAAACATCATTCTTATTGATCCGAATGGCAAAGTCAGAGGGCATTATCCGGGTCAGGATACTGTGATTGGCGAATACCTTCAAATTCTGCTGCCCGATCTGTTAAAGCTGGAATCGGGAATTCTTACAGACCTTCACGTGGTACATAAATATCAGTTACGTTCATCTCGATCTTGTTATCCCCCTTATCAATAACTGGCAAAAGGATACAACGGTGTTTGGTCTTCTTGCTCTCAGGATCGATCCTGAAGAAATCCTTTACCCGCTTGTCAAAACATGGCCGGTCCCCAGCAAATCTGCAGAAGCACTGCTTGTCCGACAGGAAGGAGAAGAGGTTTTATACCTTAATGAACTGAGGTTTAAAATGAATTCTAAACTGGTTCTCAGAAAATCAGTTTCAGAGGAAAAGCTTCCCGAGTCAATGGCTGTCAGGGGTGTTGAAGCGACAATTGATGGCATTGATTACAGAGGTGCCCCAGTAATCTCTGCAATGAAGAAAGTTCCTGGGTCTCAATGGTACCTGACTGCAAAAATCAATCATACTGAAGTCTTTTCTGCTTTGAATGAGCAGATGACAATGATAATAATAATTATAATCCTTGTAATTCTGGCAATAGGATTATTGCTTGGAATTCTCGAATGGAACGAGAATGCCCGGTTTTACCGCGAGAAATATGAAGCGGAGTTGGACCACATGGCTTTGAGAAAGCACTTTGATTTGATATTGAAATTTGCGAATGACATAATATTCCTGACTGACCGGAATATGGTCATTATTGAAGCTAACGACAGGGCTGCTGGAAGCTTACCAGCGCGACAGGAACGAACTGATAGGGATGAGCCTGTCAAAAATAAGAGCTCCGGGAGCTGTCAAAGCTCTTGAGAATGAAAGCAGAATTCTTGAGGAGAAGGGATTTTCAACATATGAAACTATTCATGTCAGGAAAGACGGAACTCAATTACCTGTTGAAATAAGTGCCCGCAAGGTCGAAATTGAGGGAGTCAAATATTTTCAATCAATATGCCGCGATATAACCGAGCGCAAATTTGCTGAAGAGACTCTGAGGGAGAGTGAAGAGCGGTTCCGCAAGATTTTTGAAGAGAGCCCCATCAGCATAGCCATGACAGGAAAGGACCTGGGCATAATAAGGGCGAATTCGGCTTTCTGCAAAATGCTCGGGT
This sequence comes from uncultured Bacteroidales bacterium, assembly GCA_963702415.1. Taxonomy (GTDB): domain Bacteria; phylum Bacteroidota; class Bacteroidia; order Bacteroidales; family VadinHA17; genus LD21. The sequence continues at coordinate 37,155 of CAVPCP010000002.1, read as the reverse complement.
ATAAGGAGGAAGAATTGAAATCTGTCACTCTGAGGAATTTTACCCATCCTGATTATATTGCCGGAGATGATGTATCGTTTTTAAGAATGGTCGCTGAAGAAATTCCGGTTTATCATACTGAAAACAGGTATATCCGTAAAGATAAGACTGTTATATGGGGTTCGGCTACCATGAGCATAATCAGGAATAATAATGATGAAGTTCAGTATTTCCTGGCGATGATCGAGGATATAACACAGCGTAAAAAGGCAGAAGCTGAGCTGATAGCTGCAAAAGAAAAGGCTGAAGAGAGCGACAGGCTTAAGACTGCATTCCTTCACAATGTATCACATGAGATTAGAACACCGATGAATGCTATCATAGGATTCTCAGCACTGCTTAGCGAGCCTGATACATCTGAAGAAGAAAAACATCAGTTCATCGATATTATTTTCCAGAGCGGGAGCCAGCTGCTCTCAATTATTAACGATATTGTTGATATAGCTAATGTGGAAAGCGGCCAGGTTAAGCTGAATATTAAAGAAATGAATCTTAATTCCCACCTTAGAAACCTTGAGGAGCAATTCAGCTATAAGGAAAAACCGGATGTAATTTCTATAGAACTTAGTCTAGGACTATCCCGATAAGAAGTCCTTAATAATGACTGACAGCACCAAACTCATCCAGATTCTATCGAACCTGATAAATAATGCAACCAAATTTACCAGTGAAGGGCGGATTGACTTTGGCTATTTGCTTAAAAATGGCTACCTGGAATTCTATGTTAAAGATACAGGTATAGGTATTCCTCCCGAACATCATGAGAAGATATTCGAAAGGTTTTTTCAGGTCGATAACCTCGTTTCCAGAAAATTTGGAGGGACCGGACTTGGATTATCGATATGCAAAGCATATGTCGAACTGATGGGAGGTAAAATATGGGTTAGCTCTAATCCGGGGGAAGGAACTGATTTTCGTTTTACCATACCTTATATCAACCCGGAAAAATCATAAATTCAATATCCTGATCATCGGGGAACGGATTTTGGATTTTTGAAAATTGATCAATTTAAATCGCAGATACGGAAAATTTAGTACTTTTGTTACCGGAATCAATTATATGGCAGGGGTTAGCAATTATTAACTTCAATTATTCAGATAAGAACTTCTAATGAAAAAAATCCCTGATATATATATTTTTTTAATTATTTGTATTCTGGCCATTTTTATATCAGGATGTGTTGTACTATTAAGGCCACCGGACGTTATAACATCTGCAGTTACCTTTATCGGTCCAACCAGTGCAACGGGAGGTGGTAAGGTGACAGACGATGGCAACTCTGTCATGATTGTAAGAGGAGTATGCTGGAGTACCACAAAATCACCCGATATTGAGGACCAAAGAACCACCGACGGGTATGAAACAGGTGAATATATAAGCAACATAACAGGACTGGCCCCCAATACTTTATATCATGTCAGAGCGTATGCATCAAACCTCGAAGGCACTTCTTATGGCAAGGATTTGACATTCACCACAAGCCCGTTTGGTGTTCCTGAACTGACTACTAAAGCTGTGACGGGAATCACTCAGACAACAGCTGTTTCAGGCGGAGAAAATGTCAGCGACGGAGGCGAACCAATTACTGAGAAGGGAGTATGCTGGAGCACCCAGACGGGACCGGATATTTCAGATTCAAAAACCAATGAAGGTGCCGGAGCAAGCGCATTCACCAGCAATATTACAGGCCTGACAGGCAATACCACATATTACGTAAGAGCCTATGCTAAAAACACCGAAGGCATTGGATATGGACAGGAAGTGCAATTCAAGACTAACCTCCTTTTACCGGTTGTTACAACGGCGGATGTTTCACCAACATCAGCCACAACAGGCTCAGGTGGTGGTACCATTGCCAGTGACGGAGGTTCACCGATTACAGCTAAAGGAGTATGCTGGGGTTTAACAGCCAATCCGGTTATCGGATCAAATAACTTTACCAACAATGGTACGGGAACAGCCTCATTCACAAGTAATATAACAGGACTTACTGCAAATACTACATATCACGTCAGGGCTTATGCTACCAATGGTGTCGGTACTGCATACGGATCAGACAAGTCTTTCACCACCGATCCATTGACTGTAAGTGATGTGGATGGCAATACCTACGATGTTATCAGGATCGGAACACAGCTATGGATAAAGCAAAATCTAAGAACAGCAAAACTTAATGATAACAGTTCCATACCTCTGGTAACCGGGAATACTGCCTGGAGTAACCTTTCAACCCCGGATATTGCTGGTATGATTCGGATGCAGGTTATAAGAGCAGCTATGGAGCTCTTTATAACTGGTATGCAGTAAATACAGGCAAGTTATGCCCGGCAGGCTGGCATGTTTCTACTGATAACGACTGGTTAACGCTTGAATCCTATCTTGGAGGTGTAAGTCCTGCAGGAGGTAAACTTAAGGAGACAGGGTACACTCACTGGCTTAACCCGAACACCGGAGCAACAAATTCATCCGGTTTCACAGCTTTGCCGGGAGGCTGGCGGCGGGGAGACAACGGAACATATGAATCTATGGAAGCCTATGGTTTTTGGTGGACAGCGACTGAATACATCTCGCCGGAGGCTTATCACAGAAAGATTTGGTACAATGACGACAAGACATTCAAGGCATTTGTTCATGAAAAATATGGTATGTCAGTCCGGTGCGTAAAGAATTGACATACCCTTCTTTCAGATTATTCCTGATATTTTATTCTGTCTAAACTGTCATTGCAAGAATAGCATCTTTAGGAATTTACATTCTGGAGTCAGTCTGTTCTGACGACGTTCGTCATAGGTTTCTTTCATGTGATCAAAAAAATCTTGGTGGGGAACAAAAACTCTGTTTTATTTGCTCCTTAGTTTTGCCTTTATTATAATTCAGGTTTGGCAAAAATGACTTTGAACACAATTAATATTTTGAAAATAAGTTTAAACGTGTATGAAATTCTTCCAACAAATGAAAAAAAAATCAAGTATTTTTAAGTTCGTCCTTCCAGCTCTCTTTATCTGTGGAGTTGTTTTTATTAGCCGGGTGCAAAGAGGAACCTGTTCTGCCAACTTTGACTACAACCGATGCAACAGATATTGCTGTAAGTACAGCAATGACCGGGGGTAATATTAATTCCGACGGCGGGGCAGAAGTTACAGCAAGGGGTGTATGCTGGGGTACAATCTCCGGACCATCGATCTCCGGGCCGCACACATCTGATGGTAATGGCGAGGGTATTTTTGAAAGTAATCTCACCGGTTTAGCTTCCGGAACTTTATATTACGTAAGGGCTTATGCGGTAAATGAAGCAGGGACTTCTTATGGCAATGAAATTTCATTTAGTACTATCGCTCCAACTGCTCCTATTCTTGCCACAAGGGAAGTTACCGTTGTAGCTTCCACCTCATGTGTATCAGGAGGAAATATAACATCAGACGGCGGTTCTGCTATTTCGGCAAAAGGTGTATGCTGGGGAACAACGAAAGATCCCACTATCGTTAATAATAATAATAAGACAACGGATGGGACCGGAAAAGATAATTATGCCAGCGACATTACGGGACTTCAGCCCGGAACCACTTATCATGTAAGGGCTTATGCAACAAATAGTCTCGGTACCGGATACGGTAATGATATAGAATTTAAAACACTGGCCAGTTCCTCCGACTGTTACAACTGCAACAGTATCCTCAAAATCATACTCATCAGCTGTTTCCGGAGGAAATGTCACAAATACGGGGGGAGCAGAAGTAACCGCCAGGGGAGTCTGCTGGAGCACATCTCCGGGCCAGTGGCTTCAGGATCACATTCAACAGATGGAACAGGACCCGGATCATTTGTAAGTAATCTTATAGGTCTGAATTCTAATACTTTGTATTATTACAGGGCATATGCCACAAACAGTGCGGGGACATCATATGGCATTGAATTGCATGTTACCACAAATCCTGTTACTGCACCTTCACTTTCGACAAACGCTATTTCAGGAGTTACACTTTCACAAGCGGTTTCAGGAGGAAATATCACAAATGATAATGGAGCTCCTGTAACAGTGCGCGGTGTTTGCTGGAATACCACAGGCAATCCGACAACATCAAGTTCAACTCTTACAAACGGATCAGGTACAGGAAGCTATACAATCACTATTACCGGACTGAATCAGGGTACCGTTTATTACGTAAGGGCTTTTGCCACCAATAGCGCTGGGACAGGTTACGGAAGTCAGATAAGATTTTCTACTTCCGCTTCAGATATAACCGGGAATATTTACAGTACAGTGGTCATAGGAACACAATTGTGGATGCAGTCTGACCTAAAGACAACAAGATACACTGATAATGCTCTTATTCCAAATGTAACTGATAACACTGCCTGGAAAGATCTGACATCAGATGCTTATTGCTGGTACGGTAATACCCCATCTGTAACTTTTGGAATATTATATAATTGGTACGCAGTTGAGACAGATAAGCTATGCCCGACAGGATGGCATGTTCCAACTGATGATGAGTTTAAGATACTGGAGCGTTTTCTTGGCATGACACCTGCAGAAGCAGATAATACAGGGTGGAGGGGAACCAATCAGGGTACACAATTAAAATCCACCTCAACATGGACCCCTTCAACTGGTACAAATTCAAGTGGCTATACAGCCCTTGGCGGAGGTTACAGATGGGGTGTTGAAGGTACGTTTGCCGATTTCGGAACCGTAGCATACTGGTGGAGCTCAACTTTGCACTGGGGCGATGCAACAAAAGCATTATATCGCCGTTTAGATAGTAGCGAAAACAGAGTTTATCGTGAGGGTGTTATAAAAGCAGGCGGAAAATTTGTCAGATGCATCCGTGATTAAGCTAATATTTAAACAATTAATACAAAAACGCAAGTAAAATTTTAATCTCAAATTCACTTAATTATGAAGAAAGTATTAAATCTTATTGTTCTGGTTTGTTTCCTGGCCGGCATTTCAGCTCTTCACAGCTGTAAAAAAGATCCGGTAATACCCGACACTTACGACAACAACCGTAACCGCTATTACATAAATTCAGCCTCTTCCGGAGGTAATATCACCGCTAACGGCGGAGCAGAGGTAACAGCCAGGGGTGTATGCTGGGGAACAGCTACAAATCCTACAGTTTCAGGCTCAAAGACAAGTGATGGTACTAGATATTGGCACGTTTACAAGTGCCATTACCGGATTAACTCCCAGTACAGATTACTTTGTAAAGGCCTATGCTACCAACAGTGTTGGTACCGCTTATGGAAATGAATTAACTTTTAATACACTGCTCTTGTTGGCGCTACAGTTACAACAACCACACCGACTTTTACTGCTACAACGGCAACTGCCGGAGGGAATGTTACAACAGATGGCGGAGCCACTGTCACTGAAAGAGGTGTATGCTGGTCAACCACAGCAAATCCTAACTGTTACTACAGGCACTAAGGTTGCTGCAGCCGCAGCTGGTCTTGGTACTTTCACTGTCTCCATATCCGGACTTCAACCTGGAACAACTTATCATGTAGTAGCATATGCAATTAACAGTTCAGCAACCACTTATGGTAGTGATGCAGCTTTCACAACCCTTGCTACAAAACCTTCTGTTACAACTGCTACTGACGCTAATCCGACACATACAACTGCAACAGTTGGAGGGGAAGTTACATCAACCGGTGGAGCCGCTATAACTGAAAGAGGTGTCTATTGGGGATTGCTGGCTGATCCTTCGACTACTGGTACAAAAGCTGTAGCTACTCTCGGCCAGCTGGGTACTTTTACAGTCGCCCTCTCAAATCTGACTCCGGCTACCAAATACTACATAGAAGCGTTTGCCACCAATTCTCAGGGTACTGAATTTGGAACTGAAGCATCATTTACAACCGATGCAGTAACTTTATCCGTTCTGACAACAACTGCTCCTGCCTTTGTTACAGGATCATCAACATCAGTAACTGCGGGTGGAAATATTACATCAGCCGGTGGAGGTACAGTTACTGAAAGAGGAGTATGCTACAGTATGACTGCTATACCCGATTATCAGGATTTAAAAGTCCCAGCAACGGCAGGAGGTATAGGTGCTTTTACTGTTACTTGCCAAATCTTGACTGAGGGTACTACCTATTATGTCAGAGCTTATGCTGTTAATAGTGCCGGCCCTGCTTATGGCAATGAGTTACAGATACTGACTATGATGTCGGATGAAGATAATAATATATATTCAACAAGAGTCTTCGGCAATCAGGTCTGGATGACTGAAAACCTTGCGACCACAAAGTATAAAAATGGGACTGCTATTCCTACTTCTACCGCAGGAGCATGGCCCACCCTAACAACTGGTGCGTATGCCTGGTATAATGATAACATCGCGAACAAAGACCTTTATGGTGCTTTATATAACTGGTTTGCTGTTGGAACTGGCAATCTGTGCCCGGATGGATGGCATGTAGCTACCGATGCTGATTTCAAAGCTCTGGAAATGGGACTTGGAATGACTTTGGATCAGGCTGATGCTACAGGATGGCGTGGAACAAACCAGGGTGTCCAGATGAAAAGCGCCATCGGATGGACAACCGGAAATGGCACCAACTCAAGCGGATTTAATGCATTTCCCGGAGGTTTCCGATACTATGATAGATGGATCCTTTTTCCTTGCAGGAACAATTGCATACTTCTGGACCTCTGATGTATCAACTGCAGATCGATCATTTATGAGACAGCTCGACAGTACCCATGATACTGTAGAGAGGCAAAATGCAGACAATAACGCAGGAAAATCTGTGAGATGCGTTAAATAATATTAATCTGATACAATTGATTCGGAGGCTGTTCTTAATGGGCAGCCTCTTTTTTTACTCATAATGCCTTTAATTGATTTTGACGGATTAACTTCGTTGATCCGGTAGGGGGACCTTACAACATAAAAGCCTCTCCGGATCTGGCTGGGATTAATTTTACGGATTAACTTCGTTGATCCGGTTCAGGGGGACCTTACAACAAAAAAGCCTCTCCGGATCTTGCTGGGATTAATTTTACGGATTAACTTCGTTGATCCGGTTGGGGGCCCTTACAACATAAAAGCCTCTCCGGATCTGGCTGGGATTAATTTTACGGATTAACTTCGTTGATCCGGTTCAGGGGGACCTTACAACATAAAAGCCGGCGCCAAGCTAAAGCTTGGCGTATCGGTTTTGTTTTTTGAGGTCCTTATTTAAGCAAGCTTAAAACGTACCTCAAAAAACAAAACCGATCCCGCTTATGCGGGACCGGCTTTTATGTTGTGGGCGATTACGGATTCGAACCGCAGACCCTCTGCTTGTAAGGCAGATGCTCTGAACCAGCTGAGCTAATCGCCCTTAAACGGGTGCAAATATAATCGAGATTTTATTCTCTGCAAAGGAAATGACCTTTTAAATACGAACTGCCATTTTAAAAGAGTACTCTGCTTTTTGTCTGAAAACGCGATAAATCCCTCTTTTTCTTAATAATTTCCATAAATATGTTGACAAACTGAAAAAATGATAGGCGACAACTGTATTATTATAGCATAAATTCACGTTTATATTAATGATGAGTCAAAAAAATGCTGGTGAAATACTGGTATTTTAGTTATAATGGATCTATTTGTCTGATATAGTGTGTTTTGCAATTTTGATTTAACCTTGAACCTGACCTGAATGAAACTTCTGGTTATGTTTTTACAGACTTCTTGTACCTGTTGCACAGTCGTGGAAAGTACTTAAAGCACCAATTTCCCTTCTTCCCGTAATAATAATTGCATCTGCTTCTGAAGTTAGCGGATCGGTGAAAGAAAGAAATCCGATTCTTCCTCCGGTTGCAATCTGTAAAAATATTTCAGTCCGGCTTGGCGCTGATGGTACTGTCGCGATAACAGGATCAGACGTTAATGGCGGTTCATACGATCCGGATGGCACCATCGCTAACCTGGCAGTTACTCCGGGTATATTCAACTGTTCGCAGATCGGACCTAATTCAGTTACCCTCACAGTAACTGATAATGAAGGATTAACATCAGTATGCACAGCAACGGTTACAGTCGAGGATATGATCCGCCCTGTTATGATCTGTAAAAATCACACTGTCTATCTCGATGCCTCCGGAAACGCTGCTGTCAGCCCGGCTGACCTTAATAACGGATCATCCGATAACTGTGGCCCGGGATTAAATTTATATCTCAGCAGAACCGGTCTCACATGTTCCGACATCGGTGCTCCTGCTACGGTTACACTTATCGGGACAGACGCCTCAGGAAACTCTTCATCATGCACATCCCAGATCACTGTCATTGATACAGTTTCCCCGGTTATAAATGTCAAACCATTTGAGGTAGTTCTTGGATCATCAGGAACTGCATCAATTGTACCTTCAGATATTGACAATGGCACTTATGACAATTGTGGTCCTGTTACTTTGACCGTTTCTCAAACTACCTTCAGCTGCAGCGACCTGGGGAAGAAAACTGTAACCCTGACTGCACTCGATTCTCATGGAAATTCATCTTCAGCGCAATATAACGATAAGTGTATCTACTACACTTAAAATTGCCGGTATGTCGTTGAGCAGCTGCGACCTCTCACCAACTTTAGCTCTCTTTGAATCCGAAGCAGAAGGAGGTAATGGGAGTTACTCATATTTATGGAAAGGACTTAATACCGGATCACAGCCATTTATGGTGATCATTCCTTTCCCTCCATCCCTTCAGTTTTCAAACACAACTGTACTGGAATCGCCTTTTTTCAATAATACCATGGCCACCGGTTATTATGATATACGTCTGGTAGTAACAGATGGAAATGGGTGCGCCGATTCGTCTGAAATAAAAATATATAAGGTCAGGGGCTGTCTTTAATAACCAGACTATGAGATATTCGGAAGCCTGTGAGGGGGAAATAAAGACGTATTCCGTAAATTATAAACCTGACGCTATTTATGACTGGTCGGTTACTAATGGCACGATTCTTAATCCGAATCCGGATACCAGCAGGATAAGTGTCAGATGGAACCTCGGTGTGGTTCAGGGAAGAATTGTAACGACTGTTCATGAACCAAATATTCTTTTCGCGGGCGGGCAGTGTGAATCCTCTGTAATTGATACAGTAACAATCATACCGATACCGACACCTGTGTTTAATAACCCATTAACAACTGCATGCTCAGGCTCTGTAAGCACATATACACTTACCGGGACTTATGCCTACCAGAACTGGACGGTAACCGGTGGTGTTATTACTGCCGGTGGAAAGATGGGAGATAATTATATTACTGTAAAATGGGGTAATGGACCTGCAGGAAGTATTGCAGTCTCGGTAGGTAATAACTCCTCATGTACAGGTTCAGTTGTTATTAATGTTACAGTTCTGAACCTTTCAGGGACAATAACCTCACTTTCAGATATTACATGTAACGGAGGTTCCGATGGTTCAGTTAATGTTGCGGCCACAACCGGAACAGGAACGGCACCCTATGTTTATTCTCTTGATGGAGCGGCATTTCAGCCCGGTGGTACTTTTACAGGTATTTCAGCCGGAAATCATTCAGTAAGAATCAGGGATGCCCTGCTTTGCACATTTGATTTACCGTTTATAATCAATCAGCCTGAGCCTTTATCAGTAATGGTATCTTCTCAGACTGATGTAATCTGTTTCGGAGAAAGTAACGGATCCGTAACAGTTACTTCGACCGGCGGAGTGGCACCCTATCAGTACAGAATTAACGGTGGCGGACTGCAAAGTTCAAATATATTCACTGGCCTGTCATCCGGATCTTATACTGTAACAGTACAGGATAGTCATGGATGTACTGCTGATGTACCCTGTACAATAACACAGCCTGCATCAGCATTTTCAGGAACAGTCTCAGTATTAAATGTTCTTTGTTTTGGAGAGACAACGGGGGCTATTAACCTTACAATAACCGGTGGTGCAGTGCCATATTCATTTGTTTGGAATAACGGAGCTGTTACTGAGGATATTGAAAATCTTTCAGCCGGGAATTATTCTGTTACAGTTACTGATTCGCATGGTTGCACAATTATCATAGGTGCGGTAGTGGGTCAGCCGGCTGCTGCTCTTACAGGAATTATTATTTCACAGACTAATGTATCAGTTTACGGAGGGAATGACGGCTCTGTAATCGTCTCAGGTTCAGGAGGAACTCCGCCATATCAATATAGCATAGATGGCGTCATTTTTCAGGCATCGGGCACTTTCAGTTCTCTGTCCGCTGGTATCTACACGATCACTGTAAGTGATCTGAATATGTGTTCCAGCAATATAACGGTTACAGTAACACAGCCCGTGATCCCCCTTACCGCCAATATCACTTCAAGAAATGATGTGCTGTGCTATGGCAGCGAAAACGGAAGCGTTACGGTTGCCGGTTGGGGTGGTACATTGCCATATGCCTATTCAATCAACGGGGGAACTTACCAGACATCAGGTGAATTCGGCTCTTTAAGCGAAGGAACATATACTGTAACTGTCAGGGACGCAGCTCTTGATCTTTATGATGTTTCATTTACAATCACTGAGCCGGAGGAGCTTGAAATAGCAGTTTCGGGAGAAGATGTTCATTGTTACGGAGGTTCGACTGGAAGTGTGACAGCTATGGCAACCGGAGGCACAGGTATCTACAGTTATGAATGGAACACTGTACCCGTTCAGACTACACAAACAGCAGTTAATCTTACTTCCGGAACATACTCGGTTATGGTTACAGATGCAAACGGATGTCCAGCATCAAAAGAGGTTACAATTTCTCAGCCACCAGTGGATATGGTAATTTCAGTTTCACAGGTCAATAATCTTTGCGCGGGAGGAACTACAGGTAGTGCCACTGCAGTTGTGACAGGAGGACTGCTTCCTTATGTATATATGTGGAATTCAATGCCGGAACAGACAAAAGAGACTGCAACTGATCTTCCTGCAGGGAATTACACTGTTACAGTAACAGATAGTTACGGATGTATAAGGACCAGAACGGTCATTATCACAGAACCACTGGCTGTTTCGGTTGAGGCATCGATAACAGACGCTTCCTGCCCCGATTCGAACGACGGATCAATAAATATTACGATCAGCGGTGGAACAACGCCCTACGATATAATCTGGTCTGACGGTGTTACTGCTCAGAACCGCTCCGGGTTGGCGTCTGGGAACCTACAGCGTGATTGTAACTGACAAAAATAACTGTACAGGTTCCGTTATTGCTGAGGTAGAATCAAACTTGTCATTCAACTGCCTTGTAATTCCACAGATCATAACCCCTAACAATGATGGATTTAACGATGAATGGAGGATAAAGAACATTGACCTTTATCCAGATGCTGAGGTCAGGGTTTTTAACAGGTGGGGCAAGCTTATATTCGGTACAAAGAATTTGTCTGACAATCCCTGGGATGGAAGAACAAACGGCAAACTTGTTCCGACTGATTCCTACCATTATATTCTTTATCTGAATGACGGATCAGGACCAAGATCAGGAGTAATAAGTGTAATCAGATGACATGAGCAAAATGTTGAATTATAAATATATGAACCAGATCAGAAGTGTAATCGCAGCCAGTCTCATGTTTTTAATAACTGGAATCTCGGAGGCACAGCAGGTACCAATGTACAGTCAGTACATAATGAACGGATTTTTGATCAATCCATCTTTCGCAGGCCGCGATGGCTATACGTCCGTCAACCTTACCGTAAGGGAGCAATGGACCGGAATGGCTCAGGCTCCAAGCACTTATGCCTTAAGTTTTCAGACGAGAATACTTAAGAACAGCTATATCTCAAAATCGACCTCGGTTAAAAAGAAACTGGTTAGGCCAACCAGAGGAGGCCAGGTTGGTATAGGCGCTTACCTGTTTGACGATAATAATGGCATAATGCACCGTACCGGAATACAGACTGCTTATTCATATAACATTCCTCTGGGAAATGAAGATGATGAAAATAACAGGAATCTTTCATTTGGGCTTGCACTAATTGCATATAATTATTCTATTAAAACTGAAGGACTTATTTATGACCAGGACGATCCATACCTGAATAATTATGACAAATCAGTATTCATTCCTGATTTTAATTTTGGAGTAAGCTATTCAACTCCAAAATATTATGCAGGATTTGCAATGACCAACCTGCTCAGGGGCTCTGTTACTTTTTTTAATGAAAGCATGACAGATTATTCTGAACTGGGACATTTTTATCTGACAGGAGGCATTAAGGTGCCTTTGTCGGAGAACTGGCTGCTTGAACCATCAGCTTTTTTAAAGACATCCGACATGATGCTTAATGCCATCCAGCTCGATATTACATCAAGGGTCTATTATAAGAATGATTATTGGGCAGGAATATCTTACCGGACAAATGATGCGGTAATAATGATGTTAGGAGTGAAATATGACAGATTCTATTTTGCATATGCCTTTGACTTTACTTTAACTGAAATCAGAACTCAAACCACCGGGAGCCATGAATTTTCACTCGCTGTAAAATTCGGAACAAATGCCCGGAGGTATCGATGGATAAATGCTTTTTAAGAAGGGAATCTTTAAGTTTGCCTGCACTCTTGTGCTGGAGTTATTATTTTTGACATTTGCAGATTCACAGGAAGGATCCGGTTCTTTACCTGTTAGAATAATGTTCTATAATGTCGAAAATATGTTTGATATACTCGATGATCCTCTGACAGACGATGATGAGTTCATGCCTGATGGATTGAGGAGATGGAATGGATCGAGGTATGATAAAAAATTAAATTCAGTATATAAGACAATTATTGCTGCCGGTGAATGGAGCCCTCCTGCAATTGTAGGATTAAGCGAGATCGAAAACAGAAAGGTACTTGAGGACCTTGTGTATGGTACCGGACTTTCCAATTTTAATTATGGGATTATCCACGGCGAATCACCTGATCCCCGGGGAATTGATGTATGTATGATATTCAGAAAAGATATTGTCAGGGTAATTGAATACAAATTATGGATCCCGCCTTCTTTGGATAGGAATGATTTTCACTCCAGGAGCGTGCTTTATGTAAAGTGTGCAATTCTTCGTGATACAATACACCTTATGATCAATCACTGGCCATCAAAAAGGGGCGGTGTGCTTCCGGGTGAGCCTTTGAGGAAGGAGATCGCCATGATGGTCAGGAATGCTGCTGATTCAATATCCAGTGTCATTCCGGCTGGGTCGAAAATTATTATTCTGGGTGACTTTAACTGCGATCCTGATGATTCTGTTATTAAGATGCTTTTAAATCAAAGTGAATCAGGAGGTGCACATTTGATCAATATGGCAAACAATACTAAATCAACCACTTCAGGGACATACCGTTACATGGGGGCATGGGAGATGATTGATCAGATTATTATATCGGAGGGATTATTAAATTGTGCCATCGGGAATATATGCTGATCCTGCCGGTTTCAAAATTTTCAATCCTGATTTCCTGCTTAAGAAGGATCCACAATATCCCGGACTGACAACTTTCTCAACATATCGTGGGTACAGGTATCAGGGTGGATTCAGCGATCATCTACCCGTTTTGCTTGATCTGGGAGTCAGATAGATCATCTGAAGGAATCAATCCAAGCTCCCTGCCCTTCTCGAGCATAAGCTTCCTTGCACTATCGTGCTCATTTGGAATTATGCCGTCAAGAATAGCCTCCCTTATGGTGTTCTTAATAATGCCAACCTCCCTTCCCGGCCTGATTCTGAAAGTGTTGATTATCTCATCCCCGTCGACTGGAGGCTGAAAATTCCTTACAGCATCTTTTTCTTCGATCTCCTTAAGCTTTTTTCTGACCAGTTGAAAATTCTCCATATGCCTGCTCTTTGTCGCTTCATTTTTCGATGTAATGTCAGCTTCACAGAGCATCATAAGGTCATCTATATCATCTCCGGCTTCAAACAGAAGCCTTCTGACTGCTGAGTCGGTAACGATCTCCTGCGACAGCGCGATAGGACGGAGGTGCAGATCCACCAGCTTCCTGACGTATTTCATTTTTTCGTTAAGCGGGAGTTTGAGTTTTCTGAATATTTCGGGGATCATCTTCCCGCCTAAAAATTCATGTCCATGAAATGACCAGCCCGATTCCGGAAGATATTTCTTTGTAAGAGGTTTTGCTATGTCATGTAAAAGAGCTGCCCATCTTAGCCAGATATTATCAGTTTTCTTACTGATATTATCCAGGACTTTTAACGAATGATGAAAATTGTCCTTGTGAGCCTTTCCATCTTTCTTATCAACACCCTTGAGATTATCCAGTTCGGGAAAGATCAGCTTAAGGAGACCTGATTTTTCCAGAAGTACGAATCCTCTTGAAGGATGATCGCAAATTATTATCTTATTCAATTCATCGATTATCCTCTCCTGCGATACGATGCTTATCCTTTCAGCATTGGCGGCTATTGCCCGGAAGGTGGTTTCATCAATTGAAAAATTAAGCTGTACGGCAAATCTGACTGCCCTCATCATCCGCAGAGGATCATCTGAAAATGTTATATCAGGATCAAGCGGGGTTCTTATGATCTTTTTGTCAAGGTCGCCTATCCCGTTAAAAGGATCCAGAAACTTTCCGAACGAATTCTTATTAATGCTGATTGCCAGTGCGTTAATCGTAAAATCCCTTCGTTTCTGATCTTCCTCAAGACTTCCTGTCGTTACAACCGGTTTCCGGGAACCGCGGTTGTAAGATTCTTTTCGGGCACCAACAAATTCGATGTCATAATCATTGAATCTGAACATTGCCGTCCCGTAATTTCTGAATACGCTGACCTTAATATGAGGTCCGAACATTTTTGCTGCTTTTCGGGCAATATCAATACCGTTTCCAAGCACTACAATATCAATATCTTTGTCGGGATGATCTCTTTTTAGCAGACAATCCCTTACATAACCTCCGATCACCCAGGCTTCAACATTTTCCGATGAAACCACTTCAGAAAGTATCCCAAAGACCTTGTCGTTAAGGCATTTGTTCATATCCGGATATGACAATTCATTGAATTATACTGACAAAGTTACAATTAATAACTATTTTTCAATAAATTGTCTCAAATAGCGATTAATGGTACAAAGATTGATCAGTTAATGAACTTCAATCATTTTTGAATGTTATTTAAAAAAAACAATATGTTAGAGCATTTAACCAAAGATACCTTTATCAGTAAGGTTTTTAACTACGAGACAAACAAAGAATGGAAGTTCGAAGGTGATAAGCCTTGCGTAATTGACTTTTATGCCGATTGGTGCGGGCCATGCAAAATGGTGGCACCAGTATTGGAAGAACTGGCTAAAGAATTTGAAGGTAAGCTTGATATTTATAAAGTAAATACCGAGGAGGAGCAGGAACTTGCTTCAGTTTTTGGGATCAGAAGCATTCCATCTATTTTATTTGTGCCTGCAACCGGTCAGCCTCAGATGGCAATGGGTGCTTTGCCGAAAGAAACATTTGTTAAGGCGTTTAAAGATGTTCTTGGTATTGATAAATAGTCTGTTAATAAAATAACAGATTTTTGTTTAAAAAAAAGACAAATAGAATGAAACTTTGCCTATCTTTAATACGTTATACATATTAAAGGTAGTAACCAAATAAGGTTACATGAGTTTTTTTCGTGGATTTAGGTTTAGGGTAGTAAAGTAAATTCCCGCGGTGCGTTTGTGCCGCGGGTTTTTTATGTTAGCTCTTTGAAAATGGTATTGATCTCATCCTCGGTCGACTTGAGTTTCTTCTGGCATTGCCTTATCAGTTCTGAAGCCCGCTTTACTTCAACAGATAACCTGTCAACATCCATTTCACCGCTTTCAATTTCAAGGAGGATCTTCTCGATCTCCTTTACTGCCTCGTTGAATGAAAATTCTTTTTTTGCCATATATCGTTGTAATTTAAACCACCTTGCTGCTTATCGATCCATCGCTGAATCTTGTATCGATCAGATCATTCTCCTTCAACTGGATCCGCTTCTTGACTATTTTCCCGTTAAGTGATGTAATAGTATAACCTCTTTTCAGGACGTTCTCCGGATCGAGTATTTTCAATGAATTATTATATCCCGAAATCCTGCTGTTTATGTTATTCAGATAATTTTTGTTAATGGTGGCAAGGCTTTGTTTTTCCCTTATCAGTAATGAATCTTTTGAGGATAAATATGATCTTGCTCCGGAAATAAGCCTCGATTTATGCCTTGCCGGGAAAAGACCTGCTCTCAGAATATAATCTTTACCGGTATTTATCATTTCGATCAGGATCCCTGAAAGATCCTCTTTAAATTCCGAAATCATCATCCGTGCAACCGGGATTAACTTTAACCGCGAAGCATCGATCCGCATTTTATTGTCTTCAAGGATATTCCGGGCTTTATCAAATATACCATTACTTAATTCAATAAGATAGTTATCTGTATTATTCATACATTCAACCAGATAGTCTGCAACTGCTGTCGGGGTTTTTAATGATGTGTGGGCTACAATATCAGTTACTGAAAGGTCTTTTTCGTGTCCGATTCCTGTGATCACAGGCAGTGGAAACTGCGTAATATAATAAGCAATGCTGTAATTATCAAACCAGCTGAGATCAGTCTGCGACCCGCCTCCTCTGATAATCACGACTAAATCGAATTTTTCAAGCCGTGCTGCTATTCTGTCGAGTGCCCTCATGACACCTGCCTCGGTTTCAATTCCCTGCATTGGTGTCTCGTAAAGGGTTGTAATAAATACATATCCGAAATTGTTATCTCTGAGGTGCATGATAAAGTCGGAGTAACCTGCAGCACCTGCCGATGAAATTACAGCTATCCTCTGAGGAACAACTGGGAAATCCAACTCCTTGTTCATCGTAAGAACACCCTCTTCTTCAAGTTTTTTCAGAATCTGCTGCCTTTTGAGAGCCATTTCGCCGATAGTGAAAGCAGGATCGATATCATTGATCACAAGGCTTAATCCATATATCTCATGGTATTCGATTCTTACCCTCACCAGAATTTTCATGCCTTCCCGGAGAGATTCGCTGGTCGCATTTTCAAAAAACGATTTCAGAAACCTGTAACGGCTGCTCCAGATAACTGCTTTAACACGAGCCCTTACACTGTTTTCTGAAGTCTGTTTATCGACGAGTTCCAGATAACAATGACCATTATAGTTTTCTTTCATTTCAGAGATTTCAGCAATCACCCAGTACATATCGGGCAATGCCATATAAAGTGAATCCTTGATTATCAGCTGTAATTCTGTAAGTGTGAGTTTTTCGTTCATGGTTAATTATCGATCTTTATCACCTTATGAATGAATGAGCCACCCTGAGTGTCAAGCCTGATGAAGTAAATTCCATTTCCGAAATTCCCCATATTATCCAGGACCAAAGTCCGGCTGATATAGTTGCTGTAATTGGTTTTTAACAGCATTTTGCCACTGATATCAAACACTTCAACACTTAACCTTTCCGGGATCTCCCTGAATGTAATAATAAGTTCGGTATAAAAAGGATTAGGACTTACAACTGATCCTTTATCAGTCTGAAGCACATATTTTTCCTGTAATTTATTAATTACCTCAACTATATCAGGGATACCGTAACCGTAAAGTGAATCGGGGGAGTTATACCTGTCCGAAACAGAATAAAGCGAAGAAATTATATCATAATTAGTTGCCTGGGGAACTGCCTGCATTATACAGGCACACATACCGCTTAAAACAGGGCAGGAGAAAGAGGTTCCTGACGATCGTTCTACTGTGTTTGTTTTAGTCTGGACCGGGACGCTGACACCCTGGGAAACAAGATCAGGTTTTATCCTGTTGTCAGAAGAGGGTCCGGCTGACGAGAAAGAAGAGATTTTTCTGTCCCATGCAACGGCACCCACTGCCATAACGCTGTCTCCGTCAGAAGGAGCAATAATACGGACCCAGGTTTTATTCCTTTCATTTCCTGCACTGTTCACAACCAGGATACCCTTGGATGCTGCTATGTCAGCCGCCCGGGTTACATAGGTACTGTTCCCGTCCATGTCGGAATACTTATAATTGAGCAGGGGATCATCAAAATTGTAATAGCCCAGTGAGGAAGATATAATATCTGCACCCAGGCTGTCGGCAAATTCAGCGGCTACTGTCCAGAAATCTTCCTCAACCGGAAATTCAGAACCTGTATCTTCGGTCCTTAAAAGCCAGTAATCAGCATCACGGGCTGACCCTTCTATAGATCCGGGAATATCCCCTGCGAGCACAGATAAAACTGCAGTGCCGTGGTTGTGATAGCCATATACATTCTGATCATTTCCTGCAAAATCGAATGTCCCTTTTATTCCTTTCCGGTTTCGCAGGGCTTCAAGTGATGTTATATTGTCAGCATTTTCAAAACCCCCGTCAAGAACAGCAATAATGATACCTTTTCCGTTAAATCCGGAATTATGCACACTCTTTCCGTTTAACATCACTATCGGCTGATCGAATAGAGGGAACTCATCCTGGATCGTTTCAAAATCAAGCTTGTCAGCCACAAGACCTTTTCCTCCGGCATTTTTAACGATTTTTACTTCACTTACATAGGGCAGGGCTTCCAGATCACTGATATCTTTCAATTCTTCAGTTTTAAAAAGAGCTGTGTTCATCCATCGGGATGCGGAGTGAAAGGTGAATCCGGATGACGCAATCTGTTCAATATATTCTGAAAATACCGGCAGGTCTCTTAAGTCGGGCACCTTAATATTTGCCATGGTTCTTCTTTCGACAGCTCTCTCTGAAAGAAGGTCTTCCGGAGTATAGTTATCGATCTCATTTGTTCCTTTGTCCCTGAAATAGATCCTGTAAAAGAAATTATAAACTGCCTCTTGTCCGAATATGAAATCAGTTGAACAAATAAGAGTTAATAGTATGGCAATTATTCCAATTTTAAGCCGAAAAGAACAGAAAGCCTCTTTTACCATATTGTCCCCGTTTTTTCCGGATCCTCAATCCTGACCTTGATTCTTTCGAGCGAATCAATATAATCGGATTCATAGATATTTATATCGGCATTGTCAGGGATACCGGAAGCATATTCCATTCTGAACCTCTGTGTGCCGTCTTTTTTATAAATTATCCATTCACCTTCCCTGAGATCGTTTTTGTAATGTCCGGTCATTTCAGGTTTTCCGGTTTCAAAGAAGGCTTCAAATTTTCCATTCAGTTTTCCGGTATCGTAATGTGTTTTAAGATTGATAGTTCCGTCGGGATAATATTTCAGGCATTCACCATGCCTGACATCATTTTTGTAGTATGTTTTTTCTGCAGCCTGGCCGTCAGGATAATATTTAACCGCAATACCATTCTTTTTGTTGCCGGAATATTCCTCCTCACTTATCAGCACTCCTTTTGCAGTTGGTGAAAAGAATTGCCATTTGCCTTCCTTTAGCTGGTTTACATATTTCCCGGTTGAAGCAGTAAGTCCATTCGGGTAATATAAACTTGCTTTCGCTTCTGAGCCGTCGTGACTGAAAACAAGCACAGATTTCAATGTATTATCCTCATAATACCTTTTAAATTCGCCAGCTGGCTTATCATTTTTGAAAAAACCATCATACAGAATATTCCCGTTCGGGTATTTCTTAATCCAGTGACCCTGTTTGCGACCCTCCCCGTCAGTCTGGTTAATGGCATCTCCCGATTGCGGCAGGCAAAGCCCGGGAAGCATGATTAAAAAACAGACAGCTGCAATTTTAAGGTTCATAAAATCTGAATGAATAATATTTTGTAAAAGTACAAAAAAGAAAAAAGAGGCTGAAATTAAAACAGCCTCTTATAATTCAACCCTCAATGAGTTTTTATTTTACCTCTTCGAAATCAACATCAGTAACCTCATCATTTCCCTGCTGGGTTTTCCCGTTACCCGGTTGTTCAGGGCCAGGCTGGGAAGTTGCCTGTCCTGTATTCTGAGCTGTCTTGTACATCTCCTCAGAGGCAGACTGCCATACTGCATTAAGTTCTGCCAGAGCTTTATCGATTGAGGCAACATCCTGTGCTTTATGTGCTTCCTTAAGCCTGGTAAGGGCACTTTCGATTGCTTCTTTTTTATCGGCCGGGACTTTATCTCCGAATTCCTTCAGCTGTTTTTCAGTTGAGAATATCATGCTGTCAGCGCTGTTTACCTTATCAACTTTCTCCCTGGCTTTGCTGTCGGCTTCTGCATTTGCCTTTGCTTCATCGCGCATTTTTCTTATTTCTTCATCGCTCAGTCCTGACGACGCCTCAATCCTTATCCTCTGTTCCTTACCTGTTCCCCTGTCTTTTGCAGTGACATGAAGTATACCATTTGCGTCGATATCGAATGTTACCTCGATCTGAGGGATTCCCCTCGGGGCTGGCGGAATACCATCGAGATGAAACTTTCCGATGGTTTTGTTACCGGATGCTATTGGTCTTTCTCCCTGAAGCACATGAATCTCAACAGAAGGCTGGTTGTCAGCAGCAGTTGTAAAGACTTCAGCTTTTTTTGTAGGGATGGTAGTATTTGATTCAATAAGTTTTGTCATAACACCACCCATAGTTTCGATTCCAAGCGACAAAGGTGTAACATCCAGAAGGAGAACATCTTTAACTTCTCCCGTAAGAACCCCTCCCTGAATTGCAGCACCTACTGCCACAACTTCGTCGGGATTAACACCCTTTGAGGGCACCTTTCCGAAAAATTTTTCAACAAGCTGCTGGATAGCAGGGATTCTGGTAGAACCTCCCACAAGAAGGACTTCACTGATTTCTGATGCCTGCAATCCTGAATCAGCCAGTGCTTTTCTGCATGGTTCTATACAGGCTTGTATAAGCTTGTCACACAATTTTTCAAACTGCGAGCGTGTGAGAGTTTTAACAAGATGCTTTGGAATACCGTCAACCGGCATTATATATGGTAAATTTATTTCAGTAGTTGTTGCACTTGAAAGTTCAATCTTTGCCTTTTCAGCAGCTTCTTTCAAACGCTGAAGCGCCATCGGATCTTTCCTTAAGTCAATTCCCTCATCTTTAAGGAACTCTTCAGCTAACCAGTCAATTATCATCTGGTCAAAGTCATCGCCTCCAAGATGGGTATCTCCATTTGTTGATTTAACTTCAAAAACGCCATCACCAAGTTCAAGTATGGAAATATCAAATGTTCCTCCTCCAAGGTCGAAAACTGCGATTTTGAGATCCTGTGATTTCTTATCAAGGCCATATGCCAGCGAAGCAGCTGTCGGTTCATTTATAATCCTTTTGACATTTAGTCCGGCAATTTCTCCTGCTTCTTTTGTAGCCTGACGCTGCGAGTCGCTGAAATAAGCAGGGACTGTTATAACTGCGTCTGTAACTTCTTGACCAAGATAGTCTTCAGCGGTTTTTTTCATCTTCTGAAGAATCATTGCAGAAATCTCCTGGGGTGAATACATCCTGTTGTCTATTTTTACCCTTGGAGTGTTGTTATCCCCCTTTACAACTGTAAAAGTCACACGTTTGATCTCAGTATTTACCTTATCAAATGTTTCGCCCATAAATCGTTTGATAGAGTAGACGGTTCTTCTGGCGTTGGTAATAGCCTGACGTTTTGCAGGATCACCAACTTTGCGTTCACCATTATCCAAAAAGGCGACTATTGAAGGTGTGGTCCTCTTTCCTTCACTGTTGGGGATAACTACCGGCTCATTTCCTTCCATTACGGAAACGCATGAGTTTGTTGTTCCCAGGTCGATTCCTATTATTTTTCCCATTTTATGATTTTTAAGAATTTTCAATTTATGTCTCTGTTAACTGCAATGATTATGCCACTGCCCGTCAGGAACATTTTTATGCAAATATGGCATTACTTAAATTTCTTTACGCTGTTAATGTGACAAAACGGCATGAATGATTTCTGACAGATGTCAGGATAAAAAGAAGCATGATTGTAGAAATATTCTCCGTAACAAATTCGTAGCTTTGTCATCTGGATTAAAATTAAATAGTTATGTCGGTTTATAAATCTGTCCGGAGGGTAACCACCCATGTTCTGAATGAGATGAAGTTGAAGGGCGAGAAGATTGCCATGCTTACGGCATATGATTATTCAATAGCAAGGATAATTGATGAGGCTGAGATTGACGTAATTCTTGTGGGAGACTCTGCTTCGAATGTGATGGCAGGATATGATACCACGCTGCCAATTACTCTCGATAATATGATATATCATGCCGCCTCGGTGGTTAGAGGAGTAAAGAGGGCCCTGGTGGTTGTCGATCTTCCTTTCGGTACCTACCAGGGAAACTCAAAGGAGGCTCTTG
This sequence comes from uncultured Bacteroidales bacterium, assembly GCA_963702415.1. Lineage (GTDB taxonomy): Bacteria > Bacteroidota > Bacteroidia > Bacteroidales > VadinHA17 > LD21. The sequence goes on along the minus strand of CAVPCP010000002.1, from coordinate 14,861 downwards.
TATCAGCGATCAGGATCATGAAAGAGACTGGAGCTCATGCAGTAAAACTTGAAGGAGGCCAGGAGATTATCGAGTCGATTGAAAGAATACTATCAGCCGGTATTCCGGTAATGGGCCATCTTGGTCTGACACCTCAATCAATACACAAGTTTGGTACTTATGTGGTTAGGGCGAGAGAAGAGGAAGAAGCCCGGCGACTGCTCGAGGATGCACGGATGCTTGAAAAATCAGGCTGCTTTGCCCTGGTGCTTGAAAAAATTCCTGCAAGGCTGGCAGAAGATGTTACCGCAACATTGAAAATACCGGTGATCGGGATCGGGGCAGGAGGAAAGACTGACGGGCAGGTTCTTGTACTTCATGACATGCTCGGGATAACACAGGAGTTTTCACCACGATTCCTCAGACGATACCATAACCTTTACGCTGAAATAAAAGGAGCAGTCCAGGCTTATATCAGCGATGTAAGAACCCAGAGTTTTCCCAACGAAAAAGAACAGTATTAATTATCTGATATGTTGAGTACTTATGACTGGATTTTAGTTGCTAGTTGCTGGTTGCTAGTTGCTTGTTGAGAAGATGATATTCATTAACCAGTAACAAGTAACCAGTAAACAGAAACCAGAAATGATTGAAGTTTTATATGAGGATAATCACCTGATCGCAGTTTATAAGAAGTCCTCCGATCTTTCACAAAAGGATAAAACGGGTGATTCGGCCATCGATTCAGATGTAAAAAAGTATTTGGCTGAAAAATATAATAAACCCGGCGATGTTTTCCTTGGGATCGTTCACCGGCTTGACAGACCAGTAGGTGGAGTGATGCTGTTTGCACGGACTTCAAAGGCACTGGAACGTCTTAATGAAATCTTCAGGACGAGGGAAGTAAAAAAGACTTATCTGGCAATTGTTGCCGAACGACCTCCCGAAGATGAGGCTGTTCTTACTAATTTCCTTAAAAAGAATGAACAACAGAACAAGACTTATGTATATGAAAATGAGGTTAAAGGATCAAAGAGTGCTTCTCTTTCATACCGGCTGGCCGGAAGATCGGACCGCTTTTTCCTTCTGGAAATTGAGCTGCACTCGGGCAGGCATCATCAGATAAGGGCTCAGCTGGCAAAAATCGGATGCCCTGTAAAAGGTGATCTGAAATATGGCTACCCGCGATCGAACGAAGATGGAAGCATTTCACTTTTTGCAAGACGGCTTGAATTTATTCATCCTGTTAAAAAGGAAAAGGTTACCATAACTGCGCATTTCCCGAAGGGTGATGTATGGAAGCTTTTCATTAATAGTGAAGTGTAAGTGAATTAATCCGGTCAGAGTTAAAATCAGGTTAATTAGAGTTAAGGAAAAGTTAAATCATACATGTGAAATTTCTTAAACACATAAATTTGCGGAATGAGCAAAAGCAAGTTTATAGGTCTGATTTTTATGATGCTGCTTTCCCTTGCCGGCATTATCTGGGTACAGATGGTCTGGATTCACAATGCTCTGAGCATCCGGAACGAAAATTTTAACAGGGATGTTTTTGTTAGCCTTGATAATGCTGCCAATGCTATTGAATCGAACCGGGAGATGAACTTTTTCTTTGATGATCCCGGGATATTCAACCCTGGTTCGGGAGATATTTCCAGCTATTTGAGTATAGGCAGCTACTCTTCGAATGACGGCAAAAATTTCAACTATAGTGTTACAAGCCAGACAGTAACCGGCACGATGGATTCATCCGGACGGATAAGATATGACAAACCTGTTATTTCAAGAACTGACACCACTTTCAATACTGATTCAGGAACTATAAATATTTCAGCCCCGGGGGTACAGGGAGAACTTAATACCAGCGGAGGTAATGAAGGACAAAATTCCCTGTCAGGCCCGGTTCCCGTTAACAGGCAGGAATTTATTGACTGGGTCAGGAAGAGACAATCAGAGTTTCAGAATATGAGCGACAGGATGATTTCTGAGGTGTACCAGTGGGAAAAGACAATGGAGCTTAATGATGATGAGGTTAATTATGCCCTCAGGAGATCGTTTCTATTCTCGGGTATTGAAACCCCTTTTGAGTTCGCTATTATTAAAGACGGTAAAGTCCAGGAGGGGACATATAAAAAATCTGAGAAAAAAGATTTCCTGAACAGCAACTACATGGTTCAGTTGTTCCCTGACAACATCATCAGGCAGAATCTTCTTGTATCGGTGATCTTTCCGGAGCGCGCTAATTATGTTATGGGCTCCATGACCTGGCTTCTTGGGGGATCTTTTCTTTTCTCACTGATAATTCTTGCAACCTTTGCTCTGAGCCTTTACTTTATTATCAGGCAGAAAAAGATATCAGAGATTAAATCGGATTTTCTTAATAATATGACGCATGAATTCAAAACCCCTATTGCAACGATTTCTCTTGCTGCTGATACTATAACCAATCCTAAAGTAATTAATGATGAAGCAAGCATCAGGCACTTCATCAGCATGATTAAGAAAGAAAACAGCAGGATGAACAAGAAGGTTGAGACAATCCTTCAGATTGCATCGCTTGACAAGAAGGAGATTGCTTTCAAATTTGAAAATATTTCACTTCATTCGGTCATTGAAAGGGCTGCCGATACAATTGAAATACAGGTTCATCAGAAAAATGGCAGGATAAACTTAAAACTCAGTGCCAAAGAACCGGTAATCTTTGGCGATAAGGAACACCTGATAAATCTTGTAAATAACCTCCTTGATAATGCATTAAAATATTCGCCTGAGAATCCTGATATAACTGTTGAAACAAAAAACAATGGTAAGGGTATCATTTTATCTGTTGAGGACAAAGGGATTGGAATGAGTAAAAGTGTACAGAGCAAAATATTTGAACGGTTCTACCGTCAGAGTTCAGGGGACGTTCATGATGTCAAAGGATTTGGACTCGGACTCAATTACGTGAGAGCAATAATTGATGCGCATAAAGGAAATGTAACTGTTATAAGTGAACCGGGAAAAGGTAGCAGGTTTGATATTTTTCTGCCTTTCAACTGGGAAAATTAATAAAATATGAAATCTGCAAAAATATTTCTCGTTGAGGACGATCTGAGTTTCGGATCAGTTCTTAAATCCTACCTTGAATTAAACGACTTCCTGGTCGATTGGATAGATGACGGGAAGTATGCAGTTGAGCATTTCAGAAAGGGGGCTTTTGATATATGTATCCTCGATGTTATGCTACCGCATGTTGATGGATTTACAATTGCGGGTGAAATCAGGAAGATCAACAACATCGTCCCGATTGTGTTTCTTACTGCAAAAAAACTCAAGGAAGATGTGCTTAAAGGTTACGGGTCAGGTGGAGATGATTATGTTTCCAAACCTTTTGATACTGAAATTCTCCTTGCAAAGATAAAGGCAATACTTGCCAGGCGCGATTTCCAGTCGGGTACGAAAGATATTTTTGAAATCGGTAAATTTGTTTTCAATGCAAGACTCAGAACCCTTACAAGCGGTGATGACGAGAAGAAGTTGTCGCCAAAAGAAGCTCAGCTTCTCGAGCTTTTAGCTTTGAATCCGAATGAACTGATCAGTCGCGAGATGGCATTGAAAAAAATATGGGGAGCTGATGATTATTTTACAGCGAGGAGCATGGATGTCTATGTCACCAAGCTAAGAAAATTTCTTTCAGAAGATCCGCGATTAAATATTAAAAATATACACGGAGCCGGTTTTCAACTGATTATCAGGGAAGATTTACCCTGAGGTTATCCCTGCAGAATTGAAGGGGCAGCAGTAGACTGACGCTTTCAATTATCCGGATCTTTTCTCGGCCTGAAAGAATTATCCTGATCCTCTTGCCTGTTCTCATCTCTTCTTCAGCGAGCACCTGCCTGCAATTCCCGCAAGGCGAAATACATTCTGCGGTCAATTCGTTATTGGTCATGGCAGCTATGGCTATTGCCACCGGTTTGTCGTCAGGATAATTTGATACAGATCCGGAAATTGCGGTCCTTTCAGCGCAGATACCTGACGGGAAAGCAGCGTTTTCAACATTAGATCCACGAACAATAATCCCCGATTCAAGTCTGACGGCAGCTCCTACCATGAACTTTGAGTATGGAGCATAAGCGTGATTAGCTGCCTCTTTGGCAGCAGCAATAAGTTCCTGATCTTCAGTCACAAGCTCCGCCAGACTTTCAAATTCCTGATATGAAAATGAGATGTTTCTAACAGTTGACATAAGCTCTAATTCATTAATAATTACAAATTTAACAATAATTAAATAATTAACATTGTCTGTTTAAAAATGTGCAATTGTGAATAACATTGTGTTGTCAGGGGCTTCATTTTTCATATTTTTACCGGAAAGGCAAAAAGAGTGATAAGGAAAGCAAACATTATAATAGGCTTACTTTTATTGGTTGGCTTGATATCCTGCAGGGTTTCAAAGCCGGCGGCGACAACTCCCGTTTCAGTGACCAGCACTGCCAGGGATTATATCAGCTTATACAGGGATCTGGCCGTTAGTGAGATGAAAAGGACCGGGGTTCCTGCAAGCATTACACTTGCTCAGGGTATGATCGAATCAGACTATGGACGAAGCACTCTTGCACGATCGGGGAATAATCACTTCGGAATAAAATGTCACGGCGACTGGACGGGTCAGACAATGAGGCAGCATGATGACAGTCGCAATGAATGTTTCAGAAAATACAGGAGACCCGAAGATTCCTTTTATGATCATTCGGATTTTTTAAAATCAGGTTCACGTTACCGGTCTCTTTTCAACCTCGATCCGACGAACTATAAAGCCTGGGCGAATGGTCTGAAAAGTGCAGGCTATGCCACAAATCCGGATTATGCAAATCTGCTTATAAGGAAAATTGAGGAAAATAAATTGTACGAACTTGATAAAGGCTATACTGCAGCTTCTTATAAAACACCTGACCAGGTTCAGCCCCAACAACCACAAACGCCTCCAAAACCGGCCAGTACTCCTGTCAGCAAGCCACCCGTAACACAGGAAAGTACAATTACTTTTGGTGATGTAATGGCAAGGGCCCCGAGAATTATGGAGAATAACAGGATCCAGTATATTATTGTCAAGGACGGCGATACCAGGAAGAAGCTTGAGAACGAATTCCAGCTTCTGGGCTGGGAACTGGCGAGGTATAATGACCTTAAGGAGGATTTCACTCCTGAGCCTGGTCAGATTCTTTACCTTGAACCTAAAAGGGACAAAGCTGAAACCGGGATTGAATATCATACTACTGCAGAAAGCGAGACCATGTACATGATCTCACAGAAATACGGGATTAAGCTGAAAAGACTCTTTGAAATGAACAGGATGGCTGAGGGAAGTGAACCTTCTGCAGGACAGAAGATATGGTTACAGGTGATAAAACCTGTTAATTAAAAAGCAACTTGAATTAATTAACGGGAACCGCAAACTCCTCTATTCTGAAACCTCTCAGGAACTCTTCGGTACCAAGCTTTTTTTTACCTTCAATCTGAAGGGTTAATATCCTTATGAACCCTCCTGCGCACGCGATTTTAACAAATGTTCTGCCGTCAGAGACCACTTGTCCTGGCAGAAGCAGGTGTTTTTCCGCTTCGGGCTGACTTTCATAAATTTTAAAAGAGATGCTCCTGGTTATGTTTTTAAAAACAGACCTGGCACAGGGATAAGGTGAAAGGCCCCTTATGAAATTATGGATCTTTTGAGGTTCTTTGTTCCAGTCAACGACGCAAAAATCAGGGAAAATTTTGGGAGCTTTCCTGAGTACCTCGCCCGGGAGCATAAAATCTGACTGATCCCTTGGCCTTATGAAGTTTTCAGAAACTGCTTCAAGAGTTTTAATTACAAGTCTGGCGCCATGTTTCATAAGCTTATCATGAAGATCTCCCGCATTTTCAAATTGAAATACAGGCACCTCTTCTCTCAGGAGAATATTTCCTGTGTCAATTTTATCATCAATAAGAAAAGTAGTCACCCCGGTCATTGTTTCTCCGTTGATTATCACATGGTTTATGGGTGCTGATCCGCGGTATTGCGGTAACAATGAAGCATGAAGGTTGATGGTGCCCTTTACAGGCATCCTCCACACATCTTCGGGAAGCATTCTGAAAGCCACAACAACAAAAACATCTGCTTTAAGTCTTTTTAGCCGCTCGATAAAAACGGGATTCTTAAGGTTTTCAGGCTGAAGGATTGGCAGGTAGCTTGATTCGGAAAAGATCTTTACTGCAGATTTTGTTACAGTTCTGCCTCTTCCGGCAGGTTTGTCGGGAGATGTAACCACTGAAACAACGTTATAGCCGTTCATTAACAGTGATCCCAGGGACGCTACCGCAAATTCCGGTGTTCCCATGAAGACTACCCTCAGACTTTTCATCAGAATGGAATCAGATCCTTTTATCAAAACAAATTTACAAAAAAAATCAATCCTTTACAATGTGTTTGTAACAGGTCAGATTATGTCCCATTTTATCTGCTTTGGTCTTGAGATAGAATTCGTTATATGGATTTGAGGGGATTTCAAGAGGAACGGTTTCGACAATCTTTATTCCATAACCTTCAAGGCCTGCTCTCTTTACAGGGTTGTTTGAAATCAGTCTTACTTTACCGAGCCCCAGTTCCCTCATTATACTTGCGCCGACACCATAATCCCTTTCATCTTCACCGAATCCAAGTTTAAGGTTGGCCTGAACTGTATCCATTCCCTGGTCCTGAAGCTTATATGCTTTTATTTTATTGAAGAGCCCTATACCTCTTCCTTCCTGGCTGAGATAAATCACAACTCCTTTTCCTTCTGTTTCGACCATCTCCATGGCTTTATGGAGTTGTGAACCGCAGTCGCATCTCAGGGAACTGAAGATATCCCCTGTGAAGCATGATGAATGAAGCCTTACAAGAACGGGTTCATCCTTTGTCCATTTCCCTTTTACCAGGGCAGCATGTTCAAGTCCGTTGCTTATCTGCCTGAAGGGTATGAATTCGAATTCACCGAACTCTGTTGGAAGTTTAACCAGTTCGCCTCTTTCAATTATTGTATCTCTTTCAAGAGTGAATTTAATAAGGTCCCTGATGGCAATTATTTTAATATCAAACTTTTGTCTTAATTTCTCAAGGTCGGGAAGTCTTGCCATCGACCCGTCATCATTCATGATTTCGACAAGGGCACCGCCGGGATGAAGACCTGCCAGACGGGTCAGGTCAACAACAGCTTCGGTATGTCCTGCTCTTCTGAGTACACCTTTCTCTTTTGCCTTAAGTGGGAAAATATGTCCGGGACGGCCGAGGTCAGATGGTTTTGTAACCGGATCAACCAGCGATTTAATGGTAAGGGCTCTGTCTCTGGCTGAAACACCGGTTGTGGTTCCGTGGCCTAAAAGATCAACTGAAACTGTGAACTGGGTCTCATGCAGTGAAGTATTTGTTCCGACCATAAGGTCAAGTTCAAGTTCCTCGCACCTTTCTTCCGGTAGAGCTGCGCAAATCAGCCCCCGGCCGTGAATGGCCATGAAATTCACAATTTCCGGAGTTATAAGTTCAGCTGAACAGATGAAATCACCTTCATTTTCCCTGTCCTCATCATCCACCACTATCAGCAGCTTTCCGCTCCTTATATCATCAATGCCCTCTTCAATCGTATTAAGCTTAATTTCCATAATAAAATCAGAATTACTGCCCTTCAAAAGAAGGATTACGTTTTGTACCGATTATAATTAACCTGTACAGGTAGTCCTTTATCTTTCTTAAGAACGCAAGATAAGTATCAATGTTCAAAATTACTGAATCGTGCGAAGCCTTATATGTAAGGAAAAGACCAATCGGCAGCAGGATATATGTTGAAGCCCATACCCCTGCTGTTGTGCTTACGAGGTTTTCCTCAACGAGCTTCTCTCCCGAAAGTGAGATAACATACCATATTACAAAGAATAATACCGAGATAACAGCTGGAGTGCCTAATCCTCCTTTCCTTATTATTGCTCCAAGCGGGGCCCCTATCAGGAAGAAAACCAGGCAGGCAACCGAAAGAGTGAATTTTTTGTTCCAGTTGACCTCATAACGCTTGATGAATTTAACCTCGTTATGAAGAGACTCCTTCTGGGTAGTCAGGAAGTTACTGGTGCTCTTTAAATTACCCACTGCTTTTGAGATAACTGTTTTCTTTTCCATCACAGATAAGAGAATCATAAAGAACCTTTGAATTAAAAGGCACTTCAGGACGTTTAACTGATTCTCCCTGACCCTTGTTATACGCGTTGCTGTAGTTCCTTACTTCATACAATAACGAATTATTGAATTCCTTATGGTAATCATTTACGCGTTCTGTATATCTTTTATTAAGTGAATCGATATCGCGGGTCAGCTGTGAAATGTTTTTCATAGCAGAGTTAGACTTAAACAGGTCGATTTCAGTTCGTTCCAGATCGAATCCTGAAAGAGACACCACAAGGGTCTGTTCCTTGAATGTATCTTTCCTGAACGGGTAAGTTTTTTCACCTCTGCCCGGATCTTTTTCCGGCATTTCGCTGTAGGAATATCCATTGAAAAGCACCATCGACATGGCGGTTTCATCCAGTGTAACCCTCATATACCCTGAATCAGCATAGATAACGTCGCTGTTCCCTTTATTTTTTCTGTGGTCATAAATATAAATCCTGTCGAGCCGGTTTGTTTCCGGTTCCCTGGAAGTGATTTTTATGCTGAAGCCGTCGATGTCATTGTTGAAAGTCCCTGCCTGGATATTTATATCGGGCCTTTTACGGCGGATATCATGAAGAAGGGTCCTTGCCTGTCTGTTTGAGTATGGAAGGACATTGTTGGAAAAGAAGAAGGAAATAACGCATATAAATGATATCAGAACAACCAGTGGTCTCATAATTCGTTTCAGAGGTATTCCGGAAGATTTAAGCGCCGTAAGCTCGCTGTATTCTCCCATATTTCCGAAGGTCATAAGTGAAGCGAGAAGTATTGCGAGAGGGAGTGCCATTGGTACGAATGAAAGTGCAAACTGGAACAGGAGCTCTGCCACTATACCAATTTCAAGACCTTTGCCTGCGAGTTCATCGACATACATCCACAGGAATTGTAGTAAAAGGATAATAAGGACGATGAAAAATGTAAGGATAAGAGGGCCGATAAAGGATTTCAGGACAAATTTATCGAGTTTCTTCACTACATTTCATTTTTAATGTGCAAAGCTACTGGATTTTTGCCAAAAATCATATTGTTCATTTTTCGATCGTCCAAAAAAAATAATCCAAAAGAATGTAAAGGAAATGAAAACGGCGCATTAGCTCAAAGATTTGGGTCTTTGAGCCATTGCGCCTTTGTGCCGTTACACCTTTACACCATTACACCTTTACACCTTTACGCCTTTTAAATCCCCAACAACCTTTTTAAATCTGAAATCTGGGAATCCCAGAGATAGATAGCATCTTCTTTTTCGTCGGGTTCGGCAAAATCGGTAATTATAAGGGCAAGGTCACCAGTGATGTCATGGACAATTATTTTGAATTCAAAATAGTTCGTCTCTTTATCAGCTTCATCATCAATCCATTCAAACCTTACCAGCTTGTTTTCCTTAAACGATTCAAGACGCGCTTTAAATTCTGTTTTGCTCCAGTGGAAGGTAAAAAGATTGCCTTCGATTGTAACATCATCTGCAAACCACTCGCTTAGCCCCTCAGGTGTACTCAAGCGGGAAAAGAGCACTTTGGGAGAGCAGTTAAGAGTATATTCCAGTTCGTATTTTAACCTCATTTTCATTAAGTTGTTCGAAGGCTACTATTCTGCAATATAGAAAAAAAATACCAAAGAAAAAATCATATTGGAATTTTAGCATTATCTGTTTATATTTGCACCCGCGATAAAGAAGGGGAGGCGAGATAGCTCAGTTGGTTAGAGCGCATGATTCATAATCATGAGGTCCGGGGATCATTCCCCCGTCTCGCTACAAAGACAATCATATGCTTACACATTAATCCGTGCAGGCATTTTTTGTTCATACAGGAGTGAGGAATGCCCGCCAATACAAAAAAGGTCGTCCCGCTTTAGCAATAACACCAGGGTATAAATGAAAGAAATCCTGTGAAATCAATTTATTTATAACTTAACGATTCTAATCTTTAAAATCATGCCTGCATGAAAAAAAACTCAATTGCTTTTTTACTCCTTCTCTTCTCTTCATTTAATTCTTCCAGTTGTCAGGATATAAATATTTCAAATTCAATCGATAACAAGAGTTTTGATCCTTCAACAACACTATGGTACAGATCTCCGGCTTCGGTATGGGAGGAAGCCCTTCCATTAGGAAATGGTCGTCTTGGAGCAATGGTATTTGGAAAATACGGAGAAGAAAGAATTCAACTTAATGAAGAGACATATTGGTCGGGAGGTCCTTATTCAACTGTAGTTAAAGGTGGTTACAAGGTATTACCGGAAATTCAGAAGGAAATCTTCCATGGGAATCCAATTAAGGCACATAAGCTTTTTGGAAGATATCTGATGGGTTATCCGGTTGAACAGCAGAAATATCAGGCTCTTGCAAATCTCATTCTTTCATTTAAAAATGAGAAGGATGTTAACAGCTATAAGCGCTGGCTCGATCTTAAAACAGGAATAGCATCTGTTCAGTACACTGTAAATGGGGTTACCTACGTGAGAGAAGTCTTCTCTTCAGCACCTGAGCAGACAATAGCAATTAGACTTACAGCTGATAAACCCGGAAGTGTTTCTTTTACTGCCGAGCTCAGGGGTGAAAGAAATAGTTCCATGTCAAACTATGCTACTGATTATTTCAGAATGGATGGAGTTGGGAATGATGGTTTGAAACTATCGGGTAAATCGGGCGACTATATGGGTATAGAGGGGAAGATCCGATATGAGGCCAGATTGAAAGCTGTTGCTGAAGGAGGCACTGTGAAAGTGGACGATAATGATCTTATAATTGAAAATGCCGATGCAGTGACACTGTATATAGTTGCTGCCACCAACTTCATTAATTACAATGATGTAAGTGCCGATTGCCAGGAAAGGGTAGAGAAATATCTGAGAGGGATCGAGGGCAAGTCATATAACCGTGTAAAGGAAACTGCAGTGAAAGATTATAAATCTCTGTTCGACAGAGTAACTATTACTCTTCCTTCAACAGTGACCTCATTTCTTCCGACTGATGAAAGGCTGAAAAGCTATGCTGCCGAATCTGATCCTCAATTGGCTTCACTTTGTTATCAATTTGGAAGATATCTTCTGATTTCATCATCGCGCCCCGGGACACAACCTGCCAACCTTCAGGGAATATGGAACAAGGACATGAATCCATCGTGGGATTCAAAATACACAACAAATATTAATACGGAAATGAACTATTGGCCGGCAGAGACAGGTAACCTGCCGGAATTGACTGAACCACTGATTAAAATGGTTAAGGAACTTACTGATCAGGGGGGCCAGGTTGCAAAAGAACATTATGGGGCAAGGGGCTGGGTTTTTCATCAGAACACTGATATCTGGAGAGCTGCAGCACCGATGGACGGACCAACCTGGGGTACATTTACGGTAGGTGGAGCATGGTTAACAACGCATCTGTGGGAACACTATCTCTTTACACTTGACAATGATTATCTGAAAGATGTTTATCCCGTAATCAAAGGTTCGGTTGAATTCTTTATGGATTTTCTCATTGAGCACCCTAATGGTAAATGGTTAATTACCAATCCTTCCACTTCACCCGAAAATCCGCCAAAAGGACCAGGTTATAAATACTTCTTCGATGAAGTTACCGCTATGTACTATTTTACAACTATTTGCGCCGGTTCATCAATTGATATGCAGATTCTGACTGATCTCTTTGGCTATTATGTTGAAGCAGCTAATGTACTTGGACTGGATAAGGATTTTGCAGCGATGGTAACTAAAGCCCGAGCTAGGCTGGTTCCTCCTCAAATTGGAGCGAGCGGAGCACTTCAGGAATGGTCCGATGATCTGGCTCAGATGGAGGATAAACACCGACATTTTTCTCACCTTTATGGTCTCTATCCGGGAAATGTAATTTCAGCGAAAAGAACGCCGGAGTTAACAGATCCAGTCAAAAAAGTGCTTGAACAACGTGGCGATGGAGGTACCGGGTTTTCAAGGGCATGGAAAATGAGTCTCTGGGCCCGCTTATATGATGGGAACAGGGCATACAAAATATTTCAGGGGTATATCAACGACCAGTGTTACCCTCAACTTTTTGCCAAATGCTATACTCCCTTGCAGGTCGATGGCAGCTTCGGAGTAACTGCCGGAATAACAGAGATGTTAATACAATCTCACGAAGGAGTTATAGATCTCTTACCAGCTATTCCTGATGACTGGACCGATGGTTCTTTTAACGGAGTATGTGCACGAGGAGCTTTCGAGCTTAAGTTCAGATGGAAAGCCAAAGCAGTGATATCAGTTGAAATTCTGTCAAAAGCCGGACAATCCTGCAGGATAAATGCTGACAGACTCAGGTCTGTGACTGAAAATGGGAAGAAAATTAAAGTCATAAAACATTCTGATGGTTCCGTGGAATTCGAGACACGACCCGGGAAGATCTACAGACTTGATAAAATTTGAACCATAAGTATTCTTTAGGCAAACGGATAAATATCATTAGATTTGTTGTTGCAACCATAAATAATGTTTAATGAAAATCGGGCTGTTTACCATCAGTTTATTATTGTTTCTGAATAATCTGGTATCATCTCAGGTAATTGCACAGACAGACAAACCTATTCTAAAGCTTGAGGATATTTTTAAGAACAATATTTATAAGGATAATGGTTACGGACCAGTCAGGTGGAGCAAGGATAGTAAGGGTTATCTGACATTTGAATCTAATAAAGAGGTCGGAGGCAGAGATATAGTAATTTTTGATGCAAAAACAGGTGTCAGGAAAATAATATGTTCCGCGAAATCTTTTATTCCTGAAGGAAAGACCAGGCCTGTAACTGTTTCAGATTATGTATGGTCGGATAATAACACTAGGCTTCTTTTGTTTACCAACACACGCAGAGTATGGAGGTATAATACAAGAGGAGATTATTGGGTACTTGATATTAATTCAGGAAAACTGAGGCAATTAGGCAGATCGTTTGAACCCTCTACGCTGATGTTTGCAAAGTTCTCGCCAGATGGTTCAAGGGTGGCATATGTAAGTAAACAGAATATTTATATTGAAGATATTGAATCAGGAAAGATTATTACTCTTACCGCAGACGGAGGTGGTAATATTGTAAATGGTACATTTGACTGGGTTTATGAAGAGGAACTCGATTGCAGGGATGGATTCAGGTGGAGTCCCGATGGCAAAAGAATAGCTTTCTGGCAATCAGATACCAAAGAAATTGGGACATTTTATCTGATAAACAATGTTGATTCAATTTATCCTGTAATAATTCCATTTCCCTATCCTAAAGTAGGGACTTCAAATTCGGCAGTGAAAATTGGAGTAGTATCGTCGGAAGGCGGTCCTGCAAGGTGGTTTGATATACCCGGGGACCCTCAGAACAATTATCTTGCAAGAATGGATTTTATTCCTAACTCTGATGAGGTCATGATCCAGCAGCTTAACCGGCTTCAGAACACCAACCGCGTCTGGATTGGTAACACCAGCACGATGACGCTTACCAATATTCTTACAGATCAGGAGAAGACCTTCCTTGATATTCATGATAATATTAAATGGCTCAATAATGAAAAGTACTTTACATGGACAAGTGAGAAGGATGGATGGTTACGTCTTTACCTGGTTTCAAGAGACGGAAAGTCAATGAGCCCAATTACGGAAGCCAATACTGATGTGGTAAGCATTAATTGTATTGATGGCAAAGGTGGATATGTTTATTATATTGCTTCACCCAGGAACTATACACAGCGTTATCTTTACAGGAGCCGTTTAGACGGGAAAGGGATTGCTGAAATGATTACTCCTGCTGATAAAGCCGGTCATAATTCTTATCAGATTTCAGATGATGCCCGATGGGCAATTCACACATTTAATAACGCTGTTACTCCCGACAGAATTTCTCTAATAAGTTTACCTGATCACAATGAAATTAGGCTTTTAGAAGACAATGCGTTATCAAAACTGATATACGACAAGCTGGGGCTGAACCCGAAAGAATTCTTTAAAGTTGATATCGGAGGGGTTGTTTTGGATGCATGGATGATTAAACCTGTAGGTTTTGATCCCTCAAAGAAATACCCTGTCATATTTTATGTATATGGTGAACCCGCCGGTTCAACGGTACAGGATACCTGGGGAGGAGGAGATCTCTGGCACCAGTACATGGCACAGCAGGGATATATTGTTATAAGTGTTGACAACAGAGGTACAAAAGTTCCACGGGGTTCAGAGTTCAGGAAATGTATTTATCGTCAGATAGGGATCCTTGCCTCTGCCGATCAGTCAAAAGCAGCTCAGAAGATTTGTTCGATGTTCAGCTTTATCGATTCGCAAAGGCTCGGTATTTGGGGTTGGAGTGGTGGAGGCCAGATGACCTTGAATTGTCTTTTCCGTTATCCCGAGATATATAGAACAGGTATTGCTGTTTCATTTGTTTCCGACCAGAGGCTCTATGATAATATTTATCAGGAACGGTATATGGGACTTTTGGATGATAATAAGGATGGTTACATTAACGGCTCCCCGATAACCTATGCAAAAAACCTGAAAGGGAATCTGATGATCATTCATGGAACCGCTGATGATAATGTTCATTATCAGAGTTTTGAAATGCTTGTTAACGAACTTGTCAAAAACAATAAAATGTTCAGCATGATGTCCTATCCAATGCGCTCTCATGGGATTTACGAAAGAGAAAACACTTCTTATCATCTCAGGGAAACCATG
>CAVPCP010000001.1:0-39917 GCA_963702415.1 uncultured Bacteroidales bacterium | reverse complement strand
TTTTCAGGTTCATCAGCCTTTCAGGCTAAAACGCTACAGATTCTTTGATCTTGGTCATGATCATTATTATTATGATAATTTTCAAATGAATCCATCATGCGAAAAGTGGCAGAGAATTGTTATCTCCCGGCTAATGAAATAATTCTCGATCTTATTTTGAAACATAAGGGGAAGTTCAAAGTTACTTTTTCGCTAACCGGTCTGGTAATTAACCAGTTTCGTCTTTATGCCCCTGAAGTTCTTGACTCCTTCAGAAAACTTGCTGAAACAGGAATGGTTGAATTCCTTGCCGAAACCGAGTCGCATTCCCTTGCATCCATCAAGTCAAGAAATGAATTTGAACGCCAGGTAAATTCTCATAAGACGATGGTAAAGGAATTTCAGTTGAACCAACATCATTCAGAAACACCGAACTGATATATTCTGGCCTTTATAGGTTCATGGGTAGCCGATATGGGATTTAAATCGATACTTACCGAAGGCGCCAAGCATGTTCTTGGATGGAAGAGCCCTAATTTTCTGTACTGTAATTCAATTAATCCCAGGCTTAAAGTGCTTTTAAGAAATTTTGTTTTGAGCGATGATATTGCCTTCGGAGTCTCTAACCGCAGCTGGGGCGAATGGCCATTGACTTAGACAAATATGCTCATGGTTGAATAAGATTTGCCTCCAAAAGCGAACTTATCAATATATTCCTTGACTATGAAACATTTGGTGAACACAATAACAAGAGTACAGGGATATTCGATTTCCTTCAGCACCTGCCCGGATCGATCTTAAAAAAGACTCCCTACAAGTTTATGACTCCGACTGAGGTTACAGAGAATCTTCAGCCGGTATCTGCCATAACATTCCTTCTCCTATTTCGTGGGCTGATGAAGAGCGTGATATCACAGCATGGAACGGGAATGAGCTGCAGGCGGCTGCCCTTGACAAGCTCTATGAACTGACGGATAAAGTCACAAGATGTGAAGATAAACAAATAATGAAGGACTGGGAGTATCTTCAGGCAAGCGACCATTTTTACTATATGGCAACAAAATTCTTTTCTGATGGAGCTGTACATGCCTATTTCAATCCGTATGATACCCCATATGATGCATTTATGAATTATATGAATGTTTTAAGCGATTTTGAAATCAGGGTTAACCGGTTTATTCCGGATAAAGTTGAACATAATGAGATATCTAAACTCAATAATCTTATTAAAGAAAAAGAATCTATTATTGAGCAGCAAACGGTTGAACTTCAGAGTCTTAAGAAGAATTCCCGCAAGAAAAATTCAGGGAATGGAATCCTGATCGGCGAAAAGAAATCACTTAAAGGGAAAATATTGAAAGGGAAAAAATCATTGATTTCTGTAAAAAGAAGATCTTCGAAAGAAACAAAATCTACAAAATAAGAAAGATCAAAATAAAGCGAATAAGAATTTCCGATTTATAATCTGAACCAATATATCTGATGATGAATGTTGAACTAGTTTTTGAGACCAGTTGGGAAGTCTGTAACAAGGTTGGAGGGATTCATACTGTTATTTCTACAAAAGCACTGAATGTTGTTAATGAGCTGGGAGATAATTATATTCTTCTTGGTCCTGATGTTTGGAGGGAAGAGGTTACAAATCCTGAATTTATTCCTGATGACACCCTTTTTGCTGAATGGAAGATCATTGCATTAAATGAGGGACTCAGGGTAAAGACAGGAAGATGGAACATAGCCGGTAAGCCAATTGTTTTTTTGATAGATTTTACTTCTTATTTCGGACTGCAGAATGAGATATTTGCTAAATTCTGGGAAGTCTATAAACTTGACAGTATTTCGGGTCAGTGGGATTATGTTGAGCCTGCACTTTTTGGCTATGCTGCCGGGAAGGTTATTGAAAGCTTCACCACCTTTTATCATGAGCGCCATAATATAATTGCACATTTCCATGAATGGATGACCGGTACCGGGATTCTTTACCTTGAAAATTCCGTGCCATGGATCGCCACTTGTTTTACAACCCATGCAACTGTTCTGGGACGATGCATTGCAGGAAATTACAGGCCGCTTTACGGAAAGATGAAAGAATACAATCCGGTGCAGATTTCAAGGGAATTCAATGTTGTTGCCAAGCAATCGCTCGAGAAAACCGCAGCTTCAGCGGCCGATGTTTTTACAACGATAAGTGAAATCACTTCCACAGAATGTTCCTATTTTCTTGGGAGAGATGTTGATATATTGACACCTAACGGATTTGAAGATTCATTTGTTCCAACTGATGATGCATTTGAGGGAAAAAGGATTTCAGCCCGTAATAAGCTTAAAAAAGTAGCGGAAGCTGTTCTGGGATATTCCCTTACCGATGATTGCACATTTATCGCACATAGCGGAAGATATGAATTCAGGAATAAGGGTACTGACATTTTTATTAACTCTCTCGGGGAGCTTAATAGAAATAATGCTCCCGGGAGGGAGTGTGTTGCTTTTATTCTCATGCCGGCTTATCATAAGGGACCCAGACAGGATATTATTGATATTCTGTATAATAACAGGGTTGCAGGTGGCGATGACAGGTATCTTACACATAGCCTGCACTATCCGTCGACCGATCCTGTGCTTCAGGGCATAAGGAACAATAACCTCACAAATAATCAGGACCAGAAAGTTAAGATAATATTTACCCCATCATACCTGAATGGGAATGACGGGATATTTAATCTTTCATATTATGACCTGTTTATCGGATTTGATCTTTCGGTATTTCCTTCGTACTATGAACCATGGGGATATACTCCGCTTGAAAGCTTAATGTTCTCAATTCCTACAGTTACAACTTCACTTTCAGGATTCGGCCTCTGGGTCAGAAAATACTTCAGGGAGCCCGGGAACGGAATTGCCATAATTGAGAGAACAGATGATAATGAAAATAAGGTAATAACCGAAATAAGGGAATTCATTAATAAATTCATTGGCTTTACCAGCGATGAAGTCAGGGCAGCGAGAATAAAGGCCCATGAAATTTCACGGATTGCGATGTGGTACAATCTGGTTAAGCACTATTTTGAGGCCTGGGAGAATGCCCTTGACCACAGCAGCGGAAGGAGAGAGGAACCCAGGGAGTTGGCCCAGTTTGTTGAAACTACCGGCTTACAGATCAGAAAACCTCACCAGATACCTGTCTGGAAAGATATTTATGTTCAGAGCGATGTGCCTGATAAGCTGTCAATATTGAAGGAACTTGCCAATAACCTGTGGTGGTCATGGAATACTGAAGCAGAAGCATTGTTCAGGAGAATGGATCCATCACTATGGGAAGAGGTCGTTCATAATCCCAGACTGCTTCTTGAAAAGATAGATTACAAAAGGCTGCTGGTTCTGGAGGATGATGAGGAGTTTGTAGCGGATCTTGAAAAGATTTACAGGATATTCAAAGAGTATTTAAGCAGACCTTATGAAAAAGATAAGCCATCAGTTGCCTACTTCAGTATGGAGTTTGGTATCCACCCCTGTCTGAAGATCTATTCAGGCGGTCTTGGAATTCTTGCGGGTGATTATCTGAAAGAGGCGAGTGATTCCAATAAAAATATTACAGGAGTCGGGCTGCTTTACAGATTTGGATATTTCAAGCAAAAACTTGGTCCAAAAAGGAGAACAGCTTACAATTTATGAAGCTGAGGAATTCTCGCGTATTCCAATAAGCCCTGTAAAGATTTCCGGAGGGACACAGCTTGTAATAAGCCTTGTCTGGCCCGGGAGAAATGTTAGCGTCAGGGTGTGGGAAGCAAAAATCGGGAAGGTCTCACTCTATTTACTCGATACTGATTTTGAAGATAATACTCCTGAAGACAGGTCAATAACCCACTATCTTTATGGAGGTGATCATGAAAACAGACTCAAACAGGAACTGATCCTCGGGATTGGTGGAATAAGGGCACTGACAGCGATCGGATTGAAGCCTGATCTTTTTCACAGCAATGAAGGACATTCTGCATTTATCAGCCTTGAACGTATAAGACATCTCATTGAGGATAATCATCTTACATTTAGTCAGGCTATTGAAGCAATAAGGTCCTCAACCCTTTTCACAACTCATACTCCTGTACCTGCAGGGCATGATGCTTTTGAGGAAGATATCCTGAGAAAATACATTTCACATTATCATGCACGCCTGAATATTTCGTGGGACGAATTAATGGCATTGGGCCGCTGTGAAGGAGAAGCAGACAGGAAATTCAATATGAGTTATCTTGCTACTCATATGTCTCAGGAATTAAACGGCGTTAGCAAGCTTCACGGAAAGGTGACACAGGGATTATTTAACAAGCTCTGGCCCGGATACCTGAAGGAAGAACTTTACATTGGCTACGTCACTAACGGTGTTCACTATCCGACATGGCTTGCACCGGAATGGAAGGAGGTATATAAGCAGCTGACAGGAAGTGAAAACTTTGATCAGACTGACAGAAGCCAGTGGGAGAAAGTGTACAACCTGGAAGATAAGAAAATATATGAAATTAAAACCAGGCTAAAGAAGAATCTCTTTATTAATATAAGGAAGAGGCTTCAGTCGGATATGATGGAAAAGCATGTAAGCCCGCGTACATTGCTGAACATAAGCACCCATCTCAACGACAAGGCCCTTACGATCGGTTTTGCAAGGAGGTTCGCAACCTATAAAAGGGCATCGCTGTTATTCAGGGACCTTGACAGACTTTCAAAAATTGTCAATGATCCGGACCGGCCTGTTCAGTTTATTTATGCCGGGAAAGCCCATCCTCATGACGGAGGCGGGCAGGACCTTATCAAAAGGGTTTTCGAAGTATCCCAGTTGCCGCAGTTTGCAGGTAAAGTTACTTTCCTGGAGAACTATGATGCAGAGCTCGCGAAAAATCTTGTAAGAGGAGTTGATATCTGGCTTAATACACCTACAAGGCCGCTTGAAGCCTCAGGTACGAGCGGTGAAAAAGCAGTTATGAACGGAACACTGCATTTCAGCGTTCTCGACGGCTGGTGGGTAGAGGGCTATCATGCCTATGCAGGCTGGGCTCTTCCGATGAAGAAAACATTTAACGTTCAGGATCTTCAGGATGATGTGGATGCTGAAACTATCTATAACATGCTTGAATTTGAAATCGTTCCTGCATATTATTCATTTAACGATCAGGGTATACCGGTTGAATGGATAAGTCACATAAAGAATACCATGGTAAAAATAGCTCCCGAATTTACAATGAGAAGGATGCTTGATGACTATTTTGAAAAGTATTATATGAAGTTATGGACAAGGAACCAGTATCTCACGGCGAACGATTTTGAGAAAGCAAAAGAGATGGCTTCATGGAAGTATAAAATGAGGGAGGAGTGGGATAATATTGAAGTACTGAATTTTAAATTCGAAAGGCCCGATGAAAATATTTATCATTCAGGCCATGATTACAGGGCAGAGATAGCGCTTGATATCAAAAAGATTCCAAAAGAATATGTTGGAGTTGAGTTTGTGTTCACTCACCTGAATAAGAATGGAGAATATGAATTTGTTAATAGCCAGGAATTTAAGCTTATCAACAGCAAGAGCGGCAAATGTTTGTTTAGGGCTAACCTTGTACCTGAAAAAGCCGGAACATTTTTCTATGGGATCAGGATTTATCCAAAACACAAAGACCTTCCACACAAACAGGATTTTTACCTTCTGAGGTGGATTGATTAAATATCCGTCGCCTTTTTTACCTGTTCCCTTTTCAGGACCAGGGCGCTGCGCGACGGAAGATACAGGAAAAGATAGAAAGGCTGGTCAAGTGCCGGCCTTTCTCCTTTTCGGGTAGATGTATAAAAGGCAGCTCTGTTCACCCTGTCGAAACCGCCAAAGGCAGGATCATCAGAATCAAGAACAATCCTGAACTTACCTTTGACAGGAATCCCATAATCGGTGAATGAATTTACCGGATGAAAATTGAATACAATCAGTAGATCACCTCTGGTGTAAGCTATTACCTTGTCATAATTATTCTCATAAATCCTGAATACGCCTGGTTCATCAAGGAACCTGTATTCCTTATGGAGTTTCACCATGGCATTATCGAACTTAAGCAGATATGAATACTTAAGATCTTCATTATAAGCCAGATGCCACTGGCGGCGTGCATACTTGTAGCTCCAGTTATTCCCTTCACGCGGGAAATCGATCCATTCGGGATGTCCGAACTCATTTCCCATGAAATTCAGGTATCCTCCCCCGGAAGTGCTGAAGGTGATCAGCCTTATCATCTTGTGAAGGGCAATGCCGCGATCCATAGTAAAACTGTGATACGACTTTTTCATTCCTGTATACATTTCTGCATCCAGCATCCGGAATATCAAAGTTTTATCACCAACAAGAGCCTGGTCGTGCGATTCGCAATATGAAATTATTTTTTCTTCCGGCCTGTGCTGGGTGAGCTCATGAATAAGGTGCTCCATATTCCAGTTTTCATCAGGGGTGTCTTTTACAAGCTTTATCCATAAATCGGGAACTCCCATCGACAACCTGTAATCAAAGCCAAATCCTTTCCTTTCGGTCCCGGCTGCAAGTCCTGGCATTCCGCTCATATCCTCGGCAATGGTCAGTGCTCCGGGTTTGAAATCGTGGATCATTTTATTTGCCAGGTAGAGATAAATCAGGGCATCTGTATCCTGTCCTCCGTCGAAATAATCATCATAGGTACTGAAGCTCTTCTCAAGCCCGTGATTATAATAAATCATGCTTGTGACTCCGTCGAACCTGAATCCGTCGAATTTATACTCCTCGAGCCAGTACCTGCAGTTCGACAGAAGGAAATGAAGAACATTATCTTTCCCGTAATCAAAGCATAATGAATCCCATGCAACATGATTTCTTCTGTCGTTTGTATGAAAGTACTGGCCGGGTGTTCCGTCGAACAGGCCCAACCCTTCATTAACGTTTTTTACCGAATGGGAGTGAACAAGGTCCATTATCACCCTTATTCCCGAGGCATGGGCTTTATCGATCAGTTCTTTAAGATCTTCAGGCGTTCCGAATCTGGAGGATGCTGCAAAAAAGCTTGAGACATGATATCCGAACGATCCGTAAAACGGATGCTCCTGTATTGCCATCAGCTGAATTGTGTTATATCCCGATTTTATTACAGCAGGCAGGACATTCGCGGTAAATTCACGGTAGGTCCCAAGCTTTTCATCAGGAGTGGCCATCCCGATATGTGCCTCATAAATGACAGGGGCTGTAACAGGGGCCTTAAAATCTTTTATTTCCCATTTATATGGTTTATCAGGATTCCATATCTGGGCTGAGAATATCTTTGTATTTTCATCCTGAACAAGGCGTGTTGCATACGACGGGATCCTTTCGCCCTTTCCTCCATGCCAGTGCACGGAAAGCTTGAACAGCTCGCCATGATTTAATGATTCTGGGGGCAATTTTATTTCCCAGTCACCATATGAATTGATCCTTTCAAGCCTGAAGGCAGACTTTTCTTTCCAGTTACTGAACATTCCGGTAAGGTAGATGTCATCGGCATTGGGAGCCCATTCTCTGAATATCCACCCATCCTGGTTGCGATGGAGACCATAATAAAAATGGCCCATCGCAAATTCCATGAGTTTGCCGTCACCGGCAAGCTGCAGCTCCTTAGCTATGCACTTACTTATCCGGCTCTCGATAATGCCCTTGAATGGGTCGAGCCATGGATCAGATGAATAGAATTTAGCAGGGGTCATAATAATTTATTGAATCAGATACTTTCTATAAAATTACGAAAACTAAATCACTTAATAATTACATTTTCACAGGCTTTACTAAATTTACAACCGTAAAACTGGAAAGAATGTTTATTCATGAGGAATATGATGACCTTAATCTGGTTCACCCTGTTGTCACTATCGGAGTATTTGATGGTGTGCATCTTGGTCACAGGCATCTTCTCGACCATGTTGTTTCAAGAGCAGGGCAGACGGGGGAGAATCAGTGGTCATAACCTTTGATCCTCATCCCAGGCTGGTTTTGTCAGAGAAAACCAAAGGCATCTCTTTCCTTTCAACTCTTGAAGAAAAGAAAAAGCTCCTTGCTGAACTTAAAATTGATCATATGGTAATCATAAAGTTCAGCAAGGATTTCAGTAACATGGAAACCGCTGATTTCATTCGGGAAATTCTGGTAAGCAGGATCGGGGTAAATCATCTCATTGTTGGCTATGACAACCATATCGGTAAGAACAAAGCAGGTGATTTGAAGAAGATCATAGAGTGTGCTGAATTATTTGATTTTTCAGTGGAACAGTCGGACAAAGTATTTGAAGGTGATGGAGTTATAAGTTCGACAACCATCAGGAATGCGCTTCTAAAAGGTAAGCTTGAGGATGCCAACAGATGGCTGGGATATAATTATACTTTAACAGGGAGTGTGGTTCATGGCAGGAAGCTTGGACGTCTGTTAGGATTTCCGACTGCAAACATAAAACCGGCTGACAACTATAAACTGATACCTGCCGACGGGGTTTATGCTGTTGAGGTTCTGACTGGCAACAGTCAGTTACAGGGAGTTCTTAGTATCGGATTCAATCCGACTGTAAATAAAATTAAAGGCAGCAGGTCAATTGAAGTTCACATTTTTGATTTTGACGGTGATCTTTACAGACAAACTATTACCGTAATCTTCAGGTTCAGGCTAAGGGACGAGAAGAGATTTGATAATACAGAACAGCTTGCAAATCAAATGATACTTGATAAACAGGAAGCAGTGAGATTGCTTTCCTGAACAATGTCAATGAATTAATTGTTAACTTTGCATTCCAGAATCAATTAAAAAATAGACTGATGAACGTGACGACCGATAATAAACTTTACGCTGTAAAAGATATTTCTCTGGCATCTT
Organism: uncultured Bacteroidales bacterium; assembly: GCA_963702415.1. Classification (GTDB taxonomy): domain Bacteria; phylum Bacteroidota; class Bacteroidia; order Bacteroidales; family VadinHA17; genus LD21. Next base: position 31,051 of record CAVPCP010000001.1, on the reverse strand, counting down.
TCGGTAGGAAAGAGATTGAGATTGCCGAAAAAGAGATGCCAGGGCTTCTGGCAATAAGGAAGAAATACTCAGCAGAAAAGCCTCTTAAAGGTGCAAGGATAACAGGATCGCTTCACATGACAATCCAGACTGCTGTTCTGATTGAAACTCTTGCTGAGCTGGGAGCGGATGTCCGTTGGGCAAGCTGCAATATTTTTTCCACTCAGGATCATGCAGCTGCAGCAATTGCAGTAAAGGGAATTCCGGTGTTTGCATGGAAGGGTGAATCGCTTGAGGAATACTGGTGGTGCACTGCACAGGCTTTATCATTCCCTGATGGAGAAGGGCCAAACCTTATTGTTGATGATGGAGGGGATGCTTCATTGCTTGTACACCTTGGTTACAAAGCTGAAAATGATCCCGCAATTCTGGATAAGAAACCTTCAAGCACGGAAGAAGCAATAATATTTAAGACTTTAAAAGAACTGCTTATACAGGAGCCCGGTAAATGGCACAGGACGGTGAGCGAGCTTACAGGAATTTCCGAAGAGACCACAACAGGAGTGCACAGGCTCTATCAGATGATGGAGAACGGAGAACTTCTTGTTCCTGCAATTAATGTAAATGACTCTGTAACGAAATCAAAATTTGATAATCTGTACGGTTGCCGCGAATCGCTGGCAGACGGATTGAAAAGAGCAACCGATGTGATGATAGCAGGTAAGGTAGTTGTTGTATGCGGCTATGGAGATGTTGGCAAAGGTTGCGCAAAATCAATGAGAGCATATGGCGCAAGGGTTATCGTCACCGAAATTGATCCCATCTGCGCTTTGCAGGCATCGATGGAAGGCTTTGAAGTGAAAACTGTTGAAGATACTCTTGACGAGGGCAATATTTATGTTACTGCAACAGGGAACATGGATATACTAAAGATCGATCAAATGATGAAAATGAAGGATCAGGCAATTGTATGCAACATCGGCCACTTTGATAATGAGATCCAGGTCGACGGGCTTAACAACCTTAAGGGGATTCAGAAGATCAATATAAAACCGCAGGTTGATAAATATGTCTTTCCCGACGGACACGCCATCTTCCTTCTTGCCGAAGGACGTCTTGTCAATCTTGGATGTGCGACCGGCCATCCTTCGTTTGTTATGAGCAACTCATTCAGCAATCAGACATTAGCACAGATTGATCTTTGGAAGAATAAATATAAGATCGGAGTTTACAGACTTCCCAAATATCTCGATGAAGAGGTAGCAAGGCTGCACCTTGATCAGCTGGGCGTTAAGCTGACGAAACTTACAAAAGAGCAGGCTGATTATATTGGGGTAGACCAGAGCGGACCGTTTAAACCGGATCATTACAGATATTAATGCCTCATCCCACGGCCCCTTATCGGTTATTCATTCCAAACTCTTATATACCTGTCGCTATCAAAGCTGGTTTTATAGTTTTTCAGCTGATATTTTCCGACACCTGATATGGGAGTGCCATAGGCTGAAAGAGCATATCTGAGTGCCGCAAACAGGGCATAAGGCAACAGCAAAATCGATTTTTACCTTGATGCTTAGATCATTAACTGCATAATCGTGCGGACATGTACGGTCAAAAGCAAAGTATTCACCGGGACCACTGTAAATGATTATTCCGTTATTGTCATATCCTGCTGATCTGTAACCCCAGTTATGCGTTGAAGCATCAATGGTATCGGAATTGCCTATTGCGGAGAGATTAACAAATTCCGGATCAAGCAGGTCGATGGTGAAATCGACAAAAACATCCGGAATTATATCATTATCACTACTTTTACAGGAACTAAGTACCAGTAAATATATTACGGCTATAAAAAAAAGTCCTGTTTTTAAATATTCCATCATGCCATTCTGCGTTATTATTTAACGGAACAAAAATAGTATTACAGTTTATAAATCAACAACTTTGCACATTTAATTTATTAAACAAAGCATGAAGAACCATCAGATAAAAAAGCTGATTCTGGTTTTACTGATAATATCATTATCTTTTTCTGTGTGCGAAGCTCAAAAATCGAAAGGGAAAATAAATAATCCCGAAAGGGCATTGTTTGGAAAGTCATTGAATAACAAGACTGTAAAATACAAAGAATCCCCCAGTGTCTTAAGGGCAAAAAAGAAACAGGCAGCAAACGAGAAAAAATATAAAAAAGCATATGAGGCTTATATTAAGGAACAGCAGAAACGTGCACTGAAAATTCAGTCGCCGGAAGTGCAAGACCGCATGATTAATAACAGGAAAGAAGCTGATTTAAAATATAAAGAAAAGAAAAAACGGAACAAGCAAGCGGCAAGGAAGACAGGTAAAAAATACAAATGACAGGAATTTGAGTGATAAACAATTGTACTATACACATTTTCAGCTATTTTATTTGGTAATTATTTAAAGATTTAATATATTTGTTACTGAAGAGTTCCGGGATTCCCGGGATTCTTCTTATTTTTTAACTGTAAGAGAAGAAAATGTCAGATATCATTTACATAACAGAAGATGGACTGAAGAAGCTGAAAGAAGAACTAGATCAGCTGAGATTGGTTGAGAGGCCGATGATATCCAAAATGATAGCAGAGGCAAGGGACAAAGGGGATCTTTCTGAAAATGCTGAGTATGCTGCCGCTAAGGAAGCACAGGGAATGCTTGAGATGAAGATTTCAAAGATGGAAAATATTATTACCCGTTCCAGGATAATCGATGAGTCAAAGATCGACACTTCAACCGTCAGGATTCTCAATAAGGTAAAAATCAAGAACAAGACAAACAACAGTGTGATGGAATATCAGATTGTTCCTGAAAGTGAGGCGAACTTCAAGCTTGGAAAAATCGCAATCAGTTCCCCCATTGCCATGGGTCTTATTGGCAAAAAAGTAGGGGATTCAGTTCAGATAAAAGTTCCTTCCGGTATTATCCCGTTTGAGATCCTTTCAATTTCCACACAATAAAAACCAGGTAAAATGGCAACAATTTTTACTAAGATAATCAAGGGGGAGATCCCATGCTATAAGATCGCCGAGGATGAAAGGTATTTTGCTTTTCTCGACATAAATCCCCTTATGGCTGGTCACACCCTGGTGGTTCCCAAAACTGAAACTGACTATCTTTTCGACCTCAGTGACAATGACCTTTCAGGAATGATTCTGTTCTCCAAAAAGGTTGCCCTGGGATTGAAAAGACAATCCCATGTGCCCGTATTGGTATTGCTGTTATTGGCCTTGAAGTCGCTCATGCTCATATTCATCTGATTCCCATTAATACCATGGCAGACCTGAATTTTAAAAATCCCAAACTTAAATTCACTCCTGAAGAGTATGCTAAAATCGCAAAGAGGATAAGTGAAAAGGTGAAATTATAATTCAGGCTCAGATCTTACAGGACTTTTCATTCCATTTTATATCTTTATAAGAATAATTCAGCTCGCTGCATGAGTTACTTTTATGATTTGTGGGACGATTTTATAAGTCTTCTCTTTCCGCGTCTTTGCTATGGCTGCGGCAACCATCTGATGAGGAATGAAAAGCTTATCTGCACGGAATGCTATATCCTGATCCCAAGAACCAATTATCACCTGAAACCCGATAATCCGGTCTCACAGCTGTTCTGGGGCAGGTGCATGATTGAACAAGCTGCCGCCTTTTCATTTTATACCAGGGACAGCAGGATAAGGAATCTTATCCATCAGCTTAAGTATAAAGGTATCAGGGAAGTCGGTTCCGAACTTGGGCGGATTTATGCAAGGACGCTTAAATCTTCCGGGTTCCTGAATGATATCGATCTGATAATACCCGTTCCCCTTCATCCTTCAAAAATAAGGCAACGGGGTTTTAATCAGAGTGACCTGATCTCACTGGGTATATCCGAAATTACAGGTATACCAATGGAATCGGAGCTACTGGTACGGAAAACTGTTACAAAGACCCAGACCCGCAAAACAAGATACGACCGATGGACCAATGTTGAGGATATTTTCAGGGTCACAGATCAAGACAGGATCATGAACATGCATATCCTCCTGGTTGATGATGTGATCACCACCGGGTCGACCCTGGAAGCATGTGCCAGTGAATTGTTAAAAGTTGAAAATGTGAAAGTCAGCGTTGCAGCACTGGCCTATTCTGTGATCTGAAGCTCTATTGCTTTTTAACCCTTTTAGGATTTTTATTAATGAAATCCTTCCAGCTGTTAAAGCTTTTACCCGTTGCAGGGGCATTTGTCTGGTAAAAATGACATAGTGCCGCTGCCAGTCCGTCGGTGGCATCAAGCTTTACTTCAATTTTGCTGAATTTAAGTATCTGCATAAGCATTGCAGCTACCTGTTCTTTAGAAGCTGACCCTCTTCCGGTTATTGACATTTTTATTTTTCTCGGTGCGTATTCGAATATTGGAACGGAACGGCTCAGTGCTGCTGCTATTGCGGCGCCCTGTGCCCTGCCCAGTTTTAACATCGACTGAACATTCTTTCCGTAGAAAGGGGCTTCAATGGCAAGTTCATCAGGATGATATTCCTCGATTATTCCGACAGTCCTGTCGAAGATATGCTTGAGCTTGAGATAATGATCATCAAATTTTGAAAGATCGATGGAGCCGATTGTTATCAGTTCTGGATCGGGACCTACTGTTTTAATTAATCCGTATCCGGTAATACTTGTGCCGGGGTCAATACCGAGAATTACCCTCTCCTTCTTATTCTTTTTCAAGCTTCTTTACGATAGACGATTCATTATCAAGTAAAAACCCGTTGTTCATCCATGCAGGTTTTTCAGAATACTGCGGATGACGATAAAATGACGAAGCTCCTTTTTGAAGAAAATGATCCTGTTTTCGAGGTAATTAATTGCCTCTTTGAGACAAAGCTCATTCCTGTCATTAAAGTCATGCGTAATATCGTCCGGAACTGCTTTATCCGGTGGTATACCTTTAAAATAGTCTCCTTCATTATTTTTATTTACCACCTTAAAAGTTATGGGCCAATAAAAATATTTTTTCGCTACCGGCCATCCGTTCATGCCGACAGGTTTCCCGCTTGTTGTATCTCCAATGCTAATCACATTCATATAAGGTTTGAGGCCATTCATTACTGCTTCACTTGCTGAAGCTGTAAGCCTCGAGGAAATCACAACCACCCTGGTTAATGAAAGGCTGTTCTGTGAGTTTTCAAACTTGAAAGAGTAATTTTGGTTCTGATTCTTGATATTGTACTGAAGAGTCGTGAAAACGGAACCGGGACTGGCCTGGGTTTTCCCTGCAATTTCACTTGCAAGGGTACCGGCAACAGAGAGATACCCTCCGGAGTTATATCTCAGATCAAGAATAAGATCGGTGATGTTACTTGCTTCGAAGAAATCAAAAGCTATAGCGAGTTCTTTTGGCGATGGTTCAATAAATGATTCAAAAACCAGGTGACCCGTTATCCCTGATGCGAGCTTAAGGGTATCATAGTGAATGACCGAATTAGTTATAAATGAGCTTTTTGTTGATGATATTTCAACTTCAGTAAGATCAGGTTTCACAAAAACAAATTTGTTTGTAACTCCTGCTGTGCCGGGCCCCATAGCATTATTATATGCATTGGCATCACCATCAATAATTGTTTGCGCAATATTGATCCCGTTAACGCTTTTTACAATCCAGCCGCGACGGACTCCCTGTGCATAAAGCGGTGATTTTGAATAGATCATGGCAATCCTTGCCTTTAAATCATCATCAACTCCAATCCTGATTCCATGTCCTACAAATTCACCCTGCATTTCAGCCGTGAATTCATCATAATCAGCTACAAAGCTCCATTTATCAAGAGTTTTGTATCTCATGGCCTCAAGAATTTCATACGGATCATTGTAATCCTCTTTTTTTACAACAGGCATTAACATCATTCCAGAAGTACCACTGCCGCATTACATAGTACAGAGAATCCCGTGCCATGGCATCGGTAACCCCTGTTACAAGAGGTGGTTCATCTTCATCCTTTTTACACGATGATATCAGGGCAGAAATCAATATTGTCAGTAATATCAGTTTTTTCATACGTAAAATGATCTTTATACAAATTTATCCGGGACGCAAAAATAATTATTTAAGTATTTTTTACTTTTTTGTTCTGGATGAAAATTCCCGAAATGATCAGCAATAATCCTGCCAGAGTTGTATAATAGACAGGTTCATGAATAATAAAATGAACAAAAATTAGCGAGAGAAAGGGGGCAATATATACCAGATTGCTCACTTTATCAGTGGTTTGCGACAGCTTAAGAGCTTTAAGCCAGAAAAAGAAAGTGATTCCCATTTCAAACAGGCCAATATAAACTGATGAGACAATTCCCTTGAAACTTATATAGTCAGGCCACTTACCTGTAATAATTACAGCAGCAATCAGATAAATGGAGCCAAACAAAAAATTCATAAATAGTTTTACTGCTTCGTCCCTTTTATCCTTAACATTCAGAATAAAGTAAAAAGCCCAGAATACCGAGCTTCCTGTTGCAAGAAAAACACCTGACAGGTCAGCATGCCCGGGGTTAAAAAGATTTCCCTGCGACGAAATAATATATACTCCGATAAATGAAATGAAGAGAGCCACAAAACTCTTTTTCCCTATTCTCTGTTTTAAAATAGGCACAGATAAGAACACCAGTATTATCGGCCATATCATGTTAAGCGGCTGTGCTACCTGTGCAGGGAGAAGCTGGTACGCTTTCAGGAGGATCATGTAGTAGAGGAACGGATTTATAAGGCCAAGCAAAGCCGAACTGATAAGATCACCGGGCGAGCTCTTTCTTAAATAACCTTCCTTCCTTTCAGATAGAATAATAAGAAAAAGTGCAAGCGTTGAAGTAACGGAGGCAATTGTAAGCACCGGGAGAATAGCGAGCTCTCCCAGGCTTATCTTGAAAGCTGTCGGTATTGTGGACCAGAAAAATATTGCAAGTCCGGCATAGATATATGACTGCTTTGTTTTATCCATAATAGTCTGTGACTAATCTCAATGATTTTGCCCCCCAGCCCCCCTGAAGGGGGGTATTTTTAAAGCCCCCTTCAGGGGGTTGGGGGCGAATTGCGGGGTAAGTAAGATCAAGAGATTATTTCAAAACCTGTATAAGGAACAAGAACAGCCGGCATTTTAATTCCCTTCTCCGTCTGGTTGTTTTCAAGTATTGCAGCAACAATCCTTGGCAATGCGAGGGCACTTCCGTTAAGGGTATGCACGAGCCGTGTTTGCTTATCGCCCTTCTCTTTAAACCTGCATTTCAGGCGGTTAGCCTGGAACGACTCAAAATTAGAAACCGAACTTACTTCAAGCCATCTTTTCTGGGCAGCCGACCACACCTCGAAATCGTATGTTAAAGCTGAAGTAAACGACATGTCACCTCCGCAAAGCCTCATTATACGATATGGAAGGTCAAGGCCGGACACAAGGCTCTCGACATGATTAACCATTTGGTCAAGCGATTCATATGAACGATCGGGATGTGCAATCTGCACAATTTCAACCTTATCAAACTGATGAAGCCTGTTAAGACCCCTTACATGTGCTCCCCATGATCCGGCTTCCCTTCTGAAACAGGGAGTATAGGCAACATTTTTAACCGGCAGCTGATCGGCGTTCAGAATTACATCCCTGTAAATATTTGTCACCGGTACTTCGGCAGTAGGAATGAGGTAAAAGCTGTCGAGGCCCACATTGTACATCTGGCCCTCTTTATCGGGCAGCTGGCCTGTTCCAAATCCTGAATCCTCATTTACCATGATAGGAGGCATAATTTCAGTATAACCGGCTTTAACTCCTTCATCAAGGAAAAAACTTATAAGGGCTCTTTCGAGTTTTGCGCCTTTCCCTTTATAAACCGGAAAACCGGCACCTGTCAGTTTTATACCAAGATCAAAATCAATAATATCATATTTCTTAATAAGCTCCCAGTGAGGCAGCGCATGAATCGGACAGCAAAGGAATCGATCCGCCCTCCTTTACTTTTACATTATTATCTGCACCAAAACCCTTTGCAACTGATTCATGAGGCAGATTCGGCAGGCGGATAATTTCATTCCTTAATTCGTTTTCCAGGGGTAAAAGCTTATCAGTAAGTACCTTAATCTCTTCCTTAAGTGAATATGTTTTTTCCCGCTCAGCATCTGCTTCAGTCTTACGGCCCTCTTTCATCAGTGTGCCGATTTCTTTCGAGATACGGTTCATCTCTGCCTGCATCGAATCGCTCTTCAATTGAATCTCACGGCGCGACGAATCGAGCGAAATGATTTTATCAAGTATATCTTCAGCTTCAAAATTCTTTATTTTAAGCCTTTCGATTATAAATTCTTTCTTTTCCCGGATCAGGTTTATTGTAAGCATCTTCAGTAACTATTAATAAAAAAGCAGGCCTTAAAGCCCGCTGCAAAAATATGAAAACTCCCGGTAATGCTTTCCTCTTTGAGAAAGAATTTCGGGAGTTACTGTTCTGTACGAATGCGATTATTCAGTAACCGGTTTTACCGATACGAAAACCTTATTGTCTTTTTTTCTTCTGAATTCCACTTCTCCGTCGGTAAGTGCAAACAGGGTATGGTCTTTTCCAACGCCTACATTAAGACCCGGATTATGCTTTGTTCCCCTCTGACGGACAATTATATTGCCTGCTTTAGCTGCCTGGCCGCCGAAGAGTTTCACGCCCAGCCGTTTACTTTCAGAATCGCGGCCATTACGTGAACTTCCTGCTCCTTTCTTGTGTGCCATAGTCTTATATTTTAGTCTTTTATATTATTTTATTCCTTTTTCTTCGAAGCTTTCTTTGCTGCCGGTTTTTTCTCAGCCTCTTTCTTAATTACCGGTTTTTTTTCTTTAGCAGCACCCTTTTCTTTTTCAGCAACCTGCTTTTTAGCAACAGATTTCTTCTCAGGTAGCTTCTTCTCTGCAACAGGTTCTCCGGAATCCTCAGGTGCAGTTACTTTTTTAACTTTTTCCTTTTTGGGAGTCTCTTTCCGAACTATGGTTCCCTTTTCGCCGATGCCAATAATCTCAATTTGCGAGAAATTCTGACGGTGACCATTTTTTACCCTGTAACCTTTTTTCCTTTTTTTCTTAAACACAATAACTTTATCTCCCCTGACATGATCCAGTACCTTTCCCTCCACTATAAAATTATCAACTGTGGGTTCTCCTACAAGGACCTTATCATTATCCCCGACCAGAAGGACCTTTTCGAATTCAAGAATTGTGTCGACTTCGGCTTCAAGACGATGGACGAAAATCTTTTTTCCTTCTTCTACTTTAAATTGCTGACCAGCAATTTCAACAATAACGTACATTTCTGTTTCTTTATTAAGTTTCTCCATAAGGCGTATATGATCATTTGCCATATAACTTTCTGCAGCCTCTGTGGATTTAATCAAATTCGGACTGCAAAGATATACAAATTCATTTATTTACAAATCCTCAGGATGATTTTTTGTAACTTTTTGATGTGTTGAAAAGTTGAAAAAAAGAATTGAGGCAAGTCTTTGTCTTACAGGTATAATCTCTATATTTGTCTAACACAACACGGGAGCATATATTCTTCTGGTTCTTAATTAATTGATATGAAGAGAGTAAAGCTAAAAGTTTTAGGGATTTCTTACAGTCAGACTCAATCGGGAGCATATGCCCTTATACTGGTGGAAGAGAATGGAGAAAGAAGGGTTCCTATAATTATTGGAGGCTTTGAAGCTCAGGCAATTGTGATTAAGCTTGAGAACCTTGATCCGCCAAGACCTTTGACTCATGATCTGTTCCGGAGCTTTGCAGCTGAATTCAATGTTTCAATTATTGAAGTGATGATTTATAAGCTGGAGGAAGGTGTATTTTATTCCAGGCTTCTTTGTAATAATGGTGAAAAGGAAATATCGATCGACAGCCGTACATCCGATGCAGTGGCCCTCGCCCTGAGATTCGGATGCCCTATCTATATCACTGAAGAGATTCTTGAAAAAGCAGGTATCACAATCACCCCTGCCGAGGCTGATAATTCCTCAGACCCAGACTCTGACAAGCTTTTTGAAACCGGGAATTCGAAATTTGAAAACTATTCGGATGAAGAGCTTTATAAAATGATCGATGAAGCTGTTAAAACAGAAGATTATGAACGTGCTGCTTCAATCAGGGATGAAATAGATAAAAGGAAAAAAATAAAAGAGTGATTCCAGACTGTATCAGTCTGCTCTTTACGGAAAAACGAATAATCAATAACATTAAGATGAAACATAAATCATTGCTCTTTATTTTGCTTATGATGACGGTAAGTTATTCATATGCAAAAGATTACAAAGTCAGCTCCCCCGATGGAAAAATTACGGTAACCGTAAGCACCGCAACCGATCTGAATTGGTCCGTAACTTACGATGGTAAAGAGGTAGTCTCATCCGCCAAAGCCGGAATGGTACTTGTTGACGGTATAATTCCGGTATCAGGTGAAAAAGTCAGGAAGGCGACACCCGGAAAGATAAATCAGGTGCTCGAAACGGTTGTCGCTTATAAAAGATCAAAAATTGAGGACAACTGCAATACTCTGCTTATTGCTTTCAGGTCAGGAGTGGCAATACAGTTCAGGGCTTACAATGACGGAGTTGCATACAGATTTGAGACCTCTTTTAAGGATGACATTACCGTAATAAACGAAATTGCTGACCTTCAGTTCCCGGCAGGTTCAAATGCCTGGTATCCTCTCGAGGAGAGTTTCATGTCGCATAATGAAAGGGTTTTCATCTATTCATCACTTGATACAATTGGCAGCAAGCATCTTGCAAGCCTTCCAACACTTTTTAAAGCTAACGGGGTAAATGTTCTCTTTACCGAAGCCGGCATTGAAGATTATCCCGGAATGTGGATCAGGGGAGCTGGTTCGGGAAAAATTACAGGCGTCCAGCCCGGATATCCTGAGACTGAAAAACTTACCGGGGACCGTGATATGTATGTTACTGCTACAAAGGAATATGTTGCTAAAACAAAAGGCACACGGACTTTCCCGTGGAGAGCATTTGTAATAACCGCCAATGACGGACAGCTTGTTGAAAGCGATATGGTGTTCAGGCTTGGTTCACCCAGCAGAGTGGCAGATACGAAATGGATTAAACCGGGACAGGTAGCATGGGACTGGTGGAATGCGAATAATATTTACGGCGTTGATTTCAGGTCGGGCATTAATAATGATACTTATAAATACTATATAGATTTTGCATCCAGGAACGGTATTGAGTATATAATTCTTGATGAGGGGTGGTACAAATCAGGAACGGTACTTGAATCTATCCCTGAAATCAATGTGCCGGAGCTTTGCAAATATGGTGAAAGTAAAAATGTCGGAGTGATCCTATGGGTTGTCTGGAAAACATTCTGGGATAAGATTGATGAAGCTGTTTCACTTTATGAAAAATGGGGTGTTAAAGGAGTGAAAGTCGATTTTATGCAAAGGGATGACCAGAAAATAGTCAATTTCTATTATGAAGCCGCCCGAAAAACTGCTGATCACCATCTTCTTATAGATTTTCATGGATCCTATAAACCTGACGGCCTTCAGCGCACATTTCCGAATGCCCTTACAAGAGAGGGTGTGAGAGGGATGGAAAACGATAAATGGGAGCGGAATATAACTCCCGAACATGATGTGACACTACCTTTCACAAGGATGGTTGCGGGCCCTATGGATTTTACTCCCGGCGCTATGGTAAATATGGACAAAACCAATTTTAATCCTCAGTTTACACGACCTGCCAGCCAGGGAACCAGGGTCCATCAGATGTCGATGTATGTGATCTATGAGAGTCCCCTTCAGATGCTTGCCGATTCTCCTTCAAATTATATGAAGGAGCAGGAGTGTACTGATTTTATTGTCAGTGTACCGGTTGTGTGGGATGATCTTAAAGTGCTTGATGCCAAAACAAGTGACTATCTGCTTCTTGCCCGGCGATCGGGGAGCGACTGGTTCGTTGGAGGTATGACAGACTGGAACGCCCGGAAGCTTGTACTGGATCTTTCATTTCTTCCTGCCGGGGAATACAGCATGGAAATATTCAGGGATGGGATAAACGCAGATAAGCATGCACAGGATTATAAGCATCTGAAGACAAATGTTAAATCGGGAGAAAAGATAAATATTGAAATGGCACCTGGAGGAGGCTGGGTTGCCAGAATAATACCAAAATGATATCATAATAATACCAAAATGATATCATAATGATATCAAAACGATATCAAAATGATATCAAAATGATATCATAGTGATATCAAATTGATAAATTAATGAGACAATATCTTGAACTACTGGACCATGTTCTGAAAAACGGGACCAGGAAATCCGACAGAACGGGAACCGGCACAATCAGTGTGTTTGGCTATCAGATGCGATTCAACCTCGAAGAGGGTTTCCCGCTGATGACCACCAAGAAGCTTCATCTTAAATCAATTTTGCATGAGCTATTATGGTTTATTTCAGGGGATACAAATATTAAGTATCTGAAAGACAATGGAGTAAAAATATGGGATGAGTGGGCGGATAAAGATGGAAATCTTGGCCCGGTTTACGGCTACCAGTGGCGTTCCTGGCCAGCAGCCGATGGGAGAAAAATCGACCAGCTTACCAATGTGGTCAGGTCAATAAAGATGTCGCCTGACTCAAGGCGCCATATAGTATGTGCGTGGAATGCAGGAGAGATAGAAAAGATGGTCCTTCCTCCGTGTCACATTCTTTTCCAGTTTTACGTTGCAGACGGGAAATTATCGTGTCAGCTTTATCAGCGAAGCTGTGACATCTTCCTGGGAGTACCTTTTAATATTGCATCCTATGCCCTGCTCACTTTGATTGTTGCACAGGCAACAGCTCTTAAGCCCGGAGAATTCGTTCATACCCTTGGTGATGCACATATCTACCTGAATCATATCGAGCAGGTGAAGTTACAGTTGACAAGAGAGCCCCTGAAGCTCCCGAAGATGACCATAAACCCGGACGTAACAGACATCACGAAATTCAAGTATGAAGATTTTACACTATCGGACTATTCTGCGCATCCTCATATTAAAGGTGACATTTCAGTTTAAACTTTGAATTATGATTTCAATAATAGTTGCAGTTTCTGACGACTGGGGTATAGGCCGGGACAATGATCTGCTCTGGCATATCCCAGAGGATCTTAAAAGGTTCAAGAGACTGACTATGGGAAAATGCATAATAATGGGGAAAAAAACATGGGAATCTTTGCCGAAAAAACCCCTTCCCGGACGTAAGAATATTGTGATTACTGATATACCTTCTGAATGTATAGATTGCTCTGTTACAGCCTATTCAATTGAAGATGCCATTAACAAATGTGATAAGAATGAAGAGGCCTTTGTAATCGGGGGAGGGAGCATCTACCGCCAGTTCATGAATATTGCCGACAGGCTATATATAACCCACGTCCACAGAAAAGCACCGGCCGATGTTTGGTTCCCGAAAATTGACAGGAGGAAATGGAAGGTTATCGAAAAGGAAGAGTTTGTTTCAGAGGACGATAATAAAATACCCTATTCATATGTGATATATGAGAGGAGGGGAAAATAATGAGCGGCGGGGAAAAAAAGGACATGCCATGGCATGTCCTTATTACGAAGCTTTCAGGACCTTCATGTCGATCCTTTCGAGCTTATGGATGGCATAATCGGTTGTTATCGTAAATTCCTTAGTATCTGAAGAAGGGGAATCGAACATTGCATCGAGCATTATTGCTTCGCAGATTGATCTTAGTCCGCGGGCTCCAAGTTTGAATTCCACGGCTTTATCGACAATAAATTCGAGGACTCCTTCACCGAAGAGCAGCTCGATATTATCCATTTTAAAGAGCTTGATGTACTGTTTTATGAGTGCATTTTTCGGTTCGGTGAGAATAGCTCTCAGCGCCTCCCTGTCGAGTGGATTAAGATGAGTCAGAACTGGCAGGCGTCCGATGATTTCCGGGATAAGTCCGTATGCCCGCAGATCCTGGGGAGCTATATACTGGAGCAGGTTATCTTTATCGATCCTTTCTCTTTTTTTGGATGCGCCGTATCCGATAACCTGGGTATTCAGCCTGTGTGCAATTTTCTTCTCAATTCCTTCAAATGCACCTCCGCAGATAAAGAGTATATTTTTTGTATCAACCGGGATCATTTTTTGCTCGGGGTGTTTTCGCCCGCCCTGTGGAGGGACGTTTACTATTGAGCCTTCAAGCAGCTTTAAAAGTCCCTGCTGGACACCTTCGCCCGAAACATCCCTTGTTATTGAAGGATTGTCGCCTTTGCGGGCTATCTTATCCAGTTCATCTATGAAAACAATACCTTTTTCAGCAGCCTTAACATCGTAATCGGCATTCTGAAGGAGCCTTGTGAGCAGGCTTTCAATATCTTCCCCGACATATCCTGCTTCTGTAAGCACTGTTGCATCAACGATTGTAAAAGGGACATGAAGCATTTTGGCTACTGTCCTAGCAAGCAGAGTTTTTCCCGTGCCAGTCTCGCCGACAAGTATAATATTTGATTTTTCTATCTCAATATCCTCTGCATCAGGCTTTTGCATCAATCTTTTATAATGATTGTAAACGGCTACTGAAATGATCTTTTTCGCCATATCCTGACCGATGACGTACTGATCGAGGAAGTGCTTTATTTCAGCAGGCTTAAGAAGATTGATTGTATCAAAGGAAATATTCTTTTTTGTGCCGAGTTCTTCATTCATAATACTGTGAGCCTGCTCAATGCAGTGGTCACAAATATGTCCCTCAAGACCAGCAATGAGCATGCTGACCTCCTTTTTTGTACGGCCGCAAAAAGAACATTTATCCATTTCCGTTATCGTTCAGTCTTTTGAAGGATTTCATCGATCATCCCGTAGTCTTTGGCCTCCTGCGATGTCATCCAGTGGTCTCTGTCGGAATCTTTCTCAACCTTTTCCAACGAGTTTCCCGAGTGGAAGGCAATTATTTCATAAAGCTCCTTTTTGAGTTTCAATATCTCCCGTGCCTGGATCTCTATATCTGAAGCCTGCCCTTCAAATCCTCCCATTGGCTGATGTATCATTATCCTTGAATGTTTAAGAGCAGATCTTTTACCTTTTTTCCCGGCAGTAAGGAGAATAGCGCCCATTGAAGCTGCCATTCCAGTACATATTGTTGCGATTTCAGCTGAAATATACTGCATCGTATCATAGATTCCGAGACCTGCATTTACTGATCCACCGGGAGTATTGAAATATATCTGAATATCTTTTCCCGGATCGGATGAATCGAGATAAAGAAGCTGTGCCTGTATGATATTTGCTACGTAATCATCGATCGGCAAACCGAGAAAAATGATCCTGTCCATCATCAGGCGCGAAAAAACGTCCATTGACGCAATATTAAGCTGCCGTTCTTCTATAATTGTTGGCGAGATATAACTGTCCGCAGTAACTGAAGCGTATTTATGCAGGGTAAGACTGCTTATTCCGTGTTTGCTTCGTGCGAATTTTCCGAAATCATCCAGATTACTCATATTTAAAATCTTAAAGTTAGAATGCAAAGTTATAAAAATTATGGCAAATCATTGCAATGCATTGATTACTATTCAAAAAGCTTATTGAATTCTTCAATAGTAACAGATTTGTTATCAAGTTTAACCATTTCCTTCAGAAGTAAGGTTACCTTTTCTTCCAGTATTTTATCAGCGATCCTTTTAGCGTCCTCATCGCGTTTTAAAGTTTCTTTTGCATAGGTAGTCACCTGTTCTGCATCTGCATAAAACAATCCATACTGCTGGAACTGATATCTGGTAATATTCTCGGCTTCTTTAAGAAGCTCCTCTTCAGTTATTTTTATTTCATTCATCCTGGCAATCCTGTTCCTTATCAACTGCCATTTCAGGTCATTCTTGAAATTGCCGAATTCTTTTTCTACCTGTTCCTCCGTTGTCTTCTCGTTTACTTTAACGAGCCACCTCTTTAAAAAGTCTTCAGGAAGCTGAAATTCTGTTTTTTCCAGTGCAAGCTTCTTAAGGTCGATAGCGAGCTTGTAGTTGCTTTCATTAGTAAGATTTGTATGGATCTCATCTTCCAGCTTTTTCCTGAATTCTTCTTCTGAAGTAACTATGGTTTCTCCATAAATCCTGTCAAAAAGCTCCTGGTTTATTTCCGCATGTCTGAACCGGCTTATCTCATTTACAGTAAATCTGAAATCACCTTTTACTTCGGTAACTTCTTCTTTCTGTTTCTTAAGCAGTCCGGCAATTTCAAAATCATTCGGAAAAGCCTTTCTGAGGTCAAAATCGATTGTATCCTTTTCAGATCTCCCTGTAAACAGCTTTTTGATTTTCTTATCCTTAATGACTTCTATCGACAGGGTGGTGTCATCGGCTGATATTCCTTCAGGTAAGGGATTGCCTTCTGAATCGATTTCTTCGATCTTACCTTTCAGTATATCTTTTTCTTCCGAAATATCAGCTTTCTCGAATTTACCATAACGGCGTGTATAATTTTCGAGATAGTCATTTTTCATTTTTTCATCTGCTTCTATCTCATAAAATGTTACTTTGTTTTTCTTGCCAAGTTTTATATCAATAGAAGGTGAAAGGCCGAGGTCGAAAGAAAATGAGAATGATTCCTGGGTATCAAAATCTATCTTTTCATGATCATCAGATCTGGGAAGAGGATCTCCAAGTATCTCAATCTTTTCATCCGTAAGATATTTCTGGATATTATTTGTAACCACCTTGTTGATCTCATCTATCTGAACAGCTCTTCCATACATCTTTTTTATCAGCCCGATAGGCACCATTCCGGGACGGAATCCCCTGATATTTGCTTTTTTCCTGTAGTCTCTAAGCACTTTTTCTACATTCCCTTCATAATCAGCCTTTTCAACCTGTATTTTCAAGACAGCATTCAGATCGTCAACATTTTCCCTTGTGATATTCATTATTCCCAGTTTAAAGAGTATTTAAAAAACCGCCAGGACCCAAACTTAATGGTCGTTATCGGCGGTATGAAATTTTGTGCGGATGAAGGGACTCGAACCCCCACGTCATTAAGACACAAGATCCTAAGTCTTGCTCGGCTACCAATTACGACACATCCGCGGAAAAATCCCCGCAAAAGTATAGAAAATAATTATTATTACAAAGTGAGGCAGTTACCTGCGAAGTTCGAAGTTCTTTCCGAGATAGACATTTCTTACATGTTCATTTTCTGCAAGTTGTGACGCAGTTCCTGACATAAGTATCCGGCCTTCGAAGAGAAGGTAGGCCCGGTCAGTGATCGAAAGGGTCTCATGGACATTATGATCGGTTATAAGAATACCGATATTTTTGGTTTTAAGTTTTGACACAATTTCCTGTATATCTTCAACTGCAATCGGATCAACCCCGGCAAATGGTTCGTCGAGAAGGATAAAATTTGGTTTAAGTGCCAGAGCCCTGGCGATTTCAGTACGTCTTCTTTCCCCCCTGAAAGCTGTATACCTTTACTTTTCCTTATTTTCTGAAGCCCAAACTCAGAAAGTAGTGTCTCAAGACGTTCAGCCTGCTCCTCTTTAGGGAATCCCGACATCTCCAGCACTGCTTTAATGTTGTCTTCAACGGAGAGGTTTCTGAAAACAGAAGCCTCCTGGGCAAGATATCCGATGCCTTTCCTGGCCCGTTTATATACGGGAAGCAAAGTAATATCTTCATTCTCGAGGAAGATCCTTCCCTCACGCGGCCTGATCAGCCCTACGATCATATAAAATGATGTGGTTTTTCCTGCTCCGTTAGGCCCGAGCAATCCTACAATCTCGCCCTGTTCCACTTCAATGGAAACATGGTCGACAACAGTTCTGCTGTGGTATTTCTTGACAAGATTTTCAGTATATAATTTCATCCTTTGACTTTAACTTTTTGCAGTGGCAGAAGCATCATCATTCATGAATGCATCATGCTCCTTCTCTTTCCGCTTCATTACCCCGGCAGAAATAAAAATACTGATTTCGTAAAGGATAAGAAGCGGTATTGCTACAAGTGCCTGGGAAAAGACATCAGGTGGAGTAATGATTGCAGCAAGAATAAAAATAACAACAATCGCATGCTTTCTGTATTTTCTCATGAAAGCGGGAGTGATTATCCCGATTTTAGTAAGGAAAAATGCAACTATCGGAAGCTCAAATACCACTCCGGTTGCAAGGCAGATTGATGTAATAGTACCAATAAATGATCTGACATTTATTTGGTTAACCACGTCGGACTTATCTGATAAGTGTTAAGAAAATGAATTGAAAGCGGAGCAAGCAGGAAATATCCGAAAAGGACGCCAACGAAAAAAAGCAAAGATGAAGCTAGAACAGCACCCCTGGCATGTTTTGCTTCATTCGAATGGAGTGCAGGTTTGAAAAACATCCAGAACTCGCGGATTACAACTGGAAATGCAGAATAAGGCCTGCCACCAGTGCAACAATAATATGAGTGGTGATCTGTCCTGACATTTTAATGCTTATCAAGTTCGGTGGTTTTGTATTTATGCACATTATGTCAGGATTTTTTAAATTAAATACTCCTGCTAAATAATGCCCGAACTCACAAAACATCCTGTTGGAAATGAAATCCGGATTCTTTGGTGCCAGAACGATTTTATCGAAAAGTATATTTTTAAAGATAAATGCAACGATCATCATGACCACGATGGCAATTACTGACCGGATTATATGCCACCGAGTTCTTCGAGATGCTCAAGAAATGACATCTCCCCCTCCTTGCTCTTCCTTTTGTTCTACTTGAAGCCATTTTTCTAATTAAAATACTTTTAAAATTCAGCCTGTAAAGATGATAAATCTTATTCTGCAAAACAACATCATTTTCAGTCAGGCATAAAATCGACCGTGAATAATTTTTTTAATATTGAAATAAATCTGGTATTTGATTAATTATTTTTTTAACTTTATATAAACTACAAAGTCGTGAACTTTGCGGATATAAAATAATTGCCGGGAAGAATATGATGACTGATGCAACAACACATGACTATTTAAAAAAATATTTCGGGTTCGATACATTCAAAGGTAATCAGGAACTCATAATCAAAAATGTGCTTGAAGGCCGCGATACTTTTGTTTTGATGCCGACGGGCGGTGGCAAATCGTTGTGTTACCAGTTGCCTGCCGTGATGAAAAATGGCACTGCCATTGTCATATCACCCCTGATTGCGCTCATGAAGAACCAGGTGGATGCAATGCGTAATTTCAGCACTGATGACGATGTTGCCCATTTCCTGAATTCATCGCTTACAAAGACCGAAAGCGCGAGGGTCAAAAAAGATGTTTTATCGGGGAAGGCAAAACTGCTTTATGTTGCTCCGGAATCACTGACCAAGGAAGAAACCATTGATTTTCTGAAGAATATTGAAATATCATTCTATGCCATTGACGAAGCTCACTGCATATCTGAATGGGGACATGACTTCCGGCCTGAGTACCGGAGGATCCGGCCTATTATAGATACTATAGTACGCTCACCGATTATTGCCCTTACTGCAACTGCCACTCCGAAAGTCCAGCATGATATCCAGAAGAACCTTGGAATCCTCGATGCGGATGTATTTAAATCCTCATTTAACCGGCCTAACCTGTATTATGAGGTAAAATCGAAACAGGACGTAACAAAGGAGATCATTAAATATATAAAAAATAACAACGGTAAATCGGGGATAATATATTGCCTGAGCAGGAAAAAGGTTGAAGAAATAGCTGAGGCGCTTAAAGTTAATGGAATTAAGGCTCTGCCATATCATGCCGGAATGGATTCTGCCACACGTACCGCCAACCAGGATAAATTCCTGATGGAAGAGGCTGATATTATTGTGGCAACCATAGCTTTTGGTATGGGAATCGATAAACCGGATGTCAGGTTCGTCATCCATTATGATATACCCAAAAGCCTTGAGGGTTATTACCAGGAAACGGGCAGGGCAGGGCGCGACGGGGGGGAAGGCAACTGCATTGCATACTACAGCTATAATGATATCATGAAGCTGGAAAAATTTATGCAGGGTAAGCCTATCGCCGAACAGGAGATTGGGAAACAGCTGCTTCTTGAAACTGTATCATATGCGGAATCATCTGTTTGCCGAAGGAAACTGCTTCTTCACTACTTTGGGGAAGAATATCCCAAAGAGAATTGCGAAGCCTGCGACAATTGCCTTCACCCAAAATCGCAATTTGAGGGAAGCGATGCAGTTGTGAATGTTCTTGAAACAATCCTGGCGGTTAAGGAAAAATTCAAAGCGGATCATGTGGCTAACATTCTTGCCGGGAAGGTTACCTCAGCAATAAAGTCCTATAAGCATCATAAGCTTGAGTTTTTCGGTGTAGGTGAGGATAAGGATGAGAAATTCTGGAATATGGTAATCAGGCAGGCACTTATTGCAAAGTTCCTTGTTAAGGATATTGAGAATTACGGGTTACTGAAACTGACCCAGAAAGGAATGGAGTTTCTCGAGAAGCCTTCATCGTTCATGCTTGCAGAGGATCACGATTATGCCGATACGACCGATGAGGAAAATGCTTTTGGAGCCAGGACAGCCGCCGTCGATGAAGAGCTTTTCAGCATCCTGAAGGACCTGCGCAAGAAAATCTCAAAGCTGAAAGATGTTCCTCCTTTTGTGATCTTCCAGGACCCTTCGCTGGAGGATATGGCAATCCAGTACCCCATAACCATCGATGAGCTTCAGAATATATCGGGTGTGGGCGCCGGAAAAGCTCAGCGGTACGGACAGGAATTTGTTGAGATAATAAAGAAGTATGTCGAGGAGAAAGAGATCATTCGGCCACTCGATATGGTCGTTAAATCAGTCGTAAATAAATCAGGCATAAAAGTATATATTATCCAGAGCATTGACATGAAACGCCCTTTCGAGGATATAGCAGAAGCCAAAGGACTTGAAATGAATGAACTGATATCGGAAGTCGAAGCCATAGTCAATTCCGGGACAAGGATCAACCTCGATTATTATATCAATATGGTCATGGATGAGGAACGCCAGCATGATATATACTCCTATTTCAGGGAAGAAGCCGAATCAGATTCGCTTGAAGAAGCAATTGCCGAACTCGGGAATGAGTTTGAGGAAGAAGAGATAAGGCTGATGAGGATCAAGTTTCTTTCAGAAATGGGCAACTAACCTGAATATTTTCCTCCTCCTTTTACTGATATAAAAACAATCGCGAGAACATAAAACGGATAGGCTAACTGTGCAGGAAGGAACCATTTCATAAGGTTCTTTATTTTGTAACGGACTGTTGTATTATGCAGGACCATAAGATCAGGAACAGATTTGATCAGCATTGCAGCAGTGAAAACCATAAAAAACTCAGGACTGAAAAATGCTGCAGCTGTCAGGAATGCCTGAAGGCAAATTGTAACAAATGTTACAATTGCCAGAATCCTGGTGAATTTGTCGCTGTAGTATCCCGTTTTTGAGATCCAGCGAGCCCTCTGCTGCAAAAAGGAGCCAATGGTTGTGGAAGAGCCTGTGATAACAAGAGCATCTGCTGATTCAATCCACACTATTTTGTTCAGGTGATCTCCCTTCAGACTGTGAAGAAGAAAGACATCATCACCCGATACGAGCTCATCATGCAGATTATCTGAATACGCAGAATAACTTTTTTTCAGGAAAGCAAGATTTGCCCCATTGCACATCACAGGATTGCCTGATTCTGCTGTACCTGCCGTAATGCCTTGCAGGCTGAGGAACTCAAGCTCCTGGAATCCATTGAAAAATCCTTTTCCGCTTTCGAGTCTTACAGGACAGATGATCATTTCCGGGTTATTCTGAGCCTGAAACGACGCTATAGTCCTTATCCAGCTCTTCCCAACCCTGCAATCGGCATCTGTTGTGATTATCAGCTTTCCATTCGATGATTCGATACCTGTTCTTAAGGCCCCTTTCTTTCCTCTGCCATAGTTTTTCAGAACTTTCAGGTTTTTTATTCCGGTGAATCCGGATGCAACCTTAAAAGTAGAGTCTGAGGAGTTGTCATCAACAACAGTTAACTCATAAAGGTCGCTGGGGTAATTCTGTAAGGCGATATCAGCCAGAAGAATTGGAATGTTCTTTTCTTCATTCCTGCAGGCGACAATTACTGATACAAAAATTCCGGGCTCTGTTTCCGGCAAAAAAGTCTTAATACTTTTAAGGGCGACAGAGATTCTGAAAATGATATATATATATGGTATCAGGATTAATAGTAGAAGCCATTGCATAATTCATTTCCTCATCCATTCGTAGAAAGAATAGTGTTCGGAGCTCATTCCAAGCGCTTCGTATGTTTTTTGTGCCCTGGTATTTTTGGTCTCGACATAAAGTCTTAGTCCGGCAATATCTTGCTCTTCGGCAAGTTGCCTGATATAGCCGTACATTTTCCTGAAGATGCCCTGCCTACGGTATTGAGGTACTACATAAACCGACTGGAACCACCATACATTGCGATTACGCCAGTCGCTCCACTCATAGGTTATAAGAAGTGAGGCGACAATGGTACCCCCGTCGTCCGCAACATAATACTGACCCCGCGACTGGTCGAGGAATACGGCATTCACACCGGAAGTGACTATCTCAGAAGAGAGAGTGATGCCTTCTGTTTCCATGGCCATTTTAATCTGGAAATCAATTATTGGGTGAGCGTCAGAAGGAGTTGCTTTTCGGATCGAAATCATGGAAATTATTTTTGTTTTTATCATCCCCCTATCCCCCCCGCCGAAGCGGGGCAGGCTCTTCAAAGGGGGAATTTACTCACTCACCCACTCTCCGTTTCTCCCCCTCTTACTTGTACTCATCCCAGCTCTTTATAGCCAGATCGTCCATATTCATCCTGCAAAATGCAAGTATAAATGCACTGGCAAGCCTGGCATTGGTTAAAAGGGGGACATTAAAATCGACTGCACTTCTCCGGATTGTGTAATCGTTATTCAGCTCCGTAGCGGTGAGATCTTTCGGAATGTTTACCACAAGATCCACTTCGCGTGTTTTGATAAGCTCCACCGTATTGGGCGATTTGTTCTCATCAGGCCAGTATGCAACATGAGCCTCAACACCTGCATTCTGAAGAAACTGACAGGTTCCCCTTGTTGCATAGATCTTATGTCCTTTTTCACGCAGAGCCCTTGCGCTGTTCAGCAATTCAACCTTTGAACGGGCCGGGCCTGTTGAAAGCAAAATACTCTTTTTTGGCACCCTGTAGCCAACTGAAAACATGGCTTTAAGTATTGCTTCGTAAAATCCTTCACCGATGCATCCGACCTCACCGGTCGAAGCCATATCGACACCAAGAACAGGATCGGCTTTTGCCAACCGCGAAAAGCTGAACTGCGGAGCCTTGACGCCAACATAATCGAGCTCAAAAATTGATTTATGAGGTTTCTCAACCGGTATATCGAGCATCACTTTTGTCGCCAGTTCAATAAGATTCGTTTTAAGGACTTTTGAGACAAAAGGCATGCTCCTGCTTGCCCTGAGGTTACATTCAATAACTTTAATATCATTGTCTTTGGCAAGGAACTGGATATTAAAAGGACCGGTTATATTCAGCTCTTTTGAAATCTGCCTTGAAATCCGTTTTATCCGGCGGGCTGTCTCAAAATAGATCTTTTGTGCCGGAAATACCATTGTGGCGTCCCCTGAATGAACACCTGCAAACTCAACGTGCTCGCTGATCGCATATGCAATTATTTCCCCTTCCCGCGCAACTGCATCTATCTCAATCTCCTTGGCATTCTCAATAAATTCCGAAACAACAACAGGATATTGTTTTGAGACCTGGGCTGCAAGATCAAGATAATGCGATAACTCATTCCTGTTTGAAACCACATTCATTGCTGCCCCCGACAGAACATACGAAGGTCTGATAAGTACAGGAAATCCGATCTGTTCTACAAATTCAAGAATATCACCTGTTGACGACAGTTCCTGCCATCTTGGCTGATCAATTGAAAGCGCATCGCACATTTGTGAAAACTTATGCCTGTTTTCGGCTTTGTCGATAGAAAGCGGGGATGTGCCAAGAATCGGTACTTTATTTTCGTAGAGTCGCATGGCAAGATTATTTGGTATCTGTCCACCGACAGATACGATAACTCCCCCGGGCTTCTCGAGTTCTATTATATCCAAAACTCTTTCAAAAGTAAGCTCATCAAAGTAAAGTCTGTCGCAGATATCATAATCAGTACTCACTGTTTCGGGATTGTAATTGATCATTACCGATCTCAATCCTTCTTTCTTAATTGTATCGATGGCATTTACCGAACACCAGTCAAATTCAACGCTTGATCCTATCCTGTAGGCTCCTGATCCGAGGACAATTATTGATTTATTGTCATCATTATAGGAAATATCATGTTCGGAGCCGCTGTATGTAAGATAAAGATAATTTGTAACGGCTGGATATTCAGCTGCAAGGGTATCAATCTGCTTTACATAAGGAACTATCCCAAGTCTCTTCCTAAGTTCCCTAACCTTAAGCATATCCTGATTTATTTCTGAAGGACCGGAATTAAGAACGTGGCGGGCAATCTGAAAGTCGCTGAATCCATAGATCTTGGATTGGGAGAGCAGTTCTTCAGGAACTGACTCAAGAGTATTATGTTCACAAAGATTGTTCTTAATATTGATTATGTGTCTCAGCTTGAAAAGGAACCATTTGTCAATTTTTGTAAGTTCATGAATCCTGTCGACCGGAATGCCTTTTTCAAGTGCCTCGGCGATGACAAAAATTCTCATATCGGTCGGTTCAGCAAGTTCATTTTCTATATCCCTGAAATCGAGTTTCAGATTACCTGTGAATCCATGCATACCCTGTCCTATCATTCTGAGCGCTTTCTGGATTACTTCCTCAAATGATCTTCCGATTGCCATTACCTCACCCACGCTTTTCATGCTGCTTCCAATCAGGTGAGATACTCCTTTGAATTTATTAAGATCCCATCGTGGGATCTTGCAGACAATGTAATCGAGGGCAGGCTCAAAGCAGGCTGTTGTTGTCTTTGTGACAGAATTTTTCAGCTGATGAAGTCCGTAGCCTAAGCCAAGCTTAGCTGCCACAAAAGCAAGCGGATAACCTGTCGCCTTCGATGCCAGGGCGCTTGAACGCGAAAGCCGGGCATTAACCTCGATGACCCTGTAATCTTCTGATTCAGGAGAAAGTGCATACTGGACATTGCATTCCCCAACAATTCCTATATGCCTGATAATCCTTATTGAAAGTTCCCTGAGTTTATGATATTCGCTGTTTGTAAGTGTTTGAGAAGGAGCAACAACAATGCTTTCTCCAGTATGAATGCCGAGTGGATCGAAGTTCTCCATGTTGCATACAGTTATGCAGTTGTCGTATTTGTCCCTTACCACTTCATATTCAACCTCTTTCCATCCCTTCAGCGATTCCTCAACCAGTATCTGGTTTGTATATGAGAATGCTTTCAGTGCAAGTGTCCTCAGTTCTTCAATGGTGGCAGCAAAACCGCTTCCCTGTCCTCCAAGGGTATAGGCAGCTCTGATGATAACCGGAAATCCGAGCTTTCCGGCAGCAGTAACAGCCTCTTCAACTTCATGAACTGCAATGCTTCTTGGTGTTTTAACAGCAATCTCTTCAAGCTTCCTGACAAAAAGCTCGCGGTCTTCAGTATCAATTATTGCCTCAACAGGAGTTCCGAGAACTTTAACATTGTACTTTTTGAAGACCCCATTTCTGAACAATTCAGTCCCGCAGTTCAAAGCCGTCTGTCCGCCAAAGGACAACAGAATGCCATCAGGGTCTTCCTTTTTAATTACCTTTTCAACGAAATACGGAGTTACGGGAAGGAAGTATATCTTATCGGCAAGCTCTTCTGATGTCTGAACAGTAGCGATGTTGGGATTGATCAGCACTGTCTTTATCCCTTCCTCTTTTAATGCTTTCAACGCCTGCGAACCTGAATAGTCAAATTCACCTGCCTCTCCGATCTTAAGTGCTCCCGATCCGAGGATGATTACTTTTTTTATATCATCTATCATTGGCAGATTTTAGTTTTCAAAAATATAACAAATTTTTGTATCTGCTCTTCATATATTATAAAATGTATATATTTGCACGTAAAATGAATAAATATGCAAAAGACAAAAAGGCTTCTCGCGATTGAAAAGATCATAAACGGGGAGAAGATCTTTTCGCAGGAAGCATTGCTTAAAAAACTGAAAGGGAAAGGGATTATATGTACACAGGCTACTTTATCCCGTAATTTAAGGCAATTGGGCATCAGCCGGATACCCGACGGAACAGGCGGATACAGGTACGCACTTCCCGACAGGAAAACAGTCTCGCAGGAATCAAACGTCAGGATCAGCATAGTCCCGGTTATCCGGGAAATAGTCGAGGCAAAAGGGCTGATGGTGATAAGGACAATTCCCGGAAATGCCAGCTCCACGGCTTATTATATCGACAATGCAGGCAGATATGAGATAGCCGGAACAATTGCCGGCGATGATACAATACTTGTGATACCCCGCGACGGCATTACCCTGAATCAGGTTCATTCCTGCCTTGAAATGGTGATGCCCGGGTTGCACAGGCATATTGAAGGAACAGGAAATGTGTTAAAAAGAGGAAAAGGATATCAGAAAAGACTAGAGTAAAACGGATAAATATTATGAAAGAGAAAGTTATTCTTGCTTACAGCGGCGGATTGGACACATCTGTCATTCTTAAATGGCTAATTGAGAAGAATTATGAAGTAATTGCTTTCGTTGCAGATGTCGGACAGAAAGATGACTTCGAGGAGTGCCGGAATAAAGCCCTGTTACTGGGGGCTTCGAAGGTGATAATCTCCGATCTGAAAAAAGAGTTTATCGATGATTATGTTTTAAAGGCCATAATGGGTAATGCAATCTATGAGGGCAGATACCTGCTCGGAACTGCTCTGGCCAGGCCTCTTATAGCAAAAAAACAGATTGAGGCCGCTATTAAAGAAAATGCAAATGCTGTTGCTCATGGTGCAACAGGAAAGGGTAATGACCAGGTAAGGTTTGAACTTTGCTATTATGCCCTGAAGCCTGATATAAAGGTTATATCACCCTGGAAAGACAGGGAGTTCCTCGAAAAATTCAAGGGCAGGACAGACCTGTTAAAATATGCATCAGATAATAACATTCCGGTTAAGGCCAGCATTGATAAACCCTACAGCGAAGATGACAACCTGATGCATATCAGCCACGAAGCAGGAATACTCGAGGATCCAATGTACTCCGTTCAGAAAAATATGCTCGAGAAAATGGTTTTGCCGCAGGATGCCCCTGACAGGGAGACCAGGATAGCGATTCACTTTAAGAACGGAATCCCTGTGAAACTGATAAACAAGGAGGATGGTACGGTAAAAGAAGAATCTTACGAGATGTTCACCTATCTCAATGAACTTGCAGGGAAAAATGGCATTGGTCTTCTGGATATGGTCGAAAACAGGTTCGTGGGGATAAAATCGAGAGGGGTTTATGAGACTCCGGCAGCAACCGTGCTGCATATTGCGCATATGGATCTTGAAGGAATAGCCATGGACCGGGAGGTAATGAGATTAAGAAATATGCTGACCCCTAAATTCTCCGAACTTATTTATTACGGATTCTGGTTCAGTCCCGAAATGGATTTTCTGATGGCAGCCATTGAAAAGAGCCAGGAAATTATTGACGGCAGCGTACATCTTTGCCTTTATAAAGGCAATGTTCTTGTGGAAGGCAGGGAATCGCCTTCATCCCTTTACAATAAGGAGCTTTCGAGCATGGATATTGAAGGCGGGTTTGACCAGACCGACAGCAAGGGATTCATCAGGATCAATGCAATCAGGCTTATGGCTCACAGAGCTATTGTAGAAGCCAGCAAGAAGAATTAGCATATCAAAGTGATATTTTTAAATATTGATCTGTAACCTATAATCAATTAATATGAAACTCTGGGAAAAAGATGTAAATCCAGAACCCTCCGTAATAGAATTTACTTCAGGGAAGGACAGGATAACAGATCTTTATCTGGCTGAATGGGACATAACAGGTTCAATGGCTCATGCAATTATGCTCAGGGAAGCCGGATTAATCAATGATGCTGAGAAAGCAGAATTATTGAAAACGCTTTATTCCCTTTTTGAAAAATTGAAAAGGGGGGATTTTACAATTGAAGAGGGTACAGAGGATATTCATTCGCAGATCGAAAAGGAACTGGTTGCCGCTCTGGGCGATACAGGGAAGAAGATACATACAGGAAGGTCAAGAAACGATCAGGTGCTGGTTGATTTAAGGCTCTGCAGCAGAAGTGAAATTGACCTTCTGGCAAAAAATACAGACAGGCTCTTTTCCAGGCTTCAGTCTTTAAGCGGGCAGTACAGGGAAGTACTTATACCGGGCTATACTCATATGCAGCCGGCAATGTTGTCTTCCTTCGGCCTGTGGTTTGGTTCTTATGCAGAATGTCTTGCTGATGATATTCTTATGCTTTCGGCGGCAAGGGGCATTAACAACAGGAATCCGCTCGGGACAGGAGCCGGTTATGGCTCCACCCTCCCCCTTAACAGGAGACTGACCACGGAACTTCTGGAGTTTGAGGATCTCTTATATAATTCAGCGTATGCAAGTCTTAACCGGGGAAAAGCTGAGTTTGCAACCTCTTCAGCGCTTGCTTCGGTTGCACAGACTCTTTCCCGTTTTTCATCTGACATTTGCCTCTTTATGACGGCAGAATTCAGGTTTATTGATTTTCCCGATGAGTATTTAACCGGATCAAGCATTATGCCCCAGAAAAGAAATCCTGATGTATTTGAACTTATCAGAGGCAGGACAACTTTGATTCAGACCCTGCCGGGCCAGATTGCAGCACTTATATCAGGTCTCCCTTCGGGATACAACAGGGAATTGCAGCTGCTGAAGCAATTGATCTTCAATGCTTTTTCAGATCTTAATGAGTGTATTGATATTATGAGTCTGATGCTGAATAATATCAGGATAAAAGAGGAGATAACATCAGATCCTTTATATAACAGCATTTACAGCACGGAGGAAGTCAATCGTCTTGCAATGCAGGGTGTTCCCTTCAGGGATGCTTATAAAAGAGTTTCGGAAATGATCGGGAAGGGGGATTTTTCAAGGACATCTATTTCTGATTACAAACATGAGGGCAGTATAGGGAATTTGTGCAATGACGAAATAAAAGGAATCTTTGAAGAGAGGATGAAATGTTTTAACAGCAAATCATCCGGGGAACTGGTAATTAAAATGATGAAAATGTAATAGGGACATGCCATGGCATATCGCTATTGAATCGTCCTCCGTATATTATCAATGAATTCATCAAACAGGTAATCAGTATCAGTGGGTCCGCCGGAGGCTTCCGGATGGAACTGGGTTGAAAAGAATGGTTTTGTTTTATGTCTCATCCCTTCATTGGTGTTATCATTGATATTGATGAAAAAAGGTTCCCACTCTATTCCAAGCGTATTATTATCGACAGCATATCCATGATTCTGTGACGTAATATAGGCTCTGTCAGTTCCCACCTGTAATACGGGCTGGTTATGACTCCTGTGTCCGTATTTAAGCTTGTATGTATCTGCACCTGACGCAAGAGCCATGAGCTGATTGCCAAGACATATCCCGAAAATTGGCTTGTTTCCGTTATATGATCTCCTTATGTTGTCAATTGTTATACTGCACATCTTTGGATCGCCCGGACCATTTGTAAGGAACAATCCGTCAAATTCCTCCATGTGATAATCGTAATCCCAGGGGACCCTGATAATAGTTGTATCACGTTTAAGCAGGTTCCTTATAATGTTGTATTTGACTCCGCAATCCACAAGTATGATGCTATATTTTCCCGATCCATATCTCTTTATTTCACGTGTACTTACTTCCTTAACCAGATTGATCCTGTTCGGATCATAAAAATCTGTTTCATCACCTTCCGGCTCAATTTTGCCCAGCATCGCACCTTTCTCCCTTATCCTTTTTGTCAGGGCTCGTGTATCGATTCCAAAAATTCCGGGCACTGAGTTACGTTTAAGCCATTCATCAAGGCTTTCACTGGCATTCCAATGGCTGTATTCAAACGAATAATCTGAAACTATCAAACCCGATATATGAATTGACGAAGATTCATAAAAACTGTAAAGGTCATTTTCTTCAGTCTTCCCCGGAGCACCATAATTACCGACCAGCGGATAAGTAAGGCAAAGTATCTGACCCTTATAGGATGGATCAGTCAGACTTTCGGGATACCCTGTCATTGCTGTGTTGAAAACAACTTCACCGGCGGCAGTTGTCAGAGCACCGAACGACCTGCCGTAATAGACTGATCCGTCCTCAAGGGTCAGTTTTACTTTTACTATGTTATTCATTCAGTCATTGATTATAACCTGTTATCGAACCGATGAAACAGCTTTTTCGATCTGTTCCATCGCTTTTCTTACGTTACTATTCGTTGTTCCGATGTTCATCCTCATAAAACCTTCACCACCCGGACCGAAACAGGATCCTTCATTCATCCCGACTTTTGCTTTCCCCACGAAGAATTCCTGGAGTTCTTTTCCAGTCATTCCAAGCTTTCTGCAATCGAGCCATATCATATAGGTGGCCTCGGGCCTTACCGGTAAAATTTCAGGTATCATTTTCCTGCAATAATCAATTACATAATCCGCATTCTGATTGATATAAACCATCAGTTCGCTAATCCATTCATATCCTTCCGAATATGCTGCTATTGAAGCAACTGTTCCAAAAATATTACCGTTCCCTATATGAAGGTGGTCAGTTTTTGAGTTAAAGTATTTTCGTAAAACAGGATTGGAAATGATCACCGAAGAGGTCGAAAGACCTGCAAGATTGAATGTTTTGCTTGGGGCAATACATGTAACGGTGATTTCAGCAATTTTGTCCGAAAGCTTTGCCACCGGAGTATGGTGATACCCGGAAGTATCAGATCGGAATGTATTTCATCGGAAAGCAGTATTATATTGTATTTTAAACAGATATCAGCCAGTTGTATCAGCTCATCGGACCACCACACT